>CAWEGX010000010.1:0-202970 GCA_963808745.1 uncultured Bacteroidales bacterium
TGCACAGACGAAAATCCCGATGATTGCAAAACCTGCCTCGAAGCACGAATTGCGCTCGCGGACAATGTAATTGCTTACGGAGAGTGGGGAGATTCCAGGTATTACTCTGAAAGAGTCCGGAATTCAACAAAATGAACAATGTGCCGAAGGAATTTATTAGTTTTGAACAAGTAATGGGCACGAAACAATCTATTCCAGAATATCATGATACCTAAACCAGTTTTATTCAAGCATTCATCACTTTTAATTTGCTTTTTTGCCTTTCTTTTTCTTCCGTTAAATAGCCTTTTTGCCCAGGTAAAAATTTCGGAACAACAATGGGTTTTGCCTACCTATAGGGTGATGCCCCCCAATAAAAACCCTATGTTTTTTAAGGGAGAATCGTACCAGGGCGCTTCGAAGGTGATCTATCCCTATGCGCTGAATGATATGATTTCCAATGAAAAGGCTGACAAATCCTGGAAAACGTTAATCCTGGAAAACGAATACATCAAACTGTGTGTAACTCCTGAAATCGGCGGAAAACTTTACTACGGAACTGACAAAACCAATAATTACAATTTCTTCTATAAAAATAATGTGGTCAAGCCGTCAAATATCGGAATGACCGGTGCATGGGTTTCAGGAGGTATTGAGTGGTGTGTCATTCATCACCACAGGGCATCCACTTTGTTGCCGGTTGATTACGAACTGGCCGAAAATGCCGATGGCAGTAAAACCATCTGGATTGGTGAGACCGAACCGCGCCAACGCATGCGCTGGACTATCGGGATGACTGTTTTCCCCGGCAAATCGTATTATTGCAATGAGGTCAAAATTCTGAATCCGACCCCATTTACCAATACCTTTTTATACTGGGCAAATGTGGCCGCACATACCAACAAAGATTATCAGGTTATTTTTCCACCCAGCGTGAATACAGCTGTTTACCACGCAAAAAACAGTTTTACGCATTGGCCTTTTTCAACCGAAGTGTATAATGGAGAAGATTTTACCAAAGGAGTTGACCTTAGCTACTGGGTGAATTCAGTTCATCAGAATTCTTATTTTGCATACGACCTGAAGGAAGATTTCATGGGTGGGTACGACCATGGTAATGAAACCGGAACGGTGCATATTGGCGATCACAACATTGTGAAAGGCGCCAAGTTATGGGAATGGGGTTCCGGCGAACAAGGTCAGGCGACTGAAGGTTTGCTGACTGAAAAAGACGGCCCGTACGTGGAAATTATGGTTGGCGCTTTCTCGGACAATCAGCCCGATTACAGCTGGATCAGGCCCTACGAAGTGAAAACGTTCAAACAATACTGGTATCCGGTAAAAGATATTCAAGGTTTCAAAAACGCCAACCTCAATGGCGCGGTCAACCTCGAGAAGCGAGACAACAACACGGTTTTCCTGGGTTATTATTCAACACAAAAAGTCGCCAGGGCCCTTATTATTCTGAAAAAGAAAGGCGAAACCGTGTTGGATAAAGTCGTTGAAATCTCTCCGGAAAAAGCTTTCACGCAAACTATCAAAATTGAAGGGGAGTTTGCTTTGACCGATCTTTCAACCGAAATGATCAATTCTGAAAATCAGGAATTGCTGGTCGCCTACCAACCTGTTGAGCCAAAACCGGCTGGAAAACTACCTGAAGAAGTGAAAAGGCCTGCGCTTCCGAAAGATATGGCTACCATTGAGGAATTGTATCTGGCTGGCAGCCGCATTTTGCAATTTCACAATCCGACTTTGAATGCGATGGACTATTTTAGCGAAGCGCTGAAACGTGATGCAGGCGATATCCGAAGTAATGTTGCTGTCGGTAATATACACCTCCGGAATGGCGAGTACAACATCGCAAGGAGCTACTTCGGCAAAGCAATTAAACGGCTTACCAAAGATTACACCCGCCCTTCAAACTGCGAGGCACTTTACCTTCAAGGCCTGACTTTAAAAGCACTTGGATTGTATAACGAAGCTGAAGACACACTTTACCGTGCAACCTGGGATTATGCCTGGCATTCGGCAGCCTATTTTGAACTGGCGCAGATTTCGTGCATGAAAGGTGATTTCAGAAAAGCATTGGAGCAGATTAATCAATCGTTAAGCACCAACTCCTTGAATAACAGTGCAATTAATCTCAAAGCTTCCATTCTCCGAAAGCTGGGAAACCAGGACGAAGCACAAACAATTCTTGCACCGGTTTTAATTGCCGATCCGCTCGATTTCAGAACAGGAAATGAGCTTTATTTGCTGGCCCTGGAATCACAGAAACCCAACAGCCAGGAATTATTGACCCAACTGAATCGGAAAATGCGCGACTTCAATCAGAACTACCTCGAATTGGCTGTCGCCTACCTCAACGACGGATTTCCTGCTGAAGCTGAAGATATACTTCGCCGTTTTTCAGGAAAAGACCAGATGATCAGTTACTACCTGGGTTATCTTCAGGATAAAAAAGAGAATAAAGCCGAGGCTGGAAAATTCTTTGATGAGGCTTCGGCTCAATCGGTAGATTATGGCTTTCCGTTCAGGCTGGAAGATGAAAAAGTATTAAAACTGGCGGCAAGTTATCGTCCTGACGATGCCAAACCCTTTTATTATCTTGGAAATTTATTGTATGACAAGCAGCCGCAACGGGCCATCGAAAACTGGGAAGCTGCTGTAAAACTAGAGCCAACACTAGCCATTGCCTGGCGAAATCTGGGTTGGGGATATTATCACCATTTTCTGGATATTCCGAAAGCAATTGCTGCTTATGAAAAGGCATTTGAATTGCAAAAAGACGATCCGGTTTACTACGCCGAACTCGACCCGCTTTACGAAAAGAACAACTCTCCGATTGAAAAAAGAGCCCGCCTGTTTGAAGGAGCCAATGAAATTGTAAAGCAGCGCGACGATGCTTTCGTGCGTGAAATCATGGTTTTAAACCTCTCAGGACAAGCTGAAAAATCAGTGGAATACCTGAGCAAAAGCACTTTCCATTTTCGCGAAGGAAGCTCCAGGGTGAGTGATATGACCGTGGATGCACATCTTTTACTGGGTAAAAAGTATCTCGCCGAAAACAAAAATGAACTTGCTTTAACACAGTTTTTAGCAGTTGCCGGAAGCAAAGCTGAAAACGAAAAGGCCGATGCCCGCAATCCCCAAATCAATTATTTTATTGGCCTGGCGTATGAAGTATTGGGAAAGAAATCGGATGCCAAATCGTATTTCACAAAATCAGCTGCTCAACCTATTAAGAAAGTGGGAATCATAAGCTATTATCAGGGTTTAAGTCAGATGAAAATCGGGAAAAAGCAAGAAGCGTCTGAAACATTCAATGCGCTGATTATTGAAGGGACAAGGCAAATGAACAAAGAATCGGAAGTCGATTTCTTTGCCAAATTTGGCGAAAAGGAATCGGAAAATGTACGCTTGTCCAATGCATATTTACTGAAAGGACTTGGATCACGCGGTTTGGGGGATGAAAAAACAGCCACCGAAAATCTGCGGAAAGCCGTTGAGCTTTCTGCAAGTAATTTGTGGGCAACGGTTGAATTGAACAACTTATAGAATGGGTTTAAAAAATTCAAATTGGATCGTAAAAAATTAAATTATAAACACATGAAAACTATCCTCAGCTTCAATGCTGTCATTCTTTTAATTGGGGTCCTATCCTGCACCCAATCCTCTGATAAGGAACTCCGCAAGAATTTTTTAAATCCCCCCCTGAAGTACCGCATGAACCAAAATGTTCATGGAATTCCTCTGGATGAATCAGGGCAAGATTCTTTGATTAAGGCTTATTTGGATAATGGATACGGGGGGTTTACCATCAATGTCCCCTTTGAGCATTACCTGGAAGATGCAGCGATGAAAGCCACCTTGCGTTTCTGCGAAAAAGCCAGAAATGCCGGAATGGAGTTGTGGCTTTATGATGAGAACGGTTATCCTTCCGGTAACGCAGGAGATCTTGTTATCAGGGAAAATCCTGAATGGGAAGTAATGGGGCTCTTTTTTGATGATACCCTGGTAAATCAGGGGCCTTTACATTTCAGGCTTCCTCCAGGGAAATCGGAATTAGTGGCTGCATTTCCTGTTTCAGGGAAGGTGGTGGATTATAGCAGGAAAACCGATCTTTCAGGTTTCATCAATGGTTCTTACCTTGACTGGAGTGCACCTGAAGGAGAATGGAACATATTTGCCGTCACAAAGGATCAGCTTTATGAGGGATTTCAGGTTTCAAAAAAACCGGGAGGATCTGTCAGTCCGCATTATCCTTCTCTGATGATCCCGGAGGTGACCGAGACTTTTCTCAGGGTTAATCACGAAATTTACGCTGATTACCTTGGGAAAGATCTTGGTAAATATTTCACTTCCACATTTACCGATGAACCATCCCTGATGGCAGTCCCTTTTGAATGGTATACATGGTCGGTGATCCCCTGGCAGGAGGTTCTGTCGGAAGAAATTAAAAAACGCTACGGATACCGGCCTGAAGAAAGGCTTATTGAGCTATTCTCTGACAAAGGTCCTGCTGGTCAGCAGGTGCGCTATCAATATTTTCATACTGTGGGGGATTTGATAGCCAATAACTATTTTAAGCCAATCAAAGAGTGGTGCGCAAAGCATAACTTTAAATCGGGAGGTCACCTTCTTTTGGAAGAGACCATGATGGCACAGGTTCCTCTTTACGGGGATGCAATGAAATGCTTTAGAGAAATGGATGCCCCGGGCATCGACATACTGAGCTGCTCACCCCGGTTTATGCCGGTTCATTCGCCCAAACTTGCATCCAGCGCTGCTGAACTTGAGGGAAACGATTTGGTAATGAGCGAACCCTGTCCGATAATGGAGATATATACCCTTGGTAGCGAGCCACCTGCCGAAGAGGTGCGTGGCCATCTGAACATGCTACTGGCCGGAGGGGTAACTGACTTTAACAATTACCTGAATCTGACTCATTCTGATCAGAAGGAGAAAATTGAGTTTAATACCTATATAGGCAGATCGACCCTGCTTCTTCGTGGAGGATTTACCCGGGCTGACATCGGTGTTGTATATCCCATCGAATCCCTTTGGACACGGTTTATGCCCCAGCCCCTTAAGGTGGTTGATGGCTTTTTCACCGACCCGAACGTATCGGGTTGGGACACCGTGGCCGGAGGATCCCCTGACGCTATTCTCGTTGAACAAACCTTCCGGAATATTTCCAGGTTCATGTTCAAAAACCGCCGGGAATATTCTTATCTTGATTCACGGGCCATCATCGAATCAAAGGTAGTTAATGGTGAACTGGTAAATGGCCAGTTGCACTGGAAAGTCATTGTATTACCGGCAGTATCTACCTTGCCTGAGGAAGCCTGGGAAAGATTATTTGAATTTTCGGAAGCCGGAGGAAAACTTATTGCCCTTGAACTGATGCCTGTCAACACTGAGAAGAAATTTCCTGACACAGAGCTTCAATCCAGGGCTAAAAAGCTATTTGAAACCAATGATAATGTCAAACTGGTAACAAACTGGGAATCGCAGAAAGTGGAAGAGATACTGAACGAATGGCTGGGAAAAGAAGTGAAACTGGAGGATGAATCGTTACCGGTTCGGATTGCTCACCGGCAGATCGAAAACAAAGATGTCTTTTTTATCATGAATGATTCGGGCAAAGCTATATCAACGCAGGTTACTTTAAAAGCACCTTCAAAATTGGAAGAATGGGATCCTGCTTCCGGAAGTATCCTGGATGTTTCAAATTCTTTTACCATCAGTCTTTTGCCTTATCATGCTAAAATATACAGGAGCAAATAAAGGAAAATAACAAATTTGTTAAATTTTAGACTATGAGAAATTTATTTTTAACATTGCTCCTTGCCCTTTTGTTATCCAAAACCAACGCTCAACCCAGGTACCTGGTAAGTGACGAATTCGGCAGGAACATGATCCCACGGGGTTTCGTTGTAATTACAGAGGACAAAATGGGCAAAGTCCAATTTACTGCCGATGATTATAAACGAATGGTCCGGATGGGGGCAAATTTTCAGGTTATCAGGCTCAACCTGGCAAAACTTGGTGGATGGGAGGGTTACCAGTTTGATGAAAGTTACATTCAATATGTCGATTCGCTGGTTGCCATGGGGCGGAAATCAGGCATGAAAACTGGCTTTAAAATGGTAATTTATGGTATTCCCGGTTTTAACGTGGAGGGCTGGGGAAAACTATGGAATAATAAAAACGGCGAGCAGGAAAGATGGATTAGTGCATGGAAACATATATGGGAAAGGTACAAAGATGAACCTTCGGTATACGATTACGACCTGCTAAATGAGCCAAGAAAAGGAGATTTAGATGCGGATTACGGTATTGTGGAAAAAGACTACCTGGTTCCGTTTCTTCGGAAAATGGTGGATGAATCCCAAAAAATCAATCCGGATAAAAAATGTTTGTATCAACCTCTTCTCGTTAATGACGAAGACCGTGAGAAATACCCGGTTCCTTTCTGGGAGATGAAAACTCCAATGGACCGTAAAGATATCGTGTATGCGCCTCATATTTACGAATATACAATACAGCGAATTAAACCCACCGTTGAAAGATATATCCGTGAAGCAGAGATTTCAAAGGCTGGCTTGTTTATTGGTGAATGGGGCCCGGCCACCTACATGAAAAATGATACTTCCCTGACAGATCAACACAATCTGGAGGATATTTACAGGGCAACTGCAAATGTTTTTGACAAACTGGGTGTTGGGACCATCAAAGCCTGGTTTTACGGTTCGCGAACACAAAACAAGGATCTTCCCGACTCCTATACCTGGGCCATATTCAAGGATGACAAACCGGCAGGGGTAGTTGAAAGGAAATATATAACGGATGTAATTTCGAGACCATACCCCCAGACTTTGGCAGGAATAATAAACGGATTTTCATTCGACTATTCGTCAAGAATATTAAGTATGGAATTCATACCCGACAATTCGAAGGGTGCCTCGACTATTTATATACCTGCCGACAGATATTACCCGGATGGATTCTCGATACATGTAAACGATAACTTGGTTCTAAGTTTCAATCCATTTAAAAATAACGGGCTTGAGGTAACCAGGTCACCGAAAGACTATAATCCGGCTGATGTAATTTGGGATACTTTTAATCAGCACCTGGTTATTCTGAAATGGCCTGATAACAAGTTGAAATCAAACTTAAAAGTTGTTCCTGGTTTTTAATAAAATATCGGTATGAAGTCTACGCTGCAGGTATTTTTCAATATGCAGCGACTGAGGTTATCAAATTGTAACAATGCTTACATGTGAATAATTAATAGGTCGTAAAATCAGAAGGATTACTTCCAATTCCTTAATTTTTTAAAATATGAATACATCCCGACGCTCATTTTTCGTTAAATCAGCACTTCTTGGAGGAATGGCTGCTGTCTCGCCAAAAGCTTTATGCAGCACCGGAAAGAAACCGAGTTCTG
This sequence comes from uncultured Bacteroidales bacterium, assembly GCA_963808745.1. Classification (GTDB taxonomy): domain Bacteria; phylum Bacteroidota; class Bacteroidia; order Bacteroidales; family UBA10428; genus UBA5072. The sequence continues at coordinate 7,436 of CAWEGX010000010.1, forward strand.
TTTATCCCGATTACTCGGCTCTTGATGCGGCTCTTCAATTGCCGGTATTAATAAGGGAACTTTTTCCTTCGCCGGTAATCATTGACAAGCTCGAACTGCTACAAGACAGAAATAACTTTATTTGTCGTGTTCGTTCTAAAGATGGCGCAGTTGGCATTTCCATTGGGCATCCTAATGTTTCTATGACCAGTTATCCGATGTTTTTAATATTGCAGGAAGTATTTATCGCTAAAGATGCCCGCGATTTAGATCTATTGATATTCAATGCATCTGAACGATACATAAAACGACAAGGGATACCGCTTTGTGTACAGATAGCAACCATCGAGTTTGCAATACTCGATATGTTGGGAAATATTGCCAATAAATCTGTAGGTCAATTATTTGGCGATATCCATAATCCGGAAATTTCGATATACTTAGGTACTCAAATAGGTCCATTTCGTGAGCAAGAACCAGAAGTTTCTCTTGAACTGATGAAAAATGATGTATTGGTGAGTAAAGCCAAAGCTATTAAACTGCGAGCCGGACGTGGAGACAATTTAGGTTCCGATATTGACAATGCTCCGGGCAGAACCGAAAAACTGATCCATATGGCTCGCGAAAAGTTTGGCGACGATATGGTACTTATGATTGACGGAAATGGCTCATATACAGCCAAAGAAGCAATCCGTATAGGTAAAATATTAGAAGAACTTAAATATTATTTCTACGAGGAACCGATACCATGGGATTGGTATGAAGAACAAAAACAAGTTGCCGATGCTTTAAAAATACCGATGGCTGGAGGCGAAGAAGAGTTTGGAATACACGCTTTCCGCTGGTTGATTGCCAACAATGCTTTTGACATTGTGCAGCCCGATCCATTTTATTTTGGAGGTATAACCCGCTGTTTGAAAGTGGCTAATATGGCAAAAGCTGCCGGAAAAACGATAGTTCCGCACATGTCCGAAGGGGGACTAGGATATCTCTATTTGATTCATCTGGTATCGGCATGCTCCAATGCAGGTAAATACCATGAGTTTAAAATGTTTGCGACTAAAGATGCCAATGGTACAATGGTGCCAATTGAAAGTAAAACAGAACCTTTTACCAGTGTCGATGGCGTAATAAAAGTTCCAACAGGATCAGGGCTGGGAATAATTATTGACTCGGAATACGTTAATACGCATAAAGTTATATATGGATAATATAAATATTTATTATTAATGAAGTCAGATTAGAGTTTCACGGATATCCCCGGTCCGATCAGCCACATCCATTTCTGGGCTTTGAACTGGTATCCGCCGCCGATATACAGCGGAAAGGCCAGTTTTTTATCCCGGGTGGTAGGATAAATACTGCCCAGCGCCACCATAGCCAGGTCCTGCAATTCACTCTGGAAATTGAAGGCATCAAGTGCCAGAAATCCAACTCCAACACGAAATGGCCTGAGCTTTGCAATTTTATCGGGGTTATAAAAACCAAACTGGGCCACCATGGCCATGCTGATCCCATAAAGATTACTGAATGTGGTCTTTTCTCCCTCAGCTGACTCCTCCTTCGAAACAGTGACAAGTCCTGCCGGAAATGAAACATCGATATCAAACTTGACTTTCTTTTTCAGGATGATCTCAACGTCTTTTTGCTGTGGCTCCCCACCCGATTTATCAGGAGTAGTTTTTACGGTTAGCTGAATTCTCGACCAGTCATCGAGATCGTTTGTACTTCTCCGCAGGAATTTGTTCAGGCTGATCTCATTTGAATTGCAGTTCCTGCTGTCATAATATCTGAAGCGGGGCGAATTGTCAGCCGGACAAACAACAATGTTGCCAATTGTACGCATATCGACCAGTTCATTGTTCGGTCCCGTTACCCTTACATCAAATGTCAGGTTTTGCCTGCCATACAGCTTGTTATCCGAATCAATCCTGCTGTTATTGAAGGAAATTACCACATCACGCACGGTCTTCTCATATAAGATCGGACCACGCAGGGCAGAAAGCATATGGTTTGCATCACCGTAATTTATGAAGATATAATCAAAAGGGCGTGGGATCTCATATTCCCGCACATTCAATGTATAAGCGGTTGGAATGTCATTATTAAACAATACAATTCTTTTCTTATCAATTGATATGGGTACCTTGAATTTCAGATTGACTTCCGTTTCACTTTGTATCAGCGTATCGCGGGTGAGCTTTTCCACTTCTTCAAGCTTAAACCTGGCCTTGTTCAGAGCCTGGCCTTCAACTTTCAGCTGAACAGTCTCCCCGGGATAAATGGAAAGATCACTGTTCCAGTCGCCCCCGGCCCTCATCAGGGTAACTTTATCAATTGACACAGCGGGCGTGATGTTGAGATTGGTTATAAAAAGCGCTTCATCCCCGTTTTTGATGTACAGATATCCTTCCTCCGTGCGATGATAATTATAGGTACGGATATAGCATAAAACCTTGTTATTTGACAGGTAACTCCGGGTGAAAAGCTCAGCAATAAGAACGCCACCCGGATTTTCCTGGTCTTCTATCCGGTAAGTCTTGTTCAGATCAAGTGACCGGGTATTGTCAAGCAGAATTTCAGTGCCTCTTCGTCTGGAAATATCATCCAGGGTAATATCCTTTTTATCCGAGTTCAGAAATTTCAACTGGCTGTTCTTCACATTGAAAGTATACTCAACAGGGGTCGTCTGTGTAATGATATGGTTTGTAGCCATATCCACAGAAGGTTTTTCAGTTTGAAAATTCAGCCGTATCTTATGATATCCAAGTACATTCGGCATAACATGCAGCCTGAACTGGTCACCTACTTTTTCAATCCTGTAATCAATAGGCTGGCCGGAGGTCCAGTCCATTGAATAGCGAATATTGTCGGCGCGGTTTGTCACAAGGTCAAAAACCTTTTCTTCACCGATGAATAATTCATCAATATTCGGTTTCATACTGATTGTGGTGCTGGTGCAGGGCAGGAGGCGGATGATAGCCAATTTCTGACCTTCAGCGCCTTTGATATGCAATTGCAGCTTCAAAAATTGCGAACGGGTCAGATTCCGGAAACCGATTTTACAGCGCCAGGCATTATCATAATATTGCAGCGAATCCATCAAAAAATAGTCACCTGCCGCCAGCAGGGAAACGGTATCATCTGGTTGCGGATTCAACGGATAAACCGCTATTTCGGCGATCGCATTTTCATCCTGATATGTAAAATACAGACAACGTTCGTTGTTGTACTCAACCATGTTCCCCGCTGAACTAAAAAGGAGTGTATCTGTATGGATCTCCACCTTACTGAAAAGATTTTCCCAGCCGGTTTGGCTATAAACACTAAAAGACAACAGGGAGAGAAGAAATGTCAGTAGCCTGAATCTCATATGCATAGCTTGTAATTACATGTGTCATTTACAAACAGCCAATTTATAGAATACAAGTTCAAATTCAAATTTTATCTGCACTAAATGATAATATACTTTGCTGATATCCGTCACAGATGTTTATGATATTTGTTATGAATTGGTTAACTGTAAATAGCTAAATTTGATAACATGCACGTACATCGATATGATTAATAAACAATTGCTGTCACCCTCAGGGATCGTCATTGTAGGTGGATCAAACAACCTCCATAAACCCGGGGGACGAATCCTGCAAAATATCCTGGCAGGCGGTTTTGCCGGGAAATCTCTTTGTGGTTAATCCAAAGGACAAGATCGTACAGGGACTGCCATCCCTGTCGGATATCAATGATCTGCCCCAGGTGGATCTGGCCATTCTGGCTATCGGGGCAGCCCAATGCGTATCTACCGTGCGGCTGCTTGCAGAGAAAAAGGGAACCAGGGCATTTATTATCCTTTCAGCCGGTTTTAGTGAAGACAGTCCTGAAGGAAAGATTTTGGAAAAACAGATCGTGGATATAGTGAATGAGCATAATGGCTGCCTGATTGGTCCCAACTGCATCGGGGTGGTCACCCAGCAATACCGGGGAGTTTTCACTACACCAGTCCCCGGCTTAGTCCCATGGGATGTGATTTTGCCTCAGGTTCAGGAGCCACGGCTGTTTTCATTATTGAATCAGCTCTTCCGAAGGGGCTAACCTTTGCCAGTGTTTTTTCCGTGGGCAACAGCGCACAAACCGGGATTGAGGAAATCATGGAATACTGGGACCTGAATTACCAGGAAGGTATAAGTCCGGCTACAAAACTATTATACATCGAAAACATCCGCGATCCCGATAAACTGTTGCATCATGCCTCCTCCCTGATCCGCAAGGGATGCCGGATTGCAGCCATAAAAGCCGGTTCCACGGAAGCCGGAAGCCGGGCAGCCACATCACATACCGGGGCCATGGCCTCTTCCGATCTGGCTGTTGAGGCATTATTCAGAAAAGCGGGCATTGTAAGGTGTTTCGGAAGGGAAGAACTGACCACGGTGGCATGTGTATTCACTCATAAATCATTCAGGGGTAAAAATATTGCCATTGTCACCCATGCCGGGGGACCGGCTGTCATGCTCACCGACGCCCTGTCATCAGGTGGTTTGAATATACCCCGCATTACAGGGGAAGACCATGAACGGCTTCTTGCCATGATGAATCCCGGCGCTTCTGCGGACAATCCCGTTGATCTGATTGCCACGGCAACATCCGATCAGCTGAATGGCGTAATTGAATATATTGACAGGAATATCAGGACCATTGATGCGATGATCGTCATTTTCGGCAGCAATGGACTTATTGATATCCGGGAGATTTATGAATTGTTGCACCAGAAGATCCTGGATTGCTCAAAACCTATATTGCCCATACTTCCCTCGGTTACCAGTTCGCATGAAGAGCTTGAGTATTTCATGAGACTCGGGCACGTGAATTTTCCGGATGAAGTTGTACTGGCAAGAGCACTTACCCGTATTTCAAACACCCCCTACCCTGCGGAAGAAAAAATATATCTCGATCACGTGGATGTTCCGCTTATCCGGAAAATTATTGAACAGGCTTCTGACGGGTATCTTGCACCGGATGAAATTCAGCAGCTTTTGTCCGCAGCCTCAATTCCCATTGTAAAGGAAGGAACTGCCACCACCACTAAACAACTGATGAAGCTGGCCAGGGAAACCGGATACCCGGTAGCCTTGAAGGTTATTGGACCTGTGCATAAATCCGATGTGGGCGGAGTAACGCTGAACATTAAATCGGACGCACATCTGCAGGCAGAGTTCAGGCGGATGATGAAGATAAAGGATGTCACCGGCGTGATATTGCAGCAAATGCTCTCCGGAATTGAACTGTTTATCGGGGCAAACTATGAATCGCGTTTTGGGCATATTATCCTGTGCGGACTGGGTGGCATATTTGTGGAAGTATTGGGCGATATTTCTTCGGGACTCGCGCCATTGACTTTTGATGAGGCCCGTTCTATGATCGGCAGCCTGCGAAGTTACAGGATCATCCACGGCACACGGGGAAAGGCCGGGATTAATGAGGTTCGGTTTGCGGAGATCATTGTGAGGTTATCCAGCCTGTTGCGGTACGCTACTGAAATCAAGGAACTCGACCTGAATCCCCTCCTTGGCAATGCTGATGATATCACCGTGGTAGATGCAAGGATAAGGATTGAAAAAACGAAGTCCTTATAAATTTCATGAATGGCTATTTTGCTTATATTCGACCATTATAATTCCAATTTTTAAACTGCAAGCCATGACCATTCATCAGTTGTCAGTTTTTTTAGAAAACAAATCGGGACGTCTGACAGAAGTTCTGGAGGCACTCGGTGAGGAGAAAATAAAAATAACGGCGCTTACGGTTGCCGATACTTCAGAATTCGGAATATTACGCCTCATCGTTCCCGAACCGGACAAGGCAAGGGACCTGCTCAGATCAAAACAATTTACTGTAAATCTGACTGAGGTAATTTCAGTGATGGCGCCCAATGAAGCCCAGCACTATGCCAAAATTCTCAGAATTTTATCCGACCTGGATATCAGCATTGAATATACATATGCCTTTTCAATCGGGAAAAAATCGATTATCATCTTACGGTGCAGCAATACTGAAGACGCCATTAAGGCGCTGAAAGAACATGAGATGGAATTAATGCGTGCCAGCGATCTTTATAAAATTTAGAATCAATATCACCGTATCATGGAAATCTGGAACAGGCATTTCGAATGTATGGAAAGGGAGGAGCTCAAAAAAGTTCAAAGTGAGCGACTTCGCGAAACTGTTGAAAGGATTTATTACAACGTTCCGTATTACCGCAATAAGATGCAGGAAGCGGGATTGGGACCTGAACACATTCAAACTACCGATGATCTCCATAAACTGCCGTTTACGACCAAGCAGGATCTGCGGGATAACTATCCTTTCGGATTGTTTGCTGTTCCCATGAGTGAGATCGTTCGCGTACATGCTTCATCCGGAACAACAGGCAAACCTACTGTCGTTGGATACACACACAGGGACATTGCCACATGGTCGGAGGTGATGGCCCGCACGCTGACCTGCGCAGGAGCCAACCGCCATGACTTTATCCATGTCGCTTATGGATATGGACTTTTTACCGGCGGACTGGGAATACATTATGGCGGAGAGAAAATAGGAGCCTCTGTAATTCCGGTTTCAGGTGGCAATACAACCAGGCAACTGCAGCTGATGCATGATTTCGGCAGCACTGTTTTAGCCTGTACTCCATCATATGCCCTGTTTCTTGCTGAAGCTATTGAAGAAAGCGGCATCGACCGGAAAGAACTGAAACTTCGCGCCGGCGTGTTCGGGGCTGAACCGTGGACTGAAAATATGCGGAAAGAAATTGAGGAGAAATTGAGCATAAAAGCCATTGACATATATGGCCTGAGTGAGGTGATCGGGCCGGGCGTTGCCAGTGAGTGCCTTTTTCAGCAAGGATTGCATATCAGCGAAGACCATTTTTTGCCTGAAATTATTGATCCGCGATACATTAGGAAGTACTGCCCGCGGGTGAAACCGGGGAGCTGGTTTTTACTACGATCACAAAAGAAGGTTTGCCGCTGATCCGTTACCGGACAAGGGACCTTACGCGGCTTAACTACGACAAATGCAGCCTGTGGCCGTACCATGGTTCGTATGGAAAAATGCCTGGGCCGAAGTGATGACATGCTTATCATCCGTGGCGTTAACCTGTTCCCATCACAGATTGAGAGTGTCATTCTCGAAATGAGCGAGATCAAACCCCACTACCTGCTTGATTGTGGACAGTGTAAACAATCTCGATACAATTGAACTTCAGGTTGAAGTGGATGAGGAATTTTTCCAGGACAAGATCAGCCAGCTGCAATCGCTTCGAAATAAAATTCAGAATAACCTCGAAAGCACACTGGGCCTGGGAATTAAAGTCACCCTGGTTGAGCCGAAAACGATTGAAAGAAGCGAGGGTAAGTCGAAACGGGTGATTGACAAAAGAAAATATTAAGGAGGAATTTACGATTTACGATTTATGATTTACGATTTACGATTTACGATTTAATATGCGAGTTTACGAGATCAGCGAGAAAGACAGTCACCTGGTGACTTTGTGGCATCGTGGCAAAATTTAGTTATATAAAAGTTCACTATGAGTTTACCAATAACAAGGGATTTAGTTCAGCGTATTACTTCCGAAATCGGAATTCCAAAGCCCGGACGGGCTTCGATCCGGGAAATCGTTAACCTTGTCAACCACATTGAAAAGGAAAGCGGCATCCGTTTTATCCGCATGGAAATGGGTGTTCCGGGATTAAAGCCTCCTGAAATCGCCATCAATGCGGAAATTGATGCATTGAAAAAAGGAGTCGCTGCTATCTATCCGCCCATTGAAGGAGTAGCCTCTTTAAAAGAGGAAACTTCACGTTTCCTGAAATTATTCCTCGACATAGATGTGAAGCCATCGGGTTGTATACCTACCTGCGGATCAATGGAAGGTTCATGTGTCGGTTTTCTTACAGTGAACCGCACAGACAGGAACAAGGAAGGCACCCTTTTTATCGATCCCGGATTCCCGGTGCATAAGCAGCAATGTCATGTTCTTGGCCACAATTTTGAATCTTTCGACATTTACGAATACCGTGGTGAAAAATTAAGGCCCAAACTGGAAAGTTACCTGGCAACGGGGAAGATTTCAAGTCTTCTGTATTCAAATCCCAATAATCCGTCATGGATATGTTTCAATGAGGAAGAGCTGCAAATTATCGGGGAACTGGCCACTAAATATGATGTAATTGTGCTGGAGGACCTGGCCTATTTCGGTATGGATTTCCGTCAGGATATATCCGTTCCGGGTAAACCCCCGTTTCAGCCTACCGTGGCAAAATATACCGACAATTATATCCTGCTGGTCTCAACCTCGAAGGTATTCAGTTATGCGGGACAAAGAATTGCCATGATGGCGGTTTCCGATAAATTATTTAACCGGCAGTACCCTGATCTGAAAAGATATTATACTTCGGATGTATTGGGACATACAATCATTTACGGTGCATTATATGCCCTCACAGCAGGCGCTTCACATTCAGCGCAGATCGGCATCGCTGCCATTCTGAAAGAAGTGAATGATGGAAATTATAATTTACTGAATGACATCCGGCAATATGGAGAGCGTGCCCATGTGATGAAGAATTTATTCACATCCAATGGATTCCATATTGTATATGACAGGGATCTGGATGTGCCTGTGGCAGATGGTTTTTATTTTACAATATCCTATCCGGGTTTCACGGGAGCGCAGTTGCTTGAAGAATTATTGTTTTACGGGATCAGTGCCATCACGCTGGATATCACCGGCAGTACACGGACAGAAGGCCTGCGTGCCTGTGTTTCGCAGATTAATCCGGTACTATTCCCCCTGTTGGAGGAAAGACTGAAGCATTTTAATAGGGATCATTCATGATTTTTCCTATTTTTATCATTTAATTGCCTTGTTTTACTTAAAAATATACTTGCAGAATACGGTTTTATCCCGTTTAATATAAAAATCTGAATATTGTTTTAAGAAACTATTCGAATGGCAAAAATTAGAGGCGCTATAGTAATTGATATAGAAAGGTGCAAAGGATGCGAGGTTTGTGTCGTTTCCTGTCCCACCGATGTGATCAGGATGGAAAAAAAGGTAAATGGAAAAGGTTACCATTTTGCCTATATGGAAAATCCTGACAGCTGCACAGGCTGCGCCAATTGCGCAGTGGTATGTCCCGACGGAGTGATCTCCGTATATCGCAAGAAATTTGAAGAATAATTAATTTGAACGATTTCACGATTGAAGGAGTACGAAATTTACGATTGCGCGGAGCGCATTCGGTATTGGAAATGATGAATTATGAATGATGAGAAAGAAAATCCCGTAGGGATTCCTTGGTAGAATAATTTGAAATTTGAAAAAATAGAAATTAGTTCCTAAATGGGCGATATAAAATTAATGAAAGGAAACGAGGCATTTGCCGAAGCGGCCATCCGGGCCGGCTGCGATGCCTATTTCGGATATCCTATTACACCGCAGTCGGAAGTAATGGAATACCTCGCAGTTCAGCAACCTCAGAAACGTACCGGTATGGTTTTGTTACAGGCCGAGAGCGAGGTAGCTGCAATTAACATGGTATACGGTGCTGCCGGAACCGGTAAACGGGTGATGACCTCATCTTCCAGTCCGGGAATAAGCCTGAAACAGGAAGGCATTTCCTATATGGCCGGCAGCGAACTTCCCTGCCTTATTCTGAATGTCATGCGCGGCGGACCGGGTCTGGGAACCATTCAACCTTCACAGTCGGATTATTTCCAGGCCACCAAAGGAGGAGGACATGGCGATTATCGTTTGATCGTCCTGGCGCCTGCTTCGGTTCAGGAGATGTCTGACTTTGTGAAACTCGGTTTCGAGCTTGCCTTCAAGTACCGTAATCCGGTGATGATGCTGTCAGACGGGATCATTGGGCAAATGATGGAAAAGGTGGAATTGTTCCCGCAGCAGGAAAGACTGACAAAATTCGAAAGCTGGGCAACTACAGGGAAAACCGCAGACAGGGAAAGGAATGTGATTACCTCCCTTGATCTTGATCCGGCCCGGCACGAACGGCATAACCAGAAGCTCCAGGCCAAGTATAAAATCATGACTGAAAATGAAGTACGGTTTGAGCTGATCGATGGCGAAGATGCGGAATACCTTCTCGTAGCCTATGGTTCCTGTGCCCGCATATGCCAGAAAGCAATCAAGCTTGCCCGGTCAAAAGGAATCAGGGCAGGATTACTGAGGCCGATTACATTATTTCCATTCCCTACCGTGGAAATCGACAGGCTGACATCACAGCTGAAAGGAATACTTACTGTGGAACTCAGCGCCGGACAAATGATCGAAGATGTTCGTCTGGCAGTGGAAGGAAGGGTGAAGGTAGCTCTGCATAACCGCATGGGCGGTATGGTTCCTTCTCCCGAAGATGTGTATAACGCACTTTTGCAAAGTTTCTCAATCGGATAAACAATGGAAGTCAAGAATTTGAAGATGGAAGAGATCATCAGTCCCGAAAACCTTGTATATACAAGGACCTCGCTGATGACAGAGAAGCCCCTGTCATTTTGTCCGGGATGCGGACATGGTGTTGTACACAGGGTGATCATGGAAGTCATTGATGAAATGGGTATCCAGGCGGATACTATTGGCGTTGCGCCGGTAGGATGCTCTGTGCTTGCCTATGAATTCATGAATATCGATATGCAGCAGGCAGCGCATGGACGTGCTCCGGCGGTAGCTACAGGAATAAAACGCTGCTGGCCCGAAAAATATGTTTTTTCTTATCAGGGAGATGGTGACCTCGCTGCCATCGGAACTGCAGAAACTATACATGCCTGCAACCGCGGTGAAAATATTCGCCATGTTTTTTATCAATAACGGCATATATGGAATGACCGGTGGTCAGATGGCGCCGACCACACTGCCAGGGATGCGATCCTCAACCACTCCCTATGGACGGGATGTGGCCCTGATGGGAAATCCGTTAAAAATGACCGAGTTGGTTGCCATGTTGCCGGGCACATATTTTGTTGCCAGGCATGCAGTTCATACACCGCTTGGAGTGCGAAAATTCAAAAAGGCAGCCCGTGCGGCATTTGAAAATCAAAAGCTGAATAAGGGAGTTTCCTTTATTGAAGTGGTTTCAAATTGCAACTCCGGTTGGAAAATGACACCGAATCAGGCAAACAAATGGATGGAAGAAAACATGTTCCCCTTCTTTCCTTTAGGGGATATCAAGTTGAATGGCGAACTCGTGAACAAATCCGATAAAACGGAATAACATCAAATAAAGAAAAATGAACGAGGAAATAATAATAGCAGGATTCGGAGGACAGGGTGTACTGTCAATGGGTAAAATCCTGGCCTATGCCGGGATGATCCAAAAAATGGAAGTAAGCTGGATGCCTTCATACGGCCCTGAAATGCGCGGCGGGACGGCCAATGTCACCGTTATCCTGAGCGATGAAAGGATCAGTTCTCCTATTCTGAATCAGTTTGACACGGCCATTCTTCTCAACCAGCAGTCGATGGATAAATTTGAATCCACCATAAAACCCGGCGGAGTGTTATTATACGACACAAATGGCATAACCCGTCATCCGCAGAGAAAGGACATAAAGATATATCAGGTGGAAGCAGCTGCCGAATCAGCAAAGATGTTGTCTTCCAAAACATTCAATATGATCGTTCTGGGTGCGTTTCTGAAAATAAAGCCCATGATATCTGATGGAAAATATAATACACGGGATCAAGGATTCCCTCCCTGCCCGTCATCATCACCTGATCCCGGTGAATGAGGATGCCCTTAAACGGGGGATGGAAATTGTTACGGAAATTAGTTGAAGGGACTGGGGATAGTGCTGGACAAGCAGAATGATATACGAGAGATAAGAGGTAGCGGTGAGCAGTGCTTGAGTCCGAATAAATCCCTTTAGGGATTATCTGTCGGTAGAAAATAAAATGTCGTGCAATCTTGCAGTCGATGAAAGAATCGTTTAGATTACGTTACGATTAGTCGCAAATTCCCGTCACCAGTCACCAGTCACCGTTTTCACGAAACAATTTCTTTTCTGATTTCCTTGATTTTTCGTCCTACCTCATTCACCTTCATGAGATAAACCTCGATGGTTTTTTTTCCACTGGCTGAAGCCGGGTCGAATTTACTGTCAACATTTATGATAAGGGCATCAAACATAGGCTTTAGTTCTTTTAACCTTTGCAGATTTTGCTTGATGGCCACATCATCTGAATAATCGTCCAGCATGGCGATTACATTTTCAAGGGAAGTCTTTTGTTCGGCAAAACGCTCGATAATGTCAATGCTTTTGGTGGAATTGGCCACATCAACAGCGATATCCAGGGCTTCAATCCATCCGCCAAGGATGATCTGGGCTGCAGCACTGTACCGTTCATTCTCGCGCAGGTATTTGTCCGTTGCCATATAAACCTCATTGGCAATTGCGATAAGGGAGTCCTTGTTATTGATATTCTGGTCGAACCGTTTGGCGGTATTTTCAAAATAAGTGGATGGGAATGCCAAGTTCTTCAGCCATCTTTTCCATGGCATTAAAATATTTGGCCGCAGTTTCATATTGCTCAAAAACCTTGGCATAACTCAGGTCAACAGCATATACCCCAGGTTTAGTGCTTTTTTGGAACTGGTTACATAATCCGATATTTTATCAGCAGAATTCAGTAATTCAGGTTTGTAAACGGCTCCTGATGTCTGAAACAGGGAAGACATTTCTACCGAAAGATACATGTTATAAAAATCGGCAATCCTACTCCGGTAGAATCATAATTATGAACGAGGGGTTTTATATCACCGAGGTTGATGCTATCTGATCCACCGGCCAGATCGGATTTTGTTCCATGTTTACAGCTGATAAAAAGGGATGTGAAGAGACACATTATCAAAACAGCGTTCAACCGTGTTTTCATATTCATAGTAGATTAGATACGAAATCTGTAAAAACCGATTTAAAGCTATTAATTATTTTTTTACTTAGTAATCAAGCGATAAGAAATTTGTAAGTTTTTATTAACTAAAACAGCTGCCCCGTCGTTTTTTTCATAAACTGCACCCGCTCAAAGGCGGCTGCGTTTTCTTCACTTCGGGTAATCAAACCACGGAATGAATTAAGATTTTCATATCCTTTCTGTGCCATCCATTGTTCCATTCATCAAGTATGGTGCGGATATATGGTACACCATTTTTATACAGGGTTGAGCAGATTTGCACTGCATTTGCACCGGCCAGGATCTGCTTAATAACGCCCTGGTAATCATGAATACCGGTAGCTGCAATAAGTTCCCCCTGGATATTTCCATAAAGCAGGGCGATCCAGCGAAGCGACAGGGTAATTTCACTGGGTGAACTGTATACATTCTGCGCTACAACCCGCAGGGTTTCAATATCGATGTCGGGACGGAAATAGCGGTTGAACAATACCAGGCTGTTTATGTCAAGATTACTGATTTTATACAGCGTACGGTAGAGGCTTGTGAAATAAAAGCCAACTTTTACGCCGATGGGTATGCTTACATTTTTTCTTACTTCATGAATAATATCCACATAGGTCTCCTCCATCTTATACCCGGTGAGGTTAATATTGGTGGGGGGGATGAATATATTCAGTTCAATTCCGTCCGCGCCTGATTTTTCAATTTCTGCTGCAAATTTTGGCCATTCCCGGGGAGATACACAATTGATACTTGCCATAACGGGGATTGAGACGGCCTTTTTACAGGCCTCGATCATTTTCAGGTAAATGCTTATTCCTTCCTCCTTTGAAAATGTATTGATAAAATCCACGGCCTGCGGATACCAGAAATACATGTCGTCCTTTGCCGTCAGTGAATTTTTGTCGGTTACAATCTGCTCTTCGAATAATGATTTAAGAACAACGGCCCCGGCACCTGCATCTGCACATTCTTTTACGCGGTCTACCGAGTTGGTTAATCCGGAACTTGCCACGATCAATGGATTGGCAATTTTAATTCCCATGAATGTTGTTGAAAGATCCATATCAGGAGTTTTAGTTTTTAATGAATTCGGTTCAAATTTTAGCCCGACATATGTTGAAGGATGAAATCCTGCACAAAATGCAAGGCGCTTATAAGATTTTTTTCTCCTTTTTCAGTCATACTGGCCATGAACTCCCATTCATAACCCCTGATATGCAAGAGGTAGGCTTCCGGTTCCTGACTAAAAACCTCCTTGCACAGGTGAAGAATGAAAGCAGGGGATACTGCATGCATTGTAAATTCAACCCGGCCAGATCCCACCAACGGATCCATCCTGAAATCGTCAAGCTCTTCGTGGGACGCATCAGCAAAGATAACCAAATCATATTGGATATGGTTGCCGCATCTTCCAGGTTCAACTGGTAATTCGTATCAGTATGAACGCCTTCCAGCTTCCTGCTCACAATCCATTCATCCAGTTTTTCGGCAAGCATAACCCCCGCCCCGTCATCCTGGCGTCCCGGGTTTCCATAGCCATAAACAAGTATGGAAGGTTTTTGATGCGTCAATCTTTGAATTTCCTTTCGATGAGCTTATTATCAACATCATACATTTCAAATTCCAGGGGCATTTGCCCCAGTGCATGCGTAGCACAGCTCAGGCAGGGATCGTAGGCCCGGATGGCTACCTCAACAGCATTCATCATTCCCTCGGTGATTTCCTTTTTCCCGTTCATTACCCTCGTCGCAACCTGATTTACCGCCTCATTCATGGGCTGATTATTGTTGGTGGTGGATACAATGAGATTGGCCATGGAAATCATGTCATTCTCTTCGATCTTGTAATGATGGAACAGCGTTCCGCGGGGTGCCTCAATCAATCCAACTCCTTCAAACTGTTTATGTACCCTTGGTAACCAGTTCTCCTTCCATCAGGTCAGGATCAGCCAACAGTTGTTTTATTTTTTCAGCGGAATGCAGTATTTCGATCAGCCTGGCCCAATGCGAGTGCATGGGCCGGTGACTTGGTTTGCCCCCGTTATATGCCCTGAATGCTTCAAATTCTTTCTGAGCCAGCGGCGTATCAATAAATTCGGCAGTATTCATTCGTGCCAGCGGTCCTACCGAGTACCAGCCGTTCTTCTTGCCGATTTCCTTGAGATATGGAAATTTCATATAACTCCAGGACTTCACTTCCTCATCGATATATTTGAAATATTCCTGGTAATCCACATCATGAAGTATTTTATGGCCTTCATGGTCCACTGCCCGCAATACACCATGGTAAAGGTCGAGGGCACCGTCTTTCCTGATCAGGCTGAGATAACTGGATGGGAATTCGCAAAAGCCATCGATGACAGCTTTGTTCTTTTTATGATATTCCTTGAAAAACTCAAGCGCATCCTGCGACCAGCTGATCATCTTGTCGATATTCATATAATCATCGCCATGCAGAAGGTATTCACGTTCTTCTTCGGTTAGATGCTTATTGATACCGCCCGGAACAGCGCCCGTACCATGGATTTTTTTGCCGGCTGTAGCCTTGATCACTTCCTGTCCGTATTTCCGCATCATCACACCCTGAACGGCAAGATCACGATGCTGCAGCGCAACACCGATGATATTTCTTTTCAGCGGATCAGAATCTATTCCGAATAAGCAGATCGGGAGAGGCAAGATGGAAAAAGTGAAGGGAATGCGACTGGAACATTTGTCCGTAATGCATCAGTCTGCGCATTTTTTCACCTGTCGGTGTCAGTCCCTCACCTGTACCCGCGCCTACTATAACATCCAGTGCTTTGGCAGCAGCCAGGTGGTGGCTGACCGGACAAATTCCGCAGAGGCGCTGAACCAGCACCGGCATTTCCCAATAGGGCCTGCCCTGCACAAATCTTTCAAATCCCCTGAATTCTACAATATGTAAGCGAGTTTGCTCGACGTTTCCTTCATTATTGAGATGAATGGTAACCTTGCCATGGCCTTCCACACGGGTTACCGGTTCAATGGTGATCTTCTGTCCCATAGTATGCTTTTTTAATCAAATTTGACAACTTCGTACGGTAATTTCATTTCATCGCCAGTCACAAGGGCTACCAGGGCTTCCCAAATGAGGTCGGCACGTGGCGGACATCCGGGCAGGAAATAGTCTATTTTCACTACTTCATGGCAGGGATATACCCGGTCGAGCAACATAGGCAACTCCGGGTCATTGGGAATGATCTTTTCCTCATTTGCCACCACCGTTATTCCGTTAATATAGGCTTCGTCAAAACATTCCTGGATGGGAATGCCGTTTCTCATGGCAGGCAGGCCACCCATGATGGCGCATTCGCCCACTGACACAAGGATCCGGCAATGTTCCCTGAAATCCTTGAGAATATGTACATTTTCACTGTTACAGCAGCCGCCTTCAATTAATCCGATATCACACTTCTTCGTGAATTTCTTGATATCATCGATGGGCGATTTATTGAATTCAACCAGTTCAATCAGTTCCAAAATCCGGTCATCAATATCAAGAATGGACATATGGCATCCGAAACAGCCGGCCAGTGATGTAGTTGCTACAATTGGTTTGCTCATGGAATAATAACTTTAAATGGTTGTAATTTGCATGTTTTCAATGTCACTGCCAATGGGCTCCTTATCGTATTTGCGCTCTCCGATAGGCATAATGAATCCTTTTTCCTTTACAATGATGGATCCAACCGGACAAACGTCCATGGCTTTTTGTGCCAGTTCCTCGGTAAGTTGTTTTCCAAGTTTCGGATCAACAACAACTTCAACACTGGCACTTCTCCGCCGGTAGGCGAAAATGCTCTTGCCGTTTTCGTCCCGGATAGCCCTGATGCATCTTTTGCAAAGAATGCAGCGATTCTGTTCCTTGATTATTTTGGGATGGGAGGCGTCGACCTTTCTGACCGGGAACTGGTAGGGAAAGCGGGGAACCATCATTTTAAACCGGTATGCCAGGGCCTGAAGCTCGCAGTTGCCGCTTTTTTCACAGGCCGGGCAAAAATGATTTCCTTCCACAAACAAAAGTTCAATAATGGAACGGCGCAATTCATTAATGTCCTTTACTTCACTTTCAATATTCATACCTTCCGCAACGGGAGTTGTGCAAGCCGTCATTAATTTGCCGTTCACACGTACAGTGCATATCCTGCATGAGCCCTTGGGCTTAACACCCGGATAATTGCACAGGGTGGGAACGTAAATACCGTTTTCCTTTGCCGCATCAACAAGAAATTGACCCCGGGTGGCCATGCACTCGGTTCCGTCAATGGTAAATCTAACAAACTGACTCATAATGCAATAATTTTAAAAATTTGGAACTCGGCCGGTTACTCTGCATGATTCTTTCACCGCAGCACTCAGATCGAATCCGTTATCGAATATTTTGTTCTTTTGAATTTTCTCTTCGTATAAATGCCTGAAATTCTTAATACTTGAAAGGATGGGATTTGCCGCTGTTTGTCCTAAACCGCAACGGCTTGCTTTTAATATCTTGCCCCATTCGATCATATCGTCAATATCCTGTTTTACGCCACGTGCGTTCAGGATCTTTGTCAGCTTGTTCCGAAGCAGTGTTGGAACTATCCTGCATGTTGAACAGCTGCCACAGGATTCATCGATAAAGAATTCTGTGAAATTGAGTACGATATCCGTGAGAATATCCCTGTGTTTTCCAATGATGATGAGCGATCCGCCGGTAGCCAGATCTTCATATCCCAGCATACGGTTAAATTCATTCGGCCCGATGATGGCTCCCGAGGGTCCCCCTACCTGCACGGCCTGCACTTCTTCCTTGGATGCGCCTGTCATATCGAGGATATCATCCACCGAAAATCCCCATACTACCTCGTATACGCCGGGAAACTTGCAGTCACCGGAAATACTCAGTAACTTGGTACCCGTTGATTCCGTCGTTCCAAAGGATTTATACCATTCCCCGCCATTCAGAACAACCTTTACCACGGAACAAAGCGTTTCCACATTGTTCACAACAGTAGGCATGTCGAGATAACCTTTTTCAACAGGGAAGGGAGGCCTGTCACGGGGTTCACCGCGCTTTCCTTCCAATGATTCGATCAGAGCTGATTCTTCACCACATACATAGGCCCCGGCACCAAACTGAATACGGATTTCAAAATCAAAACCCTTCTTGCCCTGGATATTTTTCCCGAGATAATTGGTTTCCCTGGCCTTTTGAAGAATGGATTCGAGGTATTGCTGCAAATATTTGTATTCATGCCTTATATATAATATTCCTTCGGTGGCTCCTACGGCATACCCTGCAACAACCATCCCCTCAAAAAGAAGCCTGGGCCGTTCGGTAAGGATAACCCTGTCCTTAAATGTTCCGGGTTCTCCTTCATCTGCGTTACAAAGAATAAATTTGCGTTCTCCGGCCGCATTCCGGCAAAACTCCCATTTCAGCCCGGTGGGAAATCCTGCACCGCCCCTGCCGCGAATATTTGATCTTTTGACTTCATCAATGATCTGTTCGGGAGCCATTTTTGCGATTTTCTCAATGGCCTGCCCTACCTTATAATTACGTTCAAGGATAGGTCCGATTTTGCGGATGTTATTGGAAACAACCGATTTGATTAGATCAGACCTGTTTTCCCCATCACCATAATCAGCCACAAACATGTCGTCAATGCTTTTCCCTTCCTTTATATCCCGCACTATTTCCTTGGCCCTGAATGGAGTCAGCCTGGTAAAAATATGGTTGTTTATAATAGCGGCCGGTTCCTGGTCATTCATTCCGATACAGGAGGTCTCAAACAGGCCCACCAAACCATCGGGAGTAACTTCGTTGAATTTGATTCCAAGTTCCTTCATGAATGTGTCAGCAACCTCAGCACGGCCCATCATATTGGCCACGGCACTGTTATTGAGAAAGATCTGGTATTTGCCGGTTGGCTTCTGCGAGAAAAAATGATAAAATGAAATGGTCTGATCCACGTCTACTTCAGACATGCCAAGGTCTTCAGCAATCTGAACTGTAATTTCACGCGGAATAAACCCATATTCCGACTGCACATCAATCAGAATATCCATCAGCCGGGTCTTATCCTTGCCGTATTTTTCCAAAATTTTCCGAACTCCTGTTTTCATTCTGTGAAATTTGGTTTATTAATTTATAATATCCCCGCCAGACTAACCAGGCAGGACGAACAACAGTCAAAATGGCTATAAATAAAGGCTTTCAATGATTGTTAATTAGTTCACAACTAAAAATAGAATAGAATATTTAGAATTACAAACGAAATCTGAAATTTAGAATGAGTTTAAGGTCAATTGGTAAACGGCTCTTTTTAAATATCTTGCCAAATGGGTCTCAGGGCTAAACCTGAGTAATATCATGCCTTATAAGCGACGCCTCAGATTTATATAGGGTCAATTATTCTCAAAGAAGAAAAGCGACAATAAACGACGTTTAGTGTTATAATAATAACAATATTGAAAAAGATTGTATTTGTCTACCAGGACGATGCAATTTGTCTGGTCATGGATATTTAGAAATCTGTGTCTCTCGCGCCGTAATCGTACTCGTGATAAAAACTGGTAAGGGTGGTATAGATGTCCTCGAATGAAACGTAATGTTTTTCACATCCTATCCGGGAACAAAAATGGACCATTCCTCCCTTTTCAAGAGTAAAGTCTACGATCGGAGCTCCGCAAAGATCGCAAGCATGGGTGCCTGCAAGTGACTTTTTGCATTGCATGCAGGAAAGCGTTACTACCTCACCCTTTATCAGCTCAAGAGTGCTTTGCTTGTCGAAGCAGCCGTATGCGGAACAAAGATTCATGATCCCCTGCTTATCGTTTTGTTCAACCCTCAGTTTGATACTGGGACTGGCATTAAGATACAGGGTATGATCCATCAGTGATTTTCCGCAATGCGGACATTTAACCTTCAAAGAAATCAAGTGCTTTGCCATAAATACCTCCTTTGGTAAACTGCTTCGTACAAAGTACGAAATTTTATTGTAAAAATCAAGATAGTGATTTTACCGGCGTAATGACCAAAATCATAGAAGGTATCCGGTGGCTTTGTTTACTTTGTTACAGAAAATCAACCTGTAAGAAGTCATAACTTTAAATATGCCAATTATGAAAATCGGATGCCTGAAAGAAATTAAAACACATGAATACCGGGTCGGGTTAACCCCTTCGGATGTAAAATCTTATGTTTCAAGGGGACATCAGGTAGTAATTCAGCATGGTGCTGGTGAAGCCGCCGGATTTGTGGACGATGAGTATATAAAAGCCGGAGCAAAAATTGAGACTGACAGGAAAAAAATATTTGATGGCAGTGAAATGATCATCAAAGTGAAAGAACCATTGCCGGAAGAATATGCTCTGTTTCACGAAGGACAGATCCTGTATACATATCTCCACCTGGCTGCCGACCGGGTATTGACTGAGGCCATGATGAAAGCCGGTATTAAGGGTGTGGCTTATGAAACGATTGAAATGAAGGATGGACAATTGCCCTGTCTTCAGCCCATGAGCGAAATCGCCGGCCGTCTTGCTGTTCAGGAAGGCGCTAAATACCTCGAGAAAACCTTTGGTGGACGCGGTGTCCTTCTCGGTGGTGTTCCCGGCGTGGAACGCGGCAAGGTGGGAATTATCGGTGGCGGTGTAGTGGGTACTAATGCCTGCAAAATTGCCACTGGCATGGGAGCCGATGTAACCATCCTGGATGTAAGCGCAAAAAAACTTGCTTACCTCGATGATATTTTTGGTTCAAGAATTACAACACTTTATAGTACAGACGCCAATATTGAAAAGATACTCCGTGAGTCGGACCTGATCATTGGAGCTGTATTACTGGCAGGTGCCAAGGCACCCACGCTTGTAAAACGCGAGCATCTGAAATTGATGAAAAAAGGTGCGGTTATTGTTGACGTTGCTGTTGACCAGGGAGGTTGTGTGGAGACGATAAAGCCCACCACCCATGATGAACCGGTTTATGTTATTGAGGGTATTGTTCACTATGGCGTTGCCAATATGCCGGGTGCTGTGGCCCTCACATCCACCAAGGCGCTCACCAGTGCTACCCTGCCCTATGGATTGATGATCGCTGAAATGGGACTTGAAAAAGCAGCCAGGAATTCAGATGCATTAAAGCTCGGAATCAATGTATACAATGGAAAATGCGTATACAATGAAGTGGCCAAGACTTTTGGAATTAAGAATTACGATATAGATAGCCTGATTTAGGAAGGGACGAGGGACTGGGGACTAGCAAGAACAATCCCGTTAGGGATTACCTGTCGGTAGAAAAAAGTTCATGCAGTTCTGCAGTTTTGCAGTTCTGCAGTTGGAAAATCCCTTTAGGGATTACCTGTCGGTAGAAAAAAGTCATGCAGTTTTGCAGTTGTGCAGTTGTGCAGTTTGAAGCCTTCGGAATTCAGCGTTCGGTGTTCCTTGTTCGATATTATTTTACATCAAATAACACTGAACATCGAACACCCAACGCCGAACTCCGAAGACGTTCCTCCTAATAGCCTAGAAGCCTGCAGACCTGGAAGCCTATCCTAATACTTCTTCCCCTGGTAATAAACATTCCAGTTATTCATTCCCTTGTTTACCACCACCAGGTCACGGTATAATTCTATTGTTTCGGCCAGGTCATAGGTAAGCACCTTGCTGTTTCCATGAGAGAATATTTTAATGTTTTTGTTCAGGTCGCGATATACAATCGTATTCCATTCAGCTTTCCAATCCTTGGGAACATAGGTTTCAAGCAAAATGGGATTATTGTCATACCATACTTTAAAATATCCCTGCTCTCCATAAATGATCAGTTTGTTCCGAACCTGGTAAAAATCAGGGGGAAAAGAGGTTATCTGCGTAGTTTCACCATCACTGAAAACCTTAAATGATCCTGTATTATCAACATAGGCCACTATATCATCCCCAACCTGGTATGAAGCCGGTGGAAAATCTTCCAGCACATAATCTTCTCCCTTGAAAAACACCCTGAAATTCTGTTCTGAAGGTGCCACATACGCCACAATATCCCGCCCTGTTTTAAAGCTTCCACCCTGAACAAAAGGCAGTATTTCCTGTATCCTTCCATTATTGAATGCTTTTAGTTCACCTGTGCGCAGTGAAACATAAGCTACAATATTATCCGCTGCCTTAAATAAAACATTAGTACGACCGGTGAGTCCGTCCTCAAGCATTTGTATCCTGCCCTTATAATACACGGCAAGCAATTGCTGACCCCTGTCATAAAAGGCAACAAGGCTGTCCTCTGGCAGGTATTGTACAGCATAGGTTGAGATTGTGGTAACCTGGCCGTTTTCAATTATTTTCACAATATCGCCTATTGAATAAACCGCGAGGTAGTCCATCGCTTCAAACTTGCTTACCTGATTCACTTCCAGGGTGGAAATCTTGCCTTTGTAATACATTTTCAAGTGATTCTGGCTGTCAACATACAAAAGGCACTGGCCTCCCACGCTAAATTTCCGCACGGGCAAGTATTCAGCCTGAATAGTCTTACCCTTGTCGAAAATAAAAAAATAGCCCTGGTTATCCTGGTAAGCTGCCAGATTCTGTGCAGAAAGTGAGAAACAAACGGATTGAAGCGTAATGTAAACGAATACAACGCTAGATAAAAAAACCGATTTCTTCCAATGAGGTAATAATGTCATAGTTCTTAAGGTATATATCCGGTCCAACATCAAGGTGCACGGAGGTAAAATTCAAAATGCCTTTTATCCCTGCCTTCTGCAAAAGTACAGCAGTTTGAGCAGCTGATTCAGGCGGGACGGTCAAAATAGCTATATGAATTGTCCTTTCCAGGATTATTTGTTCCATTTTATCAGCCGGATAACAGGGAACACCAGCTATGGTAGTGTTCACCTTATTCTCATCCGTATCAAATGCCGCAACCACATTCATGCGGGTTTCCGCCTTCCGGATGAATCCCAGCACAGCCCGGCCAAGATTTCCTAATCCAACAAGCGCAACATGCTGATTCCCTTCCCTGTCAATAGTATTCCCAATCAGCTCGATAAGCGCCCTGATATTGTATCCTTTCCGGTGATTTCCGGTAAGTCCGATCAGCATGAGATCACGCCTTACCTGTTCCGGGGTGATATTGAACAAATCAGCCAGTTTATGCGAGAAAATATGGGCTTCCTCCAAATCTCTGTATTTATAAAGCAGCCTCCTGTATTTACTCAACCGCTCAACCGTCCTGGGAGGAAGTTTCTCATTCTTATTCATGAAATTGAATTTTCATAAATCAAAAGTAATTTGAATAATTATAATTTTGATACATTTAGGGTGATATATTAGAAAAGTCTGTAGAGTAGGCTGTTAGGCTGTAGGCTGCACGACTGCAGAACTGCAGAACTGTAAGACTGCACGACTGTACGACTGCACTACTGCACTAATGCACGACTGCACGACTGCATAACTGCAAAACTGCAAAACTGCAACATTAGTAAATTATCAAATCATCAAATCAACAAATCAACATATCGCCAAATTGATCTCCGTCACCGGCCTCGTCCAGGGTGTAGGATTCCGGCCATTTGTATATCGCCTGGCCAGAAAATATAACCTGAATGGCTGGGTTGTGAACCGCACCGACGGCTTGTCGATCCGAATTGAAGGGCCGTCGTCAGTGATTCTTTGCTTTATTGAGGATTTAAAAAACCTTGCCCCCATGGTCTCCCAGGTGGAGGAAATTACAGTAGTGCAAGTCAAAAAGGAAGGACGTAAGGATTTTGTGATCCTGGACAGCCAGGATAATTCCGATGTAACTTCAGAGATCAGCCCGGATATTGCCGTTTGTCCGAATGTCTTGCCGACATGAAAATGCAGCCGAACCGGATCAATTACCCTTTTATTAATTGCACCCACTGCGGACCCAGGTTTACCATCATTAAGGATTTTCCGTACGACCGGAAGAAGACCACCATGGCCCCGTTTGTCATGTGTGATGATTGCCGGGAAGAATATGAAAACATTATGGACCGCAGATTTCATGCACAACCTGTGGCCTGTAATCAATGTGGACCAGTTTATACGCTTCATACACCGGATAAAGTCATTCATGATCTCATGGAGATACTGGAATATGCATGTTCTGTCATTAAGAACGGAGGCATACTCGCAGTAAAAGGAACAGGTGGATTTCACCTGATGTGTGATGCACAGAATGAGGATGCCGTCAGCCGTCTTCGGAAATCAAAAAAAAGAGAGGGAAAGCCATTTGCGGTCATGATCCGGGATGTTGAAAGTGTAAAAGAACTTTTGCCTCTGTCTGAGGAAGAAGAAAAGTCCCTGTCCTCATGGAGGCGTCCCATTGTTATTCTGAATACGGTTAAGCCAGCCATCATACAGCATTTCATCCGGACTGAACACAATGGGAGTGTTTTTGCCCTATATGCCCTGGCACTACCTGTTTTTTGAAAAGTCAGGCCTTCCTGCCCTTGTTCTTACCAGCGGAAACCTGGCAGGAGAGCCCATTGCCATAGACAACCTGAAGGCTATGGAATTTATGCCGGAAGTTGCTGATGGTGTTTTGGTCTACAACAGGGATATTTATAACCGTACCGATGATTCCGTGGTGCGGATCATGAATGGCCGGGAACGTGTTATTCCGTCGTTCGAGGGGATTTGTACCGGCCGCGATAAGGGTGCACCTGGATGTTGACGGGATATTGGCGACCGGGGCAGAACTTTCCAATAGTTTTTGCCTTGGAAAAGGAAACCGTGCCTATCTGAGCCAGTATATCGGAGATCTCAAAAACCGGGAAACCATGGATTTTTTTGAAGAAACGGTGGCCTTGTTTCTGAAACTGTTCAGGACCCAACCGGATTTGGTGGTAGCTGACCTTCATCCCGACTATCTTTCAACCCGTTATGCCCGTTCACTTGGAATTGAACTCCTGCAGGTTCAGCATCATCATGCTCATATCGCATCCTGCATGGCGGAAAACCGGCTGGATGAACCGGTCATCGGACTGGCATTCGACGGAACAGGATACGGGGACGATGGAAACACATGGGGAAGTGAATTCCTTGTATGTGATTACAAAGGCTATACGCGATGCAGTCATTTTGCCTATATGCCAATGCCCGGAGGGGACCGGGCAGCCGAAGAACCATGGAGAATGGGATTATCGCTTCTTTACCAGGCATTTGGTGATCAGTTGTTTACGTTGGATATTCCGCTTCGTTCATTCGGTAAACCTAAACAAAGGCCAGGCTCATTACGGAAGCAATCTCAAAAAATATAAATGCCCCGCTGAGCTCAGGTGCAGGCCGCCTGTTTGATGCAGTGGCAAGTATCACCGGCATATGCATTAACAGCCTGTTTCATGCCGAGGCGCCAATGAAACTGGAATCAGCGATCTGGGGTGATATCAGGGATTTCTATGATGTTGACAAGTCTGATGGAATTTCATTTCCTTCCTGCCATTCAGCAGATATGTGCTGATCTGTCACATGGTGTTGCCACAGGTATTATCTCTGCCCGTTTTCACAATACAGTTGTCGAGGCAACATTTCA
Organism: uncultured Bacteroidales bacterium; assembly: GCA_963808745.1. Classification (GTDB taxonomy): domain Bacteria; phylum Bacteroidota; class Bacteroidia; order Bacteroidales; family UBA10428; genus UBA5072. Next base: position 32,937 of record CAWEGX010000010.1, read on the forward strand.
GGAGGTAAAAAAAATAAGCAGGGAAACTGGAATTAAAAAAATTGTGCTTTCCGGAGGTACGTTCCAGAATAAATATCTGTTCGAATCATTGGAAACAAAATTGCGAAGGAATAACTTCGTCACTTTCAGTCACGAAAAAATACCCTGCAATGACGGTGGCCTCGCCTTAGGACAACTGGTGATTGCCGCTTGCAGGAGGTAGGGAAAGGGAGTGGGACTGGGGAGTAGAGGAATCCGTGAGGGATGCTTGTCGGTAGAGAAGAATGACGAGGGAGAGAATCGTGAGGATTGGCTGCGGTAGAGAAGTTTTGCAGTTCTGCAGTTTTGCGGTTCTGCGGTTCGTGCGGTTCTGCAAATTCTGCAGTTCAGAATCCTGTCAGTGATTAATTTTGAAGATGATCCAAATCGTAAATCGTAAATCGTAAATCGTAAATCGTAACATAATAATGTGTCTTGGCATTCCCGCAAAAATATTATCCATTGATGGCCTTACGGCGAAAGCATCCGTGGGTGGCGCAATCGTTAATGCAAGCCTGCACCTGGTGGATGATGCGGTAGGTTGGCGACTATATCCTGATTCATACCGGATTTGCCCTGCAAAAGATTAGTGAGGAAGAGGCCCTTGAAACCATCCGGATGATCAAAGACCTGCAAAATGAGACCTTATGATGAAGTACCTTGATGAATTCAGGGACAGGGATCTCATCTCCACACTGGTGGAAGCCATTCACCAGAAATCGGTAAGCAATATCCGCCTGATGGAAGTTTGCGGGGGCCATACCCTCGCCATCCGAAAATATGGGATCCAGCATTTATTACCTTCAACCATTGAATTATTATCCGGACCCGGTTGTCCGGTCTGTGTGACAGATCGAACGGCGATCGATCAATCCATTGCGCTGGCTCGAACGCCGGGTGTGATCGTTACAACTTATGGAGATCTGATACGGGTGCCGGGATCTGAATCCACCCTGAACCAGGAAAAAGCACTCGGAGCAGATGTTCGTATTGTATATTCCACACTCGACGCCCTGGAAATTGCTCGGTCAAATCCTGAAAAGAAAGTAGTTTTTCTTGGAATTGGATTTGAAACGACCACTCCTTCCAGCGCGGTTGCGATTTCAGAAGCGGAAAAACAAAATATTTCCAATTTTTTCCTTCTCAGCATGCACAAACTTATGCCTCCGGCCATGGCCGGACTCATTGATCAGGGTATCAAGATCGACGGTTACATCGGACCGGGCCACGTAACCACAATCGCCGGAGCAGGGATGTATGAACCCCTGGTTAAAAAGTACAGGATTTCTGTTGTAGTTTCCGGGTTTGAGCCTGTTGATCTTCTGCAAAGTATCCTGATGCTGGTGAACATGAAGGAAGAAGGCAGGTATGGAACGGAAATCCAGTATAAAAGGGCAGTTACAAAAGAAGGCAATGTCAGGGCCAGGGAATTGGTAAATCATCGTTTTTGAGCCATCTGATGATGCATGGCGCGGACTGGGTGTAATACCAACAAAGCGGCATGAAAATCAGAAGAGAATTCAGCCAGTTTTGATGCAGCCCTGCATTTTAACCTGAATATCAAGCCTGTACCGGAACCAAAAGGATGCCTTTGCGGTGAGGTCCTCAGGGGCATGAAAAAACCTGATCAATGTGCTTTGTTTGGCAAGGTCTGCACCCCTGTTAATCCGGTTGGCGCCTGCATGGTATCAGGCGAGGGAGCTTGCCAGGCCTGGTACCAATATCGCTAAATCAAAATTTCATTTATCTTTGCTGCGCTAAAATAAAAATCACAGTTACCTGATTCCCATGAATACCAGAAAATTATTGCTTCTCTCATTGCTTAGTGGTTTACTGCTAACTCCAGCCTGGTATGAATGGGGAAACGGACTCATCCTCGCTGTTGCACTTATTCCGCTGCTTTTTGTTGAAGACTATCTCTGCCAGAATAAATCGGAATTCGGATCAAGGGTGTTTTTCAGATATGCCTCCGTAACTTTTCTGGTTTGGAATATTGCCACTACCTGGTGGATTGTGAACGCAGCTGTTGTAGGAGTTATTGCCGCTGTACTTATCAATACTCTTATGTGGTCGCTTGTAGCCTGGTTCTTTCATATTGCCAAACGGAAACTTGGCCCCCAATTGGGTTATTTAAGCCTTATCCTGTTCTGGATCAGCTGGGAGTTTCTGTATCATAATGCTGAAATTTCATGGCCATGGCTATCGCTTGGCAACGGCTTTGCCTATAACATCCGCCTGATCCAGTGGTACGAATACACGGGAATTATGGGCGGAACGCTCTGGGTATTGGTGTTGAACGTTCTGATATTCATTCTTAATAAAAAATTACAGGTCAGGTATCTCAAAACAAAAATTACTGGCACAGTCCATACTTATTCTTGTTATACTTTTAGGACCCATTGCCATCTCGCTGGTGAGGTTTAACACGTATGTTGAAAAATCCGCTCCAAAAACGGTAGTTGTAATTCAGCCTAATATTGATCCCTACGAAAAATTTGTATCCATCCCCAGCCAGGAACAGACCCTTGTTCAACTCAATGAAGCCTCCCGGGTAGCAGATTCAACCGTTGATTATTTTATCGCTCCTGAAACATCGATTAACAATAGCATCTGGACTGATCAAATCGAAATGGTGCCAGATGTTATCATGATCCGGCATTTTCTTGCTGATTATCCAAAGGCAGCATATATTCCGGGAATTCAATGTTACAAGCGGTATCTGCCCGGTGAGAAACTCAGTGATAATGCCAGGGAGATCCCGGGAACAGGTACATTTTACGAAAGTTTCAATGCAGCCATACAGCTTGATTCAACCAAAAAGGTGCCAATTTATTTCAAATCAAAGCTTGTTGCAGGTGTTGAAAAAATGCCTTATGCCAGATACCTTCATTTTTTGGAAAAGCTAACGTTAAAACTGGGTGGTACAATGCGTGGCTGGGGAACACAGAATTACCGCGGTGTCTTTTTCTCTGCAAAGGATTCCACCGGGGTTAGTCCGGTTATTTGCTATGAGTCAGTTTATGGCGAATTTGTAACAGGGTATGTAAAAAAGGGGGCTAACCTTCTTTTTGTGATTACCAATGATGGCTGGTGGGGAGATACTCCCGGATATCATCAGCATGCGGCATATTCCAGCCTCCGTGCTATTGAAACCCGCAGGAGTGTGGCCCGTTCAGCGAATACAGGAATTTCCTGCCTGATCAATCAGCGTGGCGAAGTAATTCAGAAACTTGGCTGGTGGAAACGCGGTGCATTGAAAGGCATATTAAATAAAAACGATGCGATCACCTTTTATGTGAAAAATGGGGATTATATCGGGCGCTCAGCCTGCTATCTGTCCCTGGTGATCATCCTGTTGTTTATTACCCGGTTGATCCTTAAACGCCCGCTTTTTTAGCTTTAAGTAATTTAAACTCCTCCTGAAGCGCTATTCAATTCACTGGTCTTCACCTGAAGTTCTTCCTCCAGTTCCCTTGTGTGTTTCTGAGATGTTTCCTGGGTAGCCATAAGTTCTTCCAGGTTTTGCCGCATTTCTTCCTCCTGTGCATGAAGTTCTTCAGCCTGGATATTATTTTGTTCGAGCATCATGTTCGATTTTTCATTCGCTTTGATGATCGTAACAACTGAAGCCAGTGATTCGGCAATTTTCTCAATGAACCGGATCTTGTGTTCCTCCATTTTGCCAATGGATGCTATTTCAATTACCCCCACGCATACATTATCCTGAATAAGCGGCACCAGAACAACATGGTGCAGTGATATTTCACCTAATCCTGACCGCAAAATCACATAGTCATCAGGAAGGTTATCAATCATAAGTCGTTTTCTTCTCCTTGTAACAGGTCCCCGACATAGCCTTCTCCCGAATTGATCACAAATTTCCTTTCCTGCCTGGTACTGAATGAAAATTCTCCGGTTGCCATCAGGGTTACCTGAGCCGGATCAGAATCATCTGCTATAAATATATCCCCTGCGGAAGCATCTACATATCGTACAAGTTCCGCAATAAAACCGGTTGCCAGATCTTCGAGATTACGCCTCTTTTTTGCAATGATATCGCTCATCTTGGCAACTCCTTCCATCAGGAACCGGGTATTCTTTTCAGCCTCATCTCTGCGTCGTAATTCTTCCTGCTGTTTTTCAAGTTCGCTTACCTTATTGTTCAGCTGGGCCTGGGCTTCATCAATTTTTTGCTGTAATACCTTTTTATCATGAATGGCGCGAATTTCGCGTTCCTTGATATACGCATAGATCAGATAACCCAAAATCAAAATAAACAGTGACAATGGCAACATTTGTCTTGTACCATGGCGGACGGATGCGGATAGATATCTTCCTTGGAGTTTCATTCCACACCCCGTCACTGTTAGAACCCTGCAACAGGAATGTATATTTACCGGGGTCAAGATTTGTGTAGGTTACAAAATTGCGGTTGCCTGCCTCTACCCATTTGCTATCAAATCCTTCCAGTTTATATCTGAAGAGATTCTTAAGGGTGAATTGTTGTCAATGGAAGCAAAAACAAGTGTAAATACAGATTGATTATACCTTAACCGGATATGATCGGTAAAATTGATATGATTTTTAAGAGGTGAACCCTTTGCACCTGGAACAACCGATTCATTGAATATTTTAAAATCGGTAAATACTACACTGGCAATTACCTGGCTTTTCCTGATGCTGTCCGGATTAAAAACAGTCAGTCCATTTACTCCGCCGAACATCATGCGGCCATCTGTAAGCTGGCATTGGGAATTATATTTGAATTCCGTACCTTGTAAGCCCTGCGATTTGTCGTATTTATCAATTGCAAATGTCGTGGGATTGAATTTCATCATACCCCTTGTTGAGCTGATCCAAAAATTGCCTTGTTTGTCCTTTAACATGCTCATTAAAGCATCTGAGGATAAACCGCTGTTCATATTAAAAATCTTAAAGGAATCCGTTTTCAGGTCAAGCCGGTTCAGTCCTCCTCCATTTGTTGCAATCCAGGCATATTTATCATCAAACAGGATTGATTTGACGTCATTGCTGGAAATGGAATTTTTATTCTTTTCGTCGTGCATATAGTTCTTTATGGTTCCTTTTTCAGCATCAAGAACACATACCCTGCATTTTCAGAACCAAACCATATTTTGCCTTTATTGTCTTCAGTAATATGCATGACCATGCTCGAATTATACGATGCAGGCTGTCTGAAGGGCTGTAGTATACAAATGATCTGTTTGCAGGATTATATAATCCGACACCTGACTGGAGAAAAGCCATCCAGTACCTGCTTTTGCTGTCCTTAAATATAGTCCAGATATTCAGGCATGGCAGTCCGTCCTCCTTTCCAAACGCCTTGATTACTTTCTTCCTCACCGGATCAAATATCATGAGTCCTCCGGAGTAAGTTCCCAGTAACAGATTTCCATCCGGATCCTCATGAATGGTTAGGATCACATCCGTGGTAAGCGATTGCGGATTGCCGTCTTCATGCCGGAAATGTTCAAATGTCTGGGTTTCGGGATGGAACAGGTCCAATCCGCCCCCGTCCTGACCCAGCCAGATCCTTCCTTTTGAATCCTGAAAAATTCCGCAAACCACCTCCTTATTCAGGGTTTGGGGATCAAACGGATTATAATGATAGGAAATGAACTTTTCCTTATTCCTTTTCCAAACGCTGATACCCATATTGTAATGCCCTACCCATATGTTCTGATCTTTGTCCTGGTAAAGCTTAAATACGGCTTTGCTATTCAGGGAAGTGGAATTCCGGTTGTCAGGAATTAAGTATTGCATTTCCCCGGAGGTGGGATCATAAATGTTAATTCCCCCACCATCTGTTCCGATCCATATTTCATGCGGTGAAACAAACAGTACTTTAGTTTTAATACTGAGCACATTAAGGGTCCCGTTGCCCGTTGTGATCATTTTTGTTTCCGAGGTGCGTGGATCGTAGATATGAATAGCCGAGTTCTCAGCAACTATATATAGCAACCCGTTTTGATCTTCCTGGATGGACTTCCTGAAATTGGCCCCGGGATATGCTTTTTTGTAGTGTATTGCACTGAAAGTCCCGTCCTTTCTGTTGAATTCAAAAACAGGATCTGCTTCCGCTGCCACAAACAATCGCCCGTCTTTGGTGATTAACGTACTGTAGATAATACTGGCCGGCAGTGGAGATCCACTTTTTGTATTGCTTGTATAGGTAATAAAAGTATTTTTTTTGGGATAATAATGTGCCAGCCCGTTTGTAGTGGAAATCCATAAGGTGCTGTCAATGTCAACATTAATATCATATACCTGTCCGCCATGAAAGGCCTGGTCATCTTTGTCATTTACCGGAATCCGGGTAAGTTTATCGATTATCGGATCATATACATTGAGTCCGCCCGATGATCCGATCCATAGTTTGCCGTTACGATCAATAGCCAGACTTAGTATCCAGTTTGATGCCAGGCTATTTGGATCATTGCTGTTATTCCGGAAGACCGTAAAATTCTGCCCGTCATATCTGTCCAGGCCGTCCCTGGTGGCAAACCACATCATTCCCTGTCTATCCTGCAGGATATCCTCAATTGTTCCCTGCGAAAGGCCATCATCCACAGTAAGATACTCAAATTTTATCCTGGAAAGATCAGTACAAAAAGTTGAGACCGAAAAGAGAAGAGCCTGAAAAAGATATATATACTTTTTCATCTTGTCGTATTTAAACACAACGGTTATACTGTTTTTCCCCGGTAAAGGTTCAGGAATTTGAAGGAATTAGGGGCTTAGATAATTAGGCTTTAGGCTTCTCAGGCTTCTAGGCTTCCAGGCTTCTTGGACCTACGTCTTCGAAGTTCGATATTTGGTGTTCGATGTTTTGCTGATAAATCGTGACAGGCTTTGTTCGGTATTTTTTACTTCAAAATCATACATCAAACTCGAACACTCAGCACTCGAACACCGATGACTGCATCTCTAACCGCATAACCGCAATCCTATAGTACTCGCAGATATGCATCTTTCTACCGACATGCAATCCCTCAGGGATTATTCCTGCTAGTCCCTAGTCCCCAGTCCCTAGTCCCTGCTTCCAAGTCCCTCGTCACTACCCTCCATTTCCTTCAAAATCTTGTCAATTTCCTTTTCGGTTTGGAAGAGTTTTCCCTTGCAGAATTTTAAGAGTTCCGATGCCTTTTTAACCTTTTCAGCTAACTCATCAATATCCATTTCACCCGTTTCTATCTGCTGCAGGATCTCTTCTATGGCTGCTACTGCCTCTGTATAGGTCATGCTTGTATTCTTCATGGATCAATGGTTGATTTAGATTTTTTTACTCTTCAATACTCCTTCTGCCAGCCTGGTTGAGAGATCACCATGATCCGGAACCGTGAGCGGATCTTTTACAGCCTTGCCATTATAATAGGTCACTGAATATCCTCTTTTCAAAATAAGAAACGGATCAAGATACATGCATTTCTTTTCCAGCATTTCAAGCAAATGCTTCTCCCTTTCGGCATATTTTCGACTGGTCTCCTGCATCTGTCTTGATGTCAGAGCTATTCTGTGCCCGGAAACAAGCAATAATTGCCGTGACAACCGGTTCAGACGATCACCCCGCCTTCCTGCAACACCCTCTTCCGACAGCAGCATTTGTTTTGCATAGCCTTTCAGATGGATACCCTGCACCTGCAAATTGCCGGAACTGGCTGCAAGATATTTTCTCACAGCAGGCTTCAATGATAACATAAAGGCGGCAAAGCGGTTTTTTTCAATTTCTACAAGATCAGTAGCCAGTTCAGCAAGTGTTACCGAAAGGTCATTGATTTTCTGATCCGCCTGCCGGAATATGCCAATCAGAAACTCAGCCACTGCAGTGGGTGTTTTCAGCCGGGTATGCGCCACCAGGTCAGCAATAGTTTCATCCTGTTCATGTCCGATGCCTGTCAGCACAGGTAGAGGAAACTGGCAGATATGATAAGCCAGCCAGTAGCTGTTAAAACAATTCAGGTCGGATTGTGAACCACCCCCCCGAATAATTACCACCAGGTCAAAAAGTGCTTCCTGCTCAAAAACTGCATCCAGTGCAGCAATGATTGACTGTTCGGCTTCGGCACCCTGCATTACTGCCGGAAACAGTTTTACATCGAATTTATAACCAAAATCATTCTTTAAAAGCTGATCCATAAAATCTCCGAATCCTGCTGCAGTTTTGGATGATACAACGGCAATCCTGCCGCGGAAGATCAGCCAGATACTGCGATTTATTCATTTCAAATACGCCTTCTGCAATCAGCCTGTTGATGATCTCCTGTTTTTTCAGAGCCATTTCTCCCACCGTGTAAGAAGGTTCTATGTCAGTAATATTCAGGCTAAAACCATACAATTCATGAAATTCAACCGAGACCTTTACCATCACCTTCATGCCGGCAGCCAGTTTACTTCGGGTGGCCGTTTCAAAATAAGGCTGGATCATCCGGTATACAGAAGCCCAGATTGTAGCACGGGCCTTCGCTTTAATGGATTCCCCGGATGAATCTTTTTCAATTAATTCAAGATAACAATGGCCGCTGTAATTGACTTTCAGCTCACTGATTTCAGCGGTTACCCAATAGGCGGGAGGCAGACTGCTTTTCAGGCTCATCTTAACTCCACCCAGGAGTTCATATAACGATAACGGATTATTTTCCATGAATCAGAATCTGATTATTTTGGAAATATCATTTCTTCCGCCTGTAACTGTTTTAAGAATATAAACACCTGTTGACAGGCTTATATTATCAAAATCGATGTTAATATAGTTCCTTCCCGGAAATGCGGGAATAATTGAATGATAAACTTCCTTGCCTGCAAGATCAAACATACTTACATCCACCTCGTCATCGACGGGAGCATGGAAAAACCAGGTACAACTCCGACCTGAAAGGATTTGGATAAACGAGCATCTTACCCTGCAGGGGTGATCCCGGCTCTTCCCGTGTTAACAGCACATGGGCCAGACTAAAATCGGGAATTCCATAACCATAATCATTATCCGGCTGAGAAAAACGGTCGCTGCTTTCTTTAACCGCGTTCACAATTTGCCTTGAGGTGGCACTTCGGTTTGCCTGCCATAAACAAGCCACAAGTCCGGTAATGACAGGAGCTGAAAGGGAAGTTCCGTTTCCCTGCCTGATACCTGAAGTAAAATCCGCCATCCAGGTGCCCTTTCCGATGCCCACCACATCAGGTTTTATCCTGAGATCAGCGGTAGGTCCCCGACTGCTGAAATCGGCAATATATCCGTTCGCATCAATGGCGCCAACTGCCAGCACACTGTCGGCATCAGCAGGTGCTGAAATATAATGCCAGTTGCTTGCCCCAGGTTGCCGGCACTGGTCACAACAACCATACCCTTGGATGAGGCGATATCTGCAGCACGTGTGATCCGTGCTGTATTTCCATCCATATTGCATATGTAAGGCTCATGCTATCGTCATCAAACTGTGAATATCCCAGGGAGGAATTGATCACATCGGCACCTGCGCTGTCGGCAAATTCTGCCGCAGATGCCCAGTTATCCTCTTCAATGGGATATTCAGATCCCGTATCTTCCGAGCGGAGCAACCAGAAACTGGCATCAGGTGCAGATCCGATCAGTTCGCCCGGCAAATTGCCGGCCATAACAGAAAGCACAACCATTCCATGGGGATGTCCCTCAAAAGGATTGCTTCCGGGTATCACAAAATCATGCGTTCCTAAAATCTGATTATTCTGACCACAAGGATGAAAAAGCCGGTAAACGGTCAACATGATAATACCCGGCATCAAGCTGGGCAATTATAATCCCTTTTCCGGTATATCCCAGGCTGTGAAGGACATTCCCATTATGAATGGCAGTTTGCCATCCGGATACACCATAATCAAATTCCCGCGCAGTGTCAATCGCCTGAATTCCTCCCTAATGTTTGCGAATAACCGGTGGAAGAACCTGATTTCAGGAGCTTGGATTTTCCGAACAAATGTAAACTTTGCAATCCGTGCAGAGCATAGTATCTGATGCAGCGGTTACAGTAACCGCATTGAACCATTTTGAAACATTCAGAACAGTGGCACCGGCTGCCCGGATACTGTCGATGATATGAGGGTGTTACAGGCAGGTCATTTTCGAAAGTGATATATTCTGATTATTTCTTCGGGAAATGGCTTTCTCCGAAAGAAATGCCCCCGGATCAGAGAGTGAATAGGGATTATTATTCTTGTCGGTAAATTCAATATAATACCGCTTTGGAGCGGTCTGCTCAAATAAAACCTGTGCCTGAACAGCCCCTGGCAAGCAAAGGACTGAATATTCCTGCAAAGACAATTGCACGAATATTCTTGCAAGAAGGTGACTTTAGCGTCCCGCTGGTGTAAGAAAATTAGTTTCATCAGGCTCTTCAAATTTTCCCTTGTTTTCCTCTATCATGCGAAAAAGCTCCTGCTGCCTGGCATCCAGTTTTTCCTTGTCGGGGGTGACCCCCGCCATGGTATGCCAATTCCATGTCAGTAGTACCATCTTCATTAAAAAAGATCCATTTGCCTTCGCGCAAGTCATTCTTATAGCCACCTTTCAGATATGGCTTTCCTGAGTCGTAATTCACGAGAAATTCTCCCTCGAGCTTACCCTCCTTATACATGGCTTTTAACTTAAGCATGTTATTGGCAAAGTATTGTTCCCAGGGTCCGTCTTTCTTATCATTAACCCAGCTAATTTTTTCAGAAGGGTTACCATTATTGTAATAATTAATCATCGGACCATTGCGCTTTCCTTTGGAATAAGTTTCCCGCGTTGTAAGGGAATGGTCATAATAGCTGTAATAACACCATGTGCTGTCCTTCACTGAATTGTAATAAACACCGGTTGCTGCTAACTGGCCGTCTGCATAAAAAAGCCGTGCACGTCGCATACTCACCGTTCTTGTCATATACCATGGATGCCTTGAGTTCGCCTGTTTCATAATACCGGAACATTTCACCCACCGGCTTATTGTCTTTGAAAAATCCTTTATACATGAGCCTTGCCATTGGGATAGGATTTTTTCCACCATCCCTGTTTCAGGTTACGGGCATCGGATTGATTAAAAACTGTATCTGTTTGGGCTGGAGTGATAACATTGAACAGGAGTAACAAAATAATAGCGCTGATCCTTTTTTGAAAATCATAAAACAAATTTTATCCGATAAAGATAATAAAAAAGGAACTCTTGTAAGAATCGGCCGAAGCCGGAGCATAATCAACATTACCAGCATTTTGATGAAATACTTGACAAAAGGTTTTAAAGCTGTAACTTATATCTCATAACTTATTTATTTTTAAACCACTAAATCCAGGAACCATGACAAAAGGATATGCTGCCACCGAAGCCGGAGGCATTTTAAAACCATTTGAATACGATCTTGGTCCCCTTGGCGATCATCAGGTAGAAGTAAAAACTGATTATTGTGGCATTTGCTACAGCGACATAAGTATGCTCGACAACCACTGGGGTATGACCCAATATCCATTTGTTCCGGGACACGAGATAATCGGAACCGTTGAGGCTATGGGTGCGCATGTAAAAGGACTCACTCTCGGACAGCGCGTAGGTATTGGCTGGAGTTCCGCCTCCTGTGGAATCTGTGAAAGTTGCCTGACAGGTAACCAAAACCTTTGTGCTGCAAATATTCCGACAGTTCTCGGACCCTATGGCGGTTTTGCAGACAGGGTCGGGCGCAGGCTGAATGGGTATTGCCAATCCCGGCTGCACTTGATCCCAAATCCGCGGGTCCTCTGCTATGTGGTGGGATTACTGTATTTCAATCCGTTACTCGAATTTGAAGTTAAACCAACCCACCGGGTAGGGGTAATTGGCATTGGCGGACTGGGGCATATGGCATTGCGGTTTCTGCGGGCATGGGGATGTGAGGTAACAGCTTTTTCGCACAGTGCATCCAAAGAGGCTGAAGCTAAACAATTAGGGGCACATCACTTTGTGAATTCAACTGACTCGGCCGCACTGTCTAAATTGGCCAGGCGTTCGACTTCATACTTTCAACCGTAAATGTTGCGGTTGACTGGAATACATACCTGATGGCCCTGAGGCCAAAAGGCAAGTTAATATTAGTGGGCGTTGTAATGGAACCTATACCGGTTAGCATGTTTACGTTGCTGATTGGCCAGCGAATGATTTCAGCCAGTCCTACCGGCAGCCCTGCTGCCATGGCCACCATGCTCAACTTCGCCGCCCGGCACAAAATCCTTCCTACAGTAGAAACCTTTAAATTCAGCCAGGTAAACGAGGCCATCGAAAAACTCAAACAGGGTAAAATCCGCTACCGCGCTGTTTTAACAATTGATTCCTTTACCACCCCGACGGGATCCCCACACCCCGACGGGGTATATTTTCCTAACCTAATAAAACCATTAACCATGAAGAATCTATTCATTATTTTATTCTTTTGATGGCAGTCAGTGCTGCCAATAATCAATCCCTGTAAAAAGGCAACCTGGTTGGGATGCATGTGATAACCTTCGAACTTAAACCAGGTTACACTGTGGACCAGGCTATTGATTTTTATAATAATAAATACAAACCGGCAGTCGAAGCGAGTTTTCCTGGTATGAAAGCCTATATTGTAAAAGGAATCCGTGGAGAAAATGAGAATAGAATCGGGCAGATTGAAGTTTTTGAAAGTGAGGCAGTGCGTGATAAATATTATAAAAAGGACGGCAGTCTTACTGATGCAGGAAATGAAGCCTTGAAAAAAATACAGCCGGTTATGGATGAATTTGTTCCAATGGGAACATTCACTACAGTTTACACAGATTGGGTAATTCAGTAAAGATTCCCTTCATGCATGGCCAGGCAGAAGAAAATGCCACACGACAGGGTCAGGCATGCAGAAGGGAAAACGGTGAGGGCTTAAGAAGTAGGGAGTAAGGAGTAAGGAGAGTTGAGAGGTGAGAGGAGTAGAGAGGTGAGAGTGAGGGAGATAGAGTGAGAGGTGAGAGGTGAGAGGTGAGATGAACTAGCTACGACTTTTTAACCGCAAAACCGCATAACTGCAGAAACTGCAGAACCGCATAACTGCAGAACTGCAGAACCGCATAACTGCAATACCGTAGAATCGCAGAACCGCATAACCGCATAACTGCAGAACTACAATTACTTAATTGTCACACTAAAAATATTTCAATTATGAAAAACATTCGTTATGTAGCCGCAATGCTCCTGATAATTACCGGAGCGTTGCACATTGCATTGTATTTTAAAACACCTGATGATCCCGGAATTATGGGTGTCCTCGCCTTTGGCATTATATACGCTGCCATCGGACTCCTGCTTTTTATGCCAAACATGTATTCTGTTTACCTGGGCCTGATTTTCCCTATCATTGGGTTAATTACTGCCCTTGTTAAAATTGGTATAAATAATCTCGACTATATGATGATCCTGCTTCTGCTGATTGATATTGTGGTCGTCATCTGCTGTGCATACCTTTTGATAAATCGCACCAAAATTAAATCTTAAATCCTGTTCTTAAGTCTTATACCAGGACAGTCCTCAATTCTCAAATTCATTAATCATAAAACCCAACAACCTATGAAAAAAACATGGTCTTTTCTTCTTTTTGGTTTGCTGATAACAGTTATGTCATGCACACCCAAAACTGCCGTGGTTAGCAACGATGCCTTAATCGATTCCTTATTAGCCAGCTGCTCCACAGTATGGAGTTCCGGTAATGCAGAAACCATTGCAGACTATTATGCAGATGACGCAATCATTATTTTTGAAGACGAAACATACAGTGGCAGGGATTCAATTCTTTCCTTCTGCAAACAAGTGGCCCCCAATGTTAAAAACCTTAAGGCTGTCAGGGGAACCTATGCATTTGTTGGTGATCTGATAACAGGAACGGGCATGTATACCTTCGATTGGGTGGGTGCAGATCAAAAGGTTTATCCAAATAGGGAAGCAGCACCTTGTATTGGAAAAAGAATGCAGACAATAAGTGGAAGGCCATCCTGCAGGTCAATGCACAGGCCAATGTGGTGGTGAAGTAAAATTGGCAAGGTATGAGAAAACCTCCTTTTTTTTCCTTGCCTTATCTGTATCTGCATTACTTGCAGCGCAGGACGCGGTGAAGTATGGTTCAAATGAAAAAGTGGGCAGGTATCTTGAGGTCAATGATATCAAAGTATACTATGAAGTGTATGGAGAAGGTGAACCCCTGCTGCTTATACACGGAGGACTTGGATCTATTGAGGCTTACACTTACCAGATACCTGCGTTTTCAAAGGATTTGAAGGTGATTGCCGGTATGGACGGTCCAGCCCCTTATTTTGCCATTGCCTACCTGGTCTTTAAAACCATGGATCAGTTCCAGGCCAGTCTGGCCGCTCATGGCAAAACGTTGACAGATGACATGCCCAATTACACCAGGGATGTCATTATCCAGATCAGTGAAATCGTAAAATTATAATGATTCACCCTGACGGGGTGGGTAGCCTCGTCGGGGTGGCCTCCATATTAATCCACTAATTATTAATGGATTGAATTCACGCCTGAAAAATCTTCAAATAGACCTGGAGGCACCGGAACAAAAATGCAATTGCAGCAAGTCTGGGGGAGGGATGTCTGTTGCATACAGCAAAATGCCCGCCATGCCTATGACTAAGGCGATGAAATAAAGTTACACTATTCATTCCGGATATTACACCTGATGGTATCATTAACCTCAAATTAAAAAATCTCCAACATGAAAATATTTATAACAGGGGCTACAGGGTTTATAGGAAATCAGGTAGTCAATAGATTAACCTAAACCAAACAAATTGGTTTGTCTGTAAGAAAAGATAACAAGGCCAGCGAACGACTTAAAACACTTGGTACAAAACTGGTTAAGGGGGATATAACCGATAAGAACTCTATGCTTCAGGGTATGAAAGATTGTGACTGGGTAATACATCTTGCGGCAGTATTTACTCTTTGGGAACCGGATAATCGGGTTTATCATGAAATGAAAAACGGAACCCGCAATGTGATGGAATGTGCCCTCGAGGCAAAGGTTTCAAAAGTGGTATATATAAGTACTGTTGTGGTTTACGGAAAACCTGCCGACAATCCTTTCACAGAGGAAAGTGAAATGGGCCCTGTCAGGTTCAGCAAATATTCCCAAACAAAATTCGAGGCCGAACAGGTGGTATGGGATTTGTATAAGAATAAAGGATTGCCTGTGGTGATGATTTATCCCGGCGCTGTGCTGGGTCCAGGAGATACCAAAGCCCCCGGAAGATATATATCAGACATAGTGCAAAGGCGTATGCCTGCCACAGTCCTTAAAAACTCCACACTTACCTGGGTGCATGTAAAAGATGTGGCAGAAGCTATTGTATTGGCAGCAGAAAAACCAAACAATATCGGAGAAAAATACCTCATCGGCAAGCACCGGTTAACCATGCCCGAGTTCAACAATATGATCAGTGAGATATCAGGTGCCAGGTTGCCCATATTATCAATGCCGGATTCTCTCACGATGATTAGTGCCTATATTTTAACCGGGCTCTCAAATGTTTTCAAATTTCCACCTCCCATGGGTATGTCAGTTGACCAGATGAGGATCATGAAAGAAGGATTCAGTGTAGATGGTAGTAAAGCGGAAAGAGAACTCGGTCTCAAATACACCCCTTTAGAGGTTGCCATAGAGGAGGAAATCGCAGCAGGAAAAAAGTAAAATCAGGCCTTATTCATTACTGGTTACTATGACAACACTATCGGTTATTATTGGAACTTTATTGATACTGAGCTTATTATTGTGGCTCATTGGGGAACGTGGCAAGTTGCTAATGCCTTCAACAAGGAAATTCATACAAATGGCAGGCATGAAGCGCTTTCTGAACTTAAATGCGCTGCACGGATATATCTATCTAAGGCTGCAAAAACAGTATTTAAATTTTCTAATCAAGGCAAATCCGACTTCGCCTTCTTTTGTCCGCAAATGGTTTACCGACAGATATCACAGTAAGGTACTGACGCAGGAGCAGGCAAAGAGAATTATTACGATAAACAAAGATATTCCCTTACAGAAACTCGAACAAGTTATCCCACATGAGATTGCCAGGAGTTTAGTTTTGAATGCTTCACCAAAAATCGTTGCATTTGAGTGCGGCTGCAGGCATGCTCGTCCCAATCCCTGCCAGCCTACCCAGGTATGTCTGTTTATAGGCGAACCCTATGCGGATTTTATGAAGGAACATCACCCTAAGGAAAGCCGTGAACTTACACAGAAGGAAGCACTCCAGTTGCTGGACGAAGAACACGCCCGGGGTCATTTGCATTCGGCCTGGTTCAAGGATGCAATGATGGATCGATTTTATGTGATCTGCAATTGCTGCAAATGTTGCTGCGGCGGAATTGAAAACATGGTGAAATATCAATCCCCGCAACTGGCTTCATCCGGTTATGTGGCTGAAGTCGATATCAATATGTGCGAGGCATGTGGAACATGCATTGATTTCTGCCCATTTAATGCACTTTTATTGGAAGATGATCATGTCGCCATAAATTGGGAAAAATGTATGGGTTGTGGCGTTTGTGTCGACAAATGTCACAATAAAGGTTTAACATTGCTGCGGGATGAAAAGAAAGGTATGCCCCTGGAAGTGGATATGATGGTAAAGCAATAATTTCTAGAATATCCTGCTTAAGATTTAGCCTATTTGCATCGTAAATTGTTGTTGTTTTTCGATTATAATTTAAATCCTAAAATCGATAGACTATTTTACTGACCATTGATTAATCATTTGACTACTCATGAAATCAATATTTATCATATATATATATCTTATTGGCTATTTTATTGCCTGATTTTGGACAAATGCCAATTTATTTATGGTTCCACTGCGCAGGCAGGAAAATACATTGACATAAACGCTTCCCGAAGGGATGCCTTCGGCAGAACACCGAAGATGATCCCCGACTGCAGAATTGCATGACTGCATTTTCAATAATATATGCAGGTAATCGCACAGACAAGGCATTGCCTTTGTCTACAACCTAACTGCAGAACTTAATTACTTTTACTCCAGCGCCGAATAAACCAGTACCCTGAACTTGTCCCCGATCTCGCCATGGCTTATTGGCCATTGCTGTCCAAATAAAAGACAGACCAGTTTCTCTTTGGGATCAGCCCAGTAGGCTGTTCCATAAAAGCCGCCCCATGAGAAAGATCCCTTGGAAACCCCAAGCCTGGATTGGCCATCCTCTGTTGTGATCTCGAAACCGAGGCCAAATTTATTCAGGCCTTCATTAAGACTGCCGATCTGGTTTGAGGTCATGAGTTCAACCGTTTTCCTGGATATGATTCTTTTGCCGTTATATTCTCCGCCATTCAGCATCATCTGAAGAAATTTCGCATAGTCCTCAATTGTTGAACTAAGTCCTGCACCGCCGGAGTAATAGGTTCCTTTTACAAGCGGATAATTTACATTCACATCACCAAAAGTCTTATCATTCCACATAACGGCCTTATGCGAATTTCATTCTCAGTACAGGGTTTTACCAGCCGGTTTTGCTTATCAGCCGGTATATAAAAATAAGTATCATTCATTCCCAAGGGCGCAAAGATCCGGTCATGCATAAATTGATCCAGGCTCAAACCTGAAATCACTTCAACAACATATCCAAGCAAATCACTATTTAAACCATAGGTAAACTGCAATCCCGGGCTGATGAACAAGGGGCAATTTACCAAGTCTTTTCATATAGTCGCCCAATAGTAATGGTCGGCTTTCAAAGCCTACCGGAATATTGTTTTTGTCGTATATGGCTTTCATATTTTCAGAGCCGATCTTTGCATAATCAATTCCGGAGGTATGTGTCAGCAGGTCCCTTATGGTTATTTCCCGGTTTGCAGGGACTGTGGTATAGGTTGTATCAGCCGGATTGAATTTGTCCAGAACAACCGGATGAGCGAATTCAGGAACATATTTCGAAACAGGATCATCAAGCAGAAGTTTGCCCTCATCGAAGAGAATCATGGCTGCCAGACTGGTTATTGCCTTGCTTTGTGAGGCAATCCTGAAAATATCATCATTTTTCATTGGCGTTTTGGCCTCCAAATCCTTATAGCCAAAGGATTTGCAGTAAACAATTTTGCCGTCCCGGGCGATGAATCCAACCGCTCCGGTAATCCAGCCGCTATCAATAGTGGAAGAAATCAGGGTATCAATACGTCCGAGTCTTTCAGAGGACACCCCCACTGATTCCGGCTTGGCTGTCTTAAAACCGGATGATTGTGTACATGAAATTACACTGGCAAGAAAGGCTGCCAGGATCTAGCGTTGAGAAGAGATTTTTCATGGTAAGATTTTATTTGAAATTACTGCATAATACCAAAGGTCAAAATACTGAATTTTGACTGGATTTCAAATAAATCATTGACCATTGATTTGAGAGTGAAGAGTAAGAACTAACAATTTGTTTAATGGCTTGTTATACGAGGAACTAAACCTTCAACATATGAAAAAATCTTTACTTTTCACCCTGATTGTCATGATGACAGCCATCGGAATGCAGGCACAGACCAACGATACAATTAAAACCAGCGGGTTCGCTTTTTCTCCGGCAGAACTCACAGTAAATACTGGAGACACAGTGGTTTTTGTCGGGCAGTGATTTTCATCCGGTGCTTGAGGTCAGTGAAGCCACATGGACAAACAAAGGAATAACTCCTCTTGAGGGGGGATTCAGTTTTCCTTCCGGAAGCGGAAAAGTTGAATTTAAGACGGCCGGTGTTCACTATTATGTTTGCACTGCTCATGTGGCGTCAGAAAATATGAAGGGCAAAATCACTGTAATCGCTCCAACCGCCATAGCGGATATTTCAGACAATGAAATTGTTTCGGTTTACCCGATTCCGCTTACCGGTTCAACTTTATATATAACATTTAAAACCCAGGCGCAAAAAAACCTTACAGTTTCTGTTTATGATCTTACAGGGAATCTCAGGATATCCTTAATCGGTTCAACAAGCAACGGACAATACACGGTGGATTGCACAAAACTTCCCAAAGGACTGTTCCTGATGAAGATCAGTTCAGAGGATGGAGACAGCTATATAAAATTTGTAAAACAATAGTTACTTGCTATTTGGGGATTGCCCGAGCAGGGAAATAAGGCGGGCAATTCCTTCCTCAGGTTTTACAGGCGTATAACTGAATCGTTTTTCAAATTTGCTGCTGTTGAAAATATAGTCCTGTTCATATTGATAGATCATTTCCGAAAGCTCCCTGAACAAGGGTACGAACAAACCGATAAAAGAGACCATCCATGAAGGAAGCACGGTATACTTCGGCTTTTTATTCAGGATTTTGGCCACCAGTTCAATCCAGTCTTTTCCGGTCAGTGGCGTAGTTGTCAGTAGGGAGATGCCAGACCTGGTTGTACGCATCAGGTGTATTTCCTAATAGAGCAGTTGCTTTGGCTGCATCCTCAGCAGAAGTAAAAGTGTGAATTTTATGGGCATCAGAAAACCACATGGGCCTTTTGTTCTTCATCATATTCTGAACCACAAGCTCTACCATAATACTATTCCGTACTCCATAAAAATCGGCGCTCCGTGCAATGATGGCATTGATCCTTCCACGATCTGCCTCATCCATGATCATTGTTGCTATCTCTGCTCTTACCTTGCCCTTCCTGGTTGTGGGGCGGATGGGTGTTTTTTCAGTCAGGCGGTTCAGATATTCCCTGTCATACATATAAATGTTGTCGAAGAATACAAGATTGGCATTGTATTGCCGGCAGCTGTCAATCACATGCCGTATCAACGGAGGCCAGTTCTTCTGCCATACTTTGATATTATATTCAAATCCAACGGTTACATATACCACGTCTGATCCCGCGATGGCAAGGTCCACCTGTTTCTCATCCGTAATATCAGCGGGAAACAATTCGTCATTTTCATTCACTTTTTTGGGGTTGCGGCTGACAAGCCTGATTTTATCCGTGTAGGCAGTAAGTTCCTTTGCTAATGGTGTGCCTATGGCACCCCCCGATCCGAGAATGGTTTGCATAGAATTGATGATTTGTGATTTGATGATTTGATGATTTATTAATGTGCTAATATGCTAATTACTTCTGCAGTTCTGCAGTTCTGCGGTATCCCAGATTGCTGTCGTAGAAAGTCGTGCAGTCGTCAGTCGTGCAGTCTGAGCCTAGAAGCCCAGAGCCTACATCTAAAGCCTGCAGCCTAATGCCCAAGCCTAACAGCCTACCTCCTGCCCCCAATACCTTAACAGCCTAATTCGATTTTGGTTTAAATCGAATTTAACGTAAATTCAACATATAAAAACCTTTGATATGTCTAAAAGCTTTATCCCGGTTGCATTTACTTTTGTTTTGCTATCCCTGTTTCCGGATTCTGCATATTCTCAGCAAAAGGAAATCAGTTCTCCGAACGGAAAAGTTTCGGTAGTGTTTAATACTGCCAAAAACTTTGGTTTTGCGGTAAGGTTAAACAATAAACCGGCTTTCACAATCTCTGATGCGTCCCTGGCTGTAAGTGATCATGAAATGGGTAAGGTTTCATCCATCAGATCCCGAAGCGTAAACGAGGTTCAGCATCCACTTATCCATGAGAAAAGGGCAATTGTTACCGATAAGTTTAATGAAATTACAGTAACCTGTAAATCAAAATCAGGGATAATACTCAGGGTTTATGATGACGGCATTGCCTATCGCTTTTTCACCCGTTTTAAAGAAGATTCTGTTTTGGTTTTAAATGAAACAGCTACTCTCCGGTTTACCGGAGGGGATTCATTATATCTTCCAATTATCCATTGCCGGGAAGAAAACAATGTGGACTGCTTTCATACAAGCTTTGAAGATGACTTCGTTCACAGGTCGGTATCACAGGTTACTGACGGTCAGCTGGCCTATTTGCCGGTTTATGCGCGGACAGGAAATGGCATTAGCCTGTCAGTTACTGAATCGGATCTCCATGATTATCCCGGAATGTATATAAGCGGAAGCCAGGATGTGCCAAACTCGCTGGTGATGCATTTCCCCGCTTATCCGCTGGAAGTAGCTGTATTCGGCGATTTATTCAAGCAGGAACTGGTCACCCGGCGTGCAGATTATCTGGCCCGGACATCCGGTAACAGGGATTATCCCTGGCGTGTTTTTATACTGGGTGAAAATGACGGGGACCTTGTAAACTCAGATATGGTATACAGGCTGGCTTCGGATTGTAAACTTGAAGATACGGACTGGATAAAACCGGGAAAAATTACAGATGAATGGATCGTCAATAGCATTTTATATGGGGTAGATTTTAAATCAGGGATCAACACAAAGACATACAAATACTATATCGATTTTGCCCATCAGTTTGGGATGCCCTATATTTTTATGGATGCCGGATGGTGTGTACCGGATGATTTTACAAAACTGAATCCGGAAGTCAACATTCCCGAGATAGTAAAATATGCAGAACAGAAAAAAGTAGGAGTCTGGTTATGGACCTGTGCCCTGACCCTCAAAAACAATATGAATTATTTACCCTTGTTTAAGCAATGGGGTATAAAAGGAATTATGGCTGATTTCATGGACCGTGAAGACCAGCTGATGATCCGGTTTCAGGAAACGGTTGCCCAGGAAACTGCCAAAAATAAGCTGATGCTATTGTTCCATGGGGCAAGCAAACCAACAGGACTGAGAAAAATGTATCCCAATGTGATCAACCGCGAGGGAGTTATGGGACATGAATATGACAAATGGTCGGACCGGCTTACGCCGGAACATAATCTGATAATTCCTTTTACCCGGATGATTGCAGGTCCTTTGGATTATGAAGGCGGAGGCATGATCAACGCTCAAAAAAATGACTTCCGGATCGTGGATCCTTCGCCTATGACCCAGGGAACAAGGCTGCACCAGCTTGCCATGTATGTAGTGTACGAAAGTCCCTTGCAGTATCTGGCAGGCAACATTTGCGACTACCTGAAGGAACCGGAATATGCCACCTTTTTCAGCCGGATTCCGGTTGAATGGGACGAAACAATTGTACTTCAGGGTAAAATTTCAGATTATAT
Source organism: uncultured Bacteroidales bacterium (assembly GCA_963808745.1). Classification (GTDB taxonomy): domain Bacteria; phylum Bacteroidota; class Bacteroidia; order Bacteroidales; family UBA10428; genus UBA5072. The sequence goes on from CAWEGX010000010.1 coordinate 55,021, forward strand.
CCTTATGGCCCGCCGAAGCGGAAACGACTGGTGGGTTGGTGCCATGACCGACTGGACTCCCCGGTCACTTGAACTGGATCTTTCATTCCTTGGAAGCGGGAATTTTGAAGCGGAGATTTATAAAGATGGAATCAATGCAGATGTTTATGCCTCCGATTATGCCACTGAAAAAATTCAGGTATCATCTAGTGACAAACTCACAGTTAAAATGGCCCCCGGAGGAGGATGGGTGGGATGGTTCAGGAGGCCTTCAGCCGGAAAGTAATCGAAGAGAAATACGTATTTTTTCATTAGAGAAAAGATTAATAATTACCACACAAATGTTCCGACAGCGCCAGGACTCAGTTTCAGACTGGCAAACTGCCCTCTGTACTGAATTTTAAATGAATTGGCCATCCAGGTATCGTTCACCACAATCAGCACTATTTTCCCTTCCGGAGTTTTAAATGCGACATTGGGCAACACATCGGTATTCTCGTTTAAAGCTGCACGGTAGGCTCCCGGCCGTTGTTCGTCTTCATATAGATTTACCGTTTTATCGCCACGAGTGGTCGAAGTAATCCGAACCGAACCCGGACGAACAAATTTGGAGGCATGAGCTACGGTGTAATAAGCCAGATTCCGGACGACTTCGTTTCCGTCAATGGTAAGGGCTCCCTGGCACATTGAACATCCACCATTATCGGTGTGCGGATCGTTCAACGGATCGGCAGCAAGGTTCCATAAAATCACATTCCTGCTCCAATTTTGGGTTGCTCCCAGAATAAGTCGTTTGACCGGATTGGTAATATTTATCTCTGTTCCTCCCGGACGTTCGGTTACCATTTGTTCGGTAAAATACAGATTCTTATCGGGACGGGCCAAATGCACCAGGCTCATTCCCTGCATGTCACCAACGTAATTATGGAATCCGGTTCCATCAACATATTTTGCCACTTCCGGATCGCTCAATGCCGAGAGGGGATAATCGGGACGATCGGTATTGTGATCGAAAAGTATAATCTTGGTTTTTATGCCATTCTGATCGAATACAGGTCCCAAATGCAATTTTATGAATTCAGCCTGATCCTGCTCAGACCAAAACATACTGGGGGTGTTGCGCGAATTAAGCGGTTCGTTCTGAACAGTAATCGCATCAATACGGATTCCCTGTTTGCCCATTTCCTGTATGTATTTCACAAAATAGCGGGCATAAACCGGATAATACTCTTTTTTAAGTTTTCCGCCACGAACGTCGAACTGAGTTTTCATCCATGCCGGGGCCGACCATGGCGAACCCAAAATAAGTATATCAGGATTGATCGATAGGATTTCTTTCATAACCGGAATTACGTCTTTCAGGTCCTGGGCCAGACTGAATTTCTTCAATTCATTATCGGTTTCTCCTTCGGCCATATCGTCGTACGAAAAGACAAAGCTATTCAGGTCGGAAGCCCCAATGCTCAAACGCAGGTAACTTACTCCAATGCATTATCGGAAGTAGCAAACAGCTCATTTAAGATTGTTTTGCGCGCAGCAGGTTCCATCTTCATAAGGAGTTCTGCGCTTCCTCCTGTTAAGGCAAATCCGAAACCATCGATGGGTTGCAGCTGATGTGCGTCATCAATGACAATTGCCGTTCCTCGTCCGGAATTTTTGTCTGCAAATGAAACGAGATCAGTTTGACGGGTAAACAGCATTGAACGATCCGGATTGGTAATCCAGCTTTCGATTTGTGGTGGTTGACTTTGCTGGCCAAAAACAGAAGTCCATCCGAAAGTGATTGCCAACAGATAGCTGAGGAAAAAGAAACTGTATTTCATGAAATTGAAATTTAAATATGAAATTTAAATATAAATATTCATTACGGTTTATTCATAAAAAAACCCCAACGGTTTTGAAATCCGTTGGGGTCTTACATTTATGCTAGTGTAACTTTTTACTCTCTTCTACCGACAGGCAATCCCTAAAGGGATTTCTTGCTTGTCACTCGTCACTCGTCACCAGTCACTCTTACTTTACCTCTTCAAAATCCACATCCGTTACCTGGTCATCTTTTTTCGGATCGGATTGCGGACCGGCGGAAGGACCTGCATCAGCAGTCTGTTCGCCAGTTGGACCCTGCTGACCCTGTTGCTGGCTGTTTTTATATAATTCCTCTGAAGCGGCCTGCCAAACAGTATTCAGTTCAGCCGTTGCTTTCTCCACCGACGCCAGATCCTGGCTCTTGTGAGCATCTTTCAGCCTGGTAAGTGCCTGTTCAATCGGGCCTTTCTTATCGGCAGGAAGCTTGTCGCCAAATTCCTTCAGCTGTTTTTCCGTTTGGAAAATAAGGCTGTCGGCTGCATTCATCTTGTCAACGCGTTCACGTTGCTCCTTATCCCTTGCTTCATTTTCCTTGGCTTCGCGTTTCATCTTTTCGATTTCGTCGCTCGTCAGTCCTGATGATGCTTCAATACGGATACTCTGCTGCTTTCCGGTTCCCTTATCCTTTGCGGATACGTGGAGAATACCGTTGGCATCGATGTCGAAACTTACTTCGATCTGAGGTATGCCCCTTGGTGCAGGCGGGATGCCATCGAGATGGAAACGGCCGATGGTCTTGTTGTCGGCTGCCATAGGACGTTCGCCCTGCAGAACATGGATCTCAACAGAAGGCTGATTATCTGAAGCCGTTGTGAAAGTTTCCGATTTCTTGGTAGGGATTGTCGTATTGGATTCGATCAACCTGGTTGCCACACCGCCCATGGTTTCAATACCCAGTGAAAGCGGTGTAACATCAAGCAAAAGGATATCCTTTACTTCACCGGTTAAAACTCCGCCCTGGATGGCAGCACCTACAGCAACTACTTCATCGGGATTTACTCCTTTGGAAGGTTTACGGTTGAAAAACTTCTCAACCACATCCTGGATAATCGGAATACGGGTTGAACCACCTACCAGAATAACTTCACTGATATCTGATGCATTCAGTCCTGCGTCTTTCAAAGCCTTGCGGCAAGGTTCAACAGTTGCCTGAACAAGAGTGTCAATCAGACTTTCAAATTTGGCCCGGGTAAGCGTTTTAACAAGATGCTTGGGGATCCCGTCAACCGGCATTATATAGGGCAGGTTGATCTCAGTCTGTGAAGAACTGGAGAGTTCGATCTTTGCTTTTTCCGCAGCTTCCTTCAATCTCTGCAGAGCCATCGGATCACGCTTCAGGTCAATTCCTTCATCTTTTTTGAATTCCTCGGCCAGCCAATCGATAATGCACTGGTCAAAATCATCGCCCCCAAGATGGGTATCTCCGTTGGTGGATTTTACTTCAAACACGCCGTCACCCAGTTCAAGGATGCTGATATCAAATGTACCCCCACCCAGGTCATACACGGCAATTTTCATATCGTGATGCTTCTTGTCGAGGCCATATGCCAGGGAAGCAGCTGTTGGTTCATTGATAATCCTTCTTACTTTCAAACCTGCGATCTCACCGGCTTCCTTTGTAGCCTGGCGCTGGGAATCGCTGAAATAGGCCGGAACAGTAATAACAGCCTCGGTCACTTCATGACCCAGGTAGTCCTCGGCAGTTTTTTTCATCTTCTGCAGGATCAATGCTGAAATCTCCTGAGGGGTAAATTTGCGGTCATCAATCGTGACACGCGGTGTATTATTGTCACCCTTGATTACCTTATAGGGTACACGCTGAATTTCTTTTGTGACTTTATCAAATGTTTCTCCCATAAAACGTTTGATGGAAGAAACTGTTTTAGTGGGGTTGGTAATAGCCTGGCGTTTGGCCGGATCTCCAACTTTGCGCTCACCATTATCCAAAAAGGCCACCATTGAAGGAGTCGTGCGCTTACCTTCACTGTTGGGAATTACAACCGGTTCATTACCCTCCATTACTGCAACGCATGAATTGGTCGTCCCCAGATCAATTCCTATTATTTTGCTCATGCTATTTTTATTAAGTTGGTTAATATTCATCTTTTATTGCCTAGATGATAGTCAAGGATTATGCCAATTCCATCCTATGACATAATTGCCTTCTATAATCAGCCATCTATCACGGCTATTTTCCCTGGAAATGACAAAACGACAGTTATAATATACGAAATCTGTCATTTTTTTATTTGTGTCACATACCGGTTTGAACGACTGCCATATTGATTAATCCGTGTTTATTTATAACCTTTGCATCCACTAACCTAATTTACATTGTCATGTCAGTTGCATCAGCCGAAAAGCCAAAAAGAATTACCACCCATGTATTGCAGGAAATGAAATCCAGGGGTGAAAAAATCTCTATGTTGACAGCTTATGACTATTCAATGGCCAAGATCATTGACAGGGCCGGAATTGATGTGATCCTTGTAGGTGATTCAGCCTCCAATGTCATGGCCGGCCATGAAACGACTATCCCCATTACGCTGGATGAAATGATTTACCATGCTGCCTCCGTGGTTCGGGCAGTGGAAAGGGCACTTGTCATTGTAGACATGCCTTTCGGATCATACCAGGGTAATTCAAAGGAGGCCCTCAATTCAGCCATCCGTATCATGAAGGAAACAGGTGCCAGTTCTGTCAAGCTCGAAGGTGGCCGGGAAATCCAGGAATCCATCACCCGTATTCTGTCCGCCGGCATCCCGGTAATGGGGCATCTGGGTCTCACTCCCCAATCGATACACAAATTCGGAACATTTGTAGTAAGAGCCAGGGATGACGAGGAAGCCAGAAAATTGGTTGAGGATGCACATTGCCTTGAAGAAACCGGATGTTTCTCGATTGTACTTGAAAAAATTCCGGCACGACTTGGAGCACAGGTTGCCCAGGAAATAAAAATCCCCATCATCGGCATTGGGGCCGGGCGCCATGTAGATGGGCAGGTGCTGGTGCTGCATGACATGCTGGGTATCACCCAGGATTTTTCCCCACGTTTTCTGAGACGTTACCATAATCTGTATCAGGAAATAACAAAAGCTGTCTCCAATTATGTGGATGACATAAAGAATCTGGAATTCCCGAATGAGAAGGAGCAGTACTAACGAGGGACAAGGGACTGGGACAGGGACAAGCAGAATAATCCCTTAGGGATTGACTATCGGTAGAAAGGAGAGGTGAGAGGTGAGAGGTGAGTAAGGAGATGAGTTTTGGTGAAGTAGACTGCACGACTGCAAGACTGCAAGACTTCATTTTCCATAATATATGCAGGAATCGTACAGACAAGGCAATGCCTTGTCTCTACAAAACTGCAGAACTGCATAACAGCAAAATAAATTTAGCACATTAGAAATTGGACTTAAAGATTATTTACGAAGACAACCACATCATTGCTGTGAATAAAACGCAACATGACCTGGTTCAGAAAGATGTTACAGGCGATCTTTCCCTCGATAACAGGTTAAAGCAATACGTAAAGGATAAATTCAATAAACCCGGTGAGGTATTCCTTGGGGTTGTTCACCGACTGGACAGACCTGTTACAGGGGTGGTTTTATTTGCCCGAACAAGCAAATCCCTGACCCGGCTTTCGAAAATGTTCCGTGACGGGGAAATGAAAAAAACTTATTGGGCTATCGTAAAAAACCGGCCGCCAAAGGATTCCGACAGGCTGGTTCACCATATTGTCCGGAATACAAAACAGAACAAATCCTACAGCAGCGAATCTCCTAAACCCGATTCAAAGGAAGCCGCTTTAAGCTATCGCATGATCGGAAAATCGGATAATTACTTTTTGCTGGAAGTTAATCTTGAAACAGGAAGACACCACCAGATCCGTTCACAGTTGTCCTTCATAGGCTGCCCGATCAAGGGGGATCTGAAATATGGTTTTCCCCGTTCCAATGCTGATGGAGGTATCAGCCTTCATGCCCGGGAAATAAGGTTTATCCACCCTGTATCGAAGGAAGAAAAGGTCATCACCGCTGATACTCCTGCGGAGGATGCATTATGGACATCTTTTATTCCCCTTCATACGTCATTATAGCAGGAAAAAAGACAGCCCATATACCACTGCAAGGGCAGTAAAGGCCATAACAATGGTTGATGTGGAATATACCTTCAGCGTATCCCCGGAATCAATTCCTGAAAAATTTGTGATCACCCAGAAGTAGGAATCATTTGCATGGGAAACCATCATTGATCCGGCTCCCATTGACAGCATGATCAGTAGCTTTCCTGTTTCCCCTGAAAAGCCCATGCTATCTGTAACAGAGGCCATGATAGAGGCAGCTGTGATTATGGCAACGGTAGATGATCCCTGTGCTGTTTTTAGAATGAATGTAATCAGAAATGGGATTAGCAAGCCCAGTCCGGTACCTGCGAGCCATGAGCCAGCCTGCTCCCCCACACCGGTGGCTTTGATGACTGCGCCAAAAATTCCGCCTGCCGCGGTGATGATGATGATCGGTCCGGCCTTTTCGATGGAGGCAGTGATCACCTGGTTGACTGTTTTGCGATTAAACCCGGGCAATAACAGGAATGACAAGAACATGCCAATCATCAGGGCAATGACAGGTTCACCCAATAAGCCGATTATCAATGCCGGAAGTGCCTGTGATCCTGGAAACAGAAAATTGGAAATGGATTTCCCGGTGATCAGAAGCAAGGGAACCAGGATGGGCATAAAAGACATTCCTGCATTCGGGACACCCCGTCGGGGTGGTACCCACCCCGACGGGGTGTCTGTGACTGATTCAGTGCCGGCCCGCCGGGTAAGGAACCGTGCCCAGAAATATCCGGCCAATGAAGTGGGAATTGCCACAGCAATACCAATCAGTACAAGCTGGCCGATATTTGCCCCGATTATCCCGGCAGCTGCCGTGGCTCCGGGATGGGGTGGTATCAAACAATGTACAGAATAGAGCGAACAGGCCAGTATAGTGGACATGAATACCGGGTTTGATCTGCTTTTTTCGGTAAGCGACCGGTTCAGCCCGCTGAGTACTATAAATCCGGAATCGCAAAAAATGGGCAGTCCGGTAATGAATCCGGTGATGGAAATTGCTGCCGGAGCATTCCTCTTCCCTGTCTTTTTAAGGATGAAATTAGCCATACTGATCGTGGCGCCGGTATGATCCAGAGTTACACCAATGATGGCTCCAAAAACTATGATCAGTCCGATGGAAGCCATTGTATCGCCAAATCCTTTTTTCAGAACCGGCACAATGTCAGCCGGGGGAATGACGAGGAGTGCCATGGCAAGTGACACCAGGAACAGCGAAAGAAATGAATGCAATTTAAGCCAGGATGTAAGGATGATAATGACTATTATTCCGGCGAGGATGAGGCCTAAACCAAAGAAAAGAGACATAGGAAGCTTTATTTTTCATCTTAAAATTAAGAAAGAAACACAGAACATCGAACACCGAATGATGAATTATGAAGTTGCAAATTATGCTTATGTCTTCGTTAAAATTAAGTTCATCATTTCTTCAAAAAAAAAGCCCGGTTCCATAGATCGGAACCGGGCCCACTACCTAACCCCATTATTACAACACAATTGGTTTTCCCATATACAGATCAAGTATTTTAAGCTTAAAAATATACTCGTATTTTGCCTGCAACATTGACGATTTGGCGCTGATCAGGTTATTTTGCGCAACATTATAATCCACCGAATTCACCAGTCCCACTTCGAGTTTCTGGCTGGTATACTTAAATGCCTCTTCATTGTATTTTACGGCATCAACACTTGAATAATATTTTTCCTGTGCGGCGGTCGCATCGGCCTGTGCCTGCTGCACTTCCTTATAAAGTGCAAGCTTTGCCTGGTCAAGCTGGAATTTGAAATCATACACCTGCAGTTTTGAATTGCTGATGTTGGTTTTTACCTGCATCCTGTTAAAAAGGGGAATTTGAACTCCGAGGCCGACCTGCTTATTGAAATTGGTCTTAAACTGTTCATTGAAATTGGGTGCGGGTCCTTCGGGATTAACCGGATCAGGTGCTATCTGCGAATAAAAAGAATAGAGCCCTCCGTTCAGGTTGATTGTCGGGCTGAGCTGTCCCCAGGCCATGTTAAGCTCCTTTTCGGCACTTTTAAGGGCATATTGGGCACTTTTGATTTGCGGCATGGTGGTCAGCGCTACGGCAAATATATCCTGTACTGAAGCAACAGGTGAAAGCAGCTCTACTTCAATATTCTCTGGAACAACAATTTCAAAACCCTGCACTGAATCAAGATCGAGCATCTGGGTGAGGGTAAGATAGGCTATTTCCAGATTGTTCTGGGCATTGATCAGGGCGGTTTTGTCATTAGATTCCTGGGCTTTTATCTGCAAATATTCACCCTGGGCAACATTTCCAACTTCAAGCATTTTGCGGGTTCTTTCAGACTGCAGTGAAGTCACTTCAAGCTTGCTTTTTGCCACATCAAGGAGTTCCTTTGTAAACAATACCTGGAGATATCCAAGGGCCAGCTGTGTGGAAATATCATTCTTTGATTTATCCAGATCTGACTGGCTCTTCAAAAAGTTATATTTGGACCTTGCAATGCTATTCCATGTCTGGAGCCCGTTGAAAAGTAAAATATTACTGTTGAGGCCCCAGTTACTGGACCAGTAATTCTGGTTCGTGTACTGGCTCGAAAAGTAGTCAAATGTCTGCCCTGAATTCCAGCCCTGGTTGATCTGGCCGTTTGCATTGGGCAACATGTTGTAATAACTCTGGTTCATATTGTTTTTGTTATACTCAACATTGCCTTCCTGCCGCTTGATCTGCAGGTTGTTTTCGAGTGCATAACTGATACATTCCTCCAAAGACCAGACTTTTTGTGCTTTAACGGGTGCAAGACCCAGGGTTGACAGAAAGCACAAAAACAGGATAGCTTTTTTCATGGGGTTCATAGTGTATTTAAAATAATAGAATTATGTTTTTAACTTTTTTCGGTATAATACATGAATATGATCTGCATTCTCACTGGGATTAAAAATCTGGATCAGTTCCCATTCTTTGCTATATCCTTCGATAGCGTTTTTTAGCTTGTATATCCGTGCCAAAGATCGTTCGAGCGGATCAGCAAGGGATGAAAACTCATTTTCCACTTCCCAGGGGAAGGATTCTACCCTGAAGTCGTATTTGATTTTCTTGCCTGCAACAACGACCTCAACTTCTGCTACATCATTATCTTTCAGATATGGTATAGGTATGCAGATCTCTTTCATGGCTTTTCATTTTATAATATCTGCCTGATGTTTTCTGTAACAATATGACCATCAAACAACTGAACAATGCGGTGAGCCTTGTCAGCATCCGAGGGTGAGTGAGTTACCATGATTATTGTGGTGCCTTCATTATTTAATTCGGTGAGCAGGTTCATTACCTCTTCACCATTGGCTGAATCAAGATTACCAGTAGGCTCATCGGCAAGTATAAGCTGAGGCCTGGTTACAACAGCCCTGGCAATAGCCACACGCTGTTGCTGACCACCTGATAACTGCTGGGGAAAATGTTTTTTGCGATGTGAAATTTTCATCCGCTCAAGCACATCATTCACCTTCTTGCGCCTGTCGCCGGATGAAACCTTTAAATACAACAAAGGCAGTTCTACGTTTTCATACACGGTAAGCTCATCAATAAGATTAAAACTCTGAAAAACGAAGCCAATATTTCCTTTTCTGAGATTGGTCCTTTGTTTCTCTTTGTACTTTGCCACTTCTTCACCGTTAAAAACGTATTGGCCGCCTGATGGAGTATCGAGCAAACCGAGGATATTCAGCAGGGTAGATTTACCGCAACCGGAAGGACCCATGATGGCCACAAATTCACCCTTATCAACGGTGATATTTACTTTGTTGAGCGCTGTGGTTTCCACTTCATCTGTGCGGAATACTTTTACGAGGTCAATTGTTTTGATCATAAGGGGGAGGTTTTTATGTTAATATTCCTAATTATTATTTTTAAGAATCAGTTTATCAGCATCACCAAAATTTTCGTAATCAGAAATGATCACTTTTTCACCTTTTGCGAGACCTTCCAGTACTTCGTAATACCTGGGGTTCTGACGGCCCAGCCGGATTTTACGGCGGTAGGCGAAGTCTCCGGACTTATCCACCACGAATACCCACTGTCCTCCGGTGCTTTGATAGAAGCCTCCTTTCGGAAGCAGAAGTGCATCTTCCGATTCACCCAGCTCCAGGTGAATACGGGCAGTCTGGCCGATCCTGATCTGGGCCGGTATTTCGCTTGTAAATTGCATGTCAACGGCAAAAGTACCATTGCTGACCTCGGGATAAATTTTCACAATTTTCATGGTGTTCTTTACACCGGCAAAATCGAAATCTGCCGGCAGGCCTCGTGATATCCTTGTTATATAATGTTCATCAATGAGCACATGCATTTTATAGGAATCGAGAATATTGATCGTACCGATCCGTGATCCATAGCTGATCACCTCTCCTATCTCAGGATTAAGCATAGCCAGTTCGCCATCAACCGGAGCTTTTATATCGAGATTATCCAACCGGTGCTGTGTTAGAACCAGGTTCTTCTGCATCCGTTCAATTGAAGACTGGTCGGCAGCAATACGAGTTTTGGTGTATATTGAATCACGTTCATATTTCTGTTTCTGTAATTCCAATTGCATACTGGTTTCTTCGTATTGTTCCTTTGAAAATTCAAAATCTTCTTTGGAAATCAGATTTTGCGCGATCAGTTTCTGGTTATTCTTATATTGTCTTTCCAGTTTCTTAAGGGAATATTTTAGTTGCAGGATGGTGGACAGGGTTTGCAGATTCTGATTCTCAAGACCCGTCCTGGCACTTTTCAGATCATTCACGGCCCTGGCTACATCGGCTTCATTACCTGATATATCGAGCAGCAAATTATCATTGCTGAGTTTAAGAATCACGTCTCCCTTTTTCACCCGCGTTCCCTCTTCTATAAGCTTTTCCTCTACCCTGCCCGATTCAACGGCATCGAGATAAACCGTTTTGATGGGTTCAACGGTTCCGTTCACTGAAATATAATCCTGGTATTTATCTGCTATTACATCCCCAATGGCAATTTTATCCTGTTCTACATTGAGTTTTGAACTTTTATCTCCGAATATGAGCTGTATAATGACTAAAATGAAAATCAAGCCGCCAATTCCAATCCAAATATGTTTTTTCTTCAGTCCTTTTTGTTCGATTTTGCGATCCATTCCGTCCATAAATGCAATGATATATCTTTGAATCAAAAATTAAATGCTATATAAATTTAACATTAATTATGCCATTATTAATATACTACTTAAAATCAGGATTTTGTTAAATATTTCGAATATTATATTCCAGATATTGTGTACAAAAATGAAACACAATCAGTACGGAACCGGACACTTTCTTCAGGTTAAAACTAGCCTGCAGAAAGCGTTTATCGTCCCTCCAATTTTCAAAGTATTTATCTACATTTGTTATACAAAGTAATCCATGCAACCCATGAGTGAAAAAATAGGCAATATTCTGGCAGTTGATGATAACGAAGATATATTATTCGCGTTAAAATTGCTGTTAAAACCCCACGTGGAGAAACTCACCACGTTGAATAATCCGGAAAAGCTTCCCGAGATCCTGACAAAGGAATATTTCGACATGATCCTGCTGGACATGAATTTCAACAAGGATGCGATCAGTGGCCAGGAAGGATTTGACTGGCTTGGCAGGATACTTGAAATAGACTCCCAGGCTGTAGTTGTATTCATTACGGCTTATGGCGATGCGGAAAGAGCTGTAAAGGCTATTAAATCAGGGGCGACGGATTTTGTGCTGAAGCCCTGGCAAAACGAGAAATTGCTTGCCACAATTTCTTCCTCTATTAAACTGAGGAGGTCGCGACTTGAAGCCAATGAACTGCGAGCCAAGCAGAAGGAAATCAGTGCTGTCATGGATCAGCCATTCGTTGATTTTATTGGCAATTCCACTAAAATGCAGGAAGTATTCACCACGATCAAAAAAGTTGCCCAGACCGATGCCAACGTCCTTATCCTGGGTGAGAACGGAACCGGCAAGGAGCTGGTTGCCCGGGCGCTGCACCGCAATTCTCCTCGCCGTGATGAAGTTTTTATCAGTGTCGACCTTGGATCATTGAGCGATACCCTGTTTGAAAGTGAGCTGTTTGGACATGAAAAAGGGGCTTTTACCGACGCCAAAAAAGAAAAACCGGGACGGTTTGAGATTGCATCCCGGGGCACCCTGTTTCTTGATGAAATCGGAAATTTGCCACTTGCCATGCAATCGAAAATACTCACTGTGATTGAAAGGCACGAAGTAACCCGCGTGGGTGCAAACCGACCGGTTGCTGTTGATGTCAGGCTCATTTGCGCAACGAACAGTGATCTGTATGAATCCGTAAGCAATAACCTTTTCCGTCAGGATTTACTGTACCGTATCAATACAGTGGAGGTTCATCTCCCGCCCCTTCGCGACAGGGGGGACGATATTGAATTACTGTCTACCCATTTCCTGAAGATCTATTCAAAAAAATACAGGAAATCCTTACGCGGTATTACTGCTGCAGCCTACAAAAAACTGATGCATTACGGATGGCCCGGGAATGTAAGGGAATTGCAGCATGCCATCGAACGGGCTGTGATCATGACTGAAACACCATCTCTTGAACCCGAGGATTTTATCTTATCCACCCCCCGCAAAAAATCAGGTGACCTGGAGTTTGACACCTTTAACCTCGATGAAATTGAAAGAAGGGTTATTGAAAAGGTGATGAAACAGAATCAGGGCAACATCTCGCAGGCAGCTCAGGAACTTGGACTAACCAGAACGTCGTTGTACCGGAGGATGGAAAAATATGGGTTTTAAAAATTACAGATTAAATATCATATTTCGCGTCATCGTTTTGGCCGTGTCAATTGGCCTGATTGCCTATTTTATACAATCAAAGTACTTTATTGTCCCTGTCATAGTGACAGTGGTTGTCATTTTTGAAATCGCTTCATTAATCAGGTACCTGGATAAAACGAACCGGGAACTGACCAGCTTTCTGGAATCAATACGGTTTTCGGAGTTTACAAGATCATTTCAGATAGAAAGCATGGGCGGCACATTCAATGAGCTGAACAGGGCGTTCAATGAAGTTATGCAGGATTTTCAGAAAGTAAGGGCTGAAAAGGAAGAGAGTTTTCATTACCTCCAAACCATCGTTCAGAATATTGATGTAAGTGTTATTGCTTACAGCGGGGACGGAAACATCGAACTGATCAATAAAACGGCCAAAAAGCTGTTTCAGCTGGCCAGCATAAAAAACATCAAGGCACTCGAAAGTCTTAGTCCGGAACTTGTTGCAACCTTGCTTGGGATCAAGCCGGGGGAAAACAAGCTGGTGAAAGTGCAATACGATGATGATATCCTCCAGCTCGCAATATATGCGTCCACCATCAAGGTAAAGGACAAGCTCATTTATCTTGTAACAATAAAGGATATCCAGAATGTGCTTGAAGAACAGGAAACAGAAGCCTGGCAGAAGCTTATCCGGGTTCTGACCCATGAAATCATGAATTCGATCACACCTATTGCCTCCCTGTCATCCACGCTCGATCTGATGCTTAAAGGCATGGTGGCTGAAGGAAACGGTGAAGAACTCCATATTGATAAGGAATCAGTTTCTGAAATTCAGGAGGCCCTTCAAACCATTAATAAACGAAGCACGGGCCTTTTACACTTTGTAAACACATACCGTAATCTCACGCGTATACCAAAGCCCAATTTCATACAATGCTCCGTGAAGGAACTTTTCACAAACATTGAAAAACTGATGGAGGAAGAAATCAAGCGGTACGGATTTGAGTTTATTGTCCGCGTGGAACCTGCCGATCTGGAGTTTACTGCTGATGATCAACTGATTGAACAGGTGCTGATCAACCTGCTGAAAAACTCCCTTCATGCCCTTATTGGCCGTCCAAGCGGAAAAATACAGCTGCTTGGCTTTATGAACAAGAGGGGGCGGGTTACCCTGCAGGTAATCGACAACGGTACCGGTATCCTTAAAGATGTGCTTGACAAAATTTTCATCCCTTTTTTCACCACAAAACCCTCCGGTTCCGGAATTGGATTGAGCCTGTCCAAACAGATCATGCGCCTGCATAACGGGACTATCTCCGCCCATTCCGAACCTGAGGTGGAAACGGTGTTTACGATGACGTTTTAGGGGCTTAGGGGCTTAGGGGCTTAGGGGCTTAGGATCCCGTCAGGGATTAAATGTTGGTAGAAAATGAATGTATCGAATACCTGTTTTTCTACCGACAGATTATCCCTAACGGGATACCCGAACCGCAAACTGCAGAACTGCAAAACTAATTTAGACCCATTCTAAATTGAAAACATATATTTACATATTTAGATTTTTATATATTTGTATCAAATTTCAGTATGGATACTTCTTCGATCAACGTCCGTTATTCAGCCCTGGCTGAAGATTCCTGCTGTCTTTCCTGTGGAGGTGCCAGCAAATTCGGGAAGCCGAAACCAGGTGAATTTTGTGTTGACCTGGGCAGTGGCAGGGGAACAGATGTTTTGCGCATGGCTGAAGAAGTGGGTGAAAAAGGATTTGCAATTGGCGTGGATGTATCGGAAGGCATGCTGGGGAAAGCCAGGACTAATGCTGTCAAACTGGGCATCGCCAATGTAAATTTTATCCAATCCGATCTTGAAACAATCAACCTGGATGATAATATAGCCGACCTGGTAATCTCCAATTGCACAATAAATCATATTTCCGACAAGCAAAAAGTATGGAATGAGGTGTATCGGATTCTGAAAAAAGGCGGTAGATTTGTAGTAAGTGATATTTATGCCACTTCTCCTATTCCTGAGGAATATAAGAATGATCCGGTGGCTGTTTCAGAATGCTGGGCTGGTTCAGTAACCCGGGATGAATACATGAAAACACTGGTCAATGCAGGCTTTGACAGTATTGAAGTACTTGAGGAAAGCGAACCCTATACAAAAGGCAAAGCAGAAGTAGCAAGCTTTACCATTTTCGGAATGAAAGAAAGTAATTGTTGTTGTTCTTAAAAATTGATGATCTTATGAAATCTTTAACCAAAAAGAAAAACCAGGTATCAAAAAAGAAAGTCGCACAATGCTGTGCCAAGAACTCTAAAATTGTTGCAGGCTGCCACGACTAAATAATATTGGCACCAATAACAGACAGGTGACATTAACAATCACCTGTCAGACATGATGGAATTATCCCAGCACAATATTTTTTCTGCCATTCATCATTCTGATGAATATTTTATTGTCAATATCCTGTCAGGAAATGCAGATATTCTTAATCCTTCCGAAGCAAAACGCTTTCTTGCGAAGGAAGTAATTACTGACAAGGCATACATTGACAAAGGATATGTAGTTGACCGAAAGGAAGAGGACAGACAATATCGACTGAAATATCTTGATTTTCTGGATGCCCGTGAAAATGATGAGATCCAGATATTCTATGTTCCGTCATATGCCTGCAATTTCAACTGTTCCTATTGCTATCAGGACGGATATATGCAAAATGGCAGGGAAAATGAACCTGAAATTACCGGGGCCTTTTTCCGGTACATCAGGGAGCATTTTCAAAACCGACGCAAATATGTCACCTTGTTTGGCGGAGAACCCCTGCTGAATGGCATAAGCCACCGGAAATCCGTTGAACGTTTTCTCGCAGGGTGCGCAGATAATAACCTCGACCTGGCCATCGTTACAAACGGCTATTACCTTGAATCATATATCCCCCTTCTTTCATCACCCGGAATAAGGGAAATACAGGTAACACTGGATGGTCCGGAAGTCATTCACAACCAGCGCCGGCCCCTTCGGAACGGTGACGGAACATTTTCATCTATCGTAAAGGGAATTGACACTGCACTCGCTGCAGGATTACCGGTAAACCTCCGGGCGGTTCTTGACAGGGACAACATCAATTCATTACCTGAACTTGCCAGATTTGCAATCGGCAGGGGATGGACAAGTTCTCCGGATTTTAAAACCCAACTGGGGCGGAATTATGAATTGCACTATTGTCAATCCCAGCAGTCAAGGCTTTATTCCCGTATCGACCTTTACAAAGACCTGTATAATCTTATTCTTGATCATCCTGAAATCCTGGAATTTCACAAACCTGCTTATTCTGTTTCAAAATTCCTATTTGAGAACGGCGAATTGCCAGAGCCGCTTTTTGATTCCTGTCCGGGGTGTAAAACCGAATGGGCGTTTGACTTCACAGGAAAAATATATTCATGTACAGCTACCGTGGGCAAACCTGGAGAAGAACTGGGAACCTTTTATCCGCATGTGGAACTTGCCTCCGAATTGATCGAAAAATGGCAGCAACGCGATGTACTCACCATCAAGGCATGTGCAAATTGCAGCCTGAGGCTGGCATGTGGGGGAGGTTGTGCCAGTGTGGCATACAACCGTGAAAAAGAACTGCATGCACCCGATTGCAGGCCGGTAAAAGAATTGCTGGAACTTGGAATTTCCCTTTATGGGAAACTACAGGATGTTACAGAATAAAATAGCATATACGATTTACGATTTACGATTAGGTAAAAAGTAATAAGTAATACAATTATGGGTTTTATGAACTGCAGAACTGCAGGACTTCTTTAGGGTAAATACACTTCTTAGAGGTCTTAAAACAGAATGCCGCTTATGTTAATAATTTGTTAAATGTATATGCCTGCATATACCGGCATCATTATTGTACGTTTTCCAAAAAATGTTTGTTTAAACAAATGAAAGGAATTGACATGAAAAAAACGTTTCTTGCTACCGTTACTGGATTTTTTATACTGATATCCCTGGTTTCGACAGCTGCACTGCCCGGGGAAAATTCATCTCCGGAACACAAAGTGAACATCAGTTTAGCGGATAGCAAAATACAGCTGACCGGCACAAGCACTGATGAAGAACACACTGGTTTTGCAAAACTCACAGGCGGAGAATTGGTACTTGACAATAATGAGATTAAAGGCGGTTCATTTACAATGGATCTCAATTCTATTAATAACAAGGATTCCAAAGCTCGATTTGAGATAAAAAAGGTAACCAAATTGCCCGTAACCAGAACAGAACAGGGAGACATTAAATTCACTCATAAGATTGAAGGCGAGCTCACTGTGAAGGGTCAAACCAGAACCATAAGTTTTGATGCCAGCGTAAATATGCTGAACGGAAAGGTAGCCGCTGCTTCTGAGGCATTCAGGATTGACAGGGATACCAGTCTGAAGCTGGATTTGATCACGGATTAGAAATTAGGCTGTTAGGGGCTTAGGATCCCTGACGGGATATCTGAACCGCAGAACATAATTTCGCCTATTCAATAAATACATTCTTCACGAATTCATTCTTCCGGATGGATGACTGATCTGTTATTTTCTTGCCATTTATAAAGTAATCCTTTATAAATATGTTATTCACCATATGGGTGCTGTCATAACCCACAAAATTGATAAATGTGGGGTAGGTACTGTTATACCGTATATTGTTAAAATGAATATTGCTGATATTTCCCCTGATTGTATCGGTTGTCCACATACTAAATCCTTTAATGATCAATTCAATTGTCTTACCCAGTTCCTTTTTATCCATCGGGGTGTTTCCGATTGTAATGCTATCCAGAATAGGATCTTCAATGGAAATGTCTTCAAAACGAACATCTTTCACGAATCCCCTGTCTCCATTCTGAATATCAATGGCAATCCATGTGAAATGGGGAACCTGGCAATGGGTGAACGAAATATTCCTCATTGTATCTACAACAGTCTCCAGGCCGAGTTCAATGGGCCTTCCCCAATCATTCCAAAGCACGCAATTGTCAACTTTAATATTTTCAATGATATTATGTTTTTCATCATAGGCTCCATTGAGTCCCTTAATTGCAATATTATCATCAAAGGCCCGGATAAAGGTATTTTTTATGGTTACATTCCGGCTGTTCACAATGTCAATTCCATCGGAATTATATCGCCACAACCCGATCAGTTTGATATTATCAATTGTCACACTGTCACAGATGACCGGGAAGGACAGTCCATATATGCGGATCACGGAGAATAATGCCGCTAATATCCGCTTTGACAACATTTTTCAGATATATCATATTGGGCGCTTCATCCCGGGCAATTTTGCTGGCATCCAGTATGCCTCTTCCCGTAATTCTTATGTTCCTGGTATTTTCACTGACAATCACGCCATAAACTAAAGCACCCCCATCTATGAAAACAGTCTCGTTACTGTTCAGCTTGATAACACCCGCTTCATGAACTCCCGGGCCGAAATAATGAACCTTCGGATCCTGTTTATCAATTTTGAAATCTTCAACCGGATTGGCAAAAATGTGCAGTGCATGATGATAGCCATTTACTTCAACCACGAACTGGCATGGTTTGTCTAACTGCATTTTAATTGTATTGCCCTCAATTGTGGGTTCAATTCCATATTCCTTTGGCCTGATATCCAATGTCTCAATCTTCTTATCAGAAATGATCGTTATCTCCGTTTTTCCCTTCATATCAAAATAGGCAAATGAGGCGATTTCCGTCTGGCTCAGCGGCCTCTGGTATCCCGGCCATATCTGGTTAACCGGTAACCTGGAAACCCTTGCCTGGTAAACAAATGCCGGTTTGCCATCAACAAGCATCTCAAAATCATTTGATTTTAGTTCCGTTTCAGGAGCTGGATACAAAATAGTTTTTGAGCGAAAACCGCAAGATGCTGCCAAAAAGCATCCAAGAATTAAAAAAGCCTGTTTCATAGTGTGAGTTATTGTTTTTCCGGGATCCAGGTACAGATCTTTTTCCCCTTCCAGCTGTCTACCGATGCATAATCTGTCATATGGATCATGCCATCTGTTGTAGGAACAAGAAATTGCATTTTTGTTGTTTTAAGGATGGGTGTTTCACTTTTAATATCTGCATAACCATCTTTTGAAATGAGCGTGACGGGCTTGTCAAAATCAGGATCGATGTTTTCGTCCCTTGCCAAAACCACGGGACCCATTACCAGGGCCTGAAAATGATCCCCTTTCCGGTTGCTCCCTTTTGGTGCATCCATCACACGGCATCGCATATCCAGCAATAATTCGATCTGATCCCCGGAAGTCCATTTTCGGTTTAAGTTGGCATATGTGCCGGCCAAAGCCTGCACTGTTTCTCCATTTACTTTCAGAATAGTTTCCCTGCTCCAGGAAGGTATCCTTAATCGGATGCTAAACTTCTCTGATTTTTGTGGTGTTACCCGCACTGCGATCTTTCCGGATAACGGAAAGTCTGAAATAATCTCCAGATTAACATCCTTCCCATCCGGTGTTTGCGCCGTTGCCACAGCCGCATTATACAGGTTTATCACCGGTCCCTGCGTTGAATTCATAACCGCTACAAATGGCAGATAGGCCAATCCCATCGGACCGTTTAAATTGCAGCAGGTAACATAAACGCTATCAACATTTCCGCCCCACCCTTCGGGGTTTGTTTTTACACCATTTAAGAGGTTGACATAGCTGAAGCCGTCTCCGGCAGGTTTCATGGCCCCTGTCAGTCCATTATAGGCATATTTTTCTATCATATCCACTGCCAAAGGATCTCCGTTCAGGCGGAGTATCTGTGAGCAAAACTTCAGCCAGGTCACACCCACACAGGTTTCCATCATCCGGCTCATATCAGGGTTTGTTTGCTCAAGGGCAGTATTATCCCAGGCCTCCCCCATAACCGGAGGATGGTAAGGCTGATCTCCTCCTCCGTTTCCAATGATGGTGATTTCATTGGTAATAATATTATGATAAAGATTTTCAAATGCGGTTTTCCAGTGATCGTTTCCTGTTACCCGATAGTATTCCACCAGTCCTTCAAACAGTGACATCATTTCATAGGCTTTCGGATATACGCCCCCTATTTTCTCAGGAACAATATTTTTAATGCATCTTCAATAATCTGATAGCCCTTTGCCCCTCCACCCACTTCAACGATATACCGGGCAAAATCAAGGTATTTTTGATCCTTTGTAAGATTGTACAGCCTCATGATGGGTTCAAGGACCGTGCTTGATTCAATATGGTTAGGACTCCAGCCTTGTTCAGTAATCGGGACCTTAGGTGACGGGCCGATCTGATTGACAATACAATCCGCTTCATCAATCATGGCCTTCAGGACTTTGGGGTCCTGATCAACCTGCATATAATATTCATCCAGGCCAAGCAAAACATATTTACGCTCCCACAGATCTCCTCCCGGGCCGTCTGGTTGCTGTGAAACAGGGGAACAGCTGATGCTGCCATTTTCCCGTGTTGTACTAAGCAGGTCATATACAGAAGCCTTTAGGATATCCTTCAGTTCAGGGTCCTGCGTATACCTGTAAAACATGCATCCCGACCGCATAGCCTTTCCCCACATTTCTCCCTGTGCAAAAAATTCACGGCCTGTTCTGAATTTCTCCACAAATCCGGTATAGGGAACGACTCCCTTGTTCCAATGACCGATGGAGTTCTGAATGTAATCTTCAAAATAGCCGGTGAAGTGAATTGAATTTGCCTTTAACGGTGTAAACTGATCCGTTACCTTAGCCGAAGGACGGCATGAAGAGAGGACAATGCAGACAAAAATAAGAATCCCGGATTTTTTCATTGAAAAAGTTATTTCTACTTAGTTTTTATCTCCTGCCGCATATACCTGATCTGGTCGTAAAACCAGTTATAGTCGTTTTCCTTGAAGAACGGATACTTCTTCTCTCCCTTTCGCCATCCAACCTGTGTGGCATAAAACACATACAGCCACCATTTTCCTTCACGGTAGGTTACCAGTGCCTGGGGTATCTGATTGGCATCAATACCGGGATCCGGATCAATAAAATACATCTTTTCCCATGTGATCCCATCAGCTGATTTCGCCATACGGATCTGTCTTCCCTGCCACCCGGATTCAATTTTTTTCCCGGCAGGTGCAGTTGATTTTGTATAACCCGGGGCATCTGAAAAGGCATAATAACACGATCCGATTTTCACCACTTCAGGATTCGGCCATCCGGTTAGTAAGGGATTTTCCAGGGGATGGGCAAATTCAAACTTCCCCGTTCTGAAATCTCCTTTATTTAAAGCCAGGCCCATGTATAGCCCGGGGTTAGCGGCATTGTAATAATCAAAATAGAGCCGCCAGTTTCCTGCTTCATCATCCCAGCGAAGACAGGGACGATGAAAATCACCAATCCGCGTTGGAGAAGGATCAGGCGGATATTTGTTGTCTACCGCTGCAATGAGCAAAGGTTTGTCGGTTTTCGTCCAGTGAATGCCATCGGCAGATGTTGCCCCGTTCACACACTGGATCATATGCGAGGGATAGCCTTCAATGTCCTTGTTCGAAAATTCGGGAGGTTCAATCGGCTCCTTGCTGTTGGGATCGGTAAATGCTTTGGATGTAGCACTGTAGGCCATATAATACATTCCATCCTTATAAACTACGGAAGGATCCCCGGCATGAAACGTGTCGTAGTAATTATTCACCGAATCGGTGGAAGCATACAAAACAGAAGCCCATTTGGTGTTTATTTTGTTTGCATCCCAGCTTCCGTCCTTACAGTAAACTTCCCATGTATCCAGATCTTTTCCCCTGGCGAAATAGATGGCATCCATGCCGGCAATATCTGTGTTGCCTATATCCACAATCCATCCAAAAAACCACATTCGGTAGGGATATGCGCTATCGGGCACTTCAACAATGCATGGATTATACGCATGCATGAAACCTTCAAATGCAGATTTATAGTTGCGTTCCCAACCTTCAAGGGGAAGATCCGGACAAGTGGTCATGGATAATTTCGCAACTGCTGTTTCGGTATTCTTTTTCTGAACAGTTTGACATTGTGAGAAAATGAATACAACCCACAAAAGCAAAATGGTCCTTTTTAAATAAAATGAAATTGTTTCCATGCTGAATAATATTTAATTATCTTCTCTTCACCAGTTTGATAGCTTTTTTGGAACCATCGCTGCTTTTCACAACCAGCAAATAGATGCCCGGCTGCAGGTCAGATCCGATCCGGCTTGTTGTGGAACCATTCCTGATTGGCTGCAGATCCGTAAGCTGGCCCAGCAGATCATATAATTCGAGCCTGTCGGCTGGATTTTGAGTATGAATGACAAATTCCGCGGATGAGGGATTGGGCATGACAACGATGGCATTTTCAGACACGGTTGGAATGCCGGTGGGCAAGAAGGTAATTTCAATCCTGTGCACGGTTACGATGCCTTCAAAATCAAAACGTAAAATCTGGTTCCCGGCTGCTAAAGGGATATCCGTTTCAACATCGTACCATGGTTCTGCAGTTCCTGTGTTCCCAACATCTATTGTGGCAACTTCTTCACCATTGGCTTTTATCGTAACCATTTTGGTTCCATTGGCTGCCGGAACACGGAATTTGAAATGATAGTTTCCTGACACGGTAACATTTACAGGATAATCCACAAATCCATAGGCCACCTTGATGTTCTTCCCGCCATCACTGTCTGTTGAATTGGTAATTGAAACGCCCTTCCCTTTCCTGTATTCTTCCACTGTTAGTGAACCAGGTATAGACATGGCGGATTTAACCGTGAAACTCAACAGGTTTGATTCCGAAAGAACCCCGTCATTATCCAGAACACTGGCCGATAAAGAGTGGTCTCCCTCGGTAAGGTTTTTCACTGGAAATTCCGCTGCGGTTTCCTGGGCGATGAGTTCATCATTATCGTATACGTTAACGTTTTCAACCGATCCGTCCGGGTCAACCGAATGAACCATGGCTACCGTATCGAATGTGCTGAAGTAATTCTGTGTGGCGTTAAAAACGATTGAAACTGAAGGCGGCTGGTTGTATTTGAACAGCATGGAAGGAGATACCTTGCTCTTTTCCTGGCCTGAGCCGGCTATTTCAATATTCAGCAGTTTCGTGTTTTCTGCTCTTGTAATGTAATCTACTGTGATCGGGTGCTTCCCGGGCATCAGCCGGATTGTGCCGGATTGTTCCGTACCCACTGCATCGGAGACAATCAGATTACCTCCAATATAAAGTTTAGCATTCAGGTCTGTATTGAGCGTAAAAGTATAGGCATCCTTTGCAGGAACATCAATAAAGCCTGTATACCGCAATCCAAAATTGGCTGCCGTTTGAACCGGAATATCAAAATCAGACGGGAAGCCGGTATGGATGATCTTCTGATCGAAAAAAGAAGGAATTGTATCAAATACACCTTCATACTGGTCAAACCGGATTCCCTGGTTGATTCCTTCAGGAAGTTCAGCATTGAGGTACCGGTCATCCGACCATTCAACCTTGTACACGTAGTTGAACCGTTCACCGGGGGCCACATCACCGTTTTCATAAAAATCCATGATGTTGCCTTCATCCTGCATGTTATCGCTCCACTTGAATTCAAAGTCGATTCCCTTTTCTGCCGTCAGGTTAAAAACTGATCGTTTTACTTTTAATGACCAGCGCTTTCCCGTTAACCACATAGGCGGCCTTGCCGGCAGCATTCCAGTTCCAGGAGCTTACACTTTTTTCAACATAAGCGGAATCTTCCGGATTCAATCTGTTTACGACAAAATCATATCCTTCCCAGCCCGTGGTTTTATTGCGATCGATGTCGATGAAAAGGCGCATCCATTTGGGATCTGCCTTATCGGTGAGGTCATCTGCAGTTTCAACGTAGAAATACAGGTAATCTGCATCCCTGGCAACCTTTGCGCCAACAATGTCATTTCTTCCCGTTGTGTTGGTATACACCAGTTCAGTTCCCTGGCCGGCATGATTCCGGTGCAAAGTATTGCCTTTATAGGAGAGGTATTCCGGTTTTACACCGGTCCAGCTGGCCAGGTCATCCATCACAATGGTTTTTGAACCGGAAGCGGTGTCCTGGCTCTGCATTCCTTTAAATTTACGCACATTGCTGACCAGCTGCATATAATATACATCGCCTTTATTGCCCCATGATTTAACCGGTTCAATATCCCGGCTTTTCTCAGCACTGTATTCATCAACAAATGCAAAAGGCTGCACGTCCCAGTCAAAATGGCGTCCGGCAATCCATTCATTCCAGCCTGTAACAAATACCAGGTCGGGATCCAGTTCAAATGCGCGACCCCATTGTTCCTGGAAATTAAGCCCCTTTAAATAGGCATCAGGGCGGGTATCCTGTCCGGCTGCTTTTGTGTAACTCCTGCCATAGGTAAGGGCAGTATTAAAACCGGATGCATGTCCGCCACTGGCATCAGAAGCATTCTGGGCAACACCGACTGTAACCTCCTCAAAGCCTCCGTCGTCTTTTGGTGCAATATCCATGCTGCGGATAATTTTCAAGCCATCCCCACTGATCATTGCGGTTTGGTCCGTTTACATAATCAGGTTGTCCCGGACGGAATGTGAAAAACTCCTTTATGGCATTTACGGTTTTCTGATCAGCCGAACTGGTAACTGCAACCGGAGTATGATTGGTTCCTGTTGTAAGAGGGGTAAAAACAATTTGCGGATCATATGAAATCTCACTTTCGTAATTTCCGGCAACCTGGCTTCCTGCGAAAAAACTAACAGCAGGATCATGGCTGTCAGTCCACTTCCAGACTCCCACGTCTTCGGTACCATTGCTTAATTCCCACACATAATCACCCGCCTCCTGGGCATCAAATGTCAATTCGAGTTTTTGATTATCGTTGAAGTTAACATAGGTCTTCTCCGCAATGGGCGTACCGGCAACGCTTTGTGCATAATTCGTATTCCATTTGTATAAACTGAAAGTCATATTACCCACATTATTATTGTAGCTGGGACAAGTTGCATTTATTGCATAAAAAGGGGCGGTGGCTGTAAACTTCAATCCGGCAAAATTTCCGGTTTGGGCTACCAGACTTTCAGGATAGGACATGATCAAAGGCTTGCCCTTCCATTTGAACCACAGATCTTCATATAAACCGGGTTGATATATTTCAGTATATAATTGATACATGGATGCCAGGGAATTGGAACCTGCGCTGAATGGAAGCAAAAAGGCAACCTGGGGTGTTTTAACACCGTCTTTCCTGGCCTGATCCCAAACCTGGAACAATACAGTATAAGATGTCCTCCAGGTAAGGCTCCCGTTTGTACAATCGAAAAAGACAACATCCACACCGGCATCCGCAAGCATTTCAGCATGCTTGCGGAGGATCCATTCATCGGTGGTCCTATAATATCCAAACAAGGGTTCATCCCACCAGAATACTCCCGGGGATATGCCCTGCCAGGCCGGATGATCCTTATCCGTTGCGGCTTCAGGGTATTGATCCAGAATTTCGGTAATATTCATTACCGGGGAAAAATAAGCATTGCCATCGGTATGCCAGGTCCAATAAAACATGGCAATGTACTTGTCATTTTTTGCAGATCCTGTCTGGTTTACTTCAGGTAACTTCCGGCCAAGGCCATCCGTGGCAGTCCATTGGTCACTGGTAATATTCCAGCCTTGAGAAAATCCAGCCAGGGAGTAAAAAAATGAAAACGATCAATGAATGCATCTGAAATTCATTTTCATGGTACTTGTTAATTAAAGATTAAGCACTCCGAAACATGTTAATCTTTATAAGCTAACGCCAATATGCTTCATTTTCAATTGCCGCAGAGCTTAATGCCCTTCGCTCGTAAATTCAATTTGCATTAATCTCGGCTTTAGTCCATGAGTCAGTTATTTTAATTCACTTTCCGGACCATGACTCAAATTTTCAGCTGTAAGTTTACACTTACAGGCAAAGGTGTTTCTGAAATTCATCATTTCCGTTTTCGAAAGCTTATAACGGGTATTTACACCATTGGCAGTAATTGTAACCGTATTCTGTCCTTTGGATAATTCCTTAACCGGAATTTCAAGTCTCCGGTTAATTCTTTAAACAATACTTTTTCACCTACTGAAACGTATAATTTGCAGGGTCTTTGCCAATCACTGACCAGGTGATCTTAACGGATTGATCTGTTTTTTCGCTGATATTCGCAGCCATAACGGTACTATTCATATCCTTTCCATTAAATATGTCCATCAAGGCCTTGGTCATATTCAGGTAATAAAAACCCCATCCTCCTGTTTTGTCGCGTAGTCCTGCAGCAGTCATTGACACGGGTTCAAAGTCATCACTGAATTCCATGCTGTGTTCATCCAGATATATATCATGATTTTCACCCATATCCGTGCCCTTCAGTCTGTCCGGCAAATTCATTGAACTGGTGCAGGAATATTACCTTTGGTTTGGATTTCAGGGCAAATTTGAACGATTCGATATAAGTGGTGCCTCCCCTTTTGCCATATGTATCCGGGGCAGTCCAGCCCAAAGGTTCAAAAAATGCATTGGTAACGGTAATAGCTTCGGCTTTCCCATCTTTATAGGTCACCATAGGTTCCAGTGAACCATCCATCCATGACCAGTAACCCAGTTCATGATGCCGTGTGACCTGGTTTTGGGATGATATCCAGCGGATAGTAAAATGGGAATCATCAACAGGTCCCTGGGCTCTGCGGAAAGCATCCAGATCGGCTTCGCTCATACGCCAGTGTTTGTTTAAAGAAAGGAACCGTGAAAGCAGATTTGGCGGTTCCCTTTTTACTGCCCAGCGCACCTGTATCGAGGATGATCATCAGAGGTTTTCCTTCAAACTCCTGAAACAGGCCTTTAAACCTTGGATTCAATACATAATTCTGATAGATCCATTCCAGTTGTTCGTTTAATGCGACCATGGTAGCCGGAGGTCCATTGCTGATGCCTGGCATAAGAGCGACTTTCGGCACATCAATTCCTTCATCGCGCATTTTGGCCAAACCTCAAGAAAACAGGTGGTGGCATGGACTATTGAACGGGCGCCGCCCTCAATTTCATTCCAGTGTTTTTTTGCCCAGATATGATTTGACCAGTCGGGCATAATAAAGTTTACGCCCAGATCCATAAACCACAACACATGTTGCCTTATCACATCCTCATTATAGGAGTCATAGATACCAACCACGGGTATTGCCTCTGCGGATGAAAATAAACCCGGGCCCGGGATGAACCAGGATTCCCACTGAACACAGAAAAGATGTCCGTTTTCAGCTGCGGCAGGCATTATTCTGCGTTTGACATTCACTTTGCATACATTGGAAATACTATCTGATGGAGGCATAATGCTTCCTGCTACCAGATATTGCATATTGGATGAACCCATCCAGTTATTGGGATCTGCTTTGACAGCAATAACCTGAATTTCATGATTGCCCGGATTGGGCAGCGGGAGAAGAAAGGTTGCGTTTCCATTCGAATCCGGACGCTCATGTGAGCCCCATCGGCGCTGATTCACATAGGGCAGTAATAAAATGTCTTTAGGGGATTCCCCTGCTTTAAAATTAATATGGGCAGTCACTATGACGGAATGGCCCATGGACAATTGAATCCTTGTCCGTTTTTATAGTGATGGATTCTTTTGATAATTTTCCGTTACAGGCAAGGCATCCGAGAATGATACCGCAAGCCACGGTCAGCCGGAATAATGAGGTTAATTTCATAATAGTTTTAGGTTATGCAGTGAAAGTGCCTTTTGAATAAGGTTCTGTGAATAGCAGCGATTTGGCTGCAATAGAAAAGATCTTTTATATAAAATGGAAAAGGAGAGTCATCAATAAATAATTCCTCTCCTTTTCACAATAAATCAATTTGATGAGTGAAAAAGCATAAATGCTTTTTCACTCTATAAAATCAATCAATGCAAATTCTACACTTATCTGGAAATAACAACCTTCTGTGTAGAAACTTGGTTACCTGAGCTGATTTTTACTGAATAGATGCCTTTGGCAAGATCAGAAACATCAACAGAGGATACGTTACTTACATTTCTTACTACGCGGCCGTCAATGTTTATAATGGTAATGTCAGCATTTTTGCCACCCTTTACGTTCAGAACGTTGCTTACAGGGTTCGGATAAACAAATAAACCATCAGCTTTTACATCAACAGTACCTGTAACTCCAGCCAGAGCGATATTATCAAGATAAACGGTAGCACCAGCGGTCCTTGTGTCGGGGAAATCAGGGAATATGGTAAGTCTGGCAAAGCCAAATCCAACAAGCGGCGCTGAAATCTGCAGAGACTTCAATCCACTTGCCAGTTTCGGTAACCGGAATTTTTACTTCCGTAACAGTGCCACCATTTGTGGGTGCTTCTACCTTAATTCCAACCGGATTGGTATTGTCTTTCCATACCATCATGGTAATTGTATGAGAAGCTTCTGTAAATTCAATCGTAGGATATGAATCTGAGAAGAAACCTGCCCAAGGATCAGTCGACGTCTGGAATAACCATTCTGGCTACTTTATCCGAGGTATTGATGCCGGTTTTATCCGGATTGTCGATAATCGACAAAGCAGATTGATCATCTGGATTAGTGGCAAATACATACCATTCAGCATCAGTTTCGGTTTCAAAGTCAATCGGGAATACTGCAGGATTCAAAGGTTCACCATATCCAATGTCAATCTGACTTTCGTTACCAGCCTGAATGTGTGCCCATACATCAGCTTTCTTGAGTTCCCATGCAGCTTTTGCTTCCGGCCACCAGTTCAGGTCACCAAGAGGAACATTTCTCTCTATAGAACCTTTCAGGTACTGCTCATTGGTATAGGTTCCGTCAAATAAAGGCCATACACTGTTATCTGAAAGATCACCGCTGGGTATCCACCAATATTGTGCCCATTCTGTTGCGGGAGGATAATTTGTTGAAGGCTGTCCAAGTGCGTGAACATAATTTGCAGGACTTGCCCATTCAATGAACAAAGCTTCATGCTCATAAATGGTTGCATCAGTCCACTCAGGATCAACATCAGCAATTATATTGCCATATTTGAATTTCGGAAAATCCGTACTTCCAAACATCTGAGCTTCCCTGCTGGTCAGGGTGTCACGGGGCCAAACCAGAGGATAAAGATATACACCTGGAGGGGAGGATCCTGTTCTGCACAGAATACATTCATCTCGTCAACCAGGTCATAGAAACCCTGTGCTCTGTAAAGTGCATTATATTCCACGAAATTCGGGCGTGTGGAAGGCATAACCTCATCCGTCAGAGTATCTGCATAAATGAGGTTAGGCTTGGGCATACTCGGATCTCCACCCGGCATAGGCTGCCAGTTATTTGCATAAGGATCAACCTGGAGGTCGAACATCAGGTTGTTTGTCCAGTACTCTTCCATTTTTTTGGTTGTCCAGTCAATCTGGCTCTTGGCAAAAACGAATGTATTGTGGTTGAAAGCCACCACGTTATTTACCATGTCGCCGAAACTTCCCTGGAACACGTTCATACCCATACAAACAAAAGTATTGTTTTCAACCCATAAGGTATCAAAACCCTTGCCGGCGGCAGTATTGGAGAAATTAAAGAAATGGCCATCATTCGGGCTCAGCATGTGACCATGGTCAACAACCTGGTTGTTGGTAAAATAACATTTATTACCTCCACCTGATCCGGTGACACCCTGGCCAACGCAGGAAGGATGAAGTACACAACGATCAACGACAATGCGGGCATCCAAATTGCTTTCTATCAGCCACTCGAAAGCAACCTGGGCGTTAAGGTCTGCATTGACAAAGAAAATGTTCTTCAGGGTTATGTCACCCTTGGAATCGAACATCTTGCTAAAAACAGCACCATTAACATCGGTACCTGTTTGCAGAGTTGCTGGCATTCCACCTGCTTCAGCAGGTGCACTGCCAATAATCTGTAAATGATAATCCACGTTTTCGATGGGTGCGTCCAAACCGTACCATTCACCGGCTGTCAGTTCATAAATTTTATCACCGCCATTGGCAGCAACAGCAGCATTCAGCGTTCCTAAACCGGGTTCAACCACCAGGACATCCTGGGCGATTGTGGTCCCGATAAACAGGAAAGCTAGTAAAGCAATCATGTAAAATTTTCTCATCGTAATAGATTTAAATTAGTATTAATAGAAAAGTTAATAATTTCAATTGGATTGTCTAGGTGTAATTTCTCTCCTTTCTTTTAGTAGGGTTAGTAATAATTAAATTCTTCTGTTTATAAAGTTATAAATTAAAATCGATATCTTACTCCAAGGTCAGCCGTCATGCCAAATTTTTCCTGATATGTGAGCCGCGGATCACCCCTGAGTCTTTGTGATTCTGTAAAATTGGTGATGTTGGCAATATTGGCGATCACCTCAAATCCACTCAGCTTTCGCGATCCTGAATTTCTGTGTCAGCTGAAGATCCCATCTGTTGAAGTGCTCCTTTTGTGAATCCAGCCTGGGAGCACCCCGGTAGTTTTTCCCGGTATAGATCAAACCATTATACTGGAAGGAAAGCCAGGCATTAAATCCCTTGAAGTTAAATCCAAGAGAAACATTGGCTATTTGCTGCGGCTGATAAAGCATCGGGCCCTTCGTTGTAGAATCAACTCTCACGGAAACCGGACGTCCGCCTCCGGGAGGAACAACAGTTCTGATGTCCGTATATGGATAGGTTGTTTCCGAATGGGTATAGGTATAATTGGCATACAGGGTGAAAAAGCTAAAAGGCTTTGGCAAATAAAAAAACGAAGTCTGCCATTCAAGTTCAATACCCTCAACAAAAGCAGTATAGGGATGGTTCTCCCAAATTGTCACATTCACCATGGCATTATCCGGGAATGGAGGGATGATAGTCATCACCTTTGATACGCTGATAGGATCTTTGCCATATTTTATCTTCCACCGTTTTGTAAAAACCGGTGACCGAAAACAGCCCGATCTTATCCGCCGTGAAACGTAAACTGGGCATCGTAGCTTGTCCAGAGTTCGGGTTCTAAATCCGGATTGTTAGCCGTGTATGTAAACGGTGCCCAACCGGTATTTACGTAAATGTTTGGTGAGATGGCATTGAAATCAGGCCGGCTTAATGTTTTCGTATAAGAGAAATGTGCATAAAACTTATCTGTCGGTTTTATCCTCAGATGGATCATCGGCAGGAAAAACTGATCTGATCGCGTGGCTGATGTGGAATCTCCCGGGACCGGTGCAGAAACAGGAGGCGGATACTGCGGAGGCAATGCATAGTATCCCTTCATATCGTCATTTGTCTTTTCATACCTGCAATCCGGGCATGAACATTACATACTTGGTGATATTGAATTCCGGCATAATATAGCCCGCCACATAGGTTTCCTTTATGTCCTGGTCATTCAGCATGCATCCGGCCACATTTTGAGAATAACCAAGCTTTGCGACTTCACCCACCAGGGGAAGATAGTAACTCGGCCCGAGTGCATAAGCGTAATCCGATACATCAGTCCAGGTGTTTGAGAGCTGGTTCAACCGGTCAATGTTAAAGGTAGTTCCATAATTGTAATCTCCGTTCAGAAAATTATCAACCTTTTCCCCTTCCAGCCCAACAGCCAATAAACGGGGAATGTCATCGGTCACAACCCAGTCCAGTGAATCTTCAAGAATCCTGGGTAAAAACTGGTTTGCTCCTACATTCTGAAAGCCAACCTGATCATCCCTTTTCCTGTTTTTTACCCGGTATATTCCTCCGAATTTAACATTCCCGTTTATCAGCTCTCCTATTTTAAAAGGTACCGAAACATTCAGATATGTATGGATGTTCTTGTCGTCAGTTTTACTTTCAGTTACGCCTAATCCGGTCAGATAGCAATCATCAAATTTACTTGGGTCATCAGTGAACAAAGGGACAATCTCTGTCGGATCCATTTTTCTATGCTCAATATCCGTAATTTCAGAGGAGGATACATTATCGAAATTGAAGTTCCAGCTTTTTGAACCTGTATTATTGGCATTGCCCAGGGAATATGCAATCCCGTAATCAGCCTTTATGTTCAGGAATTTGAATTTCGATTCACCGCTTAAGGCGGTCTGTAAAATATCGTTTGTATTGTCCGGACGGGTCTCGAAAGAATATCCCACAGATCCTGCGCCGGTCACACCATAGTTCTTCGACTGGCGTTCATAGTCATTCCTCGCAGTTGTTATACATGCCGTATAACATCAATGTGGTACCTGGTGATACCTTATAATCAACCGACAACAACAGCGATTTCCGGTATATGATCGAAGTAATATTGTTCAGGTTTACACTGTTCAGCAATATATCCCCTTCCGGATCGCTGCCGTCAATTCCATACCCTGCACTCATCGTCTGGATGCTCCGGTTAACCCTTTCGGCATTCACTGAAACCAATACCCCAAGTTTATCATTCAGGAAACGGTTGCTGACTTCACCCAATAGCTTGTAATTGCCCCAGTAATCGTTCAACTGATTATATCCACCCTGTGCCATTAAATTCACGTGAAAATGCTGGGGGGCTTCCCTCAGCTTCAGGTTAACCGTACCTGCCACTGAATTCGCTTCCATATCCGCCGTCAGCGATTTGTAAACCTCAACGCCCTGCAAGGCATACTGTGAAATGCCGCTGATGTTCGTACCCCGGTTATCACCACTCGTTGATGCCATCTGCACTCCGTTTAAGGATACTGAAGCATAACGCGGTTCAAGTCCGCGGATCATAAGTCCGGTACCCTCGCCTCCTGAACGTATGACCGAAATACCCGGCAAACGGCCAATGGCTTCCGTGGCATTTGCATCGGGATTCTCCTGCAAACGGTCAGGCGCTACCACATTCTTTATCGTATTGGAATTGATCTGCTGCTGAACGGCCTGCTTCTGCCCTCTCCCCTGGGCTGTGATCACGACTTCCCCTAAGGTCTGGACATCAGGACTCAAAGCAATATCAATGGCCGATTGTGTACCAACAGTTACCGTTTGTGACACATACCCGATAAAGGAATATACCAGAACCGATTCAGGGCCACTTACCAGCACTGAATACCTGCCATCCACCCCGGTTACGGTACCTGTTAAGGTTCCCTGCACCAATATATTCACTCCCGGCAAAACTTCTCCCGTGACTGCATCAGTTACTTTCCCGTTAACCCTTACCTGGGATTTATTCTGACCAAAAAGAAGCGAAGCAGAACAGAGATTAAAAGAGCAAACAGTGAATTGAATTGCCAGACAGTGAAAATGAGATTTCATTTTTGAAAGGGGTATATGCAAATATTATTTATCCACTATGCATTCCTGCATAGTTGTTATAACAAGTTTAAGATTTAAATTTATGCCAATCAATTTTTTTTTATAGTTTCTTTTGTACTTTTTAGGCATTTATATATATAAAATGGCCTAAAATAATAATAAAGATAGCACTCTCTTCAGGTTTCTCTCAAATAATGTGAAAGTTGTATAATGAGAAATTGTATTATTATTGCGGGTATATTGATTTACGTTACGCAATTTCTCTTTTTCTAAGGCATTTAGCATAATTATCCTTAAATTCCTTTACACCTCCACCTTCGTTGAAGTAAGTTACCTTCTCTCTATCGGCTATACGACAAAATTTATCGTAGGTGCCATCATGAATAAGATACTACCGGCATACGCCTGCATTTTAGATTTAGAACGGGCAACGATGCTAACTCAACCCTTTGAAGAATCTCTTGATTATCTGCAACTTTTTCTGCCTTCACGAAAAGAGCTTGTGCTTTGAGAGTGAAATTATCCGTGAAAATCGAATCCTGTGAGCTTAGCACCCAGGTGATGTGTGAATTGGGCTTTATTTGAGCTTGAAGCAGGTCGATATATTTTCGAATATATTTTCCGGAACGTCCGTAATAGCCATTGGTAAAGTCGATAAATTACATCCTTAACATCGCAATCGGGATTCCAAAGTAAACGTGAAAGAAGATACATCCGAAGTTCTGCAAAATCGGCTCCTCGCGATTGATACGCTCCCTGTTCCATAACGCCGATTGCATGATTATCCCGAAAAGCCTTCATGTTCGCCTGCAACGTATTAAAATTCGGGAAGGGACAAAGATAATCACCAAAACTTACTACATAATCCCAAATATATAAATGCGGTGCAATAGTTCCCCAGACCTTAAGATTTTCCATGCATGCCTGACTATAGGGACAAGAACCTATACTATGACTTCGACAACCGTACGTGCAGAATCGTATTACCACATTTTGGTGCGGACGTATATTTTTAGGTGGATTGACACTATACCCATAAGCAAATGTACCGATGAATTTATCCGGGAATTCCTTTTCAATACTCTCGGCCACCTGATTCACAAACCATATTATTGGACCCGATTCGGATCCCTCTTTCTTCACTATTGCCTGGCATTTGTCGCACATACATTGCCCAAAACATGCATTTTCCGACGTATGCCAACTATCGTTCTGCGATACGTCAAAAATTAAATAATCAGGATATTTTCTTATCGTATCTTTTAATCTTTCAATAACAATATTCAAAACATCAGGATTTGTAAGACAGGGTTGCGATTCTAAATCTCTGTAATTATGCATTCGTTTGCCATTTATCAAAGCAAAATATTCAGGATGTTTATCGAAGAATTCTTTACCCGGAACAAAATGTTGAAACGTATGAACACCCAGATAAACCTCGACACCTCCGGGTTGAACACGCGGGTCCGATAATGTACCATTGATTCTATTTCGGGCAGCCCATGTTGGATTAAATGCTTCATAATAAAAATCGTTACGGACCGCTAAGCCTGGTTTCTCACTATGCGATAATTCCGAAAAACCATACTTTTTACACTTCGGAGCAAGACTCACCGCGGGAGTATAAAACCGGCATCCTAATTCTCTCTCCAGAAAAGAGAAAACCCCATACATCGTGCCGCGTTGCTTACCTCCGTATATTAAAATATCCCCTTCGGAACTACGATAGGTAAATGACTCATCATTCAACGCAGGAGGCTCTATTCCAATCTTTGTTTTTATATAAGAATTATAACCAACCACAATGCGATAGCCTGTATGCTGCTCCTCAATTGTTTTTACCGGTAACTCAACACCACCACATTCTTTTATCCAATACTGTAATTCTTTTGCAGCAAATTGTTCCGATTCAGATGCATCTTTATCAATAGCAATACAATAATCACTTTCGCCCTTCAGCAAAGAGAAAATATTTTTTATGGTGTTGCGGATTGATGATAAAATCCTGCCCATACATTCTATCCAGAGACAAAAGGAAAAAAAAGGCAAAGTAACCGGTAGAAGTCTTTTCATAACTCTTGTAAGAAAAAATACAGGAGAGGAAATCCTCTCCTGTAAGTTAAACAAATTTACTACTTAAACCGATTAATAATAATCAGTACTTAATATGGATAGTTTATTTCTTTACGAATTTACTTGTATAAATTACCCCTGTTTTTGTTTCTAATTTTAATAAATACATACCCTTATTCAAATCAGCAATATCAATGTTCTTTGTAAATGAATTTTGCATTTCAATACTCTTCATGAGTGTTCCGGCAACATCATAGACTTTTACGAATTTCAATTCGTTTTCACTTCTAACCGTTATAATGTTTTGACGGGTTAGGATAATAATGAAGTGATCCAATCTGTTACAGTTTAGAATTCCTGTTGCAGCCGGTGGCAGCAATACGGCGTCGATGACATGAACTACGCCATTGACTGCATCAATATCAGCGACAGTAACCTTGGCATCATTGATGAAAACGCCTTCGCCATTGATGGTCACTGTAATGTCCTTGCCCAGCAGCGTAGTGGCCGTCTGACCATCAGAGAGATCAGTTGACATGATCTTTCCGCTTACCACATGATACAGGAGGATGTCGGCCAGGTCACCAGTCGGATCTTCAAGCAGGGCATCCAGTGTGCCTTCGGGAAGAGCAGCGAATGCATCGTCAGTTGGGGCAAATACGGTAAATGGACCATCACCTGACAGGTCATCTGCCAGTTCAGCAGCTATGACAGCAGCCTCGAGTGTTTCATGATCGGGACTGGCAACGATAATATCAACAACAGTACTGGTTGTTGGCATCGTATATTGGTCTTCATTCAGCGCTAAGATGTGAGCCTCGATCATCGCCTTTTCAGATTCCCATGCTGCTTTTTTATCAGGGTACCAATTCAGGTCACCAAGCGGAAGACCTTCAGTAGAAGCGGTTAACAGTTCAGGATTTGTGTAGACGCCATTAAAACGTGGCCATGTTTGCGGGTATTCACCCAATGCAACACCATTCCAGCTATCAATATCCCAATTGTAACCTGGAAGAGCATTTAAATCAACACTACCGGGTTCAAATATATTCCCCTGGAACCATCCGTTGATGAAAGTGCCAACACTATCCTCCATACCGGCAATCCTGGCATCTTCCCATTGAGGGTCAATATCATACATATTATGATTGTATTTCATAAAAGGCCAGTTTGTGTCATCGTTCAGTATCCTGTTTTCTCTGCTTGAATCAGCAGGGGATACAACCGGTATGCCGGCATAATCAGCAGGAGTATTCTCATCCCAAAGCATCGGTATGAGATAGATATCCTGATCATAATTAGTCTTTGCATTCGATACCAGGCTTTTTAACTGAGGCGAATTGTATTGAAGGTTACGCTGCCAGAACATTTTTCTTTGAGAAGGCAATGTTTCATTCATCAATGAACCGTTACCATCATCAACCTGCATTGTATCAATACTTGTAAGGCTAAGCATGGTATTACCCAGTCTATAATCAGGGAAGAATTGTCCCCAGGCATATAACTGTGCATATATGCTAGGATCCACCATCAGGTTGTTGGTAAAAAAGAAATTCGGATCATTGTATGACTTTTTAATCCATACATCATGCCAGAGAATGGTGTTATGGTTTATCCAAACAAATCCATTGGTTGGTTGTTGGGCAAAACCACGTGCAAGAAAGTCCTGTCCTGAAGAAACAAATGTATTATTTTCAACCCATAGTGTATCAAATTGCTGACCTTGAATCCAGCCACCATCATTAGGTGAGCTTATATAGCCATTGCGAATGATCTGACTGTTGGTCAAAAACAGCTTGGAGTGGTTACCCGTAGCTCCACCTCCAAAAGTGTAGTTAATACCTGCCGGATCAATAACACAATTGTCAACGACAACCCGAATTGCAGCATTAAAATTCATAACCACAGTCCCGATAGTTCCTGAAAAATCCTGATCAGCAAGAAATACATTTTTAAGCGTCAGGTTGGTAAATAAATTGAACAAACTGGGAAAAACAGATCCGTCCTGTGCATTTCCCACCTGGATAACGGCTGGAAGACCATCCGTTTTTTCACCAATAATTTGCAGTCCCGACAATTCCGGACCAGCCTCAATAATGGCATCCAAGCCATACCACTGACCGGCTTGCGAGCTTGTAAATTTTAGCGTCACCATTCGCGAGAATAGCCGCATTTAAAGTACCAAGTCCAGGTTCTACCATAAGGGTATCCTGTGCAAGGGAGATATTACTCAGACCAATTAACGCGGCCCCAATAATACTCATAAAGTTAAGTTTTCTCATGTTTAAATTTGTTAGTTAGTAAATAGAAAAAAATGAATTAACTGTGAAAATAAAATTTTTATAAATCTGATAATCATGTATTTTCAAAATGCATAAAACATACGTGATACAATTTTACGGTTAATCTAAAATGAATATCTTAATCCAAGATCTGCTGTCCAGCCATAACTTTCCACATAGGTTGGCCGGCTATCACCCAGGTTATATTGTTTTTCCTGGATGTTATTCAAATTGGCCACATTGAATAATAGCTCCATTCCTTTTATGGGCAGCCCAAGCTTGCCCTGCAGCCCCCACCTGTAGAATGCATTTTTATAATTATCAAATTCCTCCTGAACGGCCCTATTGGTGAGTATGGCTCCTATA
The DNA here is from genome assembly GCA_963808745.1 of uncultured Bacteroidales bacterium. Classification (GTDB taxonomy): domain Bacteria; phylum Bacteroidota; class Bacteroidia; order Bacteroidales; family UBA10428; genus UBA5072. The sequence continues at coordinate 92,743 of CAWEGX010000010.1, forward strand.
TATTGGAATGATACATAGATATCAAATTTTTTATAGCTGAAACCAAGCGAAACATTGGCCAGGGATTTGGGCTGATTTATCATCATTCCGGTAAATGTTGAATCGCTCCTAACCTTTTCAAAGATTGGCCTTCCACCGGATGTTGTGCCTGTTTGTATAATATTTACCTCAGAAAAAGGATAAGTTGTCTCATTCTTCAGAATGGAATAATTTGCTGTCAGGGAAAATAAGTTAAAGGGACTTGGCAAAAACCGGAAATCCGTCTGCCACTCTATTTCAAATCCTTTTACAGTTGAATTATACTCATTATTGTACCATGAGGCAACAAGTACCTCGTCATTCGAAGCAAAAGTGGAAACAATAGGATCGCTGGTAACCCTCATCCATGACCGGTACCAGATTTTATCCTGAACTGTTTTATAAAAACCATTAAGAGAAAGCAATCCGATTTTGTTATTAAAAATCGAGAGCATAACATCATAATTAGTCCATAACTCAGGCTTTAGATCAGGATTTCCGTATGTATATGAGAATGGTTTTAAACCATTTTCCAGGTATTCAAAGGGGATAATGGAATTATAATCCGGACGATGTATGGTTTGCGTATAAGAGAATTGCAGATTCGCCCATTTTAAAGGTTTTATCTTCAAATGAACCATTGGGAAAAAATGTCCATTCTGCTGGGAAGCTGAAGTGGTATTTCCGGGTAATCTGATTCCCTCATCCAATGCACGCTGAACAAACCAACCAGTCATATCATCCGTCATGCTCTCATAGCGAACCCCGGGAATGAAATCAACTTTCTTACCAATGCTGAATTCAGCCATTGCATACCCTGCATAATAATTTTCAGCAATCGTATTATCATCCACCACACTTCGACGCAAATCATAATAACTGATCATTCTTTCCTGGCCAAATATCGGTTGCCATGCATTTCCTCCAAGTCCGAGGTAATAACCAGTTATATCCTGCCACCAATCATAAACCTCATTTAATCTGTTGATATCCGGAACCCATCCAAAACTGTATTCAGTTCCCTGCAGGAATTTACTATTATCTTCCACATACATGTTTTCCATAGTAACAGCTTGCTGCGTATTTATCGAGACCCAGGGCAATGCCCAGTCAATTCCGTCGCCGGTACCTTGTATCCCTGAAATAAGCTTATGAAAAGGCGGCCCTCCATAAACCTTGTAATCTGCATTGTGACTTCTGTTTTTGTGCTTGTATTGCCCACCCATCTTAACTTTTCCACTGATAAAATCTGTCAGTTTAAATGGTACTGTAACATCAAAGTGTGCATCAAATTGCTTCTCATCCATCCAATCTTCACCATCTGACCCGGGGCCATATAATCCAAAATTCTTTAAATTTTCAAGTGTAGCCTCGTCATTGGCCAAATTAATTATGTCAACCAATGGAAGGCTTCTTTTTTCCTGTGTCCCGTCTTCCGGATTGTATCCAAATGGATTGTGAACATTCATAGCAACACTTTTGCTATGACTATTTGATAATGAATAAGCTGTTCCATAATCTACCTGAATTATTCCCAGTGTATGCTTGCCTATCAAAGCACCGGAATAAATGTAACCATCGCCTTTTGACTGATTTGTATTATAATCGACCCCACTTTTTGGATTAAAACTTTTGCTCATGGAAAAATTGTCAGTAGGATTATAGGAAAAGAAATTGGAAAACTGAATAGTTGATTTCGGTGAAAAACGGTAGTCAAATACAAGCGTGCCTGAACTTCTATGTATAATGTTGCTGATATCATTCAAACTGATACCATTTACATACATGGGTTCAAACTCTCCCTCCGGGGCATTATTGGACTCAATGGCATAACTGGCAGCCAGTGTTTGGGTACTGCGATTGACCCTTTCAACACTCGCACCAAAACTTACACCCAGTTTATCTTCTAAAAAGCGATTGCTTACTTCACCAAATATTTTATAGTTTTTCCAGTCGTTATTCTGATTATTATAGCCCCCCTGGACCGTTAAACTGCTATGTAATCCGGTGGGAGCAGTTTGCAACAACATGTTCACAGTACCTGACACTGAATTTGCATCCATATCGGGAGTAAGTGATTTGTATACTTCAATGCCCTGCAAAGAAGACTGTGAAATTCCACTTAAATTGGCATTTCGGCTGGTCCCCTTATTGGAGGGAATTTCAATCCCGTTCAACAGAACCTTATTGTATTCGGGAGCCATTCCCCTAATTACAATATCGCTGGCTTCACCTCCTGACCGGGTAACAGAAACTCCGGGTAACCGACCTATTGATTCGGCAGCGTTAGCGTCGGGATTATTCTGAATTCTATCGGTTGAAACAACATTTTTAATGGATATGGCCGCTAGTTGCTGATTTATGGCAGCCATCTGACCTTTTGACTGAGCGCTGATTACAACTTCTTCCAGATTTGTACTTTTACTGGCCAGAACAACATTAAGGGTAAAGCTCTGATTATTCTCGATGGCTACTTCAAACTCCTGTGACTCATAACCTATATATATCACGTGAACAACAAATTTCCCTGCTGATAAAGATGAAATAACAAAATAACCATCTAAATCCGAAACAGCACCAATTTGAGATTTCAACTCAATCCTTTGCCCACCCTCAATTTTATGGGTAATTACAATATTGGCAAAGGGTAATGGCTCGCCTTCAGTGCTGGTAACCCTTCCCTGTAATGTACCTGAGCCATAAGCAGAAGCCAAGCCTGACAAACAGATCAGAACTGATACAACAAACTTTTTTAATATCATGAGTGATCTCATCTTAGTCTTTTTTAATAATTGGAATAATTGGTGATTTATTGGTAACCGAAGGTCATCAAAAATTTAAGATTTTTGCAAGAAAGTTGTTATTACAAGTTTATGACTTTAATCTATGAATTTTAATTTTTTTCAGATTTTTCTTTTGTACTTTTTTAACATTTATATATGTAAAATGACACCTGAGTTATTGTACTTTTTACATAACTGAATTCTGATTTAAGCACACTTCACCTAATCAATTAACATGTTTGTACCTCCAGTCCAATCCTTCGCCAGATTGCACAAATTTACAATAATGCAGTGAAATTCCGGATTCAGGTACACGTTATTTTTTTCATCCGGGTCGGTTATCAGATTGTATAAAGCTCCATCGGGATCGTTAACCCGGCTGTCCATGAAATGATCCAGCTTCCATTCAGCAGTTCTGACCATCACACGGCGGCCAGTCCTGCTCCGAGGATACCGGTTGCGCTGTTAAGAATGAATTGTCTTCGTTTCATGAATGTCTTTTAAGATGATGATATCTTCGTATTCGTATTCGATGTTCCTTGTTCGGTGTTGTTTCGTCAGAATAACACCGAACAAGGAACACCGAAGTCCGAATATCGAAGTCACAAGAGCCAGGACCTACAAACTTGTATATATACGATATCCATCCCTTCTACGGGATTCTAACAGCCTACAGCCTCTTCAAAACATCCACCGGTCTCCCTTTGAAACCTGCTTCTTTGGTATCCTCAGGAAAAGTCCCGTCAGCATAGCTGTATGCCTTTTTTATTTCATCCGGGGATGCTCCGTTGTCGTTGAATTTTTCCATCCACTGGCTGGTGAGCTTTTCCATCTTTTTCTGAAGGGCAGCCGCTCCCGGGGTACCATATAAATTATTCAACTGGTATGGATCGTTGGTTCGATCGTATAGTACTTTCACAGGCACTTCTACAAAGGAGAGTTTGCCATCCTCATCAGCCGTAAAATGTTCCAATACACCATTTCCATAAGTTACTTCTCGTGTGTAAACGCCCCGCCAGGAAGGACTGAGAAAGAACATGGGAGCTGACTCTACCGCGTCATCCCTTCTTTTGATCATGGCTTCCGATAGATTTTGTCCCTGAACTGCTTTTGGAATATCAAGTCCCATCAGTCCAAGAACGGTGGGCATCATATCCATCGGGTTTATGATCAGATTGCTCACCTGTTTTGCAGGTAATGAGTCCGGCCACCTGATCAGAAAAGGGATCCTTGCGGCTGTATCCTCAGGATGATTTTTGGCAATTTTATAGTCGTATGAATTCAGATTATCACCATGGTCAGATGTGTACACTACAATCGTATTTTCATCGAATCCTTTCTCCTTCAGCTTGTCCATTAGTTGTCCAAATGCCTGGTCCACCCCGCTGACCATGGCATAATACCCGTGATATGCCTGCCGGACACGCGGACTGTCCTTCACACTTGGACGCAATTTTATTTTTTGCGGATCATATAAGTCGGATAATTCAGGAATGGTATCATATTTATATACCAGTTCATCGGTGTAGATGCCCCAATCATGCGGTGGATGCCAGGAAACAAAAAGGGCAAAGGGTTCATCATCCCTGCATTCATCCAGGAAATTTAAAGCCTGGCGGGTTTGTCCGAACACCTCCCATTCATTGAAGTATTCCTTTTCATTCTTTTCATTCCAGAAAAAACACTTCCCGGGTCTGAAATCCACATGGCAGTTATTGGTCAAAAAGGTACCGTCAAAGCCATAGCGCATCTTGCCGGGAGGAACAGGCCTGTCGCGGTCTCCGCCCAACAGGTGCCATTTGCCGACATACCCTGTGCGATAACCGGCTTCGGTAAGAACATGACCGAAATACTTTCCATTATTCGCCAATAAAGGTACATCATTCGTATACGCCCCGTTTGAAAGCGGATGCTGACCGGTGAGCAGCATGCCCCTGAACGGGGTACAGACCGGCTGGGAAGAGACGCAATGATCAAAACGAATTCCCTCACTGGCGAATTTATCGAGGTTGGGTGTAATGATGTCCTCATTCCCATAACAGCCCACCATGTCGCGCGACTGCTGATCAGAAAATATAAATACCAGGTTGGGCTTCTTTTCAGGCACCACTTCTTTCCCGGATGCGAGCGCCGGAGAAAGGGATAGGGCTGCAATACCCATACCCGTTGTCTCCAGAAATTTTCGTCTGCTATAGTTCTCCTTCATTGCTTCTGTTAATTAGGCCATTGTTTTGGAATACCGATTATTATTTAGCTGATTCTTTCAGGATTTTGAACCTTTCCTTCAGGGATCCTATTTTTTGAGCATAAGACGGGTCCAATATCCGGTTAGTCTTTTCCATCGAATCCTTTTCGAGGTCAAAAAACTCTTCATAATTGTAATCTGGCCAAAAGATATATTTTGAATCACGGGCAATGATCGCCTCGGAGGCCGGGATCCTTTTTTCATCAATTACCACCGGATGGGCATAATAAAAATCCTGCCGCCAGCCAGTCTTTCCCTTTTCATTGTATAATACACTGAAATCCCTGCCCTGCATTACAGCAGGAACATTTCTTCCGGCAGCAGCAAGGATAAAAGGTGCAACATCAATGTTCAGCACATATTCATCATTGACCATGCCTCTTTTTCCGGCAGGGAGGCGGGGATCATGAACTACCAGGGGTACCCTGAGGGATTCTTCATAAGGATACCACTTATCCGCCAGCTGGTGTTCACTTTGAAAATAGCCGTTGTCGCCCATAAATAAGATCAGGGTGTTTTCATAAACTCCCTCTTCTTTCAACGCAGCCACTATTTCGCCGACCGCATGATCAACCTCAGCCAGCATCCTGTAATAGGCCTTCATATAACGCTGGTATTTTTCAGGCGTATCGAATCGCCAGTGCCAGCGCCTTCTGCCCTCATTCTCTTCACTACTGATAAAGGGAGGCAGTTTCTTCAAAAATTCAGGCGATGAAGTTTCTGGTACTGGTATAATGGTATCCTTGAATAATTCCTCGCTCCCGGGTTGATAGCAATACTGATCCAGGTTATTATCCTCTGCATGGGTGGCAAAAAAACCAACTGTCAGACAAAAAGGTTTTTCGCCTGGCCGCTGGTTTAAAAAGGTCAGCGCATCGTTCAGGTTCTTTTGCGTAACATGCACCGTGTTGCCGCTCTCATCGGTAATCCAGTGCTGCCCTTCGTATTCCCTGTAAAAGTCAAATTGCCCTTCTTTAATATGATCAACGCCATATTTGCCTACATAACCGGTATGATACCCTGCCTTCCGCAAAATAGCAGGATAAGTGGATTCAAGGGCCTCATCTGAAAGCGGGGTAAGAAACCGGTCTATCCCATGCCTGCTCATATGCTGTCCCGTAAGCATCGAAGCCCTGCTTACCATGCATATAGATGTAGTAACCCGTGCATTGCCAAATCGAATGCCATCCTTTGCCAGCCTGTCAATTTCAGGTGTGATCACTACCTTATTACCGGCACATCCCAGGGAGTTCCAGCGCAAATCATCCGCCAGCAAAAACAGGATATTCATTGGCTTCTCCCTGCTATGTAAACCAGCAGCCAGTTTATCGGCTCCGGTGGCAAAGGCCATACCAGCCAATCCGCTGGTTTTCAAAAAATCCCGTCGTGAATATGGATCCATGCTATTCAGATTTCGAGTTATTTTTTACCTGTGCGTCCCGGTGCTTCATCCAGTTCATTACATTTGCCGGGGCCCTCCCATTTCCGTATTCATCAGCCATAAACCTCATACAGGGATCAATATGGTTGAAAAAATACCTGTACCCGGCACACAGGTAATTCTGACGGTATGGCTCTCCTTCCGTCTTTACAAACCTGTGTTTAGGACATTCGCCGTTGCATGCAAACCTTACCTCGCAGGAACGGCATGAGGCAGGTAACAAATCACGCTTGTCATTTCCGAACTTTCTTTGCTGGTCAGAAACCAGCATTTTTACAAGGGGAGTATGTAACAGGTTTCCCAGTTTGTTCTCGGGATAAACATAATGATCGCAGGAATATACATCCCCGTTATGCTCAATCACTGTAGCCTGCCCACAGGTACGGCCAAACACGCATATCGATGCCGGCAGGCCCAGCCACATTTCAAGGGCCACATCAAAGTGCTGCACAAATACCTTACCCACATCATTTCTGACCCATTCATCAAAAATGTCGGACAAAAACTGTCCGTATTGCATTGGATCAACAGACCAGTCTGTTACACTGGCTTCCTCTTCAGAATCAGGTGAGATAAGGGCCAGGCAGTCCCGTCCCTTACCCTTAGCCATTCGCTCAACTATGGGTATAAATTGCATATAACCGCTGCCTGCTTCTTTCAAAAAGTCATACACTTCCAGGGCACTGCCTGAATTATCATGATGGACAACAGTAAGCGTATTGAATTCAATCCGATATTTCTTCAACAATTGTATGGCATGGATGACCTGGTCAAAACCTGACCGGCCGTTACTATACATGCGGTGCTTGTCATGAATGTGCCTGGGACCATCAAGTGATATGCCGATAAGAAATTGATTTTGAGCAAAAAACTTACACCACGCCTCGTCAATCAATACCCCGTTCGTTTGAAAGCTGTTTGTAATGGATTTTCCATGCGCATGTTTCTTCTGCAATTCCACTACCCGTTCAAAGTAGGGTACACCCAACAGCGTGGGCTCACCTCCCTGCCAGGCAAAATGGACCTGGCTGGATTTATGCGCTTCAACTTTTTGCCTGATGAACAGTTCAAGCAGTTCATCTGACATACGGTAATTCCGTTTATCAGGGAACAGATTCTCCTTTTCCGTATAAAAACAATAGGTGCAGTGCAGGTTACATGCCGGCCCTGACGGCTTGGCCATCACTGTAAATGCCGGCTGCATCATATTGCCCTGCTGAACTGTATTCATTCGATTAAATTATTCATTTTTAACGAATTAAAATCATCCTGCGAGATAATTGTACTTTATCCGTCGATAGCCTGTAAATATAGATCCCGGATGGCAATTCCGTCCCTGCTTCATCAGTTCCGTTCCATTCAACCTCGAAGGTCCCTGCTGACTGATCCCGGTTGACAAGAACATTGACCGTCTGGCCCATCATATTTATAATAGCCAGGGTTACATGGGCGTTTTCTGAAAGTTGACAGGTAATTATTGTTGATTCATGAAATGGATTGGGGTAATTTTCCAAAGACAATTCCGGCCCATGATGTTTCCTGACGTCGGTGACTATACTGCCACCATTAATGGCATCCGGACTCCCACCCATTTTGCCACTGGCTTTCCAGTTGAATGGCAATGCATTATCAAGCCCCGGATCGATCAGCTCAAGGGTAGATCCTTCCAGACCGGTCAGGTCGGGCCAGGGCGTAACACTGCCATAAGCCACCCTGTCAATCAGTGTGGTGCCGGCATTATACAGCCGTAATACATCTCCTGTTGATGACAGTTTAAAATCGAGATCCCCGGACATATGCTTCGCATCGGGATTGAGCAGTTTAAATGCCTGTGCATCGCGGCAAAGAACGAAATAACCATATGGTTGAATTACAGTGGGCTCCGGAAATATATAGGCATGCTCATCATCGTCATCACGGAATAACCAGCCGGAAATATCCATTGTCACACCGGAATTATTGTAAAGCTCTATCCAATCCTTTGTATCCAGGTTTGCCACTGATTTATAATTAATTTCATTGATCACGATGGCGGAATCATTGTTTGCGGTGACTTCTTCAAAATAGGCAGTATATGACTGATCGGTTGAAAGGTCGATCACCCGTGTCATGGATTTGTTCCCGTCATTCCAGCCTGTAAACTGATGACCAGGTTCCGGCCTGGCTGTGATGGTTACCGGAATTTTTGGAAAATACCGGCCAGCCCAGGGGTAGCTCTTTAATACCTGTGTATTGATCTGTATCCTTCCCTGGCTGGTGTCGGAAACATCCAGTGAAATAACATTTGTGGATTGTAATCCGAATTTTAATCTGATATGGGTAAACACATAATCTACCCTGAGATCTGCAAATGTGTTCATCACCTGGATATCATTGGTCCAGTTGCCGGCAGACTCCTGAAAACGCTGGTGATGCCGCTGAATCTCCGGGGCCAGGTCATTCTCCAGTGCGTTGATTTTTTCTTTTACAACCGGTGCCTGGAAGGCAGTATTCAAATAATCACAAAAAGTGTTGATAAACTGTTCTTTAAAGCTTCTGTTCTTTAACAAATTCCGCATCAGGAATGTAGAATAGGGCGGATTAGGCCAGGACTCTCCGGTTGAAGCCGTGGCTGTAGCCAGAGTATTGTGCTTGTAATGAAGGAGCTGTTCTCCGGTTTCTGTTCCAAATGGACTTAACCCAAAACCGAAATCCGTATCAAAAAGAATCCATCTCCATTTCCCGGCCGGACTATTGGGACGCCACCATTTTATATTGTTTCCGGGCCAATCGCCATTATCAAAATAGATCATGGCCACCTCGTATAAGATGTAATTTTCAATATCCACCTGGGATGCTACAGTACTGAAATAGGCACTGTCTGCCAGATCATGTGAACCGATATAATCGATCATCTGCAGCCATGCATCACTTTTTCCATTCAGAATTTTCACATTGCTGTCATAAGGAATGAATTCAAGCATATCGATCTTATCCTTATCAAAACCTGTATGGGCAGCAATAAAATTCTCATTGATCTTCTCATGAAAATGTTCAATTCCATAATAGGCACCATTCAGGAATACCGTGGACGGCCTGAACGCTGAGAACTCAATGTCCATCTCCTTGGCAATGACCGAATGCATCAGCTCATCTCTGAAAATAGTCCATTTGAAGTCGTTACCTCCATTCCTGAGTACAAATGACTGGTAAGTGTTCTGGGGCAGGTCTTTAAAGAGTTTATAGTCAATCTGGTTTGTTCCGTATACATTCCGGGCATAGATGTTCAGTGCTTTTTGCGACTGGCCGCGCGTAAGACCTCCATGCACCTTCATGCCGGCATCCAGACTGAAACCGGGAGTACCGTCAGCTTCATAATATTCAACATGAACCGGTCTTTCCCAATCCTGAAACAGGTTTGATTCATAATACGGATCCCAGTACAGAAAAATACCATAATCCGGATCATACAGGTTATAAGGATCGGTGGTCAGTGAAATCACAGGCATTGTACTGTGCTCATTGATAAGGTAAGTGCCGGTCGCTATGAGGCTGGGATTGGTTTCCGGCGAATAACAGCGGGCCCTGATCACCAGTGTTGAATTGACATTTATCGCTGTTGTATAAGGTAAAGATGCATTGGTGGGTTCCTTGCTATCCAGGGTATAATAAAGGGATGAATTGGGTGTATTTGTGGAAAGGGATACCGAAATGCTGCCCGGATAAAATCCTGCCGCCAGGGAAAAAACCGGCTTTTCACATAATCCCATGTTGATCGTGTCGATGTTGGATGTGGCGGGCGTCGGATTGCTCATCACAAACCATTCATCCATCCCGTCGGGAAACCGCCCGTACGATTTATCGATTGGCAGCACGACTGTATGAAGGCTGTCTAAAATTTGTCCTTCCGGATTTGATAATGAAATATATTCTCCGGAAGATTTAATATCGAAATTTGTGTGCAGGTTGTTATCAGCCAGGTTCCACCATTCCGGCAGGATATTCGGCTCCGGTACAGGGGTGTCCATGGCCAGGGAAAGAAAAGGAATGCCGGTCATATCTGTAGAGCCGCTTCCCGTATTATGAACCTGAATGGCAAGCAGGTTTCCACCATTATGCAAAAGTGATGTGATGTTCTCTATCATAAAAGCCTCGGGTTTTCCGCCCGAATACATGACAGCCTCATGTGAGGTTTTGGCTACAGCACTAAAGGTTGGTCTGTCGCCGATGGTACCTATATTGGCACGCGCAATTTCAACTCCGTTCAGATAAGCCACAAAACCATCATCATAATCCATATGTAGCATCAGCCGTTTGATTTTGGTCACATCATCCACTGAAAAAGCTTTCCTTATAAAAACTGAATTCACATTATTCAGCGCAGTTGAATCGTCCTTGTCGCCAAATCCAAAACCACTTGGACCCTGTGGCCACGTGGAATCATCGAAATCATTTCCGTTCCAGGCATTTTGTACCGTATCATTATCCACCGAATATTTCCACAGATCCCCTTCATGAATTACATTTTCCCAGAAATAGACGTCCTTTCGATCCTTGCCGGAGGTAAAAATCAGGATGTGTGATTTGGGAGTTATTGTGGTAGCAGGAAATATCCATTTCAGGAGGTTGTTTTTATCATCGGATAAACCATATCCCTGCAAGCTGACGGGCTCATCGGCCGCGTTATACAATTCAATCCAGTTGCTGTATGCGCCATCCTCATCTGAAATGACACTGGCATTTAGAGACATAGCCTCATTAATGAATACCTGCTGGGAAAATGATCTGGCTGATAATGAAAAGAAAAGAGAGAGGAAAAATAATTTGGAATAAAACTTCATCATATTAACATTTGGTAATAATTTACAGCTACTGTTCATCCCCTCCGGGGCAATCTATCTCATAATCTCCCTACTCCCTACTCCCTACTCTATCTCTCATCTCCATCTCTCCCTACTCACCTCTCATTTCTCTCTCCATCTCCCACTCTTCCATCTAAGGTTCCCTGAAAACAAAATTAAACCTGCCCCCGGGGGCCACATCACCATTCACATAGAAATCCATGATATTTCCGTCTTCCTGCATGTTGTCGCTCCATTTGAATTCAAAATCGAGTTTTTTATCAGGTTTCCCGATCAATGCACGGGGAATTCCCAGTTCCAGCCTGTTATTGCGGATTGAATACTGCACTTCTCCTTTTTTGCTCCAATTCCAGCCTTTGTCACTTTTCTCAACTATGGCATTTTTTCCCGGATTGAGACGGTTTATTACAAGATCATAGCCTTCCCAGCCGGTACTTTTATTCCGGTCGGTATCAATAAATAACCTCATCCATTTCGGATCGGTAATGGGAGTCAGACTGGCTGCCGTTTCTACATAGAAGTACACATAATCCTTATCCCTGGCAACCCTGGCAAGCACAATATCATTGCGCCCGGTATAATTTGTATACACAAGGCTGTCGCCCTGTCCCTTGTGATTTCTTGACATGGTGTTTCCCCTGTAGCTCAGGAATTCCGGTTTCACATTTTGCCATCCCTCAAATTTTCCGATTGTAAATGATTTGGGTGCCGACGGGGCTTCCTGTTCCTTCATTCCCTTGAATTTCCTGATATTACTGATCATCTGGAGATAATAAACGTCCCCCTTATTTCCCCACGATTTCACCATTTCGATATCGCGGCTTTTCTCTGCGGTATAGAGGTCAACAAATGCAAAAGGCTTATAGGGTTTCCCAATTGGCATGTCCAGGGTCAGCCATCGGCCGGCCACCCATTCGTTCCACTCGCAGATAAAAATAAGCTCGGGATCCAGTTCAAATGCCCTGCCCCATTGCTCCTGGAAGTTCAGTCCATATAAATATGCATCAGGCCTGTTATCCTGTCCATGAGCTTTAGTATAGCTTCTTCCATAAGTGCCCGGGGCGTTGAATGCATGCCAGTGTCCGCCGCTTGAGTCATTGGCATTCTGGGCGACACCTACAGCGACTTCTTCAAATCCGCCATCCTGCTTTTTCACATACCCATGCTGGGGAAAATTTTCAAGCCATGCCCACTGGTCATTTCTTGATGGTCCGTTCACATAATCAGGTTGTGCAGGCCGGAAAGTAAAAAAGTCCCTGATCTCATGCCGCAATTGAGTTTCAGCAGGATCACCGGGTACATCTGTTAGCATCTCGAAATAGGAAAGGATCAGGGGTTTTCCCTTCCAGTTAAACCAAAGATCTTTATATAAACCAGGTTTATAAAGATCCCTGTAAAGTTCCTTTATGGAAGCCAGACTGTAATCATTTGCGGCAAAGGGAAGGATGAAAGCAATGCCGGGGGTTTTAACCCCGTCCTTCCTTGCCTGCTCCCATACTTTCAGCAACTCGGTATAGGCCGATTTATAGGTAATTGCCCCATTGGTAGCATCCATGACGATTACATCAATTCCTGCATCAGCCAGTAATTCGGCATGTTTGCGAAGTATCCAGTCATCCGTTGTGCGGTAATAGCCGAACAAGGGTTCATCCCACCAGAAGACGCCGCCATCAAGTCCCCTCCATGCAGGATGATCGACTTTCCTGACAGCATCCGGGTATTTCTCAAGGATCTCCCGGATATTCAATACCGGCGAAAAATCAGCCATAAAATCCGTATGCCATGTCAGGTAAAATATGCCAACGTATTTATCCTTTCGCGTTGAGCCCGCTTCATTGAAATCTGTTGTTTTGCGTCCCAGGGCATCTGTGGCTGTCCAGTAATCGCTGTTGACCTGAGGCACCTGGCAATGGGCCAAAGCCGGGTAAAGTAGTGCAAATGCCAATAAAATAGAGGATCTACATGCGTGATGCGAGTTTCATTTATTTCATTTTTAGTGTTCAGTATTATTCCTGCTTCTATTGGTTTCCTCCTGTGAGTCTCGGGATTCCATGGCTCCTTTGTCCCTCGCTGGTCTGTGGGATTCACCCACGGTTATTGGATCTCCGCTCTCCTTCTACGCTATCGCCTCCATCCTCACCCCTCATTTCTCACCTCTCACCTCTCACTTCCTCTCTCATCTCTCACCTACTCTCCTCATCACTCGCTCACTCTCCTCTCACTCCTTCGCCACAACACCCGGCCGGGTATCACTGTCGCGATAAAGAATGCGCCAGGTTTCTTTTGGAAACAGATCATTCATAAACAAGGGCTGCGGGAGCCATACTCTGAAAAGATTGCTGATGCTGTACTGATTTCCCGCAGATGCATAATCACACATCACAAGGTTCATCTGCTTATGGTCGAAGAAGTGCGTATACCGGTAAAGGAATGGCACTTCAAAGGCCATCCAGACATTTGCAGGTTTGTCGGTTACCGGTTTTATATCAATATACTGTACGGGTTCGTTTTCTGCCAGGGTGGGTTTGGGAAGAACATAGGTCAGTCCTCCAAGTTCGTCTTTGTGTATCCATTGTGTACCCTCCGGAAGGAGCCATAAATTATAAGTTTGACTTTTGACCATCCTGCTGTCCAGGGCAAGCACAACCGGTCCGCGCATCACTGCCATGTCATTGACATTTCCGGGAGCCCGGAGGATACGCCCGCGAAGGTCGAGTTCCAGTTGTATCCTGTCTCCCTTGTTCCATTTACGGTGAATACGTGCGTAGGTACCGGCGACAGCGTTGACTGATTCACCGTTTACCGTCAGGATGGATTTTTGGCTCCAGGCCGGTATCCGCAGGCTGATTGTAAACTCCCCGGCCTTCGATGGATCCACCAATATTGCAATATCTTTATTAACAGGATAATCGGTTTCCTGGGTAAGGCTGACAACATTCCCGTTGGCCAGCTTGTGTTGCCAGGTGCCTGGACTGTACAAATTGATGCAAGGTCCATTCTTACTATCCATGACCGACCATCCCGGTGTAATCAGCAGTCCCCTGGGACCATTGGCAACGCAGCAACTCGACTGGCAAACCGGGACCTGCATGGGACTTGGAATCCGCTCACCGGCAAGCTGCGAGTAATATGCCCACCACGCACCATTATCACACATTGCACCCAGCAAGGCATTATACAGGGATATTTCAAGCTGATCGGCCCATACCGGATCACCTGTCAGCTTCAGCAACTGGTAGCACAATTTCATCCAGGTAGCAGTAACGCAGGTTTCCATGGGCTGTTCCATCATTTCGGTCTGGCGTTTGGCGCCATCACACCATAATTCCGCACTTGATCCGGAACCCACAATCATGATCTCTTTATTCAATACACTTTTTCCGAACTTCACAACAGCCTCCAGCAGTTTCGGATCACCGGATACGCGGTACAGTTCACATAAGCCTTCGTAACACGACATCATTTCATAGGCCTTTGGAGCAGCCATGAGCAGAGGATCCACACCTGCGATGGCATCTTCGACGTAACGGAGACCTTTTGGATTATATGCATCCGGTTCACTCCATAGCTTCACAAGATATTTCGCATAATCGAGATATTTTTTATCCCCCGTCCGCTCATAAATAAGCACTACAGGTTCAAGAACTGAAACAGAGGAAAGCGAACCCAATATCTGGAGCCCGGTCTCGGTGAGTTTTGTCTTTCCCGGTCCGGAAATTTCAATCAATGCATCGGTAGCACGGCAGGCTGCTTTCAGCGCATTTTTATCCCCTGTCTGATCATAATAGGCTACCAGGCCCAACATGGCATATTTCCTGCCCCATATATCCCAGAATCCAAATTCCTGTGATCGTGGATAGCTGCTCAGCCGTCCGTCAGCGTCCTGTGCCTTCAGCAATTCTGACACTGCTTTATCTAAAATGGCCTTGTATGCAGCTGTGGGATGATAAGCATAACCCAATGCAGCGGAGGTAAACCACTTTCCCCAGAATTCACCGGTAAAACCGCCCCCATCATCGAGTTTATTCATAAATGCGGCAGAATACAATGAGGAATTCCTGACCATCACCCCGTTCTGAATGCACTGATCTATCTTGCTTCCCAGCATGCCGGTTATCTTGACTGATGAAAAAACGGGTGCCGATAACTCGTCCTTCACGATCATTGTACTGGCATGATCCTGATGCTGTCCGTATACCTGAAAGGACAAGAAAAAGGCACAGATCAGAAAAATCCGGCCATAGGTATTCCTGGATGGTTTTTTCACTGTAATCATCTGAATATTTAAAAAAGAAAAATACGGGAATTCCTCCTGCCTGTCAATACAGGATATGGTAAACCTTTTATACAAAATGACCCGCACAAAAGATATCAGGCGGTGTGGATTGATAAATCCAGTATATTTGATAAACATCCTTCAGAAAGCCATTTATTCAGTTTTAAGTTACAAACCAACATGACAAAAATTGACCGAAGGAAATTCATTGCCGGGGCAGGTTTACTGGCAGGAGGAAGCATGGTTACGGCCACTGCAGCTCCTTTTGTAAAAAAAAGCTCAGCCACCCATACAACGGAAATAAATCTTGAAACACTGCCGAATTTTTGCTCCCATGAACACTGGGGTAGTATTGAGTCGATCGGTATGGCGCCGGACCAGGAAGGATTCCGTGCCGATACCATCGCAGGTGCCCGCCCGCAGCGTGCCACTTCCATCTGGGACCTTGTTCTGGATCCATATATGGGCTCAACGATGGTATCCAATGGCATCGATCTCCATGCCCTGCCAAAAGCAGAAGGTTATTCATCGCAAAGAGAATGGTGGATTGCGGATCCTGACAAAGCGCTGGAAAAATTCAGTTCGGGCTTCAGGTCTTTTCAGTTAACCGGAATTTTTCAATGTCTTCGCAGGGGTATCAAACACCTGTATAATGCAGATATTGCCACATTCAAACCGGATGACTGGAAGAAAGCGGATGCAGCAATAAATGATGAATTATCAGAATATTTTCTCCTGGTACAGGAACGCAATGAAACAAGCTTCATTTTCAGAACTGATTCGTCCCGTTCATCCCGAATTTTATACAAAGGAGGAATCTGCAGAATCAGCTAAAGAAGAGCTTTCTTTCACCCATACTATCATGAGAATTGATCCGTTCCTGGATCTCTGGAAGGAGATCTGTCCAAGGCGTGATGCTCTTTCTGCCATTGCCGGCATTGAACCTGCAGATGCCGGATCGTGGAGGGAATTCATTCAGAAGATATTTGAACTGGCTGCAAAGCACAACACTACTGGCATTAAACAGCTGCAGGCTTATTTTCGTCCCCTGAACTTTCAACCCCGGAATGATTCTGAAATACGTTTTCGTGGTGCATTGAATGAAACTGAAATCATCGCTTTCCAGGATTGGGTAATGCATGAGTGCTGTAAACAGGCGCATGAAAGGCATTGGGCTCACCAGGTACATGTCGGTACAAATAACCTGCCCGATTCAAATCCGCTTCCATTGGAATCACTTGCTCAAAAATACCCGCAGATGAATATCGTAATGATCCACTGCTGGCCCTATTTAAAAGAAGCAGGCTATTTAGCCAGAACCCTGCCCAATATGTATATTGATACCTGCTGGATGCCGGTATTAAACCCAAATTATTTAAGTGAAGCCCTGGATACATGGTTGAATTATGTCCCTGGTCATAAGATTATGCTGGGGCATGACAGTACAAGCATTGAAATGGCAGCAGGATCATCCCTGTTCACCCGGGAGATCCTGGCGGAGAAACTGGGCATTCAGCAAAACAAGCTGCAAATGCCAGCTGAGGAACTGCTCCAGATGGGCGCCAACATGCTTCACAACAATGCGGTCCGGCTTTACGGGATCGGAAAAGAGGTGATACCTGCTTAGCTATTCGGCCGGCACCTGAAGCGGCAGATTCAGGAAAGCCAGTCCGATGCTGCGCCGCATATGGCTAATGCTGTTGCCTCCGGGCGCATCATAAAGGACAGCGAGTTTACTGCCATACCTCACCACCGTTGGCATGCCGATACACCTGTGCGACCACTTGCAATTCCTTCCGTCAAGCACAATGGCTTTGTGTTCAGCATCCCATTTTTCAGGATCTTTGGACCAGTATACCCACACAGCATCGGTATATTCACCATCCTTATCAAGACCAACATGATTGGTAAAAAGAAACCATGTCTGGTTTGCCTCTTCAAAATAAAGGGACGAATTTTCAATCTGTTCAGTCTGTGGGACAATGGGCAGGGAATCAACCTTCCAGGCTGCATCCAGGTTTTTTGTACGGGCAATACAGAGTGTACGTTTAATTGAAAAATCAGCTGCAGAGAAATACATGAGGTATTCCTGGTTGTGCTTTATGATATATCCCGGACTACAGGTTGAACTATAAAAAGAGTTCTTAACAGGTTTAAACGGGATCACTCCCGGTTGCTTTATCCAGGGACCTTCAATTTTTTCACTTCTTGCCTTCAGGGTAAGATAGGGAAATGAGGGAATATAATCAGGTGCCGGGGTAGTATTGGGCGTACCCAGGTAAAACATGTGCCATGTATTGCCCTCTTTGATTATCCATGGGGAACAGGCTCCAGCCTGGTCAGGATCCCCTTTTTTTCCGAAATCGATGATCTTTCCTTTTTTCTCCCAGGTGACCAGGTTTTTGCTGGTGGCCAGGCAGGCAAGCCAGCCTTTAGCACCTGCACCATCGTAAAACAGGTAATAAGTACCCTTGTCTTTGGTAATGATTGCTTCACGCGCCCCTAATAATCACAGGAATCAGGACCATTACCATAAGGCAGTACAATACCCACATCTTCTGCATCCATTCTGTATTTTGCCACAGACCGGTCATCCAGGTAACTGACAGGGGCAACCGTATCAATTGTCAGTTTTACTTTAAGCATGCCCAAAGAACCATAATTGTTCTTGTCATATGCCGTATGAAATACTGTATAAATGCTGTCATTCTCCTTGATCAGGCAAAGCGGTGTTCGCATCCAGTTCCACCATTTCGGGATCTTATTCTCGAGGTAACAGAGGCGTTCCTTTGACCAGTGAATGCCATCTCTTGACCAGAAGTAGCCGAATGCTGAGCGGCTCATACCGGAGGAATCAGAACCGGCGTCAACTACTGTAATATATAGTCCGTTATCCAGTTTGGTGACTACCGGATTCTCCGTAAAACTAAGCCCGTTGTTATAAGGATTGAGTTCACTGCAACGCTTCCATGGACCCTCAGGTGATTCTGCACTGGCCAGTCCGATCTGCCAGGCAGGAATTGGTTTAAACTGCGACTTGGAACTTCCATAAAATCCATAATACTTGCCATTTGCCGCCTGGTAAGGAAAAAATGAATCCGTACCCTGCAAACCTTCCCAGGGATCAGAGTCTTTTCCCGGTTCCAGGATCAGGTTTACATCTTCATAAGGGCCGGCGAGCCCATCCAAACCTTTGGTTTTGGATACGGCCCGGAATATTCTTCCCTCATAATTGCCAAACCACATACCGCCACTGTCGGGCTTTGATTTATAGCCTACATAATACAAATTCCACCGGTCTTCTTTTGTATTGAAGAAAGGCATGGGTGACCATACGGCTGCCCTGGGATCAATGCCCGTGAAATTGCCGCTTGACTCGAACACCGTATTGATCCGCTTCCAGTTCATTCCATCGGCACTAAGCCAATGTCCGAGTTTCATCTTCACCCAATGCGGATCACCCACCATTTCGGCGGTAAACAGATGATATCCGTCGGGGCGCTGAATAACGGTTCCGCCTTCCAGGCCATATTTGATGTCCTCCATCCCGGGCATGCCTTTTGAAAGCACGGGAGAATCAAAACCACTGATCACTTCAATTGTAACCCTTACTTCCGTTGAATCGGTTAAAGGATCTGGGGTACCAGACTTTTTGTTGCAAGCTGTTAATGCAAACACTGCGAAGAGGACAAAAAAGAGAGTTTTCATGAGGCATGCTTAATTTTCATATTAAAACATAGGCTTCAACGCCACTTACTATAAATATCACCCGGTTATAATTGTCCACCCAGTATACGGTGGGGATTATTCCATCCCCCAATACATCGAAAACACTGAATTCCACTTTCGTTGTTCCACAATCTATCTGTTGTTTTTTCCTGAATCGGGCATATTGATGTTCATAAATCATATCCATTTCATCGAGAGCAGAAAAGTGAATCTCATGAACAGACTGTTCTGCCATTTTCTGTACCAGGTTTATTATTCCCCATTTCCAGGTAAGATCCTTAGTTGGCCGGTGTTTTTACAATATGTTGTTTAGACCGGAATTGATAATTTACCTGCCCGTTTTTGACTGAACCCTTCCATCGATGCAAGGTATTCAAATAGGGCAATCCATTCTTATCATCCGATATTTTGGTTTCACATTCCCATTTAACAGGACTTGCCAATAGATCATTTTTGGCAGTAATTTCACCCCTAAAAATGTAATTACCCCTGAATTTACCAGTATAATTCTCATTTTCAATACTAATATCAGCTGTAGCCTTACGAGTACAAGTGATCTTATAAGAGGGCGTTGGGACTATCCTTCTTTGTAATTTCAAACGAACCGGCAATCATGGCCAATTCCTGGTAGAAATTATAAAGTGTAAAACTTAACCAGAAGCTGATCAGTAGAAAAGTTGTTGCAGGGAGGAATTTTATAATCCGGCAGGATCTTTTCCATTTTAAGGAGTGAAAATTCTTCGCCCGGATTAACCCCATTGTGGTATAATAATCCAAATGAAGATGAAAACAGCTGCTTTGGAATAAGTAAGCCAAGGGCTCCCACCCCTGTATTTTGTAAAAACCTGCGCCGGTTTAAATTTTTGCTCATGGGATTTGTCGTTAATTTCGGTCGAAATGGTTACCCGGCTTCACGACCAGCTCAAATTGATTGCTAAGCACCGATTCCAGGTCTTCCATAATTAAATTAAAATCCGGATTTTTACTTAAATCCCTGGTTTCCCATGGATCCTCCTTAATATTAAACAGCAACCGTTTTCCGCTTTCCCTGTATCTCTCCCTGCCAACACAGGGAATAAACTTTTCAGCCTCGCCATCCGATTTTCGGATAAACGGTTTTTCTTCCTGACCTGAAAAGGTATAGTATTTTACATATTTGAAACTTCCCTTTCTAACCACCCGTGCAATGTGCCTGAATTCCACAATGACCGAATCCAGCTTCCATTTCAGCTCCTTCATCTGTCAATAATGGCTTAAGGCTTTGTGCATGGCAGTCTTCTGGAATAGGAATACCTGCAAAATCACATACAGTGGGCATCAGGGATAAATGATTAACAATATGGTCCTGATCAATGAAATTTTCACGCACTAGTTCCGGGCATATAAAATATCAGCGGCACTTTTATGGATTGTTCAAATGGATGCCATTTCTGAACTCTTCTGTGACGACCGGCCCCCTCCCCATGATCAGATGTAAATATCACCAGGGTCTGATCTTTTCTTCCATTCAACTGCATTCGAGCAACCTGCCGATATCCTGATCCATCTTTTCGACCATCCTCAGGTAGTCATAATTATAGTTTTTCCATTCGATTTCCGAACGGTCATTTCTTTGCATTTCCGGTTCAGGATCTTCGAAATCAATATTGAAATTAGGCGGAAGCGGGGGTAAATTATCCCCGAGCTTAAACAAATCCTCTGAAGGAACCAACCGGCGCCCCCAATCACCCTGGGTCCAGTAACAAATATCATGAGGGTTCATAAGTCCGGCCACAGCCAGGAAAGGCTTATCGTAATCATGATTCTGAATATACCCCCGAAGTGCTCCTGATACCTGGAAATCATTGAAATCTCCAGTACCTAAAACACCTACCGGAATCGTCTCAAAACCAGGAATTTTCCTCTCACCTTCCGTATCGGGGTAGTTCCATTTTCCCCCGGCATGCCATTTTCCGCAATAAACCCGGTCATAATCAGTGAACTGTTCAAACCATTGTCCGATATTGGGGACATCCTTATCAATTCCAATATTATTATAGGTTATTCCGGTTTCAGTGCTGTATCTGCCGGTAAAAATACATGACCTGGCAGGACTGCAAACCGGGTTGCAGGTATGAGATTCCAGAAAGGAATACCCCTTTGAAACCATCCGGTCAAGATTCGGGGTCTTTACCCAATGGCACCCGTAGGCTTCATGGGTAAAATGATCCTTATATGCAGATAAGCAGTCAATGTTCAGCTGATCTGAGATAATTATCAGAATATTGGGTTTCTTATTCATTTTATTATATATCCTGGCGCACGTTTTACTGCAATTTTGGGGAAATTACCGGATTTATTTGTCCCGGTATCATCCTAAATTCGATAATATGGTCCTTATTCAGCTCAAGTCCCCATTTCTTCAGGTAGAAATCACGCGTAGTGAAATTCTCATCGTGTATACGCAGTAATTCCCTGTTTAACTGGTTGTCAAGCTCCTGCTGAATTTCTGATGCTTCAGGCTTATCTGCCAGATTATTCATCTGCCAGGGATCCTGCAGGTCGTCGAAAAGCATATAGGGCCCTTCCGGCGTCCGCGCATAGGTATAGCGAGTAGTACGAATAGCACGGTATTCCTTATCCGGATAATTGACATCAAAGGGACAGACGCTCATAAATAAGGCAGCACGGTCTTTCTGCGTTGAGGGAGTCTTAATCATTGCTGAAAGATCACTGCCTTCAATGCTTCCGGGTATTTTAATACCGCATAAGCCCAGCAGTGAAGGCAAAATATCCGGAGTAGTCAGCGGTGAACTTATCTCTGCCGCCTGGTCCTTATCCATACCCGGTAACCTGATCAAAAAAGGAATATGTGCTGATTCCTCCCAGGCCAGCTGCTTGCGAAAAGGCAGGCGTCCATGCGCACCCATCATTTCCCCATGATCAGAAGTGAACACCACAATTGTATTTTTCGATAATCCCAAAGCCTTAATCTTATTGATTAAATCCCCGATAGCCTGGTCGGTTGCCGTACAATGGGCATAATAACCCTGTAATTCGGTTAATACATGATCCTTCAGCGAATCGGGAACGTTTGGATATAATTGAAGTCCGGATAAGGGATACATGTCCTTATATGCCTGTGGTGCTGTATTATGCGGAAAATGAGGAGTGGCAAAGGAAACAAAAAGGAGGAAAGGGTTTTTGTCCTTTGAATGCTTTTCAAGGTAACGCTGAGCATCCTTACTCTCGGCAAAAGGGGAATAACCTTCCCAGTATTTTTTTACAGGGTCATCATTTTCAAAATAGGGCATCCTGTTATATTCGTGCGAGCATTCCAATCCTTTCCAATAGTTAAATCCCTGGCGGCGATCAGGTTCCACATTATCCTCTCTTCCATGGCCGTCAAGATGCCACTTGCCAATATAGGCTGTGCCATATCCAGCCGATTTGTATATCTCGGCCATGCAAAGTTCATCGGAAGGCAGATAAATATCGTTCACAAACATGCCTGTTGAGGTAGGATAGCGGCCTGTAATTAGTGCGGCCCTGTATGGGGTGCAAACCGGGCAGACGGAAACAGCATTTGAAAAGTTCACTGATTCATTAGCCAGCCGGTCGATATAAGGTGTTCTTACAATCTGGTTGCCTGTATACCCGAACGCCGATGCACGCCATTGGTCGGTGAGAATAAAGACCACATTGGGCTTTTCTTTTTTGCATGCCACCATGATAAGTGAAATCAAGGTGAGAATCAATATCTCCAGCCGGGAGGTAATATTTTTTAAATGCATGACCTTGTTGTTATAAGCTTACAAAGAACAAAGCCTGTGGACCACTGAGTTCAAGCTTGAATTCAGTCATATCGAGCCCGTTCCGGACCATTTGTCTGGATTCGATTTTCCGGGATTTGCCAGTTTGGGGGTCCCATATGCTTAATTCTTTTTTACCCCTCAGAAGGACCTTTGTATTAATGGTATCCTGGGTTGAATTGGATACAAAATAGACGTCATGACCCTCTTTCACCTTATGAGTATAAGTCAGGGCACCATGGTAATTCTTGATCGAATCATTGTTGAAGAAAATAAAATTAACTTCTCCGATCTTGTTTTTGATTGATCTCACTTTCTCATAAGGATTTCCAGGCTCAAGTTCCATAAACGTTACATCCCTGACAGGCAGGCACAGGTTAACTGCTTCATTAAGCAAGACAGGCTCAGGACCTGGAAGGAAACAGGCTATCCCTCCCTGTTGATTTGAATTCTGCAGATATCTGCCCTTCATGAGATACTTATTATTCAGCAACGCTTCCTTGTCAATTCCAAAAATTTTCATCATGGCATTCCGAACATCTTCATCCTTCCCAAATTCTGCTGAATAGTACGGAAGCATACTGGTAGCAATGATCTTTCCTCCCTGGTTATAATAGGCCAGAAGTTTTTCCGCATTGCTTGCCTTGATCGTTGATCCACCCGGTAATATGATGAGCTTATAGTTCTCCTCATTGACTGTATTGGTCAGGTGGATCTCATCTTTTTCAATGTTGCATTTTCCATCGAATACTTCAGGATGTAAATAAGTATAGTCCACCCTGAGCATCCGAAAAAGATATTCCCCAACTGACATATAGTCAAATTCCTTTGGCATCTTACCACCCAGATAGGCATATTCCCAGCCTTCATCAAATACGTTATATGCCATTGCGGATGCAATCGGGTATAAAACAGCTACATCAGACACATGTCTTCCGCCCTGTAACATATAGCTCATCCGGCCAATATATTTATTGAATTCCTGTATTTCGTCAAGGCTCATTTTCTCTTCGATCCCTGAAGGGAAAGGAGTTTGCATATTGATGCCCATGGCATACTGATCCATGGCAACCCTGTAGGCGGTATCCTTATTAATTACGCCATAGGCAGCATAGGTCTCTGCCCAGGTGACGGGTTTGTCATAGTTATAGGAAGCAGAGGTAACAATTTTATACCCGGTGTTTGACCTTCCCCAAAAGAAAATATCATCTGCAGCCGGAATAT
Source organism: uncultured Bacteroidales bacterium (assembly GCA_963808745.1). Classification (GTDB taxonomy): domain Bacteria; phylum Bacteroidota; class Bacteroidia; order Bacteroidales; family UBA10428; genus UBA5072. The sequence goes on from CAWEGX010000010.1 coordinate 117,091, forward strand.
CCTGATATTCAAAAATCTTCATTAAGTCCCCATTGCTCATCACAGGATTGGGAATCTCCTCCTGATCCATATGCCCGGATAGTTTTAGATTATGTTTTGAACACCATTCATTGATCTGCTTTATAAATGCTTCAGAGTACATCTCCGTCCTGATCCCATGCAGGGCATTTCGTGCCGATGCGGTTTTTTCACCGATATCATACCACAGGGCAGGATAATATTTTATCGGCGATTCACCATATTTTTCAGTGAATTTTGCATTAAGTTCAGCAGACCACATTCTTCCATCCAGCCAATGAAGTGATGGCTCATCATAAAATGACATCGGAATCACCGTCCCAAAATATTCGCCTACAGCATCATAAAATTTATCATAGGATATGGTGAGGAACTTCTCAACCGATTCCTTGTCAATATAATTGATGATTCCGGGATTACGGATCTTCAGGACTTCCTCATGATTCAGATAAAAGCCCATGAGTTTCCAGTCTCCTTCTGCAACCGGTATACTCAGCATTTTTCCCTGAACCTGATCGCTGACATCCTTTAGTGATTTATCACCCTGGTTCATCAATACCGCGCCAAGAACGGTACCCTCCGGAAAAGTAATCATCATTGTACCCTTGCCTTTCCTGTCTGTTTCCACCTTATCCAGCCTGGAAGCCATCAATTGAGGGAACTGCTGATAGAACTGTCCTGCCACGGTGCCTGTCGGAAACGCATAATCGTCATACATAATAACCTGCATGCCTGACTTCTTTGCTTCCTCCACGGTGGCTTTATATACATCAAGGAATTCCCTGCTCAGGTAAATCATCCCTTCATTTCCCAGTCTCATATGTGGTTTTCCCTGTAACACATAAGCTGAATCAAGATCACCTGAATTGGCATTGTTTGAGACAATGAAAACCCCTCCATATCCCTTTTCTTTGGAATCATGAATCATGTCAAATGCGCTTTTGACATCCAGTGTTCTCAGGTCAAATTCACGGCCTGCAAAAGCCCTGTATTTAGCCTCCGGGTTTGAGAATTCTGCCTGGTCGGGAAATTTGTTTTCCTTTTTTGATTTACAGCCGGGCACTAAGCCTGATACCAGCAAAAGGAAAATGAAAAGAAGGTGGTTTATTGATTTCATGGAATGTCCTGTTATTAAATTTTCGAATTATTGGATTTGAATATGTGCTTCCCTTCATTCTAAAATAACCTCAGTAAAAGAATAGGCGGGTATATCAACAGAATATGCATTCTTTTTGAGGTTGACTTTTTTTGCTGTTGTTGTTCGTTTTATGGCCTGGGGATTTGAAAGTGTGTTCATGGCCACCGGGCTATCCGCCTGTAACCGGTTGGTGGTAGCGTTCAAAAAAGGCGCTTTGAGATCGCTCAGGTCAAAAACAGCTGTTTTAGCCGTTGCCGTGCGGTTGCATACATACAATACAAGCTTTTTCCGGTTGATATCCCATGCAGCCTGCACCTGGTAATCATCGTCGGCCCCGGGTTTATAGTTTTCGATTGTGAGCAGCCAGGCAGCCGGCGAACTGGAAAGCAATTGAAGTGCCCTTCCGGAGGCTGTAAGATAGGCACCCTCTTTAGGCGTTTCCATGGCGCTTTGACTGTGAGTATTGGCCAGGTTGTTGAAGTTCACAAACAGCATATCATCACCCAGCCGCTGAAATGCCATAAAGTTCTTCAGCAGGTTCATCCCGTACAGCCATTTGCTGAAGGCATAACTTTTTGTTATTCCTCCCTCCTTCTTTGCCATGTTATAAGCATCCCGGTTTTGTTCCGTGTTATAGGCAAGCCATTCCGTATCGCAGTATTTTATATTTGTGTTGTGCGACTTATTATATTCACGGACTTTTCCGAGCATATATGAGGATGTTTTGTCAGCATCCCCGCGGTCGGCCAGAAAATCAACATAAGGTCCTGCAATTTCAAGCATCTTATCGATATCCTCATGGTAAGATGGCCTTCCGGGACGGTTCCCGTAAGACGACATGCCTATTTTGATAGTCGGGTCCACCGCTTTCATGGCTTTTGAATAAACCACCACGGCCCATGCATAATCCTCCGCTTCAAACCAGCGATGAAGCTCATTATCCAATTCCCAGTATTTTATTCCAAACGGATCCTCATATCCATGTTTTATCCTCAGATCAGCCATTGGATGCTTGCCTGCAGTCAGGTTGCAATAGGCGACCAATTCAGCTGCAGATTTTGCCCCATCGGTAAGGCTCATGAATTTAACGAATTCCCTTCCCATATCTGCCTGCCAGGTGGGGAAATCCACATCGTACCTTCGTTTGGAAGGATGGTACACATTTACGCAGTAACTCATTTCAGCGCCGGCTGCCTTGCAAAGCATGGCAAATTCAGCCGTTCCGACATCATTGTAATTCTGACCTCCCCAAAAATAGGAATCCCGCGGGATCCTTTGGGAATAAGGCCCAACACCTTCCTTCCAATCATAAAATGAAGCAAAACATCCGCCGGGGAAGCGAACCACTTTCGGATTCAGCTCCTTAAAAATATCCACAGCTTCTTTTCTCCAGCCATAGTAATTCGAGGCCGGCTTCATGGAGAAATCATCAATGAGCAGGGAAGATTTTCCGGGGATCCACAGACTGAAAGTTACATATCCTTCATAGCCCGGATTAGCGAAGGAAATGGACTGCAGCGCAAAACTGTCCGTGAGATTTTTCAGGGGAAAAGTAAAGACCGGATTGTCCCATTTGCCTTGCGGATAGATCCTGATTTCTGCCTCTTTTTTACCTGAAGCAGATTTCATCATTCCCATGAACTGATAGGTTTCCCCCTTTTTGAAAAGCTTGCCTTCCTGCGCTACCGCACCCCATTCCGTATTCTCATCATTGGTTACCATCAGGCATTGCTCGCCATGACCGGAGCCGCCTTTAACGGGCGAAAGCACCACTTTTCTCAGGGGCGTGGTTGTAGTAATAAAAGTGCAACTGTCATCAATAAGCGAAGCTTTTGGAGGGGTTCCCGGGGCTGCAAACCAGCTGCTGTGCTCATATCCCGAATGATACCAGTCGAATTTGCTCCAGTCTCTTTCATATCCTTTGTCGGGATTTTTTTCATCATACACCACATCAAACCAGATTTTATTGATTATCCGGTAAGGCATGAATTTTTCGAAACTGCGGTTGAAGAACATTTCGCTCCACATGGATTCCACCTGGATTCCATATCCGAGCTCGATAAAATTTCCATACAGCAATGGACTGACAGGTGTTTTGGCCAATTCAATTCCGGTTACCCTGAAAACCTGTTTGCCACCTGGTTGCTGCGCTATTCCTGGAAGAGAAATTACCAGCATACATAAAAGAAAATTTTTCATATCGGGGATTGGTATCTTATTAAAATATATGTTCATCTCAAACCATCTTTGTTACAGTTGCCTGGGGACTGTCAGTTACAACCCCGACAATTCAACTTTTTTAAAATTATATTCCACCCAGTCAAAATCCGCCGGATTTTTACATGCGCTGCCATTTCCGGTAGCGTAGGGTCCGATCACCACACCGCCGAAGGTGCCTGCCACATCTGTGGAAACCAGATTTGCCAGTCCGGTACCTGCCTCTTTCCATTTTCCTTCGCGTTCGGCTACTGAAAAACGATATGATCTTGTATCAAAGGATATCCTGAGCCATACTTTGTCAGCCGTAATCCATACGGGTGAAGATTCTGTCACCATGTCACCAACTGTTTTTCTCAGTATGGCAAATTTCTGACCTCCACGCAAGGTAATGAAAAGGGCATACTGGCAAGTGGGGCTCTGGTAAACTGATAATCCCGCCTCATCATTGGGACTCAAGCGGTTTAAACTCCATAGCCGCAATGATTTCACCTGCCAGTTCCTCCTGTCGCCTTCCGACAAATGACACCTGGGCGGATTCGATTACCGGCTGCGAGGTGCCATAAAGTCTGAGATATCCGGGCCTTTCTGTAAGGGAATACACGTTGGAGAAAGGATACGCCATCAAATTCCATTGCAGGGCAAGTTTCTTATCATTGAAGTCCTCACGGGCAGGCAATCCGGGCCATGGCATCAATGGTAAAGTTGCGTGTACAATTGACAGGTTTACCAGGTAATCGGGATTCACATAGGGCCAGCCTTTTTCCCAAATTACAGGGAACAGGAAAGTTTCACGTCCGATCACACAAAAATCCATATATCCAGCCTTACGCTGGCCCAGGCAAACGGCCCACCAGTTCCCCTGGTGATCCTTAATAAAATCGGCATGCCCGAGAGCAGCAGTATGGTGCCACCATCCGTTGTGCTGGGAGATTACCGGATTCCGGGGACAAGGCTCAAATGGACCCCAGGGACTCTTACCCCGGGCAATTGATTGCATGTGCAAATACCTTGACCCCCCTTCTCCCATGGTAAGGTAATACCATCCGTTTGCTTTAAAGAGATGGGGACCCTCGGTATCATCGCCAACCAGGCCCTTCGATATGCTTTTCAGGGGAGTCAGCAACTTTCCGGTTTTTATATCAATTTCCGCCTGAACAATATCTTTATTGGCAAACTCTCCGCGCCGTGTATAATACACCTTTCCATTATCATCAAAAAAAAGGCTCGGATCAAAAACCGGCCTGTCAATGCATACCGGATCACTCCAGGGACCGGCCGGGTCGGTGGCGGTTACAAAGAAATTGCCTCCCCCGTTTACATCCGTTGTTACCATATAAAAAGTGCCGTTGTTGTAACGGAGGGTTCCGGCATAAATGACCGGCCGGTTGTTGTTTTTATCCAGTAGAAAATGTTCCGGCCGCGTGAGACAATGACCAATCAATTTCCAGTTAATCAGATCGCGGCTCTTATATATTGGCACTCCCGGGTATAGATAAGAACTGCTGGTGATCATATAATAATCTTCCCCAACACGGCAAATGCTTGGATCAGGATTAAATCCACGCACAACCGGATTAATGTAAGCTGGGGTCCGGATTTCCCGCGTCTGGCAGATAGCCTTATTGCCCATGCAGAATGAAAGGGCGTATATGGCTAAGAGTTGAAGAAAAAATACAGATCTGTTCATTTTATGGTTGGGCAATGTGATATGAATTGTGTTATAGATTTTGTCTGTACAAGTGTTACTTTGTATTGTAATTTCCAAACTCCTGCGCTGCGCGGATCATTGTTTCAACGGTTTCCATGCTGACATCGGCCTGCAGGATATGAGCCGGGGCAAGCAGGTATCCCCTGTCTTTGCCCAGGATGTCAATCCTTCTCTTTATTTCCTGGCGGATATTTTCCGCATTGCCTGAAGGAAGCAGATCCTGCTGGTCGATTCCGCCGAAGAAGGAGACCCTGTCCCCGTATTTATCCTTCAGTTCTTGTGGATCAGAACCCGGAACATTGGGCTGCACGGGATTGTATACATCCACGCCGATTTCGATGAAATCATCAAGGAGGGGTGCCACGGCGCCATCGGAATGCATGATGACGATGATGTCAGGATTTACCTGCCGCATCTTCTCAATCATCCTTTTATGACGGGGTTTGAATTTCACCCGCCAGTCATCGGGAGATATCAGCGTGGAAGTCTGGCTTCCCAGGTCTTCTCCAAGCCATACTGCGTCAACACCCGCTTTTACCAGCTGCAGCGCCAGTCCGGTGCTCCATTCCTCAACCCTGTCATTCAGCAGATCAAGCCATGGTTCTTCGCACATCATGGCCATCATGTACTTTTCCAGTCCGGTCAGATGCCAGGCCAGTTCAAACAGGGATATCTCCACATCGCCCATTATGAAATAGTCTTTCCCGAAGCGGTCTATATCTCTTTTAGCCTTCTCGAACCTTCCTGGTGCATAGGCATCCGGGAATGCGTATTTCTCAATATCCGCAATTGATTCAGCATGATCAAGCGGACATTTGACGACTTCCACGTACAGTGGCGTGGGCTTCATAAACATGCCAAACTCATTCTTTGTGATGTTTTCACTTACCGGTTCAGGTACATAACCGTTTGCAACCGTGCCGCCAACCACAGCAACATCACTGCCAAGCTTTGTTCTGATCTCATTGGCTGATATGCGGTAGGTCAGATCTTCATAATACGACAGGGCATAATCAGGCTGTATGCCCAGTTTCCTGCCAAAAGCATCGGTAAGTTGCCGGCAAAGATCGAATTGTACCGGAATCCTGTCCGGATTTCCGCTTTGCTTTCTGAAGGCTTTTAATACCCTTGTTTTCGAATTCATACTGTTTTATTTAATTATCGTGTAAATGAAATAATAGTAGCCTCAAATCCTTCAAGGTGGATCTTCAATGACGTTTTTTTATCATGCCGGAGGGTTCCCGGCAACTGATTAACCACACCTGTAAGGGGATCCCATGATTCAGTTTTGCCGGCGGCCCTGAATGTAATCTCCCTGTCAATGGGCTGATCCGAGAGATTGATCAGGTAATAAATGTCGGTCAGATCGCTTCCCCGGTGATTATAGAATAATTCCCGGCAAGGACTGTCCAGTGAAACATCCGATCCGACAGCGGTTTTTACTGCAGGTGCTATGGCAGGCATCATGGTTACCGCTTTCACATTGCCCGACTTTTTAAGTTTATCGGATATGCTGATAATCCGGTTAGTTTCTTCGGGCGTTAATCCCAGTTCCGGGAATTTGCCAAAAACAACAAGTTTACCGCCCTTATCAACAAAGTCAGCTATTTTCTGAAAAGTAGCCAGTGGAATGATTCGTGTCTCTGGTAAAAGGATACAACCAAATGATTCTCCGGATATATTCAGCTTGTTGTTCATTATCATAGATTCCGTGATGGCCTGGTCATCGAGGTAATCAAAATCAGTCTGGCTTGCCAGCAATTCCCTTGAGACTTCGCCAAATGCTGCGTCTACACGGGGAGCTTCAGGCAGATCGGCACTATAGGGAATAATATGGCTGGTAAGGTAAAGTCCTTCTGATTTTACATATTGCGGAGTTGTTTCGGTTCTTTTGGCATCAGGTGGCTCCCAGGTTGTTTTACGAGTGGGAGTCAGGCTGCCCCACATGGTCTGGATGGGATAATAGACAGCCACATCTGCAATATGTTTTCCCTGGGTGAGTACAAGGCCAAGCCGGCCAATGTAGTCATTAAAAGCCCTGCGCTGGGAATCAGCTGAATTCGTTATACCCATAATAGGAGGTAACCCTTGTCAGTCCAAGGGCATACTGGTACCCAACAGTGGCCAGCCGCATATCAAAAGATACAGGGATGTTTGCGGATCGTTGCTGATGAGATGATGTTTCGCTCATATTTTCCCATTTTTGAGTCATATGGGTAACAGAGCTGACGAATTTTGGAACCGGGATCTGGGTTGACCGGGCAAGGGCAATGGCATCGGATGTAAGCATATCCATGGCCCGGAAGATCCATTCGCCGTAAGATCCCTGTAAAGATTGCCCTCATATACCGCATGCCAGTACAAGGCCTTCTTCAAGCAAAGCATGTCCCGAAGCGGCCGGTCCGTTTGCACGGCACCACTTTTGGATCTGTCCGTAATAATTCTCCTCAATAAGTGACGATACAAAGCTCCAGAAATCAAGCCGTTTGTATACGGTTTCTTTACCACCATCCTCAAACAGAAATGGCAGGACCGGAACAATGTCATAGCCATAGACTTCCTTAAACTTATCCCTGAATGTACGACTCCATGGAATGGCAGGGAGTATGCTTTCATCGTCCTGGAGGTAGGATGTCATGAGGGACGGTTCATCCGTAAATACAGCATGGATATAGCCTTCCATCTCTTCCGGTGCCCTTTTTTTGTATTCATCATGGGTAAGAGAAATGAACCGGCCCACAGCAGCCCTGTCAATAATATTGATATAGGGCAGGGGATCGGAAATATTGGTCACAATGTGTGTGCCTTCATACATCCTGCGCGATGTGAAACGACAGGATACCCCACTCCTTTTTATCGGGAGCACTCCAATTGAGTTTATGCAGATTTTCTTTTGAAATGGCGGTAAGGTCAACCTGTTGTGAAAAATCATACAACCCATTTCTGACAGGTGCTGCACATACAAAAAGTGGAATTGAATCATATCTGCGGTCCCGAAGGCATTTCATGGGTAATTGTTCCCTTGCCTTCCGTGCGCGAACAAACCACGCCCATTGTCTCATATTCGGGATTATCCTTTAAGGTAAGTCCACCGGCTTTCCCGCTGGGGTAACCCTTCTCATCATACAACCAAAAATCCATGCCCAGTTCTTTGCACCTTCGCATATAAGAAAGGAACAGCTGCCATTCGGATTCATCCTGCAGGTAATTGGTAAAACCAACATTGGATACCACCCCGCCATATCCGTATTTCTTCAGACTGTCTAGTGTCCCGTCCATTTTTGCCTGGTGCGTGATCTGCAGCATCCTGTATTTGACAGGCGGATCAGCAAACTGCCGCTGCAGGGCAGTCAGGTCAATTTTATTTTCCTTACGCTGTTCCTGGGCATTTGTCGCAGCGACACCAGGCTTACTACCAGAAAAAACAGCATGCATTTTATTTTCATTTCATTTTCATTTTATATTGATCCGTGGCTTCACCCTGTCCGTGGGTTGCACCCGCGGTTATCGTAAATCGCCCCTCCGGGGCCACTCCACCTCTCACCTCTCATCTCTCATCTCTCATCTCTCATCTCTCATCTCTCATCTCTCATCTCTCATCTCTCATCTCTCATTTCTCCCTACTCCCCTCTCGTCACTCGTCACTATTCAGGTCCCAGGAGAGTTCTTCTTCCAGGTCAAAGAAATGCCCCAGCAGGCTCCATCCCCAGAAGGGATCGAGTCCCACACCTTCCCCGGTTTCGGAATTATAATATTCCCGGTTCCCGGCTTTCTCCATGAGCTCTTTTGTCCGTTGGGCTACAACAGAAGCGATCTGCGGATATCCGTAGAATTTCAGACCATGGTAAATCATATAATTTGTTGGCATCCAGGTGTTTGCCCGCCAGCTGCAGCCCATATCGGTAGGAAACGAAATGGTGCTGTATCCGGGTTCTGATTTTGACAGGGTGGCAATGGGATAAGGTGACCAGAATTCACGCGGATTCAGCAAATATTCATTGATCATCCTTTTGGCCTGCTCCGGGGTAGCTACACCGGCCCACAAGGTTGTAAAGGCTGAAACAGATCTTACCGGAATTTTGTACTGGCCGGCAGCCCTTGCATTCATGCCATTATAGGCCCATACAGTCTTTGATACAGGCTGGTCCTTGTAGGCTTTACGGTCATAATAGAACCCGTCCTTTTCATCCCAAAGCAGTTCCCTGATCCTGAGAACCCTTTCCTGTGCTTTCGCTTCATATTCCACTGCCATTTTTTCCTTGCCTGCAAGCCTGGCAAGCTTTGCAAATGCCCGGCATTCCTTTACCAGGTATGAATTCAGGTCAACGCCTTCACAATTCCTGTCGCGCCAGAATCCTGCCCTTTCATGCTGATTGTCCATGCCCGTATGAGGTCCGCTCATCCACTCACTCAGCCCGTTCTTGTTGATATCCATATCAACCAGCCAGTAATCGAGGTATTTTTTCAGCTTCGTAAAATAGGGCTCCTGCAATATCCAGTCCTTTTCCCCATATGCCTTATAAACCAGCAGACTGATCTGTGCAAGAAATGGCTTCACATGTTCCGGATCATGCCATTCATTGCTGGGAACGGAACGGGATATCATTCCTGATTCCTGTTCATTTTTCAGAAAAATAATCACCCCGTTTTTGATATAAGTGGATGGCCAGCCCATATAGATCTGAACCAGTGCTTCAAAATACTGGTCCCAGTCATATAGGGTTTTGTATGAATAACCTGTGAAATACTGCAGACCGGATACTTCCTCTGTAAGTATTCCCTTTTGCATAAGGGAGTCGATTCCGGTAAGCTGGCTGCGGTATTCCTCCAATTTTGCCTGGTCGGGCAGGGTTTGTCCCAGTAACTGGAACGAAATAAGAAGACTGAGGAGACAGATAGGATGATTTCATGATTGTGATATATCTGTTGATTTGTTGATTTGTTAATTTGTCATTTAGATACAGATGAAATACCACTTCCCGGAAGTTTCATCACTAAGATCAAGGGTAACCATACCCTCTTTTAGATTAAATGGAATTCCCGTTTTCTTTCCTTTCCCGGTATAAATGCCCTTTATTTTAGTTGTCCCCGCCGGTATGGGAATATTGATTTTGCCCTTTCCATTGATAAATACCTTTACAACAGCATTCATGGCCGCCTTTTCTTCGGGTGTTGCCCGTGTAAAAGCAATAACGGGCTGATCATCAGAACTGAATTTGTAGGTTTTCCCATCCAGGGTTAACTCGTGACATTTGTGACCTTCAAAGGAAATCAACTGTCCGCCGGCATCCGTATTAAAGGCTGTGATGAGTCTGCCTGAAAAGGTTACATTATGACCATTAACTTTAAAATCATTCAGCCTGATCTCATCGGTGGGCATCGGGTTTTGCTTTAATGCGATGGCATCGAGTGAATCGTTGCGTGAAAAACCGTCCAGCCAGTTTTCACGGTGGGTTCTGTAATGCCGGGCAACGACAGTGGTGCCGTTGAGAAACCGGGTAGCCAGGTAATCGGTCGTCCGTGAAAGGTATTCCGTATTATCGTTTACATTCATAGTCTTTCCTGTTGAAGGATAGGCCCCTGCAGCGGCAAGAATGCCAAACAGGGTTCCGGTTTCATATCCCAGACTGGCTGACTGATCATCCCGGGGACGGAAACCAAAATAATATAATTCCCCTTTCCCGGCTGTTTTTCTTGAACCAACCGGCATTCCATCCACTTCAGCTTCCTGCTCGGATCCTGGATTTAATGTGACCGGATACACATGATCCACCAAAAAGTCAGTAAGGATAACCTGTGAAGGAACCTTGCTGAACCGGTTCATAAAGGTCACCTGCTTTCCGGGAGCAATCTGTCCGGGAAACCAGGAGGGTGTATAGTTAACGCCAAAAAGAGTATTCCATTTTTCAATACAGGAGGTGCCACGATTATCCAACACCGGCGGGGGACCGCACCAGATAACCTTTCCGCCTGATTCACCCATTTGTTTCATCATATCCAGCAAGGCTGGCGGAGGGATCACCTCAAACAGGGTCACCAGGGTTGAATATTTCCTGTCCGTTCACTTCAATAAACCCATCGGCATTTACCTTACCCAATTCCAAAAGCTTTTCCGCAGTAATATAATTGGCATAGGCATATTGCGTCATCCAGCTGCCGAATCGTTCTTCCGCTGCAACAAGGTTCATCGGATAAAGGATCAGCACATTCACATCCCTGTGCAGATTATCGGTAATGGCACTGATGGTTGGCATAGCACTGCTGCCAAAAGCACTGTTTATGGCCCATTTCCTTTCGGATACTAAATCCGGCATTCCCCAGAATGCAGCATAGGCATTGGGGTATTTGTTCAAAACTCCTATGGATAGCTGACATGGCAGCTCCGTAATAATCGCGGTCGGCCCATCCGCATTCGGCAAAATCATTGCCTGTAGGCTGAAGGTAATCGCCCCATTTGAAATAGTCGTAACACGCAGCAGCAGCCTGTTGTACTCCGTTTGACCAGGTAAAATTCGGAGTATATTCATACTGATAGGCTTCCTCCTTAAGATTTCCCACATCCCAAAGATCGATGGTGGGGCTTTGAGCCCAGGATGCATGGGCGCCATTGTGCAATTCACGTTTATAAAGAGACTCTCCATATTTTTTTGCAGCAATGAAAATATCCACCACTTTGTTATTCAGCATTTTATAATATCGATCCCGGAACAGGATGGTCCGGCTGATGGCTTCTGCACTCTCACCCATCACATATTGCGTATTGTTTACTGCATAGGGAGTATTCGTGATCGATTTGGGACCAGTCACAAAATACAGCATGTATTTATCCATATCGGAAAATTCCTTTCCAAACGAGGCGGCGTATTGTGCAGCCATATTCTTTGTCATATACCGGACGCTGAGCTGGCCATTGTCATGATGGTTGAAATAATACCAGTCCTGCTGAATATGCATTTCATCCGAATACAGTGATGTGAGGTTAATTCCGGTTTTGTAGTAATTCTCCAGCATATTGTTTAAAAACACGGGAACTTCCGGACTGAAATAGTCCATTTCAGGGGTTTCATATTCAAGCATAACCAAAACCCGGTCATATCCCTTCAGCTGATTATCTCCTTCACTGCATATATTTACACGCTGTATCGGAAGGGTGACATCGGTAGCCAGGCTGGAAGGCTCCCATGCAGGAATGATGGTGGTGGTATCGTAATTTTGAATTGTAATGCCGGAAGTTATTTCATGAATGTCAGCCGGATCTACCACACTGTAACGGCCGTTAGCCATTAATTTTTCGCGGAAGGCAAACGCTTTGGCACCCTTCAGTTTCAGTTCGATTTTTCCTTTGTTATTTGTCCAGTAGAGCTGTCTCCAAAGTTGCACATTAAACCTGCCCGTTTTTGCGTCCCGCACACCGACCGCATAATGCAGCCAGCGTCCGCTTTGTCCGGTTTTATTTACAAATCCCGGACCAATTTCCAGCGGGCTTAAAAGGCTCAAACTGATTCCCATGCCATATTTGGCTGCGAAATCACTGATTTTTTTGATCTTAACAATATATTCATTCATATCGGGAGTAAGTTTACGGAGGGTTCCCGCCTGCTCCCTGTATTGCCTGAAGAATTCATCAAAGGCGATGCCAAGTGTTTTGTCACCCCGTTTTTTTCCTTCTTCGCAAATTTCCCTCAGACTGATAAATACCTTATTATACCCGGTGGACTGATCAATTTTCTTATCCGGATCCATCAGGTCAGATAATTGCTGATCACTGGTGAGAATAATGGTGGTCGCATGGATTTGGTGAAGGGAGAAAAAGAAGATGGCGAGGATGAAATACAGTGTATTTTTTTTCATGGTGTTAGTTATTAATTCATAATACTAGGATTGCCCAAATAATATCGAACAAAGCTTGTCCCGATCAATCGGGGCAAGCTTTGTTCTGTGTTATATTTATTTATTCTCTATTAGTCTTTATTACCGGTTTTAAAATGATATGTTCCCGACCCTACCTGCACAATCGTCCGGCCGTTCTCATGCCCGATGACCTTCATATCTGCATTCTTTCCGACCGGTACTCCGCTTTCGGACACCCCGTCGGGGTCCCCCCCACCCCGACGGGGTGGTACCGGAATATACACTACTGCCGTGGCATTGCACGGAATAGTCACATCCAGGGAGAATGCATCTTTGTCTTTTTTCCAGTTACTTACTATTTTTCCAAACGGGGATTCCATATCGGTGTTTGCCCATTCCATCTGGTTGATCATGCATGGTTTTACCTCAAAATGCTTAAACCCGGGGGCATTGGCCTTGGGTCTTATTCCCCCGATGCACTCGTGAAAAAAAGCTGCAAATCCTGAATTCATTGGATGATTGGATGAACCTAACCTTGGGAGGCTTCTATTCTTCCATTCCTGGGGTGCTTCCGGCCAGGTAGTCTGTCCGGCCGCCAGTGTATATGCCAAACTGGGATATGTTGGAGTAGTAAGGACGGAATATGCCAGTTCTTCAAAACCCATGTCACACAATACCGAATATATCCGCTGACCATGTATGCCGGTTGAAATGTGTCCTCCATGCAAATTCCTGATATCATAAACGAGGCCTTCTGATACAGCAGCCTTCTTATCATCAGGTATAAGTCCCATCCGGTAGGCTATGACAATGCCTGTCTGGCTGCCGTAAGTCCAATGATCTGTTCCGGTTATTTGCCTGAGATACGCCTTATTAAAACTATTCTTCACGCTTGTCATCTTTTCTCCGCACCAACCTGCGTATTCAGTATCATTCAGTTTAACAGCCATTTCTTTTAATATGGTCAGTGTTCCATAGAAGAATGCCGTGGATGTGAGCTCCGGAGGACATTCCATTTTTTCATTCCCACCCGGTGGGCACCAGTCGCCGTAACCATTCTGAATAATGCCGTTTTTGTCCTCATAGCGCAGGATGTAATTGATAAAATCCTTCATATGCGGATACCAACGCGCAAAGACCCGCATATCGCCATTAAACAGATACAGATCATAAGGCACCAGGATAACGGCAACTCCCCAGTCAACCCGGGCTTCCTGGCAAATTCTTTTTCCCGTTGAGATATTGCCCGGGATACCTGCCGTGGCAGGTTCACCAAGGTAGGTCTCAACTCCTCGTCCCAACTGACTCTCAATATCGTCCATGTATTTGGCAAAGAAATTGGCCATATCATAATTATATAGATCTGTTTCAGCCGTTCCATGTGCATCTCCCAGCCAACCGCATTTTTCACGAGCCGGACAATCTTCGGGGATACTATGCAGGTTATCCTCGATGGTCCACAGAGAATTCTGGTATATTTTATTCATCAGGGTATCCGAGGAAGTAAAGTGACCGGTACGTTCCACTGATGAACAGACCAGGATTCCCCGGATTATGCTGGAATCAGGTTTTTGACTAAGGCCTGTGACCTCTACATAACGGAAACCGGCATAGGTAAAACGGGGCTCCCATTCCTCCCAGTCGCTGCTTTTGCATATATAAATATTGGTTTGTATCATTCCCGTATGCTGATGGCCCAGGGAAGCAAAATCCAGTTCCCTGTCAAGGGAATCCAGGTTCTCGGCAAAACGCATGGTGATCTGCTGACCTTCCTTTTCTTTTACCCTGATCCTTGCCCATCCGGCGATGTTTTGTCCCATATCTACAATCCATCTTCCGCCGGATGCCGGAAATACCTTCACAGGGTTCAATGTTTTCATCCGTTTTATCGGAGGGATCATTTGTGAACACAGGCTGTCAGTAGGAGCATCAACCACCACGGCTGTCTGCCAGGATGCATCATCATATCCCGGCTTATTCCATCCCACTTTTTCATAGCGCGCATCATAACTTTCACCACCGTATACATTGTTGAACATAACAGCACCTGTACCCGCCTTCCAGTCAATTCCCGAAACCAATGAATCAGACTCACCATTTTCATATTCTATCCATATCTTGCATTTCAGCCGTGGTGCACCGTAATTCAGCCAATCGACAAATGCAATGTTCTGTCCGTAAAATCCATTGCCCAGCATAACACCGATTACATTTTCTCCTTTGTTGAGCATGCCGGTGATATCATGCGTTACATAAAATGCGCGTACATCATAGTTTGTCTGCCCCGGATCAAGTACATTTTCTCCCGATTTTTCCCCGTTCACATACAGTTCTGAATAACCAAGTCCCGAAACATACGCCATGGCCCGGCTTATTTTGCCGGACACTATGAATTGTTTTCTGAAAAGCGGGGAAGGATAGGATGTTCTCATTTCCGGCGACTTCATGGTGAAAGTAAGAAATGATCTGGATCGAAGTGGAGAAGAACAGGTGTCTTCTTTCAGGCCGATCCATTGAGCACCGTTCCAGTCGCTTTTATTCAGCAGGGCCATTGCGAAGGAAGACGTTTCTGACCATGATGAAAGATTGTGATCCTGGTCAGCGATCCTGACCTTCCAGAAGTATTGCTGCCTTGAATGCAGCTTTTTACCGGCATAGATCACCCGCATGGCATCCGATGAATCCACCACCCCGCTGTTCCAAAGATCGGGTTGGTCTTTCTTCAGCAATTCCGGGCTGCTGGCTACCATCACCTGCCAGGATCTCTGGCTGAGGTTGCGTAAATCGGCTTTGGCAGGTACCAGTTTCCAGCTGAGTACCGGAGTCTGGACGTCCACATTCACCGGTTCTGTGCAGTTTTCAACTTTAAGGCCGGTGATCAGCATGGACGGTTTTTCACATCCTGAAATTATAATTAATGTGAGCATTAACGGGAGCAAAAACATCCTGTTCAACCACTGAGCAATTGAATGTGAATATCGCCGGGTGCAACCCCGGGTGAAGTGATGCAGGAGAGATTGATAACCACTGACGGGTTGAATATTTATCACATTTTCATTCATAAGAAATTTTTTACTTTGATGGATTAAAGAACTCGGGAAAACAGGAGAACGGCTCTTCCTGTACTTCAAAATAAGGCCAGTATTCGAATTCACTGTTTCCTTCAATAGAGAAATGCAATGGTTTTCCCTGAACCGGTCTGAGCAGTTCTTTGATATTTTCAGGACTTGCTTTCACGCCAATATCTGACTTCTTTGCTTTCACTCCAACCATTGCCATTAAGACAGGTCCATACTCAATGGCATAGTGATTATCTTCAAAGCCCTTTTCAAGTCCGGTATATTTTGTTATCCTGAAATCCATCGGCAGGTTAAATGAAATTATATCACCATTTTCCCACTTTCTGTCAACAATGAAATAAGTTCCGGGCTTTCCTCTACCCACTTCGCTATCCATTAACCATTATGGACATATTCTCCGACACCCATGACGGAACACGAATTCGAATCTTGTATTGTGTGGCATGCTCATTTTCAACGATCATTTCTACTTTCGAATCGTAAGGAAATTTCGTGTTCATTGTAAGGCTCATGGACTTGTTTTGCAGAAGGTATTTTATTTCGGAGGCGGCATATAAGTTCACATAAAATGCCATCTTCAGCAACAGAATAGATGTATTCGGGGAGTGAACCGAACACCCTGGTGCCCTGCCCTTCGCAACACGTATTCATGCAGTGATGGGTGTTTGGAACGTGGTCGACATATTTGCGGTCAACCAATTTTGCGAAGTAGCGAATCCCTTCCGGCCCATATTGATTGGCGATGGCGACGTTATAGATTGATTTCTCTATTTCATTAACATATTTTTCCTCTTCGGGATAAAGCAAATGAAAACGTTGATTGAGCTTCATCCAGAACGAATTTCCGCATAACTCCCCTGTCTCGTGTCGCAGATAGTAGGATTTTGGTTCATACAGAAATGCCCCTTCGTTTATGGCAAGTGATCCCCCGATATGCTCCCAGTTGTCGTGATATAAATCCCATGCACCCAAAGCAGCATCAAGATATTTTTTTGCTCCGGTGGCACGGTACAGATCAAGATAGGGTTCGATTCCGGTAACCAGATAGTTGTGCGGGCGATCATATGGATATAACCAGATAGCTTTGGTATCCCTGTTTGCCAGTTGTTGCATCCAGTAGTTTTCCTGAAAATATTGTTGTACCACCTGAATATCCTTTGGTTTCCCTACAGGCGAAAAGTAGGTTCTTGTTATCGGGATTATTCCCTGCGTTCCCTGTCTTACACGTCGTAACATTTCAGGAAGATACTCGCTGTTGTCGAACCAGTCATAGAATCCCCGCAGCAATGGAAATGCCTTTTTGTTTCCGGCATAGCCAGCTTCTATTAGTCCCTGGGATACCCATGACCTCATGTATGCGCCATTTTCATAGTCGAACATCGTATGTTTAGGGAATGCCATCAAATAGCCATCAGGTTCTTTGCACTGATCAATCAAATCGACAATATCATCCATCCTTTTTCTTAAATCGGCATTTTCAACCCATCGCAACGTATTTCCCGCCCCGGTTAAAAACCGTGCGGCTTCAGATCCCGGAAGAATTTGAAACCACATGTTTTTCAGCCGATCCTCAAGAGGTTCAACAGGCAGTCCGGCCTTTACCCGAAAATTACGTGCCATCTGGTCGAAGGTAAACGAGTTCATCAGGTAACTGATATTGTTATCCATGATTGTTTTAAACAGCCCTTCGCCAAGCTGTACTCCTCCCATCGGTGTCCGGGCCTTATACGATACCGGTTTCCAGGTTTCAACCGGCATCACATTTTCAGGATTATTGGTTATGACGAATTCGCCCTGCGGACGGGGTGCCCGGGTCAGCAATTCAATGTGCGAATCCTTGCCAGGATTTGATTCTGTAGCCGGGCATCCCTCTGCAATGTCTTTGCCGTCGGAAAGTACCATGATCTTGGTCATGGCCAGTTTATTATCCCGAAGTTGTGTGGCTGTCAAGCGGATATATCTCCCATATGCTATTTTCGACGCAAACGTGCAAACCTGATCATCCGGATTCGGAAATTCTTCTTTCAGGGTATAATCTTCGTACATAATGGAATGGCTGAAATCCATATCGTTTGAAACTTCAAGTCTGAATCGTGAAGGAAATCCACCGGCAGCAGGTCCCCAGCCCTGAACTCCCGGCAACAGTTTTATCCCGTCTATTTTTTTCTCTGTTCCCAGGTCAATTTGCACCCAGCGGGTTTCGTTGTTGCTGCCCGCCATAGTTGCATATGCCGGCAGAAAATACCGCGCCACCCGCTCCACGCCCATCCGGGCTTCGAGAAGTTCGTTCTCAGGAACATATTTAACCTGTGCCTGCAAAGAAATGAAAGGAAATGCAATGAAGACAGAAACAAAAAAGCTAAGCACCCGGGGCCACTTTATACTGATATCGTTTTTCGTTTTCATTTTTTTTTGATTTTACACTCCTTTCCCCCGGGTCTGCACCGGCGGTTATTCAGATTATAGCACTTCGTGCTTATGTTACCTACTTACCGCGGAACCGCCGGTTGCACCGGCGGTTATTGAGATTAAGCACTTCGTGCTTATGTTACCTATTTACCCCTTTGTACCGGGCTATCCTGCTTCTAATACTTTACCGACATAATAGAAACCGGTCCAAGGAGGCCTGAGGATTGGAGCGGATCCGTTGGTTTGATGTCATTGACATTGATCCATGTCTTCCTGTCTTTTTCGGGTAATTTGCTATCCCCGATCAGACGGTTAACCCAGTTATTAACCACAGTCACCTCAATGCTGTTTTCACCGGCAGTCACCAGTTTGGTAATGTCAACACGGTATGGCGGTGTCCATACGCCTCCGGCAGACTGGCCATTTACCTTCACTTCGGCCATGTTGGCCACCTTTCCCAGGTCGAGGTATATTGTTTCTCCCTCGGGTACAGCGCTTAGAACAACTTTGTTGAGATATACTGCCGATCCCGCATAATACCTGATTGTTTCATCCTTGCTCTTCGACCAGTCTTCAAGCGTGGCCATTGTCACCGGCTTATCCGGTCCACGCTGTGCTGCATCAAAAATAACCTGCCATGGTGATGAAACTGCAACTGTGTTGTGGCAGGGGGATAATTGTCTTCCATTTTATCAGAAGCAGGCATCCCGCTTTTTCTGAATACTATAAAAGCACTGCCACTGGGTGCCAGTGTAAGGGGAATCCTTGTAACAGCGCCTTCCTGCGTAAAGGCTGGTAATTCGCGCATTGTACCTGTAACTGCATCCCAAAGTTCGGGTTGCATGCCCTCCACCCTGAATCCTGCGTCCATGATCAGCACGCTGTCGCTTTGATTTGTGATAAAATAAATCTCAACATCATTTAAGCGACGATGCATCCACAACAATGGAGTACTCTCAGAAACTGAAACATCGGGCAACACACCTACCTTGTCAAGGGCGGCCTTCAAATCAAGTCCGTTCAGGATCATGCCTTTTCCGAATTTGGCTGATTGTATTGTTTTGCCATCTACCTGTCCCCAAAGCTCCGAGGCCAGCGCCTTTACTTCATTGTCAGATTCAGGAAAATTCTGCAAACTGGGCGAACGCTCGGGGGACGGTCCATATACTGAAGCCCCTTCCGATACAAGTTGCTTTATTTTGCGGAGTAATTCCGGCCGCATGGTTTCAAGCGGGGGGAGTACCATCATCCTGTATGACATGCCATCGGGCAATACAAGGTTTCCGTCCTTCACAGTAACCCGGTTCATAAGTACTTCTGCATTGATATAATCAAATGTATACCCTTTCGGAAGGGCCGGATCTCGTGTTCCGGTCATTTTGGGTGCGTCCTCACCGATAAAATAACATACATCATTTACTGCTACACCCCTTTGCAACATGAACATGCAGCGGCGCTGGTAATCGATCCACTTTTTTGCCTGATCGAACCATGTATTTTTGCGGTTGAATTCAGTGCCAAACCATGCATTGATACCCGGGTTTCTGTCTTCATAGGCCTGCTCAATATACACGTGAAGCACAACATGATTGATGCCCTCGGTATAGCTCCAGTCTCCTCTTTTCTTAAGCATGGCGGGGAATCGCTGGTAGATCAGTCCGGCAGAAGTGTAGGATTCAGCAGAGACCTTTCTTTTACCATATATATGTGCTGCAGAAGAAGCAGCACGGCATTCGATATTCCCCAGTTCCCCTTCATTCCAGAATTCACCTCCGATATCATGACTTTGTCCGCCATACATCAGGAATTCCGAAGGAAAGCCCCAGTGGCCATAGTTCTCAAGCCATACGCGAAGTCCTTGTTCCTGGCTTAAATCGCGCAATCCACCTACATAGTCATAAGCAACCCGGTCGGCAATAATCCGGCGTAAGTCCCACAGAAAACGATCGGATTCCTGGGCAGAGGCCACTATCCTGCCTGAAAGAACAGGTAACCAGGGAATCGGGTCGTATCCGTATTTCTTCGTGAAGTCTTCATCCAGTCCGTCTGTCCAGTTTTGTGAACCCATCTCATAGCTATCCATTACAACATGCTTCAAAGCTGTACGATCTTCAGCAGGCATTCTCCTGAGCAATTCACCGATAAAGGCATTAAAATGATTTTTAAGAGGGGCACGGCTCATCTTGTCCACTTCCCATCCCGTTGCATAGGGAGCTGAGGGACTGTTTTTGGTTCCTGTAGGAGTAACACCAATGCGCATGATGATCCATTTGCCGGCAGGTGCATCCCAGGTGAGTGTTCCGTCGGGGGTCAGATTCTTACTGAGATCGATCACTTTTTTGGGATCGATTTTCATATCTGCACTCCCGGTTTCGGGTTGTGTATTCCATTGATACTCTTTCCATAATGGGAAAGGAGTCTGGCACATTTTTCCCAGTTGTTTTTCAATATAAGATTCCAACCGTGGAGAGGAGGAAAGACTGATCTCTGCGATTCCCACATTCAGGCCGGCTGCATCGGTGGTAGATAAAAAGTTTGTAAGATTGAAATTACTGAATACAAGACGGAATTTTTTGGCTGTGATTTCATCAAAAGCAACGGAGACCGGGCCATAGGGAATATCGCCAACATTAACAGCCGGATTGCTTCGATCGAACCGGAAGGTTTTAATGCTTTTGTATGTACCGTTTTCATTGACAAGCAAGTCGACATCAGCAGCAAAAGGAGATTTTGCAGGGTATAACACCAGACTTCTGGCTGTAAAATCAGCAGGTGCTTCGAAATCGATGGTGATGGCTTTGCTGCTGCCGGCACCGCTGAATGAACATACAGAGGTGGTATCCCCGTCGAACATTAATTTTGCATTGCCCAGGGCAGGTATTGTAGATACTTTCGGTTTCACTGAGGCTATAGTCAGCTGATCATCCAGGGGAGCAGGATATGCAATGACCCTTACATCCTGAAACAGGGATTTAGGCTGTACCAACTTCTGAACAATCTGTTTCCCGCCCTCAACAACGGTTTCGCTGCTAACGAGGTAACGCATAGCTTCGGTGGATTTTACCCAGGGTCCGCCACTCTGGCTCCAGCCCGGACAATTGAACATACCGATATTCACACCTACTCTTTTTCCTTCACGAATCGCGTGCTCAATCATCTGCCACCATTCTTCACTGAGAATAGGAATTTTTCCATACGACATATCCGGCAGGCCTATATTTCCGATCAGGGCCTCGCCGATCCCAATCCTGGCCATTGCCTCTAAATCTTTTGTTATACCCTCTTTCGACATGTTATCACTGATCCAGTACCAGTATACCCAGGGTTTTACTGAATCAGGGGGAGTCACGAAACCCTGCTCAAGCTGTTCAGGCGTAACAGGATCCTGGTTTTCAGATACCACGGATTTCTTACAGTTGGTCATCAGCAGGGCGGGCAACAATAGCAGGGCCAGTGTGCGCAGCCACATCATGGAATTCGTTCGTCTGTTCATTTTAAATAGCATTTGTTTATCTTATATAGTTAGGTTTCAGGTTATTTTTTGCCAGCGGGTTTGTAGGCTTTTGCCCAGTTGATCACAGCTTCAATATTGATAGCACTCTCCCAGGGACGGCATCGTGTACCACTCGGTTTGTCGTTCAGATAATATTCTGACCAGGATCCTTCCTGGTCAACCACAGAAAGGGTCTTGTCATACACCCGGCTGGCATCGGCATTATCAAGCATGGTGAGGGCATTCAGGAGAAATCCGTAGTCATACCCAACCGTACGGATCTCATTCTTTTGATTTGCCATTTCCTGCTTTGAGGTCATGGCGCCCGTGGCAACAAAATTGTCGCGGATTTCAAACACCGCCCCTGTAAGCTGTTCAAAAGGCATCACCGTGAGATTCATGTAAAAAGGAGCCAGGGCAACCGATAACAGGTTATATTGCTTAGCTTCTGCTTCTGGAAAAGGCGCTCCGTTGATGCAGGCGGCACACAGATACCGGTTGTTCTCATTCCTTTCGGTCCACACAATTCCCTGGTATTTCGACATCAGGCACCCGGGCCCTGCCATTTCACATACACCGTGCCTGAATAAGGGCAGTTCAGCAGACGTTGCCCTGTCGGGATTATTGGTCCAAAGTACCCCATCCTTCCAGAAGTTCTCTTTGAATTTTGTTTTGACAATAGAAAGCAGGGACTGATTTTCCGCAACCCTGGCGGCATTCCAAAAATGGTTGGCGGAAGCCCAGTCGAGAAATTGCTGGCCGCTTTCAGCAAAAAGCATTGTAGCTTCGGCCGATCCATCGTTCAATGTTGAACGGGGTAATATGCCGCCGGCCACATAAGTTTCATCGCCGTTAAATGGCAGCATGCCATTCACGAGATGTTTTTTCTGTCTTTCAAAGGCCCAGTCAAGCATGGGGGTAATCTGCCGTACAAAGGCCGTATCCTTTGATGCATGAAGCAGGTCAAAGGCCTGAAGGATCAAATACCCCGTGATTTCAACGTCATCATTCTCATGAATGTGAAAAATACCATCGACACCTATTCCCTGCGCATTGCGTATGAACCCATATCTTTTCCAGATAATCCAGTAGAAATTGAGGATGGCTTTGGCTTCCCGGTTTAATCCAAGTGCAATTAATCCACGGGAAACGCCATATTGGTCACGCACATAGCCCAAAGGATAGGGATACCCTGCCAGCACGGCTCCTTCCGAACTTTGCTGGGCTTTGATCATTACGGCGACCTCATCAATAGTCCGGACCAGCTTATCGCGCTGAGGAAGAGAGACAGGTAAAATCTTGTTGAAATCAATTCTTCGGGCAGTGAATTCCTGCCAGTATTTGTCGGTTCTTTCGAGCATACTTTGCGGGGATGCAGACAAAGCCAGGTTTGTATTGCTGATAACATCTGCATATCCGGGTCCGCCCACAAGATAGATATAGCTTTCACCTGGCTCACAAATAATGCGAAGGATTGCAGAATCAGGAACTGCTTCGATCCGGGCAGCTCCGGTCACTGCCAATTGCCCGTATAAAAGCCGGGGAAAGACATACGTCTGGTAAATAGTGGTGCCGGGAGGAACGATCATCAATCGGCCGGTTGCCTTTCCACCTGCCTGTAACCGTGCAGAATTATCAATCAGCTGCACATATTTCTCAAGTTTCAACCTGAAGATCATCGGGGCGGAGGTTTGCACATGGCGAACAAAACAGGGAATTTCCGCATCTACAAAATCTCCCAGTTCGGCCAATTTCTCCTCCCCTTTTTTGAAAGAATGCGTCCATATAGCCGTACCTGGTTTTCGTGAAGAAAGAGCGCCTTTCTGATCAGAAAGGCATTGCATGGTAAAGTATGAAGGAGTGGAATAGGGGCCGGTATAGGAAGTGACTATATCAGGTCCCTGTTCATAGATACACATTCTTCCATTGCCCAGGGCATGGATCGATCCATCGGTAATTCTTTTCCCTGTTGGAGATACTTGCGCATAGGCCTGAAGGGCAGATGCAAACAGCAGAGCGAAGAATAGTCTTTTCATTTTACGGTATGTTTTGAGAATTGAAACCAGTCTATGCTGAACAGATCCTCTCCGGTGCCGCTGAACCGAAGCCAAATGGCATGAACTCCCTTTACTTCACTGATTTTACCCTTCACAGTAATCCATGTCTTGCCATCACCGTTGCCCGGAATATCCACTGTGCCGATGGATGGTCCCCACCTGTTATCAAGTCCGATATCGATTTTCCCGCCTGTCTTGCCCGGGGCTACCCTGAAAGTAATACTATCGGTTCCGGGCTCAAAATTGAAATACTTAAATCCTGCCTTATCCTCGTTACGAATACCGGTGAGTTCTTCGTTGTCGGCCGTGAACGCCACTATCCTGACGTTACCGGTAAGCAGACATGCACGCTCTGCGTCCATTTTAAGAAGGGGATTTAATGGGCCGGCTACTCCCTGGGTGGTCATTTCCACCTCATTGATACTTCCATCCTCGTTGAATGTGATCGGTTCCGCACATGCTCTTCGCATGGTCACCGAATTATGGGATGACCGATGATAAAATACATACCATTTCCCTTTGAATTCAATGATTGAACCATGGTTATTCCAGTTGCCCGGATCACAATGATCATTATCTACAATGACCCCGCCATATTTAAACGGACCCATGGGAGACTTTGAAGTGGCATAAGCGATACAGGTTGGCATTCCTGCCCTGCCCATGTGGGCATAGACAAAATAATAGATCCCCTTTCGCTTTACCATATATCCGCCTTCGTGGAAGAAATGCTCTTTTTCAGTTACGATCCCGTCTTTGATCGTGGATTTATCGATTTCAGTCATGTTGGGCTTCAGTTTGGCGATTTTGGCAGAAAACTGTCCCCATATATAATAACCCTGTCCATCATCATCAATAAACACACAGGGATCAATCTCATTAATTCCTCCCAGGTCGATGACTTTTCCATTGGTAAATGGTCCGGACGGTGATTTGCTTGTTGCGACACCTTCGGTATTCACCGGCGAAGCCAGGGTATAATACAAATAGTATGTGCCATCTTTGTACTGGCAATCGGGCGCATACAAAAAATCGTCACTGTAGGAAACCTGGTCATTTTTTCCGGCTGAAGCAAAGGCATCCTTAAAAATATCCCAATGGATCAGGTCACTTGTCGACAGCACATAATGATCATGCGAACAATACCAGGCGGGATTTTCGTCACGCGAATCCATAAATATACAGTTTGCCGTCATTCCATACATGCGATGACGGATCGGCAATATATAAACCGGGAGGAAATATCGGATTCTGTGCCTGTACTCCTGTCATCAATAAAATGCAGGAGAGAAGACTAACCAGCAGCATGCATATAATTTTCTTCATCATATCAGGGGGGTTATTTATTAATGGCTGATTCGTCGAGGATGACTTCGGGGATCTCCATCATCTCCGGTCTGTTTCATCCAGTCATCAAGTGCTCTGCTCAATTTGTCGCGAGTTGTTTTGTAATCAGAATTTTCCGCAAGGTTTTTCATTTCATACGGATCACTTTTCAAATCATATAGCTCCTCTTTTGGCCTGAAGAAAGTAGCTTTGAGCAATTCATACTGTACAGGGAATTGTTCTTTGTTAAGGATGATCTCTGCAAAGGCCAGGTTGCCCCAGGCACCGCCTGGTGTGGCATCGAGGGGTAACCATGCAAGTCCTTTGGCTGTATTGGCAAACACTTCATCTGTAACAAACCGCTCTATCGGATAATCCGGGACTATTTCATATCCGCAGATTGCGTATATAACGGTAGCGGCCGTCGGTAACCGTGCGCGTGGGATAATATTCGACCGGATCCGGACCGTGGGCATTGTGCTCTGAAAAAATAAAATCCCGGCCTGTTGTCTTTGTTTTCCCGGCAAGCAGGCTGCGCAGAGAAATCCCCTGAACAGTGGCCGGAATATCAATACCTGCAAAATCCAGCACAGTGGGCAGAATATCAATATGGCTGGCCAGTTCAGAAGTCTGAATGCCACTTATAATTCCTTGTCCGGTGAATGATAGCGGCACATGGACGCCCCAGTCATAGGTAGTGGCCTTGGCACGGTGATAACAGAAACCCTGATCGCTGGTGTAAATCACAATTGTATTGTTTGCCCTGCCTGATTCCGCCAATGCCCGAAGAATCTGTCCGATAGCATCATCAGCATGTTCAACAGCACTCAGGTAATCTGCATAATCCTCACGGGTATTCTTTGTATCAGGCCAGTTAGGCGGAATCTGCACCATCATCGGGAGAAACTTCGGGCAACCCTGTTTCGGATATATTCTTTCGGAAAGGGCGGTGTGTATACCCAATATTTGCCTGCAGAAAAAATGATTTCCCTTCCGCCTGTTTTATGAATTGAGCAGTCGTTTGATAGGCATCTGTATTTCCATCAGGGTAGCGGTACTGAAAAGGAAACTTCCACGGCGGGCTTAAATGAAACTTGTTTGTTATCCCGGTTATGTAACCATGGGCAGTCAGGATCTCAATAAGCGTGGGAAGATCTTCATGCACGCCAACCGAATCTGCCACAGTAGATTGCCTGCTAAATTGTATATCCGGATCGCCCAGACCCGGACCGTAAGTGTTTCTCCAGTGCCCGTTTGAATGTGGATACATTCCGGTAAGAATGACGCTCCGGCAGGGTGAACATGATGCTGCGGCTGATAGGCTCTGGTGAAAAATATCCCATTCTTTGCCAATAAATCCATGTTGGGAGTTTTTATGCCCGGAGTCCCGATAAGAGAGAGATGGTAGGACTGATCATCCGTTAAAAGCAAAATGAAACAAGGGCGATCCTTTTCCGGAGCGCGGGACTGTGCAATCAATTGTGTTTTGCAGAAGAAGGACAATGCGAGGATCATCCACAAAACTGCAGTAGAAAAACAAAATCTCATGGTTGCTTCATATTGTCTAAAACTGAATAAATATTTACCGCAATCGGTTCAGAAGGAATGAACATTCCACCATAATTACCGGTGGTGCTGTTGTGGGTGTCCGGGATAACAATAATCGAAATCACCCTTCAGATAATTGGCATAGGTATCGGGGATATTATGCGGACGCCAGTTATTGTCCGTATGTACATTGATCCACCGGATGGCAGCTACTGTAATCCCTTCATGGTATCTTTTCCAGTCGATCTGGGGATCAACAAGGTCCCAACGGATGCCGCGTTCCGCGGAGGCACTGAAAACAGCAAGTACTTCCCATTGTACATGGTCCCTTACCCAGTTGGCAAAATACCAGTCGCTTGAGCTGAGTACCGGCTTGGTGTTGTATATCATCTTTACATCAGACGGTTCCCAGAGATGGGTAAACGGTATAAGGGTTCTGATCCAGTGAATGGCTTTGTCTTTGTAACGTTCGTCACCGGTGGCCTTATAAGCTTCATAATAGGCCATGGCAGCATGCCCGGCTGCAAACAGGTTGGGAGCGTGCAAGGGGGTTTCCCAGAAATCGCCTCCTTCCGGCCGCTCCATTTTCATACAATACTCCAGCGCCTTTTTAGCCGCCTGCAGATATACATCCTTGCCTGTTCCTTTGGCAATATCGAGAAGGGAAAGTGCGGGGACAACCACTATATCCAATGCGTCATCGAAAGCAATGCCCATGGGTTCTATAAAGGAAGTGGCAACCCTGAAGTCGTCTTTTCCATAATGCCGGCCGGCAGGATCAAAATAAAAAGAACCATTCTCACGCTGAATGCTGATCAGTTCATCACCATACTTGATCATCCTTTCCGGATCTTTATCCAGCTTTTTGCCGGGACGGTCAGTTTGTTGTGTACGGCACCAATCAAGCTTTACCTGCAGTTCTTTGGCCAGCTTGGTTCCCTTGTTCTCTTTTACATAGCGCTCAAGGAATTCAGGAACACTCGGACGGATCTTATTTTCGGGCCGCTGTTTGATGCCAAATCCTTCACCCTCATGCCACATGTTGGTATTGTAAGCATTTGCTATTTTATCCAGTGTTTCCTTATAGCTCCATTTCGGCTCCGGGGGTTTGGGCAATCCATGATTTTTTACCCAGTCGATCATTACATCCAGGCTGGTTCCTTCACTGAGCCAGATCTCCGCATCGAAATTGATCATCTGACCGATTTTGAACTCAACGGGTTGAACAGCATATATCTCATTTTCATGACCTTCGATGGATGCATCCGGAATCATCAGGCCCATCAGGCTATTGTTCATGCGATCGACGAAATTGGGTGTGGCAAATACAGGTTGCGGCCTTTGAGTCCTGTAATTAAACCACCGGGTAGCCACCTGGTTCGGATCCCAGGAAAGTCCGATCCCTGTTCCTTCATAGCTTAACGCCATCAGGGGAGCCGCAACCTTATACGGATGGGGTACTACTCTCAGTGCCCATGGATCCTTAAACCAGTCAATTCCGCTTGACCACTCGTCACCCATTACCCATTCCACGCCTGGGAGCATTGAATCATCCTTTTTTGTTCCAAAGGAGGCTTCTCCCACTTTAAGCCAGGGACCACGGACATATTTTGCATAATAGTTACCAGTTGCCGTTAACCGGTAAGTCAGATAAATCACAGGCTTATCCTTGTCCAGTGTTACTGTTACTTCTCCGGTGATGGCGGGTTCTGTAAAAGGATAACTCATCCATTGCTCAAATGAAGTACCCTTCAGATTATCCCTGGCAACCACCGATTTTACTTTAAACACAAGGGATTCTCCCTGTTCGGTGGTTTTCTTTTCAACATGCACAGCTTCAAACCGCATGGGAATATCCTGATCCCTCAGCATAATTTCTCCCAGATGATCCAGCACAGCCATCAATTTGCCCGAAGGGGTTGAAATCTCACCCCAACCCCAACCACCAATCCGGCGGAACATCTGAAGCTGTATCCCATCGTTTTTAAGCAGTATGGATTGGTTTGAGTAATTCGTGCGCTTATATTGCGGTTTAGCATCAGTTTGAACAAACAGGGCTTCATCAGCATCCGGTTTAACAGTTACCTGGGGCAGGGCCTGATACAGGAAACACGGTAGCCATAGCATGGCAAACAGAAAGTTGAATATCCTTTTCATTTGAATGATATTAAGCGTGAAAGAATTAAATGGTTATTATCACAGGTGGCTATTGAATATATAAAATGAAAGCGCATACCACGCCTTCATTTTATATATCCGTTTATAATTCACTAAAATTAAAATTCCGAGGACTATCCAGTCAATGTGTATTCTGGTAATTCTTTTACATATATTGATCTGCTAAGCCATACATTTTAGAGAACATAACCGGAGGTTAAAAGCCAGGCTGGTTCCGTACGAAATCAAGCAAATACAGGATCGGCCCCATATGGCAACTGTACCACCACTGTTCGTATTCGAATCCAACTACGATACGGTTGTCCGGCTGCAGGTAGTATGTGACATAGTTGGCGGTCTGCACGGCCCGTTGCCGCAAATTCTCATCTCCGGTTGCTTTTGCGAGTTCGAGCAGCATCGACGCCCAGTTCAGGCTGTGGACACCCATGACCACGTTACAGGCCAACTGCTCGCGAATCCCCTCGGCAGGTTCAAATCCCTCGATCTTGTCCAGAAACACTTTCTCGATCCATGCGTTGAGTTCCCTGGCCATGTCAAGGTAACCATTGGTGTCGGTCCGATTGGCCAGCAGGTATCGGATCACGTCGAGGCAATCGTAGTTTGTCCGGTTCGATGGCGTGTCCTCGATGTCCTCATAGAAACCGCGAAAGTCCTTGTTCTTGATCGGGCCGTTGAGCAGCCACTTCCATGCCTTGTCGCGGTTGGCCTGATAATGTTGATTGCCGTTCCGCTTGTCCAATGCCTCGAACAGCATGACGGCGTAGATCACGCTGCTGGAGTAGTCCTCAATGACGTTTTCCGTCTTGGGATCGACGCGGAACGGCCATGTGCCATTGGGTCGCTGCCGTTTGCTCAAGGTCATGCCGATGGCTTCGGCGGCCTTCAGGAACCGCTCTTCATGGGTCGCCTCATGCAACTGGAGATATGCCAAGGCCATGATGGCCGCCTTGTCGGGCATCAGGCCGGTCTTGTCGCGGAAGCCGCCGGGCTTCTTCTCCTGGAAGGTGCTGTAGGGCAGGCTGCCGTAGGCCCAGTCGCCGGGCGTGCTGTGCGCGATGTTCCAGTCGGCAAGCCTGACCGCTTCGCGGAGCGCCGGTGCTATCATTGGCATATCTCCAGTATCCGATGAAGGTCCGGATCAGCAGCGCGTGGTGGAAGGCCGGATAGGAGACAAAACGGTCGATGGAATTCGGAAACGGCGTGCCATCATGCTGCAGGTTCGAATAGTAGACCCACGGCATCTGGGTGTGCCCCTTTTCATCAAGGAGCGTGGCCGGCGGCCCTTTGAACCATTTCAGGTGGTCTTTGAGCAGGAAATCCATACCGCGGCGGATCGTTTCGTCATATGACTGCAGCGGCAGCAGGAGCCTTGCTGCGTCGCGTTTCCTTTCTGCGATGGTCATCATTGACTTCCAGTCCATTTCCGCTACCTGGGGCAAGACCTGATACAGGAAACATGGTAACCCCAGCAAGGCAAACAGGAAGTTGAATTTCCTTTTCATTTGAGTGGTATTAAGCGCGAAAGAATTATATTGATCGGTAAAGCTTTACAATTTAGCTGACATTATTTTCACCGGTCCAATAAGCCCTGATTTAAGCAGGGTTCCATCCTTTTTATAGTAATCATAAGTAGTAAAAGTATACCGCCCGCTCGTTCGTGGAAGTCCCTTGAGCAACCATTCCGGCCATTTGTTATTAACAGCACCGTCATAGGGCTTGAATGCATCGCCAATCAGCCTGTTAACCCAAAGATTGGCAACTGTGATCACCAGGCGATTATCAGTTTTCTTTACGGCACCCGAAATTTTCACCCTCCATGGGGCAGTCCATACCACACCCAGATCTTTGCCATTGAGGTTTACACGGGCCATATTATAAACTGTTGGATAAATCAAGATAAAGGTCACCGGACTTAGCAGTATCAATGTTTTCAGGTAAATTGAAACTGGTTTCATACGTCACCATTCCTGAATAATACTTAATTCCCTGTTCTTTTTGTTTCGACCAGTCAACCAGACTGTCCATTTTCACCTTGCCGGGTCCGCCCCAGGCAGTATCAAAAAAGACGGTCCAGTTACCCTTTAATTCCGAGATCTCTAAGAGCTCACCTGACTGTGCAATATTTTTAGCAATATTCTCTTTCTTTACCCCGGTTTGATCAATAATGATGAAATAACTCTGATCTGTATCGAAATTCAAAGGGATCACCATTTCATGTTCCTTTTGTTCAAATTCAGATAATTTCTGCATTTCACCTGTCACCGGATCCCAGCACTCCGGCTGACCCTTGTCAACACGGAAGGTGCAAACTGTTTTTACTTTCTTTCCCGTGCGGTTTGAAACAAAGTAGATTTCCTTATCCCCGGTTGACCGGTGAATAAATCGAATCTCATTTCCTGAAGAAGTAAAATCCTGAACGATATTCTTCTTTCTAAGAATTGAAGCGGTAGACTCATAGTCGGGATAAAGTTCTTTGTTCTTTATTTCTGTCCTGTATAACTCACCCTTTCCAAAGGAACGAGGCTGATTCAGTTCAGCTGTATTTCCGGGTCCCCAGATTTTTTCAGCCATTTTCCCGACTTCCTGATCGCAAACAGGATAGTTTACCAGGCTGGGCGATTTCTTAGGTGGCATGCCCATTACAATAGCTCCTTCCCTGATCAACTGCTCAATTTTGGACAGAAGTTCGGGTGTCATTGTTTCGATGGACGGCAGAACAAGAATTGAATAGGAAGCCCCGCCGGGAAAGACAATTTTACTGTTTTTGACTTCTGCTTTTGATATCAGCATATTGGGTGAGCACCCGTCAAAATTATAGCCTTTATGGTCGGGAATTGTATCATTCCCCTCCCACGCTGAAACAGGTGCCTGAAAAACATGGGGCGCACCTTCAGGAGTGAGATAAAGTATGTCGGCAATATTATGTCCCTGCTGAAGCATATAGGAACAGCGTGAAACGTACGTATGATAAGCCTTTAGCCATCGGCCACCATGTTTGTCCCCGGTCCCAGTGCACGCCATAAGGACCCATTGTCATACCAGGCCTCAGCTCATCGCCATATGGCTTATGGGCAAAAGTATGGTAAACAAACCGGTTAATCCCTGTACAAAATGCCCAGTCGCCCTGGTTCTTAATGGCACCGGGATAAATCTTCCATGCTTCATCGAATCCGGCTGTGAACGATTCTGCTGCAACAACCGGCAAGCCCTGCACATGGGCAAGCGATGCTGCTTCAAAACAACTGAAGGCAGTACGGAAACCAAGGCCCTTAGTCCAGAATTCACACATGGGAACATCGGCTACCTCACCCAGGGGCAGGTCCGCGCATGGATTCAGATCATAAGGTTCAATTGACAGTCCCATCCCGTATTTATGGGCCAGTTCTTTTGCCCTCATGGCATGGTTTTCAATCACCAGTTCCTGCGACGTCAAACGGACATCCCACAAAAACCGCTCACTTTCCTCCATGGTGCCCACTACTCTTCCCGTATAAACCGGCAAGTATGGCATCGGGTCATAACCCCTGCGTTCAGTGAATTCCTGCCTGAAATTGCCGGTCCAGTTCTGGGAACTCATTTCCCAGCTGTCCATGTGCAGCATCGTCCATCCTGCATGCCTGTTATTCAGGCGGGGTTCTGTTTTGCGCAGAAGCTTCCCGACAAACTGGTCGAAATGTGCATCAAAGGCGGCCGTATCAAACTTGTCACTTTCAAAACCCAGTCCCGGCTCTGGTGCAGGACGGGTTACAGCCCCATTGTTGCGCTTTCCGAATCGCATGATGGTCCATTTACCTTCCGGTACCTCCCAGGTAAGATTTCCACCCGGTTTAAGATACTTTGTGATGTCAATGATTTTGCTTTTATCAATGGTGGAATTCGAAGGAAGGTTATCAAATTCTGCAGAGGTTGGTAAAAACGGTTTCACTCCATCCATTGAACTGAAGGGATCCCTGTAATACAATGCCTTTTCACCTATGTCTGCAATTCTCTCGTCTTTTGCGGGAGTTGGATACGCAAGAACGATGACGTCCTGATAATAATCCTGCCGGATTTTTTTCAGGTTATCAGGAACAGATTCCTCTCCAAAATAAGGCCTGTAATTTTCCGGTACAGGTAATTTGCCTGAGAATTTTGAAGGGCCCTGTACTTCCACTGAACTTGCCATCAAATGCATCATCGATTGTTCCGGTTTTACCCAGGGGCCACCACTGCCAGTCCATCCCGGTCCAATACCCAGCGTAATCTCTATACCAATTCGCTCAGCTTCGCGCACGGCATGCTTGAACAGGTCCTGCCATTCCTCACTTAAAAAATCAACTGAGCCCCGGGGCAGACCCAACGTTTACCTCAAGGAAAACAACCTGTCCGATACCGGCTTTTTTCATTGATTCCAGATCACCCGTCATCGCCTCACGGGAAAGATTACCATCCATAAAATACCAGTA
Organism: uncultured Bacteroidales bacterium; assembly: GCA_963808745.1. GTDB lineage: Bacteria > Bacteroidota > Bacteroidia > Bacteroidales > UBA10428 > UBA5072. Next base: position 150,562 of record CAWEGX010000010.1, read on the forward strand.
TACACCCGGGCGAACGGAATCAGGCGGGGCAATGAAACCAGCAGCCAGATCTGCTTTTGCATAATTTTTCTTTTCCGAAGAACAGCTTGTTAAAGCCATGTTCAATGCCATGAAGAAAAGAAGTAGATAAAGGATTTGTCCGCGCATATTTTTCATATTAGTAATTATTTTATTTGGAATTTTCTTTTACACAAAATTAATCCACCCGAGGGGTCCCCCCCACCACCACCCCGATGGGGTGTCATTCAAAAACCAATTCAACATAATCCGTCATTCCTGTCTTTATACCTGAAACACCTTTAAGCTCATCAATTTGGGTCACAGGCAGTATCCTTTTTCCTGCATTGTCTGTTAATGGCAACCTGTTTTACCCGATCAGCCGGAAGGCCTATTTCCAACATTTCCTGTGGCAATTTTCCATTCAGTTTAATTGTAATGATTGCCTTGCCTTCCTTTACTTGCTTTATCTTCAGGTCAAGTCTCAGATCATTTTCAGATGGAATTATTAAATTATTGATTTCGATTTCCTGTTTCATGAGTTCCTTTGGAATATGTGGTACTATGCGGAGTCTCTTATTCAGGAAATCATAATCAATTCCAAACAGATTTTCAATAATTGCCTGGATGTATTGTGAGGCTGACCACCCATATCTTTGAACACCTTCGCCTGAACCTGTGCTGGGAACTATATATTCACAATAATTCGAGTTAAAAGTTTTTATGGTTGACCATGTTAATTCAGCTGCCAGATCATGTTTCCCTGCATCTTCCAAACCATTGATAACAGGAAGGTTACGTAAAGTCCAGATATCTCCGAACCAGGCCCGGCCATCATAGGCTCCGGTTGCTTCCACATAATCCGGTTCTGTTCTGGCAATTGTTGTTAACGGACGTGTGCCCCAGTTAAAAAGAGAAGGATTCAATAAAACCGGAATTAATTTCTCCACCCGGTCAGGAGGAGCAATGCCAAGCAGCAAAGGATCGAAAGTCGTACACAGCAAACGTCTTTCATGCTTTTTCTCAAGAACATAGTAATTGTAATAAACATGGTCTTCCTCGCTCCACAGGTATTGATTGATGCTTGATGACAGTTGCTTAAAATCATTGAGATACCTGTCCGCCTCCGCGGGCTTTGCCCACATATGCTGCAAGCCGGCTGGTGTTATAACACCCGATAGCAACTGCAACATTCAGGTCAATGGGTGCGAGGGACCCGACTTCTTAGGAATATTGCTAAAGTGACTCTTCAAATACACCTGTAATGAGTCCGGTCGTTTTATCCCTTTTCGCTGAAGAAAACCAATATTCGAGATACTTTTTCATTGATTCAAAGATGATATTCTGCAGTAATGAATCATTACTGCGCCTGGCAACATCATAAGCTGCTTCAAAGTATCTGGGAAGACTGCTGACATCTGCCACCTGCCCGCGTGTTGTGAGCCGCCCCAAAGGTCAATTCTGCCATCCGGATTCTGGGCCTGAACCTCTGCAAAACCACGCATAATATCCTCTACAAATTTTTGATTTGTCCATTTTGCTCCGGCAACATTTAAACTCCCATCCAGTTGCCACCAGTTTGAGCCGTATGCACCACCGGGTGCCATATATGGATAATTAAAACCATTTAAGGGTACGTCTGTAACTAATACATTCATCCAATACATTAAAGGCATCCTTAAAATCCTGTTGTGAAATTCCCGGTAAGTGTATTTGCGGCACAACACTGTCGCTGCAAACATCAGGACGTCGGCCTGCCTGTTTAAATTCACCCTTGGTAACAGCAATCCAGTCAATCCAGATATCCCCTCTTTGCCACATTTGCGCCGGCAGGATCTTAATCTGGTCAATAGTCCCTTTCCACCGGTTATCCATGTGACAAACAACCTCCTGCCATTCTTTACAATCCGGTTTCATCGTGAAACGAACAGATCCTGCATCCTCACCAGGCTTCTGTATTGTCTGCCAAAAAATAAAACCATCTGTTTCCGGGGAAAGATTTCTCAGCCGGATAACAATTTTGTTATATTGTTCGGCTGGAATCATCAACTCTTTAGGAGAGACCAGCATATAATTTGGTGCTGAGCCCCAAATCTGAGTCCTCCATGATTCTACGGAATCTTTTTTTTCTGTCTGGATGGTCAGCCAGAGAGCATCCTCCGCTTACAGTCCCGTTCAGAATACCAGGAAGAGTCCATCCTTCCCTGTCATTCCAGTTGTCAAAACCCCAAAACCATTTGGATTCAATTGGATCTTCACTGGCATAACCTTTTTCATGTCTTGTTTTATGATTTCCAGAGGTTAATACATTCGCATGAGCAGTATTGCATCCATTTAGAATAAAAATCCATACGACACAGATGAATAGAATTACTGATTTGCTTCATATTAGTTTCTACCTGTTTAATATATCATTGACTGAAAGGAATAATTTCCCGATCCGACTTCAAAAATGGCTTTGCCATTCTCTTCCCTCACATATTCAACACCTTCCGCATTCTCGGCCGGACTTCCCGACTCGGTTATAATCGAACCCGGAACAGAAGGCACATAAATAGTTGCCGTAGTATTAACCGGAATGGAAACCTCCAGGATAAGCTTTCCGTTCTCGCGTTTCCAGCTGCTTTTAATTCGTCCGTAAAGAGCATCATGCCAGGCATCCACATAGGTAAGATCGCCAACAACCGAGGGATTGATCATGAAATGCTTAAATCCTGGGTAAGCGGGATCTGTCTGTATTCCTGCAAGGTATTTGATAAAAATACCCGCTGATCAGGCAAAATGGCGTATGGTTACGGGAATCATAACCATCCCAGCTCTCCCACATCGAATTTGCTCCCTGTGCAATCATATATCCCCATCCCGGGTAATTTTTCTGTGTAGCCAGGGTGTACGCCAATTCAGGATCTTCTTCAGGAAGGTAATCCATCAGGGCTGCTGTCCCCATAAAACCTGTACCCAGCCGGTCTCCCTGGGCATGGATATCCTGCAAAAGATTAGATAGAACCCTGCTCTTGTTTTCAGCTGGCACAAGCCCGTATTGCAGCGGGACAATGTTGGCAGATTGCCTGTATGCAGTTGGTTTTTCACCATGATAAATGCCTGTCATTTTCATCAAAAAACTCATTCTGAAAGCTTTGTCCGATCCTTGCTGCCCAATCGTCCATTTCCTTTGATTCACCTGGCTTGCCAAGGATAGTATTGATTCCGGACAACCGGCTTAACCATAAGATACTGAGAGGCAGTTGCATACAGCGTCATTCCTTCAGGGGGCGCCATGGTATTGTTGCGCATGGTGTCACTCAGCGTCATAATGGGAGCCAGCCAGTCACCAAGGACCTCACTAATAATCTCAGGTTTGTCTTTTACCTGGCGAAGCAGGCTGCTTTTGACAAATTTCACCATAGTGGGGTAATTCTCCGACAATGTCCGGGTATCGGCATAAAACCCATACATATCCCACGGAATAAAAACAATTGCTGCAGGCCAGACGGTAGATGCGTTTTTATCATAATTTGTTGACGGGGCAACTGTATTCAGACCACCTTCCGGACTTTGGGTGCCGGCCAGGTCGGTAAGCCATTTGTTGTAAAAGGCAGCCATGTTGAAATTATACATGGCCGCCTGGGAAGAAATATAATTGTCTGCCGTCCAGCCCTGTTTTTCACGATGCGGACAGTCCGTTGCAATGCTATGGTAGTTGTTGAGCAAGCTGTTTACAGCGTTGCTCTGTGTTTGATTGATCACCTCATTGGAACAGGTAAACCCTCCGTTAATTTCAACATCCGTATGAACAGGGATTCCTTTCACTTCGAGGATCTCAACTTCAGGTGCGGCGGTTATCCGTATAAACTGAAAACCTTTGTAGGAGAAATGGCATTCAAAGGTCTCGTCACCCTCGCCTTTCAGGATATACCCGTTTTGCTGCCTGACATTTACACACTTATCGTAAAATGAGGCATAGTGTTTATCCTTAATATTATATTGAAACCTTGAAGGAGTTAAATCCGGAAGCAGTATTGAATCTGAAGGCGTTTCACAATATTCAACCAGCACCTTGTCACCGGCCTTTCCATGCACAGTTACCCTGGCCCATCCGGCGATATTTTTGCCAATATCATAAAGGGTGATTCCGTTTCCCTTTTCAAATGTTCTCACCGGGGTAATCGGTTCAAAACACCTTACAGGTGGCATCATCTGCGATTCCAACGGGGCATCCCACTGAACAATGGCTGCATTTTTCCATTTGCTGTCGTTAAACGCAGGTGAATTCCAGCCTTTTTGTTCCAGCCGTGCATCATATAATTCCCCGTGCCTTGTATCGTCATAAACAATCGGCCCGCCAGAGGTCTTCCAGCTATCATCTGTAATTACACGTGGTTGTGGTTCCGTCCGATATATTCAATAGCCAGCAGGGCAATAACCTTTGGCTGGTCTACCCAGGCCGATTTGCTGAGTCCCCAGATATCGTTGCACAAGGGATTATATTGTCCCCTTCCGAGCATTATCCCAATGGCATTTTCGCCCCTGAGCAATAAACTGGTAACATCGTATGTAACATAAAGTGAGCGCTTTTCAAAATTGGTCCAGGCAGGGTCAAGCACATGGTTGCCGATTTTAGCACCATTCAGAAAAGCCTCATAATATCCCAGTCCGCATATATAGAGACTGGCAGAGCGGATTTTTTTATTTACGACAAACTCCTTCCTGAAAAGCGGTGATGGATCATATTTTGGCTCAGCCATTTCATACAGGGTAAAAATGGTGCTGTCCTTCCCGGTAAGCCATGGCCATGACGTGTTTGGCCATTCGGCCGGCCGGGCATTATTTAATTCGGAATCCTTATGTTGTTTCCATTCCTTTTTCCAGGTGTCGCCGTCCTTGTATGCGATCCATCTGGCATTCATCCAATCTGCAGGCTGGAGCAATCCCATTGACCACCGCGCCGGCTCGCTCCAGGCAGAGACCTTTCCCTCAGCATCCCATATCCTTACCTTCCAGAAATATGCAGGAACCTGAATGCAGGACCTTTCCATTATACTCCACCTGAATTGACTGGTCAGATTCAACTTTACCCGTATTCCACATGTCTCCCTCGTCCTTTGCCAGCAACTCCCGTGAGGAGGAAACCACTACCTGGTAGGCCTTCTGCAAATCACCACGTACGGAAGAAACAATCATCCAGCTTAAACGGGGTGAAGAGACGTCTACTCCGAGGGGATTAGAGAGGTACTCGCATCGCAGGTTTTCCACTTCGGCAGCCCGCAGCAAAAAACCGTTTAAAACAAGGACCAGTAAAAAGCGTATAACTTTCATTATTTGAAAAAAGAATTATTCTAAAAGAATTGCATGAAATAGGTATACAAACGCCCGAAACATTTTTGTGTCGCGAACCAATTATATCCTTCTAAAATTAATCCGTGGTGAATATTAAATCAATGGGTATTCTGAACATTCTTTTGCACAAAATGAACGATCATGTGCCAGTTAAAGCAACCTAAAAGATCAGAAAATTTCAGTCAGTTCAAATCTTCCACCTCTTCCCTACTTATCATGGAATATCTGTCAGCCCAGTTTTTTGATTCTTTGTTAATGGAATCAAATGTCCATTTGCTGGTGTCGGCATGGAGAGAAACCGCCGAATTACGGATAATGACCGGATTACTATTATCAGCTGTTATGCTTGCCCTTATACTTATTTTATGTGTCTTGACCGTATTATTCTTAACCGAAACAAAACGGGTGACCCAGGGCATTTTATCATTGGTAAAATCAATGAGATAGATTGTTATGCCGGTTACCTCCATTTTGCCATAATAGATGCCTGTTCTTCTTCCGCGATGCATATCAGGCATGATATCAATCTCTTTGCCATCAAGACTAATGCTGAGTATTTCTTTCTTAAGAAAATCGGGTGAGTATAATTTGGCCCCAGCAAAGCCGTCCAAACTCCACTGGCATTGCCCATCGCACCTGAAACTCCGCTACCTAAGAAATAGTCTTCCCCTGGTCCTACATAATTTACTTGCTCAGGAAGAAATGTTTTTATATTCCTGTCAGTGCTGCAAGACAAATACACCAGAGAGAAAATTCCGATGAACAGACTGATTTTTTTCATAGGATAAATTTCCGGAGTAATACCTGTTTCCGATTATGAAATAAACTTATCATTCATATGGTCGATATGCTGGTGAGTTTTTCCGATATATCAATTATACCAAAAAAAAACAGGGTGGCAAAGGCCACCCTGAATTTTATTTAGCAAAAGCAATGCTAAGCCGTTAATTCTTTGAAATAAGAACCTTTTGTTTTGAAACAGTATTTCCTTCCTTGATAGTAATAGTATACAAACCATCAGCAAGATCGGAAACATTCACACTGGAAACATTCCTTACGCTTTTTACAACACGGCCATCCAGATTCATGATGGTGATGTCGGCATTCTTTGCATTCTTCACGTTCAGAATTGATTTAACAGGGTTAGGATATACAAACAGGCTATTTGCTTCAACCGGTTTCACACCCGAATGAAAAATTCCATTGTAGGCATCCTTAACAAGGGACAATTGTGTGTCATGTTCATAATCCATATCCACCCAGTGCAGGGCACCAACCGGTTTACCGTCAATGTGGGAAGGAAGGGATTTGGTATAGGAAAAGTCCTCGATCACATCAGAGATCCTGGTGATACCAGTAGGAGAATCTTCAGTTTCAACACCAGGAATGGTATTTGCATCATAGTCACCAAAATGGGTTATTTGAATATCCGGAGCTGTAACGTCGGGAACACCCCATTTGGAACGATTCCACTCAATATAAACGTCTGCTGCAGCCTGCGGCAGCGGATCGGTTCCAAAGCCCATATCCTCTGCAGGAAATTCATAAACAATATTGTTTTCTGCCTTAATGTTATCATTATCCGCGACCAGCTTCGCTGTCCTCTCAATTCATGAAGATTCCGGGGACATTGATAACTTTCCATGGCCCATTTCCCAGTCCTCCCCAGTTCAGGTAAGATGCCGGTGCACCATCAATCCCGTCATCGGGAGTTCCATGATAATAGGCATCCAATGTATTGCTGGACACACAAACGTTATCAGCAGCATACCAGATATAGTCGGAAATCTCATCAACATCAGATGTGAGCTCAGTTGAGTCAGCATTCAGGTACTTCGCGTCGAGCCATTGATGAACGGTAATGGTATCCAAACCTACAAGGGCGTGAATTCACGATAATAATTATTTCCGCCACTAATTATATTCTCCCGGTCTTCACCCACCCAGTTGGCATTCACGAAGAGGTTATTTGTGAAATAACACTCTTTCCAATACTGGTTCAGGAAAGGGTACTTGGTATTGTTGATGATCGTGTTGTGGTTAATGAAACCAAAAGCTATCATACGACTCCTGGCCAAGGATGGTCAGACCGCATCCGGTAGATGGTATTGTTTTCGAAGATCAGGGTATCCACAGGCACTTTACAGTTGATAACCCTGCCGGCCCACCACTGTTGTCCATCATGGAAATCACGGAAATAGTTATTCCTGAAAATGGAAACCTGTCCGTTTACAACACCATCGGTAGAAAAGAGCACACCGAAACCCATTTCAAACATGCAATCTTCAACCAGCAGTTTGCTGTCATTTCCATTGATTGAAAAAAGACTCCAATAACTGTCGCCATCGGAACCATCGGTTTGCAACCAGGGCATCTGCACACCCTGCAGGGTAAAACTACCCTTAATAACATTGCCGCCAACAGCAATTTCATTAAGCGGCTCACGGAGGATAACCGGTTTTGGCCCGTTTCCTGCCTCAGCCCTGATAGTCAGGGATCCACCTGCATTGTCGACATGGATGCCCGAATGCATAAAGTAAACCTGGCCCCTTTTTAATTCATAAACCTTAATAACTCCGCCTGAAACCTCAGCATTAATGGTTGTTTCAATAATACCCCCGTTTTCAGGTCCGCCTTCAAGCACTTTGACGTCCTGGCCGGCCAGGGATGCAAACATAGATAAGCATGAAACTCCGATTAGTAAGGTTCTGTTTTTCATTTGATAAGTTTAATGAATGGGAATATACTAAAAAAAAACAGGGTAGCAAATGCCACCCTGTTTTTATTAAACTATAAGAAAACTTATTTTGCAATAAGAACTTTTTGTTGGGAAACACTTTTTCCGTCCTTGATGGTAACAGTATACAAACCATCAGCAAGATCGGAAACATTCACGCTGGAAACATTCTTTACGCTTTTTACAACACGGCCATCCAGATTCATGATGGTAATGTCAGCATTCTTGGCATTTTTTACGTTCAGAACGTTCTTAACGGGGTTCGGATATACATACAATGCATTTACTGAAACCGGTTTCACACCTGAAGGAATTTCACCATTATAGGCGGCCTTAACAGCGGCCAAAGCAGTAGCATGATCATAAGCCATATCCACCCAGTGCAGAGCACCAATGGGCTTACCGTCAATGTGTGAAGGAAGGCTTTTGGTATATGAAAAGTCCTCGATCATATCAGAGATCTTGGTGATACCACCAGCATCTGATGTTTCAGTTTCAACACCAGGAATGGTATTTGCATCATAGTCACCAAAATGGGTTATTGCAATATCCGGAGTTGTAACGTCGGGAACGCCCCACTTGGAACGGTTCCAGTCAATATAGACGTCAGCTGCAGCCTGCGGCAGCGGATCAGTTCCAAAACCCATATCTTCTGCAGGAAACTCATAAACGATATTGTTCTCTGCTTTGATGTTGTCATGATCGGCGATCAGCGCCTCGGTCCTCTCATTCATGAAGATTCCGGGGGCATTTACAACTTTCCATGGTCCGGTTCCCAGTCCGCCCCAGTTCAGGTAAGAGGCTGCTGCACCTTCAATCCCGTCATTGGGATCTCCTCCATAATAGGCATCCAGTGTACTGCTTGAAACACAAACGTTATCGGCAGCATACCAGATATAGTCGGAAATCTGATCAATATCTTCTGTGAGCTCAGTCGAGTCAGCATTCAGGTACTTCGCGTCGAGCCATTGATTAACGGTAATGGTATCAACACCTACAAGGCCGTGCATCAAAGCATCCGGATCCTGTCCGCCAGTGGCCACATTCTCCATGTCTTCACCAACCCAGTTGGCATTAACGAAGAGGTTGTTGGTGTAATAACACTCTTTCCAGTACTGGTTCAGGATGGGATATTTGGTGTTGTTGATGAACGTGTTATGGTTAATGAAACCAAAAGTCATCATACACTCCTGTCCCAGGATGGTCAGACCAGCTCCGGTTGAAGTGTTGTTTTCATAGATCATGGTATCCACAGGCACTTTACAGTTGATAACCCTACCGGCCCACCACTGTTGTCCATCATGGAAATCACGGAAATAGTTATTTCTGAAAATGTCAACCTGTCCGTTTACCACACCATCCGTAGCAAAGAGCACACCGAAACCCATTTCAAACATACAATCTTCAACCAACAGCTTGCTGTTGTTTCCACTGATTGAAAAAAGACTCCAATAAGCGCCGCCATCGGCACCATCGGTTTGCATCCAGGGCATCTGTACACCCTGCAGAGTAAAACCACCCTTAATAACATTGCTTCCAACCGCAACTTCATTAAGCGGCATACGGATGATAACCGGTTTTGGACCGTCACCTGCTTCAGCCCTGATGGTAAGAGTTCCACCTAAATTGTCAATATTGATGGGTGCATGCATCAGGTAAAATTGACCCCTTTTCAGTTCATAAATCTTGTTAACACCGCCTGAAACCTCAGCATTAATGGTGGTTTCAATGATACCTCCATTTTCGGCTCCACCTTCAAGGACCTTGACGTCCTGTGCAGATAGGGATGCAGTGACACACAAACTTGCAACTCCAAATAGTAAAGTTCTGATTTTCATAGTTCTAAGTTTAAGTTAGTAAATAAAAATTCTGGTTAAAAAAATTGATTTTACAATATTTTCTCATATACCTCCTTTTTTACAGGGAAATCTTTACACCTATCTGAGCACGGAATCCGTAAAACTCACTTCTTGTCGGCAATTCATTACCCAGCTGTGCGCGGATTGGGTATAATCTGTGCCCATCCGGTATGGCGGCAATATTGACAGATTGTGAGCCAAAGTAGTATTCGTCCACATGATTCCCGATGTTGGTCAGGTTGGCATAGCAGGATATGTTCTTTGTAATTTTCTGATTCAGCATCAGATCCCACAAAGAAAATGTACTATAGTAAGAGTCAAAAGCAGAATAGCGTGCATCCAGGCTTTCCACGGTTTTGGCCTGATACCGGTAGGAAATCCTTGAACTGAAACCCTTGTAGTCCCATCCCAGGATCACATTTAGAATTGAAGCCGGCTGGTCTTCCATGGGTCCTTTTCTGGTGTTATATTGCTGTCCGTAGATGGGAACGGGAACAAATCCTGAGGAATCCATGCCTACAATCACAGCTTCGAAATAGGGATACTTGGTTTGGGTATTCATAATGGTATAGTTCACATCCAGAACAAGCCCTTTGAGCAGCCCCGGCATGAACCAGAAGTTGGTCTGCCATGACAACTCAAGTCCATATACCGTAGCTTTCTCCGGATTGTTGAAAGGCAGGTCGGTCGTAGCTTCCTTTTTCAAATAAATCGGGTCATAATATTCAGCACCCAGGATGCGGTCATCCAGGTCATCCGGTCCGCCTTCAATCAATCCTTTTTTGCCGGGCTTGTAACCGCGCATCACGAATATCAGGTCACTGATATCTTTGAAAAATCCATATACCGTAAACAATCCCACCTTGTCTTTCATGACCGAAACACCCAGGTCATAGTTCCAGGCAGTTGAAGGTTCAAGCCATGGATTATTGGTTGTAACCCCTGCCCCTGTTTGTTGATATATAACCAGCGGGGAGATCTGTCCGAAACTGGGCCGGGAGGTACTTTTATACGCTGCTCCCTGGATGGTGAGATAACTGGTTGCTTTGTATTTGAGGTTTATCGACGGAAACCAAAGTTGATTTTTCCGGTTGGTGGTTAATTTTTCGGGATTGGGTTCAATACCCGTTACATTGTCGGCCTGCTTGATGTGATAGGCTGTATATTCCGTTTCCTCCTGCTCAAATCTGACACCCGGAAGTATCATCAATTTGCTTCCAAGATTCAGTTCGACCATGGTATAACCGGCCAGCATTTTTTCAGTGGCCTTATAATCCCTCTGATAATCCTCTACCCCCCTTGTATAATAGGAGCCTCCTGCCGAATCAAGCACTACGGATTGTATATCGGTGAGCTTGTCAATATCTGCCCCCCAGCCGAGGTCATAACGTCCATTGAGGAATTTACCGGGATCGTAGCCGGCATCTACAAAATTCCCTGCGTTGATCCCGCGCTGAACTCCAATATCGGTTACCACATCCGGAAAGAGCTGCAGGAATCGCTGACGCCTGGCCACTGATCCGCCCCATTCCATCGAATAGTTACTTGCGGTACCTTCACTGGTCCGGGTCAGCTCGTGATATTTTCCGCCCAGCTTCAGTTTACCGGAAATACTTCCAAGTTTGAAAGCCAATTCATAGTCGAGCTTGGCATCGTAGCTGTTATCGACCAATTCCTGTGAACTCCTGTCCAACTCCCGTAAATAGGAATTAGGAATACTCAGCGTGCCGAGCCCACCGATTTTATCGAAAGCTACCTTAGGATCCCCGTATATAAGCGAATCCTGGCTCATAGTCAACCTGGAGTTCTCCACGAAGGGGAAACTCTGGTTTTCCATTGTCACATCGGAATAGGTGGTAGAAAGGTCCACATCAATTTTGGATGCTCCGAACCGGAAGGTATTCTGCAGGGAGTGGGTTCGTGTCATGGTTTTCCAGAATGCTTCATTCACATCCTGGGTGTAGCTGGCGGCCATGTCCTGGGTAGTAAATACACGCTGGTTGGTCCGGGTAAGCACATCGTCATTTTTTATACTGAGCAGGTTAAAGAATTTCACCTGCCACCAATCATTATGGTAATCCAGGATCAGGCTCCCGTTTGTGCGGTGCCGTGTCTGTTGCTGGTCGACCAGGGTAAGGTTTTGTGTTCTTGTGAGGAGAAGCGTGTCAGTCGGCAGCAATTCATTATAGGCAGCTGCGTACCCGGCAGTAACCCTGTTGGATGGCATTTGCTTTTGTTCAGTGGTAAGCGCCAGGCTCACACCGAGTTTCTTGTCAAAAAACCGGTCACTATAACTCCCAAATACCTTATAATTGCCATACTTATTTCCCAGGTGGGCATAACCACCTTCTAAGGCAAAGTTGATCTTTCTTGTCATGGGCGCTTCCTGCAGACGAAGGTTGACAGTGCCTCCAAGTGCATCTGCATCCATGTCGGGACGAAGCGATTTGGATACTTCAACGCCGGAAAGCATTTCACTCTGAACCATGCTAAGGTCGGCACTTCTGTCAAAATCACTCGTGTAGGCCATCTTAACACCCTCGATGGTCACGTTGCTGTATTTTGGCGACAAACCCCGGATCACGATCTTGTCGGCTTCTCCTGCATTTCTTTTCAGGGAAATACCGGGTAGTCTACCGATTGCTTCTGCAGCATTGGCATCGGGCAGTTCCTTCATTTTTTCAGATGAAATGACATTGGCCACCGTACTGGAAGCCAGCTGCTGGTTAATAGCCGCTCTCTGACCACGGATCTGTGCTGTAACAACTACCTCCTCGACCTGAGTTGATAATACCTCCAGCTTAATTTCAACTGTTAATGTCTGACCAGAGACAACATCAACTGTCATAACCTGTTCCTTATAACCTAAATAATTGATTGTAACTGCATTGCTTCCTGCAGGAACATTATTTAAGACAAACTGGCCATTTTGGTCAGTGTAAGTACCTAAAAACTTCTCTTTCACTAAAACTGCTGCTCCGGGTAAGGGATCACCTGTCACAGCATCAGCAACAATACCTTTTATTGTTCCGGACCCCGCCGCGAATAACATGCCGGGAATAATGGAAAATAGTAAAAGAAGTAGTAAAGTTCTTTTCATAGTTCTGCTTTTTTAAGTTAGGGGTTGTAAAAACGTGTAACTAGTTTGATTTTTGCAATAATTCGCTTATTATGTTCAAATGGTTAGGTCATTCCATTTGCATCTACGTTTATGTTATCTTAATCCTCTATTTTGTTTAGATTAAATCAATATAAAAATACAAATAAAATTATAAAACCACATTAGTAATAACAAACATAATAACTTTTTTTCAATTATTACTTATTTCTTGTAAAATGTACAATAACTAATTTGAATTTTTTCTTTGGAAGGCTATAGAGCGAATACATGCACTGCCATCAGGACTTTTTCAGATCTTTGAGGCCTGTTTTTATCCCTTCAGATTATTTAGATTAAAGGTATAGTTAGCGTATTTGAGGTTGCCATTCCATGAGAAAGCAGCACGTTTTTTACTTTACAAGTTCAATTTTTTGCATGACCATTCCATAATGACTCCCCGGTGGATTTGGCATGATCTTCATTCCATTCCAGTCAGTTGCAAAATTCCCGGAATAAAGCATCCAGGCGGTCTTACCATCGTCACTAATGAATTTAGACGGGAAATTGACAAAATAGGCCTGTTCACCAAAATCTTTCAGATAACTGATCAGTTTCCAGTTACCGGTGAGCTGATCGGATTCAAGAAAATAGGTATTCATCCGGGCACAGGTATTGCCCCCATCCGTTACACACATGAGGTATTTTTTTAACGGTACATTGTAGGTGACTGTAACACAACCCATGTTATTGTTCCATTCAAGCAATGGCTTAATTTTTTTAATATCCTGGGTCCATAAGGCATTTCCACTTTTGTCCCGGCCGGCATAAAATTCATAGGACGATGCATTATTCATGTTCTTAATTGTTGGGGTTACCCTGAACAGATATACCTGGTCACCGGTGATCCAGCTGTCATTATAAAAACGCCATTTTGTATCATTTGCATCTGCTCCGTGAGCTACCAGATAGGCTTTTCCATCGGGTGAAAACTGCATGTTCTTTCCAAAATCAACGAAATGGGGTGATCCGAGTTTTACCGGGAAACCATTCAGTCCGGTTTCACCAAACAATGGCGCTGCAGGAGTGTGAGGACAATCTTTCCAGGTCCGGCCATAATCCTCAGAATACCGGAAACCAACAAAAGGGCCCATCCACGGCCAGTTGTACGTCTTATCCCCATAGGGTGTGCTTCCTGCCGGATCCAGGCAATAAGTTCCGTAATACCATACCTTATTATATACCAGGCTGCCGCACGGATAACGGCCATGGTAAGGGAGGGAGGAAGCATGTGACAACCCGAGGCTATAAATGACAAGATGCATCGGGTCATCTCCTTCTATGACTGCCTGACCGGTCGAGGTACGTTCCAACCCATATCCCTGAGGGGCATTCCCGTCGGAAATCGACAATTCCGATCCCCCGTCCAGCCTGGGACAACTCCCATCTGTGAATGGCGAATAAAGCCTGTCATCTTCCGCCCAGGTGGGATACCAGGTATCCCCCACATGAAACCCGCTTTTGTATCCCAGGAACTTAATTCCTTTGAGTTCATCGGACAATGCAAATGGACAGTCCGCTGGAGGTTCAGACTTCCAGATAAAGGGTTCAAAGCGCAATGTATCGGGTGCGACCTGGGTGAAAGCAGGAAAATGACCGGAAACCAGCAGAAAAAGCAACATACAGCGCGAAACAACATTTTTCATTGGCTCGTTTATTTTTATGAGGTTTCCACTCACCTGTTTTTTATAGCCGTATCGAACATCCTGATGATGTTCCCGGGGGGTACATTTCCGAGGATGTTATGAACCTGCTGAAAGACAAAACCTCCGTTCCCTTTCATGATCCCCAGCTGTTTCTTCACATGGTCCTCGATTTTTCCAGGGTGTTCATCCGATAATACCGACTGTGTATCGCATCCCCCTCCCCAGAATGTAATCCGCCCGCCGTATTTCTTCTTAAGTTCATCCAGTTGCATGCCCCTGCAACTGATCTGTACAGGATTGACAGCATCAAGTCCGGCATCGATCATATCATCCAGAAAGGGTTCAATAGAACCACAGGAATGAAGAAGTATTTTTACGTGCGGTGCTGTTTTTTTGACCGCAGACCACATGATCTTATGAAACGGCTTGTAATACTGCCGGTACATTTCAGGATCGATCAGGGGTCCCTGATTTGATCCGAGGTCATCTCCGAAAAGCATGATGTCGATATAGGGGCCCACTGCACCCAGCCATTTAATCATATCTGTGCAATAGATTTCAGTGAGTCTCTCGGAAAGCCTGAGGGTGGCCTCCGGATAAAGCGACATGTTCATGAAATAGTTTTCCGTTCTGAATAAGAGTTGCGGCGTTTCGAAAAGGTTTCCGCCAAAAAGTCCGATAATTGCCTTGTCGGTTGATTCCCTGAGCAAGCGTGCACCCTTCTGCATTTTCACGAATCCCTCCCCTTCCAGTGGCAGGTGACCGCCTGGAGCGGGGGTGGAACACCACATGCTGAGTTTGAACTGCTCACGCAGGTCAGCGAAAGTATCGTTTTCGAAATCACGGTGTTCCATGGGAAAATGGGTTTGCTCAAAATACAGGCATCCCTTTTTCTGCACTCCATAGGGTAATCCGCTTTCTGATAACAGGTACCAGTCGTCTCCTTTCTTCTCCACCATAATCATAGCAGGGATCTTGCAGGGAGTTCCATCCGGCAGTTCCCAGTCCTTCCAGTCACTGGCATCTTTCATATAGGCACGTCCCAGTTCAATGGTGTCAACCTGAAACCGGTCCAATACCGGTTGCTCAACAACGGCAAGCTGCTGGATCATATCATACACATAGATTTCTCCTGCTGAAATGCCCAGGGCTTTTTTCAACCGGGCATAAGCAATGGCTGATATGCCAGAGGACCGGTGACCTCCGAAATCAATCGGTATCTTATCGGGCTCCCTGAAATTGAGGGCTGCCAGCACACGTTCGCGGGAATTCATATTTTCATTATTATAATAACTGGTTGTGCTATTGAAAATGAGTAAAATCTACCATACTGTCAGCCTTATTTCACCCTCACCCGGGTTCTCAAATGGCCCTGCCGACGGATTTGTTTCATTTCTCTTTCGTCCAAAATAATCGGTATCAATCTTTCACAGGTGTTCCGTCGGGGTTTTCATAAACGCAATCCGGGATTTTTACCTTCCCAAGAAGTGCCGTTGTAACCAGCTGATTTTTGTAGTTCTTTGATAAATGTTCAATCGTCATCAAAAGAACAACCTGGCCGTCCTCTTCAATCAATTGTATACCCGGGTTAAGATCCGATCTCTCCACATAATTTTTTTCCCCGGCAAAATGAAGCGCCCCGTGAAGGTATATATTTCCATCCACCTGCATTGGATCAGGTGCATGATCATAAATATTAAGGCCATAGCCTGTAAAGCCGCCCCATTCTTCAGGAATATGATATGTGGACGAATTACTGTCATTCTTTACAAAAATATTGTTATAGAAACGGTCGTCGCCGGTAGGATTGTCCACCACCCCGGCCAGTATGGTTGAATGAGGCTTGAAATATGGAGTCTTCCGGCCCTGTGGATTCAGATAGATTTTTCCGGCAATCAGATTGTGCACATATGCTCCTCCTTCCGACATGTCCCAAATGGCCGTTTCAGAAAGGAAGACATTGTTTGCCACAAGATAAGGCCCATGATCCACCTCCGGATAAAAATCCTCCTTGTCATTGTCATAACACAGGTTACCAATAACCTGGGTTCCCTGGGCCATCCAGTCGAGCCAGATCCCCTCATGTGCATTGTGAATGCGGTTACCCTTTATGATCATATCAATGGCTGCATGGATCTTGATACCCCCCTTTTCGGGTCCGGTAAACAGGCGTTTGGTCCAGATATCATAAATATGATTATCCGTTATCTGGCTAAAGACTGCGCCCAGGCTGCCACAGATACCTGCCACACCACAATTGAAAATTGTATTGTTCCGCACAATGTGGGAACCGATACTCTCCTTATTCCAGCCCTGTTCTATGGCTTTTACAACAACCTCGTTGTAATGAATTGACCCGTCTTTTGAGGGATCCTTCATCCAGACATTCTGACCTGATTTCCGGTCTTTCCCAAGTGTAATTCCCACGCACTTTGAATCACTGATCTCATTGTTTTCAATGATCCAGCCTTTGCTCCAGTGCGTGCCGACAAGTCCGGGCTGTTCTGCAGTAGGTGCTGCCCATTGTGTTGCTGCCTGGCTGATATGAAATCCACTCACTGTAATATAATTCCTTCCCGGTTCTGATGGATAAAAACAACTTTCGCGCACATTGATCTCTACCATTTCGCGATTGGGATCATGTTCATGGAAATTTGCATAGATGGTGGTTTGCTTATCATCGCTTTCACAATACCAGGTATAGGTGGAACCAACATGATCGGTTTTGGGTGTGACCATTATGGGATTGACTACCCTTTTCGGATCATATACCTTTGAAAGGGAATCAGCCTCATACATCGATTTGCCATTTAGAAATACTTCTCCTGTATGGTGCCGCCGACGGAGCGGGTTAAACCAGTCGCCCAAAATCGTATCCTTATATGGATTATAATTTCCAAAAAAGGAATTGGGAATAACTACCTTCCATACGGCCGGCATATCCATGGGAACCCAATCCTTTATCACCTCTGAACCTTTGATCCATACCTCTTCACCCTCTGCCGCCTGGTAAACTATCCTTTTCCTGTCGGAAGTGCCTCCCCTGGGCGGATTTATCCTTTCCCGATAAATACCCTGATGAACTATGATGACGTCGCCAGGCTGGGCTGCCATGGCGGCCGCAGAAATAGTTTTAAAAGGTTTGGAGGCTGAACCCGAGTTCTGATCGTTACCATTTACGGATACATGATACTCATGCGTACAGGCAGAAAAAATGAATAGGAAATAAAGTGCAAAAGGCAGGATCTGTTTCATAAGTAATTGTTTTACATCTGTATTTTATTTTACCGGAATTACCTGCAATATTTTCTCTTCACTTATCCAACCCGTAAATCCGGGCAGGATTGTCGTAGAACCACATCTTCAGTATTTGTTTTGATTGCTCCATAGGTCAGCTGTCCGCGCATGATACGGCGCGAAAAAACCTCGGCCAGGTTTCGTTTTGCTATCTCAAGATGCGCCCAAACGAGTTCGGGCATATTTATAAAATCACCGCCAAATGCAAATATCTTGTTGAGAGGCACATAGTCCAGCCATTGATCCAGCGCTTCTATGGCCATCCTGGGGGAGACTATGTGACTCCAGGTAAGGTTTAGATAAACATTGGGGTAATTCTTGCCCAGGAATCCACACTCATTTACATAAGGCATTCCCATGTGGTATATATCGAATGTTGATTTCGGGTGACGCTCTACTACAGGATAAATCAGCTCCGGATTTTTAATATTGATATTACCCCATACCCCGGTATGGATGCAGATCACCAAACCCTCATTGGTTGCTATGTCGATCATCCGGTCAAACAGATATCCTGCCAGATCGCTCTGGTTTGTAAATACACTTGTCGTGTCAAAATTTCTGAAGGCTGCTTCAGCCTTTTCCCGATTGGGCGGATAGATGAAACAACTGGCATCAAACTTGGCCAGACACCGATCCGGCAATCCTGGCCTTATGGATCTCTTCCTGCATGTAGGTCAGATATTCATCAATCGTTGCCTGTGGATGGGCTTTCCGATATTTCTGTATGCCTTCTGTTGTCACGATACTCAGCAGGAAAATTGATCCCTTCATTAAGGTCTCCTTCCGGGTAACCATAAATATTGGCCTGATTGAGTATATATCTGATATGACAGCGATCCTGTAAGATCTCCTTATACCGGCCGGGATAACGTGTTGCACGCATCTTTTCTCCTAACTTCATATAGTTTTCATCCGTAATGTCATCCATGCCATAGAATTCTTTCAATGCCATCAATACCGGCTCGGCATAGGATCCATGCTTTACATACTCCCACAAAGGTTTAATTTGCTTCCAGTATGCCAGGGTCATCGAATCTGAATCCGGTGCCCTCCACAGATTCTCAGCCGGCATGCCGGCCGACATCAGATCATACTGAACATAGGGTATGAACCAGTTATAAAAGGTATAATAATTGGTCAGATGCTGTTTCTCCGTACTTAAGTGCTCATGCGTGTCAATTATATCCAGTGTTGACATGTAACGGATTAACTCCGCTTTAACGGCCTCCGGATCAGCTGGTGATTTAGCTTTGTTTGCCGGATTATCCTTCAGGCTAAATCCTTGATCTGGATTTCCTGGCAAGTGATACTTGCATCCGGGTTTGCTGATAAATTCTGAACGGCTCCAAACCCCAATAACAACACGCTAAAAAGAAACTTATTTATTGCTCTGCAATAAAAATTACAGTTGATCATCATATGTTTCCGGTAATAAGTTGAATTGATCAATTGGCTATTAAATATAGCAAATAAAATGAACCTGCTTAATCAAAGCCCGTCAGTTCAGGTCGACAGAGCGTTGAACCTTAATAACGCATGGACCGGAAAGTCCGGCATCACGGAGATCATTCGTTTACGTTGCAGAAGTTAATAACCGGGTCAGCCAGCAATCCCGAAGGGATCAGTGTGTAATTTTCCGAATAGGATTTTCCTTCCGGAACAAAACTGAACGGTCCATATGCCCAGGGACGCAAGGGAAGCTGGTGAAGTGGTCCGAAAGTGTTTCTCCGGGTTAACACCACTTCAACCAGAATTTCTTTGGCACTGCTGACAATATCTGATATATCAGCCTGATAGGGTTGCCAGGCAATCATCTTTACAGGTGAACCCCCGCCGGAAACTTTAACACAGGCCGCTTCAAATCCGGGTACACCCAGGAAGATATCCTTTTGACCCTTCCAATCATCCTTCACTGGTATATGGTAGGTAATTGTACCGGAATAAAATGGCAGGTTCTGAGATACAATATCTCCTGTGTTGAGTTTTTCAGGCAGCTGTGTAATAATCCTGCTGATGCCATTCAGCTTTACACCGAAATTACCTGTCAGGAACATGGCTTCGAGGTTCTTGTCCGCTGAAAAATCCATATTAAGCAGAACTTCGTTCTTACCCTTTTTTAGCACATTTACAGGAATATATATTTTTTTGATGCAGGGATCAATCCACCATCCTTTGTTTTCATATGGTAACCTGAGTACCGTTCACGGTTACGGAAAATGCTTCGGGTGTTTCCATGCAAAGAAATACACTGTCGGCAGGAAGAACTTCAATCTGAAAAGGAAAACTGATGGCCACCCTGCCCTTTACCTCCGGCTTTTTCTCATATTTGGCGGAGAACCATGGCTGCAGCATGCTTCCACCTCTCAATTTCAATCCAAATCGGTTTCGGATGGCCATGTCCATCTTCAGTATTTCTGTTGGTCCCGAAAATTTTTCACCATTTACGGAATACGATCCCATATCAAGCACACAGACATTCTTTTCATTCAATGAATAATTGAATGGCCCCTTTATACCGGTTTTTTTGCTGACAACCTGTTTTACTTCTTCCTTCATGTCGTTTTGCGGTTCGTCACTCACGGTGAACACATGCTCGCCTGAGGGAGGAATATCAGTGGTTATTTCAAGAAAGCCGTCTTTTAGTCCGGCCTTTACCTTTGCAGGTTCGCCGCTGGTGCAATTCCATTCCGTCACAGAACCCTGGCCGGGTATCCTGATGAGCACATCGGAATATCCAATAACCCGGTTCATATTCATGAGTACCACATATTCCCGGTAGGAATCTTTTCTCACCTGGCAGTATACGCTGTCAATCCCTTTGCCTGTAACCCGGTCAATTACCTGTACAGATGGTTCAACATATTTACTGGTTTCAATAACAATTGCTTCTTTCTCAAATGGGATTTTGATTGATTGCAAGGCAAGTCCAGCAGCTTTTTCTGATTTAAGGGCGTCAACGAATGCGGGCGGATCCCCTGCGAAAATGACCTTACCGCCGGCCCTGACAAACTGATCAAGGAGCTCGAGGGTTGAGTTCCGGATGGTAGTCATGTTACCAACCAGAATTACCTTGTAAGGAGCATTCCCCACATAGTAAAGGGCCTTTCCGTCATCAGCCTTTGCCAATATGCGAAAGCCTGCTCATCATTTCCTCATCACCGTAGTCAAAATCAATGCGGGCATTCTGCAGCCAGCAGAACAGGCTGCCGTAATTCTTGTCGGTCTGCAGGATCTCTTTTGTGTTTCCGCTCAGGTTATTTGCCCATCCCACATTAACCTGACTCCAGTCGCTTTCGATCGGATTTATGACCAGCAGGTCGCAAACCGGTTTTCCCTGTGTAAGCATCATGCCCAGCCGCGAGAAATAATCTTCCACGTAGCTGTAATCCTTATACCATCCCGATTGGAATGAAATGCTGGCGGGATAGTCCCTTTTTGCCTCGCCCTGCATGGTATACCACGACAGATGCGGGCACCTGAGGTTTACGCCAAAAAGTGCCTGCCAGTTTCCCGTAGCTTTGTGACTTTCAAAATTCATCTGCCATCCCGAGCATCCGTACAATTCCGACAGGATAAATTTTTGGTTCATCTGCCTGGCTGCGGAAGAAACCTGTTTTACTATCCAATAATTGTTATTTCCTTCGGTAAGTACATCCACTCCGGGATAGTCCTGGAATTCGTAAAAACGCATAAGCGAACCCTGCATGATGGACTGGGCCATGAGGTTATCTTCATGTAATACATGGCCTGTGAAAATCATATTGTTCTTTTTGCACCAGTCGGCATAAGGCTTTTCCCAGTTTTCAATAAACAGTTCCTGGGCGAGTTCCATATAATGCCACTTAACCTGGCTTACCCTCTCGCCATCTTTTCTCAGAAATAGTTCAGGAAGCCTTTCGAGGATATCATAACCGAATTTTTTGCTGAACTTGTCAGCGAAATCATAAGTCCAGGGCACATCCCACGATGAAGGGCTGCCAAAGACAGCACCCCGGTGGGGTTCATCCGTAAATATACCCTTGATTGAAGTTCCCAGCCTGTCACCACATTTTTCCGTATATTTTTCATGGGTCAGCCTGATATACTCATCGGTTGCCTTCCGGTCCATTGTATTGGCATATGTATACCCATTATAAAAGTCATTGGGCTTGTCATAGGTCCTCACAAAGGCAAGTATCTTTTTCCCGGCAAATGATTTCATGTCGGAGTCTTTCGCAATCCGCTGAGCATTTGAGAAACTGGTTGTATCTACAGAGCATACAAAGGCTGCCAGTGTGGAATCGCTCCATAGGAATTTTTCAGCCGGCATTTGAATACCCGTTAAGAATTGCATCCGGAACTCTTTGTTTTTGGTCACCAGTCCTCCGGCAATTCCTGAAGGCCACCTGTCCTCATCATAAAGCCAGGCTTCCATCCCCAGTTTTTCTGCCGTGTCGGCGCAGGCATTGATGAGATCAAACCACTTATCTCCCAGGTATTCCGTCTGAAGCCCAACCCTTGAATGCATAAAAAAACCGCCCATCCCCATTTCTTTGAACACTTCTATCTGCCTGATGAGCTCATCTTTCTCAAGGTCACCGTTCCACGACCAGAATGGTTTCGCCCGCCATTCAGCGCCCGGATTCTTAAAATTAGCCGAGAGATCTTCTAATGTAAGATCGGTTGCCTCAGGGGCCGGTTTTACTGAACAAGCAGAGATAATAAAAACAGCCAGGCAAAACCACAAGAATTTAATGGTCATTTTCATGGATTCAGTTTAGGGTTTAAAACCATTAAATTTATCAAGCCAAAGAACCACAATCAATATC
The DNA here is from genome assembly GCA_963808745.1 of uncultured Bacteroidales bacterium. Taxonomy (GTDB): domain Bacteria; phylum Bacteroidota; class Bacteroidia; order Bacteroidales; family UBA10428; genus UBA5072. The sequence continues at coordinate 173,403 of CAWEGX010000010.1, forward strand.
TATTCTGGACTTTCTTATATATAAAATGAGAAAGTCAGATGAAGAATCTTAATGATCCCGGATAATAATCAACTTACTTGTGCTGATCACCTGCATTCCATTCCGCAACTTTAACAAGTATATGCCCGGAGGCATAGTTGAAATATCCAGCTCTGCTTCGGATTCACTAATAGCTTTACTTAAAACCCTATTCCCGGTAATCGTAAGTACATCCAGTTCATTGACCTGGTCAGGGTGTGCAATATATAGTTTATCGGATGCAGGATTAGGATAAATCCTGATGTTTTGACCAGGTCCGGATTGACTGACACCGGTCACCTGGCTGGAAACAGTAATGACAAAGGCGTCTTTAATGTCGGGATTGTCATTGGACATAGCAGTAATCGTAACAACACCATCACTTTTTGCATGGACAAGCCCTTTTGGGGAAACCATTGCTATATCAGTATTGTCAGATGACCAGTTTACCGTAGTATCTATTGCATTTTCGGGCAATACAATGGCATAAAGCTGCAATTCTCCATCCTTCTCATTAATATAATCCAGCATATTTACGCTCATTATTTCAACTGACGTCACATGGACTATTGCAGGTTTCGGGAATGGCACCCACAGGTAATCGAAATCCATCCAGCCCCAGCTTGCCACTATTTTAACCGAATCCTGTCCTGCTTTCAGCGGGACCAGCACTTTCTTCTCAAACCAATCCGTGCTGTTGCTCCCCTCAAATTCTAGATTTCCTTCTATAAGCGAGTCGCCGACATATAAGCTCTGTGCTTTGTATCCATTTGGAGTGCGGTAACCAATAATTAATTCATAGATGCTGTCGGTGGGACAATTGGGAATGATCCAGGTAATTGAAGCTTTTCCATTATTGTCTGTCATGCTTACAAATTTTCCACCACTCGCCGTACTGCCCGACACTATTCCTGATGCCCCATCCAAAACGGCGTCCTCGGCTTCGTACTTATAAACTGGTGGTTCTCCCATTATTATACTAACCTGGGAGGAGGTTTTAAAATTTCCGTCATTGTCTGTACTTTTTGCCTGAATTTTATAAAATCCATCGGGAGCGTTGATCCACTCAAAAGCAAATGGTTCAGTATCATCCTCCCCCAGTTTATTCCCCTCCTCAAAAAATTCCACCTTTACAACGCTGCCATTGTATTTTTTGGCGCTGACTTCAATATTTACTGTGTCGCCAATGCTGAATACCTCACCATTTTCAGGGCTTGTGATGAAAGCAGAAGGAAGGTAGGGAAGGTGCGGATCATTGGGCATTATATCATTACCATATAAGTCGAATGTTCTCTGAAGTTCATTTAATATGCCCTCCCTGTATTGATCTTCAATGTACTGCCAGCCCATTGCTCCGGCGTATTCATACTGGTAAAGGGTCTTATGATTTTCGTTATTTATACCGCAATATTTGCAGTTTGTAAAAAACTCGGCAATCACCAGCGGTTTATCCAAATTCCAGTGAGAACAAGGGTGCAGAAACGGGGAAGTATCGTCCCAGTCGTAGTAATGCACTGTATAAAAATCAAGAATACCGGCAGTATCTCCGCCGGCAGCGATCAGTCTTGCGTCAGAATAATAATTTGTTCCTCCGTCAACATCGGAGGTGGCAAAAAAAGACCAGGCTCCGTTAGTGACCTTGGCAATAGTATCTGTTCGGTGAATGGCACCTGCGCATTTATTAATGAATTTCATCACATTCTGCTGACTTACATGCTGGGTAATATCCCAATTCCCGATTTCCGTCATCCCTTCCGGTTCATTAAATATCTCCCAGGCAATAATTCCGGGGTGGTCCTTCAATGAATCAACCATGGGGATCAATGCATTCTCTATGTAGCTGTTCAATCCCTCATCGGTAGTCAGTATATTTTTATTGCGGGCCAGTATATCTGCAGGAAGCCCTCCATCCTTAATCCTCTGCATATCAAATGACCAGAGACAGAGAATCAGCCCGATGTCATTGTTGTATGCAATATCGCAAATGGATTTAAGGTCAGAAATAGCCCTGTTGCCTGGTCCTGTTACAAGGTTTCCCGAAAATTCCGGAGTTGCGGTCCCATTGGTATGAATCCAGAGTCGCATGCTATTGCCGCCATTGTCGTGAACTTCCCGGAAAATTTTCCTGAAATATGCCGTATCCGCAGGTGCATCAGGATTGCCAATATCGTGGGCAAAATTTACCCAGGCAACATTTGCCCCACTGAGGAAAATCGCTTTGCCATTATGCTCTATCCTGTTGTTTTGGGGAAAAAGCAGGCCCGGAACGAGAAGAACAAATGAAAGTATTAAGATACCCCTTCTTCTTATTCGGTTCTTATTGAAAAAATATAAAGTTTCCATATAATTTCTGTTATTGCAAATTGCTAATAGCGAATTTAACCACTCCTTTCTTTATTCATGGTAAAATTCAATAAAACAATTCCTTATTCTTTATTAAGCAAAGCACTCCATTTCAAATATTCTTCAAGTTGTATTGGAGGATTATACGCCAGGTAATGATTGAAGAATTTCTTTCCCTTTACTTCCCATTCAATAAAAAACATCTTTGTACTGCCGGATGCCTGGACAAAGCCTGCTGAAGCTTTCCCGTTCTCAGCAAGGGTTACATTTTTAACTAATACAGTTTTTCCGGTTTCAGCGTCTTTCACAGTAATAATGAAACTTATTTTTTCTCTTGTATCGTTCACGGCAATCACCGGATGCTTTCCGTTCATGGCATCACCAATCATTACACACACATCAGTCTGAACTCCTTTAATATACTTGTAGGCAAGTTTTTTACCACCATAGTAATCCACTATTGCATCAGAAATTATTGGCCATCCATCCCTCAGATTCCACCATAAAATTCCGTTTCTTTCTCCCTTGTTCATTCTCCAGAATTCAATGAAATATTTCATGGCTTCAGCCTGTACAATCTGTGAAGCGGTGATAAATTGCTTCAGATCGGTTGGAACCTCACCAAAAACACATTTGATCTGGTTGGTCATCAAATGATTCCTTTGTTTGTTCGTTTCCGTATTAGGGTGAGAGCAGGTTGCCTTGCATTGCCACTGGTCGTTCCACATCAGGTTGGCTATATCGTTTCCGGTAATGGTTTGCTTACCTGATTTTCTGTCAACGTTGGTCCAGGGATAGACAAAATCGGGATCCATCATTTTCTGCAGGCTTTCGAGATTCGGGCAACCGTGATACCCGATTTCACTGACGAATTTTGCACTGTTCTCTGTGTAGAAAGGGGCTTTGTAGTATCCACGAGGTCCCCATAGGTGCATTTCCGGGGACAGGTTGGAATTGATCTTTTTTTCTGCTTTAAATGCTTCGGAACTGATAAAGGGTGAACTGGGCAGATAAGCCGTTTTGGGATCCCATTCCCGCAATGCAAGGGGCAAGACCTGCCGGCTGATTATATCTGTATTGGGATCGATATAGGATTGGTCATCACCCCATTCAAGGGAGACGTCGTTTTCGTTATTCCCCGCCCAAAGGGCAATACAGGCATGGTTGCGCAATCGTAAAATGGCCTTGATAGCTTCTTTCCTGATCTTCTCCCTAAAATCCTCATTTTGCGGATAGGTGGTACATCCCATGGTAAAATCCTGCCACACCATGATCCCATTTTGATCACAAAGATCGTAGAATGCGTCGCTTTCATATACATTCCCTCCCCAGAGCCTGATCATGTTGCAGTTCAGGTCGACAAGCATACTTATTGCAGTATCCAGGTGCTGGAGTATCCCGGCTATGAAGGGCATCGAGGGGAACCCAGTTTGTGCCCTTAACAAAAATGCGTTCTCCATTTACTATAAAGGCGAATTCGCCGGGATGTTCTTTCGTATTGACGGGTGTGACCAGGAGTTCTGTTTTCCGGATTCCGATTTCCTGAACATTTTCGCAGAGTACTTTTCCAGTGCTGTCGGTTAGTTGCAAGGTTGCCTTATATAAGGATGGTTCGCCATAACCTCTTGGCCACCAGAATTCAGCATCCCGGAGTCCTTCGATATGTTCACGACCGACCGTGGTAAAAACTTTTACAGATTTTTCGTAAACCACCCTATTTCCCCTGGCCAGGGAAATTTTAAATAAAAGGTCATCAATGTTTAATCTGTTGGTATTGAACTGCCAGTCAACATACAAATCCGCAGTTTTTTTCCCGATATTTACATTTTTAGTTACCCAGTAAACTGATTCCCAGTAATCAGGAGGGATAACCTCGAGTTTCACATCTTTCCATAATCCTGCACTAATGAGCCTGGGCATAATATCCCAGCCAAACATGTGAGGAGCTTTTCTTATGCTCACTCCTTCAGCCAATGCATCGTAGCGGACGCCAAAATTATTCCGCATATGTTTACGGGCTTCCAGTATAGTGGAATAAATGCAGACAGAGAGCTGGTTGTTCTTTTCGAGTAAATCTGTAATGTCATAATGGTGTTCGACCAACATATTCTCCACGCGAGCGATTTTCTTATTGTTGAGCCAGATATCAGCAATACAGTCAATCCCATCGAAACATAATTCCACCCTCTCGCCGTCTTTGATTTCAGGTTTCTTAAAACTGCGCTGATACCACCACTGGTATGTTTCGTATTTACGCAGATCGTAGACATTATCACCCTTCATCGGATCCTGAATAATACCTGCCTTCAGTAAATCGATTTCCACATTGCCCGGGACGCTTGCATCAATATGTTGAAAATTCGATCTTTTAAGGTCTTCGGGAGTATTGGGAGCCTCCTTATCCTGAACGCCAAAATAAAGAGACCAGTCTCCTTTTTGGTCTGAATTCAACGTAATCGTTTTCTTCGAAGTCGGTTTATTCATTACTTCAGGAAGGTAATTGAGTTCTTTTTGCCGCGTACACATTCCAAAAAATAAAAGTACTAGGACCCACAAGGTGTTTTTCATGGCTGACAGAAATTAATATTAAAAAGATTATTCTCCAGGCAATCCGGATTCCATGGCTACGCTTAAACTTGCATAATCTCCCACCTCATCACCCAAAGCGGCAGGAACAATCCTGCATACTTCATGTGCAGGCCGCAGGGCTTCGGTTTCAACCATCTTTTTGCAGGCAGATTGAAATAAATGGGGATTCCGTGCATAAACACTTCCGATTACAATGCATTCCGGATTAAGAATATCTATTAGGATGGAAAGTCCCATACCCAGGTATCTGCCTGATATCCCGAATATCTCAATAGCCAGTTTATCCCCATTTGAGGCTGCCTCAGCCAGGTCTTTTGTGGTGATATCCGGAATCTGGCTTTCATTTTTGCAAAAAGAGACCTCTTCCCCGCTGTTGAGTTTTTCCCTGATCATTTCATGTGCTAACCGGGCAATACCAGTACCACTGCAGAATCCTTCGAAAGATCCCTTTTTGCCATATGCTTCCGGTCCGTCTTCCGACAATCGTATGTGTCCGATCTCACCTGCAAGATCATTGGTTCCGGCATAAAGCCGGCCATCCAGTATCAGTCCTGCTCCCAGGCCGGTACCAAATGTCAGGAAAACCATATTCCTGGTACCCTTTCCTGCGCCAAATCTCCACTCGGCCAGTGCACAAGCATTTGCATCGTTTTGCAGAAATACAGGCACATTGAATTTTTCTTTGAAAATCTTTACTATTTCAATATTATCCCAGCCAGGAAGGTTTGGAGGAGATTGAATAACTCCCGTTTTGCTATTCAATGGCCCACCACAGCTAATCCCTATAGATATGAGATGATGGTCTGGAAATTTATGAATAAGATCTGAGGATATTTCCAACAGTTTACCAATAGCAAAGTCAGGACCTTTTTGTGTTTCAGTAGCAAATTGAATCCGTTCCAGAATCTCCATCTCAGCTGTTCCTGCTATTACAGCACATTTTGTTCCTCCGATATCAATTCCGAGATAATAGTTCGTTTTCAATCCTGAAATTTCGTTGATGCGTTTTGTAAAGATAAGCACCTGGATGCATTTTAAAAATTTTCCGGGATCAGTTGGTTAACATCTGAATTGTAATGGATTTTTTTCTTATCCTGGTTAAAATAAGACAATTTATTCATGCGAATTAAGAGAATAATTGAATAAAATATACTTTTATCTTTGGTTCATTTGATGGGCCAAGTAGTGCCTGCCGTCAGGCATTCACATTACCAATAAATCCAAGCTTTATGAAGGCAAATGTCATTTTATTTTTGGGAATTCTATTATGGGGATGTGGTAAAAAAGAAGAGAAAGGAATTTTAATGAAAATTCCGCTGGTAGTGATAACAGATCTTTACCATCCGTACCAGGATCCCGGGGATAATCTCGATTTGATTAATGGCTTTGCCATGCCTGATGTTGATTTGCAGGCGGTGATCCTTGATATTACCGACGCTTTCCGAAAGGACACCGCTGATCTTCCCTGGCTCTGGCACGATCCGAATGGTCCACGTGAGGCAGGCTTTATCCCGGTAGCCCAGCTCAACTATATTTTTAACCGGAGCATTCCCTGTGCATCGGGACCGATGAATCCCATGAAAACTGAGACTGACAAAATGGAAGACCTTCCCCTGTACGAGCAGCAAGGTATTGTCCTGTTACTGCACGTTCTGAAGGAGAGTCCGGTGCCCGTTCAAATACTTTCCTTTGGTTCGGCCAGGGTTTTAGCCGTTGCTTTTAACAGGAATCCGGACCTGATGAGGCAAAAGATTAAAAGAATTCATCTTTGTGCCGGAACGGCTGCACCGAATTTTGAAAGGGGAAAAGATCCCGGGGCAAATCTGATTCCTGGCGGCGAATGGAATGTCGCACTGGATGTTTTCGCGTTTACGCGGCTTTTGCGATCCGGGCTGCCAATAGCCTTGTATCCCTGTGCCGGAAAAGACGGTGCCTTTGTGAAAGATGTGAATAACACCTATTGGCGAATGGGCAAAATGGACTTTCTAAAGGAGATGTCCCCCAGGCTGCAGTGCTACCTGGATTATGCCATTCAAAAACGATTGCAGCATGACTTTTTACTGGCCATGGATAAAGGAGTTCCATTCAGGGAAGGCAGGACCGCGTGTATGGACCTGTTCCACTTCTGGGAAACCGCAGTTTGGCTCAAAGCCACAAACCGGGAGCTGGTGAGGGAAGACAAGGGAGGCTACAGAATAAAGAGACAAAGCGAAGTCAGATCAACTGACCGGATTCTGGAAAACAGCCTTCGGCCCTGTACGTTAAAGGTTCAGGATGATGGACGGTTTCAGTTTTCATACACCGATATGCCCTCCAATATAGTAATATACTTTCGTCCCGATACAGCGGAAAACGAAATAGCACTAAACGAGGCTGTTCCCCTGCTTTTTTGCTCATATGATCAAAAACAGGATTAGTCCAGTGATATTGAGGATTATATCGTTACGTTTATTTTCCGGGCTGTGCGGCTTTACCAGTTAAAATATTTTTCAGGACGTTATAATAATAGTAAGGCTGGTCGCCTGGATACTTGTTCCGTTTTACATCGGTGCCTTTTGTATCGGCTATTCCCCAGTGTATGCCATCGCATGTATCATCGTATGAGCCATAGATGCTGTATTGCTCCGCCTGGCTGGCCCACTCGGCCCTCCTTTTCCATTCTGCCTCACCGATACGGTACCAATCCTGCGGGGGAACACCGCCATTCGGACAGGCAAACCGTACCTTGCCATCAACGCTTTGCGAGTAATTCCGGTATCCGAAGCCATCCGTTATCCCGGGGAGAATAGGATCATTTACCTGGGTCGTACCGATATGAAACCTGGACAATTCGAATAAATCCGGTTTTCATATCGCATTCAAATTATTATTTCTCATTGATTGATTTCAGTTTCCAGGCTTCCAGCGAATTCAGAACTGCATGGCCTCCCAGGCGTGTTAATGCCACATAGTCTCCCCTGATATTCTTTTCCATGATTTTTCGGGTCACACAGTAACGTCCGCCGTTAATAAAAACCTCAACATAAGCCCTGTCAACAAATACCTGTAACTGCAAAGGTTGTCCGGGGATCCATCCTTTAACCGGAATCAGGATGCCATCCACATTGATCTCATTTCCGCTCCATAGGATATACATACCGCCCATACCATTTTTATCACAAAGTACATTCAACCCGCAGAATGAAGCAGATCCCAGTTCCAGTTCGAGATTGATTTCCAATTGGTTACCCCTGATCCCGGTAAGTACATCATATCCGGCAATAACATTTTTGACGGGCAATTCCGTGCGACCCATGGTATAACTTTCTGTACGCAGTTGTTTCATAGAGTTTACAGGCTGCTGGATCAGGTACCCGTTAGGATCAAGGGTCAACTGGCGTGGGATGGAGAAACATCCGTTCCACCATTTACCTGTATTCCTGATCAGGGAAACCTGGTAATTGGGCATCCAGTCCCTGTCCCACCCTGGTATCCAGGCTATCAGGTTCAGATTACCCTGATCACCAGGTAATGTTTCCTGGGCATAAAAATGGCCGCTGTAGTCCAGGGGGCCTTCTGATGATGGAGTAAATTTCAGATTATTCAGGTCAAAGTCCCCCACAAAGCAATAAGTCAAATCCACCGGGGCATCGCAGGATGCCAGCAGTAACCATTTGTTACCCAGCGGTCTCAGCTCGGGTACCTCAAGATTCCGCAATTTATGTTTCGGATAAGAAAACAAAATTCCCTTGTATTCCCATTCGGTCAGGTCAGCATCCTTTGCTTCGAAAATGGGAACATTAACATTTTCATCATCAAACAGATCGGCACAACATATCAGAAAGGTTCGCCCGCCTGCCGTGAAAACAAACGGATCACGCCAGAATACGTCAAACTTCGGTATGCCCTTTTGATCAAGGGACAAAACCGGATTTGGACCCTCATGATCCCACTTCATCAGATCGCTGCTTCCGCTTGCACGCCAGAATTTCATCGAGCCATCCTTTACTGAGGAATAGATGGCAACCGGTTTTCCCTGGTCATTAATAATGGTTGATCCCGAACCAATTTCATTTAAGCCAAGATCATAGGCTGGCAATAAGGCAGGCGGAAGGATTTCCCATGTCACCAGGTCCCTGCTCCTGGCATGGCCCCAGCAAAAGGGTCCGGGCATATTACTGAAAGGGTTGTACAGGTAAAATATGTTATACCACCCCTGGTAATATAATCCGCCGTTCGGATCACCCATGAAACCAGCCTTTGGTATTAAATGGTAGCCGGGTCGTGAAGAATCAAAGGGTGCATTCCTGCTGGTTTCCTCAATAGCCCTGGAAATATTCTCTGTGGTGAGTTTTCCGGGAGGCTGTGCCTGCATGACCAGCATACTTATACCAAAAAAAGTGCACAGGATCATTACCGTTTTTCTGGTTTTCATGGGATAGTTTTAAGGATGATGACAATAGACAACCAGCCATAGAAGGTGCCGGGACCAATTTAATATCCCGGGAACCATACCGTCTCAAACGCCTTACGCAACTCTTCCAGATTCCCTTGATATTCTGGGTCATCTGCAAACTGGGTCTTTTCATACGGATCCCTGTTCAGATCAAGCAATTGCTCTTCAATTCCAACGGCATCATATTTAATATATTTTAGCTTGTCCTTGCTAACAACCATGCGTCCTATCTCACTCTCAACGCCAAGCGTTTCTCTCCATGTGCTTCCCTTTCCTTCCAAAAGCGGACGCAGGCTTCTGCCCCTTGGATCGGCAGTACCCTGTATGCCGGCATAATCACAAACCGTTGGCAGCAGATCAATTCCGTTGGAGACAAGATGGGTGCTATCCACCTTACCTCCCGGAATATGACCCTTCCACATCATGATAAAAGGAATATTGGCTGCCTCTTCATACAGTGCTGTTTTATGTTCCATCCTGTGAGCCGCACCCATATCGCCATGATCGCTTGAAAAGATGATCAGCGTATTGTTCTCCTGACCTGTCTCTTTAATTGCATCCAGAATAGCCTGGATTTGCGTATCAACTGATTCCGTCAGCCGGCAGTATGCCCACCGGTGCATTCGCCAGTCGTTCTCCGTGAATTTTTCGCGCGCATTCTCCCTGAAAGGTCTTCTTATGAGCAATGATTTGACTGCTTCCGGCTCTCCCACCTGGGGTTCAAAGTTTGGTGGCAACGGAGGACAGTATTTCGCAAAGAATTCATCATCACTGACACCAGCGGGTTTTTGAAGTGCCTTATCCAACGTAGCACATTCAACACGGCCGTTTTCAATTATCGCTTTTTCTTCGGCAGAGGATGCAAAATGCCGGATCGCCATGTAGCAAATATCATGCGGATTAATCAACGAGATTACCATATAATATGGCTTTTCATGCGGGGCTTTAATCTCTTTTATTGACAGATCAACCAGGCCGTCCCGGTCATTATTTGTGATTACCCTGAATCCCAACGAATCGGCAGCAAGCGGAGGGGGAAGATGCTGCTTGCCGCCATATATCAATTCATATCCAGCTCTTTTTAAAAACGCAGCGATGGTGGTCTGTCTCACCTCTTCCGGTATCTCGCGTATCCTCATTGAACCGTCATTTTCTATAACCGGCATGCCCTTATCATCCTTGAATGCCCCCGCAAACCTTCCTGTCATCCAGCTCACCCGTGCGGGAGAACAAACCGGATCCGTGGTATAGGCACGGGTAAATCGCACACCGTTCCGTGCCATATAATCCATTGCAGGGGTTTTCAACCAGGTATTTCCTGCACACGACATCATGGAAGCACTTTGCTGATCAGTGGTAATGAAGATGATGTTTGGTCTTTCAACTGAAGGCTTCTTTTCACCCGTGCACCCAAATAACAGCAGTGCGCAGGCAAATACCGACAAATACTTCAAAATATCGTTACGTTCCATTTTATCATTTAAAATTGAATGAAATTCCTTATTTCCCTGTAAGAAGACTCGAAGTTTTCCGTCAGACCATAATCCACAAACCGGTATTCCTTGCCCGCCGGGTAGCCTTTCGGATTGCCCTCTTTAAACATCGCCGGCCAGGCCATGCCCAGCGGCTGATTGTTATGATGCGGACCCAGGGTGTTGATGAGACTTCCGGTAACATTGACGGTGACATTGTTAATGCCCTTCTTTATGTATTGGGTAACATCAAGCTCATAAGGTTCACTTATAACCACACCTGCCTTGGTTCCATTTACTATCACCTCGGCCACGGTGCCGTTCCACTTGTTCAGGCGCACGGTAAACAAGGAGGAACCATCTCCGGCGTTGTCATAGGATGCAGAATAGGCTATCTTATTTGCATAAAAGGGAAGGCCCTGCTCATTCCAGCTGCCCATGGTCATTGGCTTTGCAGGGACAAGGGTAAATCCCTTTGTTGCTTTATCAACATTGAAATTGCCCAAAATATAAATTGATTCCAGTTCACTTAAGACGCGGAATGGAGAAGAAATAATAGTGATCTTGTTTTTTCCTTCCTTAACCAGGGATGATATTTTATAGACCCCGAATTTCTCATCAAGCCACCATTTCCCGTTCACCGGTTCAACCGGCTGGTCATTTACCTTCACTTTGAAAAGGGTGGGTCGCTCAATGACTGCTTCCAGGTTTGTTGTGTCAACCCCCTTTCCAAGCGTAATCCAAAAATCGGCCTCAAACCCTGTTCCTTCTCCCAGGGTATCTCCATCCATAGTCTGCGATTTGTATTGCACCCCATTGTCCCATGGATCGCCGATAAAACCGTTATACTGGTATGCTTTCAGATTGGCCTTGTAGAAATAAACATCCTTTTCCACCTTGTTGCCCAGTTTCAGGTCACAATAATCCACAGTCAGCACGTTGGGTGACAGGCGATCTACCTTAACAGCTTCAACGGGATTCAATACAGTTTTTTCAGGTGTTTTTTGAGCAACCGGATTTCCGGAGTTTTTCCCATGCACACATAAAATAAGGCTTCCTTTAGGGGCTATATGGAATGAGGCTTTTACCGATTCCCCCCCGGGAGTATTTTCGTAGGGCGAAATCTCCCCACTGAAGGCATCCCATTTTTCTATGTTTTCGCCTGGTATCTCCAAAGTTCCGGTTGACCAATCCTTATCACTCGTATTTACCAGCATCAGCAACTGCGCATCTTTAAGCATCCTTCGCTGGTGGTAAAAAATACCCTTGTCCTCACCGGAGAATGTGAATTTTACGCCCGGGGTAACCAGTTCGTTTATGATCTCTGCATTATCTGAAGTCGCATTTGTCCACAGATCCTTATAATCCACGGAGAGCTTCTTCACTGCGTCACTGGCAATTCCATCCACGGAGGATGGCATTTCATAGGCAAGGATCTTTCCTCCCTGCTTCAGGTATTCTTCCAGGAGCTTCACAGAAGAAGAATTCAGGTTTTCTGTAAACGGAGGCAGCACAACCAGTTCATAGCTGCGTTTTTCAATCACCAGTGCCTTATCTGAGACTTTTCCGAATTTTTCCAACGCATATTCTGTACCCAGGTCATATTCAACCTGGGTCATTTCAAGGCGGCGAACAAACTGGTGAAAACTAATTGCCAGTGAATCCATTATGCTTTGTGAATGAGACAGATTACTGCTTGAATAATGCATCCATCCGGTAGTGGTAGGTTCAAGAACGAGAACAGGATTTACCTGTTCTCCGCTTGATCCGAAAACGCAGAGCCGGCTGATGTAATCAGCCATTACGCGATAATTGTCCCACCAGGGCTCATGGTATGAAAAGGACTGCGGATGATCACGTTTCCTCGCCCCGGCAATTGTCATGTATTGAAGGTGCTGGTCCACAAGGTTTATGCCCAGCACTGCTTCCCAATCCACAATGCGTTTCTGGTCAGCAAATGAGATCTCCCATCCTGAAGCACCATATGTTTCTGACAATATCCTTTTCTTCCCAAGCTGGTTGGCAATGCTGCGTACTTCCTTCACAGCGCGGTCATTTCCAAACTGGGCACCCGGGCCATTCCCCCAGTTATTCATCAATTGATCAATTCCCGGAATATCTGTATAAATCGCCATGGCCATGTTATCAGGGGGTGATGCCGGTTTTGGCCATTCATGTTCCCAGTAATGGCCTGTAAAGGCAAGATTATTGGCCTTGCAGTAATCGTAATAGGGAACTGCCCAGTTATTGATGAACAAATCGAGCAATACAGAGTAATAATTATGACGGACGGATTTATAATCCAGTGTGTCAAGGAAAATCTCCGGCAATTTATCCTTCAGGTCATATCCCCATTTTGCCTTAAATGCATCGAACAATGCAGGTGTATACGGCATGACGGGCGGATCCCAGACAGTAAGCACATTGCACTCATCCTGAAAAGAACCCGGAACTGTTTTTCCGAATTCATCACCGGCAACCTTTTTATAAGCATTGAGGGTTACATCCAGGAACTTTTCGGTTACCTTCTTTTGCATCACATCTACATAGTAGTAGCCGGCGAACCATGGATTGGGAGCCGGCTCAACAAGGTAAAATACAAGATATCTGCCCTTTCGGCTTCGAAGGGAAGCACTGTCGGCAGTAATTTCCTTCAGGCCGCTTTTGTCGGATTGAAAGATGGCAATGATTGGTTTTTTGAAATCTGCAGGCAGTATTTCCATCTGGCTCATTTTGATCATCCGTCCCTTTGATTCGGGCATTTCAGCTGGAACATGACCGCCTGCAAAACCCGACGGGTAACTGTTTTCATCATAAATCCAGATTTTCATCCCGTTCTGTTTTCCAACTGTAACAGCATACTTGAAAAGATCAAGCCATTCATCTGAAAGGTATTCTGTCACCAGCCCGGGGCGTGGATGCACAAATACCTGGTCGATCCCTTTGGAATGAAAATCATCGAGTTGCGATTTGATCTCCTCTTTTGTCACCTGATCATTCCAAACCCACAAGGGCGCCGAGGTATATTCGGCGGTTGGCTTTTTAAAGAGTCCGGATACCTGTTTATAGTCGTCGGTCGTTACCTGTGATTTGTTGCATGAGGCAACAAAAAGCACTGCAACCAAAATGAAAAGACAATGAAGATTTCTCATTTTTTATTTATTGATTTGTTGATTTGTTGACTTAATCCCGGCAGGGATTGACTGTCGGTAGAAAACTGATTCCATGTCTACCCCTATCTTTTCAGAACCAATGAATCGCCCGTATCAATCAATTCATAAAATCCGGCCCGTTCATCCGGATCATTATTGGGTTTATGCAGCGAAAGCATGAGCCTTCCGTCGAATGTCCTGAATATCATGCCATGTCCGCCATCACCGGTGAACAGGGGTTTTTCCTGTTGTTTCCAGGGCCCGGCAATTTTTCCGCTCACCGATTCAGCGATACCTACCGAATAGTCATTCACACCAAAACTCGACCAGATCATTAGCAATTTTCCTTTGGAAGTCCTGTATAAAAAAGGGCCATCCGTAACAAGGGTTAGGCATTCTTTTCCCTTTGCATCTTTCATCTTCAGGTCCGTTACCCAGGGAGCATCGCTGGCCCTGAAAAGGGTTTTGGGCTCTTCGTGCCAGGCCCGACAGGTCAGGTTTAAGTCTGGCCAGCTCAACGGTTCCATTTGCCAGTTGTACCCATTCATGGCAAAAAACCATATACGGTATGCCATCCTCAACCCAAAGCGTGCCGTCCAGCGCCATCCAGCCGGTCGGAGTATGAGATCGATTCTGAAAAGGCCTGAAGGGGCCTGTAAGCTTATCCGCCACCAGTACCTGTGTGCCTCTTTTCTGCTGGTACGGCCGGCCGGGTATGGATGGCAGACTGTCAACCGAGGTAAAAGTGACAAATAAATAGTATTTACCATTGAAGTGATGAACCTCCGGAGCCCATACAAAATGATGGGCCCAGAAATTGTCAGGAATAATGTAGACCGGACTGGGTTCATTCCAGTGAATCAGATCCTTACTGGTGTATACCTCTACCCCCTGGGTTGAATCAATCGTATGCAGCCGATTTGAAATGGAAGCATACATATAATAGGTTGCCTGATGATTTATCCGCTACTATAAAAGGATCACGGATATGAATATCCGAAAGGGAAAGAATTTCTGCTGAGCGGCAAGATCAAAAGCAGGCAGGATCAGAACAAACAATATAAAGACAAAAAATAAATGTATGTTTTTCATCTTATTCAATTATTATTTTCTGCATCGTTAACTGAACATCACCCGATAATAATTTCATGAAATAAACCCCCTTTTCGAGAGAAACAGGTATGGATTTGATTCCCGTAAACGCTTCATGAAGAGAGTAGACCGTTCTTCCCTGCATATCGTAAATTACTATTTCCTCCACTTTTAGTTTTTCACTGTTCACTGTTATCTGATTCCTGGCCGGATTTGGATAAATCATAATTCCTGCCTTACTTATATCGGATATCTTTGTGGGCAGGCTCAAAGGATACAACTGGCTTTGGGGAACCACTTCTCTTGGATTCAGCGTGCAGCTCCATTCCAGTTTCACAAAGGCATTGCCTATTCTTTCAGCAAAATCAACCCGGATAGGCACTTTTTCTCCTGCGGTCAAATCGATGGTTCCTGTAAAGGTTTTTCCCGAACTCGTGGATGTCCATCCGTCCGCAATAATCTGATCGTCTATCCACAACCGCCCCATGTCATTCACTGTGAGGTAGAAGGTATAGGTATCGGTAAACAGGGGCTCAATCTGACCTTCATACCTTATATTCCAGAAGTCCTTGCCGATATCGAAACCGGGACTGACATCGGTCCATGATTCATCCACAAAGGCGCCGATCTCTGAATGAATGGAATCCTGAAACCATTCCCGTCCGCCTGCCGAACCAGTCCAGTAGCTTTTTAACAGCCCTGTTCCGTCACCTGGCACGCCGACTTCCCTTTCTACAAACACGATATTATCCAGGTTAAAACCGCCGGTCTGATTTTTTATGAAAAACCTGAGATGATGCACCCCGGCTTTCAGCACCATAGAGACTTCTGTTGCAGTCCATACATTGGGGTCTCCGGTAAAGGGAAACTGAATTACACCGGTTTTATCCTCACCATCCACATAAATAATTGCCTCATCATTCAGCGTATCCGCGGCATAGGTTATAATTGCCCCGAATTTTCCTGTTGCGTTAATGTTTACAGTATATTCAAGCCATTCCCCTGTATTGGTATTGGTTACAGCAAAACCACTATAATTCGTTTCAATATCAACTGATTCACCGGTTCGGTATTTATTGCCGGAATTCCCGATAGTGGCATCCTTATAAGCCACTCCGGCTCCTCCATTGTCAAAATCTTCAAATTCAACCGTGCCGGGTATATTCAGCGTTTTATATGCTGTCTGGGGAATGACAGGGATTTTTGATGTGCTGAAATTATAGTTAAACCTCCTGTCAGGCGCGGATTCTCCATCAGTAAAGAAGCAGGTGATGTCATTCAGCTGCTGCGGATTGTCGGCCCAATGGAAATAAAACTCGGGAGTACCTGTTTCCATCATGACTGCACTGCGGGGAATACTGATTTCCATTTCATCTCCGGTCACCGAGTAAGGAATAACTGTTTCATTTGCCCAGTTTACGCCATCCCATTGTTTAACAGTAGTAACAGTGTCTGATTTTATACCGTAGTTAACAATGTAATCATAGCCTTCCCAGCCGGTTCCCATATTCCTGTCCACATCCAGAAATAAGAGCATCCAGTTCGGATCGGTGGATGGCGTTAAGGGTGATGCCGTTTTAACATAAAAGCTGATGTTCTGATCATCAAATGCCACCCTGCTTGAAATGATATCGTTTCTGCCTGTCTCATTGGTATAGTGTAGTCCGCCATACCCGTTATGATTACGATGAAACACATCTCCTTTCACATCGCGGAATTCATTATTCACATCCTGCCAATCGCCGAACTGTCCGTCAACAGATATAACATGGGCAGCCTGGGGTTCAATGCCCGGCCTTACCCCCTTATATTTCCGGATATTCTGTGTCATCTGCATATAATAGTTGTCGCTGTAACCGTCTTTCATGGGCTGTACGCAACGGTTAAATTCTGCATTATACTGATCGACAAAGAAATATGTACTATTTCGACGCATAAACGAGACAGAACCTCCACTTGAAGGAGGATATTTTCCGGCAGTCCATTCATTCCAGTCATTGATATAAAGCATATCCGGATCAGTTTTTAAGGCCTCGTCCCATCTGTCCTGGAAATAAATGCCATATCCTTCGGGATTCTGCACTGTTTTACCAAGCCAGGGCACATAAGCACTTACCGGTTTGTCGTATTCATTCAGAACCGGCTCGCCTGTCTGGCGCCGCCATGATTTACCCACCAGGCTTGACGGATGTTGTGCCGGTGTAACAGCTGCCTGTTCTTTTATGCCATTATGTGTAGAGACAAGATCATCCGGATTCATGGACTTCACACTGCTATTATCAAGATCATAGCCAAAACTCCAGTTATCCTCAGTGCCAACATACCGTTTTCCGGCCCATTCATAATATCCCCACCACATTGACCGGGTTGTGAAGAAATTCTTTACTTCTTTTGTATAATCTGTATAATATTCTGATGTATAATCAGGATCACCATAATGCGGATTATTCACATTGGTTACAGCGTCCGGATCGTAATGCGGATTGGGATTCAGCACTACCTCTCCGCCACCGTTATACAATGGTGTTCCATTGTAAAGGATAAGGGGCTTCCCGTCCCAGTAAAACCAAAGGTCTTTGAAACGTTCGTTTTTATAAACCTGGTCATAAAGATCCTGAACAACAGAAATTACAGGGCCGTTAAAAGCCCAGAAACAGAATTTCGGCACCTTGTTCCCCTCGAGCTTCATCTTCTGCATGGTTTTGAAAAGCACTTCCCATTCATCCCAGTACCTCACCGCATTGGTAACATCCATGACCAGAACATCCACACCAGCCTCGGAAAGCATAGCCATATCCTTCCTGATCACATATTCGTCCTGGCTGAGAAAATATCCCATTTCCGGTTCTCCCCAATGATAAGATCCATCTTTCCAAAGCGGATTATTTGCATCCAGGCGGGCTGACGGATCGGCCTTCAGAATTTTTGACACATCAGCAGAATAGGGACTTGTCACGTCGGCAAAATGGCCCTCGGAGTGCCAGGTAATATAGAATATGCTCACTACCCTCCTCTTGTCATCTTTCAGAGGTCCCACTTCATCATACGAAGGCAGATTCCGTCCGAGAGCATCGGTAGCTACCCAGGTGTCGGAATAAAGATCGCGGTAAGCGCTATCCACAGCAACAGTGTCTATAGGTGGCTCAATCACAATGTTGTAATCAACTGATGCACTGTAAAGCCTGAGGGCTGCATCCCGCTCGGCAATGGCAAGCTTTCCGGTAATTTCTACCTCCATATTGCTAAAGGTGCCGACGACCTCCATATCGGAATTATATACCGTACCTGAGGTATAGAGACTTCCTGTTATGCCTCCAAGGTCAATCCGGATGTACGGGGCATCGTTAAAATATACATAGATGGTAGTCCCAAAATCTTCAATCCGCAAGGTTCCCCTGTCTCTTACGCTGGGAACACCCGAAGGTGCCGGCACGAAAATCCGTGTGGCTACCGTTGCATCTCCGTTATAGGCACCGGTGGTTTGAACTATCATGGCAGTCCCGTCATCGGATGGATAAAATGCAATTCCTTCCCTGTTGAAACCCGGGTCGCCCCCTGCCGGTTCCTGCAATTGGTCGGGTGCCAGAGGATTGGCCCGTATTACCACTCCTCCCCTGCTGCTGCCGGCCGAGTAATCTATGTCGGTTTGAATAATATACGGGGTGTTGTATTTTATTTTGGAGCAGATCAGGCGTTTGTGGATCCAGGAAAACTGCAAATACCCTGAGGCAATATCTGAGGCAGTAAATATATTCTGTTCCATGGCGTTCCATTGACCATAGAACTTTGTATAATTCCAGCCTTCCGTACTGTTAAAAGACTGGCTGTACTCCGTGTTATATGTTGCACTGGGTTTATCACTGTCAAATGATGGAGCCTGTGCGCCGGCTGACAAAACATTCATTAAACATGCAAGGAAGCAAACCGTGAAAAGTCTCATAATTATCGGATTAAATTCCATTAAATTTAGGAAGCAGGAACCATCCTATCAATATCTATTCTGGGCATTCTTTTGTACAAATTGATTTAAAGGGACTAGGGACTGGGACGAGGAGAAATATCCCGGAGGGATAAGCTGTCGGTAGAAAAAAAGTCTTGCAATCGTGCAGTCGTGCAGTCGTGCAGGTCCCGGAGCTAAGCGCAGTTTGCAACTACGCTTGAGACCCAGACCAAAAGCCTAACTTCTAACCGCTACGCGGTTGATAGAGGGGCATTCATATTGGATCCCGGGTTGCACCCGGGACTACCGACATCAAAGCCCTAAAGGGCTACTCACTCCTTACTCACCTCTCGCCTCTCAATCCCCGAAGATTCTTGCTAGTCCCTGGTCCCCAGTCCCTTGTCCCTCATTACATCTTCGGAAACATAAAAATGGCCGCATCACCGGCATCCAGTTCCATTGAACTGTCATAAACACTGGCAGGGACGATAGTCCCGTCTTTCATCACTTTTTTTACTGATTCATCACCGTAAACAGTAAGATTGATGCTATTGATGAAATTCTTGTTTACTACGACGAGGAAGGAATTTGCCCCGTTTTCCAGCACTGAAACAAGGATGGGCGCACCATTGGAGTCCAGGACCTTGATGGCCGGAGGAAGACTGCTCAGCCGGATAGTGCCTATGGGTATCCGGCCTAAACCGGCATGTCTTACCGAAACTACTTTTGATCCCAGGAAAACACCGGAAAGGTTCTGTATCTCCCGGCTCATCAGTTTCACCCTGTCGTAAACAACACTTCTTTTGCCGGTTACGCTGATAGGCGCTCCCCGCTGGTCCTCGCCCGGAGGTGTGTCAACAGATGTAGCGGACCAATAGGTAAAATATTGAATTCCCTGTGCCCCGTAGGCAAGATCACTGTATACCTGCAGTCTCATGGCGGCAAGGGTTTGGGGTGTCACATGATCTTCGTCGTAATTGGTTGTCAGCGCAAATGCCCAGAATGGCAATCCTGATTTCTTTGCTGCACCCGCTACCTGCTCCAGATTCTGATACCAGCTTACAGCAAGATGGTCTTTAAATACCGGATAGTAATCAAATGAGATAAATTGCAGGGGTAATTCCTTTATATACTCATCCACATATTTTTCATAACTCTTTGTACCCAGCTGATTGGAATCCGCAAAATTCGGAAACAGGTTCGCATAACAAAAATGGGTATTGTCAACCTTTTGTATCTCTTTCCCCCATGCTCCTAATTCAGGGATCTTTTTTATATTGGGCTCATCGCCCAGGTGATACCCTGCCAGGGCCGGATGATTCATAAATCGCCGGACTGTTTTTTCAGGATCGGTTCTTAATTCAGGGCACGAAGCAATGATTTTGACTCCAACCTTGGCAGCTGCATCGAGCGCTTTCTGCAATTCATCCGCATTATTGTAAAAACTAAGTGAATGCGTTATACCCGCATCTTTCATTTCCTGGTAACGCGGAACACTAGTTGCACTGGCAGGAATACTATACCATGCCAGGATGGGCATCTCTCCCTTGTTTTGTAAACGTTCCTGTGAAAATGCAGATCCTAAGAACAGAACCAGCATCATACTTATTAAGAAAAACTTTTTTTTGCTCATGGGTTATGAATTAGTTATTAATTTTTATACTGAAAAGCATGCCAACAACGGTACATGCCGGAATCTTCAATTTGAGGCTATTCCTTTCCGAAACTTTCAAATTCTCATCTTGTTTGACAAATTCACCCCCGGCTTCCTGTGTCATGGGAATCAGGTACTTTGCGGGAACATCAGCCCGTGGGTTAAAGTTGAGTAACGATAATTCCAAAGTTCGATCAGTGGCAGTGTTCCGGTTGATGACGGTAACAAAGATACTTTTACCATCGGGAGATAAAGATGCACACAGGTCGATGTCCGCATCAGCAGCCAGAGGGACAGTCTTCAATAATCTGTTGCCCTGGTGCGGGGCAAACAGGGCAAATACCTCTCCGTCCGGTTCGAGTTCGCTGGTCAGCGGATCCACTTTAATGGCACCCTCAGTGATCGGCTGGAAATAACCTGTCAGTTCCAGTTTAAGATTCTCCGCCTCCCTGCAGAACATATTTAGCATGCCCGCGGCAAAAACGCCGCTGATCACATCTCCCGGCCGGTCCCACATGGTGTTCCATTCGTAAAAAGCGATTCCGACACGCTTTTTCCCGGCATTTGCGTTGTCCAGCAACTGACGTTCCGACTTCAGCGATGGCAATATATTCATCGTGGGCACTTTTGACATTTGAAGCATACCCGCATAATCAGGGCCGTAATAGCCATCCTGGATCAGTTCAGGAAATTCAGGAGATTCAGTCATTTCTTTTATGATCTCTGACTGCCAGGCAGTATCACGAAACTGCGCACAGCGGATGGGTGTAATCCCTGCATCTGCTTTCATCATGGCTTCAGTAAACCGGCGACTCAGGGCCGTGCAGAACTTCGGATCCTTATTCTTTACCAGGCTCATCCCCCAGATTTCATTGCCCACATACCAGTATTTAACTTTGTAGGGTTCAGGATGACCGCGGTCAGCACGGATTTTACCCCAATACGTATCCACTCCCCCATTGCAGTATTCGACCCAGGAGGCTGCTTCCTCCGGAGAGCCTTCCCCGTAGCGGATAGTAATGGCCGGTGCACAGTTCAGCTCACGGCAAAGAGCAATATATTCATCAGTACCGATCTCGTGATTGTCATATCCGTGAGAGTCGGGTAACAGTCCCACCCATTGACCCGGTCCGATCGGAGGCCGCCTGTCAACAGGCAGGAGTCCATCCTTCCAGTTGTAATATTCGGCAAAACATCCGCCGGGCCATCGCAGGCATCCTGGTTTGAGCTTTTTAAACAATTCCACCACGTCGCGACGCATACCATGAAAATTATCAGCCGGCATCAGGGAGATAGCACCAATCCATACTGTCCCGGGTGTTTTTAAGCGAATCTCAAGCCGTCCGCCCTTCACCGGAACAGGCGATACAAATTCACCGCTCCAGAGTTGCCAGTCGCCTGATCTGGCAATGGTTTCACCCGAAAAAACAACATGGAAACCTGGCCGGTCAACTATTTGAAAGGAAACTGTCTGATCGGCATCTGATTTCGTCCACACACGGAAGGCATATTTCAAATCTTTGCCGAATGACAACCAATTATGTTGTTGCCAGATGCCACAGGATGTGCCATCGCTGTTTTCCAAACGCACTGAATGGTTGCCGGCATAAGCCACCTTGTCGTCGATCGATACGCCCCGGCCGGTAAGGGTCGTCCATCCCATCGGCAATCCGCAATCTGTGGCAGCAAACTTCCGGTTATCAATCATTTCCGCACTGATGCCCTGCCATATAGCCCGGCGGGTATGTTCCAGGTTATGGCCGAACAACAGGGGCGAAATTACAGGGCCTTTCAATTCCGCATCAATCTGAATATGTGTAACTTCCTGGGCAAACCCACCGGCCTTCCGATGAGCTGCATAGCTGATGGCGGCCTCAATATTGGTTCCGGCCGACCAGGGATGACAGGCGGTACCAAAGGGTTTATCATCGTTCAGATAATATTCACACCACGACCCGCTGTTATCCCGAAGTGACATCATCCTGGTATAAATCTCATCCTGCAACGGGTGATTTATTTTCACCAGGTCAGTAAGGAACATTCCATAATCGTGCCCCATAATCATGTTTTGGTCGGAGATTTTGCCCGTTGATTGGTACCGTTTAATAACCGTTTCAAGCAGATCCTTTTTTTCCTGCTCTGAAAACAGCTTTGAATCAATATAGATGGGGAACACACCAACAGAAGGAATATCAAATACTTCAGGTGCCGGGACCTGCACGTGAGAGTTGTCTTTCTTCATGCAATCCGCACAAAAATAAAGTGGCCCCTTGAAATGATAAAGTTTTACATGATATGAAACGGGGTGATCAGGATGTAAACATACACCAGAGCGAGTTTCCGGATAGCTGACCTTCGACTCTCTTTCTATGTTGTTTGCATAAAGAATCCCGTTACGAAAGAAATTTGCCCGATAGCGCGAAATGCAATCTTCTATAATATTTTGATTATCCTGAATTCTTTTTTCATCCCATAATTTTCGTTCCCTGGCAAAATCAAGTAACCTGCTGCTGCCCTCAATGAAAAGCAGTGTAGCTTCTGCAGAGCCATTGTACATTACTTTTCGGGGCAGAACACCTCCGGCAATGTAAGTTTCGTCGCCATTAAACGGCAACATTCCGTCTATCAGGTTCCTGATCTGCACTTTCATGGCCCATTCCAGCATAGGCATTATCTTTTCAACAAAAACGGCATCCTTTGTTTTGGCATAGTATTGAAATGCCTGCACCATCAAATAACCGGTTATTTCAACCTCATCATTTTCATGACAATGAAAAAGGCCGGGAAAGCCAATCGCCTGTGCATTTTTTATAAAACCGTTCTCTTTCCATATGTCATAGAAAAAATTCAATGTCTGTTGGGCCTCTTTATAGAGTCCCATGGCCATTAGTCCCCGAAAGGCGCCATATTGATCCCGGATATATCCCATGTGCCATGAATATCCTGCCATTACAACTCCCTGTATACTTTGCTGACACTTGAGCAATATTGAAATATCATCAATTGCATTTGTAATTTCCTCGGGGTAATTTTCTCTTGAAAAGACAGATAACTTCGAGGAAAACTCCTTCCATTGCTTTTCTGAATCTTTAAGCAGGGATTCTACCGTGTTGCCGGCAATAAGTTTTAAATGGTTTGTCACATCTTCTTCCGAGGGTCCTGATACAACTACCAGGGAACTTTTTCCTTTGGATACTATAAAACGGAATTTTTTGTTTGTGCTATCCAACGGGATCAGCTTTGCCGCACCGGTTACGATGATACGATACGTATATCCCCTGGGAGCCAGGTAAAGGAAGTAATAAGGAATCCCCTTCTGCAGATGAATTGTAAAGGCTTGCGAACTTCCTGCCGGATTCTCTTTATCATCACTGGCAGTTACAGAGATCAAATCGTTATATTTTAAATATAAAGGATCCAGAGTTACATCCAGCTCATATTCCACCTGCTCTTCAGCATCTATATTGCGAATAAAACTTCCCGCTTTTGTACTGATAAAATCAGTAAGCTGACCTATTTGCTTTCCATTTCTAGCAAGACGATGCGTCCATATAGCTGTGCCGGGCGAACGATCAGAAATGACGCTGTCATTCTCCATCAACATTAAATGAAGAATTGAGGGGGAAGAATAGGGTGGGCCAAAAAACTGCAAAATATCAGAGCGCTTTCCATATAAAAGAATATTTCCGTCTCCAATCGCATGGGTTCCTGCAGTCGTTCTGTTGCCATCGTTTTCTTCTCCATACGCACAATTAAAACATAAGGAATAAACAACCAGAAAAATTACTATTCTTTTCATGTTCTCTACATTTTTATCTCACCCAGCCATGATTCCCCGGAATTCAATGTTTTCAAGTCTTTTAGGGATTTTGTACCACATCCTTCCAGAGATACTTTTGAAAATTCGAGCCGGCCATTCAGCACGTTCAGTTTTATCTGTTTTGATGCCTTATTTTGAGAAATTTCAACGGTTCCGTAGGCATACCCGTTTGACCAGAAATACTGACCCGTGATGTTGCCAAATGTGATTTCTTTGGTAACCCCTGAATAATGAAACCCGGTAAGAGCAAGCAGAGCTGACCAGCTTGCCATAGCCCTGCCATAATGGTGACCGCATTCAGCTTCGTCAAAAGGACTTCTTTTTCTTCCGTCATAACGGTTCCGGATGTTTTTAATACACAATAGTCCTTCTTCTTTTTGTCCTTCATAGATCATGCCTATGGCGGCGACATATTCAAACCCTGTCATCACTTCAGTAAAATAGGGAAAAGGATTTGCAGGCCTTGAACGTGGGTATGAGGCCATAAGCAGGGCTGCTTCATCTCCCAGCGCATAACTCCTGAAACAATTGAAATGGCTTGAAAGATCAGGCTGATAGTTGTATTTCATAATGCTTTTCAGGGTTGTTGAAACATTTTCCTTTTTTACCAGGTATCCCAATCCGCAGACATGTGCAAGGTACTGACCCACCAGTTGATCCACAAGACAACCTTCTCCTAATTGATAATCAGGGTTACCGTAATCTGAAGAACCCATTCCCACCAATTGTTCTTCAGGAATATCCTCCTTTTTTGGGTACAATAATTTTATGAATGTAGTACTCCCCGTTAAATAGATTTTCATCTGTCCAACGACTGCCTGATTCAAAAAGTTTTCTGCATTTTGCCGACATTTCCCGGTCCTTCATGTAAATTGCCATTTCTTCCATGGCACGCAGGGCACCCAGGTACCAGATAGTCATTTGGGGATTGGGTCCGTAGTATTCCACATCCATGGTGTTATGCTGAACTCCCTCCATCACTCCATCCTGGTTACTGTCCCAGCCTCCCTTGATCCATGCATAACCTATGGCGCTTTTTGCACTGGGATACAGCTTTTTCAGGAAAGCATCATCGCCCGACAACTGCCACTCCCTGAATAATTTAATAATACATCCCATTTGACCGTCGGCTGCCACTTTTGCAAAACCAGGGATATCATCGAGGGGCAGTTTTACCCGAAAACTCATCAGTCCTTTTTCAGTAGTTGCCTTACCAAATTCAACATTACGGAATGTGCGTGCCAGGTCTCCAAAAAGAAAGGCCGTTGCCGTTTCGTAATTCCAGACATGGGTGCAGGTTCCGAAGCAACATCCTACCTTATCGCCACATCCTTCCCACGCATACAGGTTTCCGTCTGAAAGCCGAAAACAGGTCTGGGTTCTTAGTGTGCTGACGTTAAACAAAGCCGCCTCCTTTACTTCTTCAGGAAGATCGCTGCTGCAGAATGCGTTGACAAATTCAATTGTTTTGTTTTCCAGTTGAGTTAATTGTCGGACAGTCTTGCCGGCTACATCCCAGGCGCCTGCGTAATTTGTGGCATAATAATTCTTCAGTGGTTTTGACGACCAGGCTGTCCTGTTCGGAAAGTACCAGGTAATCAGAAACCGGATGGTCTTTTTTCCGTTGGCTGGAAGCACGTCACTTACAGCCAATGATGCCATCGGTTTGCTGGATACTTCGTCCTTTCTGTTCTCAAGTTGTCCGTCTGCTGACAGATCATCCCAGAAGTCAAGCAAGGACGACCCCCATCGCTCAGGAAGCCATGCCGTCCGATAGGATATCTTACCATCCGAGGTACTTACAAGCGCCATCTCTCCCCATTGATCGACTGAATGGTCAACCCCTTCGGATGAGAAAAGTATTCCATGGATGCCCTGATCTGTCAGAAAAGAATTTTTATTACCGATTGCCTTCCCCTCGGTCCCATCCTCTCCGATAAAGTTTTGCAGGGTACCGCAAATGCTGAATGAGATATCTTTACCAGTTGTGTTTGTTAGTTCGAAGTCAATAACTGCGATGGGAATACTGCTGTTGTCAATATCTCCGGGGATCAACGGGTTAAATGCCTTTATCTTAACCGAGATGGGCAATTGCGGAGTCTGCAGATTCACCTGGCCAAAAGGGTAGGCTGCATCAAAAGATGCTTCTTTAAACCTGGGAAGACCGTGGTTAGCTGCTATGGCTCCGGAGTTTCCCTCAAACAGGTAGAAGGGAACAGGCCCTTCCAATAACCGAAGATCCTTTTTGCCATCAATTTCCGAATAGAGTGTAAAAAAAGCAGAATTTTCCCGTCCTGAGCTCGGATTGTAACCCTTGGCCGGCCGGCTCATTATCTCCCAATCCTGAAGATTTCCTCTTCCTCCCAGGGAGACTGTTCCGGTACCGATGCCTCCGACAGGCAGGGCAATTTTATAGATATGTTCCTGATCATAACTTTTCAGAACAGGCCAGTCTGAACTGAGGGCATTCTCAAAAAGAAATGCTGACAGAAATAACGGAATAATGATTCTATATACCGGTTTCATGATTTATTGATTTTAGTTTTCTTTGGTTTATCAATATTGACAATAAATTAGTAGCCGATAGTGAGTTAACTTCGCCGGGCCGTGATTCGGAAGAAGTTTAATGGCAGGTGATCACAACCGGATAATCGTGCACAATAATATTATCAATTGTCAGTGTCCCATCTTTATATGACCAGATTGCCGGCTGCAAAACACCCCAATAAAGGTCAGTCAGCGTTACTTCCTCAGGAATGGAATCCATTTTGAATGATAGCTTGCCTGGATACGACCTGATCCTGTCAGTATTCGTCTCAGCAGCCCACACAAGAACCAGCTTTTTTTCACTTCCATCCTTCTTAAAGGCAATCACCCTGGGATCAGGAGCCTGTCCTTTATAGTCGTAGTCAAATGATTGAACAGGTTCTACATCGCTCACCACGCTGCAGACATTTTGCAGAGCAAAAGACATCGGGCGGAAGCTGTAATCCTGTTGATCAACAATTCCCCAGTCCTGGCTCCTGTTCATATTATAGAGCGCCCACCATGCGGTCGGGACCTTGAGCCAGCCACTATATATGTAAAACCGCATCATGTACTTCGCACAACTGTATTCACCCATGTGCGGATTGTAGGTGAAATCCAGACCCGATACATTCGTTCCCCATTCATTCTCCCATACTTCTATATTCGGCTTGCCGTGCAGGGCAAAGGGTTTCCTGACCCCTTCAATAATATCTTCCAGCCTGTTCCAGCCGGTCTGTTCACGCGATTGGCCAAGATTTTTCCCCTGATAGAATTCCATGGTGCCCATTCCTCCTTCCGGCTTATCAATTCCGTAGGGATGAAAGGCATACCCGTCCACATAGGGGGCTGCTCCTTCACGCAGGGATATCTCCGTTGTGATGGGTGCAGGTGCAGCAGTACCACCGTACATCAGCTTCAAGTCAGGATTGATATTCTTGATATGCTTCCCGACATCGTACAGGAGCTTGCCATAATATACCGGCTCGAAGCCAGGGTACCAGCCGTTTTCCTCGTTCCAAAGCTCCCACCACTTTATATCCTAACCGTATTTGCGAACGACAAAGTCAACATATTTCACAAAAGCCTTCCGCTGCTCATCTGTCCGGGGTCCCACATTCCTGTAAAATGGGTTCCCCTCCTTATAAATCGGACCTATTTCCAGCCAGGCAGTGTCTGCAGGATTATACAAAGCGTTTCCATAGTTTAGACCATAGAGAATGGTCACACCATTATCAATCAACTTGCGAATTCCTTCATCTGTTGCAGCATCCATCTGATACTTGCCCTTTTCACGTTCCACAGCGGCCCATTCGGTTTGATCTCCCCACTGGCCCACCCGTACCATTTTTAAACCCAGATCGAACACGCAATGGAAGGATTCATTCACCGTCTTTGCGGTGTTCTGCCAGCCGGTAAATATGTCACTTACCCTGGCACTGGCACCCAAAGAATTCAATGCTGCATTATGACCTGTATCGTCTATGACTTCTATCCCTGACAACCGGGCCTTATAACCCTGGGAAACTTCAGCATAGTTTCCTCCTGAAAGTGGCAGCCTTTCAAATTCAACCCGGATATACCTTGCTTTCACAGGCTTTTCCAATAGGAATGGCTGAACCATTTTATCGCCTCGTTTCTCCCCGTTCAGAATGATCTTATAATTTATCTGTCTCCGTACATTCGTCCATTTCTTTCCATCCATACTGGCCTGTATGCTGAAGCCCACAGGGAAATCCGTGTTGTGCCAGTAGGGAATCAGGTTCACCTGCTTCACAGTAACCACCTTTCCCAGATCAATCTCCGCCCATGGAGGCAGACCCGGATATGGTGAAGGGTTCTGCTGGCTTGACCAGCATGATTCACCGTCACCATCAATCAGATGGAAAGGGTTGAACGGATCCTCATAGTCCCTGGATTTGGGCAGTTGAACGCAAATTCCGTACGTATTGTGTTTGATCTCTGACGATTTCAAATGGGTAACAGGTGTTAGTGAACCGGTGTTCCCAACCTGGAGTGTCGCGGGTTTATAAAGAAGCCGCCAATATCCTTCCTCATCAGTGCACAGCTCCTGACGGCTATATTTAGCGGAGCGGTCAATAACAAGGATTTTATAAGCGGTATTTTTATCGATGAGTTCATTTCCCGATGTAAGGAATACTTTCAGCCCAAGTTGCGCTGTATCGGACTTTTCGGCCCTCAGTTTCCAGTTTATGCGCTGATATGAACCTGCCGGGATCAAAGAAATTTTTTGTTCTGATTGGCTGACTGAGATCCCCTCCGGGGTTTTTAGTTCAATTACTATATTTCCCGCATCAGTTTTTCCGGTGTTTTCTATAAAAGCGCTGAAATTGATTGTATCCCCTGTCCTTGCAAGTGGCTTATCCGACCATACTCTGGCAATCTTCACATGGGAAATGGTATCAATCTGATTTAAATTGTTTTCGGTCTGGCCCTGGCTATTTATTGAAAAAAGAAATAGCATGATGTACGTTATCAGAACAATGATTGCTTTTTTCATGTGTAA
>CAWEGX010000011.1:0-149963 GCA_963808745.1 uncultured Bacteroidales bacterium
GTTAGCGGCAAGCATTTTTGACAACAACAGTAAATTAAAGCGAAAAATATGAAGACAATTATATTAGATTATTTACAGACAGTTTACAAACCACGAAAGACATTTGAAGAGCTGATAATTAAAGATAATCTGTACAAACGTAGTTTTGCATATATAACCATACCTATTGTTTGTTACTCATTATTGTATATATTCCTGACGATAGCAAATGGTGCACCATCAGCATTAACTCCCTGGCTAAACATATCTAAAGAAAATTATTATTCAATAAACAGATTTCTTTTAGCACCAAGTATGATAATTTGTTGGTTTACAGCTACCTCATTTATTCAGGTAATAAGTCGGTTACTTGGGGGGGCAGGAACTTTTGAACATACACTTTTAACAATCTCCCTGAGTATTAGTATTGCAATGTGGGGTGCACTCATACACGACTTACCAATGAGTTTCCTTAGTGCAGTTGGAGTTATTGATGCAAGCCAGCATGAGATTGCTATGAACTCACCTACAATTTTCCGGACGATACTTTGGATTTGCTATTCAATTTATTTCATTGCCTTTTTTATTCTTTTTCCAATTTCTGTAAGAGTAGTTCATAAACTCAACTGGATAAAAAGTATTATTATTGGTTCATTGGCATTCATTATTTTTCAAACAATTTTCCTAATATTTAATAGATGACCGCTTTCATTTATACAATAGTAATTATCATTGGACTTGTGGTGACTTATCTATTTGTCATCCGACCCTGGCACTTACACTGGGGAGCAACACAGCAAGAGGTAATGCTGGAATTCCCTGGTGACAGCATTGTGCATAAACCTGACTTTAATGCCACAAGGGGTATTACCATTCATTCAACGCCTGAATTAATCTGGCGATGGATAATTCAAATAGGAAGTAAACGTGCGGGCTGGTATAGCATTGACTGGATGGATAACGGGGGAATAAAGAGTTCTGATAAAATTCTGCCAGAGTTGCAAAAAATTGAAGTCGGTCAATTCATACCATTTACCCCCGACCAAAAGAATGGTATGTGGGTTAAGGACTTTAAAGAGTATGAATATATTTTGTGGGTTGACAAAGAAGGAAAAGCTACCTGGCTTTGGTATTTATATCCTATTGACAAAACCCGTTCCAGATTAGTAACAAGACTTAGGACGAAATATAACTGGAAAGGAATTTGGATAATTTACTACATTCTTTACGACATTGGGGACATTATTATGATGAGTAAATGTATTAAAGGCATTAAAAAGAGAGCAGAAAATGAGTTTAAAACACAGTCAGCGATTAACAAATAGACTTAAAAGTATGCAAGCCGAAACCGGGCGAACGCAAAGCCCGAAACCATTGTGCCCAATTTTAGAAAGAAATTATTAATTGATAATATGAAAATTGAATTAAGGTATTTTACCGGCACAGGTAATTCTTTAAAGATACTGGATACGTGTAAAGATATCTTTGTCCAGTTTAATCATAAGACAACGATTTCGGAAATTAACTTTGAAGAAACAAATCTAAATGAATCAGACATATTAGGCTTTTGTTTTCCTGTATATGCATTTGGAATACCTCGTATTTGTCGAAAGTATTTAAAGTCAATTAATAAGTTTAACAATCGACAAAAGGTATTTGTATTAATTACCGCCGGCGATTCTGATGAATCTGGTTTTTCACTGAAAGAATGCGAACGGATTTTACGTAAGAAAAATTGCGATATTGTTTATTCGGGAGTAATTCAAATGCCTATTAACTGGACTACATCTCCTGTACCGCCCTTTCCTCCGTCAAAGGAAGAAGCTATTGAGATTATCAAGGTGGGGGTTGAACAAGCAAAAAACATGGCCCACGAAATAATCAATGGGATTAGTAAATATCACGTATTTAATTATCCTATAAGATATACCAGGATTCGTTTTTATAAGGATTATTGGTTATTTAAATATATGGGATTACAAAATTTATGGAGAACGTTTAAAGTTTATGACACATGTAATGGATGCCAGATATGTTCAAAGATTTGTCCTACAAAAAGCATTAAGATTGTTGAAAGGAAACCTGTTTGGTCCTCAACCTGTGAGCAATGTATGCGGTGTGTTAATTTCTGTCCTCAAGAATCAATATATCAATCAATGGGAGGAGATACCAAAGGGAAAAACAGATATTATGAACCAAGTTTTAAACCCAAAATAAAATAACAATTGGGCACAACGAGGACTCAGGGAAATTGAAGACGCCATAAAATGAAGCATAAAGTTCTTATTGAAAATTATGCTCAGAAGCAAATACTAAAGCTTGGCAGAAAGATTATCCCTGTTATTAAATCACTGGATCCTCCCCCGTATTTAGGCAATCAATAAGCCGATCGCTTTTTTGTTCCAAAGAGATTCAAAGTGAAATATAGGGGATTCATATCCCATATTACATGATTCAATAACTATTCTTTGCGGAAATATTGGTGTCATTGTAACTTTGATTCAATAACCAATCTATAAAGTGCCGAAACTATAATAAGCACAAAACCATGAACTTCATGGAGAGGTTTCTCTTAAAACAGGCTGGGATTTTTAAATTATAAATTATTAATGATATGAACAGAAGAAAATTTATAGGTATCACAGGTATTACAATAGCATGTTGCAGGTACCGGAGCATATTTGATCAGCGACAACAAAAACTTTGAAAGACCTGATATCAAAGACGATACTCAGCGATAAGTTTTCATTTCAGCCGGATGAAAAGGAAATATTGTACCTGGCTTCACTTGCACCAAGCGGACATAATACGCAACCATGGTATCATAAAATATATTGAGCCTTATCACTGGATTATCGGAAATGATAAAAGCAAATGGCTTCCCGCGTTGACCCGACGCAAAGAGAAACAATTTTATCAATTGGTGCCTTTATCCAAAATCTCGAATTTGCTGCAAACAATGCCGGTTATTCATGCCAGTTCAATTTACTGGCCGTAACAAACCAGGATGAAAACATTATGGAAGTCCGGCTTCAAAAGACTTCAGGAATAATTAAATATGATATCAATAAATTAATTAGACGGAGAACGGTCCGTTCAGGATATCTGACTGAGGCGTTAAAAAAGGAAGATGCATCTTATATTTTGGAGGGTGAAAAGGAGTTTTCTTAATTTCATCTCCAAGGGGATCAAATGAATATAATTGGCTAAATGAACAAACAATTGAAGCCAACAGGATACAGGCTTATCGCAATGATGCACAGAAAGAACTTTCTGAATGGATAAGGTTTTCAAATAAAGACACCAAAAATAATTGTGACGGTTTGACACTTGCAGGTATGGAGATAGAAGGGATTCCCCGGTTGGCTACTTCGTAACTTTTATGATCAGGAAAACGTGATGAAAAACAATTTCCGGGAACAGGGAATTGATAAAGTTAAAACACAGGTATCGCATTCTGCCGGATGGTTGCTTATTACAAGTAAAGACAATTCAGTGGCAACACTTTTGGAGACAGGGAAAAGGTTCCAGAGAATATTTTTGAAAGTGAGGGATAAAAAGATTGCGATACATCCGATGACTCAGATACTGGAAGAACCTGAAACAAAGCAACAGGTTAACTCTTCAATCGGAATCAATGACAACATTCAATTTATCTTAAGATTGGGATACCTTAAAAACTATCCTGAGCCTGTTACAGTGAGGCGGCCGGTAAATTGGTTTGTTCGTAAATAAACAATTGACTTAATAGTACTTAAAACGTCAGAAAACCGATTCATTAGCCAATATTCCGGATTCAAAATATATTTTTTGTATTAATCCCGGTGTTCTTCCATGTTTTGTAATAAAAAAATATAAATTGTCTGTTCAAATGATACCAGCTGATGGAGATTAAAGACAAGAATAATTTAAAAATGGAAAGCAGCTTCTTATTTTTTTGGAAAAATAAAATGAAAGAGCTTTTCCTGTTCAAAAACAGAAGCCGAAAAAATCTGGAGAATTCCCTCAGGGAGAGTGAAAATCTTTACAGAACTTTAATAGAAATTCACTCGAATGCGTTTCATTATCACAAAATGGCAAGATTATTCTGGCTAATGAAGCCTTTTGCAAAATGCTTGGGTATTCAATGGATGAAGTTATTAAGCTTGGGGCGTCAGGATCTTATAGCTCCTGAAGACCGTCAAAGAGTTGTTGATATTCATACCCGCAGAATGCGGGATGAATTTGGACACTCTGAATTATTCAGCAAATTTCCTGCACAAATCAGGAGCAAGATTAACACTTGGAAATAAACTCATCATACAGTTAAAGGTAAATGGACAAAATGCCTCATTCATAACTATGCGGGACATGACAAAGCGCATATCCATGGAGCAGGCTCTTCGGGAAAGTGAGGCAAAATACAAAACACTGGTTGAAAACTCCCTTGATGGTATTACAATAATCAGAAATAACAGAATACTCTTTGCAAACAATACATTTTGCAAAATGCTTAACTACACTACAGATGAATTGTATAATATGCCTTCAATTAATACAATGCATCCGGGTGAATATGAAAAAGCACTAAAGATAGCTGAACGCAGAAAAAACATGGATGCTTCAACAATAAAAGAAGTTTTTAAAATGCTGACTAAAGATGGTGAAATAAAGGAATGTGAAACATCATCCACGCTTATTGAATTTGAAGGACAATGGGCAAGTTTTTTTACCTCGCACGATATAACCGAAAGAAAGAAAAATGAAGAAGAACTCAGGCTTACAAAAGAAAAACTGCAGAAATTAAATCTTGAGCTTGAGAATAAGGTTCAGGAAACTGCTGAAAAGCTTACTGAGGCGAACACTCAGCTTATCAGGGTACAAAAAGAGAGCCTGCAGTCGCAGTTCGATGTGCTCAAACAACAGGTTAATCCTCATTTTTTGTTTAACAGTCTGAATGTTTTAACATCGCTTATTAAACTTGACCCCGACTGGCTGAGAAGTTCTCAGAAAATCTCTCAAAAGTATATCGCTATGTGCTGGAAAATAAAGACAATGAACTTGTTGACCTGAAAACTGAACTCCAATTTCTTGATGCATATATTCTGCTCCTGAATATCAGGTTCATCGATAAGCTCAGGGTTAATATCAATATCCCTGAGAACAGGATGAATGACCTTATTATCCCTTTGGCTATGCAGCTGTTAATTGAAAATGCAATTAAACACAATGTAATGTCGAAGTCTGTTCCACTCACAATTGAAATTTTTATAGACAACGACAATTTTCTGAATATAGTAAACAACCTTAATGAACGGCCTTCCCAGCTGATTTCAACCGGGATTGGATTAAAGAATATTGAGAACCGTTATTTGTTACTAAACAACACAAAACCGGTTTTCGAAAAAACACCCACATCATTTATTGCCAGGGTACCATTAGTAATTAAAGATTAAATCAGATAATATATGAGAATTGTAATTATTGAAGATGAGATATTTGCTGCACGCAGGCTTGAAAATATGATCCATGAATACGAAAATTCGATAAACGTGGCAGCTATCCTTGAATCAGTGAAGGAATCAATTGCCTGGTTCAGGAAAAATGAAGAACCAGATCTTATTTTTCTTGATATTCACCTGGAAGATGATCTGAGCTTTGCAATATTCAGGGAAGTAGCTATAACCTGCCCAATAGTTTTCACTACAGCCACCGACGAACTTGCTACCCGTGCATTTAAACTGAAAAAGATAGATTTTCTGCTTAAGCCAATTATACAGAAAGATCTTAATGCAATGATAGATAAGTACTCCAGTCAGCCTAAGTCCGCTAAGCCAATTGATCCTGATATTTTTAACGATATTGTAAACAACCGCTAATACACTGGAATGAAAGCAATAATTATTGAAGACGAGGAGTTCGCTGCAATACGGCTCGAAAAAATGATTAATGAATGCGACAGTACCATTGAAATAGTTGCCAAACTTCAGTCTGTCAAAGAATCAGTAGCATGGTTAAAGTCAAACCCGAATCCTGATCTTATTTTTCTCGATATCCAGCTTGAAGATGACCTCTCTTTTTCAATCTTCGACCAGGTGAGTGTCCGGTCGCAGATAATTTTCACAACGGCTTTCGATGAATATGCAATTAAGGCTTTCAAACTTAAGAGCATCGACTATCTTCTGAAACCTGTTAGCCAGGAGGAACTTAACCTGGCAATCTCAAAATTTAAGAACTGGAACATTGAACGAAACGTAACGATTAACCCTGAAGAGCTAAGGAATCTGATTATTCAGCAAAAGGTCACTTACCGCGAGCGATTCTCAGTTACAGTGGGTGAAAAACTTAAAACAATAAGTGTTGATGATATAGCCTATTTTTTCTCCACCAGCGGGATAACGTTTGCTGTAATGAATACAAAAAACCAGTATTCAATCGACTTAAGTCTCGATACAATTAAGGAACAGCTTAATCCCTCGGAGTTTTTTCGGATAAACAGGCAATATCTGGTTAAACTGAGTGCCATTAAAAATGTTCATGTTTTTCCCAAGAGCCGATTAAAACTTGAATTAGATCCGCCAGCTGCTGATGAGATATTTGTAACAGTTGAAAAAGTTCCTGAATTTAAGAAATGGATAGATGGGGTATAATAAGTAAGGTTTACTTACGAAAGCGACATTGGATAAGACCGGATGTCGCTTTTTCGTTTTATAAGGATTCATACTTTAAAAAGGGGAATCCATATCCCAATATAATCCCTTCACTGACTATTCTTTGCGACATCAATACAGTCATTGTAGTTTTGATTCATAAACTAAACTAAAGCGCAAAATAAAATGAAAAAACAAATCGTACTTATTGTTGCACTTGTATGGGTGGCAACAACAATCTCAGCACAATCCGATTCAACCGGAGGAACTTTCTGGAAACCGAACCCACGAAATTATGAAGTAAAACAGGCACTCGAGGTAGAAAGCCTTGTTCCTATGTTATTCACCGGAGGTTATCAATTGGTATTGGTTACCGGTATAAAAAGTTCAGAGTAAGAATGAGTATTATAAACGGGGGAACTTATAATGCAGATCAACAGGCAGTAAGCGGCACTGTTGACGGGTATAAGCGTTATTATACTACATCCCCCGGATTTTTCCTGGGCTGCAATGTGTGGAAAAACCTGGAGGTTTATGGATATTACGAAAGACACACATTTGAAATCGAACAATTGGAAACAAGCGAAAAACAGGATCTCCCTTCAAATGATTTTGGAATAGGAGTCAGTTACCAGTTTTTTATCGGTCGTACTTTTTATATTCAGCCTGGTATTCACACTTATTTCAGAGCTGAACAAAGTATAGCATTTACTAATGGGGGAATTTATACAATTCCAACATTCGAAATATCTCCGGTAGTAAGGCTTGGTGTAAGGCTATGGCGAAAATATTAATTCAACAATACCCTCCCCGGGACTGACAATCAATACTATAGAATGTAATTCCCGGGGATTTATTTGTGATCAATATAAACTACCATGAAAAAACAAAAGTTATAATTACATTTTGATTCAATATGGAAACTTTTATTAATATAAAAATTCGAATGATGGCAAATATGACAATCATGATGGTTTCGCTCGCCGCTATCAACGGATGTAAATCAGTTGAGGACGTGTATACAAGCAAAGTAAAAGATGAATTCATAAAACAGCCGCCTGGTTCAGAAGAAATACTGGCTGAAAAAGACATCGAACACTTGCCTTTACCTGTTAGAAAATATATTGAATATTCAGGGGCTATCGGGAAGAGTAAACCTCAGAATGTTCGCATTACTTTTGATGCAAAAATGGTAAGTAAACCTGGTGCTGCACCAATGAATGCCACATCGGAGCAATATAACTTTTTCGGATCATATACCAGGCTTTTTCTTATGAAGGCAAGTAAAATGCTGATCCCGTTCCGGGCCGGCCACGTCTATTGTAATGAGACTGCAACTTTTGTTGTACGTGTTGCGAATCTCTTTAACGTTGTTGATGTGAAGGGGGAAGACCTTACAACTGCAGAGACAGTCACACTCCTGAATGACATGTGCATTTTCGTGCCGGGAAATCTTTATGATAAAAGGCTTACATGGAAGGAGATCGATTCTCTTTCATGTGCAGTTACAATAGAAAACGGGAAGTATAAGGTTTCCGCAATTCTATACTTCAATGAAAAAGGTGAACTGATTAATTTCGTTTCGGATGACAGGTCTGCACTGCAGGATGACGGAACATTGAAAAAAGCAAGATGGTCAACACCCGTAAGCGATTATAAAGAGATTGATGGTAGAAGAATTCCTACATATGGTGAAACAATATGGAATTATCCCGAAGGCGATTTTACCTACGGAGTATTCAAATTAAGTAGTATAAAGTACAATGTCGCACAGTAAAAATTTGCTTAATGGACATCGCAAATACTCTTGCTGAAAAAGCTTATCAAAAAGTCATCATCTACTATTTTTCGGGTACCGGAAATTCGAAAAACGTTGCGATATGGTTGTCACAGGTGGCTGAGGAAAACAATATCGAAAGTCAGATTATAAATATATCGCAAATCGACAGGAGGCTTTCAATTGCGCCAACAGAACCAGATTCACTGGTAGTTTTTGTTTCGCCGGTTCACGGATTCAATTACCCGCCAATCATGCTGAATTTCATTATGCGGTTTCCAAAAGGGAAAAACAAAGTGGTGCTGATGAATACAAGGGCCGGTATGCTTATCGGAAAGTTAATAACCCCGGGTTTAACAGGCATTGCTTTTTATTTATCGGCACTAGTATTGCTCAAACTCAAAGGATATTCAATCAAAGCTATTTTTCCAGTTGATATGCCTTCAAACTGGATTTCACTTCATCCCGGACTTAACGACCGGACGGTGAAATACCTGCACGAAAAGAGCAGGGAAAGGGTGGATGGCTTTTGCACATAAGGATACTTATGCAGGGCAAATCATACTTTAAAGCATTTGTTGGAAGTGTATGATATACTTTTTGCTCCCATTGCCCTCGGGTATTATCTTAGTTGGACGGTTTTCTATTTGCCAAAACTTTCTTTGCTTCAGCGTGATTGTAACAACTGTGACTTGTGTCTAAAAGCCTGTCCGGTAAAAGCTATAATCAAAATTGACAACCGGCCATTCTGGACTTTCAACTGCGAAAGTTGTATGAAATGCATGAGCAACTGCCCGAAAAAAGCAATCGAAACCGGGCATGGGTATATCTTTGCATTTGTCCACGTATTCCTGTCTGTTATACTTGTGATTTTCTATAAGTATATAAATCTGTATGTATTCCCGATTGAAAACGCCTTGCTTAAAATGGTATTGGAGTCAGCCTTATTTATAGCTTTTCTGGGTGTCTGGTATAAGTTAGTCCACTGGTTGTTACGTTTTAAAATGATCGAACGCTTAACCGTATTTACTTCACTAACAAAATACAAGTGGTGGGGACGCCGCTACAAAGCTTTGAAAGCTGATGAATATAGGAAGCGGAAAGTTATATGCCTCAATGGGGCTATCATTAAAATTTGGTAAGCATTAATAAAAACAAAAATAATGACAACTGACAAATCAAAAACATTAACGGCGTCTATCAGGCTGTTGAATGAAAAACTTCATTTTGAAGGAAAAGTCGATGGGAATGAACCGGTATCGATTGATTACACTCCGCCATTGGGCGATAACCTGGGATACACATCTCTTGAGCTTTTCCTGCTGAGCCTGTCTTCATGTACAGGAAGTGCTCTTCTTGTCATACTCAGAAAAATGAAAAAAAATATTGAATTCTTTGAAATCAATTCCACCGGTTACAGAAACGAAGAGCATCCAACAGGATTTCATACAATCGGAATGCAGGTAAACCTTAAATCAGATAATGTTAATTCTGAAGATATGACTAAAGTCACTGATCTGATAAAGGGTATCTGCCCGGTTCGATCAATGCTTGATTCAAATATTAAAGTGATTATTGAATACAATATAGCAGACTGATAAATCCTTAAAATAGAATGAAAACATGGGAGACAAAAAGCGGCTGCAGGATATCACAGATAATATCAGGCCGAAGTAATGTTTTTCTGATTACAAACGGGAAAAAGAACATTCTGATTGACACCAGTCCTGAAAATAAGTGGAATAAACTGGAAAAGAAATTGATTGATTTAAACATTAATAATATTGATTTTCTGATCCTGACTCATACTCATTTTGACCATGCAGCAAATGCATACAGGATAAAAAAGAAGTATAATGCTCAGGTGTTTGTGCATGAAACGGAAGCATCATATCTGACCACGGGTAATAACATTATACCTGATGGCACAAACATAATTACCCGTTCACTTATAAAGCTTTTTGCGGCCAGTGTATTCCGCAGATTACGCTACGAACCCTGCCAGCCTGATATATTGGTAAATTCCTCTCTTAATCTTAAGGAATTTGGTTTTGAGGCTTACATAATTCATACTCCCGGACACACAATTGGATCGATGAGTATAGTGGTTGACAATGAAGTAGCCCTGGTTGGAGATACTATGTTTGGCATATCCAAATGGTCTGTTTTTCCGCCATATGCAAATGATGTTAAGCAGATGGTAAAAAGCTGGGGAATACTATTGGATACTAATTGCTCGGTATTTATCCCCTCGCATGGTTCTTCAAACAGCAGGTCATTAGTGCAAAAAAATTACGATAAAAGAAATAAATAAATATGGCTGACAATTAACAGGAAATTCTTTACGGTAACATAATCGGCCAAACCAGGGCTAAGTACCCGCGAATTGGATACACTTAAACGTATAGCAGAAGATTTAACAAATCAGGAAATTGCTGATAAGTTGTTTATTTCATTACATACAGTTAAAACACATGTGAAAAATATTCTTCTGAAATTAGAAGTTGATTCCCGAATACGAGCTTCAACTAAAGCAAAAGAGCTTGGAATAATATAACTTCTCTTCCGGACTGCTGTTACCAGATAAATTTATTTTATAAAAATCACTCTTAAGAATCACTCTTGAGAGTGATTTTTTTTTGATGGGTGCCCCCGACATTTGTCCAGGAACTTATCTCATGACCGAAGGGAATAACTCTTCTCATGACCGTAGGGAATAACTTAATCAATTAAATATGAAAGGCAAGACCAAAATAAAAATCCAGGGTCATCTTGATAAAGAATGGAAGGACTGGTTTGACGGCATGGCTATTAGTTATGCAGGCAACAATACCATGCTTACCGGAAATATTAAGGATGAAGCTCATTTGCACGGGATTTTAAATCAAATAAGGGATTTAAACCTGAAACTAATTTCAGTCAATTCGGTGGAAGGATAAAATAAAAAGGCAGTTAACAATTTATAACCAGACAAAAATGAAAAAGTTTATTTCAACAACATTAATGATTGCCGTGTTCACTACACTGGCTTTTAGTCAAAACCTCACACAAACAGTAAGAGGTACCATAGTTGATGCCGATAGTAAATTACCGTTAATTGGTGTCACTATAGTGATACTTGGTACCGACCCAATGGTTGGGACATCAACAGATATGAACGGTATTTTCAGATTTGAAAACATCCCGATAGGCAGAATTGCAGTAAAAATATCTTACATAGGTTATGAAACTAAAACCATTTCAGATATTGTAGTAAACTCTGGTAAAGAGGTAGTCCTGGATTTCTCCATGCAGGAATCTGTTATAAAAATGGATGAAGCTGTTGTTAAGGCATACAAGAATAAAGGAGAAGCAATAAACGACATGTCGCAGCTAAGTTTACATTCCATTACTCTTGAAGAAACAAAACGTTTTACCGGAGGGATGGACGATCCTGCCCGCGTAGTTTCCAGTTTTGCAGGAGTGGCCAGTACGCCCGATGGAAGCAGCGATATTATTGTACGGGGAAACTCACCCAAATACATGCAATGGCGTTTGGATGGAGCAGAAATTTCAAGTCCGTACCATATGGATGATCAAAATTCTTCATTTGGAGCACTTACAGCTCTGAACAATAATTTATTAGCCACTTCCGATTTTTATACCGGAGCCTTTTCGTCAGAATATGGCGATGTAATATCGTGTGTTTACGATGTAAAACTCAGGTCGGGAAATAACGAAAAGTTTGAAGCAACCGGCGGGATTGGTTTAATGGGTACAGAACTTACCCTGGAAGGTCCGTTTAAAAAAGGATATGCAGGCTCATACCTGTTTAATTACAGGTACTCTACAATTTCGCTGATTAAAGATCTGGGTCTGGTGGATGTGCCGGGAGTTGTGAATTACCAGGATGCAACCTTTAAAGTAGTTCTGCCTACTAAAAGAACAGGTACTTTTTCCTTCTATGGGTTGGGAGGTTTAAGTGGTTTTTCAATGGAGAATATGGGGCCAACAGGCCTGTCCACACCAGGCAGACCAACAACCAATGCTCTTACCAGCAAAGATTTTTACAAGGCAAATTATCTGGCTAATCTTGGAATGAACCATATTTTGTCACTTAATAAAAAAAGCTTTGTTAAAACGTCACTTAATTATTCAGGAACCGGCGCCAACGATGATATATATGAGACGGATACAATAAAAACATACAACAACGAAGGTGAGTCTGTAAGCGATTCCATTTCTCCCAGAATGCACATGATTCAAAGCAGGATTGTGAATTCAGCAATCAGGGGGGCAATTACTTATAGTAATAAAATCAATGCAAAAAATAAAATTCAAATAGGCACAAAATACACGCTGTATAACTTCAATTACAATCAAAACATCTATAGTAATGAAGAAGCTTCCGTGATTAACGTAAATGACTTTAAAAATAATTTAAGTACAATAAATAATTTTATAAGCTGGAAACACAGCTTTAATGAGAAAATTATTATTGTGGCCGGTTTACATAACATGAATATTTTAAGCAATAATATAAGCACACTTGAACCAAGATTAAGTATAAACTGGAAAATTAATAAAACCAATTCAGTGCATGCAGGATACGGTATGCACAGCACAACAGAAAGTGTACATAACTATTTTACCAAAATCCCGCAAGACGATGGTAGTTACATTGAACCTAATAAAAACCTCGGATTGTTAAAAGCCCATCATTATGTATTGGGCTATGAAAAACGCTTTACGGAAAATTTAGTGGGGAAAATTGAGGTATACTACCAGTACCTTTACAATTTACCGGTCGAAAACAACGACACCAGTTATTATGCCACCATTAACGAAGGCATCGATTATAAATATGTTGAACTGGTTAATAAAGGCAGCGGTAAAAACTATGGCGTGGAAATTTCCATCGAACGGTTTTTTGATAATAATTTCTACTTTTTAATAAATAGTTCGCTATTCGATTCGAAATACAAATCGTTGGAAGGGGTGTGGCGAAATACCCGATATAATAACAAATATATTGTGAATATTTTATTTGGGAAAGAGTTTAAAAACCTTGGTAAAAAACAAAACCAGACCCTGGCATTGAATACAAAAATTTTCTTTGAAGGTGGCCAACGGTATATTCCATTAATAAGAGATGCTCAGGGAAATGTAGCTGTTGAACCCGAAAACGACAGATATTTTGACTATAGCAAAGCGTATAACGATAAACTTGACAATATCTTTCTATTGAATTTATCGGTTAGCTACAAGTTCAACAAACCCGGGGCTACACACGAAATTTTCCTGGATCTGATGAACCTTACAAACAGTCAGGCCAGAATGGCTGAATATTATGATGCGAGTAAACCGGGTAAAGTTGGCTATACTACTCAGTTTGGATTTTTCCCAAACTTAATGTACCGGGTATATTTTTAATAACATGGGGGGGGTATCCTTAAACCCTCAAGCTAACGTCAAAAATAGTCTGGAGAAATGATTACATTTGATACTATACAAAGATTTGTAATAAACTGATCATTATTACCGGGAATTAATTTGCATATATGCTTTTAACAAAACTACATATTCCTCCTGCCGGAAATAATATAGTTCATCGATCGGAACTTATATGAGAAATTGAACATAGGGCTAAGTCGAAAACTAATTCTCATTTCTGCTCCTGCCG
Source organism: uncultured Bacteroidales bacterium (assembly GCA_963808745.1). GTDB lineage: Bacteria > Bacteroidota > Bacteroidia > Bacteroidales > UBA10428 > UBA5072. Next base: position 14,048 of record CAWEGX010000011.1, read on the forward strand.
GATTTGGCAAAACAACCCTGTTAAGTGACTGGATTCATCAAAACAAGATTCCTACAGCATGGTTTTCACTCGACAAAGGAGATAATGATCCGGTAGAATTTTTAAGCTATATAATTTCAGGAATTCAAAGTATTCATGCAGCATTCGGACAAAGTGCCCTCAAGCTGTTAAATTCACCAAACAAACCATCCGGTCGAATCAATTGTCAGCTTGTTAATCAACGAAATACTTCAATATCAATCAAAATTTTTTATTGGTACTCGACGATTTTCATTTGATTGAAAGCAGCGAGTATTTAAAATTAGTAACCTATTTATTAGAGCATATTCCTGGTAATATCCATATTGTAATCCTAACCCGTTCTGACCCGGCACTATCTGTTTCAAGGTTAAGAAGCCAGCATCAATTGGTTGAGTTACGTTCATCAGACCTTAGTTTTTCGGCAAATGATATTTCCATATTGTTCAATAAAAAACTAAAATTAGGATTATCCATTGAAGATGTTATATTCGCTTGAAACAAAAACTGAAGGCTGGATTGCAGGCCTGCAACTAACAGCCTTATCAATGCAGGCCGTGAAGATATTTCCGAATTTATTCAGGATTTAAAAGGAGATAACCGTTACATCATGGATTATCTGATGGAGGAGGTACTGAAGATCCAAACAGATGACATCAAAGAATTTTTATTGCAAACATCAATACTGGAGCAAATGTCAGCTCCTTTATGCAACGCTGTTTTGAACAGAAATGACAGCCAGCTAGATTCTTGAGACGCTGGAAAAAAATAACATGTTTGTTATTCCTTTAGATACGGAAAGGACCTGGTACAGATATCATCATCTCTTTGCGGAGTTATTAAAACAGAGACTTCATCAAAGAGATAAAGCAGCCATTATTGAACTTCATAATAAAGCAAGTGAGTGGTTTAATAATAATTCAATGTCATTATTAGCCATTGAACATGCAATAGAGACAGAGAATTTCGAAAAAAGCATACAATTTCTTGGAGAAATTGTAGAGACTATGTGGAAAAACGGACAGCATGCTGCTATTATGAAATATGGTGATATACTACCTGATGAAATCATTAAAAAGAATGCAGATTTTTGTTTATACTATGCATGGATATTGATTATAGCCGGTCAGATTCAGAAAGCTGAACCTTTTTTAGTGAGTGCCGAAATAATTACTATGCAGATCATTAATGATAAAAATTCATCAAAAGAAGATGTTCAGTATAATAAGAAACTGTTAGGAAAAATATCCGTTGCATTTGCTTATCTGAATTCACTAATAGCACGATTCGGAGAAAATTTTTGATTATAGCAAAACAGCTATGGAAAACCTCTCGGAGGATGATCCGTTTTGGTATAGCTGGGGATGGTACTCAATTGGTATTGCAGAGATGTTTCGTGAAAACTTTAAGGAATGTATCAAAGCTTTTGAAAATGCACTGGTATATGCTAAAAAATCAGGAAACATCTATCTTATTTCTACCATTGCGGCCAGGTTATCTGCCCTGGAGGCAAGGATGGGGCTTTATACATCATCTTATAAGAGATGCTCCGACCTTATAACCTTTATGAAAGAAAGTGGTTATTCCCAAATTACAAAATCGGAATCCACTTTTGCCGGGCTGTATTCCTTTATGGCAGGTATAGAATCTATGCGCACAGATTTCGATGATGCGCTGGAAAACATTAAAACTGCCTATAGCTTATGTAAAAATGAATCAGACAATACTTTTAAAGTGAATATGTTAGTGATTTACTCACTTACTTTATACGGGCGTGGAGATATTGCCGGTGTTAAAAAAATGCTAAATGAAGCGGATGATATTCTAAAACTAAATATTATTTTCCCAAGCTCTATGGCGATGTATATTGCCATGAAGGGATTTATGCTAATTGAACAGAATGAACTTGAAAAAGCCAATCAATTTTTTAAGGAAAATGGATTAGAATTTGATAAAAAAATATCTTATTCAGAATGATCTTGGATATTGTCCTTATGCTGTTTTATTAATAATCGAAAGGAAATTTAAGGAGGCGGAGATTCTTCTTTCAAAATTATTGAAAATGGCACAAGCCGCAAATAGAATTGAGAGAATAATTGAAATTAAAGTCATATATGCCATTTTGAATAAAGCCACAGGGGACAAATGAAAAAGCCTTAATAAACCTGATTGAAGCATTGGAGGCTGCTGCCTATGAAAATATATTGATGTCTTTTGTTCTTTATCATTCCTGGATAAGCGATTTACTAAAAGAAGTATTCAAAATACAGGCAACTACAAAAACTAATATCCCAAAGAAGTTAATCGACAAGCTTAAACTCGCTATAGAAAAGAGAGAAAAATTTAAGAAAATTAATTTAGAATCCGGGTTAAGCGACCGCGAACTCGACACACTAAAACTAATTGCCGAAAATTTATCGAACCAGGAAATAGCCGATAAATTGTTTATTTCATTAAACACAGTTAAAACACATGTGAAAAATATTCTTCTGAAATTAGAAGTTGAATCCCGAATACAAGCTGTAACTAAAGCAAAAGAGATTGGAATAATTTAACTTCTATTCCCGTCTGCTGTTCCCGGAAAAACTTATTTTATTAAAATCACTCTTTCGAATCACTCCCAGGAGTGATTTTTTTTTGATGGGGGTACCCGACTTTTGCTTAAGAACTTTCTCATGACCGAAGGGAATAACTTAATCAATATGAATAGGAATCTGAAAAAAATGGAAATTAAAAAGTAAGAAATCATGAAAATCGAAACAATTAAAAAGAAGGGGTTTGCAATTTCGATAATTGCATTTCCGGTAATGCTGCTTGCAGGGTTTATAATGCACCCTAATCTCCTGAAACTCGAGGCACTTCAAACTGTTGAACAACTGGTCGGAAGGTTTCATAATCAGCCCATATTCCACATTGGGCATTTAATTGTCATGTTTGCCGTCCCGGTAATAATGATAGCTCTGATCAGTTTCATGAATGTTTTGCAGGGTAAAGGCAAACGATTAGGTTTCTGGGGCGGAATAACAGGTTTATTCGGAGCATTTATTTTAGCTGTCGATAAGGGAGCTTTATGTTTGGTGCTTTCTGCATTCGATACTTTGCCAGAAGCTCAATTTCAAGAGTTCGTTCCGTTTCTCAGTGTTATTGTAAACAAAGCTGGTTTGCTCTGGGTGGTATGGTTGTTGCCACTATTACCAATTGGCGCTGCTATACAGGCATTTGGTCTGATGAAAGAAAGATTTATTGGCAAATGGCAAGGCATTTGCATTGTTGCCGGACTTTTGCTCCTGAACAATCCGGATATAGAATTCATTAGTTCTGTTGGCGCTCTGTTAATGTGTGCAGGATATATTCCATGGGGTGTAAGAATTCTTCAGGGCAGAATGAAATGTTCCTCAATAGCCTGCCCTGTATATGACACAAAAAGGGACAAGAATTTTAAATGTCTGCAGCCATGTGGATAGTTAAAGGAGAAAAAAAGTTAAGCTATTGCATGATATTCTTTACATTACAATTTGATATATTTAGAAATGATTAACGGATTTAATTATATGGAAAAAATGAAAGCCATTGTTTGCACTAAATATGGACCACCTGAAGTTCTTCAGTTAAGCAAGGTTCAGAAACCAACTCCAAAAGATGATGAGGTGCTTATTAAAATACATGCTACCGCAGCAACAGCAAGTGATACTTTCATCAGGGGGTTTAAAATACCTATTCAATTCCGGATCCCGATGCGGATAATGCTGGGAATAACAAAACCGAGAAATCCGATAATAGGATTAGTACTTGCAGGAGAAATTGAATCAGCGGGGAAAAAAATAAGGCGGTTTAAGACGGGTGACCAGGTATATGGACTTACCGGATTCGGACTAGGCGCTTATGCTGAATACAAATGCATGAAAGAGAGCGATTCGAAGCAAGGTTGCCTGGCATTAAAACCAGAGAACTTAACCTATGAAGAAGCAACTGTAGCTGCTTATGGCGGACTTCTCGCATTTCAGTTTATGGAAAAAGGAAATATCTGCCGCGGACAAAATGTGCTTATATACGGAGCGTCCGGAACAACCGGAACTATAGCAATTCAGTATGCCCGATATCTGGGTGCCAATGTAACCGGTGTATGCAGCACAACAAACGTGGAAATGGTGAAATCGCTGGGAGCTGATACTGTTATTGACTATACAAGGGTGGATACATTAGACCCGGGCTTTCAATATGATTTTATACTTGATGCTGTTGGTAAACGAAAAACTTCAAAATTGAAAAATGCCTGCAAAAAAGCTCTTGCTCAGGGAGGCAAATATGTGACAATTGATGATGAAGCCCTGTTGCTAGACTCAAAGCGTCTGACTTTGGTTAGAGAGTTGGCTGAAGCAGGTCATCTGAAAGCAATTATTGACAGATCCTATCAGTTTGAGGAGATTGCGGAGGCTCACAGGTATGTTGAGAAAGGACATAAAAAAGGAGGAGTAGTAATAAAAATAAAATAGAAAAATAACCAATCATAAAAAATGTGCATCATTCCCGCCAATAAAAACTTTCCTTAAACTCCCAGGCTAACGTCAAAAAATAGATTGGAGAAATGATTACATTTGAAACTATACACAAATTTGTAATAAACTGATCATTAATACCAGGAACTAATTTGCATATGTGCTTTTAACAAAACTACATATTCCTCCTGCCGGAGACAATATAGTTCATCGACCGGAACTTTATGAGAAATTGAACATAGGGCTTGGTCGAAAACTAATTGTCATCTCTGCTCCTGCCGGATTTGGCAAAACAATCCTGTTAAGTGACTGGATCCATCAACACAAGATTCCAACGGCATGGTTTTCAATCGATAATGGTGATAATGACCCTGTAGAATTCTTAAGTTACATCATTTCAGGAATTCAAAGTATACATGCAGAATTTGGACAAAGTGCCCTTAAGCTGTTAAAATCACCAAATAAGCCCGGTCCCGAATCAATTACCGGTCTATTAATCAACGATATACTAAAAATTAATCATGACTTCTTACTGGTACTTGATGATTTCCATTTGATTATGCAACCATGAAATCTTAAAATTGGTTGCTTTTATATTGGAACGAATACCTGGTAATATCCATATTGTAATTTCAACCCGATCGGACCCGGCACTACCCATTGCAAGGTTAAGAAGTCAGAATCAACTGGTTGAATTACGTTCATCAGATCTGAGTTTTTCGGCAAATGAGATTTCTGATTTATTCAAAAAATTAAAATTCAGACTTTCAATTGATGATGTCTATTCGCTTGAAACCATTACCGAAGGCTGGATCGCAGGCCTGCAATTATCAGCCCTGTCAATGCAGGGTCGTGAAGATATTTCCGGGTTTATTCATGATTTAAGGGGAGATAACCGATTCATCCTGGATTATTTGATGGAGGAGGTACTAAAGATTCAAACAGATGATATCAGGGAATTTTTAATACAGACTTCGGTTTTGGAACAAATGTCGGCTCCATTATGCAACAGGGTTTTAAATAGAAGCGACAGCGGGTTAATTCTCGAAACCCTGGAAAAAAACAATATGTTTATCGTTACTCTTGATGACGAAAGACATTGGTACAGGTATCACCATCTTTTTGCCGATTTGTTAAAACAAAGGCTTCACCAGAAAGATCAATTGCTGATTATTGATATTCACAACAAAGCGTGTGATTGGTTTGAACAAAACAACATGGTTGATTTAGCCATTGAGCATGCTTTGGAAATTAAAAACTACGGGAAAAGTATTCAGTTACTGGGTGAAATAGTTGAAAGTATGTGGGAAAACGGGTTGCATGCTGCAATTCTTAAATACGGAGATTTAATACCGGATGACCTGATTAAAAACAATCCCGGATTTTGTCTTTATTATGCCTGGATTTTAATATCAGCCGGCAAATTGGAACAAGCGAAACCTTACCTGACAAGTGCAGAAAATATAACAACAAATAGACTTGCTGATAAAAATATATCTGGCGAAAATATTGATTCAAATAAGAAACTATTAGGAAGAATTTATGTTGCCTTTGCCTATTTGAATTCAAATGAAGAACATCCGGAGAGAATTATTGAATATTGTGAAAAAGCGATGGAAAACCTGAAAGGGGATAATCCACTGTGGTATAGCTGGATCTGGTTTTCTTACGGTATTGCATATTATTCAGGTGGGGATATACAGGAATGTAATAAGGCCTTCAAAAATGCATGGGAATACGGTAAAAAATCCGGTAATCTCTACCTGATATCTTCTATAGCTTTCAGAGTGGCAGATATCGAACAACAGCTGGGGCATTACAAGTCTGCTTATAAAAAATGTTCCGATCTTTTAACTTTCATGAAGGAAAAAGGATATTCGCAATTAGCAAAAACAGAATGGACGTATGCCGGATTATTTATTGTGATGGCCAGTTCACAAGCCGCATGGGCAAATATGGATAAGGCACATGAATATATTAAGATTGCTTATGATTTATGCAAAACCACCAAAGACCTTTCCATTAAAATACCCATATTAATGATTTATTCAATAGTACTTTATCAATGTGGGGATATAACCGGGTCAGAAAAGAAAATGAATGAGATGGAAGATATAATAAAACATAATTATATCACTCCGTTTTTAACTTATGTTTATATAGGTTCTAAAATTTTCATATTAACTGAAATGGGGCAACTAGACCAGGCTGAGGATCTTCTTTCGGAATACGGTTTGGGACTTGATAAAAAGAAATCTCAGATGGATGATATGGCTTATTTCCCCTTTGCCCGTATTCTGCTTGCCCAATATAGGCTTGACGAAGCGGAGTCGCTGATTAATGAACTATATACTTTGGCAAACGAAAGTAAAAGAATAGAAAGATTGATCGCGCTTAAATTGTATTATGCTATTCTTTATGAAATGAGAGGCAATCATGAAAAAGCCATTATAAATGTGATCGAAGCCATGGAGATGGCTGCAAATGAAAACTTATTTTCGTACTTTCTATATGACCTGCAGTATACAAAAGATTTATTGAACGAAGCATTTAAAATACAAGCAACTGCAAAAACTAAAATCCCTGATAAGTTTGTTGAAAACCTCAAACTCGTTATACAAAGGAAAGAAAAACTTAAGAAAATTCAGGTTGCAATAGATTTAAGTGCCCGCGAATTGGATACCCTTAAACTTATTGCCCAGGATTTATCCAACCAGGAAATCGCCGATAAATTATTTATTTCTTTGAATACGGTTAAAACACATGCAAAGAATATATACCTCAAACTTGAAGCAGACAACCGCACAAAAGCCATTGCAAAAGCCAAAGAGCTGGGAATTATCTAAGAATGAATGATGAATTATAAATGATGAATTATGAATGTTAAGTGCTAATTCATAATTCATAATTCATAATTCATAATTGATTAAAAATCACCCCTCGAATCACCCCCAGGGGTGATTTTTTTTTGACGCCCCGGCCTTTCCTTTGTCTAGGAACTTTTCTCATGACCGAAGGGAATAACTTAAAATCAGATAAAAATGAAAGGCAACAATATAATTATAGTACAGGGTCATCTTGACACAAAATGGAAAAACTGGTTTGAAGGCATGGTAATTAGTTACGAAGGCCCAAACACCATGCTTTCTGGAAATATTAAGGACGAAGCTCATTTACATGGGATTTTAAATCAAATCAGGGATTTAAACCTGAAGCTCATTTCCGTTAATCCGGCGGGAAGGAACATTCATAATTCATAATTTATAATTCATAATTCAATTTTAAAATTTACAAAAATGAAAAAGCTTTTTTTAACATCATTGGTAATTGCAGTTCTTGCAATTCAGGTATTTAGTCAAAAACTTACTCAAACAGTAAGGGGTACCATCATTGACATTGACAGTAAATTGCCGCTCATAGGCGCCTCCCTCGTAATCGTTGGCACCAATCCGGCAATTGGAACAACAACCGATGCAAACGGCAAATTCCGGCTGGAAAAGGTCTCTATAGGCAGGGTAACTTTGCAATTTTCGTACATTGGTTACGAGCCTTTAACCGTCACAAACATAGAAGTGAATTCGGGTAAAGAGGTTGTATTGGATTTAAACATGAAGGAATCTACTGTAAAAATGGAAGCAGTTGTAGTGAAGCCTAACCATAAAAAAGGGGAAGCATTAAATGGAATGGCCATGGTTAGCTCCCGTTCCATTTCGGTTGAAGAAACCGGACGCTATTCAAACAGCTGGAGCGACCCTTCGCGCGTGGTTTCCAATTTTGCCGGGGTTGCAACAAATCCCGACGGGGCAAGCTTTGATATTATTGTCAGGGGGAATTCTCCCAAGTACCTGCAGTGGCGATTGGATGGTGTAGAAATCCCCAGCCCATACCATTTCGATGATCAAAATGCTTCAAACGGCGGCTTAAGCGCCCTCAACAACAAACTGCTGGCTGCATCCGATTTTTATACGGGGGCTTTTCCGGCAGAATATGGAAATGCATTATCAAGTATAATGGATGTGAAGCTCAGGACAGGCAACAACGAGAAATTTGAAGCTGCATGCGGGATCGGGTTATTGGGTACCGAACTTACACTCGAGGGCCCTTTCAAAAAAGGATATGCTGGCTCTTACCTGGTTAATTACAGGTACTCTACGGTTTCCCTTTTAAGCAAACTGGGTTTGGTTGAAATGGGAGAAAAACCCGATGCCAGGTTTCAGGATCTCAACGTTAAAGTTGTTTTGCCAACAAAAAAAGCGGGTACGTTCTCTGTCTTCGGTTTAGGCGGGTTAAGCAGTACATCGGCCAGTGGTTTAAAAATGGGTGTGATGACCACTCCGGGCAGTGAGAATAACAATGCCGATATCCGGAAAAACTATGAAAAGAGTAATTTTATTTCAAACCTGGGACTTAATCATACATTGACCATTCATAGCAAAAGTATGCTTAAAACATCCTTTACCTATTCATCTGCAGGCATAAGCGACGATATTTTTGAGTATGGCATTATTAAAAAATACGATGACAATGGTGGTTTTTTAAACGATTCTGCAACCAGTGCAACCCAAACGTTCAGAAACAGGATAACAAAATCATCTTACAGGGCATCCGTTACTTATAACAACAAACTAAATTCGAAAAATAAGATCCAGATTGGTTCAAGGTATACACTGATGGTCAACATGTATGATCAGGGCATTTATGATTACGCTGCAACTGCATTGTTCAAGGTCGAAGATTTCAGGAAAAATTTTGGCGTGATTAATAATTTTATAAGCTGGAAATACAGCTTAAATGAAAATGTGAGCTTTGTAACCGGGCTTCACAATGTGAATGTTTTGCTAAACAATGAAAGTACCATTGAACCACGGTTCGCTATGAACTGGCAATTTAACAATTCAAGTTCGGTAAACGTCGGATATGGCATGCACAGCAACATGGAAAGCGTCCATAACTATTTTACCCGCATACAACAAAAAGACGGGAGTATCATCGAACCAAATACCAGCCTGGACTTGTTAAAAGCGCACCATTTTGTATTGGGATATAAGAAGCGCATCACTGAAAATGTGGTTGCAAAACTCGAGGCATACTACCAGTATTTATACGACCTTCCGGTAGAGAACAATGATAGCAGCAGTTATTCTACCATCAATGAGGGCATTGATTATAGATATGTTCCACTTGTTAATGAAGGAACGGGCAAAAACATCGGCGTAGAATTTACCCTTGAACATTTCTTTAATAATAATTACTATTATCTGATCAGTGCATCGCTATTTGACTCAAAATACAAAACTTTGGAAGGGGTATGGAGGAATACGCAGTACAACAGCAATTACATGATTAATATGCTGGGGGGCAAAGAATTTAAGAACCTTGGCAAAAAACAGAACAAATCACTTGCCATCAATGCGAAAGTATTTTTGGGAGGTGGTAAAAGGTACATACCCATACTTCGCGATGCCAGCGGCAATGTAACTGTTGATCCTGCAAAGGACCTGTATTGGGACTATAAAAAAGCCTATGACAAAAAACTTGATGATTATTACCAGGTATCCTTATCGGTGAGTTACAAAATAAATAAACCCAGGGTAACCCACGAAATCTATCTTGATATACAGAACATAACTAACTATCAGGCCAGGATCTCGGAATACTATGATGCAGGCAAACCTGGCAAAGTTGGCTATTTAAAGGCAATGACAGCTTTCCCTAACTTAATGTACCGGGTATATTTTTAATGTTTAACTTTTAAAAATACAGAAATGAATTCAGGTATTATGAAAGCAATTGTATACACAAAATATGGACCGCCGGAAGTTCTTCAACTCAAGGAAGTTCCAAAACCTGCACCCAAAGACAACGAAGTACTGATTAAAATACATGCAACAACCGTAAATCGAACTGACTGCGGATTTCGAAAGCCTGAATATCCTGTCATTATCAGATTGGTCAATGGCCTCTTTAAGCCTAAAAAAACGATATTAGGGAGTGAGCTGGCTGGCGAGATTGAAGCTGTTGGAAAAGATGTAAAAACATTTAAACCGGGAGACCAGGTTTTTGGATTAAGCGTTCCAAATTTCGGAGCCCATGCAGAATACATTTGTCTGCCTGAAGCAGGTCCAATCACAACAAAGCCGGTTAATATGTCATACAATGAGGCTGCTGCCGTATGCGATGGACTGATGCTTGCAATTCCCTACATCAGGAAAATAGATTTTTCAAATAAAAGAAAAATTCTGATCAATGGGGCCTCTGGATCTATTGGTTCCGCATGTGTGCAACTTGCTAAATATTATGGTGCAGAAATAACTGCCGTATGCAATACCAGGAATTTAGAAATGGTGAAATTGCTGGGTGCCGATGAAGTAATTGATTATACCAAAGAAGATTTTACGAAAAATGGTAAATTGTATGATGTTGTTATTGATGCTGTCGGCAAAAGTTCTTTTTTTCGCTGCAAAAAAATACTGAAACCAGGAGGTGTATATTTTTCAACAGAACTTGGCTTATTTAGCACAGAATATTTTTTTAGCACTCCTGACTCCAATCTTCAGCAGCGTGCCTGGCCGGCAGGCAGGTAAAAAAGTTAAGTTTCCGATTCCACAGGACAGCAAAGAAGATATAGTCTTTTTTAAAGAGCTGATTGAAGCAGGGAAGTATAAAGCGGTTATTGATAGGAGTTATACACTGGAAAAAATTGTTGAGGCTACTAAATATGTTGAAACAGGGCAGAAAGCCGGAAATGTAGTAATAACTGTGGAACATAATGATCAAATCCAGGCAATCCCGGAGGAACAGGTATGAAACACGACTGGAAAAAGAATGACAAGCAGTTTTATCTGCCAAAGGATAAACCCGAAACGATCGTGGTACCGGCATTCAATTTTTATTCGATTGAAGGCAGGGGAAATCCGAATGATAAGTTCTTTGCAGAATACATAGGCGTTCTGTATTCATTATCGTATGCCATTAAAATGAGCCCAAAACAAGGCTTTCGCGCCAAAGGAATATTTTGAATATACCGTCTTCCCTTTGGAAGGAGTCTGGGATATTGATGATAGTGCTAAAAACAACTTCAACGGGACAATTGATAAGAATTCTTTGGTCTTTAAACTGATGATCAGGCAACCTGATTTTGTGGCGATTGACTTTGCAAATGAAGCCCTCGAAAGGACTAAAAAGAAGAAGCCGCATGACCTGTTGAATAAAGTAAGATTTGAGACAATGGAAGAAGGACCTTGTGTTCAAATGTTACATGCTGGTAGTTATGATAGTGAGCCTGATAGTTTCAAAAAAATGGAAGAGTTTGCGCATACCAAAAATCTGAAACGGATTAGTCTCATACATAGAGAAATATATTTATCTGATGCCAGAAAAGTTGCACCGGAAAAACTGCGAACGGTATTAAGATTTCAGGTAGAGTAGTAAGAATCATTGGATGAAAGCTAGCTTTATTTTAACCCAATTAAACAAAATGAGACAATCCATCTGCGCTATTGCAGCAATATTGATTCTGATCATATTTACGATTTCATGTAAAACTCAGCCTGACTTAAAAGTCATTGATTACGGAAATAATAAAGATGCCGGATACTATATTACCATACATGGAGCGAAACAATATTTTGAAATATACGGGCAGGGTGATCCCCTGGTATTAATCCATGGAAATGGTGGAAATATAGCCTATATGAAACCACAAATTGAATTCTTTGCCAGGAAGTATAAGGTAATTGTTATGGACTGCAGGGGCAGAGGGAAAAGCGAACTGGGAGAGGACAGTCTGACGTATGGTCAAATGACAAATGACATTATCGGAATTTTGGATTATTTACATCTCGACTCAACTCTTGTCGTGGGCAGAAGTGATGGAGGAATAATTGCGTTACTTATGGCAATATATCATCCGGAAAAAGTAAAGAAGATGGTTGCATTTGCGGCTAATCTTTCACCAGATACCATAGCCCTTTATCCATCTTTCTATAATGAAGTGCTGCGTGAGAGAAAACTCGCTGACGAAATGCTTCTGAAAAAACGATACAACTCAAAACTGGAAGGTTATGCAACAACGAAATCGTTTAATGGAGTTTCAACCGCACATATCTGCAACTGATTTACACAAAATCAAATGCCCTGTTTTGGTAATGTCCACGGACAGAGATATCGTTCGCGAAGAACATACTGTTTATATTTACCGGAATATTGTTAAAGCAAACCTTTGCATCCTTGCCGGGGAAGACCATTATGTAACAAACAACAATCCTGACCTATTTAATGAAACAGTACAGAAATATTTAGATGGATCCTTCAAGGGAGAAGAAATGCGGCAATGAATTCAAGAGGATCAACGCCGAACGTATTTTGGTGGCATATTAAACTAAATACGCTTAAATATGAAACAACTATTAGCGACACTGTTAACTCTGGCTTTATTCATTTTCACATCCTGCAGTCAGATAAAAAAAGATAATGAAATAATCCAACGGGTTGACGGATACCTTACGGAATTAGAAAAAATTGGCTTTTATGGTTCTAAATTGGTGGAAATGAATGGGGATAAAATGATTTCAAAAGGGTATGGATTTAGAAACAAAGAGCGACAAATTAAAAATTCGTTCAATACCATTTACGACATTGGTTCAGTTACCAAGCAATTTACTGCAACTGCAATTTTAAAATTAGAAATGCAGGGAAAACTTTCTACTGAAGATAAACTTTCAAAATTTTTTAATAATGTTCAAAAGACAAAGAAAATATTACTATCCACGATTTGCTGCGTCACCAATCTGGTCTGACAGCCTCCGTTGGAGAAGCTATGAAATAATCAGCCGGGAGGAATTTTTAAACAGGGTTTTCTCTTCGCCTTTGCGATTTGAAGTTGGAACAAATTTTTCATATTCCAATATTGGTTACAGTTTATTGGCTTTGATAATGAAAAGGTTCCGGGCAGACCTATGAAACATACCTGTACAATAACTTATGGAAACCTGCACAAATGGAAATGACAGGGTATACAAGACCTGCGTTTGATACTAATCTGATTGCCGTTGGTTATGTCAATGATAAAAGAGCCTGGGGCAAACCAACGGATAAAAAATGGGATATCACAGCGCCATATTGGAACCTCAAAGGCAATGGTGGAATACTCTCAACAACCGAAGACCTCTATAAATGGCATCAAGCCTTAATGACAGACAATATATTATCGAAAGAAGCAAAAGAAAAATTGTATCACCCGAAACTCAGAAATGGAGAGAACGCAAATTCAATATATGCTTATGGATGGGAAGTTTCAAAAACAAGCAGAAATACCACCCGGGTTTGGCATAATGGAACGAACCATATCTTTTATGCAGATTTCCTGAGATATACAGATGAAGGTATAACCCTTATCATGTTATCGAATAAATCACATCCAGACTTTGACAGAATAAATTTTGAAATAGCTAAAATCGTTTTTACCAAAGATTATATGCCCAAAATTCCTGTGGAAGACAATGAAATAAATCGAAATTTTACCAATCTCATCATAAAAACACTAGAAGAAGCTGGTTTAGAAAAAGCAAAGACTATATATCAAACGCGAAATGAAAATGAAAATCTATTGGAATTTGTGATGCGAAATGAGGGATTTGCTCATATTGACAATAATAAGCCTGACATAGCTATCCGGATCTTTGAAATGAATGTTTTGGCTTATCCAACATCAGCAGAAGCATTGCAAGGTTTAGGTGAAGGCTATATGGAAACAGGAAAGAAAGAATTGGCATTGCAATATTTCGAGCAAAGCCTAAGTATTAATCCTGATAATCCATTTGTTAAAGAGATGGTTAAAAAACTTGAAGAATAAAAAACTGCCGCTAACAGCCTACATTATCAATTGCTGATGGTAGAGAAACATTACAAATCAAACTAAGATATTAAGCACGCAATAGGGTAACTTAAAAATATTTTTCACAAAAGAATACATCAAAATGAAAAGGATAAAAGTATCAATGCACGTCTCCCTGGACGGCTTTGTTGGGGGACCTAACGGTGAAATGAACTGGATTAAGGTGGACGACCAAATGTTCGCTTATGTAAAAACATTTACTGATAATGCTGATACTGCCATGTATGGACGAAATACCTGGAAAATGATGGATGGTTATTGGCCTACGGCAGCAGATAAGCCTGGTGCCACCGCACATGACAAGGAGCATGCCGGATGGTATAACTCCGTTGATAAAGTTGTCCTGTCAAACACAATGATGGGTCAAAGTGCTGACAAGACGACGTTTATCGGAGGTGACATCATACAACAGATAAAGGCACTCAAGCAAAAAAACGGAAAAGACATATTAATCTTTGGAAGCCCGTCAGTTGTTCGTACATTGATGAAAGACAATTATAGATGATTATTGGCTATTTATAAACCCGGTAATTCTCGGCCAGGGTATTTCAATGTTTTCCAGGCTTGACGACAAAATTGAATTAATTCACAGGACTACTAAAGAGTTCTCTTGTGGAGTGACAGCTATGCATTTCACCAATGGGTAGATGCCGGCAACCTGTGATATCCTGATTTGAATTTAGTAAGGTACTGCGTTAAAGGTTTATCACAACATTTCCCTGTTTATGACCTTTTTCAACGTAAGCATGAGCTTCTCTTAATTCTTCAAGTGAATACTGCCTTTCAATTATTGTTTTTAATTTACCTTCCTCAATCAGGGTCCGGATAAAATTCAGGGCGCCGGTTTTATCAAGAGACATCGCAAAAATCGCTTTCTTTTTATTTCCAAATTTTGTGATGAGTGATTGAAGAATATGCTTAAAAGCCATTACTGTCACCACATATTTACCATTTCTTTTGAGAACCCTCCTGCAATGAGCAAACGAGCTTTTGCCAACTGTGTCAAAAATAATATCATAAGCATCATCTGCTTTGGTAAAATCTTCTTTCGAGTAATCCACAACGTGGTCGGCTCCTAATGATTTCACCAACTCTACATTTTTTGTACTGCAAACACCTGTAACCTCAGCACCAAAATATTTAGCCAATTGCACGGCAAATGTTCCAATACTGCCTGATGCTCCATTGATAAGCACTTTCTGGCCTTTTTGAATTTTGGCTTTTTCCTGAAGGAAAAACAGGGCAGTTGATGCACCGTCAACTACAGATGCAGCTTCGAAAAACTCCATATTCCCTGGTTTTATGGCAAGCGATCCGTTTTCGTTCATACATTTATATTGGGCATAACAACCAGTCCCAAAGCCTCTGAATGCATAAACTTCATCACCTGTTTTAAATTTTTTTACCTTACTGCCAACCGCTTCAATCTTACCTGAAAATTCGGTCCCTAATATTTGATATTTTTTTTTGGGTTTTGTGAATCCCAACAAAATCCTGCTTAAAAAAGTATCGCCTCGTCGCATCATACAATCGGCAGATGTAACCGTAGTTGCATAAACTCTGATCAAGACTTCGCCGGCTTTAGGGATTGGCTTTTCCATATCTGCCAGTTCAAGCACATCTGGCGATCCATACTTTTTGTATACAATTGCTTTCATTTGAATTTTTACTTATTAATAGATTGACTTTAAGTTGCACTATGATTTATGTTCATTTTTATTCCCTTGAAAATAAGCCCCAGACCTATCATTATCTGGAAAAGGCAAACTGGCGCACTTCCAGTTATTTGAATGGGTAACCTAACTGCATAATTGGGCAAAAGAACTGATAAGGAATCGTAGACTATTACAATGGAATAAGATACAATTCCGAAAAAAGCCAATGGAACAGGCACGTATCCCGATTCAAGAAACAGGTAAGAATAAATCATCATACTTAACCCAAAAAATATCCCGGGAATTGCCGTAAAAAAAATGTAATTTTCTATAAACAGGTTAACTATCTTTTGTAACTCAATATTTTGAGGTTCTCCTCTTAAAACCAACAAAGTAATAAAGTGGCCCAAAGTCAGAGTAGCTGTTAAAACTGCTTCAATCATTTTTAGAGAAAATGCTGCCAAAGCCATATTTCGGTTGACCTCTCTAAATATAATATACAAGCATAAGGCAAGTGCCAATAGTATTGTAGTAGTAAATATTCCATTAACAATATTTAATCGAAACAAAAACTCATTATTCAAAATATTCAATGATGTACTGCTTCCCGGTGAAATAAAACGTGAAAGTATAAACAGCCAGTTTAGTGACGGCCCTATTAAACTTAACAGGAATAGCATTCCTGCAACTCTTGAAATTTTAAGAGTTGAATTGCAACTGATGATTTGCATATTAATCGGTTATTTGTTTATGCGGCTCTAAATATTGTTGGTGAAACACCAACTTTCTTCTTAAAGAATTTACTAAAGCTTTGAGGGTATTCAAATCCAAGTTCGTAAGCAATTTCATCAATGCTTTTATCAGAACTGACCAGTATGGTTTTTGCTTTCTCCAATAAATGATAATGAATATGTTCTTGTGTGTTTTTTCCTGTTTCGCTTTTAAGCAGGTCGCTAAAATAATTTGGAGAAAGGTTCATTGCTTCGGCACAATACTTAACTGTTGGGATACCATTATCTTTAAGTTTATCCGAGTTGAAATAATCTGTTATAAATTCTTCAAACCGAACAATTACATCTTTATTTTGATTGGTGCGGGTAATAAATTGCCGACCATAAAAACGCCTGCAATAGTTTAGCAGAAGTTCAATATTCGATATGATAAGGTCGTGAGAGTAATGGTCAATATTGGTATTATACTCATTTTCCATTTGTTTTAAAATGGAGAGTAAAGTTTGTTTTTCCTGTTCAGAAAGATGCAAGGCTTCGTTTTCGGCATAAGAGAAAAATGAATATTCATTTATTTTTTTCCCCAATGCCGTATTTCTAATTAATTCGGGATGAAAATATAATCCCCAGCCTTCGGAACTGTTTGCTTCTTTTTTCCGGTTGAATGTAATAACCTGTTCCGGAGCAGTACAATGCAAAGTGCCTTCTTGATGGTCAAATGCTTGTCTGCCATAAATAAAATCGCAATGCTTTTTAAAATTAACGGAATAAAAACTGCAAATAAAACTACCTGATTCGGGAGTCTCATTTACATTTACTTTTGAGTAGTCAATAACTGTAACCAAAGGATGTTTAGGTTTTTCAAAACCGGCAATTTCGTGCAGTTCGCTAATTGTTTGAACTTTGTAGACTATATTTTTCATGACTGTATTAAAATTTCCTGATACAAAGTAAATCAACTTTGGAGAAAATGTAAATAGCCAAATTACAGGTTGTTGTATCCAATTTACGGGTCATATCATAGACCGTCAATAGCCATATAAAATTTTTTGAGAAATTTAAGTCTCTCCCTGTACGTAAATCGAGAAAAAGATTTGAATCTGTAAAATCTCCTGTTCTGGATTTATGATAAATTAAACCCTATTTGTAAGGGATGTAGTTCATAAAAGACATTTTTTGATATAATGTATTCATGAATTACATATTCATTGTTTTTGAATTACAAACTTGTTTATGTATTGCTGGTTATCAATAAAAACTTTTAGTAAGTAGATTCCACTTACCTGGTTTGTCAAATCAATCAGGTAAGTGCCAACATTAGTCAATTCCTTTCGAAATATTTCATTACCAATCAGGTTCGAGACTGAAACCTCGGTTTTCTTTCCTGACTTTTGATTTAATTCAAGTGTTATTATTCCTGCACTTGGATTTGGATATACCTTAATAACAGGCGCTGATATTTCAGTGTTACCAACTTTAATAACATTTTTTACCGTAATAACAACCTTATCATCTGGCGAATCTATAGTCCCATCGTTTACAACCAATGAAAATGTAAAAATTGTATCTGAATTAACTTCCGGTGCAGTAAAAGTCGGATTTGCAACCGTTGTTGAACTCATGGTGATCCCTGGTGGCGCAGACCATTTGTAGGTTAACTTATTTCCACCCGGATTGGAAGAAGCATATCCATTTAAAGTAACTATCTCACCTTCGTTTACTATTTGGTCAGTTCCTGCATTCACAATTTGGTTTTTAGGAGTTGGAACATTACAAACAACAATTCCTTTCCCTTGAGTGGCTTCATAATAAGTTAAAAAATCCAGCCCATAGAATTTATAATTCATTTTAGTTGATCCTTTTCTGGAAAGATCAGAACAAAAGAAATTAATAATTTTCAGTTCTTCTAATGATGGATTTTTTGTCAAATTAAATACCGGGATAACATTAACAGTATCGCCGGATAAAAAATTGTCATCCCCATTATGATCCTCTAAAAACCTTTTTTTTGCATCTTCCAGTCTGGATTTATCAATCTCAACAAGATTTTTAAAGTATATTTTTGAAACCTCAGTCCAGTAACCTGTCGCCGAATCAATTTCGTCTTCATTTTTGATAAATCCACTTAGAAAATATATGGGAAGTTTTACAGAATCAATGGGTAATAATCCCATAATATATTGCTCGAAATCATTATAAACTTGCTTGTTCTTACCTTCAGAAGGATACTTTTGTAATACCGAATAAGTGGAATCATTTTCCTGAATTATAGTTTTTTCAGCTCCTTCAGAGTACATCCAGGGATGTTTTGAATAACTTTGATAAAGAAAACCTGAGGTATTTCTCGTAATTCCTGCATAATGTCCTCCAAATGTATCATCAAAAGGAAATCCCAGGTATTTATTCATTTCAACATTCCATCTATGCAACAATTCATGAACAAAGGGACCGAATAAACCGCTGGTACCCAAAAACATTGTTTCACCATCAGGATAAGCATACTGTCCAAAAGGCTCAATGAAGTCTGCCTGCAAATAAAAATTATTATCAGAATGATTGATTATTTGTAATTCATCCCAATAATTATATAAAATACTTTCTGATTCAATATAGTTATAATCAAACCAACAGCCGTTTCCATGTTGCTGATTGTCAAGTTCTATCCAGTTTAAATTTTTGTTGATTACAATAAAATTATCCGCCCATATTACACTTTTTCCGTGATTTAAATACTTAAATTCAGGTTCTTTTAGGTTAGCCAGGAAATCGGAATTTATGTTATAGAAATCCATCCATACTTCATCCGTATGAATTAGCGTATTATTTGAGAGATATCTTATATACATAGTTATTGGACAAGGTGAAATAGTCTCCACTAATTCATTGCCCATATGTGGAAAGTAAACATTGTTATTGGTAAAAACATGGTCATTTTCTATTGAATCGCCAAATGTCCCATCATCATACATTTTATAATTAATCTCTTCCTGACTGTAGTAAAAATGAAATTTGATTCCTAATTCAATATCATAGTTACTGTATTCATCTTTTACATTTATTTCAATTTTCTCCCATGATTCTTCAGTATTAAAGAAAAAACTTACTACAGGGGGATATTTCAAATAGAATTTGCAGTTATCCGTTTCAGATTTATTGTTAAAGTCGGTAATTGAAAGATCTGGATTATTAGAAAAAATTCCTCCTTTAGAAATATTTGAGGTTATATCCATTAATGGAGCCTGAGCAGAGAGTAAAAATGACCAGCAAATGCATATCAAAAACAGAATTGATTTCATATATATCTGGTTTGTTATATTAATGAATATAAATTATATACGGATAATCTATCTTTAAAATTAGAAAATTCTGGCTTTTCATATAACTATTCTGGACATAAATTGTCGATTACTAATAATTGGTTCAATTCAACATGGAAATTATGGAACATCATGCTAAATCAATCCGGCCCTTCATCGGGGCTCAAAATTTCGAATTGTCGCGTAATTTCTATCGCGACCTGGGTTTTCAGGAAAGTATTTTATTTCCGAATATGTCATATTTCCAGACTGATGGATTGGGGTTTTATTTGCAGGATGCCTACATCAGGGATTGGGTAGACAATTCAATGATTTTCCTGGAAGTGGACGATATTGAACGCTATTGGAAGGAACTTTTAGCCCTGGACCTCACGGCCAAATATAAGGGTGTAAGGCTAACCCCCATCAGGGAATATGACTGGGGCAGAGAATATTTCATGCATGACCCCTCCGGAATCCTCTGGCACTTTGGAGAGTTTAAGAAATAATGCTTCCTGTTTCCCTGAGCAGAAAAAGGGCGGTAAAACAAATGGAATTAAACAGATCGGGAAGATAAAGCTGTTCATTGTCGGCATGGGCAAAACGCAATTCTCCCGGTCCGCTTGTGATGACCGGCATATCGGGATACTCTCCGGCAAATAGCCGGGCATCGCAGGAAACATCCCATCCTCTTAAAGGCTCATTCCTGTCAATAATACCTGATTGAATGGCTGACTCCCATGCATTTCTGAATGTGGAAGAATCAGGACTGCAATAATATGCGTTATTATGCAGCTTATCGTAGCTGACCTTGCACACAAGCATATCCTCATCTGATCCGGTCAACCGGAGATACATTTTTGTTCCCCGTATAAAGGCATTCCGCATTCTTTCCTCAATTTCCTCCATGGAATGGGTGGGAAGAAAACCCTGCCCTCCCTCAAGAATAATCTGGCCGGATGAATCGAAATTTTCAAGTTCCATTTCAAGGGAGAGACCGTTGGCTATCTTATAAATAAAAACCTCCCTGGCCATATAAGCCCATTTGGTTATGGCCGCATCATTCTCCAATATGGATCCCATGTGGCCGGATGATCCATAAACTTTTATGATCATGGTTTTATTTCCAGGATCGTAGCTGGTGTCACAATGCTTTTCAACCCTTGGTTTCCCGCTAATTTTATCGAAATACCGCGTTTTATCCCCATATTTTCCAACATATAAAGTGATTCCCTTCTGAAGAAAGGTCATGGTTTCATAATACTGCCCGGCATCCGCTATACCCTTTATCCTGAATGAAACATAGCCACAGATCCTTGAAGGATGTTCCCCAAAGGGTCCCAGGATTCCGTTGCACGTTTGAACCGGTTTATGCGGAAACAGCGGATGATTCGATTCTTCTTTAATGGCATCTCCTTCCTGCTGCATTTCAAGGATTGAGAATATCATGCTTTCAAGTGGGGAAGGAAGTACCAGTTTACCTGAAGTCTCCGTTTTTTCGTTCACGGCAACCTGGCAACAAAACCAGACTGCCCCCCGGTTGGCCGGATAGACTTTATTGCCGGCACATTCCATCACAAGGACTGAATCATACCTCTTCTTCAGCTCTTTATCCACAGCCAGATCCAATGACCCGTTACCCCCGCTCTCCTCATCCGTCACGAACATGGCGGTAATTTTGTTTTTCAGGATAATCTTCCTCTTCCGGTTAAGCCTGTCAAGTACCTTCATTGCCCCGTAAATAGAAGCAATCCCTCCCTTGTCGTCAATGATTCCCCTTCCCTGCATTATCTCCCGCCTTCTTTCCGGCGGAAAGAAGGGTGACACCACATCGATATGGGCATTGATCGCCGTATTTTGTCCAGGATCAGAAGGCAGACCGTCAATAAAATAAAGCAAATTATGTCTGTCCCCATACACCTCTTCAGCGCTCAGACCATCCGGACACGACTCAGTTTTAGTGAAATGCAGTTTCGAAAAGGCAGGATGATCTTTTATTGCAGGAGATATTTTTTTTTCAATGGCTGTGGCATTCTTCAAAGGAGAATTCCCCCAGTTTGTTCTTAATTATTTCAAATACCTTTTTCTCATTTTCTGCCATCAGGCGTATATCACTATTTGCGGTTGTGTCCACGCTGCAAATGTCCATGAGAAAGGTTATGACCTCTTCCTGAAACATCTCGTCCGAAACTATCTGTCTGATCTGATCAATCATATTCATGTGTTTTTCCCGATCACTTCATCACAGGCTTCCCCAAATACCTCCAGAGATTCCAGTAATGCTTCCGGAGTGATATTCAGCGGAGGTGCGATCTTAATGCATTCGCCATCAATACCCACCGGGGCGAACATCAGCAGACCCTTATGAAAACAGGAGACATTGATTTTCAAAGCCAGTTCGGGATCCGGTATCCGGGTGCCCTTCCTCACGCACTGAATGCCGGCTACAAGTCCCTTCCCCTGAAGGCATCCCAACACCGACGGATATTGCTGCTGTATCTTCTTTAATCCGGGTATCAGTATCTCCCCCATTTCCCGGGCATGTTCCACCAGGTTTTCATCACGGATGATCTTCAGGTTTTCGATCGCCGCAACAACAGGGATGGGACTTCCGGAGTGCGTGGAGGTCATGGAACCGGGGGCATAAAGTCCCATAATGTCCTTCCTTCCGATAACGGCCGAAAGGGGCAGGGATGATGAGATGCCCTTGCCGCAGGCGACCAGGTCGGGAACGATATCATAATGTTCATAAGCGAACATTTTGCCGGTTCTGCCGAAACCCGACTGCACCTCATCGGCAACCAGGGGGATGTCATTTACCCCGCAGAATTGGGCAAGTGCCTGTGCGTAATCATAAGGAAAGAAATCGGGCCCCACGCCCTGGTAGGATTCGGACATTACACCGGCAACCTCATCCGGCTTAATATTCAGATCCTTCAGCGTTTTCAGGAACAGGTCAAAGGAAATATCCTGGTTTTTATAACCATCGGGAAATGGCACCTGGATAAACGTTCGTCCTTCATCAACGATCCAGGTCTTCTGCTTGTCCATCCCCCCGGCGAGTTGTGCGCCCAGTGTCCTTCCATGAAAGGCATTTTTGAACGTTACAAAATATTTCCGGGAGGGTCCGTATTTCACCAGGGAATAAGTTTTGGCCAGTTTGATACAGTTTTCTGTGGCCTCACTCCCGGTGCTCAGGAGAAACACCTGGTAATTATCCGGGTCAGGTGCCAGGAGCTGCAGCATGCGGGTAAGCTCCACCCGCTTTTCATGTACGAATACATAGGTTGCCAGCAGGCCCTGATCCAGTATTTCCCTGATGGCACGGATGATCTCAGGCCTGCCATGACCCGCATTGGCTATCAGAACCCCCGATGACCAGTCGATCCACTGGTTTCCCCATTTATCATAAACCTGGAATCCTTCCGCCCTGTCCCAAACAACCGGAGGTTGCCCCATCATTGAAACAGGCTCGGATTGCTGCAAAAGCCTGAATATTTCCAGTGACTCGGGAACAGGTAACTTCGTTCGGATGGTCCGGTATTTTGTATTCACGTTTGGAACATCTGCAGGTTCCAGGTTGTATTTGGCCATTTTTTTTATAAGAGTAATTACCCGGTTAGTTTGAATAATAAGCAGCACTTGAATGTTGACCTATTTCCCTTTCCAGCAGGTCTTTCAGGATTACCGGTTGGCCGGTTACCACGCCTTCGGCAGTTTTTACACCGGCTTCCAGGGAACGGTGCGCACCCTCACATACCAGTGAGGTAAAAAGCCCCAGTGAAAAGGGGTCCATCAGCTTTTCAATCTCGTCTTTTGAGAGTTGGCCATTTCTGAACCGGATCATGTTTTCAATGATCTTCCCTGCTGATCTGATCCCATAACCGGAAACCATTCCGTTCGATTCGAAATTCCTGAACAGCGGGTTTCTTTCGAAAATGCCGCCTGCAACGACCTCGTGATACCCCGGTAAATCGAGGTTCAGGTCAAGCATTCCTTCCGATCCGATGATGCGTGCCGACTGCACTGTTATAGCATGTGCGCTGTTGGGAATTGCCCACCCGGTAATAATGTGGCACACCCCGCCGTTTTCAAACAGGATCTCCGTATCCACCAGATCGTACCCATCCACTGCCAGAGGTTGAAGGGATGGCAGTTTCTGTTTGTACCCAATCGCCTTAACAACCTGGGGTTTTAATCCGGTGATAGTCATAAAAGCATCCGCCATATGAACCGTCAGAAAGGAAACGGGCGAATTTTTTGATGCAAAATCCGGTGTGGCAAAAAACCGGGGCACATGATTGGGATCGGCCACCATCAGCTTATCCAGCATATACCAGACAGACGACTGGAATTTCCCGTAATCACCCTGCCTGAATCTGGTTACAGCCTCCCTGATCCGTGGATCTTCACGCTTGTGATAATCAACGCCAACAAACCGTCCCGTTTGCCTTGCCTTTTCAATGATGGCATGTGCATCCTTCACATTGTCCGCGGTTGGTTTGGGCAGGAGCACATCAAGCCCTGCCTCCATGGCATAAACAGCAGGTTCCTTATGAAAATTGTCAGGTGTGTTGATGGCCACTGCATCGAGAGGCACCTTGGATATGAGGTCCTTATAGTCGGTAAATCTCCGGTTCTCCGGAATATGGTGAGTATCCCCGAAACCCTGCATGTGCTCCCCGTTGCGGCTGCATATGGCTTCAACCTTTATCAGCGGGGAATACTCACTGTTATAATAAAGATACTCATAGATCTCCCTCACAACAGAGCCGGTTCCGATAATGCCCAATCTTACCTTATCCATATATTGATTTAATTATAATTATTCACTTCACCTGATCTGCATGATCGCCCAGGCAAATAATATCAGCAAACCTACAAAAATCCAGCTGAGCAAGAATCCGCCCAGGTCTTCCCTGTACCGGGTGAAAAAATCCTTCCACCGGTCAGCGCTGAACCAACCCGGCAGGTCGAGAAGCAACATATCTTTCCCGGTTTCCCTGGCTGTTTTTTTCGACCCGTCTGCCAGGCTGTCTTCCGGGTCAGAACTCCTGCTCATTTTGCCGAAAAAGAAATCCATGGCAGACGGATTCTCCGGTTTTGTAACCAGGCTGACCAGGATGAAAGCGGCGAAACCTGCCAGCATGGCCCATCCAAAGGGTCCGGGCTGCCATTTGTACACCAGCATCAGCGTGCCGGCCAGGAAAAAATTAATACCATAATATACTGAAAATGATATCACCAAAGCAGCCAGCGCGCCGAACCGGTTAGCCCTTTTCCAGATCACACCTCCCAGCACAATGATCCCCATGAAGGCGGCAATGGTCTCAGTGAATAAAAATGCGTGCAGCACGTTCCGGATGGTCAGGGCAAATATAACTCCCAAAAGGGATAACAATAATCCCGAATACCGTCCTATCCTGAGCAACATTCTATCATCCGCCTGGGGATTGACATACTTTTTATAAAAATTTTCCGTAAAAAGCGCACCCGTATTTACCATAAAGTTGGAGCAGGTAGACATGTTCGCAGCCAGGATAGCCGCAACCATAAGTCCGATGAGACCCGGCAACAGCAGTTCCCGGCAGCCATAGCCAAATGCCAGCTCCGGATCGCCCAGGCTTACACCGTTCTTTATGACCAGGGCTGCCACAATAAGACCTGAAAGGGCCCAGCCAATGGTGCACAGGCGTTTAACCAACGACCCGAAGGTCTGGCCGATTCGCCCTGACCGCTCATTGTTACCGGTGGCAAACATGGCCACCATGTGGGGTTGTGCCGTTATGCCAACAATGCCGTTAACAGCCAGCATGGCAATCGTAAATGCTCCCATGCCACTCTGCTCGCTGAATATTTTGAAGAAGTCGGAAGGCAGGCTGCTGCGCATTCCTGAAAATCCGCCCACTTCATGCAGCCCAAAGGGTATTAATAACATGCTCAGGATGATGATCAGGAAAGCCTGTATAAAATTCGTATAGGCAGAAGCAATCATTCCGCCAAAAAAGCTATAGAGGAGGAAGGCGATCGTCATGGCGATCACAACGGTATCCGGTGAGATCACGTCCCCGGCAATAACCGCAATTACCTTGGCGGCACCCTGCAGCATGGCACCCATGTTAAAAACAAAAAAAGCGATGGCGAAAACAGAATAGACCAGCCCAAGATCTCTCCCGTACCTGTCCTCCACGATCTCTCCGACAGTTGTTCTTTCACTTCTCCTGTAAATGGGCGCCATCAGCCAGTAAAACGGGGTAATCAGCATGTTTTTCCACTGGTACCACAGGGTCGAAAACCCATGAGTGAATGTAGCCCCGGCCTGTGCAACCGGCATCTCCGCATGGGTGCCTGTCCCAAATGCCTGTCCCATCATTACCCACCAGCTGAATTTCCTGTCCCCGAGAAAATAACTTTTGCTCGACCTGACCTTCCGCATCAGGTATAATCCATACAAGGTAATAATGACGAAATAGCTGATCAGCACCGTATAATCCAGCCCGTTCATCTTCCAATAATTTTAAGCAACTCTGAAGGATTTTCACTCAGATGCTTTGAATAATCAGCTGCCCTGTTAAATGATGCCATGAAATTTTCATCCGTTTCGTCTGGCTTGCAACGGCGGCCCTTGCTCCAGGCCAAATTTATCCCTGACAACTGAATCTGATCCGCCCGGGCTGTTTTTTCTAAATAGCTCTCAGCAGATTTCAAATTCACATTTTTGGAATGGACGAATTGCAGCAATTCGTTCTGCCGTTTATAGCAATAATCCATAAATTCAATCGTCATCCTGAAATCGTCAAAATCGCCCTGGTTCAGTTTCACACTGTCCTTATACAGGGATAAAAGATCCGCTATATCACCGAAATGGTTATGCAGTGGCTCATTTCGCGCAATAATTTTCTTAATTTGATTTTCCGAGAACCAGGGGAAGAATTTCAGACTATCCTCATCCCCGCACTGGAAGGTCGGAGTTTCTTCATACACTGTTCTGAAAATCTTATCCCAGTTTGCATCGAAGGTGGCTCCAAAATGGTCCTTTACAAATGCCGGAATGGCATCCATATACTGGTAATTCCCTTTATTTTTAAGGATCTCTGCAGCAATTGTATAGGTGTCCCACTGGCTGTTCTGAAGATAACGCTTGGGTACCCAGTTTGAAAGCACTATTCCCAGGTTATTTGAATCATTTAAATTGCAATATACTTCAGCATAGGCATTTATGTTCTCAAATTGCAGCTCACCCACCCGGGGGCTCCAGCTGCACCAGCTTACCCCGGGAACTCCGATCACTTTAAATCCTTTGTTCAGCATGGCATGGGCAATACTGTCAATTTTTTCCTTCCTGTTTTCCCTGTAATTCCAGTCCATGATCACCATGTCCCTGTCCAGTAAATTGAGCACTTCCGGTTCCACGTAGATGGGAACATCTCCCCATATGATCGTTTTTTTACCCAGCGATTTCACATATCTGTTCAATGAATTTACATAATCCGCCCATATCTGATTTTTGCTTCTTGTCTTCAATGCATTTTTCGACAACTCGCTTCCTCCCCAGTTGACCTCATCGCATCCGATATGAAAATAAGGGGAAGGGAAAATGGCAGCAATCTCGGAATACAGATCCTTCATTAATTGAAGTGTACTGTCACTGACGGGACACAGCGCATTATAGTCATATCCCGGGGAGCTGTCATTCAGAAACTTATACCTCTTTGTCTGGGTAATATACAGGGAATGACCAAAGGATTCGATTTCAGGGATCATTTCAATACCCTGTTTTTGCGCATAGCCGATCAGTTCTTTTAATTCCGCGGCAGTAAAAGCTCCTTCACGCATATTCAGTTCCGGATGAGAGGTAAAAAGATAAGCAGAACCCTGGTCATCGGTCAGGCGAAAAATGATCGTATTCATTTGCTCCTTATGGCAAAAATCGATCAGCCTGAAATAGTATTCCAGGCTCTCGGTGGCACGGGGCGCATCGATCATAAATCCCCGGATTTTCTCATCCTTACCGGGATCAATGGGAATCGCGACTTGCAGCCACAGCACTAATACCAGGCCGATCGCAATGACTAATTTACAGGCTGTTTGCATTCTCCGGGAGTTTATTATCAGACTTTTATAAATATTTTTTTTCGATACATAAAGTACAGCAATAACCAGCACAGGGTAATACTTCCGGTAACCATGACCAACTCACCCGTATTTTCACTGAGCGGTTTTACTATCCATCCAAAAAACGACCTGGTGGTATGGCTTACATCAACCAGGTTACCCACCGAGATGAGATAAATGAAAATGGAATTCAGCCCGATGACCCTGAAAAAGAATGACCATTTTTGAAGGCCCCGGACATCTATGATCAGATAAAACAGTGCCACCAGGAGGAAACTGATGCCTCCTGCCAGCAAATTATACGTTGAGGTCCAGCAGTTCTTGATAACCGGGTAAAACGGGTTGATTATAATCGCCAGCAGGATAAGTCCGGCTCCGATTGATCCTAATAGAATGAGTTTATTCCTGGCCTGCGATTCTTTTTTAATGAGGATCTGCCCTGCAAAGGATCCCATTAACGTGACAGCTGATGCCGACAGGATACATAACAACCCCAGCGCATCGAAAGTGCCCTGGCCCATCCTTCCCGGTAAAAAATTCCGGTCAATGTAACTGTTGATGCATCCTTCCGGTGTCAGAACTCCTGCCCCGTGGCCCGGGACAGGCACCCATAACTGCAGGGCAGCATACCCTGCAAGGATGCCGATAAGCCACAGGAGTCGGGCTTTGAATGAATGCGTATGGATCAGGATCATGGAGGCCATAAAATAAGCGATACCGATTTGTCCCAAAACACTGGCATACCGGGCATTTGAAAAACCATCGCGCAGGGTTCCGTTAAAAATGATGCCCAGGATAACCAGGATAACCATTCTCCGGGCCACCTTAAGGATCATATCTTTTTTTGAGGCTCCCTTTTCCAGTTTGGAGAGTATGGCGATGGGAATTGTCGCTCCCGAAATAAACATGAACAGCGGAAAAATCAGGTCATAAAAATGAAAACCCGCCCACGGGAACATGTTCCATTTGTACGGCCAGTATTTGAAACCCTTTTTTCGGGAAGCATCTGGCAATAGCTTCAAACAGTTCACCTCCCCCGATAATCCAGAACATATCAAAACCCCGCAACGCATCAAGTGAATAAAGCCTTAATTTATTGTTGCCGGGAAGTTCAGAATTTGCCATAGTTTAAAATTAAATAACTATTGGCAATCAAACCGGAAAAAAGGAAAAAATAACAAGCGGAAATCCGAATATCTCCCGGTTCAACGATGAAAAAAGAGGGTTCAACGAATAAAATTGGTATCCATTTACCAGATGCCTTACTTAGTCCTCAGATTTATCGGGTTTCAACAAAAATTATCCTGATTAACAGTTCATTAATTCCATTGAGCCATGTTTAAAAATTACCTGGTCACTGCCTGGCGAAATATCATAAAGGACAAATATTACGCCCTGCTTAATGTTATCGGGCTCGCCATGGGCCTAACAGCGGCCCTGTTTATTTTCCTGTATATAATGAATGAAATCACATTCGATAAATCCAATCTCAATTACAAACGGATTTACCGGCTTGAATCCCGTTTTGCGATCAACGGAAAGGATGACCTGATGGCCAAAACAGCCATTCAGCTGGCCCCGGCGCTGAAGGATGAATACCCCGAAATTGAAGAATTTGCCAGATTTGCCCAACGCGGGTCGTACTACCTGTCATCCGGAGAAAAGGAATTCCGGGAAGACCGCATTTTTTTCGCCGATTCAACTGTTTTCAGGGTTTTCACCTATCCGTTTATCAAGGGCGATCCCAATACCGCTCTGATAAGACCTTATTCGATGGTCCTGACCGGGTCAATGGCAAAAAAGTATTTTGGCAAACAGGATCCTATGGGCCAAACCCTCAGATCACCGGATGGAAACCTCTATGAAGTGACCGGTATAATTGAGGACCTGCCCGGGAACATGCACCTGAGATTCGATGCCCTGCTTTCCATAGCAACGGCCCGGCAGGAATTCGGGGCCGACAGGTTCAATGACCGGGGTGCGCAGTCTTTCTGGAGTTATAACGTGTACTCCTACATCCTGCTTAAAAAGGGTGCCGGTATAGAGTCGCTTCTCTCCAAATTCCCCGCTTTCTATGAAAAATACATGAAGTCGTTCGGGGACAAGATCTTCGGAAATTATATGCTGATGGCCAAACCGCTGGCCAGGGTCCATCATTATTCATCTGGCCTGGCTTATGATCAGCCGGGTGGCAACATTAAATACGCAGCCGTTTTCCTGCTCATAGGCATTTTTATTCTCATGATAGCCTGCATAAATTATATGAACCTGGCTACAGCCCGTTCCTCCGTGCGGTCCAAAGAGATTGGCATACGCAAGATAGCCGGTGCCCTGCCCCATATGCTGAGACGCCAGTTTATTGCGGAATCGGTCTTCATTGTGGCCATCTCCACTTTCATCTCATTGATATTGACATGGCTGCTGATGCCGTTTTTCAACAATCTCACCCGGATGAACCTCAGGTTCTCTGTGCTTTTTGATCCGGTGGTTATCGGAGGCATACTGGTTATGGCCCTGATAGTGGCATTACTTTCCGGCAGTTATCCTGCCTGGTATCTCTCTTCCCTTGATCCGCTCAGGGTGATCAGGTCACAATCCGATACTAAGAGTGGCAGTGGATTGTTAAGGAAGATCCTGGTGGTATTCCAGTTTGCCATTTCCGTGATGATGATCACCGGCACATTGATCATCAGGTCGCAGCTTGGTTTCATACAAAATTCAGATGCCGGCTTCGATAAAGAAAACCTGCTTGTCATGGAAATGCGTGATAGTACCCTCAAAAAAAGCCTCGAGCCTTTCCGCCAGGAATTGCTCAAAAATCCTGATATTAAAATGGTTTCCTTTTCAGATGGCAATCCCGGCTATGACCCCTACATAAGAGCGATCCGTTTTGAGGATGACCAGGGCAAAATGACGGACCGGGCAATAAACGTGATGTATGCCGACTATGATTATGCCCGGATGATGGGGATACAAATCGTGGAAGGCAGGTATTATGACCGGGAAATGAAATCGGATGCTGAAAAAGCCTTTGTCATCAACGAAACGGCAGCGCTGAAATTCGGATGGATAGATTCGTCCAGCAGGGCGAATGGTAACTATCACCAGTGCAATTGGAAAGCGATTTCACTGGGGACTGCATACGGATGGCACAGCTGACCGTGATGGCCGGATTGTTGGCGTGATGAAAGATTTTCATTATGCATCCATGCGAAATACGATAGAACCGCTGGTGATCATTCTGAATACCGATGACCAGAATCTGTTTTTCGCCAATATCCGGATAAACAGCAGAAACAGGGTTAAAACCATTGAATATACAGATAAGACCAGGCAGTTGTTTAAGGACCCGTATCCCTTCAATTATACCTTTCTCGATGAGCACCTGGGGGATTATTACCAGGTTGAGAAACGCATCGAAATGCTTTCGCGCACCTTTGCCCTGCTTGCCATTATCATCGCATCACTCGGTCTGCTGGGACTTTCTTCTTTTTTGACCCGGATACGGACCAGGGAAATTGGTATCCGGAAAATATCCGGCGCCAGCAGCAGCAGGATTGTTTTTCTGTTTGTCAAAGAATTTTCTGCCTGGGTTATACTGGCCAATATACTGGCGGCTCCGGTGGTGATCATATTACTTTCGAAATGGCTCAGGTCATTTCCTTACAAAACCGAAATACATCCGTGGATATTCGGAGCAGGGCTGATCCTTACGCTGGTTGTCGCCCTGCTGACCGTCAGTATGAGGGTAATTCAGGCAGCCTCTCTTGATCCGTCCGAAGCAGTAAGGAATTCCTGTTCATGAGCACCGGCATTCAACTACCGGACCGACAGATAGCCTCCGGGTATTCCTTTTTTGGAAAGGACAATCTGCCATAATTGGTTGCGTCTTGCTCTGAAAACCCCGGCATCTGTGAGCAGGAAATATTTCCACATCCTGAAAAAGCGCTCCGAAAACTGGCTCTTTATTTTGTCCCACTTTTCGTTGAAATTTTCATACCAGGCCATCAGCGTCCGGTCATAATCAGCACCAAAGTTGTGCAGATCCTCTATCACAAAAAGATCTTCACATGATCTGCTCAGTTGTGCCAGGGAAGGGATCATTCCATTGGGGAAAATATACTTGTGTGTCCATGGATCCAGTGTTTTCAGGGATTTAATATGGCCTATCGTATGAAGCAGAAATAAGCCACCGTCCTTCAGGCATCTGTTGGCTACCTGAAAAAATGTTCTGTAATTTTTATACCCCACATGCTCAAACATTCCCACACTGACTATCCTGTCAAACGTTGAATGCATGTCACGGTAATCTGCAAGCCTGAACTCAACCGGAAATCCCCGGCATAATTTTCTTCCAAGTTCCACTTGTTCATGGGAAACAGTGATCCCAACCACCTCAACCTGGTATTTCTCTGCCGCATATTTTCCAAAAGCTCCCCAGCCGCATCCGATATCGAGCACACGCATTCCGGGTTCCAGGCAGATCTTGCGGCAAATCAGTTCCAGTTTATTTTCCTGGGCTTCATCCAGGCTGGCAGCATCCTTCCAGTATGCGCAACTGTAATTCATCCGTTTGTCAAGCATACTTTGAAAGAGATCATTGCCCAGGTCATAATGCTTTTCTCCGATGACAAAGGCTCTTCGTTTTGATTGAAGATTGAAAAGCCGGGCCATAAAAAGCGGGATAAGGACAGAAAGCTTTCGCCGTATTTTTTCGTCGATCCCGGCGGAGATAATTTTGCACATGAATTCGTCGGGTTTTTCAGCGTCCCACCAGGCATCCATATAGGACTCTCCGACACCTAATTCGCCTTCTGTAATGGCTCTCCGGTAAAATTCATCATTGTGGACCTGAATATCCCATGGATCAGTTCCGTTAATATGGACTCCGGCCAATCCCAGCAACTTTTCTGTTATGTTTTTGTACCTGTTGTTCATAACAAACAAGGTCAAATACTCAATTTGCTAAAGGAGCGTAAAATGGAATTCCCTAAGTTACGATCTCCAGGGTCGTTCCCTTGTAATGTTACCTTGGAGGATTTCGCTGGCAAGGTTTATATTATCAACAAGCTGGAAGTCAAACATGCCCACACAGATAAAATCCGCCCCCTGTTCAAAGGCCCATTGAAAAGCATCCTTTGGAAGGATGGCACCTGCAGCCATTATTTTAAAGGCAATCCAGGGTTGTTCCAGTTTGTTCATGAAGGCGATGGTCTGATCGGGATCCTGGCAAAAGATATTATCCGCAAACCCTTCATCCAGGGTAGTTTTTCGTTCATGATCAATCCGTGCCGACCAATAGGATGTTTTATGCAGAGTCTTCATCCAGAAGTCGGGAATCAATCCGTTTGCAGTGCACGTTTTAATGGTATCCAGTTCATGAGCACCAATCCCGGCAGGGATACCGCTCTTCCTGATCAGATCCAGCGCCCGGGCAATTTCATCCAGATTTCCTTCTTTAACCAGGGTATCTGTCCGGCCCCCGTGCAAATAACAGGCAGCAGCCCCGGCATCGATGGATTTCTGTATGCCTGTGCTGAAATCCCATCCGCCATCGCTGATGAATTGAACTTTTCCGCCAAGCTTCCAGTATTTTTGGATGACGGGACTCAGGATGGGATTTGTCAACAGGGTATTTATGCCTCCCTGTTCCGCCATCTGAAGGGTCTGGAATATCTTGTCATCCGTATGATAGGCCTTAACCAGTTCAGATACATACATCAGATCCCTGGAGTGTGCCCATCCTCCAAAAAGATTTCCACCCAGGATCATCCTGCTTACATTCAGGTCCCTGATTTTTGCCCGGGGAATTTCCCCTTTCAGCTGAGCCAGAACCCCCTTGTCAATTGGCTTTAAAGCCTCACCGGAGATCCCGTTATGAATGAGATTGATCTCTTCAAAACTGTCATAGCCAGGCTGCCTGTTTCCGGCAAAAGCCAGGGATCCGACAAAAGGAAGACTTGCCATGGCTTTGATGATCTCCCTGCGCCTGATCATTTTAGATGACTTCGTGGGTGCTTTCATTTCTGTTTTGAATTAAGGAATCAGAACTAATTTAAGGTAAGTTAATCATAAAAAATAGAATTTTGAATAGCTATTTTTATTTCGTAAATTTAAGAGAGTCAATATACTTCGGCCTTTGAAAACTTCCTGCCATACCAGTCATCTTTAAAAGGAGGATTGCCATGAAAACAATCATCGATTTGCTGGAAAACAGCATACAGAAGTACCCGAACAATCCCTATCTTTTTGAGAAGAAAACAGATAAGTATGAAGCGCTCACTTATAAGGAGACCGGAGAGCAGGTTTATAAGGTAGCCGCCGGCCTCCTGGCGCTTGGCCTCAAAAAGGGCGACCGGGTTGCATTGTTGTCTGAATCCCGCACCGACTGGGTAATTAGTGAACTTGGCGTATTATATACAGGGGCCATCAGTGTACCGCTTTCCATCCTGCTGAAGGAGAGTGCCGATCTGAAATTCAGGCTGGAACACTCGGAATCAAGATGGCTGATTGTATCCGGGAATCAGCATGCTAAGATAAATTCCATCAGGCAGGATCTGAAGAATATTGAAAAAGTGATTCTTTTGGATCCGCGGGAAATTTATTCCCGCGATGAGATTTATATGGGACAGGTTAAAAATACAGGAGAAGAATACCTGGGCCATAACCGGGATAAGTTCCTGGAAAGGATAAAATCGATCGGCCCGGATGATTATGCCACTATTTGTTACACTTCAGGAACGACAGCTGATCCCAAAGGCATCATCTCATCGCACGGAAATTATACTGCCAATATCGAACAGGCGCTTTCGCTTTTTGACGTTCCCGAATGGTGGTCAACGCTTCTGATCCTGCCATGGGATCACTCCTTCGCGCATACCGTGGGGATCTATATCATGATGTCGGTAGGGGCCAGCCTGGCCGCCGTTCAATCGGGCAAATCCTATCTTGACAGCCTTAAGCATATCCCGGAAAATATAAAGGAGATCAGGCCGGTTTTCCTGTTCAGTGCACCGGCCCTGGCGAAAACCGTTCGCAAAGGGATTGAAAAGGGCATCCGGGAAAAAGGTCCGGTAGCGGAAAAACTGTTTAAACACGCTTTAAAGGTTGCCTATCGTTACAATGGAATCGGTTTTGACAAGGGAAAAGGATTCAGAGTACTTCTTTGGCCTCTTTATAAACTGTATGATATGATCCTGTTTAAGAAGATCCGGGCCAGCTTTGGCGGACGGCTGAAGTTTTTTGTCGGCGGAGCAGCCGTGCTGGATATGGAACCTCAGAAATTTTTTGCTGCCATCGGCATACCCATGCTGCAGGGGTATGGTTTGACTGAGGCTTCCCCGGTAATTTCAGGAAACAGGGAAGATAAATACAAGCTTGGGTCATCGGGACTTTTGGTTAAAAATCTCAACCTGAAAATCTGCGATGAGGATGGAAATAAACTGCCCCTGGGTGAAAAAGGCGAGATCGTAGTACGGGGAGATAATGTGATGAAGGGATACTGGAAAAACGAAAAGTCCACCC
The DNA here is from genome assembly GCA_963808745.1 of uncultured Bacteroidales bacterium. GTDB lineage: Bacteria > Bacteroidota > Bacteroidia > Bacteroidales > UBA10428 > UBA5072. The sequence continues at coordinate 49,775 of CAWEGX010000011.1, forward strand.
GGGAGACCATTCGTGACGGGTGGCTTTATACGGGGGATATGGGATACATGGATAAAGACGGATTTCTGTATGTGCTGGGAAGATTTAAAAGCCTTCTCATTTCGGACGATGGTGAAAAATACAGCCCCGAGGGAATGGAAGAAACGATAACTGACAGGTCTCCCTATATCGACCAGATGATGCTGTATAATAACCAGAGTAAATACACCTCGGCATTGCTTGTACCCAATGGGGAAGCGCTGGCCCGATGGGCAAAGAACAATATGATCAGCCTGAGCGAAACTTCGGGTCTGGAAGCGGTTTTGCGTGAAATTGAATCAGTGATCAACCAGTACAAGCCGGGAGGCGTTTATGATGACCTGTTCCCATCGAGGTGGCTGCCGGCAGCCATCGCCATACTCGATGAACCATTCAATTTGGATAACCGGCAATTGAACAGCCTCGGGAAAATGGTGAGGGCGAAAATTGTGGAACGGCACAAGGATGATATAGAATACCTGTATACTCCCGAAGCGAAAAATATAGTGAACCCAAGAAATCTTGATTCATTGAAAAGAATATTGGGGATTCATTAGAATACCAGGGCAACAATTTATATTTCTGCGTCAACTGTTAACCGCAATGAATTGCCTGAAAATATCATGGTTGACATTGGGAATGCAAAATGATAATATTCTGAACTATATCATGGCATTTTTGTTTTAAAGCAGTCCCAAATTAGAAATAATCACCTAAATCCTGAAGACATGAAAAAGATACATTATTTCGTATTTTTTAGTCTTGCATTAACCCTGTTGGTTTCTTCATGTAAAAAAGATGAATCAACCCCGGATGGAATATTAACGACTGCGGAATTTACAACAAAGATGTTAACTGCAGTACCCTGGAAAATATCATCAGATTTTGAAAATGAGGTTGAAGTAGTCATCCCTGATTGCGAAAAGGATGATTTCTATACTTTTTTGGCAGATGGCACATATTCTCATGATGTGGGTACACTCATTTGCAACGGCGAAACAAATTCTTCAGGCACATGGTCTCTGGCCGAGGATGTTCATTATATATATGTAGACGGTAAGTATTCGGGAAGCGTTACAACAAAGAAATTGGTGTTGGACCAGTGGGACATTGATGGCAATCTCATAGGTGAGAGGATTTTATTCCAAGGTAGTTCATAAAACCTATCCATGATTCGATGCAAACCCGGGCAGGTCATACGATCATGTAATTAACCTGGCCAGGTTTATTGCTTTTCCAAAATGCGCTTCAGGTTTACGAGCCCTTTTTGAAGGTCTTTTCCCAGCATGATCTTGAATATGGGTGAGAATAATGACATGGGAAATTTCGAGGGACTGTCAAAAGTCCAGGTAACAGATGCCCTTTCATCTCCATTGCCGGTAATCAGGAATTTTGTTTTACCGGTATTTTGCATCGGGCGGAAAAACCGTACTTCATAATCAATACTTTTCCCTTCGTCAATGCCTGTGATTTCCTGTTCTCCGGCACCCACATTCTTCATAGCGCTGTCCCAGCCATAGACAAAACCCACCGTTCCATCCTTACCCTGGTATTTCTTTTTCATATTCGGATCAGCCATGTTCCAGACGCTGAAGTTATCCTGATTTTTGGTCATCTTCAGATAATCAAATACCAGCGCAGAATTCCTGCTAATTTCAATCGACTTTTCAATCTTCATGGGTAAAATCTTTTTTTTACTTTATTAACTGTTTGTTCCTGATAAAAGTTCATTCTGAAGGAATAATTTTTAATCTCCACCGCACAGCCCATAGAGGGCCGATGCAAGCCTGGCAGGATTATTTGTTCAGTAATTTGCCTGTTTGGCAAATAATATTTCCAAAGACCAATACGGCTTCTTATTTTTGATCCGTAGATTTGAAATTTCAAATCGAAATGTGATGGACAGAAGGAGATTTATTCATAATAAGAAAGAAGATTCTTCCGCATTGATAAAAACCATGTTGAAAATCCCGGGATCATGAATACGAAGAAATGCATACTGTTTGACCTTGGAGGGATTTTTGTTCCGGACAGTACAAAGCTGTTGAACAGGGAAATTGCGAGGTATGCTGGCATATCAGAGGAAGAAATGTCTGAACGCTGGGCCGGGGCATTGCCTGAATTGTTTCCGGGCCGAATGAAAATAATTGATTTTTATAAAAATCAGTTTGGAAGCAGGTATGATCCGAAGGTTCTTTTACAGATGCACCTTGAGATTTATACCAAAGGATTCAGGATGGACCCATCCATGCTTGAATTACTGCAAAAACTAAATCTGAAATATACCACAGCCTGCTTAAGCAATACGGAAATAGAAGTTTCTGAAATAAATGCCAGGCTCGGACTATATGAGAATTTTCAGTATAAGTTTCTTTCAACTGAAATGCATATGATGAAGCCCGATAAAGATATTTTTGTATCAGCCATTCAGAAGCTGAATGCATCCGCCAAAAATGTCATATTCATTGATGACAAGGAGGAGAATATTAAAACCGGTTCATTACTGGGACTGAAAACAATCCTGTTTGAAAGTGCTGACCAAACCAGGGAGATACTCTCTCAATATTTGAGTATTCACTATAAGTGGCGTAACCCGATACAAAAATGGCAGAGAACACGCAACCAATCAGAAGGCTTAACCATCCTTATTGAAATCATACGAAGCACCATGAGAACCATAAAATACATCCTGTTTTCAGTATTTGTACTGACACTACTTACGAATTGCAGTAAAGAGGATAACGGAAATTACCCTGAGTTCCAATTAAAGGCTTCCAACAACCTGGATGACCTGGATTACCGGTTATATTCCCTGGTACTGGATGAGCTGTTCCCTGATACGGAAAATCCGGTGATTAACCAGGCTACCTCGGCGTTTACAGCGTGCCTTGGCCGGGAATACATACAGTCCATGATAGATGCATACCCCGAAATAGATACCACAGTTTTCTCGGATTACAGCCTGGTAAATGATACCGTGTTTTACCTCGAAAACAAGTTCAGTGTGGCGTCAAAAAAGGTTACCCTGGTTTCGGATGAAGAAATTCAATATATTTTCAGTACCATGGATATCAATAAGGGCTGGGAAGAATTCTACAGAAGATATCCTGACTGCAATGGTACGATTTCCTTTTCACGGATCGGTTACAGCAAAGACAAAACCCAGGCCGTGGTTGAACTGGGGAATATGTATGCCAGCCTGGGCGGGGAAGGACGAATGATATTCCTGAAACTGGAGAATAACGAATGGAAAATAACAAAAGTCATACCTACCTGGATCTCCTGATCATTGCTTTAATGGTTCTGTTAAGTGCCTGTGAAAAAAGCAATGACACCGGATCCGGATTAACCGGTACCTGGGTTGAAGTAACGAATCATTCGGATTCCATCGATTTTGACAGATGGGAAACCGAAGATATATTCAATCTTCGGAGAGGGTATGAACTGGTAGATGGGAACATGCTACCCAGGCAGGGTTCAAGCATGTACCGATATAAACTCAGGAAGGATTCGATGTTGATCAACAATATGCTATGGAGCTGTATATGCTATCCCTCTTACTATTTTAAAATGAATTCAACCCGGACAGCCTTTGAAATAGGGAATTTCTATGACACAAGCCTGGTGGAATCCCGGCGAATTACTTTCGAAAGGATAAAGTAACAAGGATCACCGGTTGCTTCAAACTTCCTTTCAAACTGCGGCTTTTTGTTTCTGGTCATCTCGCAAACCGTTTTAGTGATATAGTATTTTTCCGATATTCATTCAATACATTTTCAACTTATTCACTATATTTATTTATTCAAGCTGACCGGCAAACTGAGATAAGCTTTTTGGTTTCGTTACACTTTAATCAATATGCGTAACGCCTGTTCAACTAATATCGCGGTGTTATCGATTTTATTCCTCTTTAGATTCTGTAATATTTCCGGTTCGACAAATCATAGCTATCAAAAAGCACCTGCCTTTCCTATGGATACCGTGATTGAGGATCTGATTTTCAATGCACGGTATGATCAGGCAATAGTCATTGCTGACAAAACAATGAATCAAATCACTGATTCATATTCTAAAATTCATTTGCTCCTCAGATTAAGTGAAATCTACATTTATAAAAATAATCCTGAAAAAGCAGCTGAAATACTTCAGGAAGTGGCACTGAAAAAGAATGCCTCAGATAAAGCTGATGACCAGGTTGAGTTTTTGTATTCTCTCGAAATGGCAATGCTCTTAAGGGAATCCGGCAAGAACGAGGAGGCTGTTCAATGGATGAAGAAATCAGAATTTTTTCTTAAGAGGATCAAAAATCCAAATCGTTCTGATGCTGCAAGACTTTATAATATGCTCGGAAAACACAGTTATGAAAAAAGGGATTCCATTCATGCAATCGGGTACTTCAGCAAATCTGCTAAGATCCTAACGGAAAATTCCTTGCCGGAAAAAATGGCAAGAATCACCTCTCAATCCTATCTTCAGCTAGCATACCTGTTCTCAGAAAATACAAAAATGGCCGGACATGCAGAGGCAAAGGCAGATTCAGCCTATCTGACAATTGCCAATAAAAACCATCCTTCATTACTGGATTTTTACCTCAACCTTTCTTTCATATATTTAAATTACAGTCTTAATATTAAAAAGGCAGAATCTGCACTTCATTTTGCTTCAGCAATTATAAATAAATATTCTTCATCAGCCGATCCGGATTATGGTCTATTATTTTGTTATAAAGGACAATTGGCTTATCAGCAGCATGATTCGGAAAAAGCACTGGGCTATTTCAGGCAAGCTGAGACCTACCTTTTAAAAAATAAGGAACTGTCGCCCTACATGTATCTTTTTTATTTTGATCTGGCAAATACTTATTACTTCTATAAAAATGATTTTCACAAAGCAATTGAGAATTACAGGAAGGTCATAGATAATAATAATCAGTGGTTGAAACGTGCCTATATTAACAGCCTGGTACTTTCTGGATATTGTTATCTTGAACTGGGAGATACAGCAAAGGCAATTTCATATGTAAAGAATGGAATAAATGCCGCAGAATCTGGCTCCCGTGTTTCAGGAAGAGAAAAGATCTATGCCTATCGGTGCCTTGCCGGATTGTACATGAATATGGGACAAGAGGAACTGGCGCATCAATATTTTCAGAGGGCTTATAAAAAAGCAAATGACTTTGATACCGATTGGTATCTTAAGGCCGATATTATTACAAACCTTGCTAATTATCACCGCGACAAGGGAGACATCCAAACATCGCTGAAATTATATCAAACAGTGATTGATAATGCATTTAATGACTCCTCACTCTTTAACCCGGGAAGCCAATTTTGTGATGAGATTGAGCTCATCGAAATTCTGAATAATATGAGCTATGCCCTGCTGCAATTATATGAAAAACAGGATAAAAATTATCTGCATCTTAAGGATGCCCTGTTCTGCCAACAAACTGCCATTCGACTCATTGAAAGAAGGCTTGGCTATTTAGATAATGAAAGTTCAGAATATAACTGGCTGGCCCTGGTGCAAACTACTTTTAATAATGCAGTTCTCTATTCAACACTGTTGTATAATCTCACTCATGATATAACTTTTGCTGATGCAGGATACCAGTATGCCGAGAAAAGCAGAATGATGATCATTTTATTAGCCAGCCGGGATAAAAAAATACAGAAATATAGGGGAGTTCCGGATTCTCTTATTCAAAGAGAAATCCTGGTACAAAATGAAATTCTCAATCTTCAGAATCAACTATATCAATGTGAACGAACCGGGATACACTCGCCGGAACAAGAACTGATTTCAGACAAACTGGCAATGATTCAACTTGAAAATGATCAACTTAAATCATTATTCGAAAATAATTATAACAAGTATTTCGATCTGAAATACAATCTGAATGTGATAAGTTTATATCAACTCCGTGAAAATCTGAGCAACAACCAGATATTGCTTGGAATATCAATTATTGGAAAACGAGTTGATCATAATAGCAATTTCAAAGGATCACATCACAATGAAATTAATCACAGATAAGGGCAATGAAAAACAATCTATAACTGAATTTTATAAGACTATTTCTGAAAATCCCTCAAATAAAGATCCCGATAAATCTTTCAATGAATTTTCGGGAACTTCACACCGTCTTTATTCATGGTTGATAGAGCCCATAAAAGATGAAATAGAAAATAAACGACTGATAATCATTCCGCATAGTGAACTCAATCTTGTCCCTTTTGAACTTCTTATTTCGGAATTACCATCACATGGCAATCTGGAAAATTATAAATCCCTTTCTTATCTGATTAAAAGATTCCCAATTTCCTATGGTTATTCAGGAACATTGCTTTTCGAGGAAACAAAATTGCATCCGGGTAAAACAGCTGCCTTTTTTATACCTGATTATTCCAATGCGAAATATAATTATGATCAAAAGCATTTCGCAAATCTAATAGGCACACAGGAAGAAGTTAAGAAAGCAAGAGATCTGATTGGAGGAGATCTGTTCTCAGGTATTCAGGCAAATGAAACATGGTTTAAACTTCTCGCCGGTGACTATAAAATCCTTCATATAGCTTCACATACTTCCATGGATAATGAAATACCAACTCTTTCGTCTCTTGAATTAGCACCTGCAAGGATACACTTAATGACGGAGTTTTATATTCCTATGAATTATACCAGCTTCAATTGAATGCGCAGTTAATTGTATTAAGTGGCTGTAATACCGGAATGGGCCTTTTAAAGCAAGGCGAAGGATTACTGAGTCTTTCAAGAAGCTTTTTTTATAGTGGTGCACGTTCTGTGGCCTTATACATTGTGGCCTGCAGGCGGATCAAACAGGTGCAGATATTATGATTGGATTCTATACAGGAATAAAAAACAAAAAAAGACTTGAAAGTGCCCTTCAGTCTGCAAAGCTAAATTACCTCTCAGATGCAGATCCTGCAAAATCTCATCCTTACTATTGGGGCGGATTTTTAATTGTGGGAAAGACTGATCCAATCATCCTTAATAATTATTTTCCCAAAATGACTATAATCCTGATTTTACTATGTGCAGGTGTGGGAGGATTGACTTACCGAAAATTCAGATCCTGATCCTGTCAAGAATATTCCTGGCCCTGTCTGAATAGAATTCCGTTCCAATTGATAAGCGTTTCAGAAGAGGCTGTGCTTGCTTTTCCTGTCCAGTTTTAATTAAGCAAAGTGCTAGATACCAGTTCCTGTGAATTGAATATGGACTATTCCAATTTGGTGGTATTTTCAAAAAATCGCTGATTGCTTCGTTTGGCTGATGAAGCTCAATTTTGGCAAGTCCCAGGTAAAACAACGCCAGGTAATTTTGTTTATCATTATTGACAATGTCATCAAGAATCCTGGCACATTCGGAATAATTTCCTGTCTGGTAAAGAAACTGGGCATTTTCCAGACTGGTTTTTAACAAATTATCTGAACGGGTTATTACATCGGGTTCATATTTGACATAGAATTTTTCGAATATAGTTGATCTTGAGTATCCTGGGAAGACCCACTTTAAAACTGTTGTGCCAACAATCAATATGAACAGGAATGCGGCAGCAATTTGAACAATACGTCTGAGAGGAGAATATTACTCCATTGTTTGAAGCATCTTTTTCTGCAGATATTTTTCTAAGGGTCTGACGAAGACTATGTAATTCATTATCGCGTATGCTTTCATTTATCTCCTTATGTAAACGAATAAGCTCCGCAAATTCACCATCATTTTCAGCCCGGGCTTTTATTTCTTCAGCTTTATCCTTCTCAAGAGAACCATCAAGAAAGGCTTCTATTATTCTCGTTGTATTCATATTCTTCTTCCAAACCGTATGTGCTCTTAATTTGTTTGATTAATGATAATTTGCAGCGATATCGCCTGTTTTTAGTATGCTGTTCACTTTTATATCCCATTTTCCGGGTGATTTCAGCAATGGACATACCTTCAATAAAATATTTCAATACCTTCTGACAATCCGCACTAAGGCTTTCAAAATTCCTCCTGTAAATTTCCAATCGCTCATTTAATTCTGCAGTTTCATGAATGTCCCTGTCGATATCTGCATAATCCTCTAAAATAAAAGAATTTGCGGAAATGTGCTTACGTTTGCTAAGTTCCTTAAACCAAAGCAACCTTGAAACTGAAAATAAATATGTACCCAAAGAGCAGGTCAAAAAAAATGAATCACTTCTAACCTTTTGAAATAGAACCAACAGCACATCCTGAAAGAGATCCCTGGCATCTTCCTCACTGCCACTGTTTTTAAGCACAAAGTGCCTTATGCCGCTGTAAAATAATTTATAGTAGGCTTTGAGGATCTTCTCATTCCGGGATTTCAATCCCGCTAACATTTCCGCATCAGAATATGACAATATCTTTTTCAATGTTTAATACTTAAATAATTGAAAAAGTAACCCTGGAGAAAAAAATAAAAATGCAAAAGGCCATATAAATATAATTTACATGACCTTCATTTCAAAATTAATATGACATTGTGCAATAATCTTGCACAAAATGAATTATTGTTTTCTATCTTCATTTTCCTGAGTAGAAAATCCCTGAAGGGATTCTTCCTGGTTTTTAATCGTCCTTACTTTTCTACCGAAAGGAAATCCTACGGGATTCTTTCGGGTCGTCTAATTGTCCTTACTTTTCTACCGAGGAGGAAACTCCCTGACGGGATTCTTCGGGTTTTTAATCGTCCTTACTTTCTACCGGGAGGAAATCCCTGACGGGATTCTTCCGGGTTTTTAATCGTCCTTACTTTCTACCGGGAGGAAATCCTGACGGGATTCTTCGGGTTTTCAATCGTCCTTACTTTCTACCGATAGGAAATCCCTACGGGATTTTTTTATCTGTAGGAATCAATCGGTGCACAGGAACAAACCAGGTTCCGGTCACCGAAGGCATCATCAACGCGGCTTACCGTGGGCCAGAATTTGTTGCGCTCGCTCCAGGGAAGGGGAATGCGGCTTGCATCCGGGTATAGGGATGTTCCCATTTATCGGAAGCAATGGCCCGCTGGGTATGGGGCGCGTTTTTCAGCACGTTGTCGGTTCGGTTGCCGCCATCGGCGATTTCCTGTATTTCCTTGGCAATGGTTCGCATGGTCTCGATAAACCGGTCCAGCTCCTGCAGCGATTCGCTTTCCGTAGGCTCCACCATCAGGGTGCCATGCACCGGGAACGACAGCGTGGGGGCATGAAACCCATAATCCATCAGCCGCTTGGCAATGTCGGTCTCGGTGATGTCAGAAGTTGCTTTGAAACTGCGGCAGTCGAGGATCATCTCATGGCCCACCAGGTCATTGCAGCCTGTATACAGCACTTTGAACTGCTCTCCCAGGCTGGCGGCCAGGTAATTGGCATTCAGTATGGCGATCTTGGTGGCATACGTCATTCCCTCGGGTCCCAGCAGGCTGCAATACGCATGCGAGATGGTAAGGATGCTGGCGCTGCCCCAGGGTGCCGAAGCTACTGCGGTGACGCCTTCCACCCCGCCCGACTCCACCACCGGATGTGTCGGCAGGAATTTAACCAGGTGTTCGGCCACGAGGATGGGTCCCATGCCGGGTCCGCCTCCGCCGTGCGGAATGGCAAAGGTCTTGTGCAGGTTGATATGGCATACGTCGGCCCCAATGGCGGCCGGATTCGTAAGCCCCACCTGGGCATTCATGTTGGCGCCGTCCATGTAAACCTGTCCGCCGTTCCGGTGGATGATGGCCGACATGTCGCGGATGGCGGTTTCAAACACCCCGTGGGTGCTCGGGTAGGTGACCATGAAGGCGGCCAGGGTTGCGCCGTACTGGTCGGCCTTGGCCAGGAGGTCGGGCATGTCGATGTTTCCCCTGTCATCGCAGTTCACCACCACCACTTTCATTCCGGCCATGGCGGCGCTGGCGGGATTGGTGCCATGTGCCGATGCAGGGATCAGCACCACATCGCGGAACGATTCATTCCGGCTTTCATGGTATTTGCGGATCACCAGCAGCCCGGCATATTCCCCTGCCGCACCCGAATTGGGCTGGTACGATACTTCTTCCAGTCCGGTCACCGCTTTCAGGAACACCGACAGCTCATGGAACAGCTGGTGGTATCCCTCGGCCTGGTCGAGCGGCACGAACGGGTGTATGTTGCCGAATTCGGGCCAGCTCAACGGCAGCATCTCAATGGCGGCATTCAGCTTCATGGTGCAGGAACCCAGGGGGATCATGCCATGGGTGAGTGAAAAGTCCTTCCTGCCGAGATTGTGGATATACCGCATGAGTTCGGTTTCGCTCCGGTACCTTCTGAACAGTTCCAGGTTCATGAAATTATCGTTCCGGGAAAACTTATCTTCGAAATAAACCTTGTTTTCATCGATGGTGATCTTTCCGGGATAATGCTTCTTTGGAAGGGCAAATACTTCCAGGATACTGTCCACATCGGCTGCGGTGGTGGTCTCATCCAGACTGATGCCCACGGCGCCGCCGGCGAAATAGCGGAAGTTGATCTGCCGTTCCATGGCGTTGGTGCGGATCTCTTCCGGGTTGACGGATGCGGGAAGGATGACCTTCAGCGTATCGAAAAAGTTGGGGTTGTCCTGCCGGTAACCCATTTCAGTGAGTTTGGCGGACAGTGCGCCGGCCTTCGAATGGATGCGCCGGGCGATCAGTTTCAGTCCCTCCGGACCGTGGTATACCGCATACATTCCCGCCATGCTGGCCAGCAGGGCCTGGGCGGTGCAGATATTGGACGTGGCGCGTTCGCGTTTGATATGTTGTTCCCGCGTCTGCAGGGCCATGCGGAGGGCCGGTTTCCCCTCCCTGTCGACGGTAACGCCGATGATGCGGCCCGGCATATGTCTTTTATAGGGTTCACGGGTGGCAAAAAAAGCAGCATGCGGTCCGCCGTAACCCATGGGCACGCCAAAGCGCTGGGTGGATCCCACCACCACATCGGCACCCCATTTGCCCGGGGGGGTGAGCAGCACCAGGCTCATGATATCGGCAGCCACGGCAACGGGAATGTTATTGCCGTGCATTTTTGCCGTAAATCCGGAATAGTCGAGCACCCTGCCGTCTCCGGCAGGATATTGCACCAGGGCGCCAAACAGCTTGTCCGTGGGTTCCTGCACGGCGTAATCGCCGGTGACAATGTCAATGCCCAGCACGCCGGCCCGGGTTTTAATGACGTCGAGCGTTTGCGGGAATACGTTGTCATCCACAAAAAAGGACGAGGACCCCCTGGCCACGGTTTCCCGGGGACGGGCATTGTACAGCATGATCATGGCTTCGGCGGCAGCGGTGCCCTCATCGAGGAGAGAGGCGTTGGCCAGTTCCATGCCGGTGAGTTCGAGGATCACGGTCTGGAAGTTGAGCAGGGCCTCGAGGCGGCCCTGGGAAATTTCCGCCTGGTAGGGGGTATATGAGGTATACCAGCCCGGGTTCTCGAGGATATTGCGCTGGATGACGGCGGGCATGATGGTATTGTAATAGCCCATGCCGATGTACGTTTTGTACAGTTTGTTACGGGAGGCTATTTCACGGATGCGTTCAAAATAAGCCTGTTCGCTGATCCCCGGTTTCAGCTTCAGATTTTCCTTCAGCCGGATGGAGCCGGGAATGGCTTTGTCCATCAGTTCATCGAGGGAATTAACACCGATTTTTTCCAGCATGGCCGGGATTTCTTCCGGGCGGGGGCCCGTATGCCTGAAAGCAAAGTGATCAATATTCATGATAAAAACGGATTTGTATCGTATTCAGCGCCAATGGTCGTGGAGGGGCCATGTCCGGGCCACACTTCCGTTTCCCGCGGCAGCGTCATTAATTTTTCTTTGATTCCCCTGATCAGCAGGTCATAATCCCCTCCAAAGAGGTCGGTTCGCCCGATGCTGCCTTTGAACAGCACATCCCCGCATATGAGCAGGTTATCCGAAGCCATGTACAGGCAGATGCTCCCGGGTGAATGCCCCGGCACATGCAGGATGGAAATGTCCGTTGTTCCCAGGGTGATATGGTCGCCCCCGTTCAGGTACCGATCGGGCAAGGGAGGTGCTTCCACCGTGATGCCAAACAGGGCGGCATGCTGCACGGAATCCCGAAGCAGGAAGAGATCATCCTTGTGCATCAGTACGGGGCATGAGAATTCACTTTTGGTCCATGCAGTTCCGGCCACGTGGTCAAAATGACCATGGGTAAGAACGATGCATTCGGGGTGAAGGCTATTTTCGGTGATGTACTTTTTAAGGTTCTGCTGCTGTACCGGGTTTTTGCATCCCGGATCCACTATAAGGCAGGCGCCGGATTCGTCGTGCAACACGAAAGCGTTCACTTCCAGCTCATTAAAAATAAAATTTTTAATTGTGATCATTGTAACAAAGTCAGGACAATTTTACGCAAGTTATTCTTTTCCGCTTAACATGGGAACAAAAACAAATGAACCGTGCTCGGTAATTTTATAAACATCGGGGCCGGTTTTTTCCACCAGGGTCATCACCTGGAGATCCCGTTTACCGATGGGGACCACCAGCCGTCCGCCCACTTTCAGCTGTTCCAGTAATTTAGGCGGTATTTCTGTTGCGGCAGCGGTGATGAGAATGCGGTCGAACGGGCCGTAGGTGGGTAGTCCCTGGTAACCGTCGCCATAAAAAAAGTGAACCTGGTAACCCAGTTTGGTAAGCAGTTCCTGTGGCACCAGGTATAATTCCTTCTGCCGTTCGATGGTAATCACCCTGGCTCCCAGCTCAGCCAGTACGGCCGACTGGTATCCCGAGCCGGTGCCGATCTCCAGCACCTTCTGCTGGGATTCCACCTCCAGCAGCTGGGTCTGGAATGCCACCGTGTAAGGCTGGGATATGGTTTGTCCCGCCCTGATGGGAAAAGCCTGGTCGCGGTAGGCAAACTGCATGAAACCACTGTCCATAAAAGCGTGTCGCGGTATGGCATTTATAGCGGCCAGCACCCGTTCATCGGAAATGCCTTTTTTTCGTAATTCTGTTACCAGCTTGTTGCGCAAGCCTTTATGCTGAAAACTGTCGTACATCTTTCCTTTCCTGGTTCGTGGTGGTCTTATAAACAAAATTAGTTGATAAGTTCGATCTAAAAAAAATATACCTTAAATGTAAATAATTTATGTTTGTGCAAATGCCGGATACATGTTAAACGTTGGAATAGTTGGTTCTTTGGCAGCCATCGAAAGGCATGCCAATGCCCTGACCCGTATTCAGGATATCCGGATCACAGGACGATGGATCACTGATGGGGAGCAGGGTTCAGCCGCCGACGCTGAATCCGGTGTCACCTGCATGTCGCCCTCCCAGGTCATTGGCAATGCCGATGCCCTTATCATTGCCGCCGGGGGTGCATTCTGCGGACAGGTGGCCATATCCGCGCTCCGGTCAGCCCGGCATGTATTCATTTACCCTTTTATCATCCAGTCGGTCGCCGAAGCCACCCACCTCAACAAGCTGGCCCGTGAGGCCAATGTGATTCTAAGGGCCGGCAGAACCGGCAATGACAATGTAAAGAACCTGCTGCGGGCACTTCCCGATGCAACGGAGATCAGCATGATCGAGCTGCAGCATGATTACCAGGCAAGGGGAAACCATACCCTCGCGAGGAATATGTTCGACGCGCTCCTGGCCGACCTGGAAGTGATCAACAGCCTGGTGAAGGCGCGTGTGATCTCAATTAAGGCAAAGGGGCTTTGCATGCTGGCTTCCGAGGCCGATATTGTCAGTGCAAGGCTGGAATTTGACAACGGCTGTGCCGTGAATTACAACTGCAATCTCGTGGCAGCACAGAACGGTTTTACCGGTACGCTTGTGCTGAAAAACCGCATCCTGAAATACAATTTCGGCAGCGGGGAGTTATCCAGCTGGTTTGTGCAGCACCAAAGCGCACCCGTGAAAACCCCCTTCCTCCTCGAAAATATGCGCATTGAAAAAACCGATTCGCTCACCGGTGAACTGACCGATTTTTTCGACCTGATCCGGTCGGGACCTGCCTTCCTTTCCATGAATGATAACGGATTTGAGCCCTACCTTCTCACTGACCGTATACTCGAGAAAGTGATGAAAACGCTTGTCAGGTGCTCATAATCAGCGCAATCCCGCATTCCAATAACCTGACAAATGTTTGGTATTCTGTAATGTCATTTTTTATATATTTACAGCGTATCCCCGCGGGAAACGTTTCAAACTTTTTCACCCGGAAGGGGTTGATATTTTACCGGACAGCTAGCGATAACGTATGAACAGAAAATGGCAACTCCTGAAGTACCTGACATTTGATTTCCTGTCTGCCATCACTGCCTGGATACTCTTTTTCATGTACAGGCTGTCGGTTCAACAGCATATTTCATCTCCCGTATCTTTTCCGGAACTGATCCGGCTTATCAGCTATGACCTGCTTCTTATTCCCGCATACTGGCTGTTCCTTTATTACCTCACCGGATACTACGGGGATGTCTTTCGCAAGTCGAGGCTGTCGGAATTCGGACAAACCATTTCGATTTCATTTATCGGCACCCTTATCCTGTTTTTCGCCTTCCAGATCTCACATCGCACATTTATTTACGAATCATCTACCCTTTCTCCTTACCTGAGGTTGTTCACCCTTCACTTTACGCTCACGTATCTTCCGCGGGTAGTGATTACAACCCTGACGACACACCGGGTGCACCGGGGCGAGATCGGCTTCAACACGCTGCTGATCGGAAGCAGTGTGAAAGCCAACGAGATTTACACTGAAATCATCAATCAGAAAAGGGGCAGCGGAAACAAGTTTATCGGTTTCATCTCCATGAATCACAACAGCCACAATGCGCTGGCTGATCACCTGACTCACTGTGGCGACCTTGAAAACATCCGGCATATCATTGATGAAAAAAAGGTGGAGGAGGTTATCATTGCCATTGAAACGTCGGAACACAACATGATCAACCGCATCCTGAACAAGCTGATCGATGCCGACGTGGTGATCAAGGCCATTCCCAGCATGTATGACATCCTCACGGGAAGGGTAAGAATGAGTTCCATCCTGGGCACACCGCTGATCTCTGTTTCCCAGAGCCTTATGCCAGCATGGCAGGCAAATGTGAAAAGCTTTCTTGATTATTCGGTTTCCCTGATGGCGATCATCATCACACTGCCCATCAGCCTGTTCCTGATGGCCGGCGTGAAACTGACATCCAAAGGACCGATATTTTACAGTCACGAACGGGTAGGACGATATGGCAAGCCATTTATCATCTATAAGTTCCGTTCGATGTACAGCGGTGCTGAAAAGAACGGGCCCGAACTGTCTTCACGAAATGATGGCCGGATCACTCCCTTCGGAAAAATGATGCGGAAATCAAGGCTGGACGAGATCCCCAATTTTTTCAATGTGCTGAAGGGGGACATGTCGCTCGTAGGGCCCAGGCCTGAGCGGAAATATTTTATTGACCAGATCACAAAAGAGGCCCCGCATTATCTCCATCTTCTCAAGGTGAAACCGGGGATCACTTCCTGGGGACAGGTGAAATACGGATATGCCGAAAATGTGGAGCAGATGATCGCCCGTCTGAAATACGACCTGATTTACCTTGATAATATGTCACTGTATGTTGATTTTAAAATCATCATTTACACGGTGATGACGATTATCAAGCGGAAGGACAAGGAAGGGGAGATATGAGAAAGATTATTTCTTGCCATAGACATAGCTCCGGGGACGGCATTATCCGATGCGTTTGACAACATCGGCATACCCTGCGGATGGAGAAAATCAACTGGGTAAGAAAGGATCAGATGCATCTTACCCTGGCATTCCTGGGGGATACTGAAGAAAATATCATCCCCGGCCTTGTGTCTGGTATTGAAACCGTTATGAAATCCCATCATTCCTTTAATCTTACGCTTGCCGGGCTCGGTGTATTCAGAAACATCCATGACCCAAGGGTGATCTGGACCGGCTGTGAATCAGAAAAAGAATTTCAGCTGATTAAAACAGAAACTGATAAGGTGCTGAAGGCGCTGGAATTTGAAGTGGAGGACAGGCCTTTTTCGCCCCATCTCACACTCGGAAGGATAAAATCCATGCGCCATCTGAATCACCTGGGCCAGTTAATCGGCGTTTACAAGGATACGGTCTTTCAATCTGAAAACATACGTAAGATTGTTCTTTATGAAAGCAGGCTGACCACGGATGGACCGGAATATACTCCGTTGCATAAATTTGTTTTAGGGTGAAAGGTAGTCGTGAAGTCGAAAAGAAGTTCTGCAGTCAGTTTGCAGTACCTTATGCAGCCTCTCATGCATTTGCACATTTTCACCTCTGCACATTCTCACATTAACACATTTGCACATTAGCAAATTGTTTTCCCTCCCTACAGCTGTCCCCGCTCAATCATCACCATGATCTCGTCAATCGTGCGGTCCTCACCGGCCGCGTCGAATTCCGTTTTCAGGTTTGACCCGAATATACGGGCCACGGTCTGCCATAGGGCCGCCTGAAATGAACCGCGCAGATCCTTTACCACCTCATATGAGGTTTGGCTGGTTTCCCTGTCGATCAGCTTGATCAGTATCCTTCCCTGGGTAATGGTGAGGTTTTTCAGGTCTTCTTCATATTGCTGAAGGATATCCTTTTCCACCTGCTTAATGTATTCACGCTGCTCCCTCTTTGTTTCAAGGCTGTCCATATGCGCGTTTATCTTGCCGAACTTTTCACCGGCCAGCTTGGCATAGGGATATACTTTTTTAACATTGTAAACAAGCTTCCTGTATTGCCGCATATCGCGATTGGTGGGTTTATTGGTATGGGGCTGGATCATCGCCTCACCCAGGTTGGCTATCAATATGGTGTCATTACCCTGTACCACAGCCTTCACCGGATAGCCGCCCAGATCCATGCGTATTGTATCCTGTGCCGTGCCGGCAAGGGAAAACAATGCGAGTAAACCTGAAATCACGATCAATCTAAGCATACAGGAAGGAATATCAAAACAAATGCCAAATTTAGTATGAATAATACTGGCATGCTAAACTGTTTATTTGCTATTTTTGGAAAAAACCGAATATGGACAAGACTGACAGGAATTATACAAACGGGGAGATCACCGTATACTGGCAGCCAAAAAAATGCATTCATGCCACCACCTGCTACCGGGAGCTGATCGATGTGTTCAATCCGAGAAAGAGGCCCTGGGTAAATATGGATGGTGCGTCTACCGAGGAAATTATCAGGGTGGTGAAATTATGTCCAACCCAGGCCCTTGTCTATAAGTACAATTCCGAGATCCTGCCCGAAAAAGCACCCGAACAGCCGGAAGTGATGCCAGAGGCGCGGATCATGGAGGACGGGCCCCTTGTATTGAAAGGCGATTTTACGATTTATGATGTTGATGGCAAGGAATTACGGCATTTAAAATTCACCTCTTTATGCCGTTGTGGCAGGTCAGATAACCCGCCCTATTGTGACGGCACACACAGAAAAGTAGGTTATACAGGAAAATAAAGATATGGCAGAAACGGAGGAAAACAACAAGAATACCCCCGAGGTTCGGATCATCCCAAACGGACCCATGATTGTGAAAGGAAACTTCAGCTTCAGGGATTCATCGGGTAAGATCATAACCGGAGAACAGGAAATACTCCTGTGCCGTTGCGGAGAATCAAAAAATAAACCGTTTTGCGACTGCAGTCACAAATCAATGCCGGTACCCGACTAGACGTTCTTTTTCACAAGATCTGCGGCATCCTGGAGCCGGGTGGCGGAAAATACCTTCAGCCCTGAATTATCGATCAATACTTTGGCCTCGGCTGCATTGGTACCCTGAAGGCGCACAATGACAGGTACCCGAACCGTGCCGATGGATTTATAGGCATCTACAACACCCTGTGCAACGCGGTCACAACGTACAATACCACCGAATATATTGATCAGGATAGCTTTTACGCCTGGTTCCTGGAGAATGAGGCGGAAGCCTGCCTCAACTGTCTGGGCATTGGCCGTGCCGCCCACATCAAGAAAATTGGCAGGTTCACCGCCCGACAGCTTAATGATGTCCATGGTGGCCATTGCGAGTCCGGCCCCATTCACCATGCAGCCTACGTTGCCGTTCAGCTTGATAAAATTGAGGTTGTATTTTGCAGCTTCCGTTTCAGCAGGATCTTCTTCATTCACATCGCGCATGGCCTCATATTCCGGGTGGCGGTATAGTGCATTGTCATCCAGGTTTACTTTGGCATCGGCAGCATAGATCAGGTCATCGGATGATTTCAGCAGGGGATTTATTTCGATCAGTGAAGCGTCACTCTGCACATAGGCCTGGTAAAGGGAAGTGACAAATTTAGTCATCTCCTTGAAAGCCTTGCCCTGCAATCCCAGGTTGAAAGCGATCTTCCGGGCCTGGAAAGGCTGAATGCCGATGCCGGGATGAATTTCTTCCTTAAAAATGAGATGCGGCGTTTTCTCAGCCACGGTTTCTATATCCATTCCGCCCTCGGTGGAATACATGATTATATTTTTGCCGGTAGAGCGGTTCAGCAGAACGCTGATATACAATTCACGAAGAGGAGTCTCGCCGGGATAATAAATATCCTGCTGAATAAGCACCTTGCGTACCTTTTTTCCTTCGGGACCTGTCTGTGGGGTGACAAGCTGCATTCCCAGGATGTCGGATGCCCGTTTGGTCACTTCCTCCATGTTGCGGGCCAGTTTCACTCCGCCTCCCTTTCCGCGGCCCCCGGCATGAATCTGCGCTTTCACCACCCAGGTATTTGTACCCGTTTTTTCCTGCAATGTCAGGGCAGCCTTGGCGGCGTCAGCCGCATTATCAATTACTATTCCGGCAGGTACGGCAACGCCATACTGGCTAAGTATCGCTTTGCCCTGATATTCATGAATATTCATGGTTACGCAAATTTTCGTTAATTTCAGTTTACGAAAATATTTAATTTTTTTTATCTATTGCTATCATTGTACTTATTTCACAAGCTTTGTATCCTATGAAAAAACTTCGGAATGAGGAACTGAACAGAAAGACGGTGGACGAATTCAGGCAGGCCGGCAAAAATCCGGTGATGGTGGTGCTCGACAATGTAAGGAGCCTGAATAATATCGGTTCGATATTCCGTACCTGTGATGCATTCCTGATCGAGGGAATATGCCTTTGCGGCATCACAGCCACCCCACCCCACAGGGAGATCAGTAAAACTGCGCTGGGTGCCACAGAATCGGTGGACTGGAAGTATTATGAACATGCGGCGACTGCTGTTCAGGAATTACGGAAACAGGGATACCGCATATATGCCGTGGAACAAACAGTCCACAGTTGTGCCCTGCATGATTTCAAAATTGAACCGGGGGAAAAGTATGTGCTCATATTCGGGCACGAGATCAACGGCGTAGACCAGGAGGTGGTGGATCTTTGCGACGGCGCCATCGAAATTCCGCAGCATGGCACCAAGCATTCGCTAAATATTGCTGTCAGTGCGGGAATTGTTTTATGGGAAGTATTCCGGCAGTATCAGGAGAAATAGTTTGCAGTTCTGCAGTTCATGCAAAGAAGGTTCTCGCAGATCTCGGATCGCAGATTTATTTTTATATTGCAGGAAATGGGTTGCAGACTCTGCGATGTTCAAAAGCGAAGCGTCATTTCCTGCAAGAAGGTTGCTGAACGCTAATCCGCGCAGACTCTGTGTTCCCTGTGGTAAAAACCGATACGCCGAAGGCGTAATTGTTCGCAAATTACTCCTTATATTCCTGCTTTACCGTCGCAATCGTCAGGGATGTTTATCCAATGAAATTATTTTCCATTGGTAATGTGCCATCCCGCCCCAATAAGGTACATCAATGTCGATTAAAGAATCGTGTTTTGCCCATGTTCCCTGAAAATCCTTTAAGATAACGGGCGGGGTTCCGCACCATCCTTCATTTTTTCTTTCCACAAAGGAATGATCCTGTTTTAAAACCAATACTATAGGCATTTTCCTTTAATTCCGACTGCCGCGTTCATATCGCACGATCGTATCAATCCCATACGGGATTGATCCAGTAACCCAATAAAAGTTCAGAATCATCGATAACCGGATCATTGTTTTCTTCACACGAAATCCATGCAAAAACGGCATAATAACAGGAGCTATTTTATAAATCGATTTCATGATTCATCCTATTTTTTAGACAGATGCAGTTTTATTACGTTTGGTTGCGCAGCCCAGTTAAAAAGCAGCATATTATTAATCGTAAATCGTCAATTATCTGGCCACTTGCATTACTTTCTGATTTCAATGCTGGTTGACTTTGTAATATACGGATATATTTCATCCACATCCCTGTTTTTCAACGATATACAACCAAGCGTCCAGTTGTACCCTGCATCAATCAGGTAATCCATACCATTTGGCACCCCATGAATTCCCACTTCGCCGCCTATCTCCGCATCCTTCGGTATTGTACCACGGAGAATGGCTTCGTTGTGTTTTTTCCAGGATTCCTCATTTGGATAATTCAGCCAGATGAACTTTGACCAGCTTTTGTGAGGATACTTGGAGATTATCTTAAAATGGCCCTCCGGCGTGCATTTATCTCCCTGCATCAGTTTATCATTATTCTCCACTTTTTCCGAATACTACCGGGTATTCTTTTAAAACCAGGGAATCGATCCGGACCGATAATTTATAATCAGATTTGTCAATTAAGATGGATATCCGGGAAGCATTCTGATGGTTCGCCACGATCAGTTCCGGTAAGGAATGACTGCAGTTTTTATATTTCTCTTCCTGGGCATTGCAGGAAAGGAGATAAAGCAAAATGAATGTGATAAAAGGAAGTTTTTTCATTTTAATGAATAATTGCACGCCGTACCGCACCCCGCTATTTAGCTTTAAAAGCCTTTATTATTGCGGTGGCGACAAATGATTCAAGCATGCTTAATGGAATTGCGTACACCAAAAGACCATAGGGTAAAACGCCCAAATTGCCAATCACCACCCACATCATAACAAAGGCTGCAAACCATGACAAAAATGTGGTTTGCAACAGGGTGAATTTTTTAGCCAGGATGAATATTGTCACGGCAAACAGAAGCGACCAGATTCCCCATAATGCCCCGTTAACAGGCTTTGAGGGGAAGATAAGTCCAAGATCCTGATAATGCCGGGTCCAGAATGATTTTACCAAAAATTCGTTCCGTACAAATTCCGAAAGGCTGATCCATATGGTTGCCAGCAGAATGGGCAGGATTGTTCCTTTAAGCAGCTTCATTTCTCCTTTTTTAAAATTAAATATCCGTAAGTCTGATCAATTCGTAATTCATCAACCGCATTGTTCTTTTCCCTGAACCAATAAATCGAGGAGCCATCAGTCCAGGAACTATCCGGAAGATATTGAAGATCCTTTGGCTTCCTGTCATAGGGTAACTTTATTGTAAGGGATGAGTCATTCTTAGTCACCATAACAGAAAAATCCGAACCTCTCCCGGCTCCTTTATAGGTTCCGGGAAATTTTGAAAAATCGCCATGGAAGGGTTGGGTTTTTAATGAAGCTTTTACAAACATGAATTCAGCGATGCGATCCGCTATTTCGCCAGGGGAAACAGGTCCGGTCGTATTGATCAATACTACAATACTTGTATTCTCTTCGGGATAATAACTATTTTGAGAAAGATATCCGTTTATTCCGCCGCCATGGGAGATCAGTCGTCTTCCATGCCGCTCTGAAACAGTTATTCCCATGGCATAATGAGTTTTTGTTCCATCGTTTAATACAGCCGGTGCAATGAATTCCGCATACATTTTTTCGCCCAGGATTCTCCCATGGTGCAGGGCATCATTCCATTTAGCCAGGTCTTCTGTTGTTGAACACAGCGAACCTGCCGCAAAGGGCCAGGTATGATCAAGATAAGCAGCATGGACCAGTCCCTTTTCACCTGTATCATAACCATGGGCCTTGTTCCTGATCACCCTGGTTTCGCTGCCATAATATGAATTTTTCATTCCTGCTTTTTCAAAAAGATTCTTCTTCACATATTCCTCATAGGTAATTCCGGATACTTTTTCAATGATCAGTCCCAGCATGAAAAAGCCGCTATTGCTGTAAATTAATGCATCCCCCGGGATGAAATCAAAAGGTTCTTTCTCCACTAACCGCAGGAGCGTATCCCGATTATAAGCAAACACGGATAATTTCTCAAATACCGGCAATTCGGTATAGCCTTTTATTCCCGACGTGTGACTCAGGAGGTTCCGGACAGTAACTTTATTCCCGTGGGTATCGAATTTTATATACTTTGTTATTTCATCGTCCAGGCTCAGTTTTCCTGCTTCTGCCAACTGGCATATTGCAGCGGCGGTGAATTGCTTGGTAACCGATCCGATCTCAAAGGAAGCATCCACTGGCAATTTAACATCGAATTCAAGGTCGGCCATTCCATATGCTTTGTGCAGTATGGGCTCGTTGTTTTTATACACGGCTATGCCAATGCCCGCTGCCTTTGCACTGTCAATGTAGGGCTGCACCAGGCTGTCGGCTCTTTTCTCCAGGTTACTGTAAAGGGATGATTGCTTTTTATTTGTTGAGCATGAGTAAAGGATGAGCGCTATAAAAGAACAAAGGATAATCTTTTTCATAGTTGCCTATCTTATTTTAATATGTTTATTTAATTGACGATAATTCCAAATAATCTTCCTGATACTGCATGACTGCACGATGCACTGCATGACTGCATGACTGCAAGACTGCACAACTGCACGACTGCACGACTGCATGACTTATTCCTGTCACTTGTCGCCAGTCACTCTTTTCGTCGAAAAAATCTGTCCGTCAAAATTTACAGACAGCTCGTTAGTCTTGCCTGTCCCGTCCTGTTTAAAGGTGAACCTGGCCTTTATTTCTTCAGTAAAATATTCCGTTACTGAGGCGGGAATAAGCTGGTATTTTGGCAAGCCAGGCCCCTGCATGTACAATTTGTCCCCTTCCTTCGTAACGACTATGATCAGGTTGTTACCCCCGTCATATTTGCCGGCATAACCGTCAAAAATGGCCGGATCAACTGAAATACGGGCCTCGTCCTGCATTTTTTTTACCTTGATTTCCTGCCCGTTCTGGTGATGTATGGCGTGGTTGACTTTTCCTGTTTCATCAGTCACGAATTTTATGCTGGCATCAACAACCTTCCAGTTGAATACACTGTCCGAGGCCGGGAATATCGGAAAATTGGGCTGTCCGGTCATCTGGGCATACAGTTGTTTTCCTACGAGGGTTACTTTCAGTATCATGCCCTGCCCGTAATCATACCTCCCGGTGTAGCTTGCCAATAATTTCTCATCAACCTGGATATCGGATACAATGGTGGACTGTTTTGCCATGTCCTTCCACAATACATATTCGGCCAGCGTGTTAGCATTGGATGTGGGGTTTATGCCCGCAGGAGGCTGCGTGGAATTACAAAGTACCACTACAGTGGTTTTCTCCTCCGGCTGACGGGTAATATAGGAAAGAAAGCCATGCAATCCGCCGCCGTGTGAGATGAATTTGGATCCGCGATAATCTGACAGGGACCATCCAAATCCGTAATCGATCTTTTCACCGCTGTTCAGGACAGCGGGTGTAAAGGCGGCCTTCAGACTTTCGGCCGACAAAACCTTGCCATTGAAGACAGCTTCATTCCATGTATAGAGATCCGGGGCGGTGGAGTAAAGGGCACCGGCACCCCCGGCCCAGGTCATATCCCAGTTCAGGGCCTTGACAATATTCACGCTGTCCCTGTCATAACCATACGCTTCATGGTCAAGTAACCTGGTTACCGTATATACACCCGTATTATTCATTCCCAATGGCTTAAACAGGTTTTCCTTCAGATAATCAGCCAGGCTCATCCCTGAAATTTTTTCGATTATATATCCAAGCAGGAAAAAGCCTGAATTATTGTACAGGTATCGATCACCGGGGTTGAAGTCGTATGGATATGCCTTGATTGTATCTACCAGTGCTGCAGGAGTTATGGGCATGGTGACATATTTCAGAAAGCCGGGCCTGTTGGTATAGCTGTGGATCCCCGATGTATGGGTAAGCAGGTGCCGGATGGTGACCTCATCTCCGCGCGGAAACCCGGGAACAAATTTCGAAAGTTTGTCCTCAACGCTGAGTTTACCTTCTTCCTGCATCTTCAGGATGGCCGAGGCGATGAATTGCTTTGTAATGGAACCGATCCGGAATTTCGTTTCAGGAGTAACCGGCACCCTGTTTCCGATATCGGCATAGCCAAATCCCTTTTGATAAAGGATTTGCCCATTCCTGGCAATCAGGACAGACACTCCCGGTGATTTACCCGAATCACTAATAAAAACAAAATCGGCCAGTTTTTCGAGCGATGGCATAGGGCAGATCCGTTTTGGCCCCTTTTTCCTTTAAAAAATCCATTACTTTTTCACGTCCGTGGATCATGGCTGACAGGTACGCCGTAAGTCCTGTCCGCATTTTGTGCATTTATATCCGCGCCATTGGCAAGCAACAGTTTTACATCATCCAGGTTGCCCCTTCCGGCGGATTGTACCAGGTGGTCATTTAATTGGAAGCACTGCCGATTTTCCGCATGGCAAATGACCAGTCGAGGGTAATATTCTGAACTTCGACAATGACCTGGTTGCTTCCCTTTTTCAAATCAAGAACGACCATATCGTCATCAGGAGTGTTGGCCCTGGCAATCCAGTTACTGTGTACAAGGGTGCCGTTAAGAAATATTTTAATATCGTCGTCGCTTCCGACTCCCATAAGCACTTTCATGGGTGCTTCCAGTTTAATTTCCGCCAGTGCAAAAGCGATTGCATAATCCGTGGTCCCCAGAACAGCGTTAAAATTAATAATGCCATCCTGAGAACTGACCGGTTTAAATGAATACTCTGTTTCCCCGATTTTTACACGGGCTGGCAGTTTTCCACCTTTTAAGGGCACACTGGTGAGTAAATTCTTATCAAATGCCGCTCTTTGCTGGCTTTCATCAGGGGTGGTACCACCGGTGCCGAATTTGACAGGACCCAGCACCAGCCAGTCATTCATAAAGCTGTTATCGGCAAGAGCAGAATAAGATGCTTTTTGGTAGGTCTGTGCGTTAAGCACCGATCCTGCATTCATTAATAAAACCGCCATCAACAGAGTCAGGCAGAGAATTTTTACTTGTTTTCATGATTATTGAAATATATGTTTGGAAAATGAGCATTTTACTCGCGGACTGCATCCACGGTCATTGAAATTTAGTCACCGGGTGGATGAAATTGATTCATCATTCATAATTCATTATTCATCATCTCCTCATTCATAATTATTGACCATGGTAATCAACTGCGCCCGGCTTGTGCAATTGGTTTTATAATAAATGCGGCTTGTATGGTCCTTTACGGTTTGCAGGCTGATAAAAAGCGTATCCGCAATCTGCTGGTTGGATAGTCCTTTACAGATTTCCCGCATGATTTCCTTTTCACGCGGAGAGATCTCATACTTTGTGCACAGCAGATCAAAACTGATCCCTTCTTCCTTTACGGGATGCAATACTGACAGATCGGACAGGTATTGGATATAAAGCGGTATAAAGGTACCGCCGATAAAAAACAGGAGGATAAATCCGAGGGCTATATAAATATTATCCTGATAATCGAGCAAAAAGCCATTCTGAAGAAGGACCAGCATCAGCAGTCCCATGGCGATGTTTTTCATGTCCTTTTTTCGCAGAATTGCCTTACGTTTCTTATATGATATGAGGTACACAAACCCGGTAATTGTAAAGGTGAAATTCAGCAGTACAAAACAGTATTTAATTATCGTAAACAGGTCTGCCAGTTCAAACCTTGACAAAAGCCAGCCCATTCCTGAAACCAGCAGAAAAATCAAAAAAACATACAGTAAAACGAAAGGGATGCGGAGTCTCCCGGCCGGACAATTCCCGGGTTAATCTTATCAGCATCAGCCAGGTAAAAATCACAAAGGGTGAACCGATGAGTACAAGAATGTTGGTTGCTTTGTTTAAAAGTTCGGCGGAAAGAAAGGGAGATAAAAAAGAATAGAGGATGACCTGACCCCAAATGGCATAAAATCCATAGGTAAAATAAAAGATCTGGTAATACATGAGCGTGCCGAAGATCTCAGGTTTATACCTGTTGCGCAACCTCGAGGATATCACAATGCTGCCGGAAGCAAGGGCGGCTGAAAGGACAAACACAAGAGTGATCACGTATTTAACCATAATTAAAGATATAAATTATCTCTGATAAAAATATGGGACTACCAAAGTAGTGGTCCCACTACTTAAGTAGTTTTTTATATAATCACTACTTTGGTATGAAGAAAGATGAATGTGCGGGTTATAAATTTGGTGAAGATTTCAAAACATAAAAAAATAATAAAATGGAAGTAATTGAACAAAACAAACGAATACCATCCGTGAACAATAGTTTCGGAAATGGATGGGATGTAATGAAAAAGAATTTTCTGATCCTGTTACTGGTGGTGATTGTTGTCGGCCTTGTTACCGGACCGACAGGAGCTTCAAATGGAACATGAATCCGGACCATCATTGGGATCGGAACTGGATGGACTGGAATATGCATGATATGGGATGGCTTGCCCTGGGAATGATTGGCCGTGGTACTTGGATTACTTGCCCTGGCATGGGGTCTATTGATTGTGCCTGTATTCAAATATGGGGGAAAGATGATGTTTTTACAGGCGGTAAGGGAAATCAGACCGGATTTCAATATGCTTGTAAGGGGATTCAGAACAGAATTACCTGGGCATTGTACTGGCAAACCTGCTGACTGTTGCACTGGTAATGCTTGGTTTTATCATGCTGGTTATACCGGGCATCATTGTTGCCTGCCGGCTTGCTTTCGTTGGTTTCCTCGTAATGGATAAAAACCTCGATCCCATCACCGCAGTGGAGGAAAGCTGGAGAATGACCCGTGGTTACGGATGGACTATTTTCTGGATGGCTTTTTTTCGTTTTTCATTTTCATTGCCGGCTTGTGCCTGTTGTTTGTGGGAGTATTACCGGCTGCGTCATGGGTGGGCAGTTCATTTGCCACACTGTATAATGACGTGCTGGCGGAGAGGGAGGCAAGGGTTGCGGTTGTTTAAGAGCAATCGGTGATCGGTAATCGGTAATCGGTTTATCGGTATTCGGTATTCGGTATTCGGTTTAATAAAAAAAATCCGGTCCCAAAAATGGAACCGGATTTTTTTTTAACTGTTTATTTTATTACTGAATTACCTGTTTGAAGGCGTCGTTATCGGCAAATTTCAGGAATTCTGCATCCTTTGCAGCATAAGCCTTTACTTTTGCATCAAGAGTTGCAGCTGTGCGAAGGTTAGCAACAACACCGTCAACATTACCGCCTCTTGCACTTGCAACAGCTTTCAGATAATATACCCATGCGTCTTTTGTGTCACCCATAGCATTCAAAGTAGCCATAGCCTTGTCGTTTCCACCGTTGAGCAATTGAGCCAGAGCAGCATTGAATGAAGGCTTGTTACCAAAATAATTCACAGCGGCAGCATAGTCGGCCTGTTTAATTTTGATAATACCGAGGTTATAGCTGACTGCGTCACCGGCGGCCATGGATGCTGTAAGCAGTTCTTCTGCAGTTTTCAGATCACCCTGTGCCAATGCAACAGCGCCGAGGTTAGCATTTACAGCCGGATTGCTATTAATAGCCTTGGCGGCATCGAAAGATTTCTTAGCTTCAGGAATGTTGCCAAGCTGAACATATGCATCACCGAGGTTATTCTTAGCCCTTACACAGGTTGGGAATTGTTCGGTAGCAGCTTTGTAAATGGTGGCTTTTTGTTTTGCATCCTTTGCCAATGCACCGGCATGAAGGATTTCTTCCAGGTTAAGGGAGGAAGGACTTGTCATTGCCAGGTTCAGCAATTCCTCATCACTTTTTCCAACTACTTCAACATCCACGCTCATCACTGAACGGCGGAGCTGGGGAAGAACGTCCTTTGCAATTTCGCTATAAGCCTTGGAAATATTCTTGATTTCTTTTTCTCTTACAACCGGATCGGAGTACATTGAAAGAACACGGAGGATAAGGTCCTTATCCTGGATGTTTGATTTCTCAACTGCTGCCTTGAATCCGTCCCAGTCTTCGGGAGTTGTCATCAGGCTCAGGAAGTTTTCAGCTTCAGCCTCAGTGATTTTGTTGTCCTTCATGGCTTTCGTGAAATACTTCTGTGCAGAAGTTTCACGTTTTGCTGACAGTTTGGTGTTCAGGTCAATCGGACCATCGGGGGAAGCATAGGCGGAAATCTTGGCATCCTTGATCTGTTTGTTGGGAGTAGCCTTTGCATCAACCACTTGTTTTTGAAATGCTTTTACCTCTTCTGATTTCAATTCCGACTTGCGGACATCAGCATTGTTAATCTGGTAATGAATATCTGCAGAGTAGGTTTCCGGAATGATCCGTTTGAAATTATCCGGCATGGTAACGGTTTTTGGATCAACCATTACAAGGGTAGGAGTTGCAATAACACCGTCGGCAATTTTGGCGGATTCATATTCAATCGGGTTTTTTCCTTAATCCGTGCTGAAAATTTAACCACCAATTGTGATTTCATCATTTCAGGTTTGTAATCAGTCTTAGCGTCAAACTGATAACTACCGCCGGCATAGGCAATTACCTTGTTGTTGGCTTCTACTTTTTCACCCTGTAATGTAACGGGGGCCAATTCCGTCTGGCCACCTTCATATTTCAACACAGGAGTTGCAACAACCACTGCTTTCTTGTTGAAGTACTTTTCAGGAAAAGTAACATCTCCCTTTACATTTACCACACCTGCATGCTCCTGAAGGGGGTCGGGAGTTACTTTATATGTAACGGTAGGGGCCTTGTCCTTCATTTTGTTTAGACCGGCACAGCCGCTCAGAAATAAGGCAGCAATAACGGCAATGGTTAGATAGTTCTGTCTAGTTTTCTTCATGATTAGTTAAATATTTGTTTTACAATTTGAAAATGCGCAATGCAAGCGTATGCAATATATATATACAAACTTACAAATGTTAAATATAAAAATAATAGATTTTGCCCAATACGTAATAAAGATTATTAACAAAAATACAAAAATCGTAACAATATCCAATATCAAATAACGTTCAAATGACCCGAACTACCTTTACAAAAATCACGCCAAAAGCCAATGATCTGGTAATCTGAATCATACATAGTTGACACATTCTTAAAATGATAACTGGTTTCTGGATGCTGGATACTGGATACTGGATACTGGATACTGGATACTGGATGCTGGATACTGGATACTGGATACCGGATATCGTGATATGGAATTGAGAATTGTACCCGAAATGTATTTTAAAAAAGAAATCCGGTCCCTGTTGCGGGGCCGGATTTCCATTTTATTTGCAGATTACCGATCACCGATTACCGATTACCGATCACCGATTACCGAATACCTGTTAATCCCTTCTATCCCTGGGACCACGATTATCCCGCCTGTCACGTCCCCCGTCCCTGCGATCATGTCCGCCGCTCCTTGAATCACGATCACGTGATTCCCTTGGTCTGCTGGCCTGAGGAACAAAACCCTCGGGTACAGGCAATAAAACCTTGCGTGAAAGACTCAGTTTACCGCTTTTGGAATCCACATCCAGCAGTTTAACCTCTACCTCATCGCCTTCTTTCAGAACATCTTCCACGTTTTCTACCCGTGGCCAATCGATTTCCGAAATATGCAACAGGCCCTGTTTGCCGGGCAATATTTCAACAAAGGCACCGAATGCCTGAATACCCTTGACAATACCTTTATAGATCTTGCCTGCTTCGGGCTGTTCAACAATGCCGTTGATGCGTGCGATGGCTGCATCAATACAGGCCTTGTCAACTGCCGAAACATTTATTTCACCGCGTCCGTCAATTTCTTCGATATTTACCACGGCGCCCGTCTTGGCCTGGATATCCTGGATAACGCGTCCACCGGGTCCAATAACTGCGCCAATGAGTTCCTTCGGTATAATGATCTTCACCATACGCGGTACATTGGGCTTATAATCCGGCCGTGGCTGGGGAATAGCTTCGATGAGTTTGCCGAGAATGTGCATTCTGCCATCGCGGGCCTGCGCCAGTGCTTTTTTCAATACCTCGAATGTCAGTCCTTCCACCTTGATGTCCATCTGTGTGGCGGTGATTCCGTCACGGGTGCCTGTTACCTTAAAGTCCATGTCGCCCAGGTGATCTTCATCGCCCAGGATATCGGACAGAATGGCATACTTTCCCGATTTGGTATCGGTGATCAGTCCCATTGCAATACCTGAAACCGGTTTGAGGATCTTCACACCGGCATCCATCAGTGCCATGGTTCCGGCACAAACTGTAGCCATGGAGGAGGAACCGTTTGATTCAAGTATATCTGATACAACGCGGATAGCATAAACATTATCAGCGGGGATCATTCGTTTTAAAGCCCTGTGGGCCAGGTTTCCGTGGCCAATTTCACGACGGCCGATGCCGCGTGAAGCTTTGGCTTCTCCCGTTGAGAAAGGCGGGAAATTATAATGCAATACAAATTTTTCAGTTCCATGGAAAAGAACCTCATCAATTTCCTTTTCATCCAGCTTGGTACCCAGGGTTACCGAGGTAAGCGACTGGGTTTCTCCACGGGTAAATACAGCAGAGCCATGTGCGCCGGGAAGATAATCCACCTCGCACCAGATAGGCCTGATGTCGGTTGTTTTCCGTCCGTCAACACGCAATCCTTCATTCAGGATGAGCTTGCGGACGGCCTCTTTTTCCACATCGTGAAAATAACGGTCAACAAGTGATTTATTCACGGTGTTATCTTCGGGAAGGGCGGCAACAAAATCAGCCTTCACTTTGGTAAGTGCATCATGGCGTTCATGCTTGCCCGTCATGGTTTTCACAATATTGTAGAACTGGTCATATCCGGCTGCCCATACCTGTTTGCGAAGTTCTTCGTCATGCACTTCATGGGAATATTCGCGCTTCACCGATTTACCGGCGTCATTCATCAGGTCGGTCTGGGCCTGGCATTGAACCTTGATTGCTTCATGGGCAATTTTAAGGGCCTCGAGCATTTCCTCTTCGGAAACCTCGCTCATTTCACCTTCCACCATCACAATGTTCTCGGCAGTGGCGGCAACCATCATGTCGATATCAGCTTTCGCCAATTCGGAAAAGGAGGGATTGATGACGAATTTACCCTCGATGCGGGCTACCCTGACTTCAGAAATCGGTCCCTTGAAAGGAATATCCGACACCATCAGTGCAGCGGATGCAGCCAGTCCGGCCAGTGCATCAGGCATGGTATCCTTGTCAGCCGAAATAAGCATCACATTCACAAATGTTTCGGCATGGTAATTATCCGGGAAAAGGGGTCTTAAAGCACGGTCAATAATCCGGGATACCAAAATTTCCCGGTCGCTGGGCCTGGCTTCCCGTTTTAAAAATCCGCCAGGAAAACGGCCGATGGCCGAGAATTTTTCTCTGTACTCCACCTGGAGTGGCATATAATCGCTGTTTTCAGCGCCTTCTGCTGCTGTAACCACAGTGGCCAGCAACATTGTATCGCCCAATCTTACCACAACAGCACCGTCAGCCTGTTTTGCCAGCTTGCCGGTTTCCAGTACAATGGATCTACCATCATTTAGGGCAATGGTCTTTTGAAATGTCTTAAACATAAATAAAATAAATTAAAATAAATGGATGACCGAATCGGCCATATATCAAAAGAAAAAGGCAATTTCAGAATTGCCTGTTTTCTTATTTGCGGAGGTTCAGTTCTTTCAGAATCGAACGGTATCTTTCAATATCGACTTCCCGAAGATAATCAAGGAGCCTTCTGCGCTTTCCAACCAGTCTGAGAAGGGCACGCTGCGTAGAAAAGTCCTTCTTGCTTATTTTAAGGTGCTCGGTGAGGTGGTTAATCCGGAGAGTAAACAGGGCAATCTGACTCTCAGAGGCTCCGGTATTGGTTTCCGACTTACCGAATGATTTAAAAATCTCCTTTTTCTTTTCAGTAGTTAAATACATAATTTTTAATTAATTACACTTCTACAAAATTTGAATTGCAAAAGTATTTATTTTTTTTTAGATAACAATGAAATAGAATCAAAAGTTTACGATTGACG
Organism: uncultured Bacteroidales bacterium; assembly: GCA_963808745.1. GTDB lineage: Bacteria > Bacteroidota > Bacteroidia > Bacteroidales > UBA10428 > UBA5072. Next base: position 81,931 of record CAWEGX010000011.1, read on the forward strand.
AATTACGAGTTTACGATGAGTACATGCAGTATTGGATGAATGTTGTGAGACGAAGAATTTTGACTGATGAATTACCTCTGATATGATCTGCCTAGCAATAACCCTGAACATCGAACAGCCTAGCACCTGAAGCCTGTAGCCTAGCAGCCTGCAGCCCTAATTCCCCGAATTGAGTAAAATCCGAAGACGTTGTATCTGGTTGCGGGTGCCAAGGGCAAATATCTTGTCCTGCGGGGTAAGGATCAGTTCCGGGAGCGGATTGATAACGATGGATTTGTCTGACCGTTTCATGCCGATAATGTTGGCGCCCGAATCATTCTGGCGGTCGAATTCCCGTAAAGGGACACCATTGAATCTTTCTGAAATATCCGTACAAAAAACCTCTTCGAGCGCAACGCTTTCCATGCTTTGCATCATCATGAACTCGAGAAACTCAACAATGTCAGGTTGTACCACCATTTTGGCCATACGCTGACCCCCGATGCGGTCGGGCATGATCACATTGGTCGCCCCTGCCCGCTTCAGCTTCACATCTGAATGTTCATCCGATGCCCTGCTGATAATGGCCATTTTAGGATTGATCTCACGTGCTGTAAGCACAACAAAAAGATTATGGGCATCCACAGGAAGGGTGGTGATCAGTGCTTTTGCAGTTGCCAGGTGGCAATTATTCAGCACCTCATCGTGTGTAGCGTCTCCCTGCAGGTAGAACAGATTGGAATTTGCCTGCACACTTGATATGATATGCTCATTGCTTTCGACCACGACAATCGGCACATTATGCTCGAGGAGCTCAGTAACGGCCTGCCGGCCGTTTCGACCGTAACCACAGACCACGACATGGTTTTTAAGATGTTCGATTTTTCTTTTCACCCTTCTGTCGATATAAATTTTTCTGAATGTGCCATCGGCCACGTATTGAATAATCGTTGTCACTGCATATCCAAATATACCAAAACTAAATACAATAAGAAAGGCCGTAAAATACATACCCGCACCCGACAACGGCTTGACTTCGCGAAAACCTACCGTTCCGATCGTAATGATCGTCATGTAGAAAGCCTCGGTAAAAGTCATGGCCTCGATGAGCATATAACCGGCTGTTCCGGTTGTGATTATGCCCAGCACCAAGCCCAGTGCGATATAAGCATTTCGTATATTTTTGGGCTTCATTAAATTCCGGCTGTTATGAGGTTTGTACCTACTGAACACGAAAGGCAATGCCTGTGATTGCAGTAATCATTATATAGCTGTAACAGTGCCTGGCTGTAAAAGGCAGATGAAGCACGGATGCCGGCCAGATCCCATTTCCGCGTGATCCGGTTGGATTCAGCCGGAATCTGATTCATTAATTCAAGTGCCCTGTTTTTTGTTTCTTCCTGACCGTTCATGCTGCCGTATAAAAATAAAAAGGGAACTACCGTATTGATCACCAAACTGTTGAATGCATCCTCGCCAAGTGTTTTCACACTGGATTTTGAGGTTTTCTCAAAGGTATAATGAGAATTCCAGAATTCTGAGGCCTGCAATGTAAAAAATCGTTTCAGTTCCTGCAAATCATCACAGGCAAGTACACTTGAAAAAAGTCCCTCAGATTGCTGAACCAGGTTTGCAAACTGGGCAAGGCGAAGGGTGGGAAAATTCACAGGCCTCAGCCGTAGAAATTTCCAGAGGTGATTTTCAATCGGCCTGAGGTGATATTTCTTTTGAAGATATACATATTCATTTCGCAACAGGACGTAGTATTCCGGGAATATCCTTCCCTCAGTAAGAAATCCGGCCTGCCCCATCAGGATAGCTTCCACCTGGATCGGATTATCCCGGTGCCTGTTGAGAATGGCCAGGGAAACCGACCTGGCCACCAGTTCAAAGGGAGATGCGTTCAGCCCGAATCCGAATGAACGGGCAAGGCTGATATAAAAAGCCTCTTCCCAGTTGCCTTTATTGCACCGAAGGTATTCTGCAATATGCTCCGTCTTTTTGCGGAGCCTGTCCACAACCAGCGAACTCAGCCAGCAATCGAGCAATAATGGCTCTACCCGATGGATCCTGTCCTGGCACGGGATCGTTCCCTTCCGGGCCAGCAGTTGCTGATAACTGCCATACAATTTTTCATTGCAGGGCAACACCAGGGTTGAGATCGTCTCACCATTTGACCGGGTAACGGATTGATTATGCTGATATACCACATGCAGGATCACGCTGTCAAAAGCCTTGTCGGCATGGTGACCATGCAAAAACCAATCCGATGACCGTAAATGGATCTCCACATTGCCTGCCCAGGTTGTGGATCCAATTTTCAAACGCGCATTCAGAAAATCGGGACCGGAGTCCCCGTTGTGTTCACCCAGGCTGATCACCTGTATTTCATCGCCTGAATCGGAAAAAAGGCCGGTGCGATCGAAAAGTCCGTATTTCCAAATAAACTGGATAAATTCCTCTGTCATACCTTAACGTTTTCATAACGAGATTAAAGTACGAAAAACCCCGGAAAAAACAAAGCCTTTGCAAGGGATAAAATCGTAGAGACAAGGCAATGCCTTGTCCCTACAATTCGATCAAGGACCTACCGATTACCGATTACCGATTACCGATTACCGATTACCGAATACCTTTCAGAATCTCCTCCATCTCCTGCTGCACTTCCAGTGCCCGCTGACGTGCGACAAGAGCAAACCGGGTGGAGGAATCGGCATAGATGATTGCACGGGAGGAATTCACGATGAGTCCGCACTGGCTGTTGAGACCATATTTGGCCACTTCCGATAGGTCTCCCCCCTGGGCTCCGACGCCCGGGATAAGAAGAAAATGATCAGGCACCAGTTCCCTTACCTTTTTCAGCATCGAAGCCCGCGTGGCTCCTACCACATACATCATATTGCCGGGATTTCCCCATTCACGTGATTTACGCAATACTGTCTCAAACAGTTTTTCTCCATTATCCATCGCTGTCATCTGAAAATCATCTGCTCCCAGGTTCGATGTAAGGGCAAGCAAAACCACCCATTTGTCAGGGTATTCCAGGAACGGAAGCACGGAATCCGATCCCATATAGGGTGCAACCGTTACCGCATCACAGGGCAGCTGTTTAAAAAAGGTCTCCGCGTATTTTTTTGAAGTATTGCCAATGTCCCCCCGTTTGGCATCTGCAATGATGAGAATTTCCGGATACTTGAATTTTATATAATTTACGGTGAGCTCAAACTGCTTCCAGCCATCGGTCCCCAGGCATTCATAAAACGCAACATTGGGCTTACAGGCAATGATCAGGTCGTGCGTTGCATCCAGTACTGCCCGGTTAAATGCAAAAAGGGGAAATTCTTCGTTCAGCAGGTGATCCGGCAGCTTCGGCATTTCCGTATCCAATCCCAGGCATAGGAAACTCTGCTTTTTCCGGATCTGTTCAAATAGCTGCTCCCGTGTCATTTTTACCGTTTTGTTAGACAATGGCCGTGGCCTTCAGCCGCTCGGCATTCTCAGCCATCTGCAACTGGCTGATGATATCGTGAATATTTCCGTCGAGAATATTGGGAAGGTTATACATGGTGAGGTTGATCCTGTGGTCTGTCACCCTGCCCTGCGGATAATTATAGGTGCGGATCTTGGCCGACCTGTCGCCGGTTGAAACCATCGTTTTCCGCTGTGAGGCAACACCGTCAAGATATTTCTGATACTCCAGGTTATACAGCCGGGTACGCAGTTCCGACATGGCCTTTTCCAGGTTTTTGATCTGCGATTTCTGGTCCTGGCATGAAACAACCACATTGGTGGGGACATGGGTAAGACGGACGGCGGAATAGGTAGTGTTAACCGACTGTCCGCCCGGGCCGGAGGAACAGAACCGGTCAATACGGATATCTTCCTGTTTCAGATCCACATCAAATTCTTCTGCTTCGGGAAGTACAACAACTGAGGCTGCCGATGTATGTATACGGCCCTGCGTTTCCGTTTGAGGAACACGCTGAACGCGGTGCACACCGGATTCATATTTGAGAATGCCATATACCCCGTCTCCCCTGACATCCACAATGATTTCCTTATAACCACCCGCTGTACCTTCGGTAAAAGTGGTAATTTCCATTTTCCAGCCTTTCTGCTCACAGAATTTGGAGTAAAGACGGAACAGATCGCCGGCAAAAATACTGGCTTCATCTCCTCCTGAACCGGCCCTGATCTCGAGAATCGCATTTTTCTCATCCTGCGGATCCGTAGGCAGAAGAAGAATTTTCAGATCTTCTTCCATTTCCGCCACCTTGCCTGTGAGTTCGTCGAGTTCAGCTTTTGCCATTTCACGCATTTCATCATCCTTTTCAACGGCCAGCAATTCCTTGGTTGAATCGATATTGATCAGCGTATTCTTATATATCTTGTAGGCCGCTACAACAGGATCCAGTTCCTTATATTCCTTGTTCAGGTGAATATAATTTTTCATATCATTCATCACTCCAGGCTCATTAAGCAGCCTGCCAACTTCTTCAAATCTTTCCTTAACGCCTTCGAGTTTACTTAAGATCAAATTCTTACTCATAATTTATTTGTTGATTTGTTGATTTGTTGATTTGTTGATTTATGTTGGTTTAGGTTTGAGGTTCGCATCCTTCTAATAGGTGAATGTTCCGAATTCGCTGTTAATGGTCAGTTTATGTCCTACATAGGCTTCAGTATGTCCGATAATTTTTGCATCGATGTTCAATTGCGGACGCAAGGTCAATGATCTTACCCGCAGTTTGTTCATTGGTATAGATCTCGAAACGGTGGCCCATGTTATACACTTCATACATTTCATCCCAGGGTGTTCCGGCCGATTGCTGAATGATCCTGAATAAGGGTGGCAAGGGGAACAGGTTATCCTTGATCACATGGAGATCCTTCACAAATTTCAGCACCTTGGTCTGTCCGCCCCCTGTACAATGGATCATACCATGGATTTCAGGCCTGTGCAGTTCAAGAACCTGCCGGATAAGCGGTGCAAAAGTCCGGGTAGGAGACAAGACCAGCTTGCCGGCATCCGGTTCAAGATCCTCTACTTTCTGGGTCAGCTGGTATTTACCTGAATACACAAGCGACTTTGGAATGAGGTCGTCATATGATTCGGGATATTTTCCGGCCAGGTAATTTACAAAGATATCATGGCGGGCAGAGGTAAGCCCGTTGCTCCCGATGCCACTGTTATATTCCTGCTCATATACTGCCTTACCCGATGATGCAAGTCCCACAATCACATCTCCCGGTTGTATCCTGTTCTCAATGACATCGGCACGTTTCATCCGGCAGGTGACCGTTGAATCCACAATAATGGTCCTTACCAGGTCGCCGACATCCGCAGTTTCACCTCCCGTCAGGTACACTGTGATCCCCCATTTGGCAAGTGACTGGATGGTCTCATCAAATCCCTTAAGAATATTCATCAGAATATCGCCGGGGATTTTAAGCTTGTTCCGGCCAATGGTGGATGACATCAGGATATTATCCGTGGCGCCCACACAGATCAGGTCATCAATATTCATGATGATGGCATCATGGGCTATCCCTTTCCATACAGAATAATCTCCCGTTTCCTTCCAGTAAATATAGGCGAGTGATGATTTTGTCCCGGCCCCGTCTGCATGCATGATATTGCAGTATTCATCATCTCCTCCCAGAAAATCAGGCAAAACACGGCAGAACGCATTGGGAAAAAGACCTTTGTCCATATCCTGAATGGCCTTATGTACATCCTCCTTTTGCGAGGACACGCCGCGTTGAGCGTAATTTGTATTATTACTCATGGAAGAAGTGTATGGTTAAAGTGGTGCAAATTTAATAAAACTGTTTGACTCTGCTTCATTAAATGCAAAAACAACCCCCTCGCCAATGGCGGGAGGGGCTATTTCACCTAAACACATTTTAACCAAACCCAAAAACCCTAGTTGTAGCCCACGCCCAAAGAAGACATCAGGCGTTTCCGGGTAAAAAAGATGCGGCTTTTCACCGTTCCGATCTTCAATCCAAGATTATCGGCAATTTCTTTGTATTTATATCCCTGAAGATGCATCTGGAAAGGCACCCGGAAATCATCTTCAAGCTGTTCAATATGTTTTTCAATTTCTTTTGCCGAAACGGAGGATTCGGGATTTTCGAATCCCGATTCCCGGTTCAGATTCAGATAGTACAGATCATCGGTATGATCAAAGGTAGTGTTGGATTTAACCAGCCGGCGGTAGTTATTGATAAATGTATTCTTCATAATGGTAAATGTCCATGCTTTCAGGTTGGTATCATCTGCAAACTTGTCCCTGTAAGAAATTGCTTTTACAAATGTTTCCTGTAACAGATCACGTGCATCTTCCATATTGGATGTCAGACTAAGGGCGAATCGTTCAAGACTCTGACTGAGGCTTGTAAGTTGGTAGTTGAACTCGATAGCAGTCATGGCATTAAAGATTAATTTTGTTCATCAAAAGTAATCATTGTTTAAACACGATGCAAGTTATTTTTATTTAGACCAATTATAAATAGATAAATTTAAGGGATTTTTTAAGATAGAATAAGAGATGATTTTAACATTTTCCCCTTTGTTTCTAAAGGAATACAGAATTCTTCCAAATAAATTCTAAATAAGGAATAATGTTAAAATTTTGTTAAATTATTGTTTAATCTTTTTTAGCAGAGTGATTAACATAGTACTTTAAGGTCTTTATTTCGCTATATACAGTGGGGGTTGCAGCCATAATGACGTAAAACGATGGTAAAATCTGAAGAAAGCTATTTTCACAGGGTCAAACCTGTACCGGAACGGAGTTTTTCCTGAGTTCTTCAAGAAAATGCATGGGAGAGGTAATGATCTTAATGTTATCGGGAAGCTTATGCGGAAGGAAAAGTGATTGTGAACCGGTGAGATAGATGGTCTTGTCCCCGAAATCACTGCGAAAGGGTCTTTATCAGGTCAGGCACATCCAACCCATTGATCGTTGTCATAACAGAGGTAACCAGACAATCCACATGCCTTCGTTTTACCAGTTCAGCCACATCGTTCAGGGGCACAGACTGGCCCAGGTAGATAGTACGGTACCCTCTTTTCTTGGCCAGGTAACAAAGAAACAACAGGCCAATTTCATGCAGTTCGCCTTCCGGAAGGAAAAAAATGAAGCGCTGTGCATTGGGCATCTCGGAATTGATCAGTCCGTCAATGGCTGAAAAAAATTTTTGTTTAACCAGGTTGGTGATGAAATGTTCCTGGGCAGGGTTTACCGCGCCAGTCTGCCACATTACGCCTATCTTTACAAAGAAGGGATATAATACCTTTGTAACAGCTTCTTCGAACCCGAATTGAATAATGGCCCTGGACAACACCTGTTCAAACCTGTATTCATCCAGGTCAATCATGGCCACGGTCAGACTTTCGATCTGGCTTTCGGAATTGGATACTTCATGCGTGAACTGGTTTACTTTGAGGACAATTTCGTCCTGTGAAAGCTGGGCGATCTTTGAAATTTTCAGGCCATGCCGGTTAAGAATGGAGATATTCAGGATCTTCTTCAGTTCAGAATCACAATAGGTCCGGATATTCGTTGACGTCCGCTGCGGGGCAATTAAACCGAACCTCTTTTCCCATATCCTGATAGTATGAGCCTTAATACCTGAAAGATTCTCCAGTTCCCGAATAGTATATTCACCCATTTTTATATGCAGATTTTCCGAATTTAAACAACTGCCTTTCCAAAATGTTCAGTCCCTATCTTTCTGAGACTTTACGAATCATAAACAGTCCATCCCTCAGAGGAACCATTACTTTTTCAACCCGGACATCCTCTGAAACAAATATATTAAAATCCAGTATTCCTTTAGTTTCCCGGTCGGGATATTTATTTTCATTTAACACTTTGCCGCCCCATAACACATTATCAGCCAGGATTACTCCCCCAACCCTCAATTTATCAAAAACAGCATTGATAATATGAAATATACTGAGGTTTATCGGCATCGATAAATACCAGGTCGAAGGTCTCCGTGAGATTCGAAATGATATCCAGCGCATTTCCCGTGTGCAGGATGATTTTGTCCCCGAGTGCAGCCAGGTGAATATACTTTTTTGCAATCACCATGGTTTCATCGTTGATATCAATGGTATGAAGCAAACCGCCTTCTGCAAGACCCCTTGCCATGCAGATTGCCGAATAACCGGTGAATGTCCCTATTTCAAGGATCCTGCGCGGTGCGAGCAGGTGACTGATCATTTCAAGGAATTTCCCTTGCAGGTGACCTGATAACATATTCGGGTAAACAGTCCGGAGGTGCGTCTCCCGGTTAAGCGCAGCAAGCACTTCGTCCTCAGGGGAAGAATGCTGCCGTGCATATTCAAATATGGCATCATCAGAGTCCGACATAACAATATGGTTTATTGATAAATAAGATAGGAAAGCCTGCCCTCTTCGAGCACCTCATTGGCCACATCCTGCAATTCCTTTGATGTAAGCGCTTCCACTTTTCTGCCTATTTCATCCAGCGTCTCAATTTTATTGAAGATCATCAGGCTCTTCCCCATTGACAACATATGATTCTCATTGTTCTCGGAGGAAATGGCAATATGTCCATGCACCTGGCGTTTCGCCTTCTGCAGTTTGATCTGACTGAGTGGCCGGGCACGAAGCTGCTGCAATTCGGATAAAACCAGGGAGATGCATTTTTCAACCAATGCCTTATCCGTTCCAAAATAAATGGTGATGTTGCCGGTATCCGAATAGGCGGTGTACTGTGAATCCACAGAGTAGGCATACCCCTTGCGTTCCCGGAGCGACATGTTCAGCCGGGAATTCATCCCCGGCCCACCCAGGTAATTATTTAATAAATAAAGGGCCAGCCGGTTGGGATGATTAAACGGATAGGCTATATTTCCGATTACGCAATGTGCCTGAAAAGTCTTTCGGTTGAGTTGCCTGCGGACAGGAACATAACTATAGGTGACCGGCAGCCGTCCGGAAGATTTTTTAAGTACCGGCCTATTAAAATAAAATTCAAACAACCGGATGAGTTTTTTGAATTCGATGCTGCCCACAGACGAAACCACCATTTGGTCGGTTGCATAATTCCGGTCAATGAACTGCCGGATATTGAGATCCTGGTAACCCTTGAGCCTTTTTGCATCGCCCAGGATGTTCCGGGCAATGGGATTGCCATCGTACAACAACTCCTCAAACTCGTCGAAAATAAGATCGGATGGCGAATCCTTATATGAATTGATCTCATCCAGGATGATTTCTTTTTCCTTTTTCAGTTCCCGGGCCGGAAAGGATGAATTAAACGCGATATCACTGATCAGTTCAAGCGCCCGGGCATAATACTGGTTAAAAAAAGTGCCGTGAATGCAGGTTTCTTCCTTGGTTGTATAAGCATTTAATTCACCGCCGACATCCTCCATCCGGCTCAGGATATAATAAGCCTTTCGCCGGTTGGTTCCTTTAAACAACATGTGCTCGATCAGATGCGCCAGGCCATGTTCATCCGGCAGTTCATCACGGGAACCGGTATTGATGAATAATCCGATATGCGAAACCGGACTGCTGACCGACTTGTGAACCAGCCGGATCCCATTGGGCAGTGTATGGATTTGATATTCTGATGTCGACATGTGGCTGCAAAAGTAATAATAAAGAAACGTAAAAAGCAGCCCTTGTGTTCAGCACGTTAAAACATGCCGGCCGGCGCAGTTGACCGTTAATTGACAATTTCCTTCAAAAAGTTTTGCCGAATTGATTTTTTCTTTAGATTTGCAGCCTGAAAAAACCCAAGGTGCCATAGCTCAGTTGGTAGAGCAACGGACTGAAAATCCGTGTGTCCGTGGTTCAACTCCACGTGGCACCACAAAAAAAGCCGGTCCCGAAATTCGGGACCGGTTTTTTTGTGGTATTCGGTATCACCGTATTACCGATCACTGATTACCGATTACCGATTACCGATTACATCTTATTCAGATCATAATAAAACGATTTGTCTCCTGTTTTCAAAACTACACTGTAATTACCGCTTTCAAGGTTTTTCAGATCATAGGAACGTGAGAACGACGTCGTAATTCCGATTTCATCGGAAAAGAAATTCTCCGAATTTATTGAAAAACGATACACTTACATTTTCACCTGAATGGTTTAAATAACGTACCGACAATTTACCATCATGCCGAATTTTCAAATTGCGGGGCAGTATAAGAGGTTTCCTTGATCAGATAGGATTTCCCTTCAGTAAGCATAATATCCTTTTCATGGGTCATTTTTCCATGCTTGATGATGAGCGAATATTTCCCTTCGGGCAACGCTTCAAGGTTATATACTGCTTTGTCATGAAACCTGAAGATCGTTCGTCATACATTATTTCCCGGGTCCCCAGATTAATAATTTCAAGATGGTAGCGGACTCGATCCAGGGGAATATTTGCTTTCAATAACCATCTTCTTGTTTGGCAACAGGGTCAATTTAACCTCTTCAGGTATAATAGCGTTGGCGTGTGACAATCATCATAACAGATAAACCACTTATGGCCAACATTACGGATTGAATTAACTTTTAGCTTTCATTTTAACTAGTATTAATTATTACTAAAAACGAGATCGGCTAAAGATAATTCATTAATAAAGGGGTATGTATTACAAATATTGTTAATTTTTTCATTATAGTTATTGATTTCATTATGGGGTATGTTTATAATATTTTTTAGTATTATATAAAGTGTTTTATATTCAATAATTATGAAAGGGGTGAATCTTCAATATTTTCGAAATCATATAGAATGAAGATAATCCATCATTCATAATTCATCATTCATAATCCATCATTCATAATTCATCATTCATCATTCATCATTCATAATTCCAGTTCAATTCCCACGGGACAATGATCCGAGCCCATGATCTCATCCATGATGAATGCATCCTTTACCTGGCCCAGCAATCTTTTGCTTACCAGGAAATAATCGATTCTCCAGCCGATCCCCGCTTCACGGGCATTAAACCGCTGGCTCCAGTAGGAATATTGTATCTTATCCTTATGCAGATGCCGGAAGGTATCCACTAATCCGATTTTTAAAAATTCCCTGAACCCGTCGATTTCAACCTGCGTATATCCGGCCACCTTGTTATAGTTTGCATCGGGACGGGCCAGGTCAATGGGCTCATGTGCCACATTCAGGTCTCCCGTAAAAACCACAGGTTTCTTCTTATCCAGGTCAGCCAGGTATTCCTTTAAATGTGCATCCCATTCCTTCCTGTAGTCGAGCCTTTTCAATTCCTGTCCCGAATTGGGAACATACACGTTCACCAGGTAAAACTTTTCAAATTCCATGGTGATCACCCTTCCCTCCTGGCCATGAATGTCGTTATTTGTTCCCATCCGGTGCCCCAGTGGCTTAATCCGTGAAAGTATGGCCGTACCGGAATATCCTTTCTGAACGGCGGAATTAAAGACCAGGTCATATCCTTTCAGCTGAATGTCCAGGTCGGGCATTGTATCCTCCTGGGCCTTGGTTTCCTGAAAACAGATGATATCGGCCCGCAGACCTGGAAAAGTGTCATACATACCTTTTCTTACGATGGCCCTCATGCCATTTACATTCCATGAAAGGATCCTTATTGTATTACCCATGTGATTAACAGTTAGATTTTACTAATTTAACAATAGTTGGTAAAACATGTTTGCTATTCTTCGAAATTGACAAACTTTGCAGCTTATTTCCAGACTATGCTAGCCAATATTCCCGAATCAGAACATAAACGTGTAGTGATCGTAGGCGCCGGATTTGGCGGACTTAAGCTCGCGCGCCATCTTTCCAATAAACCGTTCCAGGTAGTGTTGATCGATAAAAATAATTTTCATTCTTTTCAGCCCCTTTTTTACCAGGTGGCCACTGCAGGGATTGAGCCAAGTGCCATTTCGTTTCCCCTTCGAAAGATATTCCAGGGTTATAGGAATATTCATGTCAGGATGGCCCGGGTAAAAAAGGTTTTCCCCGAAACCAGGGAAATTGAAACTTCCATCGGGAACCTGACTTATGATTACCTGGTGCTGGCGCAGGGAGCAGGAAATAATTTTTTTGGAAATGCCTCCATCAGCATGTTCTCCCTGCCTATGAAAAGTGTGGGAGAATCTCTGGGACTGCGGAATACGATCCTCAATAATTTTGAAAAGGCATTAAACACGACAGATCCTGATGTTCAGACAAGGCTGATGAATATGGTAGTTGTAGGTGGCGGACCCACGGGCGTGGAAATTTCCGGCGCCCTCGCTGAAATGAAGAATTTTGTGCTTCCCAAGGATTACCCGGAACTTGACTTTTCAAAAATGCATATTTACCTTGTTGAAAATGGCAGCCGTTTACTCGGCGGAATGTCGGAAAGGTCGTCGCGCAAAGCCGAAAAATATCTTGAAAAGCTCGGCGTGACTGTTATGCTGAATAGTTTTGTCAGTGATTTTGACAATGATACGGTATGGATCGGCAAGGACAAAAAACTGAACACGCATACCCTTATCTGGGCAGCCGGTATAAAGGCCAATTCAATTGAAGGTCTCGGTGAAGACCTGCTGGGACGCGGGAACAGGATCATGGTAGATCAATACAACCGGGTAAAGGGCAGCGAAAATATTTTTGTTATTGGCGATGCAGCTTTAATGACTGAAAAAAAATATCCGAATGGTCATCCCCAGGTAGCACAGGTAGCCATACAGCAGGCAAGGACACTGGCCCGAAACCTGAAAAATATTGAAAACAACCAGCCCCTTAATGAATTTGAGTATCGTGACCTGGGAACACTGGCCACAGTGGGAAGAAACCGGGCAGTGGTGGACCTCGGATTTTTCAGGTTCCAGGGACTTATAGCCTGGTTTTTCTGGATGTTTATTCACCTCATGGCGATTGTAGGCGTCAAAAACCGGCTCATCATCTTTATTAACTGGGCATACTATTATTTCACCTATGATCAGAGCTTGCGGCTGATTATAAAACCCAAGATGAGGGAGGGGATTCTTTAGCGTAAAATACTTCTAAGAACTAAAACAATTACTGTTTTTTATGGTTATAATCTAACAAAAATAGTAGTGCCATATTTCCTGCTTATGAAACTGGTATTCAAAACCTCGTCAGTTTTATCACGTGCTGGTTTATTCTTTTCGGTTTTCATTTTCATATCTACAATAGCCATAGCCCAAAAAGCTGTTAAAACCGACAGTACTGTTTCAACTTACCTGCATGTAAAAGGAGAATGGGCTAAATCAGGCAAGTGGCAGGATTCAATTATAGGTTTTATTTTAAATAATATCGACACTTTAGGGAAATCAAACTGGAAATCCAAAGAAATTACTGAATTTGAAAGGGAAAAAAACGGCTTTTTTCTAAAAGCCGATATTCCGGTTTATGCTTCAAATAACTCCAGTCAAATTTGGTGTACATCGATATCCTTAAAATCAGGTAACAACAGAACCGATACGATCAGAACAAAGTATGGCGGAGTTAAATTAAGTAAAATAAAACTCCTCTTAAATTCAACCCCTGAAGGGGCTGAGTCCTATTTAATACCTAATCGCGTATGGCTGGAAAAATTTGCAAATACATCCTGGGACAAGGATGATTCTAAACTGGAAAAATTCAGAGTGAATACCTCCAGTACAAATACATATGCTTACGTTGACCAAACGGTTTTTGTAGTAATATTTAAATTGAATGATAAGTATAAAAAATTAATTCATTTTACAAAACCAGCTAGTATCCAGCAAGAACAACCCGTTTGGATAAAATTTTAACCGCTATGAAAAGAGTTTCTGCCTTTCTTTCCTTAGCGTCAGGTGTATTTGCGGTTATTCCTGGCATTGCAGTTTTAACCAGCAATGTCGGAGTTCCCCCTAATTCCTCAAAAGCTTTATTTGGTGGCATCATAGAAGCTGTAGGCGTTCTTACCCTTATGGTATTATGGTTAAACAAAAGCTGGATTAAAAAAAACAGTATTAAAAACATTAATAAATTATCTTTCATTTCCGTCCTGGTTTTTGTAATATCATTATTTACATACATTTTCTTATTTAATTACCTGGTAGTCGGGGTTGAGAACTCTGATTCAGTTTTCTTTCCCTTATGGTCAAATGGGGAATTAGAAGCTAATATTTTGAAATTCGGAAGCCGGAATGAATTAATAAATCAATGGGGCAGAGACGATGTTTATAAAGTAATTCAAAGTTCTTCAGAAACTCCTTTGTTAATTACAACTTTGATTTTGCTTTTTAATTATCTGCTTACTTTTCTGTCTTTAACTTTTTCTTTCGGCATACTTGCAATAAAAAGTATTGATAAGAAAGAGGTACTATCTGACTCATCAGATGGCTCCCGGCCCGGACCATAATCATCCGTATGCCAGAAAGATTTTGCGCCTGTCCATATGCTCCGCGCAATTTCCGATTGCACGACTGCACGACTGCATGACTGCAAAACTGCAAAACTGCAAAACTTACTTCGCGACAACTTCCCTGCCGAACGGATTCAGCGCCAGGGATGCCAGTTTGAAATGCTGGCGGCCAAAGGGGATACCCACAATGGTGATTGTAAGCAGAAGTCCCATGGCGAGGTGGGAAAGGCATATCCAGATACCCCCGGTGAAAAGCCAGAGCACATTCATAAAAACATAGAGGCAACCCGAACCTGAGCCGGTCACCCGGGTGGTATAGCCAAAGGGCCACAGGGCAAGCAGTCCCAGTTTCATGGTTTGCAGGCCGAAAGGAATGCCAATGATGGTGATCATCAGCACCAGACTTGAAACAAAATATTCAAGGGCAATAATAATTCCCCCGAAAAGCAGCCAGATCAGATTACCAATTGTACTCATATCATTTGTTGATTAGTGATTTGGGATTTAGGGGTTTAGGGATTGTAGGATGTAATCTTCAAGAATTGTTCAACTGCAAAACTGCAAAACTGCAAAACTGCAAAACTGCAAAACTGCAGAACTTTTCTTCATCCAACCATATTCAGGTCAATGCCCATACGCTAAAAGGATCAGGATGATGCCTCCGACAATGATCCGGTAATAGCCAAATACCATGAAACCATGTTTTGTAAGAAAGGTGATAAATCCTTTAATAGCGGCCAGGGCCACAAAAAAAGCCACGATATTTCCAAGGATCAGTAGTTTTATATTGCCTGAATCAATTGCATGGTATGTTTTATACAATTCAAGGACCGTAGCAGCCAGCATGGTAGGTACAGCCAGAAAGAATGAAAATTCAGCCGCGTTTTTCCGGGTAAGCTTTTGTGTAAGGCCTCCAATGATCGTAGCGGCAGCCCTTGATACCCCCGGAATCATTGAAATTACCTGGAAGAATCCGATTTTAAGCGCTTTAGGATAAGTAACCTGCTGATCTTCTGCAGGTTTTTTGAACCACCGGTCAACAAAGATCAGCACAATACCCCCCAGTACCAGGGAAATTGCCACAATTTTTACATTACTGAGCAGACTGTTGATCGAGTCATTGAAGATCAATCCGAAAAAGGCTGCAGGAATGAAAGCCACCAGGAGTTTCAGGTAAAAATCAAACCGGTAACTGAATTTTTTCCAGGCGGTACCTTCAATTCTTCGGGCTTTTACCGGCTCAATAAATTTTCTCCAGTACAGAACCACAACCGAAAGGATGGCCCCGAATTGAATACACACCGTAAACAGATTGACAAATTCGCCGGGCTCAACACCCAGCAGTTTTTGCGTGATGATCATATGACCTGTACTGGAAATGGGCAGAAATTCCGTTATTCCTTCGACGATGGCGATAATAATGCTTTGCAGTGTATTCATTTCGGTGCTTAAAGGCTGTAAAAAATAAGTCAGTAAATATACTCATTACTGTCATCCGGAAAAATCTGCAATTAAATCATAAATAATATAGCTTTGACAAAGAATTCCGGTTAAACCCATGAAGATTTCCCTGCAGGCAAAAATTGGTATGCTGATGACACTGGCCATTCTGATCATTTCGGCCACCGGGTATCTTTCTTTCCGGAGCCTGTCATCCATCGTGTCTTCTATACAGGTAAAATCAAAACCTGATATGAGGCTCATCATCATCCGGCAAATAACAAGTGACCTTGAAAAGGCAGAGAACAGTGTGCGTATGTTCATTCATACCCGCAAACAGAAAGACATTGCGCCGTATTATTCAACCATTGCACTGTTTGACAGTAAAATAGAACGTCTCCATGATGCCAGTCTGAATGACACTGTACTTTTAAACCAGATAGATACAATCCGCAAGCTGATGGAGGAAAATATAGTTAACTGGAACCTTATGCTGACACTTTATCATAATGATTCCGTTGACAACTATATACGAAAACTGTCAGCCCGGATGGCTGTGGCTGCTTCAAATGACAAAGAAGATGAAGGAAGTATTCTGAGACGTGTATTCGGTAAAAAAACAACAATTACACTCGACCAGAATAAAATTATCCAGGATCTGAATGCAATTGAACGGCAGGACAGCATTAAAAATACCCGGTTACTGGCTGCAGAAGCACATCTTGCTTCAACCGGAAATGAAATCAGGGAACGATTTTATATACTGATTTCCAAGATGGAAGAAGAGGTGAGCAATTCCCTGAAAAGCAATGCATTGGCAGCGGACAAGCTGGCACTGCAAACATACCGGTGGCTCGCCGGCTTTACATTTCTGGGCAGTCTGCTCGTGATTATGGTACTGATCATTGTGGCCAGATATGTGCGAAGATCGCGCGATTATCAGAAGGCGCTGATCAAATCAAAGGAAGAAACCGAAAAGCTGGCGCTCATGCGGGAACAGTTTATGGCCAATATGAGTCATGAGATCCGAACCCCGGTAAATGCCATTTATGGATTTTCGGAACAACTGCTGCACAGATCTTTTGACGATAAGAACCGCCAGATATTGCAGATAATTAAATCCTCAGCCGATCACCTGGTAAAACTCGTAAATGACATCCTTGATTTTTCAAAATTGCAGGCAGGCAAAATAGTCCTTGAACGCACTCATTTTGAAATAAAAAAGGCATTTGAAGAAGTACAGCTCCTTTTTGAGACAAGGGCTGCTGAAAAAAATACCCGATTATATCATACCATCAGTGAATCCACACCGCCGGTATTATTTGGGGATTCATACAGGCTCAAGCAGATCCTGTTCAACCTTGTTGGCAACTCGGTGAAGTTTACAAAAGAGGGAGAGATTCAATTTTCGGTTGACATTCAGAAACTTCCGACTGATCGGCTTTAACCTTATCCTGAAGGTGTCTGACACCGGAATTGGAATAAGAGCAGGATATGCAGAACAAGGTCTTTGAGGATTTCACCCAGGAAGAGATTGATACAAGTAAAAAATATGGCGGTACAGGGCTCGGACTTTCAATTGTTAAAAAACTGGTTGAACTGCATCATGGAAGCATATCCCTGGAAAGCAAAAAAAACAAGGGCACACTTATTACCTGCATCCTGCCCTATGCAAAAGGAAATGCAAAACAACTGCCGGCCCTTGTGCCCATCCTTCAAATCCCTGATCAGTTCAAAAAACTTAAAATACTTATTGTTGATGACGAGGAATACAACAGGCTGCTTTTCAAAACCATACTCGACAGGTGGAAGGTTCAGTATGATGAAGCCGGGGATGGGCAGAATGCAGTTGACCTGGTTAAAACAAACCGGTATGATATGGTGTTTATGGATATAAGGATGCCACAACTTGACGGACTCATGTCAACCGTATTCATCCGGAAAGAACTGAAAAGAAGTGAGGCGGAACTTCCTGTAATCGGAATTTCCGCCACACACACTGCAGAAGATATACAGAAATACAGGAATGCGGGAATGAATACCTTTTTGGCCAAACCTTTTACTGAAAAAATGTTGCTTGATGTGATGTCTTCCCTTTTGAAAGTTGATCACAGTTTACCTTCAGGGCCTGTTACGGAGGAACAACAGGTATCGGATCCGGATATCGACCTCTCGGATCTGTATCATATGGCAAATAATGATAAGCCATTTATCAGGATTATGCTGGCACAGTTTATCGAAAGCACTGAAAGGGGTCTGAAGGAAATTTTCGAGTCCATTGAAAAAGGTGAGGTTAAGAAAGCTGCGGATACTGCGCACAAAATATCTGCACCATGCAAACATGTCGGTGCAAAATTGCTATATTCCTATATGAAATCCATCGAAAAATTCGATGGCCGGATTGATGGACTGTCTGAACTGAAAAAATTATCCATGGATTCCAATAAAGAATTTGAGGTTTTGAAAAATATATTACAGGCGCACCTTTTGAAAATGAGCGAACAATGACAGGCAATTCAGTAAAAATTTTTGTTGTTGAAGACAATGACTGGTACAACCGGCTTCTGGTTCATACCCTTTCTTTAAATCCCGATTATGAAGTAAAAAGTTTTTTCAATGGCCAGGATTTTCTGGCAGCGCTGCATGAACGGCCGGATATCGTCACCCTCGATTACAGGTTGCCTGATATGACCGGGGATGAGCTTCTGAAACAAATCAGGCAGCTTTATCCGGATATTCAGATTATCCTGATATCAGAACAGAATGATATCAATACGGTGGTGGAACTGCTGAAAATGGGGGCAAAGGATTATATCCTGAAATCGCAGGATATCCGTGACCGCCTGTTAAATACGGTGCAGAACATCCGCAATGAAATGGGACTGGTAAAAGAGATCACCGAACTTCGCCGGGAAGTACAGAAGAAATATGATTTTAAAAGCAGCATCCTGGGTGATAGTGCTGTGATGACCCCCGTGTATGAGATGATCGAAAAAGCCCGGAATACAAATATCACCGTTTCCATTTCGGGTGAAACAGGAACCGGAAAGGAACTGGTGGCCAAGGCCATTCATTATAACTCCAAAGGAAAGGACAAAGCCTTTGTTGCCTTCAATGTGGCGGCCGTGCCTTCGGAACTCATCGAGAGCGAATTGTTCGGACATGAGAAGGGGGCCTTTACAGGGGCTTCTTACAGGAGAATTGGCAAATTCGAGGAAGCCCACGGGGGAACACTGTTCCTGGATGAAATAGGGGAAATGGATACTTCTTTCCAGGTAAAACTTCTCCGGGCCCTCCAGGAAAAGGAAATTGTAAGAGTGGGAAGTAACCAGACTGTTAAAACCGATTGCCGGATCATTGTGGCAACCAACAAGAATCTCCGCGAAGAGGTAAATAAGGGCAATTTCCGGGAGGATCTGTATTACAGGCTCCTGGGATTACCCATTGAATTGCCGCCCCTCAGGCGCCGGGGTAATGATGTGATCATCCTGGCGCGGTATTTTGCCGATACTGTTTGCCAGGGAAAACGGAATGCCCTCCAAAAAAGATCACTGATCAGGCCATGTCGAAATTGCTTAATCATACCTATCCCGGGAAACATAAGGGAACTGAAATCGGTCATTGAACTGGCGGTAACCTTGTCGGATCATGAAGAGATCCAGCCATCGGACCTGGTTTTTGATACCTATAAGCAAAACATGGAAGTTTCCGAAAAGGAATTATCCATGCATGATTATGAACTTGAAAATCCTGAATTCATACCTCAACCGATATAATAATGACATCAAGCTGGTGGCGGAAAAACTGGAAATCGGAGTTTCCACCATTTACCGGATGATAAAGGAAATCAAGTAACCGTTTTTTCTTCTCAAATTGAACAGCCGATTCTCAAAATGGGAATAATGGCTTCCCTACGTATTTTTAACATCCTCATTTTTTGATGTATTACATTATTGGCTATAATTGGAACGATCCTTGCAAAGGGATGGCACAATTACAAGTTAGGATTAAGAAAAAATCAGGAGGAAAAAACAATGAGAAATGATGAAATTAACATCAATGAAACATCCAGGGAACCAAGAAATGAAGGAAGCCGTGCACTCGTTATTGGTTTAATGGTAGCGTTGGTTCTGGTATTAATCATTGGAACAGTAGTTGTTTCAAAGAACAATAAGAACAGAGCATCCGATGCTCATTTACTCCAGAATCAGAAACTGGAAATGACCAACCAGCTGAGCCAGCGTGATTCCATTATTAATGGCTGGGTAGCCGCCTTTAATGAAATCGAAAGTGATATTCAGAAAATTACCGCACGGGAAAATGTTCTTACCATGCAATCAAACAATCCCGAAATATCAAAGGATAAAAAAGCTGAGATCCTGAAAGAATTGGCTATATGTTAAAGCAATGATTGATTCGAATAAAAAGAAATTATCCGCTTTAAATGCTCAGCTGCGAAATTCAGGGATCAAAATAGCCAGTCTGCAGAGCCAGATTGACACGTTGAATGCAAATATTGCCAGGAGAGATAATGATATGGCCGTATTGAGAACGGATCTGGAAAACAGGAATATTCAAATCGGACAGTTAAATGAAAAAGTAGGAACCATGAAGACTGTCATATTGAATGACAGTACCAAAATCAGTCAGCAAACAGCTGAAATGAACAAGGCTTATGTTGTTTCCGGTACTTACAAGGATCTGAAGGAAAAGGGAGTTTTGGTTAAAGAAGGTGGAGTGCTTGGTTTAGGCAAGAAAGAATCCTTACAGGAAAATTTCAAAGATGACAACCTGTTTACCCAGGTTGACATTACAAAAACAAAGACAATTCCTGTAAACTCCAAATCAGCCAAACTGGTTACAGAACATCCGGCCAATTCCTACAAGATGGTAATGGATGAATCAAATAATAAGACCATCGCTTATATTGAAATCGAAGATCCGGCTACTTTCTGGAAACTTTCGAAGTATGCAGTTGTAGAAGTTAATAATTAATAGTTGAAAACTAAAAGTTAAAAGTTATAAGTTAGAGGTTATAGAAGTTATAGTTAAGTAGGTTAAGTTATAGGTAAAGATTAAGTTACTGGAAAAGAACACGTTAGAGGTAAAAGAAGTTATTGGTTAAGTATATAAAGTTAGAGGTTAAATAAGTTAGGAGTAAGGAAACACGTTATATGATTGAAAATCGCAGCCTAAACACCTGCCATGGGTTGACCGTTAAGGAAACAATTCCGGTCAACCCATTTCTTTTTTAGGGGCCTAGGGACTTAGGGGCCTAGGGGCCTAGGTGTGGATTTGTTTAGAAATATTAGTTCTTATACCTGCATTAAATCCTTGCCTCGATAACCTAGAAGCCTAAGCCCCTAAATCCCTAAGCCCCTAAACCTAGCCCTAAGCCCCTAAATAATCAGCTCCGCCAGCGTAGTCCTCTTTAAAATATCATAAGAAGTATCCCTTACCTCCTTGAAAACCCTTCTGATCTGGCATTTGGTTTCATCCTTGCAGAATTCACAGGGCTGGTAAGCCTTTTCCGAAACACAATACATCAGGGCAATCGTACCTTCAAAATGCCTGATGATTTCAGCCATGGTCACTTCTTCCGGCCTTTTCAGCAGGTAATAGCCCCCCTCCTTCCCTAATTTGCTGCCCAGAATCCCAAGTTTTCGCAATTCCAGCAATATATTTTCAAGGAATCGCTGTGGAATTTTTTCATCCTGCGCAATGTCCCGGATAAGAATGGGTCCCTTGCCGAAGTCTCTTGCAAGCCTTGTCAATGCGACAATAGCATACCTTGTTTTTTTGGAGAGTATCAAAAAAAAAGTGTTAATTTTATACAAATATAAGTATTTATACCTATCGTAGTTTGGGCTAATGTGCTAACACAATTTTGGTACTCACGGTTTATTTTTGTACACTATTCCGGTAGACATTATGAATTTATTACAACCCCAAATTTTTGCTCCCATGAAAAAAGTTTTCATAATTCTTCTTTTGGCCGCGATTAGCAAGATAAATGCACAAACAACAAATGACGTTCTGAACCTTTTGGTTTCAAACAAATACGATCACCCAGGAACAGGCTGATTCCATCCGGGCCGATGCTGCCATCAAACAGCAGGAGACAGATGCCAACAAAAAATCATTTTTTGTCAATGCTGCCCGGCAGCTTAAATTATCGGGCTATACCCAGATGAGATACCAGGCACTGGATGAGCCAAACAAGAAGGATGGGTTTGATATCCGAAGGGCCAGGCTGGATCTGACAGGAAACCTTACACCTTATTTATCCTTCAGGCTGATGACTGAATTTGCCGACAAGCCAAAAATCATGGATGCCTATGCAGAAGTTAAGTTCAATGATTATTTTAACCTTACCATCGGGCAGTTCAGAGATACCCTTTTCCATTGAAAATTTAACTCCTGTAAGGGTATTTGAACTTATCGACTTTTCCCAGGCAGTGGATGCCATGGTCTCGCGCAACAAAGATGTAATCGGAAATCAGAACGGGCGTGACATTGGCATACAACTGGGTGGCGCCATCTGGAAAAAGGGCACCAATACCCTGGTGGAATACAGGATAGGCGTTGTAAACGGATCAGGAATAAATATCGCAGACACTGCCAATGAAGGCAAAGATATTGTCGGTCGCCTGGTTATTAATCCCGTCAAGGGATTTTCATTCGGTGGTTCCTATTATAACGGCTGGGGAAAAGCCATTAAGCCGGCTTCGAGCTATAAAGGAAAAAGTCAGCCCCGGAGCCAGGTTCGGATTTGAGGCCAATTATACCGGAAACAGGATTTCTGCCAGGGGAGAATATATACAGGGAGTTGACGGGGAAACGGACAGAGCAGGCTGGTATACATGGGTTGGATATTATATTATCCGGCAAAAACTGCAGGTCGTTGGTAAATATGACACATTTGATCCGGATAAATCCAAGGAAGATAACATTTCAACCAATTATGTAATTGGCGCAAATTTCAATTTCAATACCTGGTCACGCCTGCAGGCCTTTTACACCTTCCGCGAGGAACAAGGGGAGGCTGTAAACAACAACTATTTTTCAGTGCAATTCCAGATTGGTTTCTAACTGCTTAAATCCATCCAAATGAAAAGAATACTTACTTACTTTTTAGTCCTTAATCTTTGCCAGTAATTTTTTATCTGTCCGCTGTAAATGCACAGGAAAAATTATCCGGACAGATCAGCATATCCGGCGCTTTTGCCCTGTATCCCATGGTTGTAAAATGGGCAGAAGAATTCAGGAAAATTAATCCCGGTGTGCGTATCGATATTTCTGCCGGGTGGTGCAGGCAAGGGAATTGCGGATGCACTGAATGGAATGGTAGAGATCGGTATGGTTTCACGGGAGATCTATCCCGAAGAAATTAAAGAAAGGCGCATTTCCGGTTGCTGTTACCCGCGATGCCGTGGTGGCCGTGATCAGTGAACAGAATCCGGCCCTGAAAGATATTCTGGCAAAAGGACTCCGGAAGGATGCAGGCAACAACCTCTGGATCACCGGAAAATACAAGATCATGGTCACAGGCTTTTGTCAGTAAAGTCAACCTCGCCGGTACATGTTTATACCCGGTCTGATGCCTGCGGTGCAGCGGAAATGTGGGCAAAATATTTCGGAAAAAAGCAGGAAGATCTTCTGGGCGTCGGCGTTTTTGGCGATCCGGGACTGGCGCAGGCTGTGAAAAAGGATCCGCTGGGAATCGGATTCAATAACATCGGGTATGCTTATGATGCCACAACGAAAAAACCGGTAAAAGGGCTCCGGGTGATCCCCCTTGATTTGAACAACAATGGCAAAATTGATCCGGACGAAAATTTTTATGACTCAATGAATGATCTTATTGCTGCGATCGCTTCGGGAAAATATCCTTCCCCTCCGGCACGGGACCTGTTTTTCGTAATGAAGGGAAATCCTAAGAATAACAAGGTGTTAACCGCATTTATCCGGTGGGTGCTGACCGATGGTCAGAAATTTGTTCACGAAGCAGGATATATAGCACTGACAAAAGAAAAAATCGCAACAGAACAAAAGAAAATACAATAGGATAATGCAATATATCAGAGCGATCAAAGACAAATCAGCCCGGCATATCATGCTGGGCATTGCCATTTTTGCCCTTTTCTTCCTGGTGGTCATTGGTTTAAGCCTGTTTTTGAAGGCCTTACCGATCATGAAGGAAAAGAATTTGTGGACACTGCTTACCTCGGCAGACTGGAAACCCTTTAAGGGAGATTTTGGATTCCTGCCCTATATCATGAGCACATTATATGTGTCAGCCCTGGCGATTCTCATTGCGTTGCCGCTTATCCTTGCTGACAGCCATATATCTGCATTCGTATGCATCCAAGACCATCAGCCGGATTTTTCAGCCGGTGATTGATTTGCTTTCCGGAATACCCCCGGTGATTTATGGGGTATGGGGAAGCCTCACCATCGTGCCGCTTATTGCCAATCACATCGCTCCCCATTTTGTGGAATTTTCATCGGGATATACCGTATTTGCCGGAGGAATTGTACTGGCCGTGATGATCCTTCCGCTGCTGATCAGCATCCTTGTTGAGGTTTTCCGTTCAATTCCCCAGGAAATGGTGGATGCATCCCTGCAATTGGGTGCCACCCGCTGGCAGACGGTTAAAAAGGTGATCTTGCGAAAATCCTTCTCCGGAATTATTGCAGCCGTGGTGCTTTCAGTTTCCCGGGCATTTGGCGAAACGATTGCCGTACTCATGGTTTGCGGGAATATTACCCAGATGCCGCATAATCTTTTTGATGCATGCTATCCCCTGCCTGCCCTGATTGCCAACAACTATGGTGAAATGCTTTCCATGCCCAGCTATGAATCGGCACTGATGCTGGCTGCCTTTCTGCTTTTCATCATCATCGTGGTTTTCAATGCCATTTCAAGAGTTACCCTTGTGCAGATCGAAAAACGATATAGTTATAATTGATTAAGAATGAAGTATAGGTTATGAAGAAACACGAAGAAACATTTTTCAAAGTTTTGATGATCCTCTCCGCCCTGATTATCATGGGCGTGCTTGTTTATATCATTGGAACAGTAGTATATAAAGGCTTGCCATCGCTCACCTGGGATATGCTCACAAAACTGCCGGGTGGCGGGTTTTACCTGGGAAAGGAAGGAGGCGTGCTGAATGCCATCATGGGTTCGGTATATATTATGGCCGGCTCCCTGGTACTGGCCATTGTTCTAAGTATTCCCGTTGTCATGTACATCAATTTTTACCTGCCGAAAAATTCCGTTTTCGCCAACATAATGCGCTTTTCCTTTGATATTCTTTTTGGCGTTCCATCCATCGTATATGGAGCTTTTGGATTTGCACTCATGGTTTACCTGGGTATCAGGGCATCGTTGCTGGGGGGGATAATAACCGTTGCCATGCTGATCATGCCCATTATGATGCGGTCACTGGACGAGGTAACCCGGCTGCTGTCGAGGGACCTGCCTGATGCGCTCCTTTCCATGGGTGCCACGAAATTTGAAATGGTTCGTGTCATCACCAGGCAATTAATGCCGGGAATTGTCACAGCCGTATTGCTTGCCATCGGGCGTGGAATCGGGGATGCAGCCACAGTGCTCTTTACAGCCGGATACACGGATAATATTCCCAATGCGCTCAGTTCCCCTGCGGCTACCCTGCCCCTGTCCATTTTCTTTCAGCTGGGAAGTCCGGTGGAAGAAGTACAGAACCGTGCCTATGCATCTGCGCTCATTTTAACAGTGGTGATCCTGATACTCAGTTTTGCAGCACGCTATTTTAGTTCCAGATTTTCAAAAAACAGAATCTAATTATGAAAAATATATATTCAGAAGCCATGCCGGAAATTGCCAACACAGAGACCCCAAAAAACAAACCCATTCTGACCGTCGCCCCTGATATGTCCCTCAGGGTTGAACATTTAAATGTTCATATTGATAATGCCCATATTCTTAAGGATATCAACCTGGTCATTCCTGAAAAAAGCATTACCTGTATCATTGGTCCGTCGGGATGCGGAAAATCGACATTCCTGAAATCCCTGAACCGTATGCATGATGAGACCCCTGAGGTTAAGATCACAGGCAAGATTTTTGTGGATGGGGAAAATATTTACAGTTCAAATGTGAATGTGATCGACACCCGGAGGAAAATGGGATTGCTGGCACAGCGCCCCTGCCCTCTTCCCATGTCGATATTCGACAATGTGGCCTATGGGCCGAGGATTCACGGGCTAAAACGGCGAAAGGCGTTAAACCAGACAGTCATTCAATATCTCCAATATGTGGGATTATGGGACGAGGTAAGGGGAAGGGTGCGTTCACCGGCCACCCGGCTGTCTATCGGGCAGCAGCAAAGACTTTGCCTGGCAAGGGGACTTGCGATTGAACCGGAGTATATCCTGGGGGATGAAGCTACCTCAGCCCTGGATCCGATTTCCACAAAAAAGATTGAGGAATTGTTCGTCAAGCTGAAGGAGAAGTATACGATTATTCTCGTTACCCATACATTGCGTCAGGCAAAGCGAATTGCCGATAATATTGTTTTCATGTATCTGGGTAAGATCATTGAATCCGGTCCCACGGAAGAATTTTTCAACAACCCGAAGAAGCAGCTGACAAAGGATTATTTATCGGGAAGCTTTAGCTAGGACGAGGGACGAGGTGACGAGGGACAAGCAGGAATAATCCCGTCAGGGATTAGCTATCGGTAGAAATACAGGTTGATCAAGGGATGCCTTCGGCACACTGTCGTGTTCATTGTCTTCCGCCACCTCATAAATATTACCATCCGTCATCTTATCAAACACAACCTGTAAACCCTTTTCAGCAAGGGATTTGCCGGT
The DNA here is from genome assembly GCA_963808745.1 of uncultured Bacteroidales bacterium. Classification (GTDB taxonomy): domain Bacteria; phylum Bacteroidota; class Bacteroidia; order Bacteroidales; family UBA10428; genus UBA5072. Next base: position 108,593 of record CAWEGX010000011.1, read on the forward strand.
TGCTTCATAAATAATCTTATTATCAGGAGCTAAACGGATGGTATATGTCCGGTCAGGTGCCAGTCCGGTAATAAACACAGTCCGGGAGGATTCCAGCGCCCCCTGCCTGAAAATACCAATTATGCCGCCCTTTTTTGTATCGGTATTTATCCTTTGCCATCCGTCCCACGATCCCTCCTCTGGCTCCCCAAATCCCGGCAGATCCTGGCGAAACGACATATAATCATATTTTTTCTGCATATGCACCATCCAATCCGACCATCTTTTTATTTCAGCTCTTTGATCTGCTGATAATTTCCGCGGATCTCCCAAAACAATCGGTAAGGTACCAATCAATGATTTCAGGCTAAAAATGAAATCCTTATTATCCATAGCCTGGTTCCCGATAACTAATGAAGAGGAAGGCATAGCGGGTGTCCGCCACCAGGCCATCTGCCGTACGCGAAGTGCACCGGTCGGAAAATCTTCTTCAAAATTTGAAAGCCAGTTGCCATCTGCATGCATGGCGAATGCGTAATCCTGCAACTGCAATTTTCCTTCTGTTTCAAAGGTGCAGTCGATAAACAAGGATGGAGCTTCCTTATGCAGTTCGTCAAACAATTGCAGCACCCTTTCATAAATTGCAATAAACGATTCCTCGTGATCCCTGTGAAAGGGATGATTGACATCATAACAGCCTGAAACCCGGATGTCTTCAACATATGCGCTTGTAACCACCGACAGGTCGAGTTTTGCATAAGCCAGACCATGTTCTTTTACCAGATCCAGGATCACTTTTTTAATGTAGTTGAACCAGCCAGTGCCAAAACAACTTGTATAAAAGTCAGAACTATCAGCCACGAAGTGCAGGTTTCCGGGCATATTCCTGTAATTCTTAACAAACCATTCAGGGTGCTCTTTAAACACTTTTGAATCCGCTGTCGCGGAGCCAATGCTGATCCACAACCCGGGTTTCATACCCAACGACGTTATATAATCAAATGTTGATTTCAAACCTCCGGGAAATTTTTTTCTATCCACCAGCCAGTCGCCATAATTTCCACCCCAGGGTACGTCTGAAGTTTTACCCAGATCATTCACCTGCCATCCATCATCAATAATGAATTCCTGGATTCCGCACTCAGCAGCTGCCCGGGCTATATCACGAACCAGGGAATCATTAACAAAAGTCCGGAATGGATACCAGGTATTATAAACAAACTGAGGTTTTGGATCTACCTGGCTCAGCCGGATTCCCATAAATTTCCGGACATATTCATTTACCGTATTATTCAGTACGGAAGAGGCATCATTGGATTTATACAATGCCAGGAAAATGGCGGGACTCTTCCATGATTCACCGGGTTTTAGCCATTTCCTGAATGGGAAATCCTGTCCCGGCAAGGTTGTACCGGCAGTTATATGTTCAGGGAGGTGATAAGCGATTCTTTTAAGAACACCCGGCAATTCATTTCCGATTGCCATTCCAGCCTGCAATTCATTGTCATGAAACACAACAACGGCATCGTCCCAATTGCCCTCAAAATTTCCAATATGCAATTGCCTTCCATATTTCTGATATACCCAGGTTGATGTAAGATTAAACCTCGTGTTAAGATCTTCAATATTTAAAGCCTCCAGGCGCATATCCTGTTTCCCATGATTAGATATGTCGATAGATTTTCTGATAAGAGGCAAACCGGGATACAGCAGATAGGTTATCTCCACCTCAAGGGTATCATTTTGCGAAATCCTGATTTTTGCGCCCTTTCCAGAATTATTGTCGCTGGCAGGAATGCAATCGATAAGTTTCCACCCCGACAACCCGCTCACCCGATTACCATTGATCAGAAATGAAAATTCAGCCGATTGGCCCCTGACCGCATCATATCCGCCGGCAATTAACCGGATTTGCCTTGTGGTAAGCGTCAGGCTATCACTTCTATAGATAATTTTTCTTTGGATATATCCATTGTCAAGGGTCAGGGTTGTTCCATCCCACTTGAAAAAAGCCTGGCTTTTTAATTGATTCGTTCCAATTACCAGGAGCAGGCAAAGTATTAGACGATAAAATCGCATGTGTTATTTATTTTCACCGATCAGTTATAAATGTAAGGGATTTTTCTCATCTTATGAAATAACTCGGAGGTTCAGCGGTCACTCCTCAACGGGGAGTCAGGCTGGCATTGAACTTTCCCTGAACAGGGTTGTTTACACCCATGTTAAATATTTCTTTTAATCCTGTAAGTCTTCTATCTCATCTCCCCTTTCCATGGTAAAAATCCCATCCAACCTTGCAAAACCGATCCTTTACGGCGGTTTATTCCTGTTGTTCCTGAGCATATTTATTACGGTCCCTGGGCAAACCGGATACCACATGGTGCCCCTGTCGGGTGCCGACGGTGTTTTTGAGTCGATCATAACGAACCAGGATACTACCTACCAGGCAACGGGTACGCCTGGAAATTATCAGCCGTACATGTACTTCCAAACCGATGCTGAGGTGCTCAACAGAACGGCATATGTGGAGATTACCTATATGGATGAGGGATACGGTATGATGGGAATCGATTATAACTCCACAACGGCGCTTTACCAGACTGCAGCTGTAAAGCACAACAATTACTTCCTCAATAAGGGAGGTGTCCGGAAGGCAGTATTCAAACTGGAAAAGGCCAATTTTCAGAATGGCCAGAACATGAATGCCGACCTGCGGTTGTTCATATCTGACCTTTCCATCCGGATGCAGGTAAAATCCGCTGTGCTGTACCTGGAACCCACTCCTTTTTTCCTGGCATTTGAGGAAGACTTTGTTAAACCATATAGTGGCAGGCAATTTACAGGCATCGATCCTGTGGATGCCACCACACTCTCGGGCAAAATCGTGACAGGTTACCAGGGCTGGTTCAGGGCGATTGGCGATCCTGCCGGTCAGGGCTGGATTCACTATGCCAACCAGGACTTCAGTGATCTGTTTGTGGATATGTGGCCCGACATGCAGGAATATTCTGAGGAGGAAAAATATCCCGTTCCGGGATGGACCTACGCGAACGGGAATCCGGCTTCGTTATACAGTTCGGCCAACAAAAAATCGGTTTTGCGGCATTTTCAATGGATGCAGACCTATGGCATTGAGGTGGCGGCGTTACAGCGGTTCGTGGTGGGTGTTAATGATACCCATGCCAATGAATCATTCCGGTTGCCCGCCTATGTGCGGGAAGCTGCCAACCGCACCGGGCGTTCGTATTACATCATGTACGACATGGCCGGTGTGGATCCGGCCACGCTGGCAGATGTCCTCCGTGATGACTGGCAATACCTGGTTGATTCCATGAAGATCACGGACGACGATCGCTACCTGCACCACAACGGCAAACCTGTGGTGGGGGTATATGGCTTTTTTGCCGACTGGTTCCCTGCCGCCATCGGCAACGAAATATTGGATGTATTTGAAGAAGCCGGACACGAAGCCTTTGTGGCCGGATCAGGCCAATGGTGGTGGCGCACGGAGGCTGCGCCGGGCTGGCTTGATGTATTCAGGCGCATGGGGGCCTATATCCCCTGGAATGTGGGTAACATCAACGGCGATTATGCCAGTACAGGCATGTGGCAGGATGATAAGAGCGACCTGGCATCACACGGGGTACTGTACATGCCCCTGATATTCCCCGGATCGGGATGGGATAATCTGAACAATCTGACTCCCGGTGAATCCGTTTTCAGCAGGCTGGATGGGCAGTTTATGTGGAAGCAGTTTGTCGATGCACGGAACATTGATGCCGAGGGAGCATATGTGGCCATGTTTGACGAAATTGACGAATCAACGGCTATTTTCAAGGTAACCAACGACATACCCGTAAACCATTATTTCATGACCCTCAACGGATTGCCATCCGACTTTTACCTGTTAATGACCGGATTCGGAAATGACCTGATAAACAAAAGAGTGGAAATGCCTGCCGGAATGCCTGATTTTGCAAGCCAATCCCAACCCTCTATTCCGGAGATCCTTAACCCCGCATACGAAGAAACTGTGGCCAGTCCGGTAACCATTAAATGGTCGGCGGCCATCCATTCCTCCGGCATCACCGGCTATTCACTGTTGGTTGATGACCAGCCGGTAAGTGTTTCCGGAACCGAATATGCTGCTACCCTGTCCGAGGGACTGCATACAGCGCAGGTACAAGCCACCAACGGCCTCGGCAACAAGGGGGGATATTCGGAAAAAACAAGCTTCACGGTTTCCGCAGTGCCTACCGGGTTGCCACAAAGTCGGGTTGTGCCTGAAAACAGTTACCGGTTGGGGCCGAATGTTCCAAATCCGTTTATGGACCATACCACCTTTGATTTTTTTGTTCCGGATCCTGCCACGGTTAAAATAGCTGTTTACAACATGCAGGGTCAGTGGATCGCCATGCTGGCCAACGGGTATTACACACCCGGGAATTACAGCCTGGTATGGAATGGTAGAGACACCCGCGGTAACCCGGTGGAAGGCGGCGTTTATCTATACCGCATGATGACCGACCGGTTTACATTCACCAGGCGAATGCTGCTGGTGAGATAGGAATGTAATAGTTTATTTTTGTTTTGCGGGGCTTTTTGCATCTTTGCGTATCGTAAATCTGATAATAAAAAATACCATGACAGACCCAAAATCAGCCGGCTTTTCAACACGATCGATCCATGCAGGCGAAGTACCCGATTTCAGGGAAGGCTCGAGTGCCGATGTTGTTGTACCCATCCATTTATCCACTACCTTTGCACGCCAGCATGTTGATAATCATGCCGGTGAATATGAATATTCAAGGTCATTAAACCCCACCCGTAAGGCATTGGAAGAAAAGTATGCTTCCATTGAAAAGGCAAAATACGGACTGGCCTTTGCCTCCGGACTGGCAGCGCAAACCACGTTACTTTTTTCCGTGCTGAAAAGTGGCGACCATATCATTGCTTCAGATGATCTGTATGGAGGATCAAAGCGGTTATTTGACCATGTACTGGCACCTTTCAATATCACAACAAGTTATATAGATCTGACCATTGCAGAAAATATCCGGCCCCATATCCGCCCGAATACCCGGATGATATGGCTTGAATCAGTGACCAATCCGCTGCTTAAAGTTTGCGATGTAACTGCCTTGTCAAGGATCGGCAATGAATCGGGCATCATCACAGTAGTGGACAACACTTTCCCTACACCCTACTTTTTTAATCCCCTATTAGCCGGTGCTGCTGTTTCCCTGCACAGTTCCACAAAGTATATGGCCGGACACAGCGACGTTGTCAGCGGGGCGATCATGCTTTCGGATGATGACCTTTATGAAAAGATTCATTACAATCAGAACGCCATGGGGGGAATCGCCTCCCCGTTCGACAGTTACCTCATCCTGCGCGGGATTAAAACCCTGTCGGCCCGGATGGTGATGCATAATCTCAATGCGATGGAAATCGCAAGATTCCTTGAAAATCATACTAAAATAAGCCGGGTCATTTATCCCGGACTTACAAGTCACCCTCAGCATGTCCGATCATTAAAACTATTCAGGGGATTTGGAGGGATGATCACTTTCGAATTAAAAGGCACTTCGGAAGAAACCAAAAAATTTCTTGAAAGCCTTAAAGTGTTTACTATTGCTGAGAGCCTGGGCGGTGTGGAATCCCTGGTTGAATTGCCTTCGATTATGACCCATGCTTCCATTTCAAAAGAAGAAAGGCTGAAAGTGGGGATAACGGATAATATGATCAGGATGTCCGTGGGAATTGAAGATCTCGACGATCTGATCGAGGATCTCAGGAGAGCCTTGGCGTAGAAGAAAGGGACGAGGGACAAGGGACAAGGTCGATCGAAATGTCAGATGTTCGGTGTTATTTAGACGATTCTTTCAAAGAATGCATTAAAGAACACCGAACAAAGCCTGTCCCGATTTATCGGGAGAACACCGAATAATGAATATCGAAGTGCATCCGTTTCAATGGAAATATCAGAACAATCCCTCCACAGAAAGGTACCGTTCGCCGGTATCGTAATTGAAGGTAAGGATGCGTGAGCCTTTCGGGATCTCGGGAAGTTTTTTGGCTACGGCAGCCAATGAAGCGCCCGTGGAAATTCCGACAAACACTCCCTCTTCTTTTGCCATTCGAAGGGCAAACTGATAAGCTTCATCCTTGGAGACAGCAATGGTACCGTCAAGAACTGATTCCACCAGGTTTTTCGGAATAAAATTGGGTGCCAGTCCCTGAAGCGGATGAGGCCCGAACTGCCTTTTGCTGATAAAAGGAGCGGCTTCGGGTTCAACGGCAAAAACTTTCAGTTTGGGAAATGAGGCTTTCAGCACTTCACCCACTCCGGAAATATGCCCGCCGGTTCCTACGCCGGTAATTAAATAATCAAATCCCTTGGGGAAAATCCTTCAGTACTTCTGCGGCTGTTGTCTTTCGGTGTATTTCAATATTGGCAGGATTGTCAAACTGGGACGGGATCCATGAACCGGGAATGCTTTTTGATAATTCCAATGCCTTTTCTATCGCTCCATTCATGCCTTTTTCACGGGGAGTTAATTCCAGTTCGGCACCATAGGTGGACAATATCTTCCGCCGTTCCACGCTGAATGATTCAGGCATGGTGAGAATGACACGGTATCCTTTCACAGCAGCTGCCAGGGCAAGGCCGATACCTGTATTTCCCGATGTGGGCTCAATGATAACGGATCCGGGTTTCAATATGCCCCGTTTCTCGGCATCTTCAATCATGGCCAGTCCAATCCTGTCCTTGATGCTACCGCCCGGATTCTGTCTTTCGAGTTTGATCCAGACTTCATAATCAGAAGGGAATAGCTTATTGATTCGTAAGTGTGGCGTGTTGCCAATACTTTCCAGGATGTTGTTGAATTTCATGTGTATAATTTTTTATACAAATTACCGGGAAATAATCGGCTTTGTAAATACCATGTTTATGGTATTTAGATGATTTACGATTTACGATTTGCACGATTTGTACGCCTTCGGCGTATTTGGTGTTAACGCGGAGGACACAGAGTATTACACAGAGGGGCACTGAGGCAACACAATGGGACACTGAGTTCGAATAATTTCTCTGTGCACCTCTGTGCATTCTCTGTGGCCTCTGTGTAATTAAATTAATCTGCGGGATCAGCGAAATCTGCGAGAACTTTCCATGCAGAACTGCAGAACTACTTCACCCCATCAGGCTTCCTGAAAGTTCTTCAATCCGTTTTGCAATCTGAACCCGGTGTTTGCATCGGGCAATACATTCATCACAGTCCCTGCATACTGCAAGTCCTTCATTTTGCGGAATGGCGCCGAGGGTCATATGGGTCATGTGCAGGTTTCCATAGCCCATTGCATAACTATGGGAGCGCATCAAAGACGGAATATCAACACCGTAGGGACATGTGCCCTTGCATTCCCCGCAGAAACGGCAAACTGATTGTATCGCCAGCTTTACGTTATGATCCTCAAGAAATTTCTTCTCTTCGGCTGTATAATCGAGTTTATAGGCAACTTCAATATCAGTCTGCAACTGTTCAAAAGTGGTAAAGCCGGGAACTGAAGTAGCGATCTGTTCATGCCTGAGAACCCATTTTAGAAGGGCCGTATGCATTACCGAGCCCTCATAGTATTTCTGGGCTTCCGCCGGCAGGTCATTTTTATACCAATCCTGCTGGCATTGCGTTTTCATGGCAATCAGTCCCACACCTTTTGACACTGCATAATCCATAGCCTTATGTGAAACGTCATCATTTGCCATGGAATAATTCAGGGAAAGCAGTACCACATCGTAAAATCCTTTGTCTGCCGCGGCAGTTAATATTTCAGGCCAGTAAACATGTGTTGAAAAACCCGAAAATTTAATTTTGCCCTGTTCCTTCATTTCCTTCATCGCCTCCATGATAACCGGATCAAGGATCTCTTCTTTTGAACTTACATCGTGCAACATCAGGATATCCACATAATCCATCTGTAATCTTTCAAGGCTTTGTGCAAAACGCGAAAGGAATTGTTTCTTGCGTTCCGCCCCAAATTCAGGTTTTTTCAGGCTCTGATCAATTACTATTTTGGTTGTAATCACAACATCTTTCCTGTCAATTTTAAGTTCCTTTATAACCGAGCCCACCATCTTCTCATTATTCCCTGCCTGGTAGATCCAGGCTGTGTCAAAATGCCGCATACCCTGTTTCCATGCCACCTTCAGCAGGTTTGGATTGCTGCTGTTCATCACACCCATGCTCACAATCGGCAGTTTAATCCCGGTACGGCCAAGGGTACGGTAAATGGGTGTACCGGTCTTCTCTAATGTTTGTGCCTTTACTATCGCAACATTGGCAACTAAACCCGTGGCAATTAATCCTGTAGCATTTCTCAGAAATTTACGGCGGCTTTCCATGTATTCAATTTATTAATGATTTGAAAATTTGATCTACTCCTTACTCACCTCTCACCTCTCATCTCTCATCTCTCATTCTCTCTCTTTTCTACCCGCAGGTCATCCCTAAAGGGATTTCTTCTTCCTCGTCACTTGTCACTCGTCACTTGTCACTTTCTACGACAGAAAATCCCTAAAGTGATTATTCTTCCTGGTCCCTGTCCCTAGTCCCTAGTCCCTTCTTCCTGCAAATAAACAACGTATGCGATACTCCCACACATTCAACCTCTTCAGCCAGAACAAGTCCTGACCTGGCAATTAATTTGCGCATATCATCGGAATGATACATCTGGCTGCAACCGTTTGCCATGTTTGTGAAATACAGTGAGGTGGCATGAAGACTATAGGTGGATGCCTCATAGGGCTGTTTATCCCAGTAGGTTTCCAGAATAAAAAGTTCCGCATTTTCATCCATTGCCTCGGCAGAACGGTGAAGCAGTCCGAGTATATCCTCCTGTGAAAAACAGTCAAGAAACTGGCTCATCCAGATGATATCCGCCGATTTCGGAAAAGGCCTGGAATGATCGAGCAGGTCGATCGGAAACAGGTCGATACGATCTGTATAGCCGGCGGATGCAATATTTGTTTCCGCTTTGGCAAGCTGGCCCGGCAGATCAAGAATGGTAACCCTTACATCAGGATTATGTGAGGCACATTTAATGGCGAATTTCCCGGTATTACCTCCTATGTCGAGAATGTGCACGGGATTGCGGCGAAAAATTACAGGCATCACTTCAGGAAAGGCATAATCGGAATAAAAATGATCGAAGCCAAACCAGCTATCCTGAATTTTCTGCGGAAGCTGGGAAAGTCCCTCATAAATGGTGGACCAATCCCCAAATACCTTTAAGCCAGTTGGGGTGCCTGTTTTTATGGAATCGGCCAGCGAGAACATGCCCAGATAATTCACATCATTTGTAAAATCCATATTAACCCGGGTGAGCTCATCGTCCAGTATAAACCATCCTGTTTTAGTGAGATGGAACATGTCGTTCTCCACCATTACCACTTCCAGGCTTAATCCCGCTTCAAGCAAAACCTTCACCCCGTATTCAGGCAGCTTTAACTGTTCTGCCACCGATTGTATGGTGATTCCTTCCGTTGAATCTTTCACCAGCTGCAGAATGCCAAGATTTCTGAGGGCCAGGGCAGCCTGGAACATAATGGGTGCAAAAGCAATTTTCTGCGCATCATACTTCGCCTGAACTGCACGCTTCTTGTCTGTGCCGTAATTTAACATGAAAAATGAATTATGAATTATGAATGATGAATTATGAATGAAACAGAAATCAGGTTTGGGAATCAGGAGTACAAATCTAAAAAAAAATTCAGGTTATGAACATCCTGAAGATGTTAAACCTGAATTATTCAGACGAATAGGCTCCGGCTTATTTTTTTGTTTGTTCCTTGCCTGGACCGTGCAGGAATAAAATCGAGTGAGACTGAGTTGACGCAATGCCTGGTATCCTTGGGTGTGAGTCCCTCGCCGGTAAATACATGCCCAAGATGAGCGCCGCAATGGGCACAGATAATTTCCGTGCGCATGCCGTCTGCATCCGGAATTCTTTTCACCGCTCCTTTGATTTCATCATCGAAAGCTGGGCCATCCGCACTCCGATTTAAATTTGTCATCGGACAGGTAAAGCGGGGTTCCGCAACGTTTGCAGGTATAAACTCCCTTGTCGAAAAAGTCATTGTATTTTCCTGTAAAATGGACGTTCTGTGCCTTTGTACACAATTACCCTTTCTTCTTCGGGTGTGAGTTTCTTCATATTTTTGGCAGCCGGCTCGTTTTTTGAGGACTGAGCACAACCGGCAGTGAAGATCATGGCCATCATTAGAAATATAAATACATTCTTCATGATTACTGAATTAGCATGAAACTAACGTATGACCGGGATAATTGTTGTAACTATCACGGTGAGTAATTTTCAGGCATCCTGACTGTGCCGGTTGGCTTTATACTCGATCCACAACCTGCCTGGCATTTTCATAGATCGGCGGATGATACCACAACAGTCACAGCATCTGTACCTCCGGGTGAAATATGCCATGGCACCATGGTGCCGCGGATCTCATCCTTCAGGAATACTTCAATTTCAGCATTTTCCAGCAGGCTTTTTACTACGGCTGCTTCCCAGGCTGTTCCGGCAAAAACCTCAACAGGTTTGTTTTCTTTCTTATTCATTTGATTTTCTTTAATTTAATTCTCACAGATCCCAGGTTTTCTTTTGCATTTTGGTCATTAAGCTCTAATATTGCAATGCGACCTCTGATTTCCACCGTGACCTCTGTGGTTAAAAATTTTTCTCTCCTCTTTTTTGATCGCCGTGAAATTGATCCCAAAAAACAAGAAATTATTCACCAGGTTATCCATTTGTCCGATCGTATTTTCCCGCTCCATCATGTGCATGTAATTCCCGTTATTATAAACAAAGGGCGGGAACAAACGGACAAACCGCGTTTCAGGATCAACAACAGTGAAACCGGTCTGGGTCAGTATTTTTTTCCAGGCTTTCAGGCTGCGGGCATTTTCATTTCCAAACGGAATACTTTTATCCAGGCGCTCGTCATAATATGTCCCTACCCGCTTGAAACCCCGGGTGGCAAAATTCTTTGCCCGGATAAACGGATTGTTCCCGTTTTCTTCCGAAACGATCAGCCTTCCGCCCGGCTTTAAGGATTCCCGCAATATCCGGCAGGCGGGATAGATGGGTTCAAGATGATGCAGGGTGTCCTGCACCAGGACAACATCAACCGATTGTTTTTCAACCGGCCTGTCGAACAGGTTTTCATAGGCAATGTGCAATCCCGACAGATCACCGTACTTGCTCCAGTAATCAAGCCGGCGCTGAATATGGTCATAATAGAATTCCAGCGTGCTTCCCAGCACGCTATGGCCGTTAAGGGTGGCAAAAATAGCGGTGGTTCCATAACCGCAACCCACATCCCAGATTTTTTTCCCGGGTTTTCCCAGGTGAAAATGTACATAGCGGAGCCTTTGTTCGAGGTATGACTTTCGCCACAACAAACGGCGGGGATTATCGAGCAGCCGGTAATATCCATGAAGCTCCCTGTTAAGCTCCAATTCCTTGATAAACAATTCAAAAAATTCGGTTACGTCCATTTTGGCTTTTTATAAAAGGTAAAAATAATCAATCGTACGATTGCTCTTCCGTCAACTTGACTTAAATTTAGGTTTTATTAACCCAGTTTACGTTGAAAGAGGAGAATCTGATCGACACACCGCTGATGAAGCAGTATGCCGGTATTAAAGCCAAGCATCCGGATGCCATTTTGTTGTTCAGGGTAGGCGATTTTTATGAAACTTTCGGGGAAGATGCCATTAAAACGGCTGAAATCCTGGGGATCACCCTTACCCGCCGCGCAAACGGTTCCGCCACATTTGTCGAGCTGGCAGGTTTTCCCTATCATGCCCTGGACACCTATCTTCCCAGGCTGGTAAGGGCCGGTCAGCGGGTTGCCATCTGCGAACAGCTCGAGGATCCCAAAATGACAAAAACCATTGTCAAAAGGGGGATTACCGAACTGGTCACACCCGGCATTGCACTCAATGAAAACGTGCTGGAACACCGGGAAAATAATTTCCTGGCCTGCATCCATCTCGATAAGACCACGGCAGGCGTGGCCTTTCTCGATATTTCAACCGGTGAATTCCTCACGGCTGAAGGCAGTTTTGAATATGCCGACAAGCTGTTGCATAATTTTTCACCCAAGGAAGTGTTGTTTGAAAGGGGCAAGCAGAAGCAATTCATGGATCTGTTCGGAAGTAAATTCTGCACCTACAAACTCGATGACTGGATCTTCAATGAAGACAATGCCCGCGACAAGCTGCTGAAGCATTTTGAAACCACCTCGCTGAAAGGCTTTGGGGTAAATAACCTCAGACTTGGGGTGATCGCTGCAGGGGCTGTATTGCAATATCTCGATCTTACCGAGCACCGGCAGGTAAAGCATATTTCCTCCATATCCCGCATCCAGGAAGAACATTATGTATGGCTGGACAAATTCACAGTCCGTAACCTGGAATTGTTCCACCCGCTGCAGGAAGGCGGCAAAGCATTTATCGATATCATCGACCGCACCATTTCTCCCATGGGCGCCCGGTTGATGAAACGATGGATTGCCATGCCCCTGAAAGACATTCTTCCCATCAGGGAACGGCTCGATGCTGTGGAGAACGCTGATCGGGGATACAGGGATGCGCAATGAACTGGAAGAACAGATTGCCCGTATCGGTGACCTTGAGCGGCTTATTTCGAGGGTATCCGTTGGCCGCATCGTACCCCGGGAAGTGGTTCAGCTCAAAAATGCATTATCCGCTATCCTCCCCGTTAAGGAGATCTGTTCCTTGTCGGATGAACCCTATCTGCAGCGTACCGGCGAGCAGCTGAATCCCTGCCTGCTGATCTGCAACCGGATTGAAAAGGAACTGCAATCCGATGCACCGGTTCAGATCAACAGGGGAAATATCATTGCACCCGGGGTTTCACCCGAACTGGATGAACTCAGGACCCTGCTCAGATCAGGAAAGGATTACCTGCTCCAGATGCAGCAAAGGGAAATTGAACGGACCGGCATCACCTCCCTGCGGGTATCCTTTAATAACGTTTTCGGTTATTATATCGAAGTACGGAATGCCCACAAGGAAAAAGTACCGCCGGAATGGATCCGGAAACAGACGCTGGTAAATGCGGAACGGTATATTACCGAAGAACTGAAGGAATACGAATCGAAAATACTGGGTGCCGAAGAAAAGATCCTCGATCTGGAAACCCGGTTGTTCAATGAGCTGGTGCTGGCCATTTCAGAATATATTGAACCCGTGCAGCTGAATGCATCACTGATTGCCAGGCTCGATTGCCTTTTGTCATTTGCACGGTGTGCCATTGAAAACAAATATGTCAGGCCGGGAATTAATGATTCGGAGGTTATTGATATCCGCATGGGCCGCCATCCGGTGATTGAAAAACAACTGCCCCCGACTGAATCCTATATTGCCAACGACGTTCATCTCGATAATACCGACCAGCAGATCATCATCCTTACAGGACCGAATATGTCGGGAAAATCCGCCCTGCTCCGTCAAACCGCCCTGATCGTGCTCATGGCCCAGATAGGAAGTTTTATTCCTGCCGCCGGAGCCGACATCGGATATGTAGACAAGATATTTACCCGCGTGGGCGCTTCCGACAATATTTCCATGGGCGAATCCACCTTTATGGTTGAAATGACTGAAACAGCCAGCATCTTGAATAATCTGTCCCAACGAAGCCTGATCCTGCTCGATGAGATCGGCCGCGGCACCAGCACCTACGATGGCATCTCCATTGCCTGGGCCATGGTGGAATACCTGCATGAGCATTTCCGGTATAAGGCAAAAACCATCTTCGCCACCCATTACCATGAGCTGAATGCCATGGAAGGATCGTTTGAACGGGTGAAAAATTATCATATTACCGTAAAGGAACTGGCCGACAGGGTAATATTTCTCCGTAAACTGGTCAGCGGCGGAAGCGAACACAGCTTCGGAATTCATGTGGCCCGCATGGCAGGGATGCCGAAAAGCCTGGTAACACGGGCCGGCGAAGTGCTCGGCGAACTGGAAGAATCGCATAATGAGAAGGGGCCATCCCGGCCTGTAACCGGACTGGCAGAAAAAAGGGAAGGACTCCAGCTGAGCTTTTTCCAGCTCGATGACCCGGTATTAAAGCAGATCCGCGATGAAATAGCCCGTGCCGACATCAACAATCTTACCCCCCTGGATGCCCTCAACAAGCTGAATGAGATCAAAAGGATGATCGGGCTGAAATGATTTTTCTACAACTTTTAATCCCTTAACTCATTTTCCTGTCTCATGTCACTCGTCCCTCGTCCCTGTTTTATTATTTTTGATCTCCGATAGGGTTTATTTGTTATTAATGGTCTAATTTTAGGAATGAAAAACCGGTTTTTCATATTTTATGCGGAATATGAAGGTGGGGGTATCGATTGCATCGAAAGGTGGTTCCGGTAGATAATGTATTTACCCGGGCAATCAGACTGATCTGCCTTGCATTTGCCGTTATCCTTCCCTGCCGCCTCTTTTCCCAGGCAACATTTCTATCACAGGCAGTTCCACAATCCGGTGTCACTAAAATCCCGGTAAACAAATTTTTCTCTGCAAACGAAATCCTTAAACCTTTTGATTCTATAAATCAAATCTCAGGATTATCCATTTCTGCAGATATAAAACTATATTCAGATACTTCGCTGGTCAGGATTGTACTGATTGATGAATCAAACCGGGAATACCTGGTATATGAAACCTTCCCTTTGATTTCAGGGGTTCCTGAATTTTCAGCGGATAGTGCAGGGGAAGAAACCATGGTGCTGCATAGTGTTATTCCTGCAGCCATGCGCATTGAACTCATTGATGCATCAGTTTTTTTAAAGGAGATTTCATTGAATACCGGGTCAAACAGGATGGAGGCCAGAGCGTGGCAGGCGGATCAGAATGCGGATAAAATCAGGAAAATAAACCGGCATATTGCCGAAAGCGGTGGAAAATGGTTTGCAGGTGAAACTTCCGTCTCCATTCTTACCTATGAGGAAAAAAAACAATTGTTCGGAGGAAATATTCCTAATTTACAGGGATTCGAATACTATAAGGGCGGCATTTTTGTGATGCCGGGATCAATACATGATGCCAAAAGTATCAGAAAAAATGATTCCCTGTATGTGCCTGAATACAGCTGGCGAAACCGGCATGGTGAGGACTGGGTAACTCCGGCCAAAAGCCAGGGGAATTGCGGAAGCTGCTGGGCATTTGCGGCCACAGGAGCCACTGAATTGTTCGTTAATCTTTACTATAACAGGCACATTGACTATGATCTGGCAGAACAGCAGCTGGTTTCATGCATACCGGGAAATTGCTCAGGCGGATCAACCGGAAAAGGTATGGCCTTTATCAGGGATAAGGGAATTGTTACTGAATCCTGTTTCCCATATGAAGCTGTTGATCTGAACTGCAGTGAGATATGTTCAGATGCACCTGAAAGAATCAATATCAGTCACTATACCTGGTTTGATCCCTACAATGATGATCTTAAAAAGCTTATCCTAAGCGGACCTGTTGCCTTATCCATTGCCTCATGGAATCATGCAGTTACCCTGGCCGGTTATAAGATTATCAAAGAAGGGGACAAGATTTATGAGAAAGAGGAATCAAATGATAAATGGTTCACCATCTCTCCCGGTGATCCATTGATCGGTCAGACAGCCTGGCTTGTAAAGAATTCATACGGGCCCTATTTTGGAGATAATGGGTATGCCTATATTGTTTTGAATATGAACAACGTCATCAATTCGTATGTACTGGACGGAAAGGCTCTCAGTACAGTTTACGATGACAGGAATATTTTATGTGTCGATAAGGATGAAGATGGTTATTATAGCTGGGGTGTGGGTCCGAAACCAGACCAGTGCCCATCCTGCCCTGATCAGCCCGATGGAGATGATTCTGATCCATGCCTGGGGCCGATGGATCCATTCGGTCATATGGCCCCATCCATTCCCCTTCCTCCACGTGCAAATGACCTGGCAGTGGAATGTGGGCGAACCTGTGCCTGCCCTGCATGCCGATGGGAAGAATATCAGGTGGTATGCTGATTCTGCCCTTACCCGCTTACTGTATAAAGGTAATGAATTCAACACACGGAAAACTGCCGGTCAATATATATACTATGCCACACAAAGCTCAGGTACATGCGAAAGCAAGGCCCGCCGGGTTTCTCTGAACATAGAGGTGCGTCCTCCTGTGACCTCCGATCTGGAGATCTGTGAGGGCGAAAAAGTGATCATTAGTGCCATCGGAGAAAACATTAAATGGTATATGGATTCCTCTTCGGTTGAGACGGATCCAAGGGATGGTCAAACATACAAAACCATCATCATCAAAGATCAGAAGTGGATGACCGAGAATATGAATTATGCAGAAGCGGGATCGGAATACTATTTGAATGATAGTATTGCTTATCATAAATATGGAAGGCTTTATAGCTGGCCGGCAGCCCTTGAGGCTTGTCCTGACGGATGGAACCTTCCGAGCGACGGCCAGTGGAAAGATCTCGAAAAGACTTTGGGCATGAGCCAGGAGGAGGCGAACAGAACTGGCAATTACAGGGGAACCACTGAAGGAAATAAATTAAAGGAAGCCGGCACCGCACACTGGCTTATTAGTTCAGGAAACACTAACGAGTCAGGTCTTTCCATGTTGCCTGGCGGTGCAGGAAGTAAAGATTTTCGTGACTTCCATGATGCGGGTACAAAGGCCTGGTTCTGGACGCTAAGCAGTTTAGGCCGTACTTCCTCTGCCTATGCCCGGGGACTTAATGCTGCTGACACCAGGATCTCACGTATGGAAGTCCCCAAGGAAAACGGCCTGTCCGTCCGCTGCATACAAGGGAATGACAGTTTGAAGCATATGGCAACAGGGAGCGAATTTATGCCTCCGGATACAATTCCCGGCATTTACAATTATTATGTATCGCAGGAAATAGCAGGACTGGAAAGCGAAAGGAAACGGGTCCGGATGGTTATTTATTCAAGGGACTTTCAGCCTTTGCCGGATAGCATTGACATTTGTGCCGGTATGCAATTGCCAGGCCTGGCAATTTCAGGTGAACAGGTTCGCTGGTATGACGATTCCGGGCTTGCTCATCCTGCTTATCCGGGGACTTCTGTTGCGGGAAATTATAAATATTATGTTACCCGTGAAAATATGTGCGGAACAGGCTTACCTGAAGAAGTGAATATCCTCATCAGAAAGTTGCCGGAATTCAGCCTGGGTAAGGATACCACGCTTAACTGGCAGGAGAAAGTCTCGTTTGAATTTGAAACCCCATACCTGCGGTATGAATGGAACACAGGCACAACTTCACCCAGGGTGGAATTGCAGGGAATCGACCTGGGATCGGGTAAACACACAATATGGCTGATGGTTACCGATACAAATAACTGTACAAATACAGATACTTTAGAAATAACGGTTCTGGGCCCGACCACCGTCCCGTCCATGGAGTCGGACAGAAATGTTATGGTTTATCCAAACCCTGGTTCGGGGAAATATACCATCAGACTGAAGAATCATGAAGGAGAAAAAATAACTTACATCCTTACAGATCAAAGTGGAAAAATACTAATGATGAAACAAGCGCCTGATTTGAAAAACGATGAGCTCCTCAATCTTGACTTGTCAGGATTTTCGAATGGCATTTACCTGATTAAAATCACGGGCAATAAGTTATTGTATTTCGACAAGATCATTAAAACAGAATAAGCCGGACTTTCGAATCCGGCTAGCATGTATATCTTAGGATAACCTTGCTGAGTAGACCTGATCCAACATTGATGAGCCTGAACCAGCTGGCTATTGGGTATCTTTCTTTACCTGCTTCCCTATAAATGAAGTTTGCCACCCGAGAGAGACAGTGGTGAAATTAGCCCCGCTGCGAATAATTGCACCTTTGCTAAATGCAAATTTAATGGAATGCCGTTTCCCGACAGGCAGTACAAAAGTGGCACCGACACGCGAGTTGGATTGCCGGTCTTTCATTTCAACCCCATCAATTGTTGAGTTGCCTCCCGTATAAAAGGTACAATCAAAGGCAACCCACATCAGGGGTGTAATATTATAACTTACATGCCCCTGGAAAGATCCCAGGGGATTCTGGGTACGTACTGAACTCCCGGGATAGTAGGCGTCATTTTTTGTGAACAGCCAGAGACCTGAATAAAAATCAATGAGCCATCTTTTCCCGACCGGTTGTGAAAGCGCCAATTCCGTTTTGAACGCCCAGCGTGAGGCACCCAGATTGATCAGTTTTTCAGGAAAATATTGACCTGTGGGCGCTGTTATACCGAGGCTGAAGCCCAGTATTGTCTTTCGTGGTGCTTTTGCGATCTCTCCCATCGTAGCAGCCGGCGCCCCAAGCAATAACCAGGAAAACCTGAAACGCATGTCGCCAAGTCCGGAACGGGATGTACTCTGCTGTTCACCAGCGATAATTGCAGTAGCTTTCCCCCAGGCATAGGGTAATGCGGCAGAGACCTGGGCTGTTCGTCCCAGTAAGCCGAATGAACGAACAACGGCAAGTGATGGAGCCCCTATTTTAGCATTCAGGTCCTGGACAGGTAATGTTGCATCGGTCACAATCCCGCCGTCGGAATAACTGAATCCTGCTACAATAGCAGTCACCCTGACCGGGATCCTGGCGTAAGCCCGTGGATCAAGGTCCTGGCAGTGTGATTTTTCAATGATGAATAACAAAAAAATCGCTAACAGGCAAGCATTACGATATTTCATGGAATGAAAATTTTAATCCTCGCACATGGCCTGACCGATCGCATCACACCTTCCCATACAGGATTAACATAACCGCATCTCCTGAGCGGGCATTCGACAGAGCTAAGGCTCATTGCGCGGCAGGCAGTGATTCATTCACTGCTTTTCAACCGGTGCATTCCTTCAATCAGCTTATGCCATCCGTAAAGAAGCGTGACCCGGAAACCGTCCATTTTCAGATCTTCGGAATCCTTGTCATTTACCGTGGAGGAGTAGGAAATAGTCAACTGCAGGTTATCATTTATCTGGTAGCCAATGGTGCCTCCCAATCCAAGATTGTTCAGGCTGTTGCCTTCAACATCATCGATCGTGGCCTTGCCCCCCGAATAAGAAATCACGTCAAATGACCCCCAGATCCTCTCCATGAAATCGCGGGTAATATGACCTTCCAGCTGATACATCGGCGCTGTTTCCATTTTCATGCCAACAAAATCATTGTTGGGGCTGAAGAACCAGATGGCAGGAAGAAACTCCAGTGTTGTGCGTTTGCCCGGAACCCACGGCCCGATCTGCCATACAACAGGCAGACCAATACGTCCGTACCACCGGTTCTGGCCAATATTGACGGCACTTGTATTGTCATATCCACCGATAGGAACAGCCAGGCTTCCGACAATATCCATAGAAAACCGGGGTTTATACCTGAGCATATCGGGAATATTCATGATCGCTTTCGGTCCGATAATATTTATATCAAATTGTATCATCGGGTCCCCGAATCCCCTGGCAGTGGTGGTGGAGTTCAGCACATTGGTCGAGACGGTACTTGAAATTCTGCCCATCGGAACGAGTACCGATATAAATGCCGAGCGTTTAAATAAAGGCAGCATCTTGGCATAACCGGCCATACTCATGGTTGCGGTGAAATCGGATCCGGGAACGACGGTTAAGGAAGGATCCATGGGGTTTGCGTTTCCGCCCATCGAATTTCCAATCACCGGAATGGCGTTTGTTCCGACCAGGCCTTTCCAGTAAAACCGGGCGCCATCACCCTGTGCCATAGTGGAATTGGATACACAAAGCATGACGATAAATAGGGCTATCGAAAAATTACCTGCACGCATGCTGATAAACTTTATATTGTTGTTCATGATTATTTTTACTTTAATTATTCTTTATTTCTTTAGGTTCGGCCATCATGTCTGCAGGCGGAATAAATTGCTTGATATTGAGAAGTGGAGGATAGCCTTCCTGAACAGGGAACCTTTGAGGTAATTGATCTTCCAGTGTTTCAAAAACAGTACGATCGGGTAGTATCACATTATTTTCCTTCACATACTTATCCCAGAGTATCAGCAATTCTTTTAGCTTATCAGGGTTTTGGGCCGCTAAGTCATTTCGTTCGGCTGGGTCTTGAGCGAGGTTAAACAATTCCCAATCCGACTTACCAACCGGTTTTATCTCCCAGCGTATTTTCCAGTCGCCTTGCCTTACAGCGCGGTTACCGAAAACTTCCCAGGCGATGTAATCCTTTTCCGTACGAGGAGAAGCAGCTTGCCCATTCAGTACAGGAAGCCAGGATTTACCCGTTAATTTGGGTTGCGCCTTGCCGTTAAAGGTTTCGGGATATTTTCCACCGGCTACTTCAAGCAAGGTCGGCATAATGTCGGCCACGAACATGGTACCATGGTTGATGCTGCCCTTCGGCAGTTTGTTGATCGGACCACTTACTACCAATGCATTCCTTATGCCGCCTTCAGCCATCCAGCCTTTGTACTGACTGAAGGGAGTCATTGAAACCTGTGCCCAGCCCGGACCATAGCCCACGTACGAGTTCGGTTCTCCCCATGCATTGGGATTGTTGTTGGACCATTTGGAGGCAAAAAACAGGTAATTGAGTGTGCCGGGTGTGCCGCCTATCATAGCGCCAAGGTCGGTGCCTTCCGCACCGTTGTCACCAAATACAATGAAGATGGTGTTTTCGTACTCTCCGATTTCTTTCAGATGGTCAATTAACCTTCCAATATGATAATCCAGGTTTTCAACTAACCCGGCATAGAGCTCCATTTTCTTCCCAACCAGGGCCCTGGCTGCAGGCGCAAGAATGGAGTAATCAGGAACATACCACATCCGCTCTGCGAGTTGGGCATTTTCCGGAATTATGCCGAGTTCCTTTTGCTTCTTCAGTCGTTCTTGTCTGACCATGTCCCAACCTTTGTCATACTCACCCACATGGCGGTTTCTCCAATCTTTGGGCAGGTGGTATGGATCGTGAGGCGCCTGATGAGACACATACGCGAAGAAGGGTTTACCATCTTTTTTCCCCTCATCAATGAAACTTATCAGCTTATCCGTATAAGTTTTCGTGGCATAATAGTTTTTAGGAAGTTTGGTCAGGTATTTTCCATCTTCTGTAAACACTGAAGTATGATTGAGTGCTGTCATATTGGTCATGTCCCAATAGCTTCCCATACCATCAAGGAGGGTAAAATCCCTTTCAAAGCCACGGGCGGCCGGAATCTTGTCAGGTGCTTTACCCATGTGCCACTTGCCAACCATATAGGTGTGGTATCCTGCATCTTTCAACAATTGAGGCAAGGTTACCAGGTTGGTACTCAGATACCCTTCGTACCCTTCTTTGCCCATCTGGTTGGGGGCAGTCCACTCATCCATGGCACCCAAACCATTGATGTGCGTATCTTGCCCCGATAATAGCATAGACCTTGTGGGAGAGCAACTGGCATGCGTGTAGAAATTTGTAAAACGTACGCCGTTTGTCGCCAGCCCATCCATGTTGGGTGTTTTTATCTCGCTGCCAAACATACCCATATCCGAGTAGCCCATATCATCAGCAAGGATAATAACGATATTTGGTCGCTTGTCCGCATTCTGTGATTTGGAATATGGACTACAGGCTACCAGTAAGGCCAAAAACATCAAGGGCTTAAAAAGTAGATTCTTTTTCATATAAATTCTTGTTTCAGTAATTTAAATTAATCTTGTCGTTTTCAGGTTAATGGAATTTTTAAGGTTGATTACTTCTGTTTTCATAGGAATTGTTAGTCATTTATACTATTTCTTCAATTTCGCCTGGCCGCCATTTTTTATGAAACCATGATTCAAGAGGATAATAAAGACGCAGAATCATATACCACTGTTTTCCTGGTATAGTCTTCACCCAATTGATCTTGTTTCCTTTAAAAGGTTCCGGGCCGAACCAGGCATCCACCGAACCATCCATGTTATAGAACAGATCCTTATCAGAGCTGTAAACCGAAGGCCATGGCTGATCGTTATGGATAATTAAATGGCTTTGTGAATCGTAAACAATGATTGACCAGAACTCTGAAGCCGGGATATCAGAGGGCAGATTTAGCTTGTATTTTTTCGCTCCTTCCAGCAGATTGCCTTTTGAGTCGTGGGATATCATATGCTGCAATTCCTCAACAATTGATGTTTTATTAAAATTAGTCATTATTGCGAAATTACATCGTTAGCCCGTATTTTATTTCTTCTGTTTAAATCAAAGTAATATTATGCCTTTTTTCGCCGGGAGACAATACCTAACAGGGTGTATTTTTCTTACCTTTATTGCCTTAAATAGTTATGGTTAAATGATGATTAAAAAACCTCAACAGTACGACTTATTTTTCGAGTTTCTTGAAGCCTATTCCCCGGTCGGTTTCAGAGGTATCAACCGGCAAGATGCGTTAATACTGGAGCTGGAGAAGATGATGGATCACAATAACCAGTTTTTATGTGTTTTCGACATGATTCACATGAAGTTCGAATTTACCAGCCAGCGAAGTCTGCAAATGCTGGGCATTAAACCGGATGGGCTGTCTCCCTATCATTTTAAGGAGGCCACACATCCTGATGACCTTAAAAGACATGAACTGGGATTAGCTAAATTATTTAAACTCGCGCACGAACTTTTTGTTGAAAGAGAGGGTGAAGTCTTAATATCAACAGATTTCAGGTTTCGAAATCTCACGGGAAATTATACCAATCAACTGGTACAGTGTTATTTTTTTTATAGCCCGCTCCCGACGGACACAGTTTATTTAATCAATATCAACACTGACATCGAATGGTGTAAAAAGCACAAACACGGGAGTCATTATTACCTGGGGAACGATCTTTCCTATTTCAGATATCCTGATGAGGAATTGCTGATGACCGGTAATATATTCACAGATCGTGAATTTGAGATCATCCGGTTGATACATGATGGCCTTGAAAGTGAACAAATCGCTGAAAAGTTATTTCTTAGCAAGCATACGGTTAATACCCATCGCAAAAATATCCTGGAAAAGACAGGTAAAACGCATATCTCCGAATTGATCTATGATCTGTATGAAAGGGGAATACTGTAGCCTGTTTTTATGCAAACAGGGTGTGCTTCAGTTGTATCCGACATACCATACACAGTGCGTGGCTCTTCTGATCAATATCCTCAACATAGGTGCTTGATCTCATCACACAGACAGGATCACTGCAATGGATCAATCCGAACATATGCCCGAGTTCATGGATCGCCTCTTTCCTGAATCTTTCCAACAGTATTTTATCATCAGTTTTGATACCATATTTTTCATTCCTCAGCCTGTAGATGGAAACTATCCCCATGCGCCCGTTCAGATAAGCCTGGCCGAAAATATATGTCAGGATAGGGATGAACAGGTCAATATTGAACAGCCCCAGCGTTTTTGAAGAATCTGCAGCAAACTCATTGTTAATTTTGTTCAGAAGCGTAGTCCCGTTATATTGTCTTCTTGAAGGATCATAAAACTCACTGAGATCAAGATTACCGCTTTTGGTTCTTACCGGCAATGAAAACTCCCTGCCTATATCAGGGACTATCCTTTCAAGAATCTCCTGATCGAAATATCCAAATGAAATTAAGGTGATATTTTCAAGATACATTCAAATACAGCTTGTCTGCTCCTTTTAGGGTGGAAACCGAAATAGTGACTATTTCTGGTTTAAATCATATTTCTTAATCTTGTTGTACAGCGTAACCCTGTCCACTTTAAGTGCCTTGGCGGCGGCGGATATATTCCAGTTGTATTTGTTCAGGATATTACTGATGTGATTTTTTTCCAGCTCATCAAGGCTTTCAACGGTGGTATTGATCGTTTCTTTCCCCAAGGGGAGGTCCTTCAGTGGTTATCTTCCTTCCATTACCTACAACAATCGCCCGTTCAATCATATTTTCAAGTTCCCGTATATTCCCCGGAAATGAAAATTCCGATAACTGTTTCAGTGCACCTGAATCGATGGTAATGAGCGGTTTATTCATGGTGGTACAGTATTTCCTTATAAAATAGTCGACAAGCTGCGGGATATCTTCAATTCTTTCCCGCAGAGGAGGAACATGAATATTCACAACATTTAACCTGTAATACAGATCTTCCCGGAAAAATCCATTTTCCACCATGGATTTCAGATCCCTGTTTGTTGCACAAATTACCCTGAAATCGGATGTGATCTCCTTGTTTCCGCCAACACGAACAAAACTCTTTGTCTCGAGTACCCGCAGCAGTTCAACCTGCATCTTAGGTGGGATCGTTGCAATTTCATCGAGGAAAATGGTTCCGCTGTCGGCCATTTCGAACCTGCCTTTTCGGTTGAAGACCGCACCGGTAAAGGCCCCCTTTTCGTGCCCGAACAATTCGCTTTCAAGGAGACTTTCGGTAAGTGCCCCGCAATGAACACTTACCAGGGGGAAGAACCTGCGCGAAGAATTGGCATGTATAGCCCTGGCTACAAGTTCTTTGCCGGTGCCGCTTTCCCCGGTAATGATTACGGATGCACTGGACTGGGCAACACTTTCAATTTCCTTCAGCACCTGGCGCATGGCATCACTGCTGCCAACCAGGTTTTCGACATTTTGAAGCGAAAAGGCCTCCCTGAGGATTTCATTTTCTTCAGCGAGTGAAATCTGTTTCGAAGCATTCCTGATAAGATGCGACAAATCATCGGGATCAAAGGGTTTTGTCACATAATCAAACGCACCGTCCTTCAGCGCCTGAACTGCTGTGTCGACTGTGGCAAATGCAGTCATCATGATGACAATGGATTCCTTTCTTATCGATTTTATCCGTCTGAGCATTTCCAGTCCGTCCATCCCCAGCATTTTAATATCTGCCAGGATGATATCAAAAGTATCCGATTCCAGAATCGACAGCGCCTTTTTCGCATCCTCCGCACACCCAACCCGGTAACCATCTTCAATAAACCAGTTATACAATGAATCTCTTACAGATTCCTCATCATCAACAATCAGTATCGAGATTTTTCTTGCCATAATCAGGCCCCCTTAATTCTTTAATAAAGATAAAGATATGGAAATTGTCGTTCCTTTTCCCCGCTCGGATTTCACATCAATTTTCCCTTTATGATTCTGGATTATGCCATGTACGATTGCCAATCCCAATCCAATCCCGTTTGTTTTCTCCTTGGTGGAAAAAAATGGTTCAAAAATATGCGGAATATTTTCTTCAGAAATACCGGTTCCATTATCCGTAATATCGATCCGTATATGTTTTTCATCAGGATTAATTGTCCTGAAAAGAACTTCTCCGTTTTCTGAATTGCTTCCATAGCATTCATCAGGATCGCAACACAAACCTGCTTGATCTGATTGGGACTGCAGAAGATCAAATCCGCTTTTGCTGAAAAATCAGATAAGAAGTTAATATTGGCCACTTTCATGGAGTGATTCATCAGGTCAAATGTATCATGAAGGATTTCATGGAGATGTTTGGGCTCAAAATCATTCTGGTCTTTTCTTGAAAAATCAAGCAACCCCTTGACAATATCCCCGCAACGCATGGCTTCACTAATAATAAATCCCAGATGTTTCAGAATTGCCTCTTTCTTTTCAGGATCAAGCCGCTGATTGCTTAATTGCTTATGGACCAGTTTTGCATACACCAGTATTCCCGATAACGGATTATTTATTTCATGCGCCACGGAAAGCGATAATCTTCCCAGGGAAGCAATTCTTTCAATATTGATCATTTCATTCTGAGCCTGACCCAATTCTTCCGTTTTCTTCTGCACTTTATATTCGAGTTGATGCGACCAGTTCTGAAGTTCAATGTTTGCTTTCTGAAGATTGTCAAGCATGTCGTTGAATGCAACAGAAACCATACGCATATCCGATAACTGATTTGGTTTGATTTCCAGCCTTGTGCTCTTATCTCCATGTGTGACCGCTTCACTGGCAGCAATTAAGGCAGTCAGCGGATTTTTGATTTTTTTTGCGGTAAGAAATATTAGGAACGTAACCAGCAAAACAGTGATCAGTGCCGCAAGCAGAATATAATCTTTTCTTGACTTATCAAGGGCATCATCCAGGCCTTTCAGTGGAAATTTGATAAGCAGTGAACCAAGAACTTCTTCGCTCTGCTTATGCGCATGGCATGAGCTGGTATAGCATGATGCTTTATTGAGTATGGGAGATCTGATTAAAAGATGCCTGCTGTTGTTATTGTTGTGATTCATACTGCATTCACTGCTTATGTCAATAATTCTCACCGATTTTTCAGTGGCTGAGAACATCCGGGTTATATCACTATGACAACTTTTGCAATCCGGGTCGCTATGATTGGCAGTATCGTTTGAGATGGACGAATAAGCGAGATTATTATCTTTATCATATACATTGACATCATCAATTCCCGACATTGTATTTATCACGTCGAGCGTACTCTGAAGCGTTGTCCTGTCATTTTCGAGCATCGACTTGTAAAGAGCCCCTTCTACCAGCGATGCGATGTTGTTTCCGTTCTGATGGATGATTGACTTCATGTATCCCTCATTCACCGACCTGAAAATAATCCAGAAGGTAACGAACAGAAAAACCGAGGAAATAGTAAAAATAAATACTACCCTGCCAAAAATGGAAGACCGGAATTTTGCAAATCCGTTAAAAATCAGCTTCCACTTGTCCTTTTTTACAACGGCTTTATTAAACTGCATCATGGCTGAAACATGAATAATTAATTATCCCCAATTTACTCTCAAAATTTAAATCGGGGGTCAATAAGGCCAATTTTATTTTATGACTTGCAGTTTTCTATAATCCTGATGGCAAATGCAGCCGGATTACACGTGATTTAAAGGAACATCCGTCTGGTTCAGAAAATCTTCCTGAAAACTTTGCCATACCTCAACCGGAAGGTCCGAAAGTGTATGGTCCGTCAGTTCACCGCCATCCTGTAATACCAGGCCGGCAGCTTCCGGTGAAAATCTGCCTGCAGTTCCTGAAAGAAAATCCTTGAATCGTTCCAGTTCTTTTTCCAGCCAGTTTGTGGCATCTTCGGCCATGTAACAGGAATTTGTTTCAGCCATCCATCGGGTGGGTTTGACCTTGTACATCCACCCTTTCAGGTATGGATCTTCACTTAACTGTTCCGGATTGTCGGTAAGCAAATCATTCATAGCAAGAATTTCCCCTGAAACCGGCGAATAAATCCTGAGGGTCTTGCCCTGATGTTCAATTTCTGCCATAAGGTCACCCTTTTTGATGTTTTCTCCGGGCTTTTTAAGCTGGCTGAAACCTACATCGCCGGTAATATGAAGCAGCAGGTCATCAAGTCCGACCCGGGCAATCCCCGATATTTCAAGATGAGCCCAGGTATGGTTTCTGCTGTAAAGAATTCCCTGGGGAATTTTCAGTGTTCCGGCTGTCAGAATTCCCGACCCTTTCAACAATTGCCCGGTAATTTTAGCCTTTTTGTTCAGGAATAGCCAAAAGGGGACAAGAAGCGCCAAAAATGCGATGACAACCAGGTATTCAATACCCTTGGTTTCAAAGATGTTGTTATAACTAAATACATCCATTTTTTTCGGTATTGTGCCGTCAACTCAGGATCATTGACAGCTGATTAATTATGCATTCAATTTCTCTTTACTGACCCATGAAGGTGATTCCCTCAGCACAGGCATTCGGTTGATAACCCATCTGAAGATCCATATTTCTGTAAATATAACGGTCAGTGTAACCGCAATTTCCATCCATGAAGGCACATAGTGCACCGGTGCATCCCATCTGAATCCGATTACAGTTACATTAAGCCTGTTCAGGATTACACCGAGCATTGTCAGAATTGCGGCTATTCTGATCATCAGGATATTTTGCTTCCGGTAGCTGTAAAAGAACAGCAGCATCGGGATGAGTACAAAACCGAATATCTCGGTCAGATACCAGTAACCCATGGGTGTATCCAGGTAAGTCCCAGCGCTTGCCATGTATGAATACCAGTATTTGAAGAAAGAGGTATGCGAACATCGCTCCCGCACAGATCTTCGATAATCCGCTAATGATTCCTTTCTGAGCCCTGTGATTTTTTTCACTGATCTGATCAAAAAATACTTTGTGACTGATTGATCCTTCAAATATGACCATGGAAAGACCGGCAAAGACACTGGATACCAAAAACATGATGGGGATGAATTCAGAATACCACAGCGGATGTATTTTCTCCTTTGCCATAAGGAAAAGGGCTCCTAATCCGGACTGGTGCAAAGTGGAAAGTGTAATTCCAAAGATGACGGCAGCAAGGGTCATTCCTGACAGAATTTTTCTCGCCCTTTTGCACCAAGCCATTCAGCAATTGCCGGGGAAAACTCGATAAGCTCGGCAAGCATATAGAGCAAAAAATGCCAGGCTACAAGGAAAAGAACCGAACTTGTACCGAAACTGTTGCCAATGATGGGATTGATAACATTCCAGGGGCGGCCCAGATCAAGAAGCAGGGCCCCGGCATAAAAAACATAGGCAAGGAAACCATTCAGTACGGTTACCCTTACAATGGAATGATACTTATCCATTTTCAGGATATACACCATAAAAGTGATCACATAAGCACCACCGGCGAAAGCGACACCGGTAACCACATCAAAGCCTATCCATAGCCCCCATGGGATTTCCTGCGATAAATTGGTTATGGAACCTATTCCCTTCATGAAGCGGATCACAATCAGGACAAGTCCAAGAATAATAACCGGTATAGAAATAATATTAAAGGGTGTCAGCCATTTTCCCCTTGGTTTTAATTCACCGGCTAAAAACCGAAGGACCGATTTTCCATCATTGTCCCGTGCTATGGTAACAGAAGGATTATTCATATTCTTCATCTTTGGTTTGGGTTTTCTTCGTTGCTTCATGTATTCCAAGCAATACGGTGGGTAAAAGCACAAAAACTGCCGGAACGCTGTAAAGGAATCCTTTCGTAAGTGCCGGATAGGAGGAATTCTGAAGTTCGGTATTCATGCCAAGTTCCTTAAAAGGCACAGGACCGATAGTAAGGAAACCCGTACCCCCGGCAACATATTCTCCATAGATCTCATCAACATAATCCTTGGGATTTTCAGCAATTCTTCTCCTGGCTTCTGCAATGAGTTCCCTGCGCGGACCGAATAGCAGAGCTTCTCCGCAGGCTTCGGCACAAGCAGGAATTTTGCCCTCTTTTATTCTGTCGTAGCACATATCGCACTTCTGGATTTTCGGATTCGCACTGTGGTATTCGAATTTAGGGACGTCAAAAGGGCAGGATACCATACAAAACCGGCAGCCCATGCATTTATCGCTTCTCCAGATTACCGGACCCTCCTTTGTCTTATGCATCGCCTGGGTGAGACAGGCAGCTGCACAGGCAGGTTCATTGCAGTGCATGCATTGCTTCTTACTGGATACCTCACCTTTTGAGGTGGCAAATTTGTTGATCACAGTCCTTTGGGTTTCACTGTTCCTGCGCAGGACGCCGGTTTTCAGTTTACCTTTTGGTACCGGAAGATTATGTGCTTCAGCACAGACCAGTTCACAATACCTGCATCCTATACACCGGGTGGAATCGTAAAGTATGCCCTGGAATTCTATTTCTTCATCATCAGTAACTTCGGCTCCAAGCTTTGTTCCCAGCGCCAGGGCAGCCCCGGTCACTCCCAGTGTTTTAAAAAAAATTCGGCGGTCTATACCCATTATTTTTGGTTTTAAAATAAGGCAATATTCTTTGTGCAATTTACCTGGAAGGGTCAATGAAATGCTTCTGGAATTCTTCCCATACTTCGGGCCCCAGATCGGCCAGCAGATTGTCCCTGAGTTCACCGCCATCCTGAAGAACTGCAAATTCAAAGGTGGCATGTTGGGTTTTCAGTGCGCCCTCAAAGAAATTCCTGAGGCGGGCATATTCATCCTTCAGCCATTCCCTGTGTTTTTCTGCCATCATCATAAACTGGAGCTCCCTCAGCCAGTTCTTTGGTTCAACCAGGTAAACCCAACCGTCAGCAAAGGGAGAAGTATTAACCAGTGATGAGTTTTCCTGGAGATTTACATTCCGGGCCTTAATGGTTCCTGATACCGGTGAATACAGGTTCAACTGCTTGCCAAATTTTGTCAGGGTAAGGATCTTTTCACCCCTTCTAAGGGTTTCACCGGGTTCCTTCATGATTACCCGGGTTATGGTTCCAGTTGCGTGCTGCAGAAAATCATCAATTCCTACCCTGATATGTCCATCTTTTTCCAGGAAGGTCCAGGTATGCGTTTTATCGTAATATAAACCTTCGGGACCAGGAACAATTTCGGTTGTGAATGCGGGTGTCAGCATTTTCTCTTCTTTAGTATGCGTCGCGTTTCCTGCCTGCAAAAACCCGGACTGCCAGCAATAGCAAGATCCCTGTGGCGATCACGGCAATAAGGATGACGAGCCATGAAGGGGAAGCATTACCTGTTTGTGCCAGGGTATCTTCATTTTCCGGATTGTTCATCAGGGAAGCCAGGTTGGATTGCTTTTCGAGGTTGATCAATTCGCCGTACCCGTTGGAAGCAAGATATTTTCCACCGTCAGTCACTATCCAGGTAAGGAATGCGAGTGCATTTTTATCAGTGGGTCTGGCTTGTGACACGGCATAAATGCTCCCGGACAAAGCATGCGGGTATTTACCAATCCAGACTCCTCTTGACAGCTCATCCGGCGAATGATAGATGCTCTCAAAAAAATCTATATGGCCATTCCCATTCTTATCAATTGGCAAAAGCATGATATTCTCCTCGATTCCATTCAGACCTTCTCTCCTGACATCGGAAAGTCTGCAGAAGCCCATGGCATAAGGATCCTTCTGAATTGCAGCAATAAACTCCTCTGGTTTTGCAACCAGGTAAGCATTTAATGCCGCCGGATCTGTTTTCATGAAATCTGAAACGCTTGTTTTTATTTCAGCATTGTCAATAATATATTGATGGACAGGTTTATTTTGCCCGCCACTGATTAAATCTGACCAGCTGATTTTTCCGGAACCCGAAAAGAGCGATGCAAATTCACTGGTTGAAATGCCCTGGGCTGCTATTTCATTGATCATCGGATTCTTTGCATTCAGGACGGGAACAATCACATTGTGTCCGATATTGATTTTCCAGTTGGCTGGAGCTGTAAGGTAATCAGCCGGCAAGAAGTAAATAGCCCCCGGTCTATTGATTTCGTTGTCAATGATATTACTGACCAAGAATTTAGCATCCGGATTTAGCTTCTCATATCCCCTGATCCAGTCTGCTGTCAGGTTGTTTAGCTCCGGAGTGGTCATTACTGTTACCGTATTCCCATTAACCGAACCGGCGGGATTATCCTTATTTTCTGATAAGCTCTGGCTAAAAACAAAATTGCAGCTGAGCGTAATCGGCAATACAAAGCCGAACAATGTCAAGTATTTCATGATGCTGGTTTTTATGGATTTCATATCAATGTTTATATGCCGGGATTCACAATTCAATTGGGATCATTTGTCAATACCGTTTGCAATAAACCATCCCAATAACAATGCCATATCATGTATCAATAAGATAATCAACAAAATAGTGATTGAATGCTTAATGAATAACTATCACAGAGTGTTGAAAATATATACACTCACTTTAATAAATCGTTGTATATTTTTGAGCATCAGTATGAATAGAGCGTATGTTGAATAAATCAACACTGTTTCAGATTTAAACGATCGGAGGATGGAAATTCATTGAGGAAGAAGTGATCGGGCGGCATTCGAGGCTTCACGACCTGATCCTCACCGCATCGGTGACCGGATATGGGGGCTTAAGTTGGTTTATTCCAGGATCAGAATGGTATTGCCTTTCGACGGAAGTTCAATTTGGTCAATATTCAGGCTTTTATCAGGCAACACCGAAAATTTCAAGCTGCTGTACTTTCCGGTTTCACAATCAAAAAGGCTTAATCCGGCTTTTCTTTTTGGTGCTTCCATGCCGCTTAACTGAATGCCTTCGAAGTTTTCACCGGGATTATACAGGTAAACGAAACTCTTTTCTCCGCAACGAACTGCATAAGCCTGAACTCCATTCTGGTTGGTTTTTACCGCAAACGATTCAAACTTTCCTTTCCCGGCTTCGAGCATCATGCGGTTCATTTCGCTCACTGGCTTGAAATAGCTCATCATACCCCGGTTTTCGAAGAATTCCCACCACCAGCTCATGGGCAAAACGGGTGTTGGACTGAACATACCCAGCCACAAAGCACGTTTAAAATCGCCATCCATATCTTCGGCAAAGTCATTGAAATTTTTGCTCCAGTCCCATTCGTAACCTGCTTCTCCAATCACGTAGGGCTTGTTGTGTTTTTGGGTGTAATCGCGGATTGTACCGGGAATAGCTGAAGTGTTTTTATAAATGTGTTTTTGGTTCAGGTCCATGTTTTTCAGGTCGTTCATGCCCTGGACATCACGATGTGAAATACTGGTGGTAACCAGGTGCTGATAAGGATCGACACTTTTCAGGTAAGTGCTCATTTCGTCATGCCAGGAGGCGATAACGGCATCGGGAATGCGGTCTTCAGGCTTTCCGGCATACATGGCATTGTCGATTTCGTTGAAAAACTCCCAGGCACCAATGGCAGGACTGTAGCCATAACGGGCGACCATCAGGCGCAATTTGTTTTTATATTGCTGTTTGGCTTCCGGGAGGGTGAAAAATTCGACCGGTGTTTTTGCCGGGCCGCCATTGGCCACATTGTAGCTGCTCATTTTCCAGCCATCGCCCATGTACCCGGCATGGCTTTCGAGCGCCAGCATCATGTGGATGCCCAGTGAATCGCAAAGCTGAACCAGGTGATCCATCCGTTTCATGCCGCTTTCGTTATAGGGTGAAGTGGTATTCTGGTAACGGCTGTTGTTGTTCACTGTTTTCCAGTCAACAGGCAGATTCCAGTAAATCATCCAGGTGCGGAAGAAATTACCCCCGTTGGCAGCCAGCTTTTTCAGCATGTAATCGTAATTAAAGCGCTTATCTTCCTGAAGGTTTTCGAAGTACTTCGAATCATCCGAATCGCGCGATTCCCAGCCAATATTTTCACCGATGCCACGAAAAAGTTCGCCGTTGTCGTAGCGGAAAGTCCATAAATCGTTCGGATTCAGGAACCCTTTTGCTTTTGACGCATTGACCCTGAATTCGGCTTTTGACTGACTGGAAACCACTTTTCCTTTTTCCTTCAGTTCGAATTGATAAGAATATACACCGGTTTCGCGGGGAGTAAAGCGGGCTTTCCAGAATGATTTTTCTCCCGGCTTTCCCGACTCATAAAAGCAGGGCAGGATCAGTTTTTTGCCTGAGGGAGAAGTAATCTGCATATCCAATGCAATTTCGGAATCGGCATAAGGATTGGTCCAGCCGGATTTTAGTTCGATCTGCCATTCCGCTTTCTGGTACTGATTTACCTTTGAATTCAGGCATTCTGTTTTCAGAATCTGTGCCTGAAGGCTCATTGCTAAAAGAAGAAGAAATGTTGCAGAAATGCTGAGTTTTAAGTTTGCCATGATTTTGTTCTTAGTTCGACATGAGGCTGGTGTAAGTTTGAGCCTCAAGCGTGAAGTTAACTTTTCCATTGTCGACCTTTACAGTATTTGTTTTTTCCATTCCCCGTGTTGCATCAGTAACATAGACGTTGAACGATTTCACCGATTCCGGAATGCCGGAGATTGTTACTTTTCTGGTTGCCCCGTTGTTTACCATATGGATGGAATACAATCCATTGAGGATATCGGCGAATGCCGTCGCAGTGATATTTGGCCTGTCAACCTCAACAGGAATAGCAAATGAACCTTCGGGGGTTGAACCTAATTGTTTCAGGTTCCAGAAACGCTGCGTGGGACGCAGCGGGCCGTTATCGCCGTATAAACCCTGACCTGTCAATACCGAATAATCGGGAGTCAACTGCCACTCCAATATGGAAACGGGCTGTGCGTATTTGCAAACTCTCAGGTATAAATCGATTTCAGATAATTGAAAAGATTTTTCGAGAAAGTTTTGAGGGTAACGGTGTTGTGCGGAATTTGGACCCCCTTCAGTAACAATTAAGGGCACATTTAATTTCTGTGCCGATAATGCCCAGGCCTTGCAATCGGCCTCTGTACATCCATGCCAGGTATGAAATGCAACCGCCCCGATATATGGGTGAATGGATGGATCTTCGACTGCCGGGATAACAATTTTATTCGACCGGATAGTGCCTGCACCGGTATCACCTAACATTATCCTGGTAACCAATCCTCTCGACGCAAAATATTTTCCGATCGCCTTTGCATAAAAAGCATGTTCTTCAGGTGTGTGATATACCATCACGCCATAGTCAACTTCGTTAAAGCTGAATAACTGAATTTCTATTCCGTAATCCGTTTTTAAGTATGAAATATAATCGGCCAGAGATTGACACATTTTATCAATCATTTTACGATCAAGCGAAATCTTGGCGTCATGTTCCAATCCCTGCCTGTTGTGCTTAGTGGTGTCGATTGCCCAGACAGGGGGCGACCATACTGTTAATATGATTGGTATGTGGCGTTTGGCCAAAATGCGGGCCATCTCTATCTGATCGTAAAAACCTTTCGATAATTTACCTGCCCTGGCATTCAGAAGCGGATCTTCGTTTTCATCTGGTTGCCACTCTCTCCAGTCTAACGCAATACGCGACCATGCAACACGAAGACTATCCAGACAATAATTGATAACCATCGAACCTTTGTCGAGATCATTTACCCGATAATTACTGCCTATCCCTTTAAACGGCCTGCCCGGTTTGCCCGGATCGATGGTCATCCGGACATCTTCGTTATCGATGCTGCCTTTTACGTTAACAGTATAGCCGGCCGTTCGTCTGTCTCCTTTTTTTGCCTTGCCTTGAATTAGTGTAAAGTAAACCTGGTAGTTGGCAATGGGTTGGTTCGGGTCTGAAGCAACAAATTCTTTGGCTGGCAAAGGGTCATTCAAATAACCCGGGCGATCGATAAAATTTTGCTTTACCAATATCTCCGAATTGTTGTCGGCAATTACTTCATATTCCCGGTTACTGGTTTTTACTATTATTTTGTTGCCCTTTTTCCTGATGTATTCATTTTTACCGTCAGGGATGGAGGATTTTAAGCTTACCGACCCATTTTTGGTCCGACCTGAAAAAATGTCGAGCGTTCCGCCGACAAACTCATTGCCTGGAATTTCGAAACAAAAATAGGTTCCTGCCTGGTCGATTTCAGCTGTGGCATCAAGCGATACTTCAACATTAACAGAGTTAGGGCTTGTTTCAGTGAACTTTTCGGCGTAGTTTAACGGAAGGGCCTGCAGAAAGTGCGACATCCTGGTTGTATTCCCGGAAAATGAATAAGTCTGGGTCCCCTGCCAGTTACATCTTTCGGATGAGATACATCCGCTCCAGTCGTTTTTAACCGACCGGACTGATGTTTCGAAATTCATTCTTTCACCATTCACGATAAATCCTTTGATGTTCCCCCAGGGGGTTATAATTGGTTGTGCAACAGCCTGTAATACAAGACAGCAAGACAGGAAAATGAGGGACAAGGAATTTTTGACTAGTCTATTCATAATTATTTAGGATTTGTTGGACAGATATTTACTGAGCATGGTTATGGGCAACGGCAATAGCCTTTTTTATATGGTCCCAGTCGGTATTGCCCGGTACGGTACATTCAGCGCCAAGTATAAATTGTTTTGGAGTGTCTTTGATAATGCTTTTTACCTCATCTTCAATTTCCTGCATACTACCCTTGTATATAACGCCTTTTCTTTCCATTCCTCCCATTACCGGTCTTTTAAACATGGATGAGATTTCTTTCCATGATAATAATTTGCCGGTTAGCTGCGGACTGCAGTTAACCACTTGTCCCGGATAATCGAGAACTGCGCTGTAATTTGCATAGGGGGCATTGTAATCGCAAACATGGAGAATGTTGAAATTGCATCTTGATGTTACTTCATTCATTACCACTAAATCCGAAGGTTTTACATAGTCATGGAAAAGTGATGCATTTTTAAGTTGGCCGGTTTCGGAACCTTGAGTTGACATATAAAAGCCATCAACTCCTGTGTCAATGCAGGCTTTAGCAAAAAGCATCAGGCTTTCGGTAAGAACATCAAGGCCTTTTTTTACTGCATCAGGATTTTCTTCCATATGTTGCAGCAAAACGGGGAGGGTGGCACAATGCCCGGCCCACATAAAGGGAGAATAGAGGGTCATTACAATCAATGCCTCTTTCTTTTTAGCCTTTACAATTTCGCGGACAGTCTGAAGCTGAGGTTCGTAAAAATCAAGTTTTCTCGGAGTCATCTTAGACCAGTCAGCAGGTTTTTTCAGATAATCGACAGGTTCATAATGTTGTTCGTATTGAATTTTCACGAAATCCATATCGGTATAATCGAAATATTCAATATGTTTTGCTGCGGCAGCTGAACCAACCTTATGATTTTCATCGAAGTGCATAAAAAATGCTGCAGGTATATAACCGGCTTCAGATTTCCCTTCCAGCCATTGTAACATGCGCTCCCGCTTGTTTGTTGCTAACCTGTTTTTCAGGACTGAAGCAACAGCATGGTGTCCGGTCAGCAATAAACCGGTTCCCAAAACGGATGATTTAATGAATGTCCTTCTTTGCATATTGGTTTATTTAATCAGGCTTTCAAAGCCATATCGGAAAAATGAGCCAGGATGTTATCCTCCGGCTCATCATTAACCTGTTGTCGTTTTTTAGTTTATGCCTTAATCCTTTTCAGTGCCAGCTGTTCCGAATTTTCCCTGACTTTTTTGTCAGACAGGGGATAGAAGAACATGCCCACGAAAGCCAGCACACAACACGCTGCCGGCATGATACTGATCATGATGTGTTCGCCAAAAATGGTTTCAGAACTTTGTTGCAACGCATTGGGCACATAATGGAACACAGCCAGGATCCATCCGCTCATGGCCGAGCCCAAAGCCCAGCCTAATTTTTGCGACATGGATGAGGAAGAGAAGATCAGGCCTGTTGCCCGACGGCCGGTAATCAGTTCCTGGTGATCTACAATATCTGCAAACATCGACCACAACAGGGGCAGCACATATCCGGCAAAAATAGAGATCATGAACTGGAAGATCAGGATCCAGGTGATGTTGTTTGGAATGAAGTAGAAGCCGGTGCTCAGTATTCCGGCAATGAGGATGGCAATCATGTAGGTCCTTTTCTTACCGTATCTTCTTGAAATGGCAGGTGCTGCCATTACCCCGATCAGGTTGGCAGCCTGACCAACCAGGAAGTAAATCGTGGTCATATCCCATCCGGTTCCTGCCATCCGATAGTTTACCTGCACGTAATCCCTGAAGAAGTAAATGGCAACACTGTCGCGGACGGCATTGAAAAGCAGGGCAGCCAGACCGGTCGCAACCAAAATCCACCAGGGCGCATTATGAAACAGGTTTTTCAAATCCTGTTTGACAGAAATATTTTTTTCACTTTCGATTTGGGTTACCCGTTCTTTTGTCCAGCGGAAGCACAACATAAACAAGAACAACACAAATCATTCCGATGGCGCCGACACCCATCACCCAGCCAACCGGGGAAGTACTGACTGAAGATTCAGCGGCTTTTGCAGCCTCCGCTACAGTTTGGTGTCCAAATGTTTTGGAAAAAAAGTCGATCAGGGGTTGCAGCAACATGAAGGTCACAAAACTGCCGATGAAGGCAAACGACATGCGGTAAGATGAAAGGGAATTTCGTTCGGTAGGATCGGAAGAAATGGCGCCCAACAGGGAAGCATAAGGTACATTGATCATCGAATACACGATCATCATCAATGAATAGGTAATGTAGGCATAAACCAATTTTCCGGTTTGACCGAAATCAGGAGCGAAGAAGGTGATCGCGCCCATAACTGCAAACGGAATGGCAAACCACAATAAAAACGGCCGGTACTTTCCGTAGCGGCTTTTGGTACGGTCGCTGATAATTCCCACAAAAACATCGAAAAAAGAATCCCACAAACGGGCTACCAGAAACATGGTTCCGGCTGCGGCCGCCGTAATTCCGAGAACATCGGTATAAAAAAACAGGGAATACATGCCGAAAATCTTCCAGAACATGGACGAAGCTGCATCGCCAAATCCGTAACCAATTTTCTCTTTCAGGGTGATTTTTTCTGTAGCCATAGTTAGTGATAGTTTCTAGTTAGGTTTTTATTTTACGTGTTCCGATATTATTTTTGAACTTTTACGACCTCGGAATATCCGGAATCACCAGCCACATTCACGCCTTTAATCCGGTAAAAATAGGTTTTTTCTGAATCGGCGGTTTCGTCGGCATACAGCGTCAGTGGTTCTGACCCGGCAGGCGATTCCTCAAATTTCGCCACTTCGCCAAGCACAGAATCTTCCAATCCTGTAGCCACCATTTTCCATGGACCTTTAGCTGATTCAGCCCGCTCGATGGTATAATAAGCTGCGCCGGTTGATCCGCGCCAGGTAAAGCCATCTTTTTTCAGGAACAGAACCGGAGCAGGAGCAGGTTTTTCAACTTCAGGAGCCGGAATTCCACGAATGAGATAAGCTTCTTTCCGCAGCAGCTCAAGTATTCGGACTTCATCAAACACAAAACCGGCTGAAAAACCAGGAACATGGAAAGAATTTACCGGTGTTCCGCCTTCGTTGTGATAGTACCAGCCTCCGTCACGGCGGTGGGCACGGATACTCCACATCAGACCGCCAACAATTCCTGATTCGCGAATGGTTTTCATGAGTTCGCGGAGGTTTTCAGTCGTTCCCAGGCCGAACTCATCTACCATCAGCGGTTTGCGGCCTTTGCACTGGTTGTAGGATTCGAGCGCCAGCGGTGCCAGTATGTATGGTTTTCCGCTCATTTTATTCCAGTATTCATATAAATGATCGCTGATGACATCGATATTCGGATCGGCAATCAGCTTTTCGCGGTCGGCACCACCGGCTTCCATCACCAGGTGATTCGGGTCAATCTTTTTGATATATGCCGCCATTTCTAAGCTCCAGTCCAGAATTTTGGGCGACCATTCATCGTACTTCAGTCCGCGATCACCGGGATAACTGCCAAATTCATTGCCCAATTGCCAGGCCAGAATCGCCGGATCATTTTTATAGAGAATGCCATTAACCGTGTTTTTCCGGTTCAGGATAAAATCCAGAAAATGCTTGAAATCGGCTTTTTGCTCCGGATCAGTCCAAAATGAACCTTTGGGTTTACCGGCAAGCGCCGAAAATTCATCCACACCGCGAACGCTGGCAAACGACTGTGAAGCAATAAACGGGATGATCATCCGCACATCGTATTCGTGTCCTAAAGCGATGATGCGGTCGAGGCATTGAAAAGCTTCCTCGTTGTACTGGCGGTGACCGGTGATATAAACCGGCATGTCTTTATCATCGGGATGAAAAACGGAAAGCGAAAAAGTCCGGGTTGCCCGACCCCCTTCGCGACGGATTCCATCCAGAATATCACTGATTTCGTAATCATCAGGGAAACGGTTGGTGCGATCGACCCTGACCTGATTTTCGTTGGCCTGAATATTTGGTGCGGCCATTCCCAGAAAGCGAAACGGTTTATCACCTTCGAAAAGCTGATCGCCTTTGCGGACGATGATCGGCCAATTGGCATCTGTGCCGGCTTTTTGCATTTCTTTTTGGGCAAATACCGGCGAAAAACAAAGTGCGGTTCCGGCAAGAAAAAGTGCAAGTTTTTCAGCGAATCTCATATTGGTATTGATTAAATATGGACTTTATATTTATACCTGAACTTCAGCCATCTCAAAGGCTCTGGTTACAATCGCAAGATCATTGATTCCGCGGAAACCGCTGAATCCGACCGATAGCCGGGTTCCATCTTTCAGTGTAACCGGTTGGCCGCCTTCCCAGCCAATCAGGTCGGGCTTGCTGATGCCGTATTTCCCTTCATCAAATTCATCGTTGTACAGTTTTTTCTCATATTCACCGGTTTTCATCCCGGTAATCCAAACCTGACTGGCTTTGATCCAGGCATTTTTGAAAAAATTGCGACCGGTAACTTTTTGGTCGCCCCAGATTTTTCCGAAGACATTTCCCTCTGCGTCTATCACACAAACGGCTACATTCCCTTTGGCAAATGCATCGAGAGGATTGGCTGAATAGGAAGGAATCAAGGTTTCGAGGTTTTCGAAAAATGTATTGATCAGGAGATTTTTGCTGTTTTTATTCATGTTCGCTTTTCTATTTTAATTCTACAAGGGTTCTCTGGCTGATAAATCATCATTCGTGATCTCCACATTCAGCACCTTACTTTCGCCGATATTACCCGGGTTGGCCTCGGTGGAGGATATCATTGTATGTTTTTTTAAGTACTATCAACGGCATTTAAATAATTATTACACCCATTGCAGATTTGGTAAGGATTAAGCAGGTGGTGATGGTGAGCTGAATGGCATGCACACCAATGGGCAGCGCAATAGCAGATGTTACGCCGCTGGCAATTTCAACACCGTTTTTGGTCCAAACGTGTAGATTTCGATGATATTGAGCACACTATTCCGGAGAAGTGTGAGCAGTGATTTTTCATTAAAAAAAAACGTTACCAAACCATTTTACTAACTCAAATATAATTATTATTTCAGTTTATAACCTGATTTAATATCATATTGGTGACGTTGCCATTTGTGCTGGGCCGGTCCCGCATAACTTATCCATTAATTGTAATTTTAAAAGCAGATAAGTAAGCTGTTGTCCCAAATTTAATTTGTAGAAATCAAAAACTATTTTAATTTTGCACCACCATTTGAGGTGCCAAACACAAAGTGGATATAGTTCTTGGAAAAAGAATTATTGCGGAAGTAGCTCAGTTGGTAGAGCACGACCTTGCCAAGGTCGGGGTCGCGAGTTCGAGTCTCGTTTTCCGCTCAGTCAAGAGCCGATTTATCGGAGCCCTTTTTTTTACATAAAGAAGTCCGCCCGGATGGTGGAATTGGTAGACACGCAGGACTTAAAATCCTGTGGCCAGTAATGGCTGTGCGGGTTCAATTCCCGCTCCGGGTACCCAGAGGCACAAGAGGTCAAAATAGACCTCTTGTTTCTTTTTATTACATTCTGAAATCCCCACTAATTCTAAGGATGAGAGGTATCGTAAATTTGAGGGTGAGGGTTGCAACTTTTATTTTGAAGAAAGTGAGTTTTTTGGCAGAGTTGCAACTAAGTGTGATACGGAATTAAGTGCTCCGACAACATGATTTTCCACACTAATTTTCATTTTTTTCTTTAGGGTTAAAACAATAAATATCC
>CAWEGX010000012.1:0-153549 GCA_963808745.1 uncultured Bacteroidales bacterium
TAAATGGCATCAACTTCCTTGTGCTTGATTATATAGTTGTGGATCAAGGTCTTGATTGTTTCATTCTTGTCCTTGTCCGTGGTCCATTTGTTCGGATTGATGTTATGAAAATCGATATCCTGCAACAATTTCAGGGTAAACTTGGCACCCCTGGGAATCACGTCTACACTGTAGTAGTCCTTTACTCCCTGTGAAGTTTTGCCATTTACCACGATAAACAGCTTATCGATGAGTTTGGCCTTCAATTCATTTGAATTGCGCTCAAATTCCTCTTCAATCTTATCAAGGATCGGTTTTGTTGAGGATTTCAGCTTCTTATCCTTGATTGAACGGGAGAAAAGCTTTTTATCGATCACAACGCCGACCAGTGAAGGGGGTGCCTTCAAAGAGGCATCTTTCACATCACCTGCCTTATCACCGAAGATCGCCCGGAGGAGTTTTTCTTCAGGAGAAGGATCGGATTCACCTTTTGGAGTGATTTTTCCAATAAGGATATCACCGGGATTTACCTCGGCACCTATCCTGATCAGACCGTTCTCATCGAGGTTGCGGGTAGCTTCCTCGCTTACATTGGGAATGTCGGCCGTCAGTTCTTCAAGGCCACGTTTTGTATCCCTTACTTCCAGCATATATTCATCAATATGAATGGAAGTGAAAAGATCTTCACGAACAACCCGTTCAGAAATAACGATAGCATCCTCAAAATTATAACCTTTCCAGGGCATGAAAGCCACCATCAGGTTCCTGCCCA
The DNA here is from genome assembly GCA_963808745.1 of uncultured Bacteroidales bacterium. GTDB lineage: Bacteria > Bacteroidota > Bacteroidia > Bacteroidales > UBA10428 > UBA5072. The sequence goes on from CAWEGX010000012.1 coordinate 752, forward strand.
ATGCCAGTTCGCCCTGGCTGGTGGAATATCCTTCAGTGAGGATCTGGCCCTTGACAACCTTGTCACCCTTGTTAACAATAGGCTTGAGGTTGATACATGTATTCTGGTTGGTTTTGCGGTATTTCAGCAGTTTGTAGCGGCTTACATCTCCGTCAAAACTTACAAATTTTTCTTCTTCGGTCATTACATAGCGCAGAACGATTTCGTTTGAATCTACATATTCAACAACACCGTCATTATCTGCAATAACCAGGAAACGTGAATCCCTTACCACTTCGTGTTCAATACCGGTACCCACAACAGGTGCTTCAGGGTTGATCAGCGGAACAGCCTGCCGCATCATGTTTGATCCCATCAGCGCACGGTTGGCATCATCATGTTCGAGGAACGGAATGAGTGACGCGGCAATGGATGCGATCTGGTTTGGTGCAACGTCCATGAGGTCAACGTCATGGGCATCTGAAAGAGGGAAGTCACCGTTATAACGGGCTTTACCTTTGTATTTTCAAATTCGCCACCTTCTTTGACCGGCGCATTGGCCTGGGCAATTACCTTTGATTCTTCCTCTTCGGCGCTAAGCCAGATAATACCTTCCATGGAAAGATTAACGGTTCCGTTATCCACCATTCGATAAGGAGTTTCAATAAAGCCCAGTACATTGATCTTTGCATATACACAAAGTGAAGAGATCAGACCGATATTCGGACCTTCAGGAGTTTCAATAGGGCAGAGACGACCATAATGGGTGTAGTGAACGTCACGAACCTCGAAACCCGCACGTTCGCGCGAAAACCGCCTGGTCCCAGTGCAGACATCCTCCGCTTGTGGGTGATTTCAGCCAGTGGATTGGTTTGATCCATGAACTGTGACAACTGGTTGGTTCCAAAGAACGAATTGATAACCGAGGAAAGAGTTTTCGAATTGATCAGATCAATGGGTGTAAACACCTCGTTATCCCGGACATTCATTCTTTCACGGATGGTACTGGCCATACGGGCAAGACCAACGCCAAACTGGGTGGCCAGTTGTTCGCCTACCGTACGTACACGACGGTTGCTCAGGTGGTCGATATCATCCACATCGGTTTTTGAGTTGATCAGTTCAATGAGATACTTGATAATGCGGATAATATCTTCCTTGGTCAGGACTTTCATGTCCATTGCAGTATCAAGACCCAGTTTTTTGTTGATCCTGTAACGGCCAACTTCGCCGAGGTCATACCGTTTATCGGAGAAGAACAGTTTGTCGATTACATCGCGTGCTGTAGCTTCATCAGGTGGTTCGCTGTTACGCAACTGCCTGTATATATGAAGCACAGCTTCTTTTTCAGAGTTACAGGGGTCTTTTTGTAAGGTATTGTAAATAATTTCGAAATCAGTGAGGTTCTGACCTTCCTTATGTAAAAGGATGGTCTTTGCACCTGAGTCAATAATCGGATCGATATGATCATCCAGCAAGAACTGTTTCGCGGTCGATGATAATTTCATTACGTTCGATGGAAACCACTTCACCGGTATCTTCATCAACGAAGTCTTCAACCCATGATTTCAGAACACGTGCAGCCAGTTTACGGCCTACAAGCTTTTTCAGCGCCGTTTTTGAAACTTTGATTTCATCGGCCAGGTCAAATATCTCAAGAATATCTTTATCACTTTCAAAACCGATAGCTCTGAGCAGGGTGGTTACAGGTAATTTTTTCTTACGATCGATGTAAGCATACATCACGTTGTTAATATCGGTCGCAAATTCAATCCATGAACCTTTAAAAGGAATGATCCTGGCAGAGTAAAGTTTGGTGCCGTTGGCATGTATGCTCTGTCCGAAGAATACCCCGGGCGACCGGTGAAGCTGGGAAACAACAACACGTTCCGCTCCGTTGATCACGAAAAGTCCCCGTTCGCGTCATATAAGGAATGGTACCCAGGTATACATCCTGAATCACGGTATCAAAATCTTCGTGTTCGGGATCGGTACAATATAACTTGAGTTTTGCTTTCAGCGGTACACTGTAAGTCAGTCCTCTTTCAATACATTCTTCAATTGAATACCGCGGAGGATCAACAAAGTAATCCATGAATTCCAAGAACAAAATTGTTCCGGGTATCAGTGATCGGGAAGTTTTCCTGGAAAACCTTGAACAGTCCTTCATTTTTTCTGTTTTCAGGAGTGGTTTCCAGCTGGAAGAAATCACGGAATGATTTCAACTGGATCTCGAGAAAATCAGGATAGGACATCTGGTTTTTGGTCCTGGCAAAACTGATTCGTTGCAAGTTTAAATTGGTCATTATGTCTTAAAATAAGGTGTTGAACTAAAGTTATGAGAAATGACAAAAAGGTTTAGTCCCGAATCATCGGGACTAAACCTAAATGTTATCACACGCAGGGTACTTTATTTAAGTTCAACGTCGGCTCCTGCTTCAGCTAATTGTGCTTTAATAGATTCAGCTTCTTCTTTGGAAACATTTTCCTTTATTGCCACCGGGGATTTGTCAACAAGCTCTTTGGCTTCTTTCAGACCCAGGTTTGTAATATCTTTAACCAGTTTTACAATTTGGAGTTTGGCACCACCCGGATGGTTCATGAATACTGAAAAAGTTGATTTTTCTTCAGCCTTTACTTCACCAGCAGCGGCAGGACCAGCAACTGCAACAGCAGCGGCGGCGGGTTCAATCCCGTACTCCTCCTTTAATATCTTGGCTAATTCGTTTACTTCTTTAACAGTTAAGTTAACCAATTGTTCTGCGAAAGCTTTCAAATCTGCCATTTTAATTGAATATTAATAGTTATCAAAATATTTATTCTTTATCACTTAAAGTTTTAACAATACCAGCCAGTTTGCTACCACCGGACTGTAAGGCGGAAAGAACGTTACGTGCAGGCGACTGCAATAAGAATACAAGATCGCCGATAAGTTCTTCCTTAGACTTAATACCTGACAATGCATCGAGCTGATCATCGCCAATGTATATTGATTCTTCCACGAAGGCTGCTTTGAGCAGGGGCTTTGGTCCGGTTTTTCTGAATTCCTTGATCAGTTTTGCCGGAATGTTATTCTTCTCGGTAAACATGATTGAAGTGGAATCCTTCAAAACGTCATAAAGTCCTGCAAATTTGCCTTCAAATTTCTCCAAAGCCTTTTGAAGCAGGGTATTTTTCACGACAACCAGCGTGATATTTCTTTCAAAGCAAGCCCTTCTCAGTTTGCTGGTGGTTTCGGCATTTAAATCCGAAATATCAGCGAGATAGAAATGTTTGGCTTGGCTGATTGAATCAGTCAGGTTATCGATAATCCTGTTTTTTTCGTCCCTATTCATAATGTAATATGGTCTTTAGATTATTCGTCGAATGCTTTGGCATCGACCTTAATTCCGGGGCTCATTGTACTGGAAATGAAAATACTGCGGATATATGAACCTTTAGCTGCTGATGGCTTAAGTTTAACCAGGGTATGCAAAAATTCCCTGGCATTTTCAGCGATTTTATCAGCTTCGAAAGATACTTTACCGATTGAAGTATGCACAATTCCGGCTTTGTCGACTTTAAAGTCGATTTTACCCATTTTTACTTCCTTGACAGCTTTTCCTACTTCCATAGTTACAGTACCGCTCTTTGGGTTCGGCATGAGTCCACGGGGACCCAGGATCTTGCCCAATTTTCCGATTTTGCCCATAACAGCAGGCATGGTGATAATTACGTCTACATCAGTCCACCCATTGGTGATCTTTTCAACATAATCGTCAAGGCCAACGTAATCAGCGCCTGCAGCCTTTGCCTCTTCCTCTTTATCGGGAGTACAAAGTACAAGCACTCTGATCTGCTTACCGGTACCATGGGGTAGCGTAACAACGCCCCTAACCATTTGGTTGGCTTTCCTTGGATCGATACCCAGCCTTACATCTATATCTACCGATGCGTCAAACTTTGTGGTAGTAACTACCTTCACAAGGTCGGCCGCTTCTGACAGCTTATATTGTTTGGCCGGTTCTATCTTTTCAAGAGCCGACTTTCTTTTTTTTGTCAAATTTGCCATGTTAGTCCGGAAATAAAGTTTACTTGTTTACTGGGGCATCACCCTTTACGGTAATACCCATACTACGGGCAGTACCGGCAACCATTTTCATTGCTGAATCGATGGTGAAACAATTAAGATCAGGCATCTTATCTTCAGCAATGGCTCTTACCTGTTCCCAGGAAATGGAGGCTACCTTGTTCCGGTTTGGTTCTGCCGAACCGGATTTTGCCTTGGAAGCTTCCAGGAGCTGAACGGCTACCGGAGGAGTTTTTACGATAAAGTCAAATGACTTGTCGCTGTACACCGTGATCACAACCGGCAGTACTTTACCAGCTTTATCCTGGGTACGTGCATTGAACTGCTTACAGAATTCCATAATGTTCACGCCTTTCGAACCCAGAGCAGGTCCCACCGGTGGTGACGGATTAGCGGCACCCCCCTTGATCTGCAATTTAATTAGTCCAGCAACCTCTTTTGCCATAATTTACTTGTTTCTAATTTATATAGTTGATCCACACGTTGCAGGATGATTATTCAGGAAGCATTAGGGTTGTTACAATCATCTGTTCACGTATATTGTATAAGCGGGTTTATTCTTTTTCCACCTGCATAAAACTTAACTCCAGCGGAGTTTTACGCCCAAAGATCTTCACCATGACCTTGAGCTTTTTCTTTTCATCGTTCACTTCTTCGATAACGCCGGTGAAGCTGTTGAACGGTCCGTCAATGACCTTTACAGATTCGCCAACATAAAACGGTACATTGAGTTCTTCATCTCCTTCAGCCAGCTCATCCACCTTGCCCAGAATGCGGTTTACTTCTGATGTACGCAAAGGAGTTGGTAACTCATCTCCTTTCGAACCCAGGAATCCAATCACATGGGTGATATTTTTGAGCATATGCGGTATTTCACCTACCAATGCAGCTTCGATGAGAACATATCCGGGAAAGTAACTTCTTTCCTTGCTGATTTTTTTACCATTACGGATCTGGTATACTTTTTCAGTAGGTATAAGCACCTGGGATATAAATTCCTGCAGGTTAAGTCGGGTTATTTCACTTTCAATGTATTCCTTAACCTTCTTTTCCTTACCACCAATAGCACGGAGAACATACCATTTTTTTTCCTGGTCTTCCATGTTTAAATTCCTTCCGAAGGATTAAGAAAATAGCCCATAAATCCAATTCATAATATTTTTGAAGCCCAGATCCATCAGGGCAACGACAATAGCAATCATCATTGATGAAACCATCACAAGGATAGCACTGCCCTGCAGTTCTTTCCATGATGGCCAGGTTACTTTATGTATGAGTTCTTTGTAGGACTCTTCAAAATATAAAACTATTTTCTTCATAATCTTTTATTTGGCACGGGAGGAGCGACTCGAACGCCCGACACCTGGTTTTGGAGACCAGTGCTCTACCAGCTGAGCTACACCCGTATGCCTTAAACAGATAAATCCGTCACCCTTCGGTAACGAATTTATCATGATATTTATACACGAAAACTATTTAACAATTTCAGTCACCTGACCAGCACCAACTGTACGACCACCTTCACGAATAGCAAAGCGTAATCCCTTGTTGATAGCTACAGGATAAATCAAATCCACAATGATTGAAACATTGTCACCGGGCATGATCATCTCAGTACCTTCGGGAAGAATAATCTCACCGGTAATATCAAGTGTTCTGAGATAGAACTGTGGCCTGTAGTGATTATGGAATGGAGTGTGACGTCCACCTTCTTCTTTTTTCAGAATATACACCTCGGCCTTGAATTGTGGTATGAGGTGTTATAGAACCCGGTTTTGCCAATACCTGGCCTCTTCTGATCTCTTTCTTGTCAACACCACGAAGGAGAAGACCAACGTTGTCTCCGGCTTCACCATCATCCAGAATCTTGCGGAACATTTCAACACCGGTAACAACGGTTTTTCTGCTTGCGGCACCAAGACCGATCAGTTCAACCTCATCACCTGTATGAACAACACCTGTTTCAATTCTTCCTGTAGCAACAGTGCCACGACCTGTGATTGAAAATACGTCTTCAACCGGCATCAGGAAAGGTTTTTCTGTTTCGCGGGGAGGAATGGGTATATATGAATCCACAGCAGCCATCAGTTCAACCACTTTTTCTTCCCATTTTGGTTCGCCATTCAGCGCGCCAAGAGCGGAACCATGGATGATAGGGGCATTGTCACCGTCAAAATTGTAGAAGGAGAGCAATTCACGGATTTCCATGTCAACGAGTTCAATGATCTCAGGATCTTCAACCATGTCAACCTTGTTCAGGAAAACCAGAACTTTCGGAACATTCACCTGGCGGGCAAGCAAAACGTGTTCACGGGTCTGCGGCATAGGTCCGTCAGTTGCAGCAACTACCAAAATAGCGCCGTCCATCTGTGCAGCACCCGTAACCATGTTTTTAATATAGTCAGCGTGTCCCGGGCAGTCAACGTGGGCATAATGCCTGTTTGCTGTTTGGTATTCAATGTGCGCGGTATTAATTGTAATACCCCGTTCTTTTTCTTCAGGTGCGTTATCAATGGAATCAAAGGAACGGAAACTAGCAAATCCTTGTTTTTCAAGAACTTTTGTGATAGCTGCAGTTAAAGTGGTTTTGCCATGGTCGACGTGACCAATTGTTCCAATGTTAACGTGGGGTTTAGACCTGTCAAATTTTTCCTTAGCCATAATTTGAATATTTGATAGTTATAATCAGTTTTAAAAATACATGTCAATTCTGAGCCAATGACGGGAGTTGAACCCGTGACCTCTTCCTTACCAAGGAAACGCTCTACCAACTGAGCTACATCGGCTTGCGATCTGCCTTTGCTAAGCTCCGGCAGATAAGAGCGGGAGACGCGATTCGAACGCGCGACCCTAACCTTGGAAGGGTTATGCTCTACCAACTGAGCTACTCCCGCCTCTGTGATTTGTTGATTTGATGATTTGTTGATTTGATGATTTGTAAACCGAACATTCTTCTTCTTTTAAATCAACAAATAAATAAATCAATAAATCAACAAATAACCAGTGGGGAGAGCAGGATTCGAACCTACGAAGGCATCAGCCAGCAGATTTACAGTCTGCCCCAGTTGGCCACTTTGGTATCTCCCCTCACACAAAATAACCGGCAGAACCGGTTACCCTTTTTTTAAACAAAGAACATAAAATATTCCTTGAGCCGATGGAGGGATTCGAACCCCCGACCAGCTGATTACAAATCAGCTGCTCTGGCCAACTGAGCTACATCGGCAATACCCTCCAAAATCGGTTCGCAAATGTATAACAATTTATTTATATCACAAAATTATTTTGGTGATTTATAAACCGCGCTGTTTCTCCTTATGTTTCAGTATTTGCTGTTTTAATGCATCTACCACTTCATCTGTGGACTCTTCAAACGACTTTGTCTGCTTACGCGCGAAAAGATCACTTCCGGGTACATCCAGTTTTACTTCCACTACCTTGTTCTCCAAATCCGGCGTATTTTCCAGTTTTAGAAAAACTTCAGCGGTGATGATATCATCAAAAAATCGTCCCAGTTTGCTTACTTTCTTTTGTATAAAATCTTCAAGCTTGCTGTCGGCATCAAATTTTACTGCCTTAATTCGGATATTCATGGCATTTCCTCCTAATGATTATGCTCTTGGATGAGCTTGTTTATACACAGACTTCAGTTTTTCAAAGGTATTGTGGGTGTAAACCTCCGTTGCGGAAAGATTTGCATGACCCAATAATTCTTTGATCGCATTCAGATCAGCTCCCTTATTCAACATATGCGTGGCGAAAGTGTGCCTGAGCACATGAGGGCTCTTTTTATCAACCGTGGTGACCATCGTGAGAAAACGATTCACGATCCGGTAAACCAGTCGCGGATATATTTTTTTTCCGGAAGAGGTTAAAAACAGATATTCGACTTTCAAACCAGGGAATTCTTTTGAACGTGCAGTTAAATATTCCTGCAAAAGCTCATAAAAAACGGGGGATATGGGTATTATCCTTTCCTTATTCCGTTTACCCAGGACTTTTATTGTCTGCTGGCTGAAATCGACATCGCCAATCTGCAGGTTGACCAGTTCCGAGAGGCGCATCCCGGTATTATAAAACGTTTCTATCAATACCCTGTTCCTGAAACCAATGTAATCATCTCCAAACTCAACCTGGTCAAGAAGATTATCCATGTGATCCTCACTGACGAAAACGGGCAGCCTTTTGTCCATTTTTGGGGTAAGCACCCTTTTGGCCGGATTAGTATTAATAATCCCTTCTTTCATAAGATATCCGAAATACCGCTTTAATGCGGATATTTTACGGTTGGTGGTTCTCGCAGTATTGCCATTCTCCATCAGATGTACCATCCATTCCCGTATATTTTGCGCATTTACGGCCGATTCCTCGGAACCGGCATCAAATCCGGAATAGGAAAAAAACTGTTCCAGGTCCTTTTGATAGGAAAGAACAGTATGCGGAGAGTAATGCCTAATGTATTTAATATATTGTAAAAAGTCACCGAAGTGCCTCATGATCAGGGATAATTAATTGCCCGAACAGTAATGGTTTTTTCTGGATTATCCCTGTAAAGGAATGGCTATTCTTCTGCCAATTGCAGCGCCTGAACGTAAACGGCACGTTTAACGACCTCACGCTTGCGCATGGAGGGCTTTTGAAATGCCTGCCTTGATCTTAATTCCTTTACTACACCGGTTTTTTCGAATTTCCTTTTGAATTTCTTTAGCGCTCTTTCTATGTTTTCGCCTTCTTTTATTGGTACAATGATCATACTAGAATTTTTAATTGAACCGCAAATTTATCATTTTACGATCTATCTACCAAATTTTACCAATAAAAAAAATTTTTAGCTGAAATTCAGGGGGAACCATTATTGATCCTGACAAAATTTATAATGATAAATATACGAATTTTTAAGGAAACCCGGGAAAGTATTATCTAAAAGAATCACAAAGAAACATAATATTTTAACTTGTCAAAACGATCTTCAGGAATCAGGCCGTTTAAAATCAATTCATTTATATTCAATATTTTACCTGCATGCATCCTGTATTTTACAATCCCTGCTGCAACGTACCTTCCTATGTAGGGATGACGCGCCAGGTCCTGTTCTTCTGATGTGTTGAGGCTGATTTTTATGATATGGGCAGTATCTGCTTCGAGCCGTTCTCTGATTCTCAGGAATAGACTGTCAGTAACCCCATAAACCTCCCTTACCTGTTCCGGGGAGCAATATCCGCCCAGCAAAGCCCGGTACCTGATGATCCTTCTGGCCAGAACAGGACCAATGCCGGGTAATTTTTCAAACAAAACGGAATCTGCTGTATTTATATTGATCGTGGCGGGCAATTCAGCCATGTGTAATGGCTCTGAAGTCTGATCATTGATTCTGATATAGGGTTCAACCGACTGAAAAATTTCAGGTGTTAAACCATATATCTTTTTTAAATCGTCCGGAGTTCTGAATCTTCCTCCTTTTTCCCTGTAGTTTAATATCGTTCGGGCAATGCGCAAACTGAAACCGGTTAGTATTAAATCCTCCAGGCTGGCTGTGTTGGGATCAATGATCGTTTTTTGTTCTGCAACTGCCGCATTTGCCGGGTAGGGTTCATGGATGGCATCATGATCAGAATAAACATCGTTATTGGCAACCTCAAATGATCCCGTATCTCTCATCCAATCGGGATATTTACTTTGAACCGGCGCCGGATGATGCAATACCAATATCATATTGACGCCGCAAATTACAATCAGGACAAAAACCAGCGCTATGATTCCTTTGCGTTCACCCGAGGAGAAGGTGAACAGATCACGAAGCCTGTCTTTCATTAACATGATAGCCGTGAAATGATTAACCTAACGCTATATAAAGATAATAACTTTTCTACAATACCGGATGCGCTCCGCGCAATCGTAAATCATAAATTTCTACAATACCGGATGCGTTCCGCGCAATCGATCCCGAAAGGGATCTGATTTCGATAACCGTGGATGGAAACCAACGGACTCGAAGAGCCTGAACGCCTAAGTCCCTAAGCCCCTAAGCCCCTAAGCCCCTAAGCCCCTAAGCCCCTAGAACGGATATCCGATACCAAAATTCAGGTGAAGATCATTGAAGCTGAAGTTTCTGAAAACCGGAATCCATCTGTCGTTTTCAGGCAGGGCAGGATCTTTGACTTTTAACCCGAAATCCACCCGCAACAAAAAGAACGAAAAATCAACACGGACTCCCAATCCGGTTCCAATGGCTATTTCCTTATAAAACCTGTTCCACTCGAACTCAGCACCCGGTTTACCCTCCTCAGGCCTGATGGCCCATACGTTACCCGCGTCAAGGAATATGGCCGCTTCCATCTTCCAGATTACTTTAAACCGATATTCAATATTCCCCTCAAGCTTAATGTCACCGCTCTTGTTGGGATAGCTGAAACTATTTGAGGATGTGTCTGATCCCGGACCCAGGTCACGGCTGCTCCATGCCCGGATGCTGTTGGGCCCGCCGGCAAAAAACTTCTTTTCAAAGGGCATGGCAGTGGAATTCCCATAAGGAACACCTAATTCCCGCATAAATACGATAGGCAAATTTGTTCTGCTTGTCGATTATATTATAATACCGGATATCAATGTCCGAACGCATGTACTGAAAATAGGGAACATTAAACAACAGATACTGAGACTGCTGTTCCTCGTGGGTATCAAATGTCTTGTTAAAAAAATTCACGATGTTCCCCGCAGATTCAATGTTATAACGAAGAAAGAAGAAATCCCGGTTATGACGGATACTCTGGTTGTTTAGTTCAAAACCATACCGTATCACGTTTACAATGTGATCCTCAAAGCTATATCCAAGCGGTGTGGTTTTTGATCGAATCGAGAAATACCGAGTCGGACCTGTTTTCATAGATGTTGATATAGTTCACCTCAATTGGCCAGATTGTATGCGTAATAAAAGGTGTGCTGTTCCATTTATACGAAAACGATGCGTTGGCAATGGAACGGGTATAATCGGGACGTGACTGATAATTATATGATGCTGATATAGAGGTCTTGGGAGAATACTTTCTCACAAATCTCTCTAACCTGAAAGGGGAAAAGAACTTGGGAAAAATGATTCCGGTTTCTGCTCCTATCTCCTTCATGCTGGTATACTTATTTTCCGTCCTGTTTTTTAACGCTTCGATCGCCCCCGTAAACCTCATGTTGAATACCTCCGCACCCCGGAAAAGGTTCAGGTTCTGGTAGGAAAGATTGCCGCGGATACCCAGGTCACCGCCTGAATTTGTTCCTGCAAGCTCAGTCTGGTAGGACTGAACCTTTTTGCGGGTAAGCTCAACATTACAGTCCAGAAACTTGGTTAGTTCCGTACCACTGATAGAATCACTTTCCCTGAAATTAATATTCGTATAACGTATCGGTCCCAGTTCTGAAAGGTTCCTGTAAGTTTTGTTCACATTGCTCAGCTTATAGTACTGCCCCGGTATAATATAATTTACGTTTGTAATTACCGCTGGTCTCAGCGTTTTTTTTCCATGGGTCAGAAAAAACAGATCCTGGTATTTTGCAGTATCATAATGCCACAGTGGCCGGATTCATCACTCCCCTTACAGTCTCTGTTTCAAAATTGGGATATACAAAAACCTTTCCAACTATGAATTTTGGATGATGCTTGACCTTGGAACGGGGATCAGGAACACCTTCCACAAATTCCTTGAAACCCATCACCAGATCAGTTGCATAGGCTTCCGCATCAATGGTGGCCTGATAATAGATGTATTCCTTTGAGAAACGGTAATAGCCTTTCTCTTTGAGAAGCGCTTCAATCCGCAAACGTTCGTTTTGCAGCACATCCTTATCAAATTTCATTCCCCGCCTGACCAGTGAATTGATCGTGTCGGGCAATACCTCCCGCGTGAGACTTGTATCTTCGAAAGAATAAGTGATCTTTCTTACCCGGTAAGGATCTCCAGTGATAATTTTATATTTTGCTATGGCATTTTTATTATGAAGGATTACGGTGTCAATGACCTTACTGTGATAGTATCCCTTATTTTCCATGAACTGGTGGAGTTGATCCGCGCTTCCCTTTGTTTGCGCGGGGTTGAAAATCACGGGTTCCTCACCGATCCTTCGAAGCCAGTTATGAAACCAATTGTTTTTCTTGATATTGGACAGGTTATATAGAAACAGGTGAAATCTTGCCCCAAGTATTTTCTTGTTGGGTTTTTGAAGCAAATAGCTTTCCAGCTGATCCTGAGAAATGGTTTTTTTTTGGGTGACTTCAACCTTATTTTTACTGAGCAGGTAACTACCGGCCGGAACATATTTGGCAGGGCTGCAGGATGCCAGGATCAATACTGGTATCAGGATTAATACTGCATATTTCTTAGCTCTGAATAATATACAATTCAAATTATGATGCATTGGAGGCTTTCCTGCTCACAAAGATAATTTTATTTTCCTATACCCACCCCGTCGGGGTGGGAGGTGGGGACCCCGACGGGGTGTCATTCTTTTTTCTACTTTTACAGGATGATGATAAGCCGCAACAGACTAAAATACCTCAGTTCACTTAAAATTAAAAAGTTAAGGACAGAGCATCGCCAATTCATTATGGAAGGTGACAAAATTGTCTCGGAAATTCTGAAGGAGGATAAAACCAATATCAGGCAGCTTATTGCATCTCCTGAATGGCTTAGAGCTAACAACAGGCTGATTACAGGCAAAGCGGCTGAGGTAACAGAGGCTGATTTCACCGATCTGGAGCGGATAAGTTCACTGGAGACTCCACCCCCGGTGATGGCCGTACTGGATATGTTTGAACATGCACTGGATATGAAGGAATTGTCAGATACATGGTGTATCGCACTGGATACAATACAGGACCCGGGTAACCTGGGAACCATTATCCGGTCTGCCGACTGGTTTGGTATCAGGCATGTTATTTGTAATGCCGGGTGTGCCGATTATTTTAACCCCAAGGTCATTCAGGCTTCAATGGGAGCTATTCTTCGGGTAAAAGTCTATTATGAGGATCTCACATCCATCATGCAAAAATATGCTTCCGGTCTTTCCCTTCCTGTTTACGGCACTTTCATGGAGGGCATGCCTGTATATAATATTGCGGGGAATAAAAGAGGAATGATTGTTTTTGGTAATGAGTCCCGTGGGATTTCAGATGAACTCATCCCTCTTATTCAAACCCGAATTACTATACCATCGGGAAATAAAAATACCTCACACGTTGAATCATTGAACGTTGCATCAGCCGTATCAGTGGTTTGCTCTGTGATTTCAAGGCAGTAATTTTATTTCCGTATGTTCATAAATTAGAATCATCAATTTCAAGGTCTTATTATATTTGTAGTAATCATAAAAAAAATGCATATGAAAACAAAAATCGCATTATCCCTTCTTACCATTATGTTCATAATTGCTGCCTGTGAACCTAAAAAACAACAACCTGCAGAACCTGTGGCAGCAGCACCTGTAACCGATACACTGACCAAAAAGATCATTACCGCCCGTGTTTATCTGAAAGCCGAAAAGGTAGCTGATTTCCTTGAGGCTGCCCGCTTCATAATTGACAGTTCTCAGGCGGAAGCAGGATGTGAGAGCTATATGCTGTATCAGAATCCATATGACAAGACCAAACTGATCTTTGTTGAAGTGTGGAAAGACCAGGTTGCTATAGACAATCATTTTTCAATGAGCTATTTCAAGGCATTTGGTCCCAAGACTCAGGACTGGCTTTCGCAGCCCACCGAACTGAAGATATTTGATGTAATCCCCAATGAATGAAGTGTTGCGCCTTCGGCGCTTAAAATTTAACCGCTGAGATCACAGAGTTTGTCACAGAGGGCGCAGAGAATAATTAATAACTTTGTTTCCTCTGTGAAAATCTTTGAGCCCTCTGTGGTTAAATTTGTTAGCGCCGAAGGCGCTTTATTTTATAAACTATTAATATTTCCATATGTTTAAAACATGGTCCTTATGGTTGGTCACGGCACTACTGTTTGTACAATGCCAACAAAACACCAAGACTGAAACTGAAAAAAAATCCGCGCTCATGGAAGGTACAATTTCGCAAGCCATTGATTCACTGATGAAAAAATATGGAAATGATGAGCAGGACCGTATTACAAGGGGTGTTAAACTTACTGCCTCTTTTTGGACAGAGACGGACGGAAAAGATGCTGATTTCGTTGCCTTCTGCAACCAGAATTTCATATCTGATTCCGCAGAACTGAATAAGGTATTTAACAGGATATCCGATAATTTTGAAGTGATATTCGGTTATTTCAATAAGATATCCGTTGACCTGCAAAGGCCTCTTCAACTGGATATCGGCGAGATACTTCCTGTTGACGAGAAATTTGGATCCTATAGTCCGCTCACTCATTTTATGGATGATTTCTTCACCAACAAGATCGCATTTATCATCAGTTTGAATTTCCCCTATTTTACGCTGGAGCAGAAAAATCAGCTCGCTGCAAAATGGACAAGGAAGGAATGGGCTTATGCCCGGCTCGGTGATGTTTTCAATTCCCGTGTTCCTGCTGATGTAAACCAGACACTTGCCAATGCCCTCACGACATCAGACATGTATATTGCCGATTATAACATCTTTGCCGGCAGGCTGCTTGATAATAATGGGAAGACCTTGTTCCCCCGGGATATGAAGTTGCTGAGCCATTGGAATATCCGTGATGAGATCAAATCAAATTATGGCAAGGAAGGTGGACTTGAGAAACAACGGTTGCTGTACGAAGTAATGAAACGCATCATCACTCAGGAGATTCCTGTGGAAGTGATCAATTCGGAAAAATACACATGGAATCCTTATTCCAATAAGGTCCTTAATGATAAGCAGGAAGTCAATACCAAACCTGAATCGGAAAAGCGGTACGCCGTTCTCCTTGATTTTTTCCATGCCCAGCAAAAAATCGATCCTTTTTATCCCAGACTCAATACCTACATAAAACGGAATTTTGAGGATGATATGGAGATCCCGCTTAAGGATACCGAAGAATTGTTTGGTCAATATCTTTCTTCCCCCGAGGTGATGAAAGTGGCCACTGTCATTAAAAAGCGCCTGGGCCGTAACCTGGAGCCATTTGATATATGGTATGATGGTTTTAAAACAAGGACCTCCATTCCGGCAGAAACCCTGGATAAGGCAACACGTTCAAAATATCCAAACCGGCAGGCAGTGCAGGATGATTTGCCGAAGATCCTCATAAAGCTGGGTTTTGATAAAAGCGAGGCCATGGAGATCACTTCTAAAATCCAGGTAGATGCAGCCCGCGGTTCAGGCCATGCCTCCGGTTCGCTTACCAAAGAGCAAAAATCCCTGCTGAGGACCCGGATATTCAGTAATGGCATGGACTATAAAGGATATAATATTGCCATTCATGAATTTGGCCATAATGTGGAGCAAACAATCAGTCTGCATAATGTTGACTATTATTTGCTGAATGGGGTTCCTAATACTGCTTTTACCGAGGCGATCGCCTTTATTTTCCAGAAGCGTGATCTTGAATTGCTCGGGATGAAGGAAAACTCGGCTGGCCAGGAATACCTGAATTCCCTCGATAACTTCTGGTCGCTTTATGAAATCATGGGTGTTTCGCTGGTGGATATTGGCATATGGAAATGGCTGTATGAAAATCCAAAGGCAACTGCACCGGAATTGCGGGATGCTGTGAATAATATAGCCATCGGGGTATGGAACCAGTATTACGCTCCTGTTTTCGGAATCAAGGATCAGCGCATTCTCGCTATTTATTCGCACATGATCAATGCACCCTTGTATCTGCCCAATTATGCATTCGGACATGTTATCCAGTTTCAGATCGAAGAATATCTTAAGGGCAGGGATTTTGCAAAAGAAATTGAGCGGATATATAGTCTGGGAAAACTAACACCTGAATTCTGGATGGAACAGGCAGTGGGTGGAAAGATTTCCGTGCAGCCGATCTTTAATTCGGTGAATGAGGCATTGGCAAAAATCCAAAAGTAATCCCGCGGATCTCGCTGAATCCCGCAGATTTAATTGTGTTTACGGGGCCTTAAAATTTCTCTCGCAGATTTTCGCTGATTACGCAGATAAAAATTCTCGCAAAGCCGCGAAGGCGCAAATATAGGCGTTAATCCCTATGGTACTCGCTTCCCGGCCTTGTGCCCGGAGGCATACCACCCGGGGGCACAACTCCAGGGGGCATTCCGGCAGGAAAGCCGTCACGCCGTTCATGCTGATGCTGATCCTGCTGCTGCGCAGGCTGCTGACCATTTTTGCTTTTGAGTGTATATTTAAGCAGTATGAGGAAATACCGTTGAAATGCATTGGTCCTTGTATCAGTTATTGATGATGCAGTGACGGTCCGGGAAATATTGTTATTCTGATCCAGGATGTCGTATACCCCAATCCTGATTTCGGCAGCCTGTTTTTTTAGGAATTTCTTTCCCAGACTCGCATTCCATACAAAATAATGCTGGTTGTAACTTCTCGACAAACCCTGGTTATTCTGGTACACAAAATCCGAATTCACTGTAAATCCCTTCCAGAATATCCAGTTTAAATTACCGCTGGCCGACTGGTACCAGTATTTATCCTTTACATTTTCCACATTGGCGGAATTTTTCACAAGGCTGTAATTGGAAGAATAGGAAAGTGTAAAATCAAGATTGGAACTGATATTGCTTGTAAGGATCAGGCTGTTGGTAAGGTTATACGCATTCGAACGGTTCAGCAAGGTATCTATATAGCCGGGGGATTGGCTGTAACTTCCGCCCACAACAAAGTTGAAATTGCTTTTAAGGGGTTTGATAAAATAAGCAAGGTTCACGATTGCCCTTATATTCATGGCCCTGTCGAGATTTACAGGGTATGTCAGCTGGCCCCCTGGCACAAGCGTTACATTAAAATCAGGTAAATATAGGCTGTTGCCCCTGGCATAATAAGTCTTTGAGGCAATTACATCGGAGGTGAGACCCCCGGTAAGAAATAGAAACGCATTAAATCCCGAGGTCGGATTTGCATAGGCCAGGTTGGTCATTATATTATGAGAGTATTCCTGCCTCAGGTCGGGATTTCCGCTGCTTAAGGACAGGCGGTTCGAATTGTCGATCACATTCTGCAATTGATTGACCGTCGGCGCATTGGTAGACGTACGGTATGAAAAACGCATATTCATCAGCCCTGAAAACTTGTATGTGATCATCATCTTGGGCAAAAAACTGGCAAAGGTTTTGTTCATCGACATTTCCTGAGGGAATAGCTGTTCACCTGTAAGGTCAGCCCGCTGGTAATCGATCCCTGCTGAGAGCCTGAGATCTTCTTTTTTATAAAGATAAGAAAGTCCGCCCCTGTTGGTTATGTAGTCATTGTCGTAAACATTCGATAAAGAATCTATTCTTCCCAGAATTTCCAATTCATCACCTACCCGGTACGATTCCTTATCGGTGCTGTTCCGGTTAAAGTTGTTATTATAGTTTGCCTGCAAAAGGGAATACTTTCCCAGGGGTTCGGTATAATTCAGGTTTGTATTCATGGAGAGATTACTGGTCGCTCCGTCGATTGATTGATTGTCGGGAATCGAATCGGTGCTGGCAAGCTGCATATTATCTGAATTCCTGCTGTTTTTGTTTACCGATGACCTTACCGATAATGTCCTGCCTTTTTTAAGAAATTTATGCCTCCAGGTAATGTCGTTTCCAAAGGAATACCCGCTTGCATTTGCCTTTGTGATGCTGAAAGTGGTCGCATTGACCCCTCCGCCTGCAGTTATATACTGCAAATTATTGCTGTTTTTGTTTTCCTGCAGGCTTAACCGGGGCACAATAATGATCGAATTCATCGTATCAATATTATATTCAATCCGTAAATTGAACCGATGATTGGAATTATCAGACAGGTTAGTGTTATAGCTCTTTGCATATTTTGCAGTATCGGTGAAAAGGTATTCGGTGGTGGTATTCTGTTTTAGGATATTTTCAGTTGTATTAAAGAAGTAGCCTCCGGTCGCAGTGATTTTTTTCCCCCAATTATCGGTATAATTGAATCCGGCTGAACTGTTTTTTGACACTCCGCTGGAGCCCTGGAAACCACTTCCTCCGGAACTGCCATGTCCGCCACGCATGCCGGAACTACCCACAAGATCCTGCATGGCAAAGTTCTGCATGTTTACATTGTTTGACATCCCGGTGAGTGTAAACCGGCGGGGGCCTTTGAAAATATTCAGGTTACCCGCAACGAGGTATTTATCAGAAAAATTTGTTCCCCCTGAGAACTTCCCGAACTGGCTTACCCTGGCATCTTTGCGGGTAACAATGTTAATTGTTTTTGCAGATGAACCATCATCAAATCCGGTTAATTCAGACTGATCGCTGAGCTTGCTGTACACTTGTATCTTATCAATCACATCTGCCGGAAGGTTTTTTAGGGCCACGCTCGGATCATCTCCAAAAAAGGGTTTGCCATCGACAAGTACTTTCTTAATCTCTTCCCCGTGAGCTTTAACGGTTCCGTTTTCCACCGTTATACCGGGCATCTTTTTAACCAGTTCTTCCGCACTGGCATCCGGATTCACCTTAAAGGCCTCAGCTTTCATGATGGTTGTATCCCCTTTTTGAACAGCCGTACCCTGACCAATAATTACCACTTCGTTGATTACTTTACTATCGAGAGCGATTTCGATTGTTCCCAGATCGGTTAGCTTGTCTCTGATGGCAATCGTTTTCTCAATCTGCTCATAACTCAGGCTTCTGATTCGAATCATGTAATCCCCCGACTTTAATTCATCGAGGCGAAATTTGCCATTCTCATCCGTTATGGTTGAAAAGCTGGTGGTAGTATCTTTCAGATCAATAGCCTTTACATGGGCCCCGATAACAGACCGCCGGTCATCTTTATCGATCACAGTGCCTGTCAGTATATATTTCTGTGCCGATAAGGTAAAGGAACTGCAAATGAGAAAAAGCACTATAAAAAGGTGTGTGATCCTTTCCATCCGAAGATGATATTTGATCATAAATTTACACTGATCTTACGGGTTCAGGAAATGAAATATACCAAACCATCCGAATAATAGATGTACGCTGTTGGAGAAAGCGAAAAACCGTCAATGAATACCTAAATAGTTGGCACAGCTGACAGCGGCATTTTCACCGTCCACAGCTGAGGAGACGATTCCGCCGGAATAACCGGAGCCTTCACCTGCCGGAAAGAGATTGCTGATCTGAATATGACTGCCGGTTTCCTGGTTGCGGGGAATACGCACCGGCGATGAAGTGCGCGATTCGACACCAACGATCACCGCTTCACGTGACAGAAACCCTCTCATTTTTGCGTCGAATTTTCTAAATCCCTCTTTCAGATTATCTCCTATAGATTCAGGAAGCCATTCATGCATGGGGGAAATGACAATTCCCGGCAGGTAGGAGCAAACGGGCAGATTCTGGGATGGCCTGTTATTTACAAAATCAGTAAGCCGCTGGGCAGGTGCATGCTGGCCCGATGATACCATCCTGAATGCTTTCTGTTCATATAATTCCTGCATCCGCAGTCCTGCCAGACCTTCATTATTCTGATGCGACCTGTAATCTGCAGGCATCACCTGAACCACAATTCCTGAATTTGCGAAGGGCGAATTGCGTTCGGCCAGTGACATCCCATTTACCACAATTTCGGATTCCGCGGTGGCTGCGG
The DNA here is from genome assembly GCA_963808745.1 of uncultured Bacteroidales bacterium. Taxonomy (GTDB): domain Bacteria; phylum Bacteroidota; class Bacteroidia; order Bacteroidales; family UBA10428; genus UBA5072. The sequence continues at coordinate 20,488 of CAWEGX010000012.1, forward strand.
GAACAATTTGTCCGCCGGGGCACATGCAGAATGAATATACTCCTCTCCCGTTGACCTGTTCAACCAGGTTATAGGTAGCGGCAGGCAGGTACTTATCCTTCCGGCAATGATACTGGATGTTATCAATAATTTCCTGTGGGTGTTCCACCCTGATGCCCATGGCAAATGGCTTTGCCTCAAGTGTTATTCCCTTGGCACTGAGCAGGAAGTATATATCCCGGGCCGAATGACCTGTTGCAAAAATAAATGCCCTGGCTGATATTTTTTCTCCTTTTGAAGTAATCACATGCGAGATGATATCATCCGCCAGGGTAAGGTCAGTGACCCGCGTATTGAACCGGATTATTCCGCCACATGCCAGAATTTGTCTCCGGATAGCCGCCACAACTGCGGGTAACCTGTCGGAACCTATATGCGGATGGGCCTCATATAAAATACTCTCGTCCGCACCATGCAGATAGAGAATTTCCAATATACGGCTGATATCGCCGCGCTTTTTTGAGCGGGTATATAACTTGCCATCTGAAAATGTGCCAGCTCCACCTTCGCCAAAACAATAGTTTGAATCGGCATTCAGCACATGATTGCTTTCGAGCATATCGATATCCTGTTTGCGTTCACCAACAGGTTTCCCTCTTTCAAGAAGCACAGGTCTTAATCCCAGTTCAATCAGCCTGAGCGATGCAAGCAGTCCTGCAGGACCTGCGCCCACTACCACCACTTCAGGCATGCTTTCCACATTCCGGTATTCAAATACATTCTCCACAGGGGCTGTGGGTTCTTCACCGGCAAACACATCAAAACTCATATTGATCCTGATGTTTCTGCCCCTGGCGTCAATTGATTTCCGGGTAACCCTGATCAGGGTAATATCCTGTGCAGGTATATTGCTGGCTTTTACCACTTCAGGTGTATACGCTGCGGCAGAAGAAGCCTGAGCCGGACTTAATATAAGTGATATTTCCTTTTTCAAAACGGATCTCCGAATTACTGCACAAAGTTACTCAAAATGCAGTGTTACCATAAACATTCTGGAATTCAGTTTGCTAATAGCGTTTGTATATATTGCATCATCCACCGGGGGTACGATGGTCTCACCATGCTTGTTTATACTGGTTCTCAGTACATTCGTCATTCCAATAGAATATGTGAATTCAATACCGAATTTGAAATACTGAAGATAAAAATCCATGCCGGCGCCTATTTCATAGTAGAGGTCAAAGGGCTTCGTAAGCACAAGGTTATTTTCTTTCTTTGATCTGCCCCAGGTTTTTTTGGTGGCTGCCAGATCGAGCCGTGGATTAAGTCCTCCGGTGAGAAAGGGCCTGAAATTATTTAATCGTACTGATTTATACTTGATCAGAAAAGGAAATTCCAGGAAGTTTGATTCAATCCGCACAGGAATGTCCTTCGGATCAATCGATGAGTTGGTGGGATCTGTAAGCGTATAATTGATCTCCCGGATTCCGCCAAATGCTATTCCTGGAGTAAAACGCAGGTCGAAGTTTCTTCCAAGGCGCAGATTGGACAGGGCATGAACGTGAAAACCGGGTTTCAGCAGGGATACTTCGGTATAAATACCAGAATCAACCGCCATTTGAGAAGGCACTATCTTAAAGTCCATTGTATTTGCACCCAGTGAGAATCCAAAATGAAGCCACTTGTCATCATGATAGGGATCATTTTTGACTTTTTCCTTTTGTGCCGAAACCAGGATCGGATAAAAAGCAAGGAGCAACAGGAACTTTTTCAATATGCAGGGTAATTGATCAGATTTATTAACGTGAATGACACAAAAATAGTATTTTATGGGATATGCGCAAATCAAGTAAGGTTGGGTGGCATTTAAAAATGTGTAATTTAGTGCCCTTTAACAGGATCAATTTCACGCACTATGTATACAGTAAAGTATCTATTTGATTTCACCCGTAACGTCTTTGTAAAGATGGGTTGCAGCAATTCCGATGCGGAAAAAATTGCGGATGTGTTTATTGCTGCCGAGCTTCGGGGGTTGCCATCACACGGGATGATCAGGATAAAGGATTATTTCCAGCTTTGGAAAGCTAATCGCATCAATGTGAAACCGGATATACGGATTATCCATGAAACGCCTAGCACAGCGGTGGTTGATGGGGACAGGGCCGTGGGAATGGTGGCAGCTGCCCGTTCCATGGAAATCGCCATTGAAAAGGCTCTGCGTGTTGGAACCGGCTGGGTTTCCACGCGTAATTCGAACCATTACGGAATAGCAGGATATTATGCCATGATGGCCCTTCGCCACGATATGATCGGCATATGCATGACCAATGCCAACCCGCTGGTTGCCCCGACATTTTCCATTAGTCCCATGCTGGGAACAAATCCGATTGCTGTTGCGATCCCGGCCGGGGCACAGCCGCCCTTTGTGGCTGATTTCGCGACCACTCCCATTGCCCGTGGAAAGCTGGCCGTATCAGAAAAGAAAGGTGAAAAAGTACCCTTTGGCTTCGTTCAGGATAAGGAAGGACAACCATCCGATGATCCGGCCATTTTGAAATCAGGCGGATCCATGCTCACCCTGGGAGGTGATTATGAACATGGCTCCCATAAAGGATTTTGCCTGAGCGCAATCGTCGATATCTTTTCGGCAGTATTTTCAGGTGCCAATTTCGGACCTTTTGTGCCGCCTTCTGTCGCTTATCTGCCCGTTCTTGAAACAAAAGTAGGGGAGGGAACCGGTCACTTCTTCGGTGCCATGCGGATTGACGGATTTCAGGATGCAGGTGTGTTTAAGACATCCATGGACAAATGGATTGAAACGTTCAGAAATGCAAAACCTGCAAAGAACCGGGAAAAGGTCCTCATTCCCGGCGATATTGAAAGAGAAAAAGAAATAAAGATCAGGGCAGAAGGAGTTTCTATATTACCGGCTATTGCAAAGGAAATTTCGGAGATAGCGGTGGAACTGGGGATTGAATTTGAACTCAGGGACTAGGGACGTAGGGACAGGGACTAGCAAGAAAATTCCGTAGGGATAGCCTGTTGATAGAAATAAGGGACCAGGGACTGGGAAGATAATCCCGTAGGGATAGCCTGTTGGTAGAAATGAGGGACAGGGAGAAGTGTACATCGTCGAAAATCGGTCACCAGCTACATCGGGAGAACACCGAACGCTGAACACCGAAGACATATCGCCTAAACCCCTAAGCCCTAAGCCCCTAAGCCCCTAAACCCCTAACCCCTACACCCCTAAACCCCTAAGCCCCTAAATCCCTGCTTCCTTATCACCTCCAGATACTTCTCCGAAAAGAATTCATTGTCCTTCTTCGTATATCTTTTTTGCGTGAATATCTGGGCAAGCGTTTCGAGCTGATTTATTTCCAGGAGGGAGGCCGTCAACGGAAGCGATTCTTTTTCCTGATAGAGCCTGTCAATATCAGCCGGAGTATAATTGCAGTAAGTTTCATGGTGAACAACCGCTTCTACGGGGAGCCTGTCGGTCAAACCGGGATCATCGGCCGGGTATCCCACCACCAGTGTCGTTGCCGGTACGACAAATTCAGGCAGATGTAAAATATCAATGATCTTATCCGCATTGTAAGTTGTTGTCCCCAGGTAGCAGATGCCAAGTCCGGCCGCTTCCGCTGCAAGTGCACAATTCTGTGCTGCCAGTAATGCATCTGTAAAGGCTGTGATGAACGACAAAAAATTGTCGTAGCCTGGTTCAGCCTTTCTTTGCCTGCACCAGGTATTAAAACGATTGAAATCAGCACAAAATGTAAGGACCACCGGGGCCTGTATAACCATGTTCTGTTTAAAATGGACTTCCCAAAGCTTTTCCCTGAGCGATTCGTCTGATGTAACAATAATGCTGTATACCTGCATGTTTCCGGTTGTGGAGGCACGGCTGCCTGCCCTCAGAATTTCATCCAGCAGAGATTCAGGGACAGGATCACTTTTATAATTTCTGATCGACCGGTGATTAAAAATCGTTTCAACCATATTGATTTTAATTAATAATCATAAAAGTACCTGATTCCTTTAAATTACGCGATAATATTTCTATTTTTCAAAGGTTGTTTCATCTTCTGGTGTATTTTTACAGCATTAATAAAAAATTCAATTTCAAGGATGGTATTCGGAGCACTGCTAAAAGAAAACATTCGGGTATCCGTCATGTCTGTCAGGACAAACCTTCTCAGATCCATACTCACCGTACTCATTATTGCCTTTGGAATTATGGCTCTGGTGGGTATCCTCACTGCCATCGATTCGATAAAGCATACGATCACCAAACAGTTTGCCACCATGGGTGCCAACACTTTCACCGTTGAAAGCCGCGGCTTTACTGTGCAGATCGGGAAAAACCGTTACCGCAGGAAAAACCATCCCTATATTAATTACAGGCAGGCCCGGGCTTTTAAAGACCGTTTTGATTTTCCGGCCATGGTTTCAGTATATACAAATGCTTCCGGCATGGCCACCGTAAAATTCAAGTCGGAAAAAACTCATCCAAATGTAACCGTCATCGGATCCGATGAGGATTATCTTGCTACAGCCGGTTTTGAAACGGCCAGTGGCAGAAACCTTTCTTACCAGGATGTGATCATGAACCGGAATGTGGCTTTGATCGGAGTGGATGTGGCTAATAAAATTTTCAAGAATAATGAAGATCCCCTGGGCAAACAGGTATCGATTGGCAAAGGCCGTTACCTGATTGTTGGCATCCTGAAAAAGAAAGGATCCAGCATTGGCAGCAGTGATAACATCTGTATCATTCCCTATACGAATGTACGTCAGTATTTTCCTTCTCCAAGGCAGGATTATTCCATTAATATCACTCCTGATAATGAATCTATGGCAGAGGCAGCTGAAGGCTATACTGAAGGCCTCTTCCGTTCGGTCAGAAGGCTTAACGTGATTGATGAATCGGATTTCAATATTATGAGGAGTGACTTCCTGTCAAGTATATTTAAGAATATGATCAGCATTGTGCTGATAGCCGCAACCATCATCGGCGTTGTAACCCTTTTTGGCGCTGCCATTGGTTTGATGAACATTATGCTTGTTTCTGTTACCGAACGTACAACCGAAATTGGCATAAGAAAGGCCATTGGAGCCAGAAGCTCGGTTATTAAACAGCAGTTTCTTTTCGAAGCCATCCTGATATGCCAGCTTGGTGGTATTTTGGGAGTCATATTAGGAATTTTCATAGGAAATATTGTATCTTTAATTATGAAATCAGATTTTCTGGTGCCGTGGTTATGGATGGTTGCTGGTATAGTACTTTGTTTTATTGTAGGATTGATTTCGGGTTATTACCCGGCAGAAAAAGCTTCACGTCTCGATCCTATTGTTGCATTACGGTATGAATAAATTTGTAATATCATTTTAGTATCATGAAAGAATTAATGATTTCAAAATCAACGAATACACCAGGTATTGCTTTTAGCCCTGATTCAGGTGTAATGAAAATTGAGGGACGCTCCATACCCGAAAATCCGGGTGATTTTTTTGATCCCATTATTGAATGGCTCGATAATTATTTTAACAGCCCCGCAGAGGTTACCCGTTTCGATATGAACCTTGAATACGTTAACAGCGGATCATCAAAATATCTTCTCGGAATTTTCCGCATCCTTAAAAAGAAGCATGACGAGGGAAAAACCTGTTCAATTAACTGGTATTATGAGGAGGACGATGAAGCTATTTACGGACTGGGAGAACATTATAAGAATACGGTAAAGATCCCATTTAACCTGATAGAATATATTCAGTAATTTAATTTGGATTCTCACGTAAGTAAATCCCGGATTTCCTTTTATCGATAGGAAATCCGGGATTTTTTATAATCGTAAATCGTAAATCGTAATTCGTAAATCGTAAATTTTACTTTATGAATGCCTTACCGCCTGGGATGGATTGATGGAGGCAGCCTGGAATACGCGCAAGCTTACTGTAAGCAAGGCAATTGCAAGCGAAATAAGAAGGCCTGACAGGAATATGGTAAAATGAATTTGGGTTTTATAGGGAAATGCCTGCAGCCATTTATTGAGCAGGATCAGTGTCACAGGCGCGGCAATAAGGTTAGCGAGTATGATCCATATGGAGAATTCACGGGCAAACATCAGCACAATATTTTTGGCTGAAGCACCCGAAATTTTCCGGATCCCGATTTCCCGTGTCCTTGTTTGTGTGAGAAAAGATGAGAGCCCAAGCAGACCCAGGGCTGCAATAATAATTGTAAGCAGGGCAAAAGTCCTGGCAAGCATGCCTATCCTCTCTTCGCCAGTGTAATATTCCCGCATTTTTTCATCCAGGAACTCATACTTAAATGGATACAGGTCCTTAAAATCCTGTCGTACTTTGTTGATATAATCAATGGATTTCTGGCGGTTCTTGCCATCTATGCGGATATTCGCAAAAAATGTATTCCGGTTATCGTCATTCAGTAAAATAACCAGCGGATCAATCGGGTTGCGCATCGATCCGTAATGGAAATCTTTTACAACACCTACAATAACACCATCCCGGGCAGGCTGATTACCAGGGTTAATACCCCATTGGAATTTCTTGCCAATGGCGCTGGCATAATTCATACCCGACTTACTGGTTGAATCCACCCAGCCAAACTTCCGGGCAGCGGTTTCATTGATTACAAAGGCCTTTTGAATATCCGATTTCATATCCCTGCTGTAATAGCGACCTTCCACCATTTTCAAACCCATCAGATCGGCATATTCATAATCGGCAAAGAAATTGTTAACGGCCCTGTCAACAAGGCTTCCGCTGTCTCCTTCGATGCGCATTACCTGGATGTTTATGCCATATCCCGGATTACCGTTTGAAAACGAGACGCCCTTGATATCCGGGTCCCTGAGCAATTCCTGTTTAAAGGGCTCAAGGCTTTTTTTGAAGGTTGTATCCCGCATCTGCATAACAAGCAGGTTATCTTTATTGAATCCGGGATCAGAACTCTGCAGATAGTTAAGCTGGGACCCAATAATGAATGTGCCTGTAATCATAGCGACTGAAATGGCGAACTGAAAAACAACAAGGATTTTACGCAGCATTCCATTCCCGCCACGCATATCGCTCTGTCCTTTAATCACATCTGCAGGATCGAAGGACGAGAGGTACAATGCCGGGTAGCTTCCTGAAATTCCTCCAACCAAAACTGCCACTCCTGCTATGCTTCCGATAATCAATGGCGTGAACAAGAGGGAAATACTCAGTGTTTTATTCGCCAGCATATTGAAATAGGGCAATAGAAGCCAGCTAAGGACCAGGGCGATTATTGTAGATATAGCGGCAATAGCGATGGATTCAATCAGGAACTGCCTTATAAGCATTGTTCGCTGGGCACCGGCGATTTTACGCATACCGGTTTCTTTTGATCTTCTCGACGACCTTGCTGTAGCCAGGTTCATATAATTGATACAGGCAATGATGAGGATCAGAATGGCAACAAACGAAAAAATATAGACATATTTTATGTTTCCCACAGGCTGGTCATATCCCAGGTCGGCTGAATAATGATGCACCCTGGCCAGCGGTTGTGCCATCAGCATAAAATTCCCGTTGATCTGATCACCTAATGACTTCATGTATTTGTCATAGAAATTGGGGAACTTTTCCAGTATCGGTTTTATATCGGCTCCTTCCTTCAGCATAATGTAACTGAAGATGCCTACATTCCAGAAACTCCCTGCACTCCTGTCATTAAATCTCTCAACACCAGCTTCTTGACGGACAGTAGCCACTGAAAGAATGCCGTTAAAACGGAGGTGAAGGTTTCCGGGAAGGTCCTTGATTACCCCGGTAATTTCATATAGATTTCCTTCCACTGATTTCACGGTTTTTCCAACCGGATCCTCGCCACCAAAGTACTTTTTTGCGAGAGATTCTGTCATTACCATGCTATAAGGCTTATTTAACATGGTGGCGGGGTCTCCATTGGTAACAGGATGTGTAAACACTTTAAACAGGGTGGAATCAGCAAATATGATGCTGTCCTCCTGAAATTCACGTTCGCCATATTTCAGGAAGAGGGTACCGGTAGGAAGAAATCTCACATATTCTTCAATCTCGGGATATTCATCCTTTAAAGTAGGTGCAAGGGGAACCTGGGTCACAGCAAAGAAATCGTCCTTGCCATTGATCGTAAAATGAGATTCCAGCCTGTATATGCGTTTGTAATTCGTATGTGACTTGTCATAGGTGAGTTCATCCACAACATACAAGAAAATATAGATTGCAGTAATAAGTCCGATGGAAAGTCCCACTACATTCAGCAATGTGTAAAACTTGTCCTTTACAATGTTACGCCAGGCGGTAATCAGGTAATTTTTTAGAATACTCATTATAGAAAGATTTTTAAATTGACATGCAGGACTTACACATTAAGACGACACCAACGTGCTGAAGTTACAGGAATCACTGGTAAATATAAAAAAATCCTTGCAGAAGCCGTTCCATGCAAGGATTATTATAAGTGTGTTAAATGTAACATGGAACATGAAGTACATTCAATGCATAAATATAACTTAATGCGCAGTTTATTCAGCAATATAGCATTTGTTCATTTGAACATCCATCAGGTATCCCATGCATATACCTTTTACATTGATTTGTGCTCCGGGTTTTACGCGCACAGAATCAAAGCTTGATTTATCAAAACTGCATACAATACCGGAAATGGCATCTTTTTCTTTCAGGTAAACGGAATACCCAAGGCTGTCTTTTGTGACGGAACCCACGGTACCGGTCACCAGGATAACCTTGTCGCGATATTTCATATTTGCAGAATCTTCATTTGTTTCAAAAGCCTGCAAAAGTCCGGGTGCATCAATTGTAACTTCCGTTCTATGGGAAGCTACATTGGACTCAGATTCTCTAAAGGTATATTTCCAGACGGCCACTCCGGTTATGAGGGCCAGAATCAGAAACAAAAGGATGTACCAGATCTTTTTTGACATATTGATTATTGATTGGGGGTGTAATTAGCTTCTACAGTTACTGCAATTTGCTTGGCAATTTTATCTTCCACTACCGACGGAATTTCTATATCCCAATCGTGAGCGGTGGTGAGGAATTTCGCATTAACAATCACTGTTCCGCCCTTCACTTCCAATGTCCCTTTGGCAGATAATGGCTTGGTTGCATTGTGTATAGTCATGTCACCTGATACTTCAGCATTATAAACACCATCCTTTTTGAAATTGATTTTATCCAGGTTGGTAATCTTACCCTTAAAAGTTGCCTTTGGATATTTTTCTGATTCCATGTAATTTTCATTGAAATGTTCCTGCATCAGGTCTCTTTTAAATTCAAAAGATTTAACCAGCAACATGAAGACTATTTCCCCTGTTGCAGGATCCAATGTACTTACAGCCTGCCTGTTGTGAGCTTCAATTTCTTCGAGTGGTGTCTTGGAATAAAACCAGATATGCCCGGTTTTTGTGATCAGTTTCTGGGCCTGTGAGAACTGAAACGTGGTAAGCATAGCCAGAAGCAATATTTTACTTTTCATTATCAGTTTTTATATAGGTTGTTAGAATGATAAACAAAATTCAGGCCGCTTTGATCAATTGAGTGTGAAAACTCTTGAAAGGTTAAATCCAAGTCGTATCCCGGCACCTTTCCATTGTTCAGTTGTTTCTGCGATAAAGCCCTTTTCTATCATGGCCACTGAGTTGGTAAGCATGATGGTGAAAACGTGCCCTCCCGTTTCAATGTCCACGCCAATAGCCAGCGGATTGTAGGTTTGGGTGCTCCGGTGATCATTAATGGGGGGTATCACATAATAATACTCTCCGTTAAACGACATGCGTTTGGTGATCTTGAACCGAAATCCGGCACCTACCGACCAAACGTCATTCGGATCCATTTCTGTAACCACCATATTGCGGTGTATATACGTGGGATTTATTCCGAAGGAGAATCTTTCATTGAATTTCCGGGCAACAAGCAGCTGTGTAACATAGCTCATCCTGTCCCATGCATTAAGGGTTCCCTCGCCAGTCCATTTTAAGGTGCTATACGCCACACTGGTAAACAGGGACATGGATACCGGCATTACTCTTTCTCCTTTTGATTGTCTTAGAAGGGAAAACTTCAGAAAACCGTCATAGGCTTTTTCATAGGTTCCGCGACCCAACCCTGCCATTACCCAGTTGGTTATCCCGTATTCCATACCCAAGGTGCATATTCGCCTGATCGAGTCCCCACAGGTTATAGGCCCCTGAATTTACAGGACCAAACCGGTGGCTGATGCGCACGTCAAGTTGTCCGGCCTGCATTCTTTCGATGGAATGGCCATTGATGATCCGGGTAGATTTGAAGGTGGCTGTGGTATAGGTTGTGGAACTACCTGTAGCCTCTTCAAGCATTTTGTCGAGATCCTGTGCCCTGATGGGGACCGAAACTGAAAATATAAGAAGAAAGAAAGGGATTATTCTTCTGATTGTCATATTGCTTTGGTTTTCAGTAGTTTATTATTACTATTCATTTTTCACGACATGCTGTTTCGAGTTAGTTTTGTTGAGCACCCTGTTCAATCCACATTTCTATTTTGCGGATTGAACATTCATCCAGGGCAGGGGCGGGAAGTTCGGGCATGGGGAGAAATCCGGACATTCTCCGGATAACTCCTATAAGAATCGGAGTATTGTCTCTCAAGACGGTAGCATAGGGATATACATTTTCATACCCATCGAGATTCACCCCTCCGCTGGCAGCACTCGGGTTATGGCAGCTTACACAGTTGTTTTGCAGTACCGAATCCACACTGGAAAAAAGTATGGTTCCGGTGGTATCGCACTGGTTGTTGATACTCGGGAAGAGATATTCCTGGCTGTCATAAAAGCAGGTGGAAAGGAGAATCATGATCAGCAGGGTGGAAAAAAGTATTGCCGTTATTTTCATTGTATTTTTATTTCAGTTTTTTAAAAAACTCAATTCAACTTCATTCACCATTCACTTCATCCACTATTCGCTTTTCATTCATTTGCTACTGCTCCTTTAATCCTTGTGCAATCCAAAGTTCCAATGTACGGATACTGCATTCATCCAGTGCATATGTTGTAGGCATGGATTTAAATCCGGCTATTCTTCTGACAGCCCCTATAAGCACGGGCGTACCACCTGGCGAGTCTGGCCGAAGTGTTTGAGCCAGGGTTTTCACCTGGGTGTAACCGGAGAGGTCAACCCCGCCCTGGTTATAAGGAGGTTTATGGCAGCCTATACAATTATGTTGTATAATCGGATCAACCTGCCCATTGAAGGTAATAGTACCTGCGGTATCACATACGGCACCTGAACAGCTGTTATTCCTGGCACCCTCAGTAATCCACTGCAGAAGCATCGCTTTATCTTCCGATTGCACCGCCGGCCTGTCCGATGGGGGCATACGATCTTCACCTGATGCGCTTAATACCCAGTATACCTCACTGGATGGAGGGTCTGAAGGATTTACATGGGGTCTGATGGTTTCATAACTATCCAAATTAAATAAATTGTCTTCATCTCCATGTGGCTTACCATCATGACATGATGCGCAATTGTTTATGAACAATGGAAGTATTTTTTGTGCGAAATAAACGCTGTCGCTGCAGTTCTTAGTGTTTCCACCGCCACCACCGGATGTATCTGCCTTGCATTTTTTATTGGGGGCACCCTGGGCAATCCAGACCTCAATAATGGTTCGATTTTCCTGGGAAAGCGGATGATCAGGCGGCATCATGTCCAGGCTATTGACATCCGTTATCACCTGGTAAAGCTTACTTTTCCTGGGATTACCGGCAGTAACGTAATTCATGACATCTGTGTAATTGCTCATGGAAAAGCCCTCGGTTGATCCGTCATGACATGACAGGCAGGAGGTCTCTAAAATAGGCATCACCTGGGTATCAAAGCATATGGGATCCAGTGTTTCAATTCCAACCGGATCATGACTACAGGCAGGCAGCAAGATGAGCAGGAAGAAATAAATTATTCCTGTCAGTGAGATTGCCAAATGGGGTCTCTTTATCATGAGTTTCGTTTTAATCCTGTTTTTATAACGCAGTTAATTAGCGAATAATTATGAAGATACTTGAATATTTGATTTAGAAATAGATTATTAAAGTGATCATTGTCAGACTAAACGATTCTTTCATTATGAAATAAAGTTACTACATTTTATAAGATCAAAATCAGGTTGAAAAAAAATACCCCGGGGTTTATTGCCCCGGGGTAATAGGAAAGAATATAAGAATAGTCTCTTACTTAACTGTGTTCATATAAGCAATCATATCCAACAGTTTGCAGGAATATCCCCACTCGTTGTCATACCATGCAACGATTTTTACAAAATTGGCATTTAACATGATACCTGCTTTTGCATCGAAAATTGAGGTACGTGAATCACCAATAAAGTCACTGGATACAACTTCATCTTCGGTATATCCGAGAACGCCCTTGAGTTCATTTTCAGATGCTTTTTTCATAGCAGCCTTGATCCCTTCATAATCCGTACCTTTTTCCAGGCGGCAGGTCAGATCAACAACAGATACATTAAGGGTAGGAACCCTAAAGGCCATACCCGTGAGTTTGCCTTTCAGTTCAGGGATAACTTTTGTTACAGCCTTGGCTGCGCCTGTGGAAGAAGGAATGATATTTCCTGCAGCTGCGCGGCCGCCTCTCCAGTCTTTGGCTGAAGGTCCGTCTACAGTTTTTTGGGTGGCGGTGGTAGCATGCACTGTAGTCATTAAACCTTCTACAATTCCGAAATTGTCATTCAGTACTTTGGTAACGGGGGCCAGACAGTTAGTAGTGCAGGAAGCATTGGATATCATATCCATTTCTTTCTTGTAACTCTTGTGATTTACCCCATAAACAAACATGGGTGTCTCGTCCTTTGAAGGAGCGGACAGGATGACGCGTTTTGCGCCTGCCTTGAGATGTGCCTCGGCCTTATCACGACTCAGGAACAAGCCGGTAGACTCGATTACATATTCGGCACCTACTTCTCCCCATTTCAGGTTAGCGGGATCTTTCTCAGCAGTAACCCGGATTGTGTGGCCATTAACTACCAGGTGGCCGTTCTTTACTTCAACTGTACCCTTGAATCCACCATGAACGGTGTCATACTTCAGCATATAAGCCATGTATTCAACATCGATCAGGTCATTTATTCCAACAATCTCAATATCATTTCTTTGAATAGCTGCCCTGAAAGCAAGTCTTCCAATTCTGCCAAAACCATTAATTCCTACTTTTATATTTGCCATAATTATTTGTTAATTAGTTGGTTATAAAATGAAAATGTGAGTTTACTACCACAATGTAAATTTAGGTAAAATTCTCGATTTGTGAAAATAATTCAGGGATTAATGCGCCACTAAGACACAAAGACACTGTTGATTTGAAAATGTGCTAATGTGCTAATGTGCTAATGTGCTAATGTGCTAATGTGCTAATGATGCATGATGTGCAAGACTGCACGACTCCGGGCCCGAAAATCGTACAGCCAAGGCATTGCCTTGGCTCTACAACACAAAACTGCAAAACTTTCCTAATCTCCTTTTCTTTTTCCCTCCTTGGTGATCTTGGGGGTTTTGTATCTGGCGGCAACCACCCAGCCAAAACGGTAACTAACAGCCAGGGTAAGGAAAAACTGGCTATTCAGTTCGGTATACATGATAGGTATCTTCTTTGCAAATGCATCAAATGTGGCAGAAACCTCCAGTGCATTGATAAGATGATTGTATTTTCCAAATTCAAAAGTCATTCCGCCATTTACATGCAGTCCCGGATATAAGGCCAGTTCATCAAAGCCTTTCCAGAAGGATGCACGCCCGGCAATTTCTGTCGTTTGGGGATGCTGAACGAATTCGTATTTTTCCACCCTGGTGTCGATAATATAAGGGACACCACCGACGGGTGCAATGATGTTGAATGTATAATATATGGGTTTTGTTATGCCAAGGCTTGGTCCGCCTCCATAAAAGTATTTTATGGATATGCTGCCCCTGTCCTCCTTGGAAAAGATTTCACGCTGGAAGCCTATGGAAGGCCTTAAATTCACAAAAAGATTGGTTTTGCCATTCACATATCTGCGGCTGGTCGCATATGAATATGGAGAAGCAGAGATTTTTACTTCCTTGGGATGCCTGATATAGGCCAGCTCAATATCGAAAATGGTTTTGTCGAGATAGGTCTTATGCTTGCCGAAACGGTAACCTCCGGCAAAGCCATTGGTTGTTAAGGAAAGCGAGATACTCCGCTCGTTCTGAAAGAGCACCTTTTCCTGTGGGTCAATCTCACCCTGACTCCAGACAACCAACCCCGACAACAGAAAAAGAAAAAAAACAAAGATTCTTTTCAATTCACTATGATTTATTTTAGGACCAATACAGCAAAAACGGTGCCAAAGCAAGTTATCAATGACGTTCAGCCCGGATGGACTTCGGATCTTTCGTGATTGATCAGGCTATATGCTGGACAAACGCTTTTTGTACTGCTGCAGGCAACAAAGGTAAAAACAAAAATTGCCAACAGTACCAGTGAAATGAAATTTTTCTTCAAATTCATTTTAATTCCCGTTAATTCGGAATTAAAATTAATGAAAAAGAATGAAAGTCAACAGAATTACCCGTTTTTTTCAACCGTGGTTGGAGCATCACTTTTAACATAGGCAGGACATACGCTTTTGTTACATGATACGAGGGATCCGATAACTATTACTACGGCGATTAAGGCGAGAACTACTTTTTTCATTGTTTCTAGGTGCTAAATAAAACAAAATTACTGTTTCTTGAGGCAGCAAAATTGCCTGTTAACAACAGGCAGCAGATGTTATTACGCAAATCCGGCGATTGGGTTACAATAATACCTGTGCCCTTTTGATTAATAACTGATAATTGGGGGTGGATATTGTGGAAATGGTGAGATCGACAAAAAAATAAACGCCTTCCGGCGTTTTTAAAATTTTAACGCAGAGGTCGCGGAGTTTTGCACAATGATCGCAAAGTTTATAAGTACTAAGTCAACATTTCAAGGCGCTTCGATTTATCAAGGTCACAGAGATTACGACCAAATAGCATTAAAAAAGATCTGCGAGATTCGCGGGATCTGCGAGAAAAAAAGCCCCGTAAACATAAATTAATCTGTGTGATCCGCGAGAAAAAATAGGCGTCGCAGGGCGCCTATTTCGCACGGTAAACGGAATTCCGTTATTATTCCTCGTATTCCTTTAAGAATATCCTTCACCATTTCAGGTGAAACGCGGCCATAGGTTTTTTCACCCACCATGACCACAGGGGCCAGTCCGCATGCACCAACACACCGAAGGCAGCCGATTGAAAACTTTCCGTCAACGGTGGTTTCCCCCACTTCAATTTTAAGTGTTTTCTTGAATTCGGCGAGTACATTCTCAGCACCACGCACATAACAGGCCGTGCCCGTACATATGGAGATCGGATGCTTTCCCTTGGGGATCATGGAAAAAAAGGAGTAAAAGGTGACAACCCCATAAACCTTTGCCACGGGAACATTCAGTTCTTTGGCAACTACTTCCTGTACTTCAGCGGGCAAATATCCAAAAGTATGCTGCGTCTTGTGCAAAACATTGATCAGCTCTCCCGGTTCATTGTCAAAGGACTTGCAGATTTCCTTGATTTTATCTACATCCTTCTTTTTTAATTCTACTTTTATTCTTGACATATTTTGTTTTACCTTTTAGCATTAGTCAGATCAAATGTAAATGATTTTCTTGCTCTTATCCACGTAGTGGGTATGCAGCAGCTTATGTGATTTCTCACTCAGGGGCTTGCCCAGGAATTCCTCATAGAGCTTAAGAATATAGGGATTCTCATGGGATTTACGGATCGGCTTGCCGGCATCTTCACGATAGATAGCAGCCATTCTTTGTTTCAGTATCTCGAAATTGCCATGATGGAGTGGTTGTCCGCCGCCACCAATACATCCGCCCGGACAGGCCATGATCTCAATAGCATGATAGGAACTCTTGCCAGCCCGTATGTCTTCCAGCAATTTACGGGCATTACCCAGGCCATGTGCGATTCCGATTTTAATGGGCAGACCGTCGAAATCGATAGTAGCCTCCTTGATGCCTTCCATACCACGAAGTGCCAAAAAATCAAGCTTTTCAAGTTTCTTCTTGGTAAAAAGTTCATAGGCAGTTCTTACAGCTGCTTCGATCACGCCACCCGTTGCCCCGAAAATTACGGCAGCACCCGAGGATTCGCCAAGCGGGTTGTCGAAATCTTCATCGGGCAGACTGTGGAAGTCAATATTTGCCTGTTTGATCAGATGTGCCAGTTCACGTGTGGAAACTGAATAATCCACATCGGGATTTCCGTTTACCTTGAATTCATCGCGTGTGCACTCATATTTTTTAGCAAGACACGGCATGATCGATACCACGATCAGGTCCTCTCTTTTTACCTTGATCTTGTCGGCAAAATATGTCTTGGCAATGGAGCCGAACATCTGTTGCGGTGACCGGGCAGTTGAAGGAATTTCAAGCATATCGATGAACTGCGATTCAAAGAAGTTCACCCAGCCCGGGCAGCAGGAAGTGAGAATAGGCAGCTTAACAGATTTATCTCCGGCCAGATGTCTCGACAACCTGTCGAGCATTTCAGTTCCTTCTTCCATAATGGTAAGGTCAGCACTGAAATCCGTATCAAATACATATTTAAAGCCCAGTGTTCTCAGGGCAGATACCATTTTGCCCGTTACAAGCGTTCCGGCTGGAAGGTCGAACATTTCACCCAGGGCAGCCCTTACAGCGGGTGCTGTTTGAACAATCACGGTTTTTGACGGGTTTGAAAGGTCACGGATCAGCCTGCGGGTATGGTCCACTTCAGTTAATGCGCCCGTGGGGCAAACCGCAACGCACTGTCCGCAATATGTACAAACTGAATCCTCCAGGTCCATTTCAAAAGCAGGAGCTACAACCGACATAAATCCGCGGTTGATTGCGGATAATGCACCTACTGTCTGGAAATCATTGCACATGGTTTCGCAACGCCGGCACATGATACATTTGTTCATATCACGGATGATGGCTGGTGAGAAATCCATACGATAGGTCGACATTTCTGAAATATCCTCGTTGTGAATTTCGCGGATGCCCATCTTGGTAGCCATATTTTGTAAATCGCAATTACCCGATTTGGCGCAGGTAAGGCATTCCTTGGGATGATCCGACAACAAAAGTTCCATGACCGTGCGCCGGGCATTCAGAACCCTGATTGAATGGGTCTTAACTACCATGCCTTCACTAACATCGGTGCAGCAGCTGGGAGCCAGGTTGCGGCGTCCTTCAACCTCTACCACGCATATCCGGCATCCACCGGGTTTATGTTCTATTTTCAAATCGCCCAGGTCCATATAACACAGGGTAGGAACCTCAACGCCAACCTGTTTTGCAGCCTTCAATATGCTGGTTCCTTTTGGAACCTCAACCTGCTTGTTATCTATTGTGAGTTTTACCATTTCCATTTTTCGATCGATTAATTTACGATTACTGCATTAAATTTACACCTGTCCATACATGCACCGCACTTGATACACAAAGCAGGATCGATGGTGTGCACTTCTTTTCTTTCGCCTGCAATAGCGCCAACCGGACAAGCCCTTGCACAAGCAGTGCAGCCCACACAGTTTTCTGCTACGATTTCATAGGTCATCAGGGCCTTGCACACGCCTGAGGGACATTTTTTATCATGAATATGCGCATCATATTCATCCCTGAAATTATCAATGATAGAAAGTACCGGGTTGGGAGCCGATTGTCCCAACATACACAATGAAGTGTCCCTGATCACATTGCCGAGGTTTATAAGCCTGTCGATATCATCCTTTGTGCCGTTGCCCTTGGTGATACTATTCAGCAATTCGTGCATCCTTTTATTTCCTACCCGGCAGGGGGTACATTTTCCGCAGGATTCGTCAACTGTAAAATCGAGGAAATACTTGGCCACATCCACCATGCAATCATCCTCATCCATGATGATCATACCTCCGGATCCCATCATGGCACCGGCGGCGATCAGACTTTCATAATCAATGGGTGTGTCAAGGTGTTTATAGGTAAGACAACCGCCAGAAGGGCCACCGATCTGCACTCCTTTGAACTTTTTACCGTTCTTGATGCCACCGCCGATTTCAAAGATGACCTCTCGCAGGGTAATTCCCATGGGAACCTCTATCAATCCCACATTGTTCACCTTGCCAGCGAGGGCAAATACTTTCGTTCCCTTTGATTTTTCAGTGCCTATCTTATTATAGAATTCAGCACCTTTCAGAATGATCACCGGAATACTGGCAAAAGTCTCCACGTTATTTACATTCGTGGGTTTTCCAAGGTATCCCTTTACAGACGGGAAGGGCGGCTTCATGGTGGGTTCACCGCGGTTTCCTTCCATTGAATGGATCAGCGCCGTTTCTTCGCCGCATACAAAGGCTCCTGCACCATAACGGAGCGTGATATCGAAACTGAATGAACTTCCAAAAATATTCTCACCCAGTAATCCATATTCTCTGGCCTGGCCGATGGCTGTTTTTAACCGCTCAATGGCCAGGGGATATTCTGCCCGGATGTATACCAGTCCACTTGGAAGCACCGGTACAGAATCCGTTAATTGTCATTGCCTCGATTACGCTGTGGGGATCGCCTTCCAGAATTGAACGGTCCATAAATGCACCGGGGTCACCCTCATCTGCATTGCATACCACATACTTTTCAGGGCCCGGGGACTGAAGTGTGATCTCCCATTTCAATCCTGTGGGAAATCCTGCGCCGCCGCGACCCCGGAGACCTGACTTCTTGATCACTTCGATTGTTTCAACAGGGGTCATTGAAGTCAGTACCTTGCCCAATGCAGCATATCCATCGCGGGCTATGTATTCGCCGATATTTTCAGGATCAATAACACCGCAATTCCGGAGGGCAATTCTCATCTGTTTTTTATAGAATTCCATCCCCTTGGAGTCGGTAATGATCTTGTCATTCTTGGGATCCTTGTACAATAACCTGTTTACCTGGCGGCCCTTGACAATATGTTCCTCCACAATGTCCTTAGCATCCTCGGGCTTTACCTGGGTATAAAAAGTGTTGTCAGGAATGATCTTGACAATGGGACCCTTTTCGCAGAAACCGAAGCAACCGGTACCAACTACCTGGGCAAAATCCTGCAATCCCTGGTTTTTGATTTCGGTGCGAAGTTGTTCTGCAAGCATCTGGCTGTGGGAAGATTTGCATCCTGTGCCACCACAAACCAGTAAATGAATTTTATAATCCGCCATGGATAGTGTTCTCCTTATATTTATTAATTATCAATTTTTTTATAATTAACCGGAATAATGCCTTCTACAAGTGCACCACCCTTAATATATTTCTCAATAATTTCATCGGCCTTCTTCACATCCACATAGCCGAAAACGACGGGTTCCTTACCCGGTAATATCACTTCAATGGTAGGTTCGGCATAGCAATAACCCATGCATCCGGTTTGTGTAATTACAGCCTCAATG
Source organism: uncultured Bacteroidales bacterium (assembly GCA_963808745.1). GTDB lineage: Bacteria > Bacteroidota > Bacteroidia > Bacteroidales > UBA10428 > UBA5072. Next base: position 40,012 of record CAWEGX010000012.1, read on the forward strand.
TTCCTCTTGTCAAGCTCATCCACTATGTAATTCATAGTCTCCCTCGATCCGGAGGCAATACAGCAGGTAGCCATTGCCACCTTTACCTGTACAAGTAATTCAGGATACTCACTCTTTTCACGAAGCTTCGTACCCGATTGAAGCTTTTCTTTTAAAACTCTCAGATCAGCAAGATTCTTAATTTTGTTCATAGAATAGTTGATTTTGGTTCGCTAAATATATTTCGAAAGTCCCTATTTCTCATTTAATTCCCTATGATTTTAGCCATCTAAACGTTATTTGTAATTGATCTCAATAAATTTTTTACGCCAGTCTCTTTTCATGTAAGATACTCACATTTGAACGTACAAACTCAGTAATAAATTCAAGCACTTCATGTCGGCTGAGATCTATATCACCCAATTCTTCACGCATGGCTGCTGTATTAAGTTCAAATTCCTCACCATCTTTTTCCTGCCTGTAATTAAAATCTTTCAGGGGATCTGAAGCAACTAAAGTTCTCATGGTCGCAGCCAGATCACCTTCCGGAATCATGTCAATGTTGCGTGTATTAAATACTGCCATAACAACAGTTCCCCTGTTTAATTCCGAACTCACTTTAAACACACCTCCCGTTTGCTCTGCATTCTGTTTAAGAAGAGGCAGGCCTAACCCTACTTTTTTTGTGGCGGATGAGGTGAAAAAGGGATCGGTGACCTGGTCCACCATACCCTGATCCATTCCGGAACCATTATCCCTGATTGTCAGTTTCAGCGTTCCTTCCTTCGTGTTTTCAATCATTTCAATCATTATCTTATCAGCTCCCGCATGAAGTGAGTTCTGAACAATATCAAGAATATGGTAGGAAATGTCTTTCATATGCCCTTTATTCTCGTGTTCCAATCGCCCGACAAAACGGCTTTTAGTTCTGAAAAAACCGGGCTCTCAAGCAAATATTCCGTTGTTGCCATGCCAATTTGGGGAAGCGTATGGGCATCTGAATTCCGTAACAGCGGATAACGGCCTATTTCAGGATGACTCTGATAAAAATTATCATTTCCTGCTCTCCGGTCCAGTTCCAGGGCGTCAGCCTTCAACCCTTCGGGCACAAAACCAAGCTGGCTGAATATGCCATTGTACATCCGGTTAATATGGGCCGGTACAAAAAGGCCTTCAAGCCGGTGTACCTCGGTGATCACATCTTCAATTCCGGTTTGCAGGGCTGCAACAAGCAACCGTTCCTCCTCATCCAGAATATCTTCATTTTCGTCCACCAGGTACTGATGGCCGTAGATCTCTGCCTTATTGGGTACTACTGTAAGGTTATTATCGATGTATTGCTGAAATTGATCAGCTTTATCAATGTTTTCAAAGAACACAAGGCAATGGATCTCTTCCTTTGTATTCAGTTCAGCGCCTGCAAGGACTGTAATGCCGTATTTTCCGGCAATCTGCTGAGCTGATCTGCAGTGCTTTGTGCTATTGTGATCGGTAATGGCAATTATATCCAGTTTTTTCTCCACAGCTTGTCTGACAATGTTTACGGGACTCATATCCAGTCCTCCGCAAGGCGAAAGTACCGTATGAATATGAAGATCGGCCTTATACCAGCGCATCCCTCTCCATGAGTTTATAAAGTCTGCCGCAGGTTGTAAAAGACCTTTCATGGGTCCCCAGCAGAATGATACCTTCTGAAGTGGCCGATGCCAGGGTTTCAGGCTCGGGCCGGCCACCGTTTACAACCAGGATGGCAGCCAGTTCCTTCAGGGAAGCCACCGCTATTATATTTCTATGGGTTTGCATCGTGATCCATACATCTCCCTCTTTTGCCTTACCCATAACATCACTGAGAAGGTCAGATGAATAAGCACCTTTTACGGGCGAATGAAGTTTATCTGCCCCGCAGAAAACTTCAAGTTCAAATTCCTTTACCAGATCTGCAACTGTTATCATTTTATATTTTTTTCATTTTTCATAGATACCGATTCCGAGGACCGATGATACCGAATACCGGTTTCGAAACCGGTTCTACCTTATCACTCACTCAGGTAACAAATTCCCAAATCTCCATCTTCCCCCAAATCTCCTCCGTAAAATCCACTACCTGGTTCATGCTTTCTCCACCCTTCACCTTGATGGCCACATAAACGCAATCACTTGTATACGCGCGCCTTTGCACCACATCTTCTGCCAGTGTCCGGCATGTTGGCGAACCACATGCCCCGCAATCGATTCCCGGCAGGTAATTATTTATTTTCCGGATCTTTTCCATTTTTTTCATGGCAAGTACCACATCTTCATCCAGTTTCATAATAGACCTCGGTTCAACAACACCAATGGATGCGTTGGCAATAACGTGCTCCTTGTAATGATTTATTGTTTTGTTATCATGGATCAACCCCTGTTCCTTATCAACAAAATATTGTTCAGCCCTTTTATGCAGCCTTTCGCTGACCAAAAACCTGTTGGTTGCAGAAAGGATACCGCCTGCACAGCTTTCATCACATGCCCTCATTTCTATATAATCAAAAACACCGATCGTATCATTTTCAAGTTTTTCAAGGAACTCGATCGCATTGTGAATGCCATCAATTGAAAGGCAGCGGCCATGTACGTGCCTGGCCTCGCCACCTGTGAGGGTCCATATCATCTCTTCGGGCAGCAATTGTTCCTTGTCAGGTACCATACACTGTCCCTTCTCATCCCGGTTAAGCATGGTAAACACCCTGTTATACAAAGTATTTAAGTTAATTACTCCGTTAATGGGTGAATTCATTTCACCTACCGGGCTTTTTACAGCTGCAATTTTTGCTGCACAAGGCGTTATATAGAAGATACCGGCCTGCTCTTCGGGAATGCCCTGTTCGGCAAGTTTACGGCGAAATGAAATGGCTGCAAGGTCGAGTGGTGCCTTGAAGGGGAGAATATTACTGACCAGCGACGGAAATCTGACCTGGATAAGTCTGACAATAGCCGGGCAGAAGGAAGAGATCACCGGACGAATCTCAGGTTTCTCAACCAGGTACTGGTTGATCAGTCCAATTAGAATTCCCGCTCCGTGCTCTGCCTCATACACATGCGTGAATCCTTCCTCCAGTATGCCACTGTAAATCTTTCGTGTGGCAATATTGCGTGCAAATTGCCCGATACAAACCGAGGGAACCAGGGCAACCCTGTATGGGAAATCAAAGATCCTGTTAAAATCATCCTCTTCAATGGTGATGGCATTAACCGGACAAGCCTGCATACATTCCCCGCAATCCACGCATCTTTCATGTATCAGGCGTGCCTTACCATCCCTGACCCGCAGGGCCTCGGTGGGACATGCCTTGATGCAATGCGTACATCCAATGCAAAGATTTTCATCTATTTTCAGAGCATGATGGAAAGCCATCCTGTTATTGTTTTGACTTCATGAATGTGGTCATTTCAACCACGGTTCCCCTGTTGATCTCACTGTTTATCAAGAGCTGGTCAGAATTCTTCTTCATATTCGCAAGGCCCATGCCAGCGCCAAATCCCATCTCCCTTACCTTGTCCGATGCAGTCGAATAACCCTCCTGCATAGCCCTGTCAATATCGGCAATTCCCGGACCCTCATCCCGGATGGTAACTATTATGCGTTCGGGATTAATTTTTACCTTGATTATGCCCCGGTATGCATGGGCTACCACATTTACCTCCCCTTCATACATGGCCACTGCAATGCGGCGAACGATCACGGGATCGATGTTTAACTGATTCAATATTTTTTTTACATCACTTGAAGCATGACCGGCCCTGACAAAATCACCCCCTTCTATCAGATATTCAAATTTCATGTCTTTCATCTCGTACCGGCGTTGGTTATATTAATACAGGGGTTTTAAACCTGCCTGGTACAATTTGCCACTTACCCCGAACATGGATCCCTTGCATTCAATGATCATCAGTCCATTTTCACGGGCCAGGGAAAGCATTTCATCATTGGTTTTTTTGTTACGGACAAGCAGTACACAGGAGATTTCCGCCATTTCAGCCGTCCGTACGGTCTGCAGATTGGCCACCCCCGTAATCAGCATAATGCCGGGCTTGTTTATGGTGAGTACATCACTAAGTAAATCGGATGAAAAGGCATTTTGCACTTCCTTTTGGAGCAAATCATGTCCGCAGATCACCTTACCCTCTACTATGTCTACTATTTCAGTTATCTTCATTCTCTTTCCCGGCTTCCACCGGCCTCTTCAGCGTACGGATACGCAGAATCATAAATTCCGTTACAAAAATAACAATTTTAATGTTATTTAAATAACACTAAATTGGAAATGGGTGTAATATGGAAGGATTCTAAATAGTTGATAGTTGATAGTTGATAGTTGTGATTGGTGAAAGAAAGAAGGTTGTAGAGACAAGGCAATGCCTTGTCTCTACGATTTCCAGGTGTTAACAAATCCTGCATTCCGATGTTATTCAGAAAATAAACATTAAAAAATGCAACCAAAAAATTCCTTGTTAATTCTTATCGCCGGGCCATACCGATCAGGAACAAATGACGATCCCGCCCTGATTCATGCCAATGTTAAAGCCATGACAGATATGGCTCTTGAAGTTTATAAAAGGGGTCATCTGCCCGTATTGGGCGAATGGTTTGCCCTGCCACTGATTGAAGCAGCAGGTTCAAAAAAAACAGGTGACAGGATTTTTAATGAAATTTTTCACCCTGTTGCGGTTCAACTGATTGACCATTGCGATGCTATTCTAAGGATTGGAGGACCTTCAGCCGGGGCAGATGAAATGGTTAGTGCCGGTCGCGAAAGAGGTAAAACAATTTTTTTCGATAAATCTGAAATTCCCCTGGTATTCAAAAAGTCCTAATCGAAATTCACTACCTTTGCATCCTTATGAATTTTGCAGAACTCAAGCTCGATGAGCAATTGTTGGAAGCCATATCCTATATGGGCTTTGACACCGCTACTCCCATTCAGGAACAGGTAATTCCGGTCATTCTCGAAAACAGGGATATTATTGCATGTGCACAAACCGGGACCGGTAAAACCGCTGCCTATGTGCTGCCGGTCCTGCATAAGCTGATCGGTAAAAAGGAAAACACGATTGATACGCTGATCATTGTTCCAACCCGGGAACTGGCGATTCAAATTGAACAACAGATTCAGGGTTTTTCTTATTTCATTTCCGCCGGATCGATGGCTATTTATGGAGGAGGTGACGGAAGCGACTGGGAATCACAAAAATATGCACTGCATAACGGAACAGATATCATTATTGCAACACCTGGAAAATTGTTGTCCCATTTAAAAATGGGAGATATATATTTTAATCACATTAAGCATTTGATTTTGGATGAGGCTGACAGAATGCTGGATATGGGGTTTATAGATGACATACAAACCATCATCTCTTATCTGCCCAAGCAGCATCAAACACTGATGTTTAGCGCTACAATGCCGGATAGTATCCGTCACCTTGCAAAAAAGATATTGCATCACCCGGTAGAAATATCACTTGCCATGTCAAAGCCTGCAGAAGGAGTTGACCAAAAAGCTTATGCGGTATTTGATGAGCAGAAGGTCAGGTTACTGATCGCTCTTTTGGAAGAGCGCAAAAACTATGACAGTATCCTGCTGTTCACGTCTACAAAAAGCAAGATCTTTGATATAGTCTCGTCATTAAACCGTCATGGATTTCCGTCACACGGAATATCATCCGACCTTGACCAGGACAAGCGCGAGGAAGTACTGGGCAAGTTCAGGGCGAAAAGAATCCGTATCCTGGTGGCCACGGATGTGATGAGCAGGGGTATTGATGTTAAGGAAATCAACATGGTGATCAATTATGATGTTCCCCATGATGCGGAAGATTACGTCCACCGTGTTGGTAGAACAGCCAGGATTAATATGAAGGGTGAGGCCGTAACTTTGGTCACGCCAAAGGATATGGATAAATTTAAAAAGATCGAGTTGTTGATTCAAATGGTCATTCCAAAACCTGAGGCACCGCGTACTATCGGTCCGGTCCCTTCATGGGAGGTACACGAATCCCGTCCACGGGAGAAGAGGAAGTTTTTTAAGAAGAGAAGGTGACTGCATGACTACAATAATGAATGAAATCGTAGAGACAAGGCATTGCCTTGTCTCTACAACATTCTATCTTTCACCGATTTCCGAATACCGATACCAATACCGAATACCGATTACCGATTACCGATTACCGATTACCGTTTCCATCCATTGTATCCATGGTTGAAAACCCTCGCCCGTCTTCGCTGATAACTCAATAAAAATAAGATCAGGATTTACCTTGCGGGCATTATCTTTTAGTTTTTTCAAATCAAATTCCAGGTAAGGAAGCAGATCAGTTTTGTTGATCAGGCACACATGCGCCGTCTGGAACATATTGGGGTATTTCAGCGGTTTGTCCTCGCCTTCGGTAACGCTGATAATTACTACCCTGAAGCTTTCTCCCAGGTCAAATAGGGCGGGGCACACCAGGTTTCCGACATTTTCAATAAGAAGAATGGAAGATTGCTTTGGATCTAATTCCTGAACGGCCCTATGGATCATATCCGCATCGAGATGACAGCCATTTCCGGTGTTCACCTGTATGACGGGTACCCCGGTTGCCTGAATCCTGTCAGCATCCAGCGATGTTTGCTGATCTCCTTCAATTACATATACCGGATGTTTCAAAACCAGCCGGATGGTGCGTTCCAACAGGGTTGTTTTGCCACTTCCCGGCGAACTCACCAGGTTCAGGCAAAGCATGTTTCTGGCTTCAAAAAAACCACGATTGCGTTGTGCCAGTAAATTGTTGTTGTAAAGAATATCCTTTTCAACAGTCACTCTTTTAGGAGAATCATGAATGTGATCATCATGTTCATGGGTATGATTATGGTTGTGGTCATGGGAATGGTTGAGATCATGGTCATGACTATGGCTGTGATCATGATCATGGTTCATAACACTACTATGATGACTATGACTTTTCCCCGCCGGGTTCAGGATTGTATATCCTGCGCCCTCATCTGTACATCCGCAGTGATCACACATTTTCTTCAGTATTTAAGGTAAAGATAATCAATTGATGATTAGTCAGGATTCAATGGCCACCACCCTCAATTCTTTTCCGGATATTATCCTGGCATTGAAATCTCCGCAGGCGGGACAGGGTATGTACATTTCATCAGGCTCATATTGCATGCCGCACGTCTGGCAATGCAGGCACAGCGGAATAAAATGCATCACCAGCCTGGCATTTTTCAAAATTGTATCTTTCCGTGCCGATTCCCATGCGAATTCCATGGCTGACGGTTCAATGCCAGAGGCTTTTCCGACTTCTATTTCAACACAACTGACGTTTTTAAGCCCGTTTTGGTCTGCAGATCCAATGGCTATGTCAACGATATTGGTCACAATTGAGAATTCATGCATACTATAATGTTCCGTTCAACAAATACGGGGAAGTTGCTCTCCTGCCAGCCTGTCTATCAGGCGGGTGCCACCAGTCAGGGACTTCATTACTACCTTTCCCGGATTTGAGCTGCTGATGGCTCCGATTATCCCCGCATCCCTGCCTGTATCAAACTGTTTCATGATTTCAATAGCTCCTGACGCAGATTCTTTGGAGGTAATCATCAGCACCTTTCCTTCGTTTGCAAGGTATAACGGATTAAAACCATAAATTTCACAAAGGCCGTTAACCTGTTCCCTGATCGGTATCCGTTCTTCTTCTATTTCTATGCCGAATTTACCGCCGGAGGCAATCTCCGCCATGATTGTGGCAACACCGCCGCGAGTTATGTCACGCATGAACCTTATTTCAATCCCGGCTTCAAGCAGTGATCCGATCATTTTATTCAGGGGTGCCACATCACTTAAAATAGCTTCTTCAAAGGCCAGATTTTCCCGGACGGATAGAATGGCCATTTCATGATCACCCAGGAATCCATTCACCAGTAACTGGTCACCCGGTTGAATGAGAGAACCGCCCGCGATCAAGGAATACCTTTTTTCAATGTATCCTATGCCGGCTGTATTAATGAAAATCTTATCACATTGACCGCGTTTGACGACCTTTGTATCACCTGTTACAATCTGCACGCCGGCAAGTTCAGCTTCATGTGCCATGGAAGCAGTGATCCTGTCGAGTTCAATCATTGAAAATCCTTCTTCAATAATAAACCCGGCACTGAGGTAAAGTGGTTTTGCCCCTGATACGCTCAGATCATTTACAGTGCCGCAAACGGCGAGTTTGCCAATGTCTCCTCCCGGGAAGAAAAGCGGGTCCACAACAAAGGAATCCGTTGTAAAGGCAAGACTGGTGCCATCAATCTGCAATATCGCAGAATCCGACAACTTATTCAGGGTACTGTTGTTAAAATACCTGAGGAATAAATCCCTGATCAGGTCACTCGTCATCAGTCCGCCGCTGCCATGACCCAATAGAATGGTTTTATTCATGCCGGAATGTTTTTGGTAAATTTATAAATTGTTGCGAACTTTGCGCCTAACCTTTGAAATTGCTTTAAATATTGAATTCTATGAAAAAGAATCATCTACCGGTAATATTCCTTTTAGGGATCGTTTTGTTTTCCTGTTCACAAAAAAAAGTAACATCTGATAATCCGCTTATGATTGATTTTAATACCCATTTGCAGGCTGTCCCGTTCGACAGGATTAAGCCTGAACATTACAAGCCGGCATTTGATAATGCCATTGAAGAAGCCAGGGCTGAACTGGATAAGATCATTAAATCGTCACGCAAGCCAACGTTTGAAAACACTGTTGAAGCGATTGAACGTGCCGGATACAGGCTCAAACGTATAGAGTTGATATTCTTTAATATCAATTCAGCTGAAACCAGCGAGGAGATCCAGAAGATTGCCCAGGAGGTTTCGCCAAAGCTTACGGCTTATTATAATGATATTACCCTCAATGAGGACTTATTCAAAAAAGTTAAGCAGGTTTACGATAGCAGGGCAAATCTGAAATTGGATGCAGAACAGCAAAAATTGCTTGATGATACCTATAAGACATTTATACGCAATGGGGCAAACCTCTCACCCGAAGCCAAAACCGAGTACCGGAAAGTTACTACTGAACTGTCCACACTTTCATTGAAATTTGAGGAAAACCTGCTGGCTGAAACCAATTCCTACCAGATGCATCTTACAAAAGAAGCAGATCTGGCCGGACTGCCCGATTATGTGAAAGAAGCTGCGGCACAGGAGGCAAAATCAAAAAATCTGGAAGGCTGGCTTTTTACACTCAAAGCACCAAGTTACCTGGCATTCATGAAATATGCAGATAACCGTAAGTTGCGTGAAGAGTTGTATCGGGCAAACAGCACAAGGAGCTTTCATGGAAATGACCATGATAACCAGGAAGTGATCCGGAAAATTGTTGACTATCGCCTGCGTCTGGCAAATTTGCTGGGATTTAAAACCTTTGCCGATTATGTTTTGGAGGAAAGGATGGCAAAAACTCCTGAAAAGGTAAATTCCTTTTTACAGGAATTGCTCGATGCCTCAATGCCCGTGGCAAAAAAAGAATATGCCGAGGTTCAGGATTTTGCACGCAAGTCAGGAGCCAGGTTTGAATTGCAGCGTTGGGACTGGTCTTATTATTCCGAAAAGCTTAAAAACGAAAAGTTTTCACTTTCGGATGAAATGATAAAACCCTATTTCCAGCTCGAAAAGGTAGAAGCAGGAGTGCTCGGACTGGCTACAAAACTATACGGGCTTACATTCGTTGCTGATACGGCAGTACCCGTATATCATCCCGATGTGAGAGCTTACCAGGTATTTGATGAAAATAAGGACTTCGTTGCTTTATTATACCTGGATTTTTTCCCGAGGGAAGGAAAACAGGGTGGTGCATGGATGACAAATTACAGGGAGCAGTTCAAAATAAAGGGGGAGGATTTCAGGCCGCATGTTTCCCTGGTTATGAATTTTACCAAACCGACGGAAACAAGACCTTCATTGCTTACATATGATGAGTTAAGAACGCTGTTGCATGAGTTCGGACATTCCCTTCACAGTATGCTCAGTGAATGCACCTATATGAGCCAGGCAGGCACGAATGTTTATCGCGATTTTGTGGAACTGCCTTCCCAGATCATGGAAAACTGGGCTGAACAAAAGGAATGGCTCGACGAGGTTGCCGTTCACTATCAGACCGGCGAAAAAATTCCTGACAGCATACTTACTAATATTTTGGATAGCCGGAATTTCAACAGTGGTTATGCTTCGGTCCGTCAGCTCAGTTTCGGTATTAACGACATGGCCTGGCATGTGCTGAGCGACTCGCTGAAGGTTCCTGTGCCTGAATTTGAGCAGGCTGCCATGGCATCCACTGAACTTTTCCCGAAGGTGGAAGGAACATGCTTCAATACAGCCTTTTCGCATATTTTTGCCGGAGGTTATGCAGCCGGTTATTATAGCTATAAATGGGCCGAGGTATTGGATGCCGATGCTTTTTCGGTATTTAAGAAAAACGGGATCTTTGATAGGGCTACAGCCAAATCATTCAAAGATAATATCCTCTCACGCGGAGGTACTGAAGATCCGATGGTTCTGTATAAACGGTTCAGGGGCCAGGAACCTACGGTTGAAGCGTTACTGATTAGGAACGGGTTGAAGTAGAATTATGAATTGTGTAATTATGAATTATGAATTGTTGCGCGGAATTCATAATTCATAATTCATAATTCATAATTCATAAATCTTCTTCCGGGTCAGGTATAATCCTAAAAATACCAGCAATCCATTGATGATCAGCAGTTCAAATCCGAACTTGTAGCCCCAGAACAGCTTCTCCGAATACATATTCAGGATATAGCAAAGAATGGGGGAAATAACTGATATATAGGGGACAAAGCGGTCATTGGTCTGGTATTTTGTCAGTATGCCGAATGCAAACATGCCGAGCAGCGGGCCATAAGTATATCCCGCTATCGTAAACAGGGAGTTGATGACACTCTGGTTATTCAGCACCTTAAAAACAATGATCACAAGGAACAACAGCAGCGAAAATCCTATATGGACCATTGTACGCGTATGCATCCGCTGATTGTCTTCTTTAAATCCCAGGAAGTCCACACAGAAAGAAGTAGTGAGGGAAGTAAGTGCCGAATCGGCGCTTGCATAAGCTGCAGCCAACAGGCCAAGTATGAAAACAAATCCGACGGAAGCCGGAAGGTAATTAAATACAAGGAATGGGAACAACTGGTCGGTTGAGCTGCAGGTGAAGGTTGCCGAGGAAGGACTTTGCAAAGAAATCGGGCAACCCTGCGCCACCGCTTGACTCGTGAAGTTTTCAACTATAACGCCCTTTGAGTGAGCATATAAATACAAAAGAGCACCCAGGGAAAGAAAAAGAATATTGACAAAGATCAGCATGGAACTCATCCAGTACATGTTTTTCTTCGCTTCGCCAATGTTTTTGCACGAAATGTTCTTCTGCATCATATCCTGGTCAAGCCCGGTCATCACAATGCAGATAAACATGCCACTCAGAAAATGCTTGAAAAAATTGTTCCTCGGTCTCCAATCCCAAATGAACATATCTGAATAGCGGCTCTCATGCACCTTCTGTACCATGTCGGCCAGGCCAAGGTTCATTTCCTTTGAGATCAGAACGATGGAAAGAACCACTCCCAAAACAAGGAATACAGTCTGGAAAGTATCTGTATAGATGATCGTTTTAATGCCTCCTTTGAAAGAGTATACAAATATGAGGGCAATAGTGATAAACACAGTTAGCCAGAACGGTACACCCAATGCAGACAGAATATAACTGTCGATGACCATCGCAACCAGGTAAAGTCGGAAGGCAGAACCAATGACACGCGACACAAGGAAATAAAAGGCACCTGTCTTATAGCTGTGTATTCCGAGCCGTCTTTGAAGGTAAACATAAATTGAAGAAAGATTCATGCGGTAATACAATGGCATCAGCACATTGGCAATGACCATGTACCCCAGGAAATAACCGAGTACAAGCTGCATATAGGAAAAGGCCGTAGCGCCAACCTCACCGGGAATAGAAATGAAAGTAACTCCTGAAATGGAAGTTCCGATCATTCCAAAGGCAACGACATACCAGGGTGATTTACGATTGCCAACGAAAAACGAGGCATTGTCCGCTCCGCGGCTGGTGATTATAGAAATTGCGATCAGGGTTCCGAAGTACAAAACCACTATCAGCAATAAGATCCATGGGTTCATAGATATCCTTTACTTTGCAAGAATAGTGAAAACATTCAATTAAAAAAACGCAATATTTAGATTATTTTTGTCGCAGCAGGGATTATCAGGCACCGGTAAATACTATATATATGAATTTTAGTTATCCTTCCCGGCTTCTTGAAGATGCCGTAAATGAATTTTCAACCTTACCCGGGATAGGTCACAAAACTGCTTTGCGGTTGGTTTTATACCTGCTCCGGCAGGATAAGGCTGCGCTGGAGAAGTTTGGAGATACCATTGCCCGTCTTGGACATGAGATCCGGTATTGCAGGATTTGCATGAATATGTGCAATGACGAGATCTGCCCGGTTTGTGCCGACAGCAGAAGAGATCATTCAGTGATTTGTGTGGTGGAAACCATCAAGGACGTAATGATCATTGAGAATACTCAACAATACAGGGGCGTTTATCATGTGCTCGGGGGGATTATTTCACCCATGGATGGAATGGGACCGGCTGATCTTCATATTTCTTCGCTGGAAGAACGGATGAAAAAGGGGAATGTTCGGGAACTCATTCTTGCCCTGAGCGCAACTATGGAAGGCGATACGACAAATTATTATATCTATCGCAAACTTAACACCTATAATCCTGTATTTTCAACCCTTGCCAGGGGCGTTTCAATCGGAGATGAACTGGAATACACCGATGAAATTACGTTGGGACGGTCCATCATTAACCGTATTCCATTTGAAGCGAAGTAATTGTTGACGGTTGATAGTTGAAAGTTGCCAGTAAGAATTAAATCTTAACAACTTATCATTGTCAACGGTCAACTACTTCTTAAGATTGACCTTGGCGGCCATTGCAGCACCAATAATACCAGCCTCATTCAGGAACAGAGCAGGAACAACCTTGGCCTTCAGTTTTATCTGAGCCTGGAACAATTCAAGTTTTTTACTGGCACCTCCGCCAAGAATGATCAGTTCGGGACCTGTAAGAAACTCCAGGAATGAAATATATTCATTCAATCTTGCGCCCCAGTCTTCCCAGCTGAGATTATCCTTCTTTCTGGCTGCATCTGAAACATATGTTTCAGCATCCATTCCCTTGAATTCAATGTGGCCGAATTCTGTATTCGGATATAATTTTCCCTTAATAAACAAGGATGAGCCAATTCCTGTCCCAATTGTGAGAACAAGGACAGCGCCTTTAAATCCGGCACCTGCGCCAAGTTTTACCTCTGCCAGTCCGGCTGCATCAGCGTCATTGATCACCCATACGGGCAATTTGGTTACTTCATTGAATAACTTTCTTGCATCGGTATTTATCCATGACTTGTCAATATTGGCAGCGGAACGGACAACGCCATGCTGGACAACAGCCGGAAAACCACAGCCGATAGGACCTTTCCATTTGAAATACCTGACAAGGTCTTTGATCGTTTTAGCAACTTTTTCGGGTGACGAAGGCTCGGGAGTTGGAATGCGGTATCTTTCCTCTAATAATTTTCCGGTTTTAAGATCAACCGGAGCACCCTTGATTCCGGATCCGCCAATGTCAATTCCCAAAATAATTTTTGAATTCATATGTAATCAGGTTTTCTGGTTTAGCCCCATACCGCAAGATAGCAACAAAAATTTATTTTACCCGTGACTTGTTTCAATTTTCTTTGGTTTTCTTTTTTGTTAATATTTTACTCATAATCTGACTCATATATTTCCTTAAAATTGATATTTTGGTGTAATTTTAGATATCGGATTTGTTCTCATAATTTCTCTATGTAATGGAAGACACTATTATTGCCCTGTTGAACAATAATCTCAGGGTGATCATACCTGATTTCGGAGCTTTTATAATCAGGCAAAAACAACCACGGATCATCGTATTCAATGAGTTTCTTCGTTACAACGACGGTATTCTGATCGATTTTATTGTTAAAACCGAAGGAATCGACCGCGATATTGCAGAACAGAGGGTTATGGATTTTGCTGAAGACGGGTCAAAATTACTGGCCAGCGGACGGGAATTGGTAATTGAAGGCCTTGGGTCCCTGCGCAAAGATAGCAGTGGCAAGATCAATTTTATTGAAGCACCTGAAATTATTGAGATTGAAATCAAAGACACCGTAGAACCGGAAAAAGTTGCTTTAATAGAAGAGAAACAGGAAATCCCGCAAGTACACTGAGCAGGAAATCCCGCAAACAATTGAACAGGAAATCCCGCAAGTAACTGAGAAGAAGACTCGGAATGTGCCAAAAGCCAAAACTACTACCCTGGCTCAACGTAAAACAAAAAAGGCTCCTTTGAAAGTTAAGTCGCGACGCACCCCTAAACCGTTACCAAAAACACCTCCTCCCGATGTTCCTCTGCGGGCTGTAAAATCTGCGGCGGTTGAACCGGAGGAAGCTATTGAAGCAGCACCAGTGGAACCGCCAGACAGCCATTGAAACAACCGCGGTTGAACCAGAGCCAGCCATTGAAGTTTCACCTGTTCTGACACAGGAAGCCGTTGATGCTGCGGTTGCTGAACTCCGGAATGTAAATGAACCTGCAGCAATGGAAGCCCCGCAAGACATTAAATCTGCTCCTCCGGCGGCCAGTATGCCTCCCCAGGCTTCTGAACCTGCAGGGACCGATGGCAGGCATTCTGCTATTTCAACAAACCGTATTCTGGCCTGGGTATTGATTGTCTTATTTGTCAATGCAGGTATCCTTGCCTGGTTTGTATTCAGAAAAAAAACGCATGAAACACCTGCCGGGAAATCACCAGCAGCAATGATTTCAGATACCTTATATGATCGGCTGGCTGATTCTGTCAGAGCTGCGGCACTGGACAGCAGCATAGTTTACAATGAAGTCCCGGTTGAAGAAGGTAATGCTGATGAAAATGCGTTGACGCCTGGTTCCCGGTATTATATTGTAGCCGGTTGTTTTCGCGATGAGTTCAATGCGGATTCTCTCGTATCTTCCTTAAAGCTACTTGGATATAAGGCTGAAAAATTCGGCAAAATTGGCAATTTGTTCGCTGTCTGCTTTGCCTCCTTCGATAATAAAGACAAGGCCGTTTCTGAGCTTAAAAGAATAAGAGAGAAATTCCCTTCTGCCTGGATGACCAAATTCTGACATTTTTTTAATCTTATCCATTTATAATATGAAAAAAATCGTAATAGTACTAATTGTCCTGGTTTCAATTATCCTTCCGTTCACGTTGAACGCTCAGAATACAAACCTGGTTATCCTGAATGCAGATCTGGCAAAAGATACAATCAGCCGCCATATTTACGGAAATTTCTCGGAACACCTGGGTCATTGCATTTACGGTGGAATATGGGTAGGAGAGAATTCACCTATTCCAAATACACGCGGAATACGAAATGATGTGGTAGGCGCGCTTAAAAATCTGGATCTCCCGAATCTGCGGTGGCCGGGAGGATGTTTCGCAGATGAATATCATTGGATGGACGGAATCGGACCACGTGAAAACAGGCCAAAAATGGTAAATACCCATTGGGGAGGTGTGGTAGAAGATAACAGTTTCGGCACCCATGAATTCCTTGACCTTTGTGAACAGATTGGTACCGAACCTTACATTTGTGGAAATCTGGGGAGCGGATCCATTGAGGAAATGTCAAAATGGGTTGAATATATCACGTTTGATGGACAAAGTCCGATGGCGGAATTGCGCCGTCAAAACGGGAGGGACAAACCCTGGAAGGTCAGTTTCTGGGGCGTAGGTAATGAGAACTGGGGATGCGGGGGTAACATGACGGCTGAGTTTTATGCAGATCAGTATAAGCGATATGCTACATATTGCCGTAATTATGGAGGCAACCGGTTGTTTAAAATCGCCGGAGGTCCTAATACAAACGACTACCACTGGACGGAAACCCTCATGAAAAATATTTCCACCAACATGATGAGTGGGATTTCGCTTCATTATTACACAGTTCCCAACAGTTGGGATAACAAGGGCTCGGCCACTGACTTTACAGAAAAGGATTATTTTGCCACACTCAAAAGCACCTTATACATGGAGGAGCTTGTAACAAGGCATTCAAGTATCATGGATCAGTATGATCCTCAAAAACGGATTGCGCTTGTTGTTGATGAATGGGGCACATGGTATGATGTGGAGCCGGGTACAAATCCGGGCTTCCTTTTCCAGCAAAACTCTCTGCGCGATGCCATGGTTGCTGCCATTAATCTGAATATTTTCAATAACCATTGCAGCCGGGTCAGGGGAGCAAATATTGCCCAGATGGTGAACGTGCTTCAGTCGATTATTTTCACCGAAGGGGATAAAATGATACTTACTCCCACCTACTATATTTTTGAAATGTATAAGGTTCATCAGCAGGCTGCACTTATTCCGCTTAATTTCAAATCACCGGAATATATGTTCGAGGGCAAATCAATTCCGGCAGTGACGGCTTCAGCTTCACGCGATAAAAAAGGGACCATCCATGTGACCTTTACCCAGGCTGATCCGCATAATGAAATTGAAATCAGTCTGGATATCCGCGGACTTCAGGCAGGTTCTGTGAAAGGAAGGATTCTTACGGCAAAAGAGCTGAATGCGCATAATAGCTTTGAAAATCCTGATGTGATCAGGACAGCAGATTTCACAGCGGCCAAGCTGAACAAAAACAGGGTTACCGTAAAATTACCACCTGCCTCAGTTGTTATGCTTGAATTGAACTGATCGCAAGATTTGTTACTAATAATATTAAGTATATGAAAAGCAACCGGAGAGAGTTTATCCGGAAGAGCACCTTTGCAGGAATGACAGCTGTGGGGCTCTCCATGACTGGAAGTAACCTTCTTGCAGGACAGGACGAAAAGGATAAAAACAAAAAGTCTGAAATAAACGGGATGGTGCGTGCCGGCTTTATTGGTGTCGGTAGTCGGGGCCGGAGCCATGTTCATGACACTCTATCTATTCCGAATGTGGAAATTGTTGCCATATGCGATATTCAGCAAGATTCAATCGAGGAGACAAAAAAGATCATCCTGGAGAAGGGCAGGAAAGAGCCCAAAATTTATACGGGCAATGAAAGAGCCTTCGAAAACATGCTGAAAAATGAGCAGCTTGATTCCGTGATCATTGCGACGCCATGGGAATGGCATGTACCAATGGCTGTTGCTTCCATGAGAGCCGGAGTTCCTTATACCGGTGTTGAAGTTTCTGCAGCGAACTCGCTGGAGGAGTGCTGGGACCTGGTTAACGTTCATGAAGAAACAGGCATGAAGCTGATGATCCTTGAAAATGTTTGTTACAGGCGCGATGTTATGGCCGTGCTCAACATGGTACGGACAAACTTGTTCGGCGAGCTGATCCACTGCCGCTGTGGCTATGAACATGATTTACGGTCGGTTAAATTTAATGACGGCGTAAATTATACTATGAAAAAGGGGGTGCTCTTAAAATGGGCAAAGAAGCTTATTCTGAGGCCCAGTGGAGAGGTTTGCACGCTATTCAGGCGAAACGGTGATCTTTATCCTACACATGGAATCGGTCCGATAGGCAATTATCTCGATATCAACCGTGGAAACAGGTTTCTGACCCTTTCTGCCATGGCCACCAAATCAAGGGGACTGCATAAATTTATTGTGGACAATGGTGGCGCCAGCCATCCTTATGCTGATATTCAGTTTAATCTGGGGGATATCGTTACCTCAATGATAAAATGTGCAAATGGGGAAACAATTATAGTTACCCACGATACCAATCTGCCCAGGCCCTATTCCCTTGGGTTTTCGAGTAGAAGGAACCAGCGGCCTATGGTATAATGACGGGGATACGATATTTGTGGAAGGGAAATCAAAAGTACCGGATGAATGGGATGATTCAACTGAATGGATCACAAAATATGATCATAAATACTGGAGGGAAAGAGGGACAGGAGGCAGAAGGTGGTGGTCATGGAGGTATGGATTTCATCATGCTGTATGATTTTTATGATGCAGTACGAGGCAAAAAGGAAGTTCCGCTGGATGCATATGATGCTGCTGCCTGGAGTTCCATTTCTGCGCTGTCGGAAATGTCTGTGGCCAGGGGTGGTTCATTGGTTGATTTTCCTGATTTCACACGTGGTCAGTGGATTAGACGTAAACCCGGGTTTGCGCCTGATGATCAGTTTCCTGTTGCTGCTGAAAGAAATTTGATCAATAATCTCTTCTGAACCCTATGAGAATTCCGACCATTCTCCTTTTTATTGTGTTGTCTTTGTCTGCGGCTTTCAGCCAGCCATTTTCTGAAAAACCAGTGCTCATTGATGATCACTGGTTTTTTCATCGTGGAGGTGCACAACGGGCGGAACAACCTGAATTTGACGATAATTCCTGGCGTGTTGTAGACCTTCCGCACGACTGGAGCATTGAAGATCTTCCCGAAACACCTTCCCCTTTCGATCGCGATGCCATCAGCCAGGCAAATGGGGGTTTTACAACCGGTGGCACAGGATGGTACCGGAAAAAACTGCTCATCGGGGAGGACATGAAGGAGAAGATTCTTACTATTTTGTTCGAAGGGGTTTATATGAATGCGGAATGTTGGCTGAACGGACATTCCCTCGGAAGCCACCCTTATGGGTACACTTCTTTTGCTTTTGATATTACGCCGTATATACGATTTGGAGGTGAAAATATACTGGCCGTTAAAGTCCGGAATGAGGGGGAGAACAGCCGCTGGTACACCGGTTCAGGTATCTACCGTCATGTTTGGCTTATTGTTGATGAACCGGTTCATGTTTCACTTTGGGGCACGGCAATTACAACTTCGGCCGTAAGTGCAACTTCTGCGAAAATCAACCTGAAAACTGATGTTTACAACCAGGGAAAGTCTGAGGGAGAGGTTAAATTGGTTGCCCGTCTGATTGACCCACAGGGAAACGAAGTTCGGCAAGACAGAAATCCTGAATTCTGTAAAAGCCGGAAGTCATGCAGTTTTCAATCAGGATATTGAATTAACCAGTCCCCGTCGCTGGTCGCCTGACGATCCTTCTCTTTATACAGCCAGGGTAGAGGTTTATATGGACGGTAAGCAGGCAGATTCAGAAAAAACAGTATTTGGTATCCGTTCCCTTTCGTTTGATCCTTCCCTTGGTTTTACTTTGAATGAAATTCCTCTTAAACTGAAGGGTGGCTGTATTCATCATGATAATGGACCTCTTGGTTCGAAGGCATTTGATCGTGCCGAAGAAAGAAAAGTTGAACTACTAAAGGCCAGCGGCTATAATGCAGTCCGGTGTTCCCACAATCCTCCCTCCCCGGCCTTTCTGAATGCGTGTGACAGGCTTGGAATGCTTGTTATTGATGAGGCTTTTGATATGTGGAAGGATGAAAAAAACCCGAACGATTATCATTTGTATTTTACCGACTGGTGGCAGAAGGATATAGAAAGTATGGTTAAAAGGGACAGGAATCATCCCTCGGTGATCATGTGGAGTATCGGGAATGAAATTCCCAACCGGCATACACCCGAAGTGGTGGCTATGGCTAAAAAACTGGGTGATTTTGTCAGAAATTTAGATCCTTCAAGGCCTGTAACTTCTGCGGTTAATGATCTGAAACCTGACAAGGATCCTTATTTTGCTACCCTTGATGTGGCAGGATATAATTATGCTTCAGGCGGAGATCATGGTCAGCAGAATATATATGAACAGGACCATGCCCGGGTTCCCGGAAGAATAATGTTGGGCACTGAATCATATCCCCTTGAAGCCTTTCAAAGCTGGATGGATGTGATTGATCACCCCTGGGTGATTGGTGACTTTGTGTGGACAGCCTTTGATTATATTGGGGAAGCCAGCATCGGCTGGAGAGGATATTGGCAGGAGCAGAATTTTTTTCCCTGGAACCTGGCCTATTGTGGTGACCTGGATATCTGTGGATGGAAAAGGCCCCAGTCATTTTATCGGGATGCATTATGGAAACAGGATCAGCTTTCGGTTTTTGTTACACCGCCTTCGCCGTCTTTCGCACAGAATCCCAACAGGCAATCCTGGTCGAAATGGCATTGGTTTGACGATGTGGCTGACTGGAACTGGAGTGGAAGTGAAAGCCTTCCTTTGGAAGTAAAGGTTTATTCCTCCTGTGAAAGAACTGAATTGTTTTTAAACGGAAAATCACTTGGATCAAAGGAAGTAAATCGCTTAACGAAGTTTACGGCAAGCTGGAAGGTGCCTTATCAACCTGGTACACTAAAGGCTGTTGGCTATAAAGGTAAAAGAATTGTTGCAACCAGGGACCTGGTAACGGCCGGGGAACCTGTCAGGATAAAAATGACGGGAGACAGAACGGAAATTAGGGCTGACGGCCAGGATCTCTGTTATGTAACCGTGGAACTCACCGATGCCAATGGTATTCGGAATGCAAGAGCTGAAAACCTGGTAAATTTTACGGTAACCGGTCCGGCAACAATTATTGGAGTGGGTAATGCAGACCCGGTCAGCCTCGAAAGTTTTACTTTGCCACAGCGTAAAGCCTGGCAGGGAAGATGCCTGGTGATCCTTCGCGCCGGCCGGGAAGGGGGCACTGTTAGGTTAAGTGCAAGTTCTCCTGGGATAGGAGGGCCTGAGGTTGAGATTGAGGCAATGAAGAATGAACAATGCCGAAGCAATTCCATGATAAAAACTAAAAGTGGAAAACAATGTGCTAATAGTTGCTAATGTGCTAATATGTCTCGAAAACTTCCTGACTGCATGACTGCGACTACATGAATGACAATCGTACTTGACAAGGCATGCCTATGTCTTCAATACAACATGCTTCGATTACCGAATACCGAATACCGAATACCGATTACCGATTACCGATTACCAATCCAATCTGCCAGCTCCGAAGGATTAACCAGGTGCTGTTCCCCGCTGACCATATCTTTGACCGTGAGTATGCTGTCCTTTATTTCATTTTCTCCGGCGAGTATAACATAGGGAATATGCCTGGCATTGGCATACGATAATTGTTTATTCAGTTTGACTGAGTCAGGATAGAGTTCCGCTGAGATCCCTTTTTCATGAAGTTTTGAAAGCAGGGCCAAACAATAAAGGCTTTCCTTTTCTCCAAAATTTGCAAAAAGAACGCTGGAAGACACTGCCGTGTCCTCAGGAAATAAATTCAACTGCGCCATTACATCATAGATGCGGTCAGCGCCAAAGGATATACCTACTCCGGATATGTTTTTCAAGCCGAAAATGCCGGTAAGGTCGTCATAACGACCACCACCGCATATGCTCCCGATTTCAGCATCCGCTGCTTTAACTTCAATGATGGTTCCTGTATAATAATTGAGTCCCCGCGCCAGTGAAATATCCACCTCGATTTCGGATTTCAGATATGCTGGCTGCATGCAGCTCAGTAAATATTCCATTTCTTCTATTCCCTTCATCCCTGTTTCACTTTCCTTAAGCAGTTTTTTCAGGCTGGACAGTTTTTCCTCGTTTGTGCCAAAAATTGAAAAGAGAGGTTCGAGCTTAAGTATGCTTTGTGTCGAAATACCTTTCATCTGCAATTCCTGGATCACAGCATCCGAACCGATTTTCTCCAGTTTATCGAGGGCAACGGTGATGTCGGTCAACATTTCGGGCTGACCTATATAAGCGGCAATTCCAGCCAGTATTTTGCGATTATTCAGCTTAATCCTGGTTTTCACATTAAGTTTCCGGAATACCTCATCAGTTATACTAAGCAGGTCAGCCTCGTTCAGCAGGGAATTGCTGCCGATCACATCGGCATCGCACTGATAGAATTCACGGTAACGTCCCTTCTGGGGACGGTCAGCTCTCCAAACGGGCTGGATCTGGTATCTTTTAAAAGGAAAGACAATTTCATGCTGATGTTGGACAACATAACGGGCAAATGGCACAGTAAGATCATAGCGTAATCCTTTTTCGCAGATCTTGAGGGAAAGTGAGTTGCGGTGTTCAGCCGTTAAATCCGTCTGGTCAATTCCGGATAAAAAATCTCCTGAATTCAGTATTTTAAAAAGTAATTTGTCGCCTTCCTCACCATATTTTCCCAGCAGGGAATCCAGGTTTTCCATAGCCGGGGTTTCAATGGGAAGATAACCATGATGCATGAAAATGTTGCGGATCGTATCGAAAATAAAGTTTCGCCTGACCATTTCAGTGGGTCCGAAATCACGGGTACCTTTTGGTATACTGGGTTTCTGTACTGCCATTTATGTCTGATCGTAAAAATTAACAATTTAAACCGCAAAGTAAGAAAAGATTTATGGCATATGCTAGAAGAAGAAGAAGTTCTCGCTGATCTCGCAGATCTCGCAGATTCTATTTCTCGCAAAGCCGCGAAGACGCAAAAGAATTGGACGTTATGCTCTACGTTAAATTCATAAGCCGCTGAAGTTAATATTTTAGCAGAAACTAAAACCAAATATTTCTATATATGCAAATATATCATAATATGCACATAATCAAATGTATGAATTCAAGTTGTTCGACATCAGTATTATGCTTTTCATAACACTTTTTTGCATAGTTCGTGGAAATGTTTATATTTCGAAAATTAACCTAATAAGAAAAAGTATATGAAAAAACAACTTTTGCTGATTACTGGCCTTGCAGGTCTTGCTGTCATGGCATTTGGCGGTGGGATAGTGACCAATACCAACCAGAGTGCAGCCTGGGTACGGACGATGGTTCGCGATGCCTCAACTGATGCAGATGCCGTTTATTTTAATCCAGCAGGCTTAATCAGACTTGAGGATGGCTTTCACTTTTCATTGAACAGCCAAACCATTTTTCAGAATAAAGATGTTACTGACAATTATCAATTTCTTAGCCCTACTCCCAAAAAATACCATGGCGAAGTAAAAGCTCCTGTATTTCCAGGATTTTATGCAGCCTGGAAGAAAGATAAACTCGCTGTATCTTTCGGATTTAATCCCATTGGTGGTGGTGGCGGTGCCGAATTCAAAACCGGCTTGCCTTCATTCGAAACTGCAATTTCCGACCTTGTTCCGGCTCTCAGCGGCTCACTTGCTCAGCTGGATGCAGCATTAGGACAGGACCAGCCTATGGGATACGGATTCGATCCCAATTTCAGCAATATTACAGGTTACAGTGCTGATATTTATTTCAAGGGTACTTCGGTATTTTTTGGATACCAGCTTGGAGTTTCCTATAAGATCAGTGAAATGTTCGGAGTTTTTGCCGGTGCGAGATATGTGAGTGCAAAAAACACTTATACCGGGTATATTCATGATGTTCAGATTCAGGCAGCTCCTACAGTTCCGCCTGTTCCCCTTTATGATGTTCCGGCCGGTTCCTATAAGCCGGGAGATTATCTTAGAGCCGTTTCCACAGCTGCCGGTCTTCCCCAGGTGGCTATTGATGGTTTGACTCAGAATGCTGCCATGCTGGATTATGCAACTGCAGATGTTGAAGTTGATGCAGAGGAAACAGGTAATGGAATTACACCTATACTTGGCGTCAATATTACCTTAAATGAAAACCTCAATATTGGTTTAAAATATGAATTCAAAACCACAATTGAACTGAAACAAAGTGTGATTGACGGTAAAGACGGTGGTGGAATGTTTGTACAGGATTCTACCGTTCACAGTGATATGCCTGCCATGCTTTCAGCCGGCATACGGTATCGTTTTATTCCGAAAATGGCTGTTTCTGCAGGTTTCCATTATTATTTCGACAAGGATGCAAACTATGGTAAGACCTCCGATGCTACCGGTGAAATGGTATCAAATGATCAGGTAATTGACGAAAATTATTATGAACTGGCTCTTGGCCTTGAGTATAATATTACGGATAAATTCCTTGTCAGTGGTGGATACCTTTTTGCCAATACAGGCGTAACCGAGGATTATCAATCAGATTTAAGCTTCAGTCTGACATCCAGCAGCTTTGGATTTGGATTCGGCTACAGGTTTACCGATCACCTGATGGTGAACCTGGGTGGTTCCTATACGAAATACCAGGAAGGTGAAAAGAATTATATCCACACGATGAGTATTGTAGGATATGATGTTCCCGTAAAAGATACTTATTACAAAGACAACTTATTCTTTGGAATAGGTCTCGATTTCAGCTTCTAAAGAAAATGAAAAAACCTGACCTGGTTAGTAAAGCTAAACCGGGTTAGGTTTTTTTGTGTACCTGAAGTAAATACTACCCCCTTTGAAGTTCGATGTCGGATCAGGCAGGAACCTGCTCCCAGAAAAAATTAAGATCTTGATCTGAAATTCCTTCCGCCACCGGAATTATTTTCTTTCTCTCTGGCCTGGTTGACGTTTACACTGCGTCCTTTGATCTCGGTACCGTTTAGGTTGTCAATAGCCTCTTGTGCTTCCTTGTCGTTCAGCATCTCTACAAAACCAAAACCTTTGCTTCTGCCTGAATACTTGTCGGAAATGATTTTTACTGATGTTACTTCGCCGTATTCTTCAAAAGCTTTCCTTAATTCATCTTCATTGACATTGAAATGAAGATTACCTACATAAATGTTCATAGAATAAAAAATATAAAAATGAATAGATTATCAATACAAAAATAAGCTAATTATTGGGATGAGGAAATTTTTTGACTTTTATTTACAGTTGTTAAAAAAGTGCTATCCTTCTTTCTCCTTCGCAAAATTTTTCTTAACAGATAATAAATCAATGAAACAATGATCCAAAAAGGCCACAGCCGGATAATAAACAAGGTAAATGTAACCAGTCCGTACCATCCTTTCACAAGTGAAAACCTGAGTCTGTCAAAGAAATTTCCCTCATTTTGTGGTATGAAATTGTAATCATTCTTCTTCGTGATCCTGAGTTCAAGTGTGCTGAAATCTACCTGGTTGTTGAGATATTTCAACCGCCCTTCGGTACTTTCTATCTCTTCCTCGATTACACGGGTTTTTTCTTCAATTTCAAGAATATCTTTTACCGACTTTGCCTGTTTCAATAATTCGCCATACCGGTTCAGATAATTCTTTTTGTTCTTCAGTCTGGTTTCAAGATCTATAAATTCTTCAGTTACATCCCTGGATGAAACGCTTTTAAATACCAATTCGCCAATTGCTGATTCTGCCTGTGCGATAAATAACTCAAATTTTTCTGAGGGGATCCTGATTTTTAATGTGAAATCATGCGAATAATCCTGGTTATTATAGGTTTCCTCGGCGTAATAACCCCGGAATTTCTTAACCAGGCTGTCGATTCCGATCTTTCCTTGTTCCAGTTTCTTTACCCTGATCTCCATGCGTCCATCCTTAATAATCTTCCGGGAATTGACATTGTCAGAAATGCTTTTATCAAACTCTTTTTCCAGGGATATTGCAGGACTTGGTCCCGGGGAAGCTCAGATATTTTGTTCATTAGCGGGGCAATTTCCGGACTGCCGCCTTCAAAATTTACCGGATTTGAACGGCAGGAAAAAATCACAATAAATAACACAATGAGAAATTTTACGGCTGCATAATTTTTCATGAGATGAAATTTTAAATTTTTTCTACCGACAGAAAATCCCTGACGGGATTTATTCCTGCTAGTCCCTTGTCCCCAGTCCCTGGTCCCTAATAGAGGAAATTCAATCCTATATACAATCCACTTTCTCCATCTCCCTTATCCAGGGCACGGCCATAATCCACCGCAACAATGAAGTTCTGGTTCATAACGATATGGAGTCCGGCGCCTGCACCCATGTGAAGGGATTCATCCTGGCTGTTTACCAGTTTCTGGGCAAATTCAGCATCCGGCCCAGTAGTAGGTACACCCGACATGTCGAACTTATATTTGGCTGTCACCATCCCGGCATCAAAAAACCAACTCAGGGCAAGATATATATTTTGTTTACCCACCATGGTCCGGAGGAACTTCCATCGCATTTCGATGTTTCCATAAGCAAAATCATCACCGGCGATCCTGTTCCGCAATACTCCCCTGATTGTCTTTGCTCCGCCCAGCCCGTCACGGGTAAGTGAAGGCGCAGTGTTGTAAACAAACGGGAGCATATAATATGGCATTGTGCCCGTAAGCTTGGCCTGGTAACTTAACCTGTATGCAAAAGACAGCACCTGCGGCGCAATCGTAAAATACTGCCTGTGGGTAATGGCCAGGCGGGAATAGGCCAGGTCACCGTTTCCCAGGAATGACGGTGCCATCAATAACTGGATGTCCGTCCATATCCCTTTCATGGGATTTGGCTTCAATATCACGTGTGTCATAAACAGCCCCCAACTTCAGCAGGGTGGTGTTTCCACCATCAGCCTGATCTTCAGGAATTATCCCCCATTGTACATATTTATCAAAAAGCAATGCGGTATCGGGTAATTGATCTTCAGTATCCTTGCCATCGTTCAGTTTTTCAATGTCGACAGTGGCCATATTTGCAT
The DNA here is from genome assembly GCA_963808745.1 of uncultured Bacteroidales bacterium. Lineage (GTDB taxonomy): Bacteria > Bacteroidota > Bacteroidia > Bacteroidales > UBA10428 > UBA5072. The sequence goes on from CAWEGX010000012.1 coordinate 66,536, forward strand.
GGTTGAATTCAATGCCGGCAAACCAGCGGAATTTTGGTCCGGTGATCTTGCCCTGAAAATCGGCTTTTACACGGGTTAACCTGCGCTCCTGGTTATAGAACATACGGGATATGTATTCAGGATTTTTATCATCCTCATATGCCGCATTGTAATATGATTCATACCCGTTAAATCCATAAAAGTCGAGCGACTGCTCCGTTAATAAACTGGCTTCTGCGGAGACCCGGATGCCGGGGATCAGACGTTCGGAGTCATACGTGAACTGGTTGATCCCGCTTCCCTTGGTCGTGCGCGACCATTCAAAATACAACGAGTGATCGTATTTGGGATACCGTGTACCATCGCCATAATTAAACACATTGATCAATGCACCATATTTGAACCCGATGTCGGAATCATAGGCAAGTACCGGTAAACCACCAAAGTTCCAGCCTTTTTTGACCTTATCTGCCTTTTTCGTTGCTTTTGTTGTATCGGCCTGATTCTGTGCCTGAAGTGCCATGATTGAAACAATCAGGGTGAAGGCAATAAATAAGGTTTTAATTTTCATATACTTACATATTTTGGTGACATTCATCAACAACTAAATTAGTATTTTTAATGAACAGCCCAACCTAAGCTTGCAAAAAAGTTATATTTTTAATATTTCACGACGCTCCATGCACCTAACGAAAATCAACCCATGAAACGCCTTCTGAAAATCCTGCTTTTTGTCGTTTTGTTGCCTTGTGTCGTTTTGATAATGCTCATCCTGTATGCCACGATTACAGATTACAAGCCGGCAGAAAAGGAGGTTGTATACAAATCAGATGGCAGGGCCGATACTCTCTCCCTGGCAAAAACATACAGCTTATTGATCTGGAATATTGGTTATGCCGGGCTCGACAAACAAATGGATTTTTTCTATGACGGCGGGAATAAGGTAAGAACATCGAAGGATCAGCTGGATCAGAATATCGGCTGTATTGAAAAATTCATCACCAGTTTGGATTCAGTTGATTTTAGACTTTTGCAGGAAGTAGATATCTCAAGCAAAAGGAGTTATCACCGGAATGAGGTAAAGCGGTTTTCGGATGATTTGAGCAACAATCATGCTTTTTACGGAAAAAACTATGATGTTTTTTTTGTGCCGCTTCCATTTACCAACCCCATGGGAAGTGTGAATTCAGGCGTTTTATCGTTCAGCCGTTATAATCCGTCGGAGGTAACACGGATTTCATTTCCCGGTCAGTATAGCTGGCCCAAACGCCTGTTCATGCTCGACCGTTGCTTCCTTGTGATGCGCTTCCCCCTGTCAGGCGGCAAACAGCTGCTTGTTGTAAATACACATAATGAGGCTTATGACACGGGCATTATCAGGGATGAGCAAATGGCCTTTCTGAAAAAATTCCTGCTGGCGGAATATGAACTGGGTAACTATATTATTGTGGCCGGGGACTGGAACCAATGTCCGCCAAACTTTCAGCCCCGGTTTTCGGGGGATATTTTTGACACTATTGATTTCAAGGGAATTGAACCCGGCTTTCTTCCTTCGGGGTGGACCTGGGCTTTTGACAATACTATTCCATCAAACAGAAGGGTTGACATTGTCTATGTTAAAGGCACTACCCGTACAACCGTTATCGACTTTTTCCTTTTATCACCTAATCTCCGGTCAACAGCCTGCAAAACTATTGACATGGGATTCTCCTGTTCCGATCATCAGCCTGTACAAATCAAGATTAACTTACAATAACAAAACCTAAAGACCGTGAAAATCCTGAAAAGAGTGCTGCTGGCTTTACTGATGCTGGTCATTGCCATCGCGGTTGTTGCCGTGATTTTTGTGCGAAATCTTTCACACCGTGCTGTCCCCGATTATGACAAAGATCTGCCTTTGCAGGGTCTTCATGCCCCCGTGGAGGTTTACCGTGACAGTTTTGCCATTCCCCATGTTTATGCACAGGATAAACATGATCTGTATATGACTGTGGGTTACCTGCTTGCACAGGACCGTCTCTGGCAGATGGATATGCTGCGTCATGTTACGGAAGGCCGGCTGTCTGAAATTTTCGGTGAAAAATATGTAGAAACTGATCTCCTTTTACGGTCCCTCCGTTTTGGTTTGAAATCGCAAAAAATACTGGCTGCTGGTGATACTGCAAGCCTGGATGCCATCAGCGCATTTACAGAAGGAGTTAATCAGTTTATCAAAGCGAACGCTCATCACCTGCCGCCTGAATTTGGCATCCTGAAATACAAACCTGAAAACTGGGAGCCTGCTCAATCCCTGAACATGATCGGTTACATGGCATGGGACCTGAAAGCCGGTTGGAGTGAGATCCTGCTGAATGATATCCAAAAAACTGTTGACTCTCTGCGATACAGGCAGTTGTTACCCGACCTGATGCGGGAGCAACCGGCAGTGTATTCTGAATTGAAAAGAAAAAGCAATCCGGTTTCAGCTCTGCCTGATTTGCTTCTTCATACTGATTTGCTTCAGAAATTGGGTGCCGACGTACTCGATGGCAGCAACAACTGGGCTGTATCAGGGGCCAAAAGTGCTACAGGCATGCCTTTGCTCGCCAATGACATGCACCTCGGCCTGAGCATACCAGGCATCTGGTACCAGATGCACCAGGTTGTGAAGGATGAATTGAACGTTACCGGACTTGTATTGCCGGGGGCACCGGTGATTATATGCGGACATAATGACAGCATCGCCTGGGGTATGACAAATACATATGTAGATAATCTCGATTTCTATGAAGAAAAGATCAATCCTGCTGATTCAAACCAATATGAATTCAATGGTGATTGGAAGAACTTTGAGATGCAAAAGGTCATTATCAAAATCAGCAATGGTACACAGGTAGAAAGACAACTGAGGTTTACACACAGGGGAGCCGTGGTTTCATCATTTAAACACATCCCCGGAAAAGTGATCAGTATGCACTGGGTGGGAGATGAGATGAGCAATGAAATGAAGAGTGTGCTTTTGCTGAACAAGGCAAACAACTGGAATGACTTCACGCAGGCATTGATAACCTTTACTTCAATCAGCCAGAATATAGTATATGCTGATAAAAAGGGAAATATCGGTTTATATTGTGCTGCCGGAGTCCCCATCCGGAAGCGTGATATTGCCTTTGGAATCCTTCCCGGACAAACAGATGAATATGACTGGAAAGGATATGTTCCTTTTGATCAATTGCCCCATTTGTTTAATCCGGCCCAGGGTTTTGTTGCCTCTGCAAACAACCGCACCGCCTCGGCCGATTATCCTTACCATATCGGATCATGGTACAGCCTGCCGAACCGGTATCAGCGGATCACTGAAATGCTGGATGATAAGAATGATACTCTCAGTTGACGATTTTAAAGCAATTCAGAATGACCAGCATTCCCGGCTGGCTGAAAAATATATGCCTGCCATCCTCAGGTCACTTGAAGCACACGCCGGTTGGAACAACACCGAAGAAAAGGCCCTGGCGCTGATGAAAAACTGGGATTATTCCATGGATAAGAAAAGCGGTGCTGCAGCCATCTTCGAAACTTTGTATCTGCAACTGATCAAATGCACTTTTGCTGATGAACTTGGATCCCGGTTTGCTGATTTTAACGGTGTCACTTCCATCAGCCGCAATGCCCTGGACCAGCTGATGGACCTGAAGGATTCCCCCTGGTTTGACGACCTCGCCACTTCCGATAAAAAAGAAACGATCAATGAAGCAATTGTCTGTTCATTCATCGGAGCAGTAGCTGATCTTGGGAAACAAATGGGAACAGATCCTCAGTCATGGGAATGGGGAAAAATCCATCATCTTGCCCTGGCACATCCGCTGGCATCAGTGAAGATCCTTGACAGGATATTTAATCTCAACCGGGGACCCTTTCCGGTGGGAGGCAGCTTTCACACAGTTTCACCCTACAGTTATGACGCCAATAAGCCGTTTGAATCCAATCATGGATCCTCGCACAGGCATATCTTTGATGTGGCCGACTGGGACAATTCATTCACTGTAATACCTACAGGAAACTCGGGAGTACCGGCGAGCAGGCATTATTGCGACCAGACAGAAATGTATCTGAGCGGACAATATCATCATGATTATTTTTCTAAGGAATTGATCGTGTCTCATGCCAGGTATGAGATGAAATTTACACCCTGATGGACTATAAAGGTATTATTTTTGATTTAGACGGTACACTGGCAGACACCCTGACCGATATTGCAAACTCTATGAACAGGGTATTGCAGGAGAGGGGATACCCGCTTCATCCGGTGGAGGATTACAAATACCTGATCGGCAGGGGACTTGAAAATCTTGTTACGACATCTTTGCCCGGGGAATTCCGACTGCCGTCAATCATTACTGCATGCCTGGCATCACTTATCGGGGATTATCGCGATAACTGCCTTGTCCGTACTCACCTGTATCCCGGAATTGAATCACTGTTATCCCGCCTGCAGGAAATGGGTATAAAGCTTGCTGTTTTCTCTAATAAGGCGGATGATCTTACACAGATCATTGTCAAATCCCTTATGCCCGGAATCCGGTTCGCAAAAATTGTAGGTGCAAGACCGGATTATCCAAAAAAGCCCGATCCATCGGGTGCCCGGCTGATCAGCGATTTTTTGGAGATAAATCCTGAACAAATGATTTACCTCGGTGATTCGGATGTTGACATGCTTACTGCCAGGGGAGCCGGAATGCTGGCCGTTGGTGTATTATGGGGATTCAGGACAAAGGAGGAACTCCTGACCCATGGTGCAGACTACCTGTTAAGTGATCCGTCCGAATTAATGGCGCTTCTGGAAAATTAATCCTGTATTCCGGTATCGTCAAAATTGAATTTCGATCGCTGCAATCCCAACATTATTGATCATAATATGTTATTTTTGTTTGAAGTGCTCTTGTACAGCCTTTAACATCATTGAACACTAATCTAAACAACATACCATGAAAAAGCTGTCTATTTTATTTCAGATCGTATTATTAATGCTTGGAATGATTTCCATACAGGCACAACAATTGCCGGAACATAAACTGCATGTAATTATTATTGGCGCACATCCCGATGATCCGGACGAAGTAGGAGGCACAGCCTACAAATGGGCGCAACTTGGTTATGATGTGATGATGGTTTCGCTGACCAACGGAGATGCCGGACATCAATCGATAAAAGCCGCTGAACTGGCCAGGACCAGAAGGGAAGAAGCAAGGAGAGCGGGAGAAGTGATTGGTGTAAAATATATTACTTTGGATAATCACGACGGACAGCTGATGCCAACCTATGAAAACAGGTTACAGGTGATCAGGCTTATTCGTGAACAAAAGGCAGATATTGTTATTTATCCAAGGCCCTACGACTATCATCCCGACCATCGTTATACCGGGATACTGGTCAACGATGCTGCTTACATGGTCACAGTGCCTACCATTCTGCCGGAAGTTCCGTTCCTGCCTAAAAATCCGGTATTTCTGTATACCTATGACAGGTTTACCCATCCTGAGCCTTTCAAGGTAGATGTTTGTGTGGATATTGATGATGCCATTGAGAAAAAACTCGACATGTATCATCAGCATACTTCGCAGATGTACGAATGGCTTCCCTTTAACCAGGGTATTCTTGACCAGGTCCCGGCCGGTGATAAGGAGAGAAGGGAATGGCTTGGTAAAATGAGAAAGGAAGAATGGAGTGCTGAGCCTTTCAGGGCTAAGCTGATTGAGTTATATGGTCCTGAAAAGGGAAAAAAGATCAGGTATTGCGAGGTATTCCAGGATTCGGAATATGGAACAAGGCTGACGAAGGAAAACATGGCTTATTATTTTCCTTTTATCAAATCCGGCAAATAATAGTGATATAGTAATCATTTCATATTAAAACCATTATCTCATGAAACGCTTTTTCCAACAAATGCGGCTTAGGCTAACCCTGATTGCACTTACATCATTTCTGCTGTTTCCGCAGATTTCATATTCCCAGGGCGGATTGGATCAACTGATTCCTGTCGATGAGAAAGTTAAGATCGGTAAACTGTCGAATGGCCTGACTTATTACATCAGGAAGAACAGCAAACCCGAAGACCGGGTGGAACTTCGTCTCGCAGTGAATGCAGGATCGGTTCTCGAAGATGATGATCAGCAAGGGCTCGCGCATTTTGTTGAGCATATGGCGTTTAACGGAACCAAGAATTTTGCCAAAAATGACCTTGTTAAATACCTGCAATCGGTTGGAGTGAAGTTCGGACCTGAGATCAATGCCTATACATCATTTGACGAAACGGTGTACATGCTGACTCTTCCTACCGACTCAATCCATATTCTTGAAAAGGGTTTTCAGATCATGGAAGACTGGGCACATAACCTTTCGTTCGACGATGCTGAAATTGACAAGGAACGGGGTGTGATCGTGGAAGAATGGCGCCTTGGCCGCGGTCCCTTCCAGCGTATGCAGGATAAATATCTACCCCTGCTCTTTAAAGGATCAAGATATGCTGAAAGGATTACCCATCGGAAAAAAAGAGATCATTGAAGGTGCACCGTATGATAAGATCAGGAAATTCTATAAAGATTGGTACAGGCCCGATCTGATGGCTTTTATAGTTGTTGGTGACATTGATCCTGATGCCATGGAAAAAATGATCCATGATCATTTTGACAATCTTCCGGTTGCTTCATCACCCCGGTTACGGGAACATTATAAGGTTCCTGATCAACCCGGTACATCTGCAATGGTTACATCTGATAAGGAGGCTCCCTATACCCTGGTCCAGGTAGTATGCAAAAGCGATCCACTGATACAGGTATACCAGAAAGATTTTCGCACAGGTTTGATTACTCAGCTGATCACCAGCTTGCTGAACCAGCGATTGGAAGAGCTGAAAGAACAGGCCAATCCGCCTTTGTTGTATTCTGCTGTTCAGTATGGATCAGTCGGCACCCGTGAAAAAAGCGGATTGTACCTGGCGGGACTGGTATCTGAGACCGGACTGGATTTGGGTATTAAAACCCTGATTACCGAAAACGAAAGAGCCGCCCGGTATGGGTTTACAGCCGGTGAACTGGAACGTGAAAAGAAGCAGTTCTTTTCCCAATATGAGAGCGCTTATAAGGAACGTGACAAGACGGAATCGGAACAGCTTGCTGCAGAATACATCAGAAACTATCTGACTGATGAACCCATTCCGGGAATTGAGTTCGAATTCAATTTTGTGAAAACTTATCTCGACAGCATTTCCCTCGATGATGTCAATCAACTGGCGCAGAAGATGATTAAGAAGGATGATCGGGTTGTCATTGTCATGGCTCCGCAAAAAGAAGGAGTAATCCTGCCCGATGATCAACAGGTTCTGGCTGCTGTGGAAACGGTTTCCCAAACCAGTATTGAAGCCTACAGGGATAAGATGACAGGCAGTCAGCTCATGGCTGAAAAACCGGTGAAAGGGAGGATCCTGCTTACCAAAAAAAATGAAGCACTTGGTGTAACCGAACTGACCCTGTCGAACGGGGCAAAAGTGATCCTTAAAAATACTGACTTCAAAAATGATGAGATCCTTTTCAGGGCAAGTAGTCCGGGTGGTTACTCATTGTATGACCTGCCAGATTACCAGAGTGCCCTTTATGCTTCGGATGTGGTTGACGCCAGTGGTATAGCCAATTATTCGCCAAATGACCTGAATAAATTATTGGCGGGAAAAAACGTGGCACTTGCACCTTTTATCAGTGCCTATTTTGAAGGCATGAATGGTTCCGCTGTACCCAGGGATCTTGAAACCATGATGCAGCTTGCTTACCTTAGTTTTACAAGTCCCCGCAAAGACAGCGCTCTCTTTTCTTCCTTTATTGCCAAACAAAAGGGAGTTATAAAAAATCTGTTATCCGATCCTGAGAATTATTTCAGTGATCAGTATAATCGGATTAAAACGCAGAATAATCCACGGGCAGATGTTATTCCTACAGAAAAGGATATCGATCAGATTAATCTTGGCCGTGTGTTTGAAATTTATCACGACCGGTTTGCGGATGCATCCGATTTTACCTTTTTTATTGTGGGATCGTTCAAAACAGATAGCATAAAACCGCTTATCGAAACCTACCTGGCCAGTCTTCCATCCATCCGGCGGACGGAAACATGGAAGGACATGGGAATCAGGCCTCCTGCCAAGAAAACCGACAAAGCAATATACATGGGCAGCGATCCAAAGAGTATGGTGGCCATGTACTTTGAAACCATGGAGGCATGGGATCCATTGCAGGATCATATTTTTGAATCACTGGCCCAGCTGCTGAATATCCGGTATATTGAGAAATTAAGGGAAGAAATGAGCGGAGTATATGGCATGGGAATCCGGATAAACCTGGTGAAGATACCGTATAACCACCTTGAGATAACTTTGAATATTCCCTGTTCGCCCGAGAATACTGAAAAACTTACCACGGCTGCTCTTGATGAGATCAGCGATATCCAGAAAAATGGAGTCACCGACGAATATGTGAATAAGGTAAAGGAAGCCCAGCGAAGGGACTGGGAAAAGAACCTGAAAGAGAACGGCTTTTGGATGGGTGCGCTCCTGAATGTATACCGGCTGAATGATCCGGGAATGATCACCCAGTATAACGACCGTATCAATTCAATTACTTCGGCAAGTTTGCAGGCAGCAGCTAAAAAGATTGATCTGAAGAATTACGTGCGCGTTGTTTTGTACCCTGAAAAGAAAAAATAGTTTTGCAGTCATGCAGTCATGCAGTTTTGCAGTTGCTTTATTGAATAACCGCAGAACCGCAGAACTGCAGAACTTCAGGACTGCTTTTCCGTATAACATACAATGCCTGTTAATATTTAGCATTCAACTCTCAACAATTTTTCTTATGTTTGTTCCAATTAATGGCAATAATTCTTAATGACAGGTGGACAAAAGAACATTCATTAAGTCGGTTTTTCTTGGTAGTACGGGACTTTTCCTTTCAACCCGGGCTTATAAGCTGAAAGCCTCGGTAAGCAAAAAAAAGTGGGACGGGAAATTTGTCCTTCCTGAATTGGGATTTGCATATAGCGCCCTGGCGCCGCATATGGATGCACATGAACTGCAATTGCACCATGTCCGGGATCATGCGGCATATACTGAGCAATTCAATGCAGCAGTGAAAGAGGCTGGATTAACCGGAAAAACAGCTTTTGAGATACTGTCCGGTGCATCGAAATATTCTGAAACCATCCGGAACACAGGGGGAGGATACCTCAATCATAAATTATTCTGGAAAATGCTCACTCCTCAGAGGGGACAGCAACCTTCAAGGGAATTGATGAATGCTCTTACACTTGATTTTGGCTCTTTTGATGCATTCAGGGAAAGATTTACGCAGGCAGCAAATTCTGTTCCCTCTGAGGGATGGGCCTGGCTGATATATTCAAATAACCGGCTGAAGGTTACCTTTACAACTGAAAATATGAGTCCGGTGATGGATACTGTATCTGAACAGGGCACGCCGCTTCTCTGTCTTGATCTCTGGAAACATGCATACACTGAAACCTATCGCAACGACAGATCCGCTTATATACAGTCTTTCTGGAATGTTGTTAACTGGGATTTTGTTTCCCTCCGGTACAACCGAAATCTGAAGAAAGGGACAAGGGACAAGGGACAAGGGACAGGTAAAGCCTGACACCCCGACGGGGTCCCCCCTTATTCTTCCCTTGACAATTCCAGGTCAATCAGTTTATCTACACGAATGACCCTTTTGCGGAAGCCGGAAATTATTACCGGATTTTCGTCGGTATATAGTGTTATCTCGTCCTCATGCCATTGCACAAACCGGGCGAATGGAGACTTTTTACGAAAAGAAACAATACCGGGCATATCCTTTGTCTTAACATACTCCAGTTTTTCAAAAGCACGTTCGATTTTATCACGGTTCTGTTCAAATGAACCATTGAGATGCCTTTTTATTTTAGTAAAGGCGATCATGGGATAAAGCATGCCGTATACCATCAAGATGCCAAACATGGTGGTAAAGCGGCTGTTATTGAGCAAATCTCCCATTGAAACCGACAATGGCTTTCCGTATTTCATCAGCGGGTATAAACCCAGCACGACAAAAAAGATGAGAACAATGTAAAGAATGAACTTCGCTGAACGGCGGATGTAGTCTTTCATGGTGGCTGTTTTGTTTATGGTTTGAAGTTTGAGGTTTGAGGTTTGAGGTTTGAGATATTCTATAAGAAAAACAATGCTACGCCTGATAGGCTGATCAGGGTACCCAACATTTCACGTGCTGTAACCTTGTGTTTGAAAAGCAAAATGCTGGGAGGAATTATAAAAATGGGAACCAGCGCCATGATCGTGGATGCGATTCCTGTATTTGTGTGCTGAATAGCCAGTAAAGAAAAAGATACTCCCAGAAACGGGCCGAAGAATGAACCGATTGTAATTGGAACCATAGCCTTCGGATTGCTAACTGCAGCGCGAACTGAACTCCATCTGCCACCAATTGTGACAACTACAAAAAATCCGACAATTCCGGTGATGATCCTGATTTGGGTGGCAGCAAACGGATTGTAATTTTGCATCCCGTATTTGCTGAATACTATTCCCAGGGCCTGGCCGAAAGCGCCGCCAAAAGCAAAAAGAATACCCAGGATCGGTTTGCTCATGGTAACCTTTCGGTTTACCTTATCGCGTCTGAACATGGCCAGGACAATTCCGGCCATCGTGAGGATGATACCTGCAATGGATTTCAGATCGAGCGTCTCATCAAGCAGTATCCATCCGAATATGGCCGCCATGGGTGGCGCCAGGGTCATAATCAGCATGGCAAACCATGATCCGATTATTGTGTATGATTTAAACAGGAAAAAATCTCCCAGCACGAATCCGATCAACCCTGAAACCGACAACCATATCCAGTTATGTACCGATGCATCAGTCGGAAAAATCAAACCCCTGATAATCAGGTTCAGCAGCGACAAAAACACAAATCCAAGGACCAGGCGGATGATATTCACCGGCAGTGAACCTACTTTCTTGCTGGCTGATTCAAATGAAAGTGCTGTGATCGACCAGAAAAAGGCAACAAGGAGCGCGGCAAATTCGCCATAATGTCGTTGAATCATTATTTTTTTTTGAGACAGCAAATATAGGATTTTAAGTGAAAGAGTAAAGACTCTGGAAGGATGTCCTCCCTTTAATCGATAAAGGAAGAGTTGTAGAGACAAGGCAATTCTTGTCCGTACGATTTCCAACATTTAATGGAAAACTGTAATCATACAGCCAATTAATTCTCCAGTCGTGCGTCGGAAGTTTTCAATATGCACATTATCACAATAGCGCATTACTACATTAGCACAACATCCAATAATAATTACTTTTGTTTTCTAAATATTTCATCCATGCCGGATATTAAAAAGCAACTTAATCTCATCAAGGCATTTGCGTTTGATGTGGATGGTGTTTTCACTAATGGATCCGTAATGCTTCATCCGGGCGGAGAATTTATCCGGATGATGAATATCAAGGACGGTTATGCCGTTCAGCATGCAGTGAAAATGGGTTACCCCATTGCCATCATCAGCGGCGGTTATTCAAAGATGGTCCGGAAAAGATTTGAATATCTTGGGGTTAAAGACATATTTATGAAAAGTGGCAACAAAATATCCGCCTTTCAGATTTTTTTAAAGAAATATGATCTGCAATCGTCTGAATTGTTATATATGGGCGATGATCTTCCCGATTATGAAGTGATGAAAATGGCTGGGTTTTCTGCTTGTCCCTCAGATGCAGCTTCAGAGATAAAAGAGATCTCATCTTATATTTCATACCAAAAAGGTGGTGAAGGATGCGTTCGGGATATTATTGAACAGGTTCTCAGGCTTCATGACAAATGGATGAATAACTTCTCGTTTATATGGTAGAAAATTCCGGACATATCGGTGCATTGTTAAGGCTTTTCCGGCTGCCAAATATTCTCATTGTGGCGGCAACTCAGATACTTATCCGGTATTGTATCATCAGTCCGCTGCTTGGCCAGGGAAACATGTCATTGCAGTTGCCTGGCGGTCTTTTTGCCATGCTTGTGGTGGCCACGGTTTTTACTACTGCAGCGGGATATGTGATCAACGATTATTTCGACCGGAAAATTGACCGGGTGAATAAGCCTTCGGCTGTAATCGTCGGTAAGTTTGTATATCCGCGGCATGCCATGGCCTATCATTTGTTCCTTAGCATAACCGGAACCATACTGGGAATCTGGGTTTCATTCAGGGCACATGTATTGTATCTCAGCCTTATTTTCTTCATGGTCAATGGATTATTGTGGTTTTATTCCACAACCTACAAGCGCCAGTTTTTACTTGGGAATTTTATTGTTGCCCTGCTTGCAGCCTTTGTCCCTTTCCTGGTGTTGCTATATGAATTGCCTTTGCTGGCGCGGGAGTATGGATCGCAGTTCACCCCGATGGTAAAATACCTGATGATCTGGGTCCTTGGATTTGCCCTTTTCGCCTTCCTGCTTAACCTCATTCGCGAATTTGTGAAGGATGCAGAAGACCTTGAAGGTGATAGGGTTTTTGGGAAAAGAACAATTCCGGTTGTCTGGGGTATACCGGCAACACGGTGGATTTCTGCAGCCCTTCTTTTAACTGCAATTCTTTTACTGATATCCGCGTGGTATTATTTTATTCCCGATGGCATCTCACTCATTTACTTCATCTTCTTTTTAATTATTCCCATGCTGGTTGCCATGGGCATCCTGCTCACAAAGAATTCCACCGGATCATTTCACCAGGCCAGTTTACTTTTGAAATTTATTCTGATCACGGGATTGGGCTATATGATCATTGTGAATGTTATTATCAACAGGTTATCATGACGACCCTGGCATCTATAGACAGGCTCAATTCATATGATATTGTCCTGGCTTCAAAATCACCCCGCCGGCAGCATTTGCTTGCTGAATTAGGATTGCAATTCAGGGTTATAGATCACATTGAAATGGAGGAAGTTTATCCCGCTTCACTCCGCGGAGAAGAAATCCCCCTTTATCTCGCAAAGGCCAAGGCAGCATGCTGTGAACGCTTTATGGATCCGAACACCATATTGATTACGGCGGATACTATCGTATGGCTTGAAAACGATGTGATCGAAAAGCCATTTGATCATGAAGATGCAATAAATATGCTGGGTAAACTTTCAGGAAGGATGCATGAAGTATTTACAGGGGTTTGCATTAAGACCATGGCCGGGGAGTCATCTTTTTCTGCCAGCTCCAGGGTTTATTTCAGGCAACTTTCGGAAGAGGAGATCCGCTATTACGTTGAAAAGTTCAATCCTTTGGATAAGGCTGGCGCCTATGGAGTGCAGGAATGGATCGGTTACGTGGGGGTTGAAAGGATCGAGGGTTCGTATTTTAATGTAATGGGACTTCCTGTCCAACAGCTTTATAATGAATTATTAAAATTGATCTAAACATACAATGAACTCGAATATTATCCGTCGCTTTATTCTCCTTAGTCTTATTGTTTTTCAGTCTTTGTCAGCCAGGTGTGGTGAAGGCATGTGGTTACCCATGCATATCGACAGCCTCAAACTGCAGGAAATGCAACGGCTGGGATTTGCCCTCGGGGCAGGAGAAATATACAGCAGCGATCATCCTTCATTAAAAGATGCGGTTGTCATTTTTGGAAATGGTTGCACAGGTGAGGTGATTTCACCCGATGGATTGTTAATAACCAACTATCATTGCGGTTTTAGCCGGATACAGCAGCGCAGCACTGTTGAAAGAAATTATGTGACCGATGGGTTCTGGGCTGCTTCACGGGATAAGGAACTTCCAAATCCCGGCCTCACAGTTGCCTTTCTGATAAGAATGGAAGAAGTTACCAGGGTTGCATTGGAAGGACTGAATGATTCAATCCCTGAACAGGAACGGAACAGCATAATTATGAAAAATGTAGCCGGAATTCAAAAGAAAGCTACTGATGGCTATGGCTATAATTCCGAAGTAAAATCGTTCTTCTTTGGTACCCGGTATTTTCTTTTTGTTTACGAAGTTTTTCCGGATGTCAGACTGGTGGGCGCCCCAGCTGAATCTATCGGTAAATTTGGCGGTGACTCGGACAACTGGATATGGCCGCGCCATACCGGAGATTTTTCGCTTTTCCGGATTTATGCCGGAAAAGACAATAAACCGGCAGAATATTCACCCGACAATGTTCCTTATAAACCGGCTAAATTCCTTCCGCTTTCTCTTGATGGAGTGAACGAAGGTGATTTTACCATGGTCATCGGATATCCGGGTCGCACGGATGAATATCTTACCTCGCAGGGATTGAACCTGTTGGCAAATAAATCCCTCCCGGCCAAAGTTGAAATGAGAAACCTGCGTTTAAAGGGACTGAATATAGAAATGGACAAGAGTGCTGCGGCCAAATTGAGATTCGGAGCCAAATATTATAGTATCAGCAATTCATGGAAAAAATGGATCGGTGTAACCAGAGGCGTTGAAAAATCAAATGCAATAAGTCTAAAGCAAAACCAGGAAGAGAAATTCTCGCAATGGATCAGGTCAAATCCTTCAGGAGTTGCAGGGTATGACTCCCTGCTTAGCCAATTCAGCGACACTTATGACCAATACGGACCATTGTTCATGGCCAATGACCTTGGAAACGAATTCCTGAATTCTGTCGGACTTTTCAACCTGGCCAAAAACTCTTTATCAAACTATTACAGTTTGCTTGATTCCTCCCATGCATACAACCAGGCAGCTATAAAGAAACTGCTCGATTCGGGGATGGATTTTTTCAGAAGCGGGGCAGAAAATGTCGACAAATTCATATTGCCTGAATTATTAAGAATTTATGCTGAAAATACGGATGAAAAATTCCATCCCGATTTATACAAGGAGATCAGTGGAAAATACAACAACAATTACAAAGCCTATACTGATCATGTTTTTCAGACCAGTCTTTTCACCGATTCCATACGCTTTGAAAAACTCCTGAAAAAATCACCCAGGGTGATCCATAAGGAATTATGGACTGATCCCTTGCCTGCCATGTATCGGGAATTTGTTAATATTCTTCTGTTCAGCGTTCATGAAAAAACAGACAGTCTGGAACGGGATTTAAACCGCCTTTACAGAAAGTATATCACGGGATTAATGGAGATGGATCCGGACCGTGTTTTTTACCCGGATGCCAATTTTACAATGCGCATTGCATTTGGGAAAGTTGAGGGTTATAAATCCCAGGATGCAGTTTCTTTTACATTTGGCACTACACTGGAAGGGGTGATGGAAAAGGAGGATAGGAATGTTGCAGATTACAGGGTGTTTCCGAAACTGAAGGAACTCTATAAGGAACATGATTTTGGCAGATGGGCAGTCAACGGGAAGGTACCTGTTTGTTTTATTGCCTCAAATCATACATCGGGAGGAAATTCAGGCAGTCCCGTTTTAAATGCAAACGGTGAACTGGTCGGAATTAATTTTGACAGGAACTGGGAAGGTACGGTGAGTGATTATGTATATAATCCCTCCATTTGCCGGAACATTGCACTCGACGTTCGTTATGTGCTTTTCATTATTGACAAGGTAGGCAACGCATCATGGTTAATAGATGAACTTACCCTGGTTAACCATCAGCGCGATTGATTATTCAGCTTTTATGCCGGCCATTTTTTCCAGGGCCAGCATCAGGGCCTGTGTTCCTTTTTTTCCATAGCCCAGTGCCTTAACTGATACATATATTTGATTGACAAGGGCCAGTCCGGGCAGCGAAATTTCCATTCTCCGTGCTTCTTCCAGTGCAATGCCCATGTCTTTAATGAAATGATCCACAAAAAATCCGGGTTCAAAATCGCGACGCAGGATTCGCGGTGCAAGATTATCCAGTGACCAGCATGCAGCGGCTCCGCCTGAGATGGAACTCAGCATGACCGGCAGATCGAGGCCGGCCTTATATCCGTACAGCAGGCTTTCACACATGCCAATCATAGTGCCTGCAATCTGTATCTGGTTACACATTTTAGTATGCATTCCTGATCCCGCCTTTCCCTGGTATATTATTTTCCTGCCCAGGATAGCAAAAAAAGGTTCAACGGCTTCAAATACGCTGTGATTTCCTCCAACCATAACGGACAAGGTGGCATTCCTGGCACCGACATCACCACCCGACACAGGAGCATCGAGGAAATGCATTTTCTTCGAAACTGCCGTTTCATAAATTTCAACAGCGATGGAGGGACTTGTGGTTGTCATGTCAACCAGCACGGATCCGGGCCTGGCATGGTTTAGCAAGCCATCCCGGGAAAGATAAACCTGCCTTACATCGGCTGGAAAACCAACCATCGTAAAGATCAGGTCTGCCCGTTCACATAATGCAGGAATGGAGGAGCACCACTGTGAGCCTTTTGATATTACGTTATCAGCTTTTTCACGCGTTCTTGTGAAAACGCAGGTTTCATAGCCCTTATCAATAATGTGGGTCAGCATTGAATTTCCCATTACTCCGGTTCCTATCCAGCCGATAACCGGTTTGCCAGGTATTATCATGTTCATTTGTAACTGGTTTGTTCCGTAAATCTACCAAAAAAACACGCTTGAAGAGGAGAATTCATTCGTTTTTGAGATTTTCATCATAAATTTGACAATGCCCGGTGAATTGGGGTAGGATTCTGTATCGCATTCATTTAAAAACCAGTACATATGATTGTAACATTGGTTCATATTTGGGTTAAAGACCAGTTTGTGGATGATTTCATCCGGGCCACAATTGACAATCATGAAAATACCGTAAAAGAGCCGGGCAATATCCGGTTTGACTTTTTATCCGATGCCAATGACAAAACCAAATTTGTTTTGTATGAAGTGTTTGAATCGGAAGAGGCTGTCGCTGCCCATAAAACTACTACCCATTATCTCAGGTGGCGCGATGCGGTGGCAGATTGGATGGCACAGCCCCGGCAGGGTTTACGGCATTCTGCAATTTGTCCAACAGATACATCATTATGGTAGAAACATTTGGATTACTTCGGACACCGAAAATATATTGCGGGACGGGTGAGATAAGTCGACTGCCCTCCATATTAAAAAACCGCTGCAAAAGGGCCCTGGTCCTTACCGGATCAAAATCGTATGTTCATAATAAAGCAGTTGCGGAATTGGTCATAGGCCTGGAAAAGGAAAAAATCGTCCTCGATTTTGAACGGATTGAGCATGAGCCTTCGCCGGAAGACATTGACCGCATAACAAACAGATACAGGGATCTGGATCTCCAGGCAGTGTTAGCGGTGGGGGGAGGCAGTGTGCTGGATGCAGGCAAGGCTGTTTCGGCCATGCTGCCAATGCCTGAACCGGTTATGGAATATCTTGAAGGAGTGGGTACCCGATTGCATCCTGGAATAAAGGTATTCTTTGTTGCCGTTCCAACCACTGCAGGAACGGGAAGCGAATGCACTGCCAATGCTGTATTATCCGGTTCAACCGGTGGAGTTGTATTTAAGCGCTCACTCAGGCATGAAAATCTGGTTCCCGATGTTGCCATTGTAGATGCCTCACTTTCCCTGAGTTGTCCGCGAACTACAACCGCTGCATCCGGTATGGATGCACTGACACAACTGATTGAATCCTATTTGTCGGTTAAATCAGGCCCCGTTACAGATGCCCTGGCATTGGAAGGGATTGTTCAGATCCACCATAATCTCAGCAGGGCCTGGGAAAATGGTGAAAATATAAATGCACGATCGGGTATGGCATATGCTGCCATGCTTTCTGGTATAACACTGGCTAATGCCGGTTTGGGACTGATACATGGATTTGCATCTTCAGTTGGTGCTTCTTTTGAAATACCGCACGGGGTTGTATGCGGAACAATGATGGCTGTTGTTAACCGGTACAATATCCATTATATCCTATCCGAAGGGGATAAGGGTAATCTTACAAAAAAGTATGTTTTTCTGGGCAAAATATTTTCGGGAATTGAAACCCGCGAAAATGAATGGTACCTCAAATTCGTAGCAGATTATCTTGATGAAATGACATCCCGGCTGGAGATCCCCAGGCTGGGAAAGTATGGAGTTGCAAGTTCCGATCTTGAAAGGATTGCGGCTGTAACTGATCACAAATCAAATCCTGTGCATTTTAAAAAGGAACAATTGGTGGAAATGCTAAAGGAAAGATTATAATATTGGCTGTTTAATCCCTTGAAAAAGTATGCCAAAATCGGCACTATCTGTGAGAACCTCGTAAAAAATTAAACGCAGACACTGAGTTTCGCGGAGAACGCTAAGTTATTATAATCAAACATTAAGAAAAAAGTTTGAGGCGCTTTGCTTTATTATGAGCGCAGAGTGACTAGCAATCCCTTTAGAATAGCAACATATTTCCTGACTGCCAAGAGTATTTCTGCTAATCCCTTGTCTCAGTCCCTCGTCCCTATTTCATACAAATTCTTCAGATCCTTCTCGAAAATTGTAAATGTATCCTGTTCAAACAGCAGGAAGTCCTGAAAGCTTTTCTGGCCCGGGTAGGGAACATAAAAATGTTTCCGGTTGGCATTCCGCCAAACCATCAGATAGGATATGTTCCTTGCTACCGAGTCATCCTTGATGGGTGTTAAAAGGTATTGCGTCCACCAGTTTTTTATAGGGATGCCATCGAATCCACACTCAGTGAGAGCGGCCAGTTTCTTTCGTTCGGTGGACATTTCCACAAGCATTCTCAGTTGGGCAATACCATTTGAAATTGTTGCGCCGGACTGAAAATCCCAGTAATTTTCGGTGCCCAGTATATCCACCCATTCATTGCCGGGATACCTTTCCAGATATTGTTCCGTTGATTCGAACATATCGGTGGAATAGGCATACAACAGATTATGGACATGCAGGGAATCGCGGAGATAGGAAACCGTGAACTGCCATAAACGGATATATTCTTCCTGTGTGCAATGACCCTTTCCCCACCAGAACCAGTTGCCGTTATTTTCATGGAAAGGCCTGAATATAATTGGAATTGAAACGCCACTTGCCGATCTCAACTGGTTAAAAAACGAGGCTACTTCCTGCAATTGCGATTTATAATAGTCATGTTGAATACTGTCAGGCAGTATATCCTTTACGGCAGGATAGGTATCCCATGCCGTTCCGGCCGTAACAGGATTTGCCAGATGCCAGGTAACTGTATTAATACCGCCACGTTCAAATACTTCCTTCATCCGTTTGGTCAGGACAACAAAGGGTATACTGTCTATGTTATTGGCATTGCCAATGCCGGAAATTTCCCATCCATATACAGCAGGATATGTTCCGGTGATCTGCTTTACATCAGAAAGACTTATCGGGTATTTCCAGTCGGCTCCGGAGATTGTTGCATCCTGCTGACCGAACAGAATGCCCTTGCCCTGCAATCTTTTCAGGTTGATCCATAACGCTTTCGTCTCTTTTGTGAGAAGTGAATCAACTGGTTTTTCAACGGGGTTGATCACAGGTCCCAGATCGACCTTTGACACTTCTTTCTCCTTTTTATTATGATGGCAGGACACAAACAGGCCGGCCAGGAGAAAAGGCCATAATATCGATTTTAGTCCGGAGATCATTTGTGGCGCGCTTTCAGGATTTCAACTACTTCCTCAATACGGCATTCCTTGGCTGTTAGCAGAACAAGGAAATGAAACAGCAAGTCGGCCGATTCATTCAGAAAAAGATCCTTGTTGTTGTCCTTTGCTTCAATTACAAGTTCAACAGCCTCTTCTCCCACTTTTTGGGCAATTTTATTTATGCCCTTATTGAACAGTTTGGTGGTGTAGGAGTTTTCCGGCATTTCTGACTTGCGTTTTTCAACCAGGTCCTGCAAATAGACGAGGAAATCGATGTTGTTTTCTGACATGGATATTTTTTTCAGGGTGAAATTATTCTTACCGGTATATGTTGTTTATCAAGATATTCTTTAAGCTGGGGTACCGTAATCTCGTGAAAATGAAAAATACTGGCGGCCAGGCCTGCATCAGCCTTTCCTTTTGTAAAGACCTCGGCAAAATGTTCCATGGATCCGGCACCACCCGAAGCAATGACAGGGATGGACAGGCTTTCGGATAAGGTGGCAACTGCATTACAGGCAAAACCGTCCCTGGTTCCGTCATGATTCATCGAGGTAAAAAGGATCTCCCCTGCGCCCCGGTCTTCAGCTTCTCTGGCCCAATCGAACAAATCCTTGCCCGTAGGAATCCTGCCCCCGTTGATGTAAGTAGTCCATGCCCCCTTATCTTCGCGTGCGTCAATGGCAACTACAACAAACTGGCTGCCAAAATTACGGGCCATCTGATCAATCAGGCCGGGATTCCGGAGAGCGGCTGAATTGATGGAAACCTTATCGGCACCTGCAGCCAGCAGATTTTCAATGTCGTCCAATTCTCCAATCCCACCCCCAACAGTGAAGGGAATGTTAAGGTGATGGGCAATGCGTTTTACCAGGTGAACGAATGTTTTACGGCCTTCATGGCTGGCAGTGATATCAAGGAAGACCAGTTCATCCGCTCCCTGTGAGGCATACATCGCACCCAGTTCCACTGGATCACCCACTTCACGGATATTTACAAAATTGATACCCTTCACGGTTTGTCCGTTTCGCACATCAAGGCAGGGGATGATTCTTTTAGCTAACATGGTTTCTGAAATCGGTATTCGGTATCGATAATCGGTATTCGGTAATCGGTGTTCGGTAATCAGTAAATGGAATAACGTTGTAGAGACAAGGCATTGCCTTGTCTGTAAGAATTCCAGCATTTCAAATGCAATCGTAAATCGTAAATCGTAAATCGTAAATCAATTAAGAAACTCCCTTAATTCTTCCAGTTTAATATTTCCCTCATACAGCGCCTTGCCAATGATCGCACCGGTAACACCGGATTCATTCAGGGTATGGATCTCTTTCACCGAAGTGATACCACCGCTGGCAATGATCTGCATACCTGAAAACTTCCCGACCATCTCCTTATACAAATCGACTGAAGATCCTTCAAGCATGCCATCTTTAGAAATATCAGTACATAATACCTGTTTAACGCCCATATCTTTATACTGCTTCAAAAAATCGAAAAGATCAATGGCTGTTGTATCTGTCCATCCTGAAACTGCTATTTTTCCGTTTCTGGCATCCGCAGCGAGAATAATTTTCTGAGGCCCATATGCAAAAAGCCAGCTTTCAAACAAATCCGGATCGGATACTGCAATACTGCCGATAACCGCCATCGCGGCACCACTGTCGAGCACAACTTTCAGATCCTGGTCGGATTTAATACCACCCCCAAAATCCACGATCAAACTGGTACGTGATACAATCCTTTCCAATGTATTCCAGTTGACGATCTGTTTTGCGACTGCCCCGTCGAGATCCACGACATGGAGCCGGCGGATCCCAAAATCCTCAAAACGCTTTGCAACGGTAAGCGGATCTTCTTCATATACTTTTTTTAACCTGTAATCCCCCTGTTCAAGACGGACGCACTTGCCATCCATGATATCTATGGCCGGAATTATTGTAATCATAAATCAATAAAGTTTTTAAGGATTTGTGAACCTGTTTTTCCGCTTTTTTCCGGATGAAATTGTGTTGCATAAAAATTATGGTGATGCAGAGCTGCACTGAATGTTTCAGGGTAATTGCAGCTTGCAATTGTATCTTTACCTGCAGCAGCATAATAGCTGTGAACGAAATACGCGTGCTCATTTTCAGCTATACCGCGAAAGAGATCAGTTTTGAGATTAAAGATATTGTTCCATCCCATATGGGGCACTTTTAACTTTTCCTCATTCTCTCCGGGCGGGGCAAACTTCTTTACCGTCTCCTCAAAAATTCCCATGCATGGTGTATCATTTTCCTCCGAATATTTGCACATCAGCTGAAGTCCCAGGCAGATTCCCAAAACAGGTTGTTTCAAATCAGGGATAAGCAGGTTGAGCTTTTTTTCAGAAAGATATTTCATCGTAGTATTAGCCTCACCCACACCCGGAAATATCACCTTGTCAGCAGCCCGGATAAGTTCCGGATCGTCTGTCACCTCCGCCCTTATGCCCAATCGCTGAAGGGCATAATCCACTGACATGATGTTGCCCGCGTTATATTTTATGATGACTACTTTCATTTTCCTGACCGTAAATCGTAAATCGCAAATCGTGCAAATCGTAATTCGTAAATCGTAAATCGTAAATTTCTACAATACCTTACGCGCTCTGTGCAAAAACAAATTTAGTTAAAAACCACCGTCCTGTTATTATATACCAGGATCCGACGCTGTAAATGCATTAAAATCGCCCTTGACAGTACCAGTTTCTCCACATCCTTGCCTTTCATGATCAGCCTGTCGATTGAATCACGATGTGTAATTCTGACTATATCCTGGTCAATGATCGGACCCGAATCCAGGTCAGACGTCACATAATGACTTGTGGCACCGATGATCTTTACTCCCCGCTGGTAGGCAGAATGATAGGGCTTGGCCCCCGGGAAAGCAGGAAGAAAGGAGTGATGTATGTTGATGATCTTATTCGGATAATGGTTGATGAAGTTTTCGCTGATTATCTGCATATACCTGGCCAGAACAACGAATGTAATACCGTGATTTTTAAGCAACTCAAGTTCACGACGTTCCGCATCTTCGCGGTTATGCTCGTTTTTTTCCACCAGGTGAAAATCAATCCCAAATTGTTTTGAAACAGGTTCCAGGTCGCGATGGTTGCTGATAATCAGTGGAATGTCAACATCCCATTCCCCGGAATGAAACCTTGATAAAATATCATACAGGCAATGGGATAATTTGGAAACGAAAATGGCCATCCGTGGTCGCTGATCACTGAAATAGATGTTCCAGGTCATGTTGAATTTGGCAGCGATCAGGGTACCGAAAAAATCTGCGATCTTTTCCTGGGGAATCAGAAATCCATTCAATTCCCATTCAATGCGCATGTAGAATATCTTGTCGAGCCTGTCTACATGTTCATCCAGGGTTATGATATTCCCCTGGTTATTATTGATAAATTCTGTAACATCCGCAACGATCCCTTTCTGATCATTGCAATGCATCAGCAGAATGGCTGAATTATTGTTTGCTTTCGTCATTTTTACAGGGTTCCTTTTGTTGTTGGCAGTTCATAGCTGAATACATCCCGTTTTATGGCCATTTTTATTGCCCTTGCGAGGGCCTTGAAAATTGCTTCTATTTTGTGATGTTCGTTTGTTCCACTGGCTGATATATTCAGGTTACAGCGGGCAGCGTCAGAAAATGATTTGAAGAAATGCATGAACATCTCAGTTGGCATTTCCCCTATTTTCTCACGTTTGAAGTCGGCATCCCATACAAGCCAAGGCCTGCCTCCAAAATCGATCAGCACCTGGGCCAGGCAGTCATCCATGGGAAGAGCATATCCATATCTTTCCATTCCCCTCTTATTACCCAGGGCAAGGTAAAAGGCCTCACCAAGAGAAATAGCGGCATCTTCAATTGTATGGTGCTCATCTACATGCAGGTCCCCTTTAACCGTCAGTTCCAGGTCACAGCCTGAATGCCTTGCCAGCTGACTGATCATATGATCAAAAAATCCAAGTCCGGTTGATAATTGATATTTTCCTGTACCATCCAGGTTAAGATCCACGGTAATTTCTGTTTCACCGGTTTTTCTTTCTACATGGGCGCTTCTTATGCCAAGGGCTATCTTTTTGAATATATCGTCCCAGTCATTTGTTACAAGGGAACAATAACTGATAATCTCATCAGCAAATTTTTCGGGATGTGGTGTATAAAGAATGACACGTGCACCCAGATTCCTGGCCAGCTCCACATCGTTGCGGCGGTCTCCGACCACCCAGGAATTGGCCAGGTCATAGTCCCCGTTCATATATTCGCCAAGCATACCCAGTCCGGGTTTGCGGGTAGGTGCCTTATCTGCAGAAAAAGTGCGGTCTACCAGGATGTTATCGAATTGTATGCCTTCATTTTCGAATGCCTTGAGCATTTTTTTCTGAACCAGGTTAAAATGGGCTTCAGGATAGCCAGAAGTTCCCAGTCCATCCTGGTTTGTCACGATCACCAATTCGAAATCGAGGTACTTGCGGATGAAATGCAGATTCCTGAAAACGCCCGGCATATATTCCAGTTTTTCAAGCGAATCTACCTGAAAATCATCGGGAGGTTCATGAATGAGCGTGCCGTCTCTGTCCACAAAAATAACTTTCTTCATTCCTGCTCTGATTTAATATTTATTTAATGCACTGATCAGCATTCCGTTCTCTTCCGAAGTTCCCACGGTAATGCGAAGATATCCCTCGCAAAGGGTAATTTTCGACCGGTCACGGACGATGATCTTTCTGTCAATTAAAAAGTTAAATACCTTCTTCGGATCATCAAATTTTACCATCAGAAAATTGGCATCGGCGGGCAAAATATTTCTGACCATTGAAAACCTGCTCAACTGGCTGTACAACAAATTTCGCTGTTCGAGTATCTGATTAACCCATTTATCCTTGTTCTCCATGCTATCCAAATGTTCAAGTGCCACTTTCTGGGTGAGGATATTTACATTGTAGGGATACTTTATCCGGTTTAACACCCCGATTATATCGATGTCAGCGAATGCCATGCCCAGCCGGATTCCTGCCATTCCCCATGCCTTGCTGAATGTTTGAAGGATAACCAGGTTTGAATAGGCCTTCAATTGTGCTGCCATTGAGGGATGGATTGAAAAATCAATATAGGCTTCATCTAAAATGACAAGTCCCTTGAACTGCTTTACAAGCTGCAGTATATCATCGGCATCCAGGCTATTTGACGTTGGATTATTCGGTGAGCAAAGGAACATCAGTTTGCTGTGGTCGTCGGCAAGGTCAGTCAGTTGCTGCACATTTACCTGGAAGTGCTCATTTAACAATGATTCACGATATTCAACGCCACTGATATCGGCACAAACCTTATACATTCCATACGTTGGCTTTATGGCCAGGATATTATCCTCGCCCGGTTCGCAAAACGCACGGATGAGAAGGTCGATGGCCTCGTCGCTGCCATTGCCCAAAAATATATTTTCCGGAGCCACACCCTTGATTTCCGAGATCCTTTTCTTCAGCTTGATCTGAAGCGGATCAGGATACCGGTTAAACGGACTGTTATATGGATTTTCATTGGCATCCAGGAATACAGCTTCCTCACCCTTGTATTCATCACGGGCAGATGAATACGGCGTAAGTGACCTGATGTTATTACG
This sequence comes from uncultured Bacteroidales bacterium, assembly GCA_963808745.1. Classification (GTDB taxonomy): domain Bacteria; phylum Bacteroidota; class Bacteroidia; order Bacteroidales; family UBA10428; genus UBA5072. The sequence goes on from CAWEGX010000012.1 coordinate 91,764, forward strand.
CAATAAAGAGCTAATATCAGCCATGATCTTTTTTTAATCGTGTGTTTACGGCATTACTGTGTGCCTGCAATTCCTCGCTCTCAGCCATCTTCATAATCGTGGGACTAAGGTATTCCAAACCCTGCCGGGTAATATGCTGAAAGGTGATCTTCTTTACAAAATTATCCAGATTTACCCCATTGTATGCCTTGGCATAACCATTGGTAGGCAGGGTATGATTGGTTCCGGAAGCATAATCACCGGCGCTTTCAGGAGTATAATGCCCGATGAAAACGGAACCGGCATTGATAATGCTGTCTGCCACAATTTCAGCATCATCCGTGGCTATGATCAGGTGTTCAGGAGCATAATCATTCACCATGTTCGTTATTTCCTTAATATCCTTTAAGATAATGATGCGGCTATGCTCAAGGGATCGGCTGGCAATTTCCCTGCGGGGAAGCTTTTCCAGTTGTTTTGTAACTTCTTCCTTTACAAGGGATGCCATATCCTCACTCACCGTGAACAGCAATACCTGGCTATCTGCGCCATGTTCAGCCTGAGACAATAAATCCGAAGCAACAAATGCCGGGATGGAGGTGTCATCTGCAATCACTGCCAGTTCCGAGGGCCCGGCAGGCATGTCAATAGCGGTGTCACCCTGTGCAACGATTTTTTTGGCAGCAGTTACAAATTGGTTACCCGGACCGAAAATTTTATACACCCTGGGAACAGATTCGGTGCCGAATGCCATGGCGGCTATTGCCTGGGCACCGCCGATTTTGAATACATCAGAAACACCTGTCAGTCGTGCTGCGTAAAGTACAGCCGGATGAATCCTGCCATTCCTTCCGGGAGGCGAACAGAGCACTATATCTTTACAACCGGCAATACGTGCAGGAATGGCAAGCATCAGCACTGTGGAAAACAATGGGGCAGACCCGCCGGGTATGTATAATCCCACTTTTTCAATAGCCACCGGTTTTTGCCAGCAGGTAACCCCCGGAGCAGTCTCTGTCCTCTCTGAACCTGTTTGCTGCGAACGATGAAAAATCTCGATGTGATGTGAGGCAACCGCTATTGCTTTTTTCAGGTCGTTATCCACCAGGTTGGCAGCTTCAAGAAATTCCTTCTGCGAAACGCGGAGGGAGGAGAGGGTGACATGATCAAATTTTTCAGTATATTCATACAATGCGCGATCCCCGTTTTGTCGCACATTTTCAATGACCGGCATTACAATGGCATTCATATCCTGGCCGGAAAGAGCGGGCCGTTTTAAAATTTCCTGCCAGGTTGATTTATGCGGATACCGAATAATTAACATAGGTCAATTTTTTAGGTGATCATCTTCTCAATGGGAATCACAAGAATACCCTGGGCCCCATATTCCTTCAATTTTCCGATTATATCCCAGAATTCATTTTCGTTCACCACCGAATGTACTGAACTCCATCCCTTTTCATACAGTGGCAAAACCGTTGGGCTTTTCATTCCGGGCAGCAATTTCACAATTTGTTCCAGGTTTTCATTGGGTGCATTCAGCAGGATGTATTTGTTGTTTTTGGACCGTCGAACAGCCTGAAAGCGGAAAAGCAGATCCCTCAGGATTTTTTCCTTTGCAGGAATCATTCCTGGTGTAGCAATGACAACAGCTTCAGATTTTGCAACAACTTCCACTTCTTTAAGCCTGTTATGAAGGAGTGTACTTCCGGTGCTTACTATATCAAATATGGCATCAGCCAGACCAATGCCCGGAGCTATTTCCACTGATCCACTGATCTCATGGATATCCGCTTTCAGATTATTCTTTTCAAGCCATTTGCCTAAAATGTGGGAGTAGGAGGTAGCGATCCTTTTATTATTGAAATAAGTCAACCCATTGTAATCGTCTGATTGAGGAATGGCAAGGGATAACCTGCACCTGGCAAAGCCCAGCCTTTCAACGATTTCCACCTTCCGGTTTTTTTCCATTACCTCGTTTTCACCCACGATGCCAATATCAGCAACCCCGTCTGCAACATATTGGGGAATATCATCATCTCGCAGATAGAGGATCTCAATGGGGAAATTTTCACCCAGGGATATCAACTTTCTTTTGCTGTCCTGGTTATGGCGCACCCCTGATTCTTCAATTAATTCAAGTGATTTTTCGCTTAGGCGACCTTCTTTTTGTATGGCAATCTTCAGTTTATTCATTTTTTCCGTTCAATAAATGTAAAAAAAAAGGGTTTGCAGTATTGCAAACCCTGAATATATCTTCATGTACACATACTGCATCTGTCCATATTTTACGGGTGATGATGATGATGATGTGTACGGTTGAATTTCATATTTATAATTTTCTACTGCAATATTACAACATTATTTTGAATTTTAAAAAAAAATCTATTGCAGGGAAGATCTATTGCCGTCAGCTTAAGCTGACGGCAATAAATCTATTTAAAATTACTGCAGTGACTGCAAAAATAATTCTTTCCGGCTTTCTCTTTTCAGTTTTCTATAATGTGCCTTTTTTGTCCTTCTGATTTTCCAGGTATGAATAAGCTTATACATTACCGGAATAAATATCAGGGTCAGGACTGTTGCAAAAGATAATCCGAAAATGATCGTCCATGCCAGGGGTCCGAAAAACTGTTTAGTATCGCTGCCAAAATGAATATGTGGTTGATATTCAGTCAATAAGGTGGCGAAATTGATATTAAACCCAAATGCAAGCGGAACCAGCCCCAGGATGGTAGCAGTGGCAGTTAGAACAATTGGTGTGATCCTTATCTTGCCGGCTTCAATGATGGCTTCCCGGGTTCGCACCCCTTCGGCCTTCAGCTTATCGGTAAATTCAACCAGTAATATTCCGTTCCTGACTACAATACCTGCAAGCGCCACAACACCCATACCGGTCATAATTACGGAGAAGTCCATTTTGAAAATGGTAAAGCCAAGCAATACACCAATGATACTGAAGATTACTTCGGAAATGATAATGACGGGTTTGCTCAGTGAATTGAACTGTGTGATCAGGATGAATAATACAAGACACAGTGAGAGAAACATCGCCTTGCTCAGGAATATCATATTATCGGCCTGATCCTGTTGTTCACCCGTTATCTTAATCTCGGTTCCCTGGGGTTTTACAAAATTTACCAGTAAAACCTTAATCCGGGCGTTCACTTCATTTGAAGTGTATCCCGACAGGAGGTTTGAAGAAACCGTGATCACCCTTTTCAGGTCCTTACGGTTAATACCACCATAGGTATTCTGGTATTTTACCGTGGCAACCGATGATAAAGGAATGCTCTTTACCCGGCCTGTTACCATATCCATAAAGGTGATCTTCAGGTTCATCAGCCGATCGATATTGTCACGTGAATACTCATTATACCTAAGCTGCACGGGGTACTGATCTTCCTGTTCACGGTATTTTGTCACCTCGGTGCCGAGAATGGCTGTACGAAGTTCACTACCTATCTGTGCAGTACTGATTCCTTCACGATTGGCACGGATCCTGTCAACATCCACAATTAACTCCGGCTTCCGGTCTTCAAAGTCCATTTTCAGATCTTCAATTCCTGGTACCTTCAGGGAATCAATAAACCGTATGAGACGATTTGAAGTAACGATGAGCTCATCAAGGTTCTCACTCGACACTTCAATATTAATCGGCTTTCCAACCGGTGGTCCCATGTTTTCTTTATCAACCGTAATTTCCGCGCCGGGTATATCCCTTACGGCATTTCGGATTTTATCCATGTAGGGGGTCGTTTTTGTCCCACGCCTCTTTGCAAATTCTACAAAATTAATGGTGATCTTACCCAGGTTGGATGTAATGGTTGCTGAACTAAACATGTCAGTAGAAGCTCCAAGCGCAACGTTCGATATTACTGATTCAACAATCGGATTATCCTTGCCGAGAATATCAAATACCCTGTCTTCTACTATTTTAGTTACGGAATCAGTTACCTGAACATCCGTACCCACAGGCATTTTTATACTTACAAATAGGGAAGCAGGATCACTGTCCGGGAAAAAGACCAATTTGCTGCTGCCTGCATTAAAAATAAAGATGGTGACCACAAAAAGTGCAATCAATTCCCAAAGCAGCCGCTGTGGTCGTTTACCTTTTAAAGCCCAGCGCAGTGCTTTTTCATAAGCGGTCATCATGCGCGGAAGAGCATTTAGCTGGAAGCGCAGCAGTACCTTATACATAAACAGATTATGCAGCACATAACTGATTGCAATGAATAATCCCAGGTTGGCCAGTCCAATGAAAAACTTGCTGTGCATAGCAAAACCAGGAAGGAAAAAGAAGGCAGAGATCAGTGCAATGATAATTCCTGTTTTGTAGATATGTTTTTTGTCGCGTACTTCTTCTAATCCTTCTTCATCTGCTTTCATAAAAGTTACTGCAAAAACCGGATTAAAGAGATAAGCGATTATAAGTGAAGCGATCAGTGTGATGATCAATGTAACAGGAATGTAGTACATGAACTTCCCCACCACACCCGGCCAGAATGCCAGTGGAAAGAAGGGAGCAAGGGTGGTCAATGTACCTGAAAGAATGGGTACAAATACTTCCCCCGCCGCCGCCTTGGCTGAGTTGGTTATATCCATTCCTGTTTTCTTGAAAATGCGGTGGGTATTTTCAATAACCACAATGGCATCATCTACCACAATTCCAAGTGCAAAAATGAAGGAGAACATCACGAGCATGTTCAGTGTGAAGTCAAAGGCAGGAAGCACGATGTAGGCAAGCGCCATGGACAACGGCACAGAAAAACCGACAAATATTGCATTTGTGAGGCCCATGAAGAACATCAGCACAATGGTCACCAGGATAAATCCGATGATAATAGTGTTATTGAGTTCCTTCAGGATAATATTGGTGTAGTAGGACTGATCACCGGAAACAACAATATTCAGATCGCGGGGGAGATCATTTTTCTTCATTTCATCAATGATCACCTTAATCTGGTCAGCTGCATTTATAAGGTTGGTACCGCTTTTTTTCACCACATTCAGGGTAATTACATTTTTCCCGGCCAACCGCGCAAAACTTTCTGCCTTTTTGCGGGCATCCTTGATTTCAGCAATATCCGAAAGTCGCACAACAGCTCCACTGGAAGAGATCAGGCTGATGTTCTTTATCACGTCTACATTGGCAAATTCACCCACTACACGCACAGACCTGCTCATACCTTCCATATCAATGCTTCCGCCTGAAACAGTCATATTTTCATAGGCGATCGCATTTTGAATATCACGGAAAGTGACCATCGCAGCCTGCATTTTGAACATATCCACATCCACCTGGATTTCACGGTCAAGAGCACCTACTACATCCACACGGGTGACCTCGGGAACGGTTTCAATACGATCCTGCATTTTATCTGCATATTGCTTCAGGTTGTCCAGGCTATAATCTCCGGAAACGTTGATATACATGATCGGGATCTGGGAAAAATCAATTTCATCGACTGATGGTTGACGGAGAAGATCATTGGGCAGGTCAGTTTGTAGTTTTGTCCACAGCATCCTTCACCCTTTGCTTTGCTTCGGGAATATCGATGCCTGTGTTAAACTCAACGATGATCATGGAAAAATCCTGTACCGAACTGCTCGTTATTTGCTTGACATCCTCAATGGATTTCATGTTTTTTTCCAGGGGCCGTGTGATGAAGTTTTCCATATCGGCGGGAGATGTGCCGGAATAAAACGTATTCACCATAATATAGGGAATAACTATCTCAGGAATTTGTTCCTTGGCAATTGTAGAATAACTGATAAAACCATAGGCGGCCAGGATAAATGCCAGGACGTACATGCTGGTTTTATTATTGATGGCCCAGCTGGTGGGCTTAAATTGTTTATATTTCTCAATCATGGTTTATTGAATATGAATGTAAAAACCTGCAATCATGTGGGTGAATTTAGAACCTGATGATCTGACCTTCGTTCAGACTCATATATCCGCTTGTAATTACTTTCTCTCCGGGTTCCAGTCCGCCGGTAACTTCAGCCAGTCCGTTATACTTCTGACCTGTTTGCATAGCCTTTTTGCGAGCGATGTACTGGTTATTTTCCTGTTGCGCAACAAGAACAAAATTGCCTTTGTTATCTGTCTGGATAACGTTCAGGGGCAGTACAATGGCCTTTTGTGTACTATAATCATTGATTTTCACCACTGCAATCATATTGGCCTTTAAATTGCCTGCAACAGTCTTCAACTTTGCCTCCACGCTGAATGTACGGTTGGTGGTATTGATGAACTTGCTGCAGAAAGTTATCTTGGCATTGATTTCCTGTTTGATGTCGGGGAAATAAACTACCACATCATCACCAACATTTACTTTGGCGGTGTATGCCTCTGCTACATCGGCGGTAACTTTCAGACTGCTGAAATTAACAACCCGGAATGCCGGAAATGAAGGAGAAACAGACTGGCCAACTTTTACCATCGATTCTTCCACAGTACCTGATATGGGTGATTTGATGGTAGCCATATCAATTTGTTTCTGAATGGAGGCAATTTGCGATTCGAGTCCTTCTTTCGAAGCTTTTGCCTGTAAGTACTGCATTTCGGATCCGATATGCTGGTTCCAGAGATTCTCCTGCTTTTTAAAGGTTTCAGCGGCCAGGTCATAACTGGTTTGCAATGATTTGAGCTGCTCCTGGTAAGCTGCGTCGTTAATGTGGGCCATCGCCTGGCCTTTATTTACATGTTCGCCAACATGCACGCTTACACTGGTTACAACACCCATTGATTCGGGATAAACGGACAGGTTCTCATCACCGTCGAGTTTTCCCTGTACTTCAATATAATGATTGAATGGCTGAAACTGTATATCTTCAACTGATACAAAAACACCGGTAGTGTTCTTCGCTGTTGAATCAGAGCTTGCAGCTATTTCTTTCTCCAGTTTTTCAATTTTCTGGGCAATGGCATCATGTTCTTTTTTTAATTTATCGAGCTGGGCTTGTTTGTTACTTCCACAGGCCATGAGCATCGACAGGGCAATTAATACGAATACTTTGGTTTTCATTTTATTTTGAATTATATATTTACACTTATTTTACTTTTGTTAAAAGATTGTCCAGTTTTGTTTTCGCAGTTACCAGGGCCATGAGCGCATTAAAATAGGTGCCTTCAGCCGTGAAATACTGCTGCTGGGTTGTATTCAGGTCCAAACTACCGCTTACTCCTTCCTGGAATTTTATGATTGATTTCCTGTAAATCCTCAAAGCAAGATTCCTGTTTTCCTGTTGAAGGAAGTAAACATCACGTGCTGTCAAAAATCCTGAAAGGGCAGATTCATACTGAATTCTAAGGTCATCTGCTCCCATTTTCTTATTGGTTTGTGCCTGCTGATATTCAATTTCACGCTGCTTTACCTGTGACAATCTCATTCCGCTGCTGAAGATGGGGAAGGCAAGTGAAAGACCATAGGTGTTTGGCGACTGATCGTTGAAAAAGTTATTATCCAGACTCTTATAATATGAATAATAACCTGAAACGGTCGGCAAAAACATCGACTTTGATAATTTGTAATTTAACAATCTTAGTTTTTCCTGGGTTTGCATCATGTTGTAATCAACGTTGCTGCCAAGGTCAAAGCTATCAATGACGGCGGTTTCAAGGTTCATAATATCAACCAGGGGATCAATCTGATCGGTGAGTATGATGGGCTGGTCGATAGGAAGTCCCATCTGAAATTTCAGCATACGTTCCATAATGCCAATTTGCCTCAATGTGACGGACAAATTGCTTTTAATGTTCGATTCAAGGATCTTCAACTGATCAACATCTGTTTGTTCAAGAAAACCATTGTTAAACATCTGTTCACTTTGATATAATGTTTGTTGAATGGCTGTAAGCGTTGAATCAAGGATATCACTCGATTGCCTCGCAACCAATGCTGTGAAATAAGTATTGGTGATACTTTCCTCAATTCCGATCTTGGATTTGGTATCAGCCAGTTCAGACAGACTGGCATACACCTTTGCAGCTTTTAATCCAACGATATATGCACCGTTGAAAATGAGCTGATCGACTTTCCGCCAATAAAAAAACTGGTTTTCAAATCATCGGGATTGAAATCCGGGATGAAATTACCTAATTGATCAGACAAACCCGCCAGCTGTGGCGAATAAGCATATTGACTGTTAACATTCACCTGGGGAAGACCGGTTGCCGTATTCTCCCAGATCATTTTCTTAGCGATTTCCACATCGCGTGCGGAGTTCAGTAAAATCGGACTATTATTCAATGCATAGTCTTTGGCCTCGCTGAGAGAGAATTTCAAGGGTTGAGACGGACTGGTCTGTGTATTTGCTGATAATAACAACGCAGAACAGCAACGCCAAAAAAAGAAGTGATCTGACTTTCATTGTGCCTGATTTAAAAAAATTAATAAACTTGATTATCATAAATTTGTAGTTAAATAGGTTATTCATCATTCATATTTTTTTGAATCATTGGAACCGTGGAATTCAAGTTGCATTAAATGAGATTCAAAAAAAACAAGACCTTTTGCATTGACTATACCCCTGATATGGTAAACAAAAAATTCATTAAAAAACTGGGGATCCATAAATTCAGGAATGGAAACCACTTCGCTGTCAACCATATTGTCTATCAAAGCAACGTTCAGACGTGAAATCGTATCCAGTTTGATCTCTTCCCTGTAAAGACCTTCTTCAATGCCCTTTTTCAGGTTATCAAAAATGAAACGGAAAACATGATTTCTTCTAAGATCACGAACCTTTATATAAAGGTCGGGGTAATATTTTTTCAGATCATATTCCGTAGCAGCGCTATAGTCTTTTAACATGGTGCTGATACATCGTGCAATCTCCAGCAGCTGCTCAATGGCATTTTTGTCATCACTGCAGGTGATATTCATTCTGTCCTGCCGGTCAGAAATTTCCATTTCGACTACCTTATGTACTAAGATCATCTTTATCATGCACGTATTGATACAACGTTTTCTTTGAGATGCCCAATTCATGGGATACATCATCCATGGTCACACTGCGTATACCGTATTTACGGTAAAGCTGGCGTACCTTTTTAAGTATTGTTATTAATTCGTCATTCATGCTGCAAATATAAACGAAAAAAACTTTGGAAACAAAAATTGGAGTAAAAAGTTTCCAAAGTTTTTTTGCAATATATATATCTCAGTTTTATTGACGATCATGTAGAATGAATATTCTAATCTTAATATTAATTTTTCGAATTCATAGATTAAACGCCTTCGGCGTTTTTGGATTTAACCGCAAAGACCTCAGAGAAATACGCAAAGGACTCGAAGTTTTTAATGCGATAATCAAGGCAAAAAGCAGAGGCGCTTTGCTTTAATGAGAGCACAGAGCCTAACAATCCATTATCGCCAAAAATAAATCTGCGAAATCCGCGAGAATCTGCGAGAGAATAAAGCCCCGTTAAGCAAAATTATCTGCGAGATCTGCGAGATCAGCGAGAGAATAAAGCCCCGTTAATGCAAATTTATCCGAGATCGGAGATCCGCGAGAGAATAAAGCCCCGTAATGTAGATTTATCTGCGAGATCCGCGAGAGAATAAAGCCCCGTTTATGCAAATTTATCTGCGAGATCAGCGGAGATTTTCTTATTTGAATTCAAGTGTACCAAACCGCCTATAGTCATGGAATGTACCGGGAACGGGCAGCCATGACCATTCGGACTGTCCATGGTCATAATCTATACGGTAGAAATTGGCACGCCAGCGGGAGCCTTTTACAGGCGGGCCACTGATAATAGGTTTTAGCAATGCATAAGGAATATAGAACTCGGCCGTCCATGATCTGCCTGAATGGGAGGTGTTTTCTTTAATGGCTGTAGAATGGCGGGTAAGCCGTTTTCCTTCATAATGCCAGGGCCTCCAGCCATAAAAATTGCCATCATAATTGGGTACCATGATGGGCAACTCATAATTCAAGGGTGATAACTCATATTCAAAGTATACCGGTATGCGCTCATCTGTCCAGAAGAAAGCCTCCACCACATCCTCATGCCAAAGATCCAGGAAATCTCCCTTCATTGTGGATATGATTGCGCTGTCCATACACTGGTACAAACAATAAATACCCGAATCGGAATACATGATCTTGAACCGCGTCTCGTAGGAGACACCTGGCTGTTGAGGGTTCAGAACAGTCCATTGAGCGGAACTCCAGGCTGATTCATTGCCATCGCCGGTCAGCTCAAAATTTGAGCAATGTACAACAGGCATTATATGATCAGCAGGGCTGGAGCTACCCGCGGGTTGAGCTGCAAGGGCAGAGGCGGCAAAGGCAAAAATGGCCGTAAGTAATCCTGATGTATTTTTCATAGATAATAAAGTTATTGAAAAACATTTAGATTATCCAAATAAGAGTTTTGCAGTTCTGCAGTTCGGAAAAGTGAATGGTGAATGGTGACAGTGAATCACTACAAGATAAAAACTAAGAGTGGAAAACAATGTGCTAATTGCTAATATGCAAATTTGCTAATTTGCCGAACCAGTAAACTGCAGAACTGCAAACCGCAAATCTGCGAACTGCAGCACTTCATGCACATTTCTCTTGCCAGTCCCTAGTCCCCAGTCCCTCGTCCCTACTTAAGATACTTGTCCAGCCATCCAAAAAACTCCCTTTGCCAGAGAATGCTGTTTTGTGGTTTTAGTACCCAATGACTTTCATCCGGAAAGTAAAGGAGCTTTGAAGGAATTCCACGCAATTGAGCCGCATTGAATGCCTGGAGGCTTTCTGTATAGGGAATGCGCAAATCATTGGCTCCTGTAATAAACATAATGGGCGTGTCCCATTTGTCCACATACAGATGGGGCGAAAACCGGGTATAGCTTATTGGCTTGGGTTTATCCCATGGATAACCCTGCAGGTCATGATTTGGAAAAAACGACTCTTCTGTTGCCGTTGCCTGGCTCTCGAGATTGAAGTTACCACAATGCGCAATAAAAGCCCTGAATCTTTTTTGATGGATTCCGGCCAGGTACATGACGGAGTAACCTCCATAACTGGCACCCACCGCACCTATATGGTCGCCATCTACGTAAGGTTCTTTTTTCATATCGTCAACCGAACTTAAATAGTCCCTCATATTCTGGCCACCGTAGTCCCCTGTGATCTCATCATTCCATTCCTTTCCGAAGCCAGGCAATCCCCTGCGGTTGGGGGCAATTATAATATATCCGTTTGCCGCCATCAGCTGAAAATTCCAGCGGTATGAAAAGAATTGGGAAACTGCGTTCTGAGGACCTCCTTCACAAAATAACAAAGCGGGATATTTTTTTGTGCTGTCAAAATCAGGAGGATATACTACCCATACCAGCATGTCTTTTTTGTCGGTTGTTTTTACCCATCTCTCTTTCACATCACCCATTTTCACAGCATCATAAATGTTTTTATTGATGTAGGTCAGCTGTGTTTCCTTTCCCGTTGAGGGGTCGATGCTAAAAATCTCTGCGGCCATGGACATTGAATTCCTTGTACCAATGAGTTTGTCACCGCACCTGTATAATACATTGTAATCATGTTTTCCTGATGTTACGGATCTAATGGTTCCATCGGCTGTATTGCATTCGTACACCTGGTAAGTTCCATGGATGATTGTAATAAAATTAATTTTCGTACCATCTTCATTCCATACATAATTCGAGGCATTGTAATCAAAACCGGTTGTCAGGTTTTTCAGGCTTTTTGTATCGAAATCATAAACAAACAATTCTTCCTGGTCGGATTCATAACCTGGAGTTTCCTGGCTTTTGAAAGCCAGCTTTTTGCCGTCAGGTGAAAAAACGGGATTTTTATCATATCCCATCATACCGTTCGAAATATTGGTAGTTGTATTATCCTTAAGGTCAAAAACATATATATCTGAATTGGTGCTGGTTGCATAGGCTGTTCCCTTTAATTTCTTGCAGGTATAGGCCAGTTTTGAACCATCGGGACTCCAGGCAATTTCTGAAGCATCAAAATAAGGGGACAAGGGTGAATCAAATGGTTCACCAGACAGGATATCCTTACCCGTTTCAATTTTATCTTGCTTGAATGATGTAATAAAAATATGGCTGTATGCATAATCATGCCATGAATCCCAGTGGCGGTACATCAGTTCATTTATGATCAGGCCCTTTGCCAGTGGCAGGTCAGGATAAATATCCTGTGTGGTGGAGTCAAGTTTTACATCCTGGAGATAGAAAAGCGAGTCGCCGGAATTGGTAAATTCAAATCCGTTTATTCCTCCGGGTATATTTGAAACTGCTGTTTTATTGCTGCCGTCGGCATCCATTTTCCAAATTTGCATGCTGCCATCGGATTCACAGAGGTAGGCAATACTCTTATTATTTATCCAGCGGGGATTTGCACAGGAAGGGCTTCCACCGGTAAGATTCACGGAATTTCCACCCGCTGCCGGCACAGAAAAAATCCAGGTATGACGCTTATTAGTATGGTAATCATACCGGGTAACAGTATAAATAATGGCATTCCCGTCAGGAGACGGTTGAATTTCGCCCAGTCGTCCAAATTTCCAGAGCATTTCAGGGGTTAGCCTGGCTGCGCTGATCTCCTGAGGAGTCAGGCTATTGAGAAAATCTCCATCCTCAGGAATATTCGCCTGAGGGCTTTTAATTCTGCAACTGTCCAGCAAGGCCATCAGCAGCAAAGCGGATAAAATGAATAGCTTTTTCATGGGATTGGTTATATTTGAGGGCACAATTTAATCAATAAGATAATAACAACAATCCAAATGGAACTGAAAAAAGATTTTACCCATTCTTTGGTTGTGCCCACAAGCATGGGTATTCGGATAACCCCGTTAAACGGCCAGCCCGTTCACAGCAGTGAGCTTTTCAGCCTGCAGGCTACCAGTGCAGAAACCAATGTGGCAAGTATTTCATCCTACCTTGGACTACCGGTAAAGGTGCTTACAACCTTTGTGAAGGATAGTCCGGTTGCACAAATAATAAAAAACAGCCTGGCCAGCCGGCATATCTCCTATGAAGGAAGAGAGGTACCCCAGGGTGATCCCTGGGGATACCGTCATCAGTTTAATATTGCCGACAGCGGTTTCGGATCACGCGGACCACGCGTACTTAATGACCGTGCCGGTGAAGTAGGCCGCACTCTCAGCGTGAAGGACTTTGACCTGGAGAGGATTTTCGGTAAAGAAGGCGTGCAGATCCTGCATATGTCGGGTTTGATAGGAGCGTTATCCCCTCAAACCAGTGCGTTTTGTCTTGAACTGGCCAGAACCGCAAAGAAATACGGCACCCGCATTTCCTTTGACCTTAATTACAGGGCTTCATTCTGGAAAAACCGGGAAAAGGAACTCCGTGAGATTTTTACAGAGATCGCTTCTGTTTCAGATATTTTAGTGGGAAATGAAGAAGACTTCCAGCTTTGTCTGGGAATTAAGGGTCCGGAAACCGGGGGTAAAGACATAGCAAACCATATTGACGGATTCAGGATAATGATTGAAAGTGTAAAAAAGGTATTTCCCTATACTTCTGTATATGCAACCACGCTGAGGCAGGTCATCAGTACCAACAGCCACATGTGGGGAGCCATTTTACTGGCCGAAGATCAATGGCACTTCGTCGAACCGCGCGAAATCAGTGTTCTCGACCGGATTGGCGGAGGAGACGGATTTGTGGGCGGACTACTCTATGCTTTGCTGAAAGGCTGGGATGCAGAAAAGTGGATTCAATTTGGCTGGGCATGCGGTGCACTGGCCACTACATTTCTCACCGATTACGCTCAACCCGCCGATGAAGAACAGGTCTGGAGCATCTGGGAAGGCAATGCACGTGTGAAGAGGTAAATTTCCCTTTTAATAATAAGATATAATTATCCGGATTTATACGGTAACTTTGCCCTGTGATATATTGTTAATGAGGTTAACCTTATATAATGCTTTTATTTTTGTTGAATTGTGAATTAATTATAACCAGGGAATGAACCAACTAGTTGCAAAGCGGTATTTGTCTGCAAATGTTGTGGAAATGGAGATTGAGTCGCCGCTGATTGCACGAAAGAGACAGGCGGGACATTTTGTGATTTTAAAGGTAGGCACACGGGGGGAGCGGATCCCCCTCACCATAGCCAAAGCCGATGTGGTGAAGGGTACCATTACCCTCATCATACAGAAAGTGGGCGTCACCAGCCATAAAATCTGCAACCTGGAGGTTGGCGATGAAATTACGGATGTGGTCGGTCCATTGGGTCATCCAACCCACATTGAAAAAATAGGAACATTGCTATGTGCAGGCGGAGGAGTAGGGGTGGCACCCTTGTTGCCGATTGTGGAGGCAATGCACAATGCCGGGAACCGGATCATTACAGTTCTCGCTGCACGATCAAAGGAACTGATCATTCTTGAGCCCGAAATGCGTGCTAATTCAGATGAGGTAGTTATCATGACGGATGACGGCAGCTACGGCAAAAAGGGAATTGTAACACAGGGCATGGAAGAAGTGATCACCAGGGAAAAGATAGATATGGTGCTCACGATTGGCCCTGCCATTATGATGAAATACTGCAGTCTGCTTACCGCAAAATACAATATACCTACGATGGCCAGTCTGAATGCAACAATGGTGGACGGTACAGGCATGTGTGGTGCCTGCAGGGTTACTGTAGCCGGGAAAACCAGGTTTGTTTGCGTCGACGGTCCGGAATTCAATGCCCACGAAGTGGATTTTGACGAATTGCTGATGCGCCTGGGTGGTTATAAGGACGAGGAGAAAGCGCTGTTTCAGCAATATATGGACAATAATTAAGTGAATCTCAACGGGAAGAATGACGATGTCTGAAAACAATCAGGAGATGACTTCACGTGATGAGTCCTGGCGTGAAAAACTCAGGCAGGACCTGAAGCCGGCGGAACGCAGCAAAATGGTGCGTGTTGAAATGCCGGAAGCCGATCCGAAGGAAAGAAGCAAAGGATATATTGAGGTGAACAGGGGATTGACACCGGAACTTGCGAAGTCAGAAGCCAGTCGGTGTCTCGACTGTAAAAATCCCACCTGTATCAGCGGCTGTCCGGTTGGAATTGACATTCCCGGATTTATCAAGAGCATTGAAAAGGGCGATTTTCTTGCAGCATCACGGATCATTAAGTCGGCCAGTGCATTTCCGGCAGTTTGTGGCAGGGTTTGCCCGCAGGAAATTCAATGTGAAGCAAAGTGTATTTATGCTGATAAAATGCACAAGGAGCCTGTGGCCATCGGGCATCTTGAACGATTTGTGGCAGATTATGAGATGCATTCCGGAAAAATATTTGTTCCTGCTACAGCCTGCAGCAATAATACAAAAGTTGCGGTGGTAGGATCGGGACCTGCAGGGCTTACGGCAGCAGGTGATCTGGCCCGGCTTGGTTATTGCGTCACCGTTTTTGAGGCCTTGCACGAATTGGGCGGTGTGTTGAAATATGGAATTCCTGAATTCAGGTTACCGAACGAAATAGTAGACACTGAAATCGAAAACCTGAAAAAGATGGGTGTCGAGTTTGTGTGCAATTTCATAGTAGGAAGAACCTTGTCATTTGAGGATTTAACAAACCAGGGATTCAGGGCTTTTTTTGTTGGCAGCGGAGCCGGATTACCAAACTTTATGAATATTCCGGGTGAAAATTTTAACGGCGTTCTTTCATCCAATGAGTACCTTACCCGCGTTAACCTGATGGGAGCAGCAAAAGAGGATTATGATACGCCTGTATACTTTGGTAAAAATGTTGCCGTAATTGGCGGCGGGAATACTGCGATGGATTCAGTAAGAACCGCACGCCGCCTGGGCGCCGAAAGAGCTATGATAATTTACAGGCGGTCATTTGATGAAATGCCTGCCAGGAAGGAAGAAATCAAGCATGCCCTGGAAGAGGGAATTGAGTTTCTGAACCTGAACTCCCCGGTTGAGTATCTTGCAGATGAAAAGGGACATGTGAATAAAATCAGGCTTCAGCGCATGGAACTGGCAGAACCCGATGCTTCGGGAAGGAGGAAGCCCACTCCGGTTAAGGGATCAGAATATCTTATCGATGCGGATCTTGTAATCGTCAGTATCGGCGTGTCTCCCAATCCGTTAATTGCACAAAGTCTGCCCAGGTTAAGTGTGAGCAAATGGGGAACGATCAATTTAACGGATGGAACCATGCAATCCAGTATCCCCGGATTATTTGCCGGAGGTGACATTGTAAGGGGCGGCGCTACCGTGATCCTTGCCATGGGCGACGGAAGAAGGGCGGCACGGGAGATACACGAATACCTGAGCAGGGACGAGGGAGAAGAGACCAGGGACGAGGAACCACCGGGAAGAAATCCCGATTGGGATTAAAGGTCCTTTACCAATAAGTTCTTCGGTGACTTGCGGAAATCATCGTAAAAGGATTCCACAATGGCTGAAATTTTCTCCTTTTCAGGAGTTTCATGATCATACGTTATCAGGTTCCCCAGTTTATCGGTTTCATCAAATACATAACTCACCGTAATAACAGAAGGATCTATAGCGGGCTGATAGGCTACCTCCCGGATTTCCTGGTCAACGGTTTCAATGATAATCTTAGAGCTCAGCAATATATATATAATATCCCTTACAATCCTTACCGGAATTGAAAGATTCAGGGCAATTTCAGCAGCATTCATGGCAGGACGGCCTTCCACAAAATTCCGGACTATCTTTTTTGTAACCAGCAATGTAAGGATCTTTTTATCTTTCAGGCTTACATGAGCACCTTCTGCTTCCTGTTCATAATGAACGGCATTCTGATATGCATAGGAAATTTCCGCTCCCAGCAATACAATCAGCCAGCTGAGTTCAAGCCACATCATAAATAACGGAAGAGCGGCAAAAGTTCCATAAACGGCACCATAACTTGAAAGCAATGACTGGAAATTAACATATCCCCATTGAAGGACCTGAAACATGGTGCCTGCAATAATTCCTGCAATCAACGCAGGTACAAATTTTACCTTGGTATTGGGGATCACAATGTATATCAGGGTGAACACAAACCATATCAGGGTCAATGACATTACGGTAACCAGTAATTTCAGAAATGAATCCAGGTATCGCAAAAAGGGAATGCTATCGGATATGCTGGTCAGCCGTGATAAATTAAAGCTGCTGGCAATGATCAGTAATACCGGGGCAATGACAACCAGGGAAATATAATCGGTAAATTTGCGGGTGAACATTCTTGACTTCTTTATCCGCCAAATGTTATTGAATGAACTTTCAATATTGCCCAGCACTTGCATCACCGACCAAAACAGAATAATAAATCCAATTCCTGCAATATATCCCTGGTTAATGCGGCCAAGGTACTTTTCCACAAAACCAAGCAGCATCTTGAGCATGTCCTCATGTTCATGAAATTTCTCGATCAGAGTGGTTCTAAGGTATTCCTGAAAGCCAAAACCCTGGGCAATTCCAAACACAAGAGCCAGGATAGGAACGATTGACAGCATTGTATAAAATGATAATGCCGATGCCCTGAGTTGTATTTTGTCTTCGTAAAACCCCCTGACAGCAATGAACAGTATCCTGCCCTGTTTTACCAGGAAGCTGAATACCGGATGCTTATCCTTGATGGATATCTTCCAAATATCCTTTTCAAAAAAATTTATTACTTGTTGAATCCGATCTACTTTCATACTGGTCCTTATTCGTCCTAAAGCAAGGGTAAATGCTTTTTATGGCGGTTAAAAGTACGATTTTTTATACTTTTACGGTTACATTATATATAAGGTTCTTTATGTCCTTCCCAAATCTGCAAAATAAGACCGTACTGGTAGTTGAGGATGACGACATGAGTTTTCTCTATCTGAACCAGCTTTTCATGTTAACAAAGTGCAAATTGATTCATGCCAGATCAGGATCAGAGGCATTGGAAAAATTTAACGTGGAACATCCTGATTTGATCCTCATGGATATCCAGTTACCGGATATGGAAGGAACAGAGGTTACCCGCAAAATAAGGCAATCCGGCACTGAAATACCAATTATCGCCCAGACGGCCGGAAGGAGCACTGAAGAACAGGAAAAGGCGCTAAAAGCAGGATGCACCAGTGTTCTTTTCAAACCGTTTACGATGGAAAAGTTGTTCGAGGAGATTCTCAGATATTCCTGAAAAAGAAACAATCTCCACGGTTTCCCGGGAGATTGTTTCAATCATAACCCTAATCTAACCAAATCATAAAAACTAACCTAAACCCTAATACTAACCTAATACTAACCTAAAACCTAAAACCTATATTTTTAAAATAAAACCAGTTATATTGTTAATAACCCTGTTCTTTTTCCACCGTCAGGCAATCCCTAAAGGGATTATTCTCGCTCACCTCTCTTTTCTACCTGCATTCAATCCCTAAAGGGATTATTCTTGCTCACCTGTCACCTCTCATCTCTCTTTTCTCGTCCCTAGTCCCTATTCCACTCCTGGCTTCATATATACCACATATGGTGTGGAAACAACCCGTGTGCAGATATTGCAATTCATGGCCGGCTTCTTTGTAACAATATTCCGGATCTTATACCATGCTGTATTTTTGGTTTTTTGAAAATATCTAACCTGGATCACGTCTCTGTCGGACCATGGGTTTGATTTCAACTCATCTTTTCTTTCCTGTGAACTTTCAACAAGCAATACCGGCTCGGCTGAATTTGTATTGTTTTCAGATTTCTCAGCCATGTTTTTTTCAGGATTATCATCTGTTACTGAGGGAGCCTGGTAGCGTATATGGCTTTCGGTGTCTGCTGCAAGCTGGTCAAGATTTTTCCAGGCCTGTTCAACCATCGAAACCACTTCCTTATCATACCCGCCTTTTACAGCAGGCTGTGCGTAAATTGAAACAGACAAGGCCATCAGGACAATAAAAAGGATGGCCCATTTTTTTGATTTCCTGATGTCAATTTGTGTTTTCATTATAGCAGATATTGAATTGTGTCGGCTTTAATATCTACTTCTCATAAAATGTGCCACACATTATAAAATGCTGATATACAGCAAATTATTTAAAATTTGCCAGACTTACCAGGAACGTAAAGTGTTTGTTTTTGCGAATTTTATGTTCGTTTCCGAACAAAATCAGGAGAAATTATTTTTGTGTCCTGGGTTTTGTGGTTTTCTTCTTTGCGGCGGGTGCCTTTTTCTCTGCTTTTTCAGTGGCCGGTTCTTCGGCAGTTTTTTCAGCAGCAGGCTCTTCTTCAAAACTGAGCATATTTAATGACAGCAAGGTATTATACCAGGTAACCAGTTTTTTTATATCGGAAACATATACCCTTTCATGATCGTATGTAGGCAATATCTTTTCCATGTATGCCTTTAACTCTTCAGGTGAAGATTTAGGATCGGGAGCAGGACCTCCATTTTCATGTTCGAAAATGCTTTTAAGGACTTGTTTAAGCGGAACTTCCTCTTCACTTGTGAAAATAGCAATATCTTCCAGGGAACTAACCTTGCTGGAAGCATTGACAAAACTCCTTTTCTTGTCGGAAAATGATTCTACAATTATACCATTCCTGCCTTGTGAAATATACCTGTAGAGCCCGCTTTGTCCGGATACGGACATAATTTCCTTTAAATCCATCATTTGTTAGTTAGATACAATATGGTGCAAAAATACAATTTCTTAATCATAATCAAATTATTGCCATGGTTTTGTTTTGATCGCCATGCGCTTAATTCATTTTTCTTTCCTTTTTAACGGCTTCATAGGCTTCGTTTATCTTTTGAAACTTTTCCTGGGCTTTTTTCCTGATGTCCTCGCCCAGGTATGCCACTTTATCCGGATGATTTTTCAGGGCAAGTTGCCTGTAGGCTTTTTTAATTTCTTCATTGCTTGCCCGGGAATCGATTTCCAGAACCCTATATGCCCAATCAGCCGACTGAAAATACATACTTTTCACTGAAATGATATCAGCACCGCTTAACCCCAGATCATAAGCGATCTGTTCTATTACGGCCATTTCAGCATCGGAAATATCACCATCAGCCTGTCGCAATACCATATATCAGGTGAATCAGCTGCAGCCTGGATGGATAATCCATTCTTCCCTTAATCTGAAGTGTGACTTCTTTAAGCGGAATTTCCTGTTTGATTATATCGCGCAGTATGCGAAGCATTTCAAGAGCCTCATCTTCACCAAATGCCCTTACCAGGTATTGTTTTACAAATACAAGTTCCGATTGCATGACCTTGCGGTCAGCTTTCATTACAGCGGCCATCAATACAAGCAAACTCATGACAAAATCCCCGGTAGTCGTGTCAATCCTTGTATTTTCGAACTTCTCAATATTTGATGCGTCCACCAATGAACCAAATGCAAAACCAACCAATGCACCTATTGGCCCACCGATTGTCCATCCCAGTCCCGCACCGATCCATTTGCTAAATTTTCTCATTCCTGCATGATTAAATTATCTCTTGCTGATTTCTGTATATATTGACAAAATAAGGGGTAAGATCAGGGTCGTTTCATCATTTTTTATAACAAAGTGCGAACGTACAATTTTTTCTTCTTCCGGTAGCTGATTCTTCATTATTCCCAGGATTTTTTCCCTGGTCATCCCCGGCCTGCTTAGTACCCTCTGTATGCGGATCTCTTCGGGTGCTGTAACCAGAATGATATAATCAAACAATTTGAAAGTATTGCTTTCAAAAAGGATGGCACTTTCCTGTATTACAAAAGGAACGCTGGTGAAGGAGGAGCACCACCCGATAAAATTGCGCCTTACCCCTGGATGTACGATCCGGTTTACATCAGCAAGTAATTTGGGATCATCGAAAATCAAACCTGCCAGTTTTGGCCGGTTAAGTTTTCCACCTGCATAAATAGTGGCACCAAATACACCGGTCAGACCTTTTATGATCTCCGGGTCGCAATCCATCAGATTTTTAGCTGCTTCATCTGCAAAATAAACCGGAACACCCAAATGTGAAAAAACCTGGCAGATCAATGATTTTCCACTTCCAATACCGCCTGTAACTCCAACCTTGATCATTTGCGGGTAATTAGAAATTCAATTTCATGTGGATTAATCCGTACATTGCTGATCACCCTGGGTGTGTCAGCTAAAAATACAGTTAGCCTGCCTGAATTCGTAAGATTAATATCCTTGTAGTTTATCCTCGGTAAAAGCGGATTATGCAAAATATGCGGATAATTGCTGAGACAAATATGGTAGGTTACTTTTACCTGTCCCGGAATAGCTATCATCGTCAGGCTATCCGGCACATTGATACTCTGAACAGGGAGGTTGTTTTCAACCTCGGTAAATCTGTCCACGGGTATGGTAACTTTGACTTTCTGAACGGAATAAGTCAGCGATTTCACAGGCTTCAGTTTACAATCCATTGTAACCGTATCTGTGAGGTTTGTGAAGGAAATGAGTTCGGTATAAATGAAATGTATAGCATTTACAACATTATCAGGACCTGAAACAGTTATGCTGTCGGGCGATACCCGTATCTCACCGTTCTGAATAAACTGTTTCTGATAAAAATGCTCATGCATTCCGAGTGTCGGCAAAACGGGTACTTTTCTGGTAACGACATCCGTCAGCTTGAAAAACAAGGTGTCAGGTGATATATTTAGGATCTTAACCTGGTCGAGTTCTTCTGAAAGCATATCCCTGATGTTTCCCGTAATGACAACATAGGTGTCCTTTCCGGAAGTGTTCACGGCATATGAATTCACATTAAACCGAAGCGGGATAATATTCAGATTGAGCCGGCATTTTAATATGCTGAACCCACTGGCCCGGACCCTGAGTACTAATTTTTGAGGAACGTCACCGATGAGAACCTTATTCTCAGGAAAGTCGGTGTATTTTACCGGATAGGTAACGTTGGATTCGTATTGCTGGCCCAGTGATCGCACGAACCAGAAACCGGTGGAAACAAGCACGAAAAAAAGGAAGGTGATCAGCTTATGGTGGAACGGAGAATTGACATCAGCAAGAAGCCTGTAATATTTTAAGATATAACCCGGCCCGTTTTTTCCTTTGTTATCGGTTCTACTCAATGAAACAGAGTTTAAAGTATATGGCAAATATACCTTAAACTCTGGTTATTCATGTAATTACTGAGCTTGATTTTCAACGTCAGTTGTGTCACGGAGAACTGAATTTTTGTCCACTTTTAACAAAATGCTGTTTCCAACATCAACTGTAATAAAATGGTCGGAAATATTATTGATCTTGCCATATATGCCACCGGCCGTTACAATACGGTCTCCTTTTTTCAGTGATTCCCTGAAAGTTTTTAATTCTTTTTGTCTTTTCATCTGCGGACGGATCAGGAAAAAGTAAAAAACAACCATGATCAGCAGCAGGGGAACAAGGGATGACCAGGGACTACCCTGTCCTTGTTGTGGCGTACCCATGAGAACGATACTTAATAAATTATTCATTTTAAAATTATATTATATTAATAATCAGGAAATTCGCTTAAAATTTGTCCCTAAATATAAAACGCAAAGTAACAACAAATTTATTAACTGTGCAAGATTGGAAAGTATAGAGAAAGATTACACCTCGTCTTCACCAATAAGTCCCCTGCCGGTTTTCACAATCCGGCGTTGCTCTTTCAGGTGCCTGAAAATCTTGTCGAGCAGTCCATTGATGAACACGCTGCTTTTTTCAGTACTGTAGAACTTGGCAATTTCAAGGAATTCATTAATGGTTACGCGGGTAGGAATGGAAGGGAAAACAACTGCCTCGGTAATGGCTATTTCAATGATAAGAAAATCCATAAAGGCAACGCGTTCGATATCCCAGTTTTCAGTAAAGGATTCTACGAGTTCCCGGTATTCTTCCTTATGCATAATGGCATTGCGATACAGATCCCGTGCAAATTCACGGTCATCATCGTTCTTAAAAAGAGGCATAAGCTCTGCATTTTCACCATCTTTCTGCCTGAATACCTTTAGCGTTTTTGTGATCATGCTGATCACGAATTCAACCTCGTCATTCCAGTAAATACTTTGCTCTTCAAGCGTCTGGTACAAATTTTCAAAATTGATGATCTCGCTGGAATAAATTTCGAGAATCACTTTCAGATCACTTTCATAACTCCTTACAGGATTTTCCATGTATTCCTTAAAGAAAGGCGCCATCCGGATGCGGTTATGCAACTTTTTGATGAGATCGGGAGAATTGACCCAGGTAAGTTTTGTCTTGTTTAAATATTGGTTAAGCTGCCTGTTTGTGCGGATCTGCTGAATAATTAAATTATCCACAAATTTCGTATTCGGGTTCAGGTCTTCCCGTGTAGGGATCTTTTTCTGGAGGGCTATCTCAATCCTTGAGTTCGCATAATCGGCTACCTCAACGATGAGCAATAACAGGTAATGATAGAGGTCGTATGTTTTCTGAATGCTGAAGAATAATTCTTTTTCTGACTTATTCAATGAACTCTCGGCACTTTGAAAGTAAGCATACAGGAGCTGTAAAATCTTAATTCGTATTATCCTTCTGCTGATCATAATTGAAAGAACGTTCAGTATGAGTTTTTGAGATAGTCCCGGTTTAAGTGCTGCAAAGTAAATGTATTTTTTGAATATTATCAATATTATCCAAGTATCTGTAATAACTTGTTTTTCGTCAAAAAAATGATAATACAGTCAATCAAATGAATGTTCGAAATAAAATTTTTTTATTTTTGAGATGCATTTAAACTCTACAACTACAAAATACCCTAATTTATGATGGATGAAAGAACAGATAAAAACGATGCCTTTGAAGATTCCGAACACCGGGAAATATATTCAAAGGCAGTCAGAGCAGGAAAGAGGACATATTTTTTTGATGTAAAGGCTACCAAACGTAACGACTACTTCCTGACAATTACGGAAAGCAAGAAACGTTTTCAGAAAGATGGTCGTTTCTTTTTTGAAAAGCATAAAATCTTTTTGTACAAAGAGGATTTTGAGAAATTTGCAGATGGGTTTACCGAAGTCATTGACTACATTAAGAATGTGAAATCCACCGAACAGGGCGTGAATGAAGAAATGATTCACAAGGAATCTGAAGGAACAGAGGATTATACCAGTGTTGATTTTGATGATCTTGAAAGTGTTGAAGTAGAGGATAAACAAAGAAAAGGTTAACACGGTATTTTGACTGAAAACCCGGATAATTCTACCTTTATCCGGGTTTTTTATTATATACCGATTACTGATTACCGATTACCCTACCTTTCTGGCCATCAGGTTTCGGATCTGCTTACCGGATAAAATTTTCACATTGGTGATCAGACATTCATGATCAATGAAGTTTCCGTATAAATTACATTCTTCGATAACCTTGTCGAATAATTGTTGTATAGGGATATGCAAAGGAATTACAGACAGTATCCTGCATAATTCCCTGTTAAAATGAATACTCTCCAGTTCAGCATGATTGTTTTTCAGGCTGAACTGCATCTCTGATTTGACGAGTTTCTTTTCATAATTCGAAAAAACCCTTCCGGATACTGTTTGCAGAACTGTAAAATACCTGAGTTTCATACCTTTTCCGCCCAATCCGGTAGATATCAGTATCTGATTTTCATCCAGTAAACTACTTTCAAGCAACATTTTATTTTCCTGAAAAGCCAGTACAGCCCATTCTTTTAATCCTTCATCAGGAAGGGTTATGTAATTCTCCAGGATTTGGTGCGATTCAACTGTGCCGATTTTTGCCAGCTCAACAAGGTATTTCTTTTTATAATCGATTGAATAACCAGGGCTGTTCAGCGTATCTTTCTTTTTCAGAATTTCATCCGGGTTGGAAATATCCATTTCCTGTTCAGCCAAATGATTGTATTCAAGTTGAATATCAGCGTCGATCTGGTGTTCAAGGACGGCTACGTTTCCGGTCATTGTTCCGAGAAATTCCTTGATTTTATCATATATGTTATCGTGGGTGCTCACTTATAAATTTCATGATATTACTAAAGATAATAAAATTACGACAAATCAAATGCCATTTTTGTTCAAAATCAGTAAAAAACGCATATAAAATTTCCCTATTTGTTGGTATTGCCGGGAGAGGAATTAATGGTTACCATTGTCATTATTCTTTTGGTATGACAGGTATGTCACGCTTGAGTGAAATTGAAACGGGTGAGAGTGTTTATATCCGCAGGGTAAGGGGAGAAGGTGCGTTCAGGCAGCGTATCAGTGAAATGGGTTTTGTGAGGGGGAAAAAAATCACAGTTGTTAAGAATGCTCCCCTGAATGATCCTGTTGAATTTAGTCTGATGGGCTATAATGTTTCTCTTCGCAGAAATGAAGCTTCGCTGATTGATGTTACTTCTGAGAGGGATACGGCCGAAACGGCAACAAATGGTTTTTCAGAAGAAGGTATCAGATTCCATCCGGATGAAAATACAGGAAAAATAATCCGTGTAGCCCTTGTCGGAAATCCAAATGCGGGAAAAACCACTATTTATAATTATGCTTCCGGTTCACGCGAGCATGTAGGCAATTATACAGGTGTAACTGTAAACTCAAAAACCGCCACTTTTAAACTTAATGAATATACTTTTCAGCTTACCGATCTTCCCGGCACCTATTCCTTATCGGCCTACTCCCCTGAAGAACTGTATGTAAGGGATTTTATACTGGAACAACAACCGGATGTTGTTATCAACATTGTTGATGCTGCCAATCTCGAGCGCAATCTTTATCTCACAACGCAGCTAATTGATATGAATTTAAAAGTTGTGGTTGCACTGAACATGTTCGATGAACTTGAAAAGAACAAGGATAAGTTTGACCATGCCGCACTGGGAAGTATGCTTGGAATACCCTTTGTTCCAACGGTTGGTGCGCGGGGCAAAGGCATTCATAAGCTTTTTCAGAAGGTAATCTCGGTATATAGCGGTAAAAACCCGATTCAAAGGAATGTCAATATCAATTACGGAACTGAGGTTGAACAAAGCGTAAAGCAGGTGCACGAAAAAATAAGGTCCATTACCGGCAGTGATCGTGTTGAAGGTGTTCCTGCCCGGTTTATTGCATTGCGTTTGATAAACAGGGACAGGCATATTGAATCCCTCCTGCTTAATTATCCCCGCCATAATGAGATTTTGTCTGTTGCAAGGCGCGAATCCGACCGGGTAGCTTCTGTAATGAATGAGACGGTGGAAACGGTTATCACCAATGCCCGCTATGGCTTTATTTTTGGCGCACTTAAGGAAACATTTGAAGCGGCACCGCGCAGCAAGGCAACCCATTCCGACCGCATTGATCAGCTGTTGACAAATAAATACATGGGATTCCCGGTTTTCCTGCTTTTCCTCTGGATCATGTTCACGGTAACTTTTACACTGGGTGCTTATCCACAGGAGTGGATCAACCAGGGTGTGACTGTTCTGGGAAATGCATTTAACAATGTGATGCCTGAGGGATCATTGAAACAGCTGATATCAGAAGGAATTATTGGCGGTGTTGGCGGTGTCATCGTATTCCTCCCCAATATCCTGATCCTCTTCTTCTTTATATCCGTTATGGAAGATACGGGTTATATGGCACGGGCAGCATTCATGACCGACAAGCTCATGCACAAGATCGGGTTGCATGGAAAATCGTTTATTCCGCTCGTTATGGGATTTGGCTGCAATGTTCCGGCTATTATGTCAACCCGCACCATTGAAAGCCGCAATAACCGGTTGCTTACCATGCTGATCAATCCATTCATGTCGTGCAGCGCACGCCTGCCTGTATATTTACTTCTTGTCGGGGCAGTATTTCCCCGGCACAGCGGAACACTCCTTTTTGGTATTTACCTTACCGGTATTGTGATGGCTATCCTGGTTGCCCTTCTATTCAAAAACACCTTTTTCCGGGCTACTGACGCTCCGTTCGTGATGGAATTGCCGCCATACAGGATGCCTACCATTCGATCCACCTTCAGGCACATGTGGTCAAAGGCCTCACAGTATATTAAGAAAATGGGCGGAGTGATCATGATTGCTTCCATTTTGATCTGGGCCCTTGGACATTATCCTGTTAAGGTATCCTACACACAGAATTACGGGGAGCAAAAGGCCGAAGTTATTAAGAAATATGAAGGGCAGTCCGCGGGTTTACATGACAAAGCCACGCTTTTGCATCTTCAGCAAAATAAGGATAATGACCTCCTTGCCCTTGATACCAGAATGAAATCCGAACACCAGGAGAAATCGTATATCGGACGGATTGGCAAGAAGATCGAACCGCTGATCAGGCCATTGGGATTCGACTGGAAAATGGGAGTCTGCCTGCTCACTGGTGTGGCTGCCAAGGAAATTGTTGTAAGTACCATGGGCGTAATTTACCAGGCCAGTGAAGGGGACGAATACACAACATCCTTGCAGGGAAAAATCAAAAATGCCACCTATAGCAGTGGAATTAATAAGGGTAAACCAGTTTTTAATCCATTGGCAACGATCTCATTTATTCTGTTCACCCTGTTCTATTTTCCCTGCATTGCCACGGTAGCCGCAATATACAAGGAGTCTGGTTCATGGAAATGGGCGGCGTTTTCTGTTCTGTATACAACCGGTCTGGCCTGGCTGGTTTCCCTGGCGGTTTTCCAGATTGGTAATTTATTTTTGTAATTTTATATGATGATGACCCAGGATCTTCTGACCTATCTGGTAATTGCTTCTGCAGCCGCGTATATACTTTTTAGTATTTACAGGATGATCATTCCATCGAAGAATGTCACTGGCATTGGGTGTACCGGGTGTGGCGGGGGCTGTAAACACGAAAATTTTGCAGAGAAGAAAAAAGTTGAAATGGGTTTCAAACCCATCTCTACCGTCATTTCAGAAAAGACCGACCAGGTCTAAAATTTCACATCCCCGATCTTATTCATCAGATTCAGGATCCGTGCCTGCCGCCGGAGCAGATAAGGTGTGGGTGCCGCGGGATTTCGCTTCCTCGGATTTGGCAAACAGGCTGCAATAAGAGCAGCTTCGCTGCGCGAGAGGTTTTTCGAAGACTTATGAAAATAATCTCTGGCCGCCGCCTCTGTTCCATAAATTCCATCGCCGGTTTCAATTACATTCAGATATACTTCCATGATCCTCCGCTTACTCCATATCAGGTCAATTGTAACGGTAAAATAAAGTTCAAAGCCCTTGCGCAGCCATGTTCTGGCCGGCCAAAGAAAAACATTTTTGGCAACCTGCTGTGTAATAGTACTGGCGCCATGTTTCCTCTTATGGCGTTTGTTATATTGAACGGCCTTTTCAATGGCCTGAATATCTATTCCCCAGTGTTCAAGAAAGCGGTTATCTTCAGAAGCTACCACAGCCCGGTACATATTCGGTGAAATTTTTTCAATGGGCATCCACTTCTTATGCATTTTGGCTCTTTTGCCTGCCATCTTTTGTTCTACAACCCTGTTGATCATCAGGGGAGTTATCGGAGGATTTATAAATGTGAATAAAACTTCAACGAACAAAGTGGAAACGAAAAAAAACACAGCAGTCCATTTCAGTATCGTCAGAGCTTTTCCGGCATATAAACGCCAGTTTTTCTTCAATTCGATCAGCGCGTTCCTGCCAAAATAACGCCAGTTCTTCTTCACAATAGGGCTATCGGCCTCCACAGGCTGATTTGTATTTTCAGGTTCGTCCATTTTTCCAGGTTTCACGTTTTAAAAATAATAAAAAAAGGACAAGGGACAAGGGACAAGGGACTAGTCCCTCAGCATCTGGCAATTTTGCCACAAAATAAATAACTGAAATGGAAAATGCGAGCAAAGCGAGCATTCATCGCGAAATCTGCGAAATCTGAGGGAGAAAAAATTTCGAAGAAAAACATATTGGCACAGGGAGGGATGGCCAAAAGTTTTACACAGAGGACCACGGAGTTAAGGTGAGCTTAACGTGGCTTGGAGGACACAGAGCGCAATCTCATTTCATTCGATTGACCGTTCAGTATGTAGTTATATCTACATCGTTGAGATCAGTGTAATCTGAGATAAAATAGGCCCGGAGAGGTTTTCATGCGAGCTACGCGAGCATGGATCTGCGGAATCTGTCGAGAGAAGATTTTAGGATTTTAGGCTTTCCAGGTAATGTGTAAAGTTTTTTACGCAGATCGCAAAGGTATTTCGAAAGTTTGAAAATTTGAAAATGTGAAAATTAAGCTTTTCAGTCATGCAGATCAGTGCAGTCCTTCAAACTCTTATGAAGTATACTCCTTACTCCTTACTCACTCGTCTCACGTCCTCTCAGCTCTCATCTCTCATCTCTCAGTCTCTCGTCACCTCTCACTTCCCGTGTTTCCCCTCCAGCTCCTTAATTTTCTCTCTAATCCGGAGATAATAAGCCTTGTACTTAATAAAGTGATTCCCTTTTTCAAATTCCCAGATTATGTTGCCGGCACGGTAAATTTTGCCTATGCAGGCTTCAAAAATGAGATTGTAATTTACACCCGTGATGCTTTCAGCCTGGAGGATGGAATGGAATCTGACGTTTTTATCGCCGAAATATCCAATGACGGGTAAGTTGTACTTTTTTTGTTTTCGTTTTAGCTGAGGTTGGGTTGTCATGGGTAACCTTTTTTATAATTTACGAATATTACCCTCTATTTGTTACGAATATGGTCTATGCATTGCCCGGATGAACAATTGCGGCCGGTGTATGTTAATCCAGTCGAGATATCATGAATGTGGACGTCCTTACATCAAATACAAAATCCGGTTCAGCGGCATTCAGATCACGGGTTGGGGAATATAATGCCCTTGTCGGAGATTTGAATGAAACCATCAGGGCAAAAACCCGCGGCGGAAACCAGGAATCGGTAAAAAAGCATACTTCCAGGGGCAAACTGATGGCCCGGGAACGGATTGACCTTTTAGTGGATGAAAATACCGCTTTTCTTGAATTCTCACCGCTGGCTGCTATTGGCCAGTATAATGATGATTTCCCCGGGGCCGGCATTATTACCGGGATCGGTGTCATTCACAACAGGGAAACGGTAATTGTAGCCAATGACGCCACCGTCAAGGGCGGGACATACATAGCTGAAACCATAAAAAAACATCTCCGGGCCCAGCAAATTGCACTCGAAAATAGTCTGCCCTGTTTTTACCTGGTGGATTCGGGGGGGATTTTCCTGCCCGAACAGGCAAGGGTATTTCCCGACAGGCATGATTTCGGCCGGATATTTTATAACCAGGCCAGGTTATCCTCATTGGGCATACCGCAAATCTCTGCCGTTATGGGTTCATGTACTGCAGGAGGAGCCTATGTGCCTGCCATGAGCGACGAAACGGTGATCGTAAAGGGACAGGGAACTATATTCCTTGGTGGTCCACCCCTTGTAAAAGCGGCCACGGGTGAAACTGTCACTGCCGAAGAACTTGGGGGAGCACTTGTACATACGACCTTGTCGGGAGTGGCCGACCACCTTGCTGTGAATGAGCATCATGCAATTAATATTTGCAGAAACATTGCTTCTACTTTTCCGTCACCCCAAAAGCAGGAAATTCAACGCTCAGCGCCTGAAGATCCGCTGTATGATCCTGCGGAATTATATGGTTTACTTGGACTTACATCACGTGAGATTCCTGATGCCCGTGAAATCATTGCACGTCTTGTGGATGGCAGCCGGTTTCACGAATTTAAGGCCGGTTACGGTACAACATTAATTACAGGCTTTGCCCGGATTATGGGTTACCCGGTCGGCATATTGGCCAATATGGGCATC
Organism: uncultured Bacteroidales bacterium; assembly: GCA_963808745.1. Taxonomy (GTDB): domain Bacteria; phylum Bacteroidota; class Bacteroidia; order Bacteroidales; family UBA10428; genus UBA5072. Next base: position 122,448 of record CAWEGX010000012.1, read on the forward strand.
TTGTATCCGGAATCCGCCCTTAAAGGAACGCATTTTATCGAATTATGCAATTTCAGGAAAATTCCTATGCTGTTCCTTCAGAATATCAATGGATTCATGGTCGGTAAAGATGTTGAAAACCGGGGGATTGCAAAAGACGGAGCAAAGATGGTGCATGCAGTGGCCACCTCCTCCGTACCTTTTTTTACCATAATAATTGGCGGTTCGTATGGTGCCGGAAATTATGCCATGGCTGGCAGGGCATATGATCCGCGATTACTTTTTATGTATCCCGGAGCCCGGATTTCCGTGATGGGTGCTGAACAGGCTGCCGTTGTGCTTGGCAGCATCGGAAAACAGGAAGGCAAGCCTGATCGCATAATCACGTCTGAATCCGGTAACCCGATATACGACACATATAACCGTGAAGGATCACCGTATTACAGCACATCCAGAATTTGGGATGACGGTATTATTGACCCCCTTGACACCCGAAAGATTATAGCCATGGGAATTGCCATGTCGCTGAATAAAAGATTTTCTGAACCTGCCAATGGCATTTACCGCATGTAACCTGATAACCATAATGAATGCCCGGACAATTATCACCGAGATCAGGGGGCCTTTGGCCCGGCTGTGGTTAAACCGCCCCGGAGTGAGAAATGCATTGGACAAACCGATGCTGGAAGAACTTTTTTCGGCCATTGAAAACATCAACAACAATCCGGCAATCCGCATTGTCAGTTTGCGGGGAATTGGATCCTCTTTTTGTGCCGGTGCCGATCTTGGATGGATGCAAAAAGCACAGGGCCTGTCGAAGGACGAAAACTACCGGGAGAGTATCCTCCTGGCAAAATGTTTTCATGCCTTATATACAAGCCCTAAAATTATTGTAGCGGGCATACATGGTGCAGCCCTGGGTGGGGCGATCGGCCTGGTTTCAGCCTCTGATATCGCCGTTACGACGAATACAGCAGTTTTTGCATTTTCGGAAGTGAAACTGGGACTGATACCGGCCACTGTGGCCCCCTATCTTCTGCGCAAAAGCTCCAGCGGAAAAATTATGGAGTACCTGCTGACAGGAAGGAAATTCAGCGGGCATGATGCAGTATCTATCGGATTGGTAAACAGGTCGGTACCTGATGAGCAGTTCGAACAGGTGCACGAAGATCTCCTCACTGAATTGCTGAAGGCAGCCCCTGATGCCCAGCTTAAAATTAAGGAATTGATCCGTTCTCTTACCGGATCTGCGCCCGACATAACCATCATGGCAAGAACCGCTTCACTTCTGGCTGAAACCAGGGTGTCGGAAGAGGCAGGAGAAGGTATCCGGGCATTCCTGGAAAAGCGACAACCAGGCTGGATGAGCGGCCAGTAGAAAAGGAGCCTGCATTGAAACCGGATTCCATACATAAAATTTTGATTGCCAATCGCAGTGAAATAGCCCTGCGGGTAAAGCGTGCTGCCACATCACTCAATATTCCTACTGTTGCTATTTTCACCGGTCAGGAATCAGAATCCTCCTGGGTCAGGCAATTTCAAGAATCCTATTCTTTGGGGAGTGGACCTCTTTCCGATACCTGGCTCAATATTGCTTCTATCATAGCGTTGGCTAAAAAATCGGGTGCAGATGCAATCCACCCCGGCTATGGTTTTTTATCGGAAAACAGCCTTTTTGCGAAGGCTTGTGAAGAAAATAAAATTCGCTTTATCGGTCCGTCTGCTGAAATATTAAAACTCATGGGTGATAAATTAACTGCCCATCATTTTGTATCCGGACTTGGAATACCGGTCATCGATAAAATTATCGACACACCGCATGAGATCAGTAAGCTGCGGCATTCGATTGAATATCCGGTTTTGGTTAAAGCAGTGGCAGGCGGAGGTGGAAAGGGCATGCGCCTTGTGAAATCACATGCAGAGCTTAGGGATGTTCTTGAAATTACATCCAATGAAGCTTATCATTACTTTGCCGATGACAGGGTTTATGTTGAAAAATACCTTCATGCCCCGCGCCATATTGAAGTTCAGATAATTGGCGATGTGCATGGCAATATTGTTCATTTGTTTGAACGCGAATGTTCCATTCAGCGCAGGCATCAGAAAATAGTTGAAGAGGCACCTGCTGCCAGTCTGCCGGACCAGGTCAGAAAAGAAATAATTGATGCCGCGCTCACCATAGCCAGGTCAGTGAGGTATGTTAACGCCGGCACAATTGAATTTCTGCTGGATGATTCCGGAGATTTCTTCTTTCTTGAAATGAATACCCGCATCCAGGTTGAGCATGGCATCACAGAAATGATTACAGGCATCGACCTGGTAAAAGAACAGATCCGGGTGGCCGAAGGATACCCACTATCCTTTTCACAGACCGATATCCTCAGGCATGGCCATGCCATTGAATCGCGCATATACGCTGAAGATCCGGAGCATGATCTGCTGCCATCGCCGGGGAAAATTCATTACTACCGGGAACCTTCCCTCAATGCAGTTCGCATGGAATCTGCAGTTACCTCAGGCACTGAAATACAAGCCGATTTCGATCCCCTGATTGCCAAGGTCATTGCTCATGGGCCAACCCGTGAGGATGCAATTTCACAGATGGAGAGGGCCCTGGAACAAACCGTGATCACAGGGGTTCGCCATAATATACCCCTCATCAGGGCTATACTGGCAGATGAGGATTACAGGCGGAATGAAGTGAGCACTACATACCTGCAGGATAGGTACGAACTATTCAAAGTGCTGATTTCAACCCGAAAGAAAAAAACTGACCCGTGGGAGCTGATCCTGGCCGGAACCCTGGTCTCCCTGTTTTCACCGAAAAGCCGGCAATCCTCCATTTGGAATTCATTGGGATACTGGAGAATTACACCACGAATTGGATTTAAATACAACAATCTGCAGCATACTGCTGAGTATCGCATAGTCAGCACTGATTCAGCGGATATCTGGTATGATTCCGTAAAGCGGTCAGTTACCAATATCCGTGTTGAAGAAAATGCAGTGTCTTATGATCAGGATGATGTAAATGCCTGTTTTTATTTTGTGCCCGAAACAAATGGGGTAATTGTGATTACAAAAGATGGCCTTGATTTCGGGCTCAGGCGAACAGACAGGCTTGAATCAACAGACTTTGGTCTTTTTGAAGAAGAAAGTACCGTTGAACAGGAACTGGTAAGATCGCCGCTGCCGGGGAAGGTAAACCGGATATTTGTTAAAGTGAATGAAAAAGTAAACAAGGGTGATCATTTGGTCACCATTGAATCAATGAAACTTGAAAATGGCATTCTGGCGCCTCATGAAGGTACTGTTCAGCAAATCCTCACCAGTGAAGGGGCACAGGTTAGTCAAAATGAGCCATTGGTTTTTATTAAACTTCTGCAATAATCAACAAAAAATAATATTTGAAATAAATGCATCCATTTCTTACACCATCTCATGAAAAGTTCCGGCATAAGATCCGGGAGTTTGCCACAAAGGAAATTAAAGAAATTGCGCGAAAGCTTGATGATACCAGCACTTTTTCACCCGAAATAACCCGGAAAATGGGCCAGTTTGGACTTTTTGGAATGAATCTTCCTGAAAAGTATGGTGGAACGAATATGGATACACTTTCATATATAATTGCTGTAGAAGAGCTTGCGCGTATTGATAGTTCCCAGGCTGCCACCGTGGCTTCGCATAATTCCCTGGGCATTGGTCCCATATACCAGTTTGGAACCGACAGGCAGAAGGAAGAGCTTTTGCCTGGTTTCTGCACCGGTGATCGGTTATGGGCATTCGGGCTCACCGAGGAATCAGCCGGTTCAGATGCCCGCGGAACAAAGACGGAAGCCATACACAGCGATGGCCACTGGGTGATCAACGGTTCCAAGATGTTCATTACCAATTCAGCTTCTGTATTATCGTATGGGGCAACAATACAGGTTGTTACAGGTAATAACAACGGTGACAAGGAACTTTCGGTGATCCTGGTTCCCCGCAATACACCCGGTTACAGATGCGAAAGAATAGGCAACAAGATGATGTGGCGTGCCGCGGATACCGGGATGCTGTATTTTGATAATTGCCGCGTTCCGGAGGAGAACATCCTGGGTAAAAGAGGAATGGGAGCAAAGATCATGTTACAAACCCTTGACAGCGGTAGATTGTCGATTGCTGCCATGGGACTTGGATTGGCACAGGGCGCATTTGAACTGGCACTCGAATATGCGAAAACACGGGTTCAGTTCGGTCGGCCGATCTCACAGTTCCAATCCATTGCATTCAAGCTGGCAGATATGGACATGAAACTTGAACTGGCCCGCAACACCCTTTACAAAGCCTGCAAAATGAAAGATGACCATTTGCCGTTTGGCAGGGAAGCTGCCATTGCCAAATTATACTGCTCCGAAATTGCACGGGAGGTAGCTGACGAGGCGGTGCAGATCCATGGGGCTTATGGATTATTCAAGGACAGCGATATTGAAAGATTTTACCGCGATCAGCGAATCCTGCAGATAGGTGAAGGAACTTCAGAAATTCTGCGGGTTGTGATCTCACGGTATTTGGGATTGAAACACATTTCTTAATATATGGAACACCGTAAGGCTGATCATATCGAAATGGCATTTCTGTCTCAGGTAAATGAGGTAGAACATGACAACAGGTTCTTTTATGAACCAATGCTTCATCCGCATCCTTTGAATGAATCATTATCACTGACATTTCTGGGAAAAAAGCTGGGGGTGCCTATGTGGGTTTCCAGCATGACGGGCGGAACATTTGCAGCCCGAAAGATCAATGCAAACCTGGCCAGGGCCTGTCAGGAATTTCGCATGGGGATGGGACTGGGATCATGCCGGGCACTGCTTGACAGCAATGCAAGCCTTCACGACTTTGACATGCGCGACATCATTGGTGATGATCTGCCCTTGTATGCTAACCTGGGTATCAGCCAGGTGGAGCAAATGGTGGAAAACAAACAGGTGGACAGGATCAGGATCCTTATCGATAAATTGCGTGCCGACGGGCTCGTTGTTCACGTAAACCCCTTGCAGGAATTTTTCCAGCCCGGCGGCGATCGCCTAAAGCTGGCTCCCATTATATCCATAAAACGCCTGCTCGATGTAGCCGGCTTTCCCGTTATTGTAAAAGAAGTAGGACAGGGAATGGGTCCGGCAAGCCTGCGGGAATTGATTCGTCTGCCCCTGGCTGCAATAGAATTTGCTGCGTTTGGCGGCACCAATTTTTCAAAGCTGGAAATGCTCCGAAGCGAGGAAGGGACAGTTGATGCATACGGACCACTTGCCTGTGTTGGCGAATCCGCTGGTGACATGGTCACCTATGTAAATAAAATTCTTGCGGATGAACCCGGCATCAATTGCAGACAAATCATCATATCCGGTGGACTTAAAAGTTTCCTGGATGGATTCTATTTAATGAAGAAATTGCATACAACATCGATATTTGGCCAGGCATCCGGATTTTTGCGGCATGCGAAAGAAGGCTATGAAGAACTTCATCAATATGTAAGTCACCAGGTGAAGGGTTTAAACCTGGCAAACTCCTATCTAACAATTAAAAAAGGATAAATGGAAATCTACGGGCAAATACAGGGATTTTCAAAACTTGGCAGGGAAGACCAGGTGAAACTGGTAGCGTCGTTTACTGATGACCCTGCCGGAATCGTTCATGAACTCAATGCACATTTGTCGCCGGATGGTTCACGGCAAAAGCTGTACCAGGAATTTTCAGAAAATTCAGTTTCAAATTTCTTCCTGCCCTATAGCATTGCGCCCAATTTCAGGATCAATAATAAGTACTATCTCGTCCCTATGGTAGCCGAAGAAAGCTCTGTGGTCGCTGCCGCTGCTTCTGCTGCCAAATACTGGTCGGAAAGGGGTGGATTTCATACCAGCATCGGTACCATGCAGAAGCCGGGCCATATACATTTCACCTGGAAGGGCAGTGCAGTGGAAATAGCCACCTTCATCAATGACTTAACTCCCGGCTTTTATCAGGTGACTTCCTGGTTAACCAGGCGAATGAATCAGCGGGGTGGGGGGATCATGAAAATTAACCTGAAGGATCTGACAGATCAGATGGAAGGCTATTACCAGCTTGAGGTTATTTTTGAAACGGCTGATTCCATGGGAGCGAATTTCATGAATTCCTGCCTTGAACAAATGGCGGACTTTCTTCACCAGCAGGTTCAACTGGCAGGACTGACGGGACGTCTTGAAATAATTATGTCTGTCCTCTCAAATTATTCTCCCGGATGTACGGTTGAATGCAGGGTGAATTGTCCTGTAACTGAAATGGCCCATCGGGAATATAATCTTGGAGGTATGGATTTCTGCAGGAAATTTGAAACAGCGGTGAATCTGGCTAAACATGATGTTTACAGGGCAGTAACACATAATAAGGGAATATACAATGGCGTTGATGCAGTAGTTATCGCCACAGGAAATGATTTCAGGGCAGTTGAGGCAGACGGGCATGCTTTTGCTTCCAGGAATGGAAAATATCGCGGTTTAACGGATGTTGAAGTGTCGCAGGATTCATTCAATTGCCGTATTGAGATCCCGGTTACTGTAGGCACTGTGGGTGGACTTACAGGACTGCACCCGCTGGCCGCAGTTTCTTTGAAAATTCTTGGAAATCCGGGTGCATCTGAGCTCATGTCGATTGTAGCCGCTGCCGGTATGGCCAGTAATTTCAGTGCAATCAGGGCACTCATTACAGGAGGAATTCAAAAGGGACATATGAAACTGCATCTATCCAATGTTTTGAATCAGTTTCATGCATCTGATACAGAGAAGCTGGCAGCCATGAAATACTTTGCCAAAAGGGCCGTATCTTTTTCTGCCGTTGAGGATTTTCTCACCAATTTGCGTACCCGTCTTGAAAAGTGAAGCGATAAAACGGTATTATGCCAACGGGAAATTGCTGATCTCAGGAGAATACCTTGTTCTTTCAGGAGCTGATGCCCTTGCTGTTCCTCTGAAAAAGGGACAATGGCTTGAAGTCGGAATGATCAGCGGTGAAGAGAGGCCTTGTCTGAAATGGCTGGCATGGGTGCTTGACAAAGAATGGTTCTCTGCTGAAATACTGTTGCCGGACATGGAGATTGTGCGGTCCTCTGATCCGCTCATAGCAAGGCGCCTCGTAAAAATTTTAAGTGAAATCACCGAAATGAGCAATGGACTATTTGAACCGGGCAAAAGTTATTCCTTTTCAACAGTCTCTACTTTTGATCATAACTGGGGAATGGGAAGCAGTTCTGCGCTCATTGCAAACCTGGCCCGGTGGGCAATGATCGACCCGTTTGACCTTTTCCATCGACTTAATAAGGGCTCAGGTTATGATGTTGCCACTGCACTGGCCAAAGGGCCAATCCTTTTCAGCACTTCCCGCAACAAGGCGAGAGTAATTCCTGTGAGGTTTCTGCCTGCCTTTCATCCGCAAATATGGTTTGTTTACACAGGTCAGAAGCAGGATACTGAGCGAGGCCTTTACGATTACAGCTTATTACCGGAGCCTGCCAGGCAACAGATCGAAATGATAAATTATTTCACGGGTGAATTACTGCATACGAAGCACCTGCAGCAATTTATGCAAATTATGTCGGAGCATGAGTCGTTTATTTCAAATTTGTTGGGAAAGAAAACTGTTAAAGAGGAATATTTCAGTGATTTCAATGGCGAAATCAAATCCCTGGGTGCCTGGGGAGGTGATATGATGATGGCAGTCTCTGAATTGCCAGGGGACTATATTCGTACTTATTTTAAAACAAAAGACATACAAACGGTGTTTGACTTTCATTCATTGATCTTATCATGACGTTTAAATCACTGGAAGACAAATTTATCAGTCAGGCACATGAACTTCTGAATCCGGCTGTCTTTCTTCCCGGACAGTCGGCATGGGAATGCCCTTCAAATATTGCACTTATTAAATACTGGGGTAAAACGCAGTTCCAGAAACCGCTGAATCCTTCAGTGAGCATGACTCTTCAGCATTCCAAAACGATTATTTCAGTTGATTATTTTTATCAAAGGAAGTTGAAAGAAATGTCGCTATCCTATTTTTTTGAAGATAAGCAACACCCAACCTTTGAGGACAGGTACCGGCAATATCTGGAACATGTTTCAAAATATCTTCCGTTTCTTAATCACACTGAATTAGTGATTAAATCACGAAATACCTTTCCCCATTCCGCCGGCATAGCCTCATCGGCGTCATCATTCGGAGCCCTGGCGCTTGCACTCTGTGATATAGAACGCAGTTTGTTTGGTACGCTGCCCGAAGATGCCGATTTCATGGAAAAAGCCTCTTTTCTGGCCCGGCTTGGTTCAGGAAGTGCATGCCGGTCGGTTTATGGCGGCTTTTCATTATGGGGCAGGACTGAAGATTTAATGGCGTCAACCGATGAAGCGGCCATTTCATTGAATTTCATCATTCATCCTGTATTTACAGATTATTGCGACAGCATTCTTGTTATCGATTCCGGTAAAAAGGAGGTCTCCAGTTCTGCAGGCCACCGGTTGATGGAACATCATCCTTTTGCTGGGGCACGCATTGCCCAGGTGCAGGATAATCTTAAAAGAATGCTGATTTCTTTACAAACCGGGAAAGAACCGAAATTTTCGACCCTTGTTGAAGAAGAGGCCCTCACCTTGCATGCCATGATGCTGACATCACGACCCGGTTATATACTGTTAAAGCCCAATTCTCTCGAGGTGATTGACCGGATCAGGCAGTTCAGAAATTCCACCGGTATGCCGGTAAGTTTTACCCTGGATGCCGGGGCGAACGTGCATCTTTTATATCCGGCCAGAGTAATCAGCGAAATCAAACCATTTATTATGGATCAACTGGCCGTCTTCTGCCAGGAAGGCAATATAATTCATGATACAATCGGAACCGGGCCGGTAAAACTTCTCTGATCATGAAAATCACGATCCTTTCAAACCGGAATTATTCCGGAAAATTGCTGTTGATCGGTGAACATTCGGTAATTGAAGGCTCCAGGGCACTTGTGATTCCCTTTCCGGATGTTTCAGCAAATCTGGTTCTCACACAGCAGCTACTTTTAGGGGAAGATCTGGGATCCAATCGCGTACTGTTTGAGTTCGCCTCCTGGTTGCGGGAAAATCAACACTCATCGCTGCCAAAGCTGGATATACCCAGGCTGGTCCGGGATATTGAACTGGGATTGTATTTCCGGTCTTCCATTCCCCGGGGATATGGTCTTGGGAGTTCTGGTGCCTTATGTGCAGCTATATATGATGAATACGCTGAGGGGAAGAATAAATTATCAGAAAAACCGGATACTGATGAGTTATTGGATGTAAAAACAGCATTAGCTTCCATGGAATCCTGGTTTCATGGCACCAGTTCAGGGATCGATCCGCTCTGCATTTACTACAACCAACCGTTAATCGTTGAGGGGAAAAAAAACCTAACAACCTGGCACATTGAAAACATCCGGAACCAGGGTTTGCAGGTCTTCCTTCTGGATACCGGATTGACAGGTAATACAAGAGAACTGGTTAAGACTTTTCGGAATAAATTGCAGGGGCAGAGTTTGAAAGAAAGTTTTACCGAGCAGTATATTCCATTGGTTAACGAGATAGTGGATCAGTTTGTGGATGGCCGTCCTGATTATGATTCGCTGGTTCAGCTATCCTTATTTCAGTGGAGGATATTTCAGGATATGATTCCTGAAAAATTCCGCATGGTATGGCAATATGGACTCGACTGGGAATATTATGCCTGCAAATTACTCGGATCGGGTGGCGGCGGTTACATCCTTGGTTTCACGCGGGATTTTGAATATGCAAAACTTTGTCTCAGGGAACAGTTTGGTCTCGAACCGATTCATCTGAATATCTGATTTTTGCTCGCAGATCTCAAAGTGCTAACGGCGTTTCGCTCGCATGCGAAATCTCGCGATTTGCAGTTTCGCAGTCATGCTCTGCATGAAAACCTCCATAATCCCTCAACTCTTAACGATCATCATTTATCATTCATATTTATCATTCATAATTATTCTAATCAACTATCAACTATCAACTATCAACTTTCAACTAATTTTTTACCTTTGCGCCAAATATTTCAAGATGGCGTTTGAAATTGGCGAACAAAGTATTAGTAAGCTCATCATGGTGGGAGACAGGGTGTTGATTAAGCCCAAGACACCGCATGATAAAACAAAAACGGGATTGTACCTGCCTCCGGGAGTGCATGAACAGGAGCCAATTCAAACCGGTTATGTAGTGAAAGTCGGGCCCGGATATCCGATTCCTGCCATTCAGGAAGCCGATGAGCCATGGAAAGACAGGGGAGAGGAAGTTAAGTATGTGCCTTTGCAGCCCAGGGAGGGAGATGTAGCAGTATATCTGCAGAAAAGCGGATGGGAAATTGAATTTAACAATGAGAAATATGTTGTTATTCCCCATAATGCCATACTAATGCTGATCAGGGATGAGGGACTTTTTACCTGAGATGCATATGTATTCTTCCATTCTGTACGTTTTATATTTTAAAATAGCGAATGTCGTTTTACATCCGGTTATATGCTGTTAGTCACTTATTTGCTCCACTCGTCAATATTATTCTAACTTTTTAATTGTTAAACCGTAACCTTACATGTTATCAGATCAACCAAAACCCAGCATTAAAGATATGCGCCATTACAAATTATACAACGATCAGTTCCAGGCAGGATTTCTTTCAGAGCAGGATGCCTTGTTCAGAATTGTCTTTGAAGAATCGCCCGATGCAATTTTTATGCTAAATCCGGGCAATTTCAATATTATTGATTGCAATGCAAAAGCCATTCAGCTTTTTCAGGGTGATCAAAAGACAGACCTTACAGGCCGGGAATCATTTGAATTATATGATGCTCCGCCAGCAGAATTCAGTAAAAACGTATTTATCGACACGATCAATAAGGGCACTGATCATTCACAGGAGATGGCCTTCCGGTCGTTAAAGGGAAATATTTTCTGGGGCAAGTGTTCTGTTAAGAGGGTAGAGGCAGCCCGGGGATCCGTCATTGTATTCCGTGTAAGGCGCGTGGTTGATTATATGAAAACGGCAGAAATGCTGTCCACCATGATCAAGCAAACAGCCAGGGTAACCGGAATGGAATATTTTGGTGTGCTGACAGAATTGCTGGTCAAATCATTTGGAGTAAGCGTGGCATTCGTTGCCACCATTGACGAAGACATGCAAAAATCCAATATTATACATTGCTGGCACAAGCAGCAATTCCTTGAATGCAAATCGTATGAGCTTGCTACCAGTCCGTCCCTGAATGTACTTCGGGGATATACGGCTTACTATCCCAATAATCTCCGGGAAATGTTTCCCGATGATAAGCTGATCCAACATCTTGGAATGGAAAGCTACATGGGTACACCGGTATTTGATGTGAAGGGTGAGGTATGCGGATTATTGGTGATGATGGATGACAAGCCCATGGAGGAAATTCCCAATTCACGGAATATATTTCCATTTTTGCTTCCCGCGTAGGCGCTGAGCTTGAAAGGATGCAGATTGAAGAATCGTACAAGAAGAAGATACATGAACTGACGAGGATGATTGGTAATCAGTCGGCAGTGATCAGTAATCAGTAATCGGTAATCAGTAATCGGTATCGGTAATCGGTGAAAGGAAGAATTTGTTAGACAGGCATGCTTGTCTGACGCCAACATATTATAGAAACGTAGACTTGCAGTTTGAGTCTATCATTTCAGAGTAGAATCATATTCAAATTCAATCATATTCTGCACATTTTCCACTCATCATTTTCTTCATCTTTTACCCACACCTTCTTCGTATATTTTATTCATTAATTTTCTATATTTGCAGCCCATACAGTAATAAACAAGGCCCCGTAGCTTAATTGAATAGAGCATCTGACTACGGATCAGAAGGTTATAGGTTTGAGTCCTATCGGGGTCACTTTCTATTTTGTAGTGCCTTGTAAGTCAAATAACTTGCGAGGTTTTTTTATTTATTACACCCTGTTTTACACACAAATTATATCTTAATCCTGCCACTATACGACTTCTCAAAGCAATAAATTACCCCCCTTACTTTTGTTGGATTTTACGTTAACAGTTCATATATAGGGAAACCAAATAGGCGATATTTATAATTAACCCGGTGTGATGGCTGGGTTATTCTTTTCACCCCAAATTCGTCAAAATTCACTTGACTTCAGCTTTTAAATATTGTAAATTGTATCTCATAAATGACTAAAGGTCATACAATTTCCTAATTAGCTAACCAAACTAAAAAACAATGAAAACAAAAACATTTCTTCTCTTATGTCTTTTTATGGGCATTGTTGCGTCCCAGCTTTTTGCACAACCACCTGAAACAGACCCAGGAAACAGGACTTATAAATGGGTTGAACAAATTGATGAAAATGATTATAATATATCAATAGTCTGTGGCGGTGCGGAGGTTGATGTATTGAATTTTGTAGTACCTTTTGATTTAAGACTTATGTCTCATATAAAGAATGGCCAGGAGACTTGGTTTAAGGCAAAGCTTAATAACACTAAATTTGTCAGTAAGATAACTCAGGAAGTTTTCAACGGACAAACGACTGAAATCCAATTTCAAAAAGGTCAGTATCTTTGGACTTTACACCTGAATGGAAATATGGGACACCATTATAATATCAAAATGGTATTTGAAACAGTTTACTGGGATTTAATTTATTATCATTCTTCTTGTAACTAAATTATCGAAACTCTTGAGCAGTATTATATTGCGATAAAGCTGTATGTGCTGAAAATGGGAAGACATAAACTGACAATGCAATACAGTAAGTCCCCGGATATTCGCCCCGGGGATTTATTTTTACATAAATTTAGTTTATAATAAACAAGGTTAAATGCCGGTTCTTTTAAATTATGACTCCGTTGCTTTCACCTTTTTCGGCTTCACAAATTCAGGATCCTGGATAAGAACCAGCAGCGTTGAAGTTTCCCTTACCTGGAAAAATCGGTCATATTGACCACCTCTCGCCGGAGATTATTCATTTTATTAAATAACTTGTTATCAAATATTTAAGCCTGGAATCGGTTGATCAATGAATTCCGGCTTGCGATGGTCATCTGCACTGTTTTTCCAGATAAATTAACGACAATAATTTATCATTTTTGGTAAATCAATAAAGATTTATTATATTTGTGATGTGATTTTCATAATTAAAGTGATGTAATTTCATTTTATGGTTGTACAATTTAATAATGTTTATTTAGAGCATCTTTATATTGGAGAACCGCTAAAAGGGAAACCAAAGTATTCCTCTCAAGTAATTGACAAGTTTATAAAAAGAGTAGATTCATTAAAGAATCTTAGTAATGCAGAAGAACTATTTAAGCTCAAGAGCTTCGGTTTTGAGAGATTGAAAGGGGATAAAAAGCATTTGTATTCAATCCGCATTAATGATCAATATAGGATCGAATTCGAATTAGATAACGAAGTATTGAAACTTGCTGAAATTGTGACTATCGAGGAACTTTCAAAGCATTATGAAAAGTAGTTTTTAAGATTGTTTGTGAAGGTAATTTGAAATTGTAAATTCTAATACTGTAAATCAAAATGTCAACCCATAAGGTAATTGGTCAGAATGGAAAGGAAATTCGTTCTAAGGTGTTATTACACCCAGGTGAAGTATTGGAAGAAGAACTGGAAGCAAGAGGTATAAAAAGATCTGTTTTTGCTATGGATTTAAAAATATATCCGTCGCATTTTTCGAACATATTAAAGGGGAAAAGGGATATAAATGCAACAATAGCTTTGAAACTTGAAAAAGCGCTTGATATCAGTGCGGAATTTTGGGTACAGCTTCAAGCAGAATATGATTTAAAGCTGGAACGACAAAGATTGCATCATGCGAAAATTGCTTGATTGATCTTCATTGCTATGCTAATCCGACCATATGGAAGGAAGATAAAATATATTGGAAATGACTGTAAACGATTTAATTAAAGTATTACAAACCCTTCCACCTAATTTAACAGCGGTAAACGAAGGGTATGATGGAAAAATCGGTGCCAATGACAAGGGCTTGCCGGAATTCCTTAACCACCCAGCTTGGCAGATAATTATTTGACAACAAGTTATTTGATATTTTGAATTATTTCCGGCGAATGGTGGTCAATACGACCGATTTTTCCAGATAATGATATTGTATATCGCCGGAATCTTTCGGTCGACAATTATTATGCTGACTTCTCAGCAATTTTCTGTGAGATCCACATTTTAATAATCGATTGCCGTGTAATGCCCAGCCGGTTGGCTTCCCGGTCGAGCTGATGCACCATCCAGGCAGGGAAATCAACGGTGATGCGTCTTTGTTCAAAACCAGGCCGTTTTTTCCCTGAAATGTCCAAATAGTCAGCAATATTTTCTCCCGCTTCAAAAAGTTGATCAAATTCAGCGGCCTTTATATATTTCTTTTTCATATTCCCGGGCTTTTCTCACTGAAATTAGTCTGATGTTTTTATTCCTTATCGTATAGATTCCGGACCAGATTTCCTTTTCAATCCTGCCAATAATCATAAATCGAGGCTCATCAAGGTTCCTTGCAGGTATTTCAACCCGTTCGGGATCGTTCCATATTTTTTGCGCTTCAATAAAATCAATACCATGCTTTGCCCTGTTAGCGATGCTTTTATTCTCATCAAACTCAAATGGCATTTGCAAATCATATTTGATGTAAAAATACATAATTAATATGTATTTAATACAGTATTATAATTTTTTTTCCGGGAGTTCGCATACCCTCTTCCTGAACCCTGCCGGCTCAATTTTTAATCTGGCTGGCGAAAAAGAAAGGGAAGAAAAGCCTGTTGCTTTTGGCGAAAAACCGCTTTAAAATTAGAAATATCATTAATTTGGTAGTCTAAAAGCGTTATCATGAATAATAGAGCATTCTGTTTATCCTTGTCTACGCCCGATCTTTGCTCAAAATATTCCAGGTATTTTGGGAGCGTAGCAAGCTACTGACGATAGTGCACAAACCTTAATAATATGAAAATCAAAACCAATCTTTTATTCTTTGCCATTTTACTTCTATCCTTTGGCGGAAGTGCTGTGGCCCAGGAATCTTTCAGTTCTTTCGAAAGAGCAAGACTTCATCCCCTGACATACAACAAGCCGGCTGTTGATTTTTTTGAAGGGGCATTGCTGGGGAACGGGGCAATGGGCGTTGTGGTAACTACCCGCCCGATGCGGTGGTGCTCTATTTCGGTCACAACAATGTCTGGGACATCCGGATTGCAGAAAATAACAGGGAGAAAATCGGAACTTTTAAAGAGGTTTTTAAACGTGTAAAAGCAATTCCTGATACCTTGTCAGTTCTTACCCAGGATCCATGGTACAACGAATACAGCTGAAATGACTGCTGAAAACTACTCGAAGCCTTATCCCCGGCCATTTCCCTGCGGTTCGGTATTGCTGGGTTTCGACCGCCGGAATGCTGAAATGATCGGTCACCGGCTCGATATCTCCAACGGACTTGTGCGAAGTTTTCCTGCTAACCAAAGATCAGAAAGAGATTAACCTGCAGATTTTTACCGATATGACCAACGATCAGCTTTGGATGCGATTGGTTGATCAACAGGGCAATCCGTGCGAAAATATTTTTGACCGTGTTCGTGTGATGCCCGATCCATCAACACCGAGAGAATTTCCGAAGACAAAAACTGAGGAAGATTTATCAAAAGGAATTCTCTCTTTTCGCCAGACCTTGCCCTATTCGGAACCGGATAAATACGATCAGGGAAAAAGGACATCCGAAAGACAAAGCATTCCGCCTGACTGCTACCACTGAATTGTTCGCTTGAAAAAACGATCAAGAATTAACTGGGACGGGAACAAGCAGGAAATGGCGCACTTTGGAAGCAGGAATTCAGAAAAGGAAACTGGATTTGTCGGGATGCATTTCACTTCAGGAAGGATTGAACAATGGATGTTGCCAACGATTTCCCGGAAACAGAAGTACCTCAGACTGAAAGATTTCAATGCTTCATTCTGAAAAGTCAACAAATCTGGAAAGAGTACTGGAATAAATCGGGGGTAAAACTGAGTGACCAGTTCCTGGAACGAATGTGGTACCACAATCTCTATTTTCTGAATTGTGCCACAAAAGATGGCGCAACCACTCCCGGACTTTTTGCCAACTGGAGTTACAACAACATTGGCACTGCCTGGCATGGCGATTACCACATGAATTACAACACCCAGCAACCTTTCTGGGTTACCTTTTCGAGTAATCATCTGGAAAAAAACCTGCCCTATGTCAACCTTATCGAAAAGTTAATGCCGGTCAGCAAAAGTTGGGCAAAGGAATATTATGAGTTGCCCGGCGCCTATTTTCCGCACAGCGCCTATCCGGTTGATATGACAATGAATGCCTATCCGGTTCCGACCTGGGGATGGGAGATTGCCGAAACACCCTGGGCAGTGCAGGGTTTGTGGTGGCACTATCTGTATTCCGGCGATACCGAATTTCTGAAAACCCGGGCTTATCGAGCCGATAAAAGCAGCAGTTGAATTTCTGGTTGCCTACATGAAACGACCCGAAGCCAGCGGACCACAATGGAACGATGACAAATTCCATATTTTCCCGACCGTGCCTCCCGAATTGTACGGATTTCGTCCCGGATTCAAATACAATTACGATTGCAACGCTGATCTTGTCGCTCACCAAATTTATTTTCAAGGCATTTACTGAGGCAGCCCGGGTTTTGAACATTGAAGCAATGGAGAAAGCTTTACTGAGCTGATGTAAAAATGATTTTGTCGCGTTTTCCGGAATATCCAACTGCAGTTTCGAAAGAATATGGAAAAGTGCTGGTTTCGGTTCCCGAAGAGCACGACCAGGTGGTTTACAATGTTCCAAATGCCCTGTTTACGGTATTTCCCGGGCGAAGATCATGGTTTGCATTCTGATCAGGAAACCATGATGATATTGAAGAATACCTATTTACAATCAGCAAAACGAAGGGGGAAACGACCTGGTGTTTATCAATTTGCAGGCTGCCCGCATCGGAATGCTCGACCTGGAACGGTTTAAACGGCAGGTCAATTATTCCCTGATGCCCAACGGAACAGCTTCCGACCGGGTAATGCAGGTGCATGGCCGTTACAGCGACACCACTCCTTATGGTTATATGGATAAAATGGGTATCTGGTTCGAAAATTTTGCCTTGCCGGTTGTGGTCAACGAATGTCTGATGCAGAGTTACAACGGCACCATCCGGCTTTTCCCCAACTGGCCCATGGAAAAAGATGCCGAATTCCATAACCTGCGCGCCGCAGGAGCATTTCTGGTAACAGCATCGCTGAAAAACGGAAAGGCAGGTAAGATTGAAATTACCAGCGAAGCAGGAGGATTATTGAAAATGATTTTACCTTGGAAATCAGGAGGAAGTGTTACCAATGGAAGCGGTCAAAAAATGCTCCAATCGAATGTGGTGGAAATGCAAACTAAAAAAGGTGAAACGATTATTTTTAAACCTTGAAAAAGATAACAAACTATAAATTCATGCCAGCGAAACTACAACCGCTCATGATAAAACTGGAACATACAGTAAGGCCAGAACGCTTAATAAATGACTATGAAGAAGCATCTATTTATTCTTATCCTTTTCTTCAGTACAGCCATGGTACAAGCTGCCACGGTTAAAAATTTACGCTGTGAACGTTTGGTTGCCCCCCTGGGTGTCGATATTGAACGCCCCCAGCTGAGCTGGATGATTACCGAAGGCGAAGATCCGGCGAAAGTGATCCGCGATCAGCGACAAACCGCCTATCAGGTAATGGTTGCCTCTTCCCGAGAGAACCTGGCTGCCGGCTTGAGTGATCTCTGGAACAGCGGGAAAGTGGAGTCCGATCAAAGTATTGGTGTAGTTTATTCGGGCAAACTGCTGAAATCTGGGATTCCTTGCTTTTGGAAGGTCAGAATTTGGGACAAAAAAGGGAAACCTTCTTCCTGGAGCGAACCTTCCCAATGGAGTATGGGACTGCTGAAGCCTGAAGACTGGCAAGCAAAGTGGATTACATATCCTGATACAATGCGACTTTATCATCCCTGGCTGCGCCGGACGTTTGAGATGAAGGACGATGTTAAACGGGCGGTGATCTATATCAATACCGGTTCCTATTATGAACTGCACATCAATGGCAAAAAGGTCGGTCCGTATGTGCTGGAGCCGGGCATCACACAGGTCAACAAGCGGTTTGTCGTCAATGCCTATGATGTTACCTCCTTCCTGGTGAAAGGCAAGAACACGATTGCCCTCTGGATGGGCCCTGGCTGGTATCAGCCGCGTAATGGCAATACTTACAATGCGCCGATTCTTCGCGCCCAATTGAATATCGTTTCTCCATCCGGCCCGATGGTGATCGGAACTGACGCAAGCTGGCGGGTGAAGGAAAGCTGTATTTCACAGATCGGCAGCTGGTCCTGGAATAACTTTGGAGGCGAGCGTTTTGACGCCAGGGAGTTTGTAGAAGATTGGGATCAGGTTGGCCTGGACGATTCCAGTGGGTGCAGGCGCGTGAGATACCGGCGCCGCTTTTAGCGCATTCCTGGCAGGGCTGCGAAAGCGCGCGGCTGAGCGATCCGATGAAGCCCGTTGAGATCCGGCAACTGCAAAACGGCAAATGGGTGATTGACTTCGGGCGGCCCCTGACCGGCTGGATGCGTTTGAAAATGCACGATCTCAAGGCCGGGCAGGAAGTGCAGATCAATTATGCCGACATCGATGACAACCGCAATGCGCGGAAGCTGGCATTCGAGGTCAATGCCGACGGATTCCAGGATTTCAATCAGAAGGATGTTTTCATAAGCGCTGGGAATGTCATTGAAACATTCTGTTCCAGATTCAATTACCACAGTTTCCGTTATGCTGTCATTGCCGGGCTTGACCAGAAACCTTCTGTCAGCGATGCAGAAGCCATGATGATAGAGCCTGACCTGGCATCCGCAGGGTCATTCGAATGTTCGAACGATCTGTACAACCGAATTCATGAGATCACGCGCTACACGCTTTCGCACCCAGAATCCTTGCCTGGCACTGGGTACCGGGGAGGCACGTGAGAAGACGGCCTATGGCGACGGTGGCGCCCATCTTTCCGGATATCTGTATAACTTCAGGTGTGACGCTAATTTAAAAAAGTGGATACTTGACTGGAGTGATGCCCAGCGGGATGACGGCTGGTTCAGGAATACGGCTCCATCTTTTGAAGATCACGGCGGCGGTCCGGCTTGGGGAGGCCAGGTCAGCGAGTTGGTCCGGCGGATGATCCTCTATTATGGAGATAAAAACATGGTTGAGCAGATGTATGACAAACTCAGAAAGTATGTCGATTACCTGGAAAGCAAAACTACCAATGACATACTGCGTTCCTTTACGCCGACCACGCGAGAGGAGGATTGGATGTTCATCGGCGACTGGGCGCGTCCCGCAGCGACTGCCGGCCAGGGCTTCAACATGGATAAAAAGGATGAAAGAGAGTTTTTCAATAATTCCTATCGCGTGTTGCTGTGGCAGCAATTGCAGTATTTCGCCACGAGCCTGGGCCGCACCGATGAGGCCACGCGCTGCGGGGAGCGGCTGGCGATAATCCGTCCACTGGTTCACAAGGAATTCTACCAGCAGGACAAGGGCGACTACCGCTACCGCAGCCAGAGCAGTCTCGCCATGGCGCTTTATGCGCGCATCCCGCCGCCTGAGTTGCGTGCGAAAATACTGGCGCAGTTGGAGAATGATATTGTGGTTGAGAAGCAAGGCCATCTCGATACCGGCCTGCTGGGAACCTTTATCATGCTCGATTTACTGATACAGGAGAACCGGAATGATCTTGTTGATCTGATCATGGGGCAGACGACTTATCCAGGGTGGGGATATCTGGTCAAGGAATTGGGCCTCAAGACATGGCCCGAAACCTGGAGCGGCTGGGGTAGCCATGTGATTCTTGTCACGGCAACGCCGGGCTCATGGTTCTTCGAGGGTCTGGGTGGAATCCTGCCCGATCCGGCGAAGCCAGGGTTCAAGCATTTCACGCTACGACCCGGCATCGTCAAGAGTGTCGATTGGGTAAAGTGCAGCTACCAATCTCCCTACGGTGAAATCGTCTCCAATTGGAAGTCGGAGAAGGATTCTTTCAAGTGGGAAATCCACGTCCCGGTCAACAGCACGGCGACGATCTATCTGCCGGCCACCTCTGCTGATCAGGTGAGTGAGTCGGGAAAGAAAGCCGACAAGGCAAAAGGAGTGAAGTTCCTCCGGATGGAAAAAAAAATTGCCGTTTATCAGGTTGGCTCGGGGAGTTATGAGTTTAAGTCAGGGGATTAATTTACGAGGCAAAATCATAATACCCCTTGAGAATTAAAATAGATCACAGCACGATCAAATCTATCAGCGTAAAATGCCAAAATGGTTCAACAGTTATTCCCAGTTTTCGATTTATGACTTCTTAGCCGACCTCGACCTTTACCGGGATTCTTCAACAATCTCTTTCACCCTGAAGGTTGCCTTTCCAATGCTTTCAAATTCACCCTGTTTGTCATAGGCGGAGAAGAAGCAGGTATACAGACCGTTCCCCTCATCGATGAGTTGATGGGGAACCCGAATGCACCGCCACCACGCATTGGTTCCGGCCGGCAGCCCTTTATCCATGTCTATGATTTGAGCGTTTCCCACAGGCCACGTCAAACCGTCCTCCGAACAGCTAAATCCGATCTGGGAGTTATTGCCGGTCGTCACTTCAGGCTTAAGGAAATCGAAGATGATCGTCCAGTATTCCTTGCCGGTAACAGGCCCCTTTATCCTGGTGATCAAAGGATTCTCCACGAAACCCGTCGGCTCCATGAACCGCTCCGGGGCGTGCTCCGGCATATAAATGAACGGACCTTCCGGGCCTTTTGCCTTTACAATCAATACCCACCAGTTTCCCGATGTGGCATTGAATGGTTCGGGTCCGCCGCCCAGAAACGCGTACCATTTCCCATCGGCGGCCTTGAAGGGTGGACTGATGCTTGATGCCGCGGCATCGGTCGGATGGGCGATTCCGCTGGGCGCTACAATCTCTCCGGGGTACTCGAACTCGCCGTTGATCCCGGACAATCCCTTCGTTTTGGCTCCTGCCCTGCGCAGCAAAGTTGGGGTGTCCCATTGGCGTCTGCGGTCATAGGCCATGAAATTGAAATAGACGAACCAGCGATCCGCCTTTTCATCGAAAAAGAAGAAGGGGCTGCCGGTCAACTCCCACATTCCCGTCTCGGGATTTTTGCCCGGACGGAACAGAATCTTGTGCCGTCTCCATTGGTTTCCGTCTTCGGATATCCAGTGCTCGGTCCGCATGTCCGCCCAGCGCGTGGCACCGAAGGTTTCCATGGTCGATGTGACCATGTGGTAGGCGGCTCTGTCCGTTGATTTTTACTTTCACGGTGGTGCCTGCCTCAAATCCGGCGGGTATGTCCTTTGCATCGGGATGCTGTGGGCCGATGACCGGAACCGGCTCGGTCTTCACCAGTTCCAGGCACAATCTGGTCGTTTTGTTTGCGGTCGCAGGCTGATTATCAATATTGCCAACATTTTGTGCCTGAGACCAAAGGGTAATAAACAGAACAGATAAAAACAGAAATTTCTTCATGGTTATTTTGTCTTTTTAACAGTCAGTATTTTAACCGGGCCCATCAATCCCGATTTCAATAAAGGAGAATCGGCGTTGTAGTGTTTGTAGGTAGTAAAAGTATACCGCCCTGATGTCCTTGGTTTTCCGTTTAGCAGCCATTCCGGCCATTGCCCGTTTTTAATTCCGTCGTCCGGTTTTATGTTCATCACCAATCAACCGGTTTGGCCAGAGGTTGGCCACTTCAATATCTAACCGGTTATCGCCTGAAACAACTGCATCTGTAATTTTTATGCGGAAAGGAGCAGTCCATACAACACCCATATCTTTGCCGTTTACATGAATGCGCGCCAGGTTGTTCACTTCTCCCAGATCAATAAATACATCAGTCTTTTTATCAGCAATAATATTTTCAGGAAGTTTTATGGTATTGTGATAGTTTGCAATTCCTGAATAGTATTTAATGCCTTCTTCCGGTCTTGAAGTCCAGTCATCAAGTTTATCGAAAACAACATTTTCAGGTCCGCCCCATTTCGGGTCGAAGGACACCTTCCATGGATTATTCACTTCAAACAAAACTTCCGGTTGGGCAAAATTTTTCACGCCCGTTAGAATTGGCTGGTTTTGCTTTTCTATTTTGATTGAAAACAATAAAATAACTTTCGTAAGCCTCAAATTGAAGTGGTATTTGAATCTGGCCTTTCTTTATTTCGAAATCAGGAAGTTCCCGCGTTTCTCCGGTCATAGGATTCCACAATTCGGGTGTTCCTTCGCTCACCCGGAATGAACAATTGACATTTATGGCAGCATTGGTTTTGTTTGAAACAAAATAAATTTCTCCGGATGGGATCAATTGATGCGTATATCTTACAGAACCATCTGATTCAAAATCTTCAGGAATACCCATTTCGCGGAGTATTGAAGCCGTGGCATCATAGTCAGGGTAAAGCTCAGGCAGTTTAATACCGGAGAAAGCACCGCCCCAATAAATTTTACCCTTTCCCAACTTTCGTTCGGAAATTTGTGAAGGTGCGGTTGTTGCACCCCACATGGATCCGGATTTCGCTGCAACCTGCCTGTCACATTCGGGATAATTCACCAGGCTGGGCGATTTAAGCGGAGGATTTCCTATAATTACAGCGCCGTCGTTCACCAATGATTCAATTTTATTGAGCAAAGCCGGAGTCATGGTTTCAGTGTTCGGCAGAACAAGGACGTAATAGGAAGCCCCTGACGGGAATACGATTTTCCCGTCAGTAACTGAAGCTTTCAATAACTGGGAAGGCGAACAGCCATCAAAATTATAGCCTTTCCGGTCGGGAAGAAATGCATCTTTTGACTCACCCGGCAGCATTTCCTCATTGGCTGTTAAAACCAACGATTTGTCCGGTACAATTCCTTTTGTCAGAGCAGAAGCCGGTGCACGGAATACCTGGGGTGCCCCTTCAGGTGTAAGGTAAAGAATGTCGGCAACTGTTTGTCCCTGTTGCAGAATGTACTGACAACGGGAAACATATTTATGGTATCCGTCCGCCATAGGCCACCAGGTCTGACTGCGTTCATGATGCACACCATAAGGCCCAATGGTCATCCCTGGTTTCAGGTTGTCATGGAGTGGCTGATGCTGAAAGGTAAGGTACACGAATTTGTTAATTCCGGCTGCAAAAGCCCAGTCGCCCTGATCTTTCATTGATCCCGGATATTGCTTCCAGGCATCGAGATAGGCTGTAAAAGCCTCGGCAGCAACAACCTTCTTTCCTTCGATATGGGCAATAGATGCCGCCTGAATACAACTGAAAGACGAATTGAATCCATAATCTTTACTCCAGAATTCGCACATCGGAACATCAGCCACTGCACCCAATTCCATATCGGCAGTAGGGTTCATATCGTAAGGCTCGATGGAAAAGCCCATGTTGTATTTTTGTGCGTATTTTTTGAGATGAATTGCATGATTTTCAATAACTAATTCCTGAGCTGTCAGCCGCAAATCCCATAAAAAACGTTCGCTTTTCTCAAGGCTTTCAACCACCAGGCCCGCATAAACAGGATAAAAAGGAAGCGGATCGTAGCCTCTGCGCTTTTTAAATTCTTCCCTGAATTTTAAAGTCCAGTTTTGCGCTCCCATTTCCCAGCTATCCATGTGCAGCATTTTTAAGCCGCCCTGCAAATTTTTATCAGGCATACCGGTTTTTTGAAGCAACTTGCCGGTGAAATTTGCCATGTGTGCATTAATGGCTGTGGTATCGAATTTATCGGCTTCAAAACCCACACCCGGTAATGGAGCAGGCGGGTAACAGCGCCGTTGTTTCTGCTTCCGAAACGCATAATGGTCCAGTTACCCTCGGGAACTTTCCAATCCAGGGCGCCATCCGGTTTCAGATACCGGGTTACATCAATGATTTTATCCGGTGAAATTACAGTTCCTTTAGCCGGTTCACTATAATTTGCAAACGATGGAAGAAATGGTTTTACACCAGGCATTGAAGTGATATGGATCGCGATAATACAAGGCTTTCCTGTGTAATATCGGTTATTCTGAATTCGCCTACCGGAGTTGGAAATGCAAGCACACAAACATCTTCATAATAATCGAGCCATTTTTGCCTGAGTTCCGGAGTGAAAGCGTCCTCACCAAAATAGGGATTCATAGGTGCCGGCTTGGGAAGGATGATTGGCTTCTTTTCATTTTCTGAAACCTGAGTTAAACTATAAACAAGATGTTTCATTGACTGGGCACCTGTAACCCATGGACCACCGCTGCCGGTCCAGCCGGGACCAACCCCAAGGGTTATAGCGATACCTAAGCGCTCGGACTCGCGAACAACATGGGTAAACAAATTCATCCATTCTTCGCTCATGAAATCAACTTTTCCCCGGGGAATACCAACATTAACCTCCATAAACAATACACTTCCAATGCCCGCGGCTTTCATCGACTCCAAATCAGCAGTTATTCCTTGTTTCGAAATATTGCCATCCATAAAATACCAATAAACTCCGGGACGGGCAGAATCAGGAGGATTTAGAAATCCTTTCTTCAATTCGGAAAATGCCGATTCGCCCTTGTGTTGCGAACAGCTGCCTGCAAACAAGGTTGCAGCAATTGTGATAACGATAATAATTTTATTCATTCAATGTTTTTTCATTTCAAGCGCCTTCCCAATTGATATTAATACGTCAGTATTTTCACAAAATAAGTAATTTTTTTGTTTTCCCTAAATGGGTTATAAGCCCCTGGCAGCATCAATAAATGCTGCAATATTATCCCATGGTATCGACGGGTCCAAAATATGGGCCGGTGCCACCAGGAAACCGCCATTTTCTCCAAAAAGTCCATTTGTTTCCCTGACTTTCGAAGTCACTTCTTCCGGTGTTCCGTTAAACATCACTGACTGTACACCTACGCCTCCCCAGAATGAGAGTTTATTTTTATATTTCCTATAAATCTCAGTAAGGTCATTACACTCAGGCTGGATTGGATTTAAAACTTCTACACCGGCTTCAATAAAGTCGTCAATAACCTCCTCGACCTTTCCGCAGCAGTGCATAAAGATGATTACTTCGGGATTTACTTCTTTTGCCGCCTGTATGATCCTTTGAATCCTTGGTTTGAAAAAAGTATGATAGGTTTCCCGTGACATCATCAAACCCTGCTGGCTCACAATATCATCGCCTAAACGAATGATATCAACCCCTGCTCTGGCAAATAAGCGTGCTTGCTTAATCCTGATTCGGGTAATATTTTCGCAAATGGCATGAGCAATATCTTCATTCAGGAGCAAGTCAATCATGAATGGCTCCATATTCCTCATCAACCATGCAGTTTCAAAAATAGTCTGGTACAATTCTCCACATACCGCATAACCCCTGGCTTGAAATTCCTTGGTTTTTTTTGCCACTTCAATATACCGGTATTCTTCACCCAGATCAGGCCAGGGATAATTGTTGATTTCTTCGACCGTGGACATATGTTCCAAAGGGTGGTACTTATAATGTGGAATTTCATACAAGGTCGGAACTGAACCTATTCCCCATTCATCAAAATGTACATTTTCATTGAGAGATCCGATATTGAAAAATTGGCTGAAATCAGTATTTTGTCGTGTTGGTGCCGGGAGCACAAACCTTGTATCAAAGTCAAAATACTCTTCAGGTGGTAAATCTGATCCCGTTTTTTCCCGGTATGTCTTCATTAGCAAAGGTGTAAATGCCCCCCAGCTGATTTCAAAAGGAGTTTTATCAGGCTTACCTGTTCTTTTTAATGCTGTCAATACTCTTTCCCTGGAATTCATTATATGATAAATTTAATAGCTGTGTTTACAGAATAAATTTAGCAATATCTCTGATACAAAAAGCTTCCGCGCAGCACCGCTTTTAAAAAATGAGTAACTTACCCTTTCTGTCTTTCTGGTGAATATGGATATTTATGTCAAATCACATTAAATACAAAAAAATGAAAAAGTATATCATTATGATTTTGTCTTTTAGTTATGCTTACTGGCTGTAATCAAACTACACATCAAAATCAGAAGGCAGAAAAACCCAATGTAGTAATCGTATTTATAGACGATGAAGGCTATGGAGATGTTGGCTGCTATGGGGCAACAGGATTCGAAACTCCAAACCTTGACAAGATAGCAAGTAAAGGAATGAGATTTACAAATTTCTACTCAGCTCAGCCTGTGTGCAGTGCTTCGCGGGCCGGACTTTTAACCGGTTGCTACCCGAATAGAATTGGTTTTTCCGGAGCTTTATTCCCTAATGATACAATTGGCATAAATCCAAATGAGCTCACTATTGCTGAAATGTTTAAAGAACAAGGCTATGCTACTGCCTGCTTTGGCAAATGGCACCTGGGCTGGCAAAAGGAGTTTTTACCCTTACAAAATGGTTTTGATGAGTATACCGGTCTTCCTTACTCAAACGATATGTGGCCTAATGATAATGCAACCGGAGCAAGGTTGCCTGTAAGCGAAGAGCGGGGAAAATTTCCTGTACTTCCTTTAATTGAAGGTAATGAGGTAGTTGATACAATCGGAAGCCTTAAAGACCAGGATAAACTTACAACGCTTTACACCGAAAAAGCGGTTGATTTCATCAATAGAAATGCACATAATCCATTTTTCCTGTATATCCCGCATACTATGGCGCATATTCCCCTGGGTGTTTCTGATAAATTCAGAGGTAAAAGCGAACAGGGACTTTACGGAGATGTAATGATGGAAATAGACTGGTCGGTAGGCGAAATAAGCAAGGCATTAGAGAAGAATAATTTAACGGATAATACTATTTTGATTTTTACAACGGACAATGGGCCCTGGCTAAATTATGGAAATCATGCAGGCTCGTCGGGCGGACTTCGCGAAGGAAAGACAACCAGTTGGGAAGGCGGACAAAGAGTTCCGTTTATTATTCGCTGGCCGGGAAAAACTCCAGAGGGAACTATTTGCAATAAACTGGCTTGTGCGATTGATCTATTGCCAACACTGGCATCAATTATAAACGGCAGGTTGTCGGATAATAAAATAGATGGCGTTGATATTTCATCACTTTGGAAAGGAGAATTTAAATCCGAACCCCGTGAAACGATTCTATATTATTATGGTAAAAATAATCTTAATGCTGTACGCAAAGGCAACTGGAAACTTGTGTTGCCCCATACCTGGTATTCATACAACACTAAACCTGGCATGAATGGATACGCTGGCGCCAGAGTAGAAATGACCATTGAAAAGGCAGAACTTTATAATATGATGCGTGACCCGGGAGAGCAATATAATGTAATTGAATATTACCCGGAAAAAGTAAAAGAACTAATGGAAATTGTGTTAAAATCCCGCGAAGAACTTGGGGACTTAAATGTTGGAATTGCGGCAGGAAGCGAAAACAGACAAATTGGCAAATATTGATGTCATGGTTTCTGTTTCCTGGAAAACATAATTCTTAACACGGGAAAAGATGCAATAGCAGCAAAAAGCAACAGGATATATACAGAATAGTTGATTACACCGGGATATGCCTTGCCAATGAAATATCCCAGGGGAACAAGGGAACCAACCCAGCAAATTGCCCCTGCCATGTTAAAGAGCAAAAACCTTTTTAGGAGAAATAGCAGTCGCACCGGCAATCATGGGGACCAACGTCCGTATCACGGGCATAAACCGCCCCATTATAAAGGCCCACATGCCATAATGCTGATAAAACTTCTTACCGCGTTCCAGATATTCTATCTTAAAAAAACGGGATTTGTTATCTGTAAAAAGTTTGCTTCCCAGCCACTTTCCTTTCAAGTAGCCTGTAAGATCCCCAAAAAAAGAAGCCAATATTAACAATGTAACCAGCCAGAAAATAGAAATTTCTAAATAATGAGATCCGCAGAATATCCCGGCAGCAAATAACATATAGTCACCGCCTGGCAGAACAAATCCAAGAAAAAAGCCAGTCTCGATATAGATTATGGCTAAAACCAGCAATAGTCCACCTACCTCAATGATTTTGTGGGTATTGAAAATAAAACTCCAAAAATTACTGTCCAGAACAATCATACTATTTGGTTTTTTTAGCCGGATGGATTCTCAGAGATAAAATAATGCTGGCAGCAATTATGGAAACAATGAAGAGCAATGACCATTCAATAGGTATTTTATATAAGTCGATCATCATCATTTTTATCCCCACAAAGATCAGCACAACAGCCAGGCCATAGCTTAACAGCCAAAAATCCTGTACAATGCCGGCCAAAGCAAAATAAAGGGAACGTAAACCCAAAATGGCAAAAACATTCGATGTGTAAACAATAAACTGGTCCTGTGTGATAGCCAGTATTGCCGGAATACTGTCCACAGCAAAAATGAGGTCGGAAGTTTCGATGAGTATCAAAACCAGAAACAATGGTGTGGCAAAGCGTTTTCCATCAATCTTTACAAAAAACCTGTCTTCATGAAGAACGGGAGTTACAGGCATAAGCTTTTTAAAAATCCGGAGTAGTGGATTCTTATCGGGTTCAATCTTTGCCTTATTATGATTAAACATTTTATACCCGGTATAAATCAGTAATACACCAAAAATATAAATGGTGAAATGAAATTTCTCAATCAGTGCAACGCCGGCGAAAATAAAAATCACACGCATAACGAGGGCTCCGATGATGCCCCAGAACAGTACCTTATGCTGAAACTGGGGAGGTATGCTGAAATAGGAAAAAATCATAATAAAGACAAAAATATTGTCAACACTGAGTGCTTTTTCCACCAGATACCCGGTAAAAAACTCCAGTGCCTTCTGCTGTCCCTGCCAGAAATAAATGATTGCATTGAAAACCAGGGCAAGAAAAACCCAGACAAAAGTCCAGGTTAATGCTTCCTTTACAGAAACGACATGGGATTTCCGGTTAAAAACACCCAGATCCAGCGCCAGCATTACCAAAACAAAAACATTAAAAAGGATCCAAAAACGAATATCCGTATGCATGCGAATTATTTTTTAATTTATAACATTACCAGGGATGATTTTGTTTAACTTTTAATTCAGATTGTATCACATTATCATGGATAGCAATTGTCCTCCTTTAAGATAATATATACCGGGCAGAAAAGATCATAATCATGACCCGTTATAAATAGTCCCGTAAAAAGCCCTGCTTGCTCGAAAATATGTATCAGAACCATGCATCCAATAAGTCAACACGCTGATACAACAATATGTAAATCAGGTGAAATCCCCAGCCAAGCAAAATTATTAACGCGATAATTATATCCATTGTTGAAGAAACATCTTAGCCATTAAATAAACTAAAAATTCTTGCAGTCCTTCAGAAGTCGGTAAACAATGGTATTTCGTTTGTCGAATTCTTTAAAAAACCCATTAAGATAATGGATCATTTCTTTTTTTGATTTTTCTTTCAGATATGGAAACTCATTAATAACTCTAAAGAATTCTTCCTTTTTGTCCGAAAATTCCTTGAGAGCATTATTGAATGTCTCTTCGCTTCTGCATATCCCGACATAAAGCCTTTCTCTGACTACTCGATACCCAATTGTTCAATAGGGACAGCATAATCCGCATTCACCAGTCCCGTATAATCAAAATCATATGGTACTATAATTCCCAAATTGGGTCTCTCTGCATTACTCTGCGAAAGAATCCTGACATTGTGCTGATTCGGAACTGACCAGTCAGTATTCCCTATCATGTAATTAAATATTGCCATTCTGTCCATCATCTCAGGTATTATATTTTTCTGAGTGAGGTTATTTAAATCTATCTTAAGGAATTTGTTCTTTTTTCCAGAAGTTTTATTGGTTCAATAACAAATCCAAATTCTTTAATCGGTTTAATTTTTTTGCCGGTACTGATGTAATCAACTCTCAGTAATCTGACCCTGAAACTATTATCAGTGAGTACATTATAAAGTTTATAAATCAGGTATTCTTTTAAAATATATTCTTCAAATCCTGATTTACAATGTGGTACCATCTTTAATTTATCTATTCCATAGAATTCTCCCATCGTGGAATCTGTCATCCTGAAGTTTAACAGTAATGGAGGGAAATGGCAGAAAGTGCGACGGAACTCCCCTCGGGACTTAACTTTCAACTTTTCGCTAATAGAATCATTATCGCTCAAATAATAGGTAAGGATGGCGTCCAGATATTCGTCGTTGGGTTTATTCCTCATGTAGTATTTTATGTCAAACCGCATTGATATTTCAAGCAGTTCATCACTGTCGAAGAGCTTTATGCTTTCCAGCAATGTATCTGCGAATGAATTCTCCTCCTTTACGGGATCATTTTGACTAAAAACGGGAAGTACAAATAGGTTAAACAGGGGAATAATGATGAAAAGGTACTTTTTCATATTAAATATTCCGGGGTAAGAT
Source organism: uncultured Bacteroidales bacterium (assembly GCA_963808745.1). Lineage (GTDB taxonomy): Bacteria > Bacteroidota > Bacteroidia > Bacteroidales > UBA10428 > UBA5072. The sequence goes on from CAWEGX010000012.1 coordinate 152,968, forward strand.
TAATGGGGTAAACATATTTTGCTAATTTATTAAATTCATGCTAATTATTAAATTATGCTTAATTTACCTGTTTCCCTCATCCAGTCAACTGAAACAATAATTTCATTTCTTCTGCCAATAAATTGAAAGGGAGGGTTATACCCCAGGAATCTTCAATGTCCGAAAGAGGTGATTCCATTTTCTTTTAGAAGATTATGAAGCTTTTCCGAATAGAATTTCAAATCTTTATCAGAGGCGAATCCACCAAATCGAATTACGGCAACATATTCATCTTCTGTTTTTTTTATATTGACATTTGGGTCATTCGGTTTTGGAATGTTTTCTTTTCAATAGGCTGAAGGCATAACAAAACTCATCGTAGAAACAGAATCATTGATATCCATTTGCACAGGGGCATCGAATTTTCTTACCATCCTCATTATCGCCAAAGATATAGCCTGCAAGTTTCCGAAAACCCGGTCCCGAAAGATCCTTGTAAGTTCTTGCATCGGAACTAATTGTTGCAAGGGTGACAGACGGATAGAAACGGATTTCAAAATCCTTAACTTGCGATGATCGTAAGTTTTTGTTCTTCAGTTTTAT
>CAWEGX010000013.1:0-901330 GCA_963808745.1 uncultured Bacteroidales bacterium
GATAACCAGCATATTTTTTCTTATCTTATAGACTGCAAGCTTGATTAGATAATAATCAACACATAACTATCAACTATCAACTATCAACTAACATCTAACATCCTGTTCCATGGAAAAATTTCACAAATTCTGCCAAAGTTGCATGATGCCGTTCAAGGCAGATCCGCAAGGCGGGGGGACCAACGCTGACGGCACCAGATCGGTCCTGTATTGCAGCTATTGTTACCAGAACGGACAATTCATTCAGCCTGACATGACCATGCAGCAAATGCATGATTTTGTTGTAAACAAACTGGTGGAAATGAAATATCCCCGCTTTATGGCCCGATTTATGACGATGGGTATAGGCAGGCTGGAGCGGTGGAAAAAGTAATATAATGTCAGGGTGTTATATTGATTACAAGTTACAAATTGTACAAACCATGATCAAGTTTTTTGTCAAAAAACTCATAATCAATAATATAACTACATCGAGGTAACATATGCTGAACACCCCTTTTTTACTATCTTTACATTCTGAAAGCAATAGCCAGAAAAGATGCGCATCTCTTTCATTATTACACTATTTCTATATACAACTGTCATTGTTCAGGCGCAAAGTGATACACTTTTCAACCAGACTGATACCCGCAACCTGAAACAAGGCTGGTGGAAAAAATCCTATCCCAACGGAAAGCTCATGTATAAGGGCTTTTTTAGAGACAATAAACCTGTTGGGGAAATGCAGCCGGTATTTATGAAACAGGAGCACTGAAGGCAGTGCTGAATTATGACAGCAAAAGCGAATATGCCCATGCCAGGCTTTTTTATGCAGAACGGTCAGCTTGCAGCGGAGGGAGGTATTATCAATTCACTAAAGGACAGCACCTGGTCATATTACAGCTATTATGACCATACGCTTACAGCCCGCGAAAACGTACTGTAAAGGGTTTCCGGAATGGTCTCATGCTCCATTATTACAACAACGGCGATATCTCTGAAAAGCTTAGCCTGGGTAAACAATAAGAAGAAGGAACCTGGGAGCAGTATTTTCAGGCAACAAATTTAAAACTGAAGGTCTTATCATGAGGATAAACTTCAAGGGGACTTCGTGGTGAACTTATGAAAAGGGAATGCCATATCTGAGGGCAACTAACAATGAATGATCTGCGGAATGGGAAATGGATTTTCTATAAGGAAGACGGAACCAGTGAAAGGAACTGAATTACCAGAATGGAAAATACAGCAAATGAGGATAAGCTGAATGAAAAGCAGCTGGAGTTTTTCCGGATGATTGATGAAAACCAGGGTAAATTTGAAGAGCCTGATGAAACCAATTTTCTTATCCCGGCAGGCAGGTAAATCCTGGCTTTAATACTTGCAGGTTCCGTGGTGATATGGTTTATGGGCATGTTTTCTTTTATTTCACAACCGGTCGTTGCCCAGGTGACGTTTGAAGAAACGGCTCCGCAGCGATACCGGATTGAATTCACCGATAAGAACAATAATCCATATTCACTAAATGCTCCGGAAGAGTTTCTGTCGCGCAAAAGCGCTGGAACGTAGGCAAAATCAGGGAATATCCCTGGCATACAAAGATTTGCCAGTTACACCAGCCTATATCGACAGCATCACGGCTTCCGGAGCCAGGATACTTACTGTCTCAAAATGGTTCAATGCAGTAACCGTACAGGCATTTGATGACACCATCTTTACCAGAAAATTGCCACGCTCACTTTTGTAAAGAAAAATATACCGAATTTCCAGAGGCATAAGCCCGTATGAACCAGAAGACAAACTCGGTATACAGGCAAATTGAAGGCTTCACCGGAACACTTGAATTATGGCCCATCATGGTGGCAAACAGCCATTCACAATGGCAATAGTTGCATAATCAGGGTTATACCGGCAGGGTATTACCATTGCCTTAATCGATGCCGGTTTTTATCATGTTGATCAGCTTCCTGCATTTGCATATCTGTGGGAAAACGGGCAGATACTGGGTACACGTGATTTTGTAATTGCCAGGCAGCAATCGTTTATGACGGACACAGTCATGGTATGTAGTGCTTTCGATTATCGGTGGCTAATCTGCCCGGAGAACTGATCGGGACATCACCGGATGCTAGCTTTTGGCTGCTGCGTTCCGAAGATGCCGGTTCGGAATACCTGATCGAAGAGGATAACTGGATTGCAGCTGCAGAGTTTGCCGACAGTGCTGGTGCAGATATCATCAATACTTCATTGGGTTATTCCGAGTTTGATGACCTCTGCATAAATCATACCTATGCTGAATATGGACGGTAACACCACACGTATTTCCCGGGCCGCTGACATGCCGCCTCCAAAGGCATGCTGGTTGTGGTGAGTGCAGGCAATCAGGGGGACAAGGCACTGGCAATACATTACTGCTCCTGCTGATGCTGACAGTGTGCTGGCCATCGGTGCTGTTGATGCAAATGGCTATATTGCCGATTTCAGCAGCCGGGGGCCTTCTTCTGACAGTCGGGTAAAGCCCGATGATAGTGGCCATTGGTAAAGGAACATGGATGGCTGGCTTTGTAGCGGAGATAAGGCAGGGCAATGGTACTTCGCTTTCAGCGCCTGTAATAACAGGACTGGCTGCCTGCCTGTGGCAGGCAAACCCGATGCCACATGCCATGGAATTGCTGGCCGCCATAGTGAAAGCAGCGACAGGTATACACTAAGCCTGATGACGATTATGGCTATGGCATTCCCGATTTTAACCTGGCGCATGTGTTGCTGAAGTTAAACAAAAGATGGATCTCTGCGGTAAAAGTATCGGTTGCTTTCCCCAATCCTTTCAAAGTGAACTGTTTACATATTTTTCCCGCTCCTGTGGATGAACCGGTTGATGTAAGCCTGATATGACCTGTCAGGCAGGAAGTCTTCCATAACCTAGTACCCCAGAGTTCAGGGCAGAAATTACCTCACAGATTGAGAATGGTCTTTCGGATCTTCACAAGGGTGTCTATATGTTGAAGGTTCATGCAGGTCGATAATCAATACTGTTAAACTGATCAAGCTTTGACCCATGGAAAACCAGCCTTATCGTTATATCAACTGCTGGGCCAGGTAAAATCAAGCCTTAAGAACAGTCTTCCTTCTGCATACTGGGTCGTTGCGGAGATCAGTGAACTAAAGGTCAATTTCAGCGGCCATTGTTACCTCGAACTCATTGAGAAAGGAGATCGCCGGTGAATCCATTAAGGCCAAAGCCAGGGCTACCATCTGGTCTTCGGTTTACCGGATGATCCAACCCTATTTTGAAACCACTACACGGACCGTCTGGCAGCCGGTATGAAGGTAATGGTAAAAGCAACTGCCGAGTTTCACGAATTATACGGCTTTAGCCTGAATATTACCGATATTGAGCCGTCCTATACCATAGGTGAAATGGCAAGGCAGAAGCAGGAAATTATCAGCCGACTTGTTGCGGAAGGGGTTTTTGAAATGAATAAGTCACTTATCAATTCCTGAATTACCTCGCAGGATTGCTGTCATATCATCACGAACTGCGGCAGGACTTGGTGATTTCATGGATCAGCTCACCCGGAATCATTTTGGTTATAAGTTTTATGTGAAGCTTTTCCCTGCTGTTATGCAGGGGGAGGAGGCTGAGCAGTCGATCATTGCTGCACTCGATGCAATTTTCAGATATGAAGAGTTTTTCGACCTGGTGGTGATCATCCGGGGTGGTGGAGCCCAGTCGGAGCTTAATTGTTTTAACAGTTACTGGCTGGCCTATCATATCTGCCAGTTTCCGCTACCGGTCCTCACAGGTATCGGGCATGAACAGGATGAAACCATTGCCGATCTGGTAGCCCATACGCGATTGAAAACCCCAACCGCTGTTGCAGAATTTCTGATCGGACTGTTCCAGCAGGCCGATGAGAAGAATAAACGAGTTTTCTATGGCCTTCACGGATGCTGCAACTGAATTGGTGGGTGCAGAAAAGGAACATCTCAGCCGGTATTTGTTAACCTTAAAACCCAGCGTACGGAGGAATCTGGCAGAAAACGCAGGAAATCTTCATATGCTGGGTGTCAAGATACAATCAAGTGCAGGACGTCTGGTACAGCATGAGTCTGGGATATTAGGCGCCGTGGGGACCTTAATGAAACAGGCTCTCCAATGAGTGCCTGATAGTTGCCTCGCATCAGATTAAGATGAGGTCGCAGCAGATCAAGGAATACAGCCTTGGACTTCTTGAACACACCAAACACACGCTTGACATACTCGATAAAAAATACATTTACCTTGATCCCTTCCTGATCCTGAAAAGAGGTTATTCTGTAACCTATTATAACGGGAAAGCTATGAAAGATCCCAAAGTAGTGCCTGAAAGAGCGGACTTGAAACCCGTGCTTGCCGGAGGAATCCTGAAAAGTAAAACAACCTGAAAATATAAACCCATGAATAAAAAAAACCAGTCCTATACCGAGGCAGTCACTGCAATTGAAGAAATACTGCAACAGATCGAAACCGGAGAACTGGATGTTGATGAACTGGCAGAAAAGGTCAAGCAGGCCTCAGAATTACTGAAACTATGCAAGGGCAAATTATTCAGACTGAAAAGAGAAATCGAAAAGATCCTGAAGGAAATGGAGGAAGTGAAGGGATAAGTGAGCGGAGAGTAAGGAGTGACAAGTGAAGGAGCAAGTGGAGACTTGACTTTTGCTTACCCTGATCAGGACTTGTACGATATTAGAATGTATAATCCGATCGGTCTCGATGAATACACAATATAATCGATCACACCAAAGACAAGAAGCCGGCGGCCCGGCCAATATAGTCGCCGTTTTTAACATAATAAGTAAGCTTATCATTGGCATTGAATGTACCTTTGAGGGCTCCCTCTTTTCCACCATCCGAGTTTCTGAATATACTCACCACGCTGGTTGATCAGGCAGGAAATGCCAGTATTGGCCGAACGGGCAATACTTCGGCGTGTTTCAATAGCCCGAAGGCTTGAAAAAGAGTCATGCTGGTGATAACCCGGTGTATCACCCCACCAGCCATCGTTGGTAATAACAAACAAGAGATTGGCTCCGTTCTTCACATATCCGGTTACAAATTCGCCATAAACCGATTCATAGCAGATGATCGGACTGACACCTGTAGAATCACCGGCTGAGAAAAAAACACCCCGGTAATCCTGCGTTCCCCATCCACGCAAGGTTCCGCCAAGTTTCAGTGTATAATTTTTCCAGAAATTTCAAATATCTGGCATAGGGCATTTTTTCCACACCCACTACCAGTTTTGATTTAAAATAGAAAGGAACACTGCGGGTTGAATCAAGTTGAATGGCGGCATTGAAACTTTCATAATACATATCGGTTCCCGGATATGTTCCCGCGCATTGTCCGAAAGCTTTATCCCCGGGCAAATATCGCTTGTAACATTGAATGCCTGGAATATAGGAGGCCCCGGGGTACGACCTGAAGAAATTCCTGATCATACGGATATCGGGAACATCTTCAATCCTGATCCATCCAGATATTGTTGTTGATGGATGTTTCAGGGGCTATAAAATAATCCACTTCAGCATCGGCCACCGTGGAAGCCTCGATCAAGCTGAACATAGGTCTGCTCCAAACTGGGTATTGACAACAAATTTTTCATAGGGATCGATATTGGGCTGGATAACCACAACCGTTTTCGGGACGGTTTTCTCATGTATAGGTATAAAACCTGACCAGTGAAATAGCGATCGGACCAGCGATAATGGCCATAATATGAATCAGCTGGGCCATGAGCCTGCGCGGGGAATACCAGCAGTATAACCTTTTATCAGGTTAAACAGTAATATATTGGTTACCAGTACCCACAATGACCCACCAAGTATTCCGGTATATTCATACCATTGGATCAGCCTGATATTATAGGCAAACCCATTGCCCAGAGACAACCAGGGCCAGGAAATCTCTGCATTGTGGTAAAAATATTCCCAGGTTATCCAGAAAAGATAAGGCTGAAATATCCGAGCTGGGGACCCAGCCTGCGTTTTGCAAGATGAAACCACCAGACCATGACCAGCGACCACATGAAAGTATTAATTAAAATAGCAGCAATCACTCCAATCATGTGGCATTGAAGATCCACCAGGTGGTGGCGGTATTCCATACAAAGAAAGCAATGCCGCATAGCGGAAAAAGGTTCCCGATCCATATTCGTTTTTATGCTGATCCAGGTAATCCTCTACAAAGAACAAGGGTACCAGCGCAATGATCAGAAACAGACCCATGTCCCCATTCATACCAGGCCGGCGATAATAGTAAACCACTCAGGACAGATAAAAGGAGAAGCTTTTTGGCATTCATGATACAGATGAAATCAAATTTGAAATCAGAGACGCTCAAAGATAACTGAATTTTCTATTTACCGGTAATTATAATATGCCTGGCAGGCGCCTTCACCTGAAACCATGCATGCTCCAACGGGATTTGCAGGTGTGCAGGTCCTGCCAAACAAGGTACACTGATCTGGTCTTTTTAAGCCTCTCAGCACTTCTCCGCAAAGGCATCCCTTGGGTTCAGGAGTCGGTATCACTTGGAGGTCAAATTGCAAGCTAGCATCAAACCGCTGAATTCCGGCCTTATTTTCAGATCCACTTCCCGGAATATTACCCAATCCTCGCCAGGAATCATCTGCCGGTTCAAAAACTCGGTATACCAATTCTTTCGCCTTGGGATTTCCTGACGTTGTAACTGCCCGCTTGTACTGGATTTCCGTCCCATGTCTTCCTTCTTCAGCCATGCATACCAGCATATATATGCTCTGCAGCAGGTCAACCGGTTCAAAACCCGATACCACAACAGAAATGTGATGCTTTTTCTACGAGTTGATCATACATGGATGCACCGGCAATGGTGGTGACATGTCCCGGACCTATATAACCGTCGATTTTTATACCCTGGTCGATAAGCCCTGCCATGGCCGGAGGCATGATCTTGTGCATGCTGAGAAGATAGAAATTGGATATCGATTGATTTTGCTGCTTGCTAAAATGGCTGCCGCACTGGAAGGAGTGGTGGTTTCAAATCCGATTCCCAGGAAAACAACCTTGCTCCAGTGGATTTGCCCTGGCAATTTCCAGTGCATCGAGCGATGAATATACAATCCGAACATCTGCTCCCTGTGCTTTTTCTTGATTCAGACTTGAACCAGAGCCAGGAACCCTGATCAGGTCACCATAAGTGGTAACTATTACACCTGGCGTACGGGCCAGGGCAATCGACTGGTCAATGGATGTGCGGTCGGTTACACAAACCGGGCAACCAGGGCCGGATAGCAGTTCAAGGGTTTCAGGAACAGATTCTGTATTCCATATTTGCGTATGGCCAGTGTATGTCCCCACAAACCTCCATGATCCTTATTTTTCGTCTGGATTTTTGCCGGATAGCATTCACCAGCGTGCTGACCAGCTGCTTATCGCGGTATTCGTCAAGGTATTTCACGAATGGTTTCCTGTTCAAGGTCCCGGATGATCCGGATCATCTCCAGTGCCTCCTCCTCGCTGATCTTTTGCAGGGCAAATCCAGTATGGATCAGGATGTAATCTCCGACATTCACATCGTCCACCAGGTGGAGACTGGTGCGAAATGGCTCCACCCAAGGAAGCCTGTGCCGTGTTGCCTTCAATGGAAAGTACTTTGGCGGTATGCTGAGACACATTGTAAGTAATTAGTAATTAGTAATTGGTAATTAGTAATTGAGTAATGAGTAAAGTGGATCATGATCTTTCCTCGTGCCCTTGTCCCTTGTCCCTTGTCACTCATTACTCGTCACTTCCTGCTAGCCGCCACAGCCAGCTGCCCAAGTGCCAAACCACCATCATTGCAGGGGACCTTGCTGTGTGAGAACACGGCGAAGTTATCTTTTAGCAATTTGTTTTCCAATAATTCAAACAGGTATTTGTTCTGAAAGGTGCCACCTGACAAAACTACCTTGTGGATTCCGGTATTCCGGTAGATATGATGAACCATATGCAAGGAAGCCTCAGCCAGCGTGTTGTGAAACCTGGCCGATATGATATCGGCTGTGATCCCGGACCTCAGATCAGAACATACCTGACGTACAGCGGGCAAGAATGAGATATTGCTGTTCATCTCATAATCATAACAATCGTGAATATCCGGATTAATGAGGGATTCGAGTCTCATGGGTGCTTCGGCATGAAACAGGGCATGGACGCAAATACCAGATATAGCTGCGATGGCATCAAACAAACGGCCCGCACCTGATGTGAGGGGACAGTTTATTTTCTTGTTTATAGCCTCAATGAGCTTACCTGCTTTTTTAGCATCCACTGATCTCAACAGGGGAAGATCCAGGTCGAACATATGGTTGCCGAATGCCTGATAGAGCAGCGCCAAGCCCATCCTCCAGGGTTCTTCAGCAGCCCTGTCACCACCGGGCATGGGCATATATTCGAAATGACTGTACCTTGTAAATTCACTGTAATCACAAACCAGGAACTCACTTCCCCAAATATGTCCGTCCGTTCCGAATCCCGTTCCGTCAAATGCCAGTCCGATTACGGTTTCATCCAGACCATTTTCAGCCATGCAGGAGGCAATATGGGCATGATGGTGCTGCACCTGTACCATTTCAAGCCCAAGATTACGCGCAAATCGTGTGGACAGGTAATCGGGATGCAGATCAGCAACGACCAGCCTGGGTTTAATCCGGAACAATTTCCTGAACCGGTTCATGGTCTCTTCATAGAAGGTATACGTTTCCTGGTTCTTCAGATCACCTATGTGCTGGCTAAGGTAAGCCCTGTCTCCTTTTCCCAGGCAGAAGCAGCTGGCAAGTTCTGCACCTGTGGCCAATATGCCATTGGCATCAAAGGGAAGTCTCACGGGGGCAGGTACATAACCGCGTGAACGGCGGTATATCCGCTCCCTGCCTGCCATAATCCTTACCACCGAATCATCGGTACGGTTGTATATCTCCCGGTTATAGGTCAGGATGCCATCAGCCACCTCGGAAAGCACATGAATTGCTACCTGGTTATCCATGATGATGGGTTCTTCGGCAAGGTTACCGCTGGTGAGTACAACGGCATTTTTACTGGATCGTTCAAAAAAGAGATGATGCCAGGGCATATAAGGCAGGAAAGCCCCCAGTGTATTTAATCCCAGTGATATGCCATTTGCCGGCTGATGAATGGTTTTCAAAATAACAATCGGCCGCCGCCAGGAATTCAGGGAGATTTCTTCCTCTTCAGAAAGCTGTGCATACTGTTGTATGCTTTCCAAATCCCTGAACATGACGGCGAAGGGTTTCCCTTCTCTTTTCTTGGATTTCCTGAGTCGGTTCACTGCCTCGTCATTCAGTGCATCACACATCAGGTGATATCCGCCGGTTCCCTTAACGGCAATAATCCCTCCGGAGTCGACCAGGGAAGTCACAGTTTCCAGAATTTCTGTCTGATCACGGACAGTGCGGTTACCTGTACGCAAAGCGTATACAGGTCCGCAATGGTTACATGCAACGGGTTGTGCATGAAACCTGCGATTTAGCATATCTTCGTATTCCGATCGGCATTCCGGGCACATGTTGAAGGGCAACATGGTGGTATTCATCCTGTCGTAAGGAAAATCACGGATGATCGTGAACCTCGGTCCGCAATTGGTGCAGTTGATAAAGGGGTAATCAATCCGGTGATCTTGTGTTTTCATATCAGCAAGACATTCAGCACAAACAGCAATATCCGGACTGATTTCTGACGTTTCGTCGGTAAGGTCCTGACTGGCCAGGATGAAGAAACCGTTCAGGCCTTCCGGGAAGTCCTGGTCGATCCTGATCTCATCAATTTGCGATACCACCGGGGCTTTAAACCGCAGATCTTCCACAAAACCAGGCAGGGAAGAAGCAGGCCCTTCAATTTTCATGGTAAGACCCTCTGTGCGGTTGACCACCCATCCGTTTAAACCATATTCCCGGGCCAGACGGTAGACAAAGGGTCTGAATCCCACCCCCTGCACCAGGCCTTCAATGCTGATCTGAAAAGCGATGATATTTTTATCCTTGTAGGAAGACATAAGAGAATTTGCTAATTTGCCAATATGCTAATTTGCTGATGGACCAAAGATACAACATATAACCTGCAGCCTATAGCCTATCCCGAAGGGATGCCTTTGGCACAGCCTACAGCCTAAACACCTTTTAATCCCTAAAAGTATCAAAAATGATCAAGCAATACGCTGCCCGGAATACTTTTCTGTGAGTTTAACAGGATCATATCAAATGAAAAGATTATTATTGCAGATATAATGGGTTTACGGGATGAAAAAGCGCTGCTTACCTCTTGTCGTTGGACTTTTTGGCTCCTGGATATTTACTTTGCATCTCATAGCGCAGGATCGCCAGGATAACGATGCCTGGTATCTAACCACCGGCCTCTATTTCTGGAATACAACAACGAAGGGAGATTTTACGCTCAGAGGTGTTGATTATGATGCCGGATATGTTTTTGAAAACATGTCGAACTTTAAAAACGGCTCTTTGAATTTATACATTGAAACTGGCAAAAATAACATGGCAGGTTTGACCCGTATCCGCTACCAGCATTTTTTCGTTGATGAGACAAGTGAAGATTTTTCGGCCAACGTTCTGCTTTTTGAGCTCGCCGGAGGTTACTACATCATACCTGATCTACTTGTTTTTGCAGGAATTCGGTACTATAATTTCAGTGGTGAGTTGACTCCACTTACAGAAACATACAGCAGCGGCAGTGTTGGCTGGGTCGAACCCATGCTGGGTGCGCGTTATTCATATCTGTTTCTGAAAAACCTGGGAGGCCGGATCAGGGCAGATCTGGGTGGATTTGGAATTGGCACACGATTCAGCTGGCAAGTGAATCCGGCGCTGTTTTATCAGATAAGGCGGTTTAATGTGGAGCTGGGCTATAACTTCATGGATGTAAAGTACTCCGAAGGAACAGGAAATGACGAGTTTAAATATGACGCACTTACCCAGGGGTTTTGGATAGGATTTTCATACAGGTTTACATGGTGAAACACATACAGATAATATACCGGGTATTCACGGTTCTGCTTGCAGCAGTCATCGTGGCTGAAGCCAACAGCCAGACCCTGGCTGCCTTTCACGATAATCAGGACCGGTTCTTCATTTTCGATGGTGGTAAGATCATCCAGGCGGAGTACCTGCCCGTAAAAAGTTTCAGTATCGGCGGTAATTGCGTGTTATATATCAATAACCGGGGTAACCTGAAGATGTATTATAAGGGTGCAATCTCAGACCTCGAGGTAGGTGGCGTAACCCATTTTGAAGCCATGGATTATCTTGCCGTTTATTCAATCGGCGATATTGTGAAGATCATTGAGAAGGGCAACGTGATCACCATCAGCACGCATGCAATAAAATACCAGGCCGAGGACAGTCTGGTAGCCTTTTTTGATGCATCCAGACAGATGCTGGCAACCTATTACAAGGGTGAGATCCATATGCTGGAGGACGGATTGGCCGGCAGGACTGTCACCCAGTTTCGTGCTGCAGATAATCTGGTGGCCTATGTGTCATCACGCACGAATGATTTGAGTGTTTTTTACCAGGGTCAGATCCGGGAAGTGGAACAATTTCTTCCGGCAGGAAGTTTCAAAGCCGGACGCGGAATTGTAGCCTATATTTCTCCCTCTGAACAAAGATTCAAGGTGTATTTTGAAGATGAGGTATATGTTCTGGAGGATTTTCCCCCGATGGCATATCAGGTGGGTGATGAAATGGTGGCCTATGTGGATAATAGCGGGTCCTTCAAGGTCTTTCAGGATGGCGAAACAATCCAGATATCCTCTTTCAAACCGGATTTTTTTCAGGTTCACAACAAATTGATCATTTACGGAGAACAGGGCTATTTTAAGACCTGGTACAACTACAGGCCCTATTTACTGGAGACCTATACTCCGTCGGACTGGAAAGCAGAATGGAACACGATTATCTACCGCGATTTAAACAGAAACATCAAGTTTTTCAGCCAGGGGACCACCAAAGTCCTCACATATGACCTGGCCGAAGGCATCGAGCTTTACCGCGATGTTATCGTGGTAAACAAGGGCATGAACAACTGCAATGTATATTACAAGGGAAAGAAGTATTGAAAAGTATAATTCTGATTCTTATTGAAGATTCTGAATCAGGATATCCCTGTCAGGGTTCCCTGTTGTGAAGCATGCCTAAAACAGGCTTTCCACTTGAAAGTAGTGTATATCAAAGGTTTTGGCAACATTCCGATCCGACCGGAAGATCCAATTCTGTCCCTTTCCATTGGTCAAAATTCACTTGACTTCGTCCTTATAATGTTGTAACTTTCAGGAAATTACAGTATTTCAGGCGTTAAGACCAAATTTAACCGCCATGAAAAAGTTTGTACTTCTCACTGTATTTCTGCCTTTCATTTTCACGGCCTTGTGTCAATACCCCGAAATCCAGTATGAGCGATTCTCGGATCAAAAGGGGTTGAATGATAATAATATTAAATGCTTGTTACAGGACAGCAGGGGATTTATGTGGGTCGGCGGAGAAAATGGCTTATACCGGTATGACGGATATAATTTTGTCTGCTATAAAGATCCTCCGGATTGCAAAAACTGCCCTCATTTTTATCCGGTTCATGATATTGTAGAAGATAACCAGGGTATGCTCTGGACAATATCACCCAAAGGTATAGTTCTTTTCAACCCTGAAACAGAAAGATCATTTCTGATACTTAAATTTTATCAATTAGGAAGTCCTTCTATGGGCGATGAAAGTTCCTATTTATTCAGCAAGAACCTGGATCTGATGAAAGACTCGCGGGGTAATATCTGGGCAACCAAAGATTTTGGAATAGTAAGATTTTCATATAAAGAGAGTTGTACTAGTAAAGACATTGTATTTGACAAAGATCCCGGACGCATTTTTAAAATCGATTTTTTTCAGCTTTCTCCGGATACAACTTTCTACAAAAACATGCCTATAAAGATCTATGAAGATTCAGAAGGAAATATCTGGACAGGTTGCTATGAAGTGCTTTATGTAATGAGAAAGGGAGATACTTCATTTTACAGGCTTGAACCAGAAGCCAAAAAGAAAGCCGCACCTTCCCTCATTTTATAATATCGATGATATATTACAGCAAAATGAAGACACATTTTGGATTCTTTCCAAAACGCAAAATTATCTGATGACCAATATAAAAAAAGCGCTTCATGGATCTGTTCCCGATGGTTCAGCACTAAGTTTCACAAAATTTGTTGTAGCAAATAGCCAAATAACCCGGACAATATATAAAGATAGAAAAAACAATATTATTCATCGGCGCTGATCTCGATGTGTTTAAACTTAAGCGAAACAATGAAAAGACTGGTCTGGCATTCGAATCCTTATACAAAAGGATGCTTGATGAAAAGGACTATTCAGCCATTAAATATATCTGGACCATACTGGAAGACCGGACGGGCATAATGTGGATAGGGCATCATTTTTTCGGTATCATGAAATTAAATCTGTACAAGTCACAATTCACAGCTTACAATAATTTGACAAGTAACACTTTAACAAAATTTGACGTTAATCCATATTCATTTGGATATCAAAGGCAATTTATGGATAGGAACCTTATGGGGATGGATTATACAAAATTCAAAAAGAAACCAACCATGTTACCCGGTATGAGTTGGGTGAACGTGGGAATGTTATTATTAGATTGCTTTGAGGAAATTTACCCCGGTATTTTCTGGCTGGGAACCACAGGAGGTGTGCTTGAATTTAATACCTTGACCGGAAAATCTCACGATCCTCTTCCTGAAGGAAGAATAGCAGAAAATCTAAGGAATGATTGGGTTATGGATATGTTGAAAGATCAAAACCAACTGTATATTACAACTTATGATAGTGGCATATTTGTTTATGATTTAATAAAAAAAAGGCTGTCTCAATTTTCATATCCTGAAAATGCTAAAATACTTAGATACAACAATTATGATTATGTCCCCCATCAAACTAAAAAATGGTGAGATCATTGCTGTTTCTACATTTCATGGCATAAACAAGATCAATTATGACGCTAAAAAGGGTAATTTATCCGTTAGCTGCCTTGTATCAGATTCGGTTTTACGGAGCAGAAACATTAATTAAGCCGTTTCGTTGCAGGCTTTTTCAGGATAGCCATGGATCATTATGGTTGGTTGAAAAGACCGGGTTGTACAGGATTAAACCAGAGAAAGGCGAAATAAACCACTATAGACTATTTAAAAACAAAGATGTTCCTGAAGCCTGGTCAATCATAGAGGATAACCATGATAACCTCTGGATAGGCACTAATTATGGATTGTGCCGGTTTAACATGAATACCGGTCAGGTGGAAAATTTCACAAAAGAAGATGGTGTGCCCATTTCTTTTCATGGATATAATTCAGTATGCAAAGACAAGGATGGCAGGTTGTATTTTGGCGGAGGCGGGGGCCTTTACAGTTTTCATCCTGATAGTATCAAGACCAATACCGATGTACCCCCTATAGTAATAACTGATTTCCGGCTGTTTAAAAAATCAGTCAGGGTTGATACAACGAAGAATGCAATCTTAACAAAAAACATTACAAGTACCAGCCGGATTGAACTGCGTTATAACCAGAATGACATTTCATTTGAATTTGCGGCGCTCGATTATACCCTGCCTTTAAAGAACCAATATGCCTATAAACTGGAAGGATACCAGGATGAGTGGATTGAAACAGATGCAGGTAACCGGATTGCTACCTATACCAATTTAAATCCGGGAAAATATGTTTTCAGGGTGAAGGGCTCTAACAGTGATGGCATCTGGAACGAAACCGGCAAGGAAATTCAAATAATTATCCATCCCCCTCCCTGGTTTACCTGGTGGGCGTATGTGATATATGGTTTAATTTTATTGCTTTTCATTCGCTGGTACAGGGGATTTCTCATCCGGCGGGAGAAGATCAATGCTGAACTCAGGATCAAGGAGTTGGAAATAAATAAGATACAGGAGTTTGATCATCTGAAATCCCGGTTTTTTGCCAATATCTCCCATGAATTCAGGACACCCCTCACTTTAATACAGGGCCCCATAGAGGAATTGGAAAATCAGCTGCCAGGTTCTCCGGAAAGATCCCTGAAGTTGATTCAAACAGTAAAACGGAATACACGAAGACTGCTTAATTTGATCAATCAGCTATTGGATATTTCAAAACTGGAGACAGGGAAAATCAAACTGCAGGTTTCTGAAGATAATCTTGAAGAATTTGCCAGAGCAATTATACTTTCATTCCTTTCCCTTGCAGAAAGTAAAAAGATAAGGTATGAATATGAACTGCCCAAATCAGGCAGGATGGTTCTTTTTGACAACGACAAACTGGAAAAGATCCTGACCAACCTGATCTCCAATGCATTCAAATTCACCAGTGAAGGGGGCAGAATATTCATAAGTATTCAGTACACTTTAACTCCCGGGAATAAAACTCATGAGTTTGTTGAAATTAAAGTATCTGACACGGGAATTGGGATTCCTGCTGATAAGCTGGACAAAATTTTCGATCGTTTCTACCAGGTGAGCGATTCCAATGCCCGGGAGGCGGAAGGGTCGGGGATTGGCCTGGCCCTGACAAAAGAGCTTACAGAACTCTACCGCGGAGAAATTAACGTTGAAAGCGAAGTAGGTAAGGGAAGCACTTTCACAGTAAGACTTCCTGTATCTTCAGAGTTGTTTAGCGTGGACGAAATAGTATTCTATCCCGTCGGAAAAGAATTGAATCAAAAACAGGTTGAACCTTTACCCGATCGGAAGGAGCCTGAAGATATCCAGACAGATACCGGTCAAAAGGATAAATCAGGTAAAAGTAAGCCGGTCATTCTTATTGTTGAAGATAATGCTGACATGGGGAATTATATTTCCCGGAACCTCGAAAGCTTCTGTAGTATTCTATCTGCAGAAAATGGAAAGATGGGTTTGGATAAAGCGCACGAATACATCCCCGACCTGGTCATCAGCGATGTGATGATGCCGGTAATGGATGGCATGGAATTGTGCAAACATCTGAAAGCAGACGAAAGAACAAATCATATTCCGGTTATCCTGTTGACTGCCCTGGCAGAAAGGGGAAGTAAACTGGAAGGATTGGAAACCGGGGCTGATGATTACCTTATAAAGCCATTTGACACAGAGGAATTGAAGGTTCGGGTGAAAAATCTGCTTGAACAGCGGCGGAAACTGAGGGAAAAATTCAGGATGGAATTTCCATCGCACTCAAAAGATAAGGAATTGCCACCACAAGATCAGTTTATAAAGAGACTGTTTGAAATCTTCGACCAGCACATAGCCGACTCAGAGTATTCAATCAACGAACTATCCGGAGAATTAAACCTTAGCCTGTCTCAGGTTCAAAGGAAAGTAATGGCCATTACCAGCTATACTCCAGGTGAATTACTTCGCAACCACAGGTTAAATAAAGCGGCTTCCTTGTTCCGCAGCGGGCATACCTATGTAGCCCCGGTCATGCATCTTGTAGGATTTAACAACCAGTCCTATTTTACCAAATGTTTTGTTGAATTTTTTAAAATTACTCCCGGCCAACTCATTTCCGCTTCCAAAAATGAAATTTCTTAACCGGATGCGGTATTCCTGTTAAACTTTGCGGTTTCTGTTATAGACTTACCCCTTATCAGGATTGTATCTTTATTTCAAGTTTTCTATCCATGTTTTGCCTCATTCAAATGCTTAAACAGAGTAATGCTTCCATGGAAAAGACAACGATTCGCGAGTATGAAAAAACAATTTTAAATAGGGAGGATTAAGTCATGAAAAAATTTTTGGTTCTCTTTTCAGTAGTTTTGCTTTGCCTGTCAGGCATTGCAAAAGACCCGGGTGCATCCTGTGTGACAACCAGGGAAGGTAAAATGAATTGCATAAAGATCTGTGTGGGATTTAACAAAGCCAGGGTTGTGCTTGAGAATGGCCAAAAAAGATCAATCCCACTGGACCAGATCGACTCTTACACGCTGAATGGCAAAGAGTTTACCAAACTTCCACTGTTCGAAAACGGGAAGCAAACCAACAAAATGGTTTTTATGGAACTGATAAAGACCCAATCTGATTCGAGCCTTTATAAGTACAAATACTACAATTGTCGAAGATCGGCTTTTGATTTTAAAGATCTTAACGCAAAACTTTATTCCTATTTCCTGTATACAGACAACAGACTGTATATGGAATTGGATGAAAAATCACTGTTGAATGTATGCAAATCGTTTGGACTCCCTGTCAGATACGAGTAATGCATGCCCTAAATGACTTATAGTCATAGTATTTCCAATTGTTTAACCAAACCAAACAATCATGAAAACAAAATTACTTTTTGTTTTATTGTTTTCAGTATCTTCTTTTATCTCCACTGCACAGGTGATATTTGATCCTGCTACTTATCCTCAGGATTCACTTCCGGCAGGTATGACCCTTGATACCCTTGATGGTAAGGTATATGTTCAGATTATTCTGAACGGATGGAACTCCTATATTAAAATCGATCCCCACATTGCGATCAACGAAAATGCAACTCACTTCCAGACTGTTGCCAGATTGGGAGCCGGCGTATCGGGATTTGAACTTTCCCAGATAAAAACCTTCCTCAAACTGGTTAACCCGGACTGGACAGAACTGGCTGCTGAAGCCAACACCAGCAGTGCAAGCCTGGGCTATTATCAGGTGAAACTGGCCAAAATCGATCAGGTTGGTTACATCCAGGTTGCCGGTCAGGAAACCATTGACTGGACCGCTGTTACAGGTGATACCCTCTGGCTGGGAAAAGTAACGGCTGTTGAAGTTGACCCACAGGCCATTTTTGATCCCAATACTTATGATCCTGACTTATTACCCGATGGCGCAAGCATTGTGGAATTGGATGGTGTCAAATATTGCCGGATTATTCCGAAAACCGGTATTACTGCCATTTGGACCTTCCCCTTCACCATTGGCAGTGGCGTCAATTATCTCAGGACGAAAGTGAAATACGGTGGAGGTGTATCCGGTATTGAGCTGTCAAAAATTAGTGTCGGAATTTATTCTGTACACTCCTGCCGGAATATTACTACTTTGATGATCATTCGAATCTTGGCGCCAGCCCTGAATGGACAATTTGTAAGGGAGCGATTAATAGAGGATTTGTTGGACTCTGGATGTTGGAGTTTGTCTATGGAATGGGAACTGGAGTCCTTGGTGATACGGTGTGGATCGGGAAAGTGAGGGCCATTAACGTTGAACCCGGGGTAATATTTGACCCTGCCCAGTATGATCCTGATGAATTACCTGCCGGCATGGAAATTGTCAGCATTGGCGGTACAAAATACCTGCAGGCGCTTTTAAATGGCTGGAGTTCCTTCATTCCTGTGGATCCGATAAATGCAACCGCTGCGAATACACACTTCAGCACAGATGTAAAATATGCTGTAGGCTCCTCCGGCTTTGAGCTGAATAATATAAACACCTTCCTCAAGCTGGCAACGGCTGACTGGACTGAATTGGGTGCTGCGGGAAGTGCAAGCAGTGCAGAATTTAAAAAATACAGCGTTGCAATTCCAACAAAGGGACTGGTTGCCAACTTCCAGTTTGCCGGCCAGGAAAAGACCAACTGGACAGCTGTGACAGGTGACACACTGTGGATCGGCAAGGTATTTTTTGAAGATAAGGCAGCACCCACTGCACCGGGTAACCTGATGGCCGATACCGACCGGCTCAACCGTAACGTTGACCTGGGATGCATCTACCGATAATGACAAGTGTCAGCGGTTACGTAGTTTCCCAGGATGGAACAGTACTCGATACGATAAAAACAAAAGAGTTTGAAGTTACCGGTTTGGCCGATGGCACATACACCTTCAGCGTGGTTGCTTTTGATGCTTCCGGCAATAATTCAACTGCCAGTTCGGTTGATGCAACCATTCGGTGTGCCAATTGCTGTTCATTCACAAAGTGTTGAAAAACTTAAAATTTATCCAAATCCGGTTACTTCAACCTTACAGGTGAATCGTGTTCAGGATATCCTTGAAATTAAAATCATCAATATTACAGGTACAATAGTAAGGACTGTTCACAATACGAACATGGTAAATGTTGCTGATCTGAGAGAAGGACTTTACCTGATACAGGTAAAAACTCCCTCCAGTATTTACTCCACTACTTTTATAAAGGAATAAGGTTGATCCTTTTAACTATGAAGAGGCTGCCTCGCATTTGAGACAGCCTCTTCTTTTCACTCCAAATTGGTCAAAATTCACTTGACTTCAGCTTTAGAATATTGTAAACTTTGTATGCCCTAAATGACTTATAGTCATTTTATTTCCAATTGTTTAACCAAACCAACCAATCATGAAAACAAAACTACTTTTTGTTTTATTGTTTTCAGTATCTTCTGTTGTCTCCAGTGCACAGGTGATATTTGATCCTGCTACTTATCCTCAGGATTCACTTCCTGCAGGTATGACCCTTGATACCATTGATGGCAGGGTATATGTTCAGATTATTCTGAACGGATGGAATTCCTATATTAAAATTGATCCCCATGTTGCGATCAACGAAAATGCAACTCACTTCCGACTGTTGCCAAATTGGGAGCCGGCGTATCGGGATTTGAACTTTCCAAGATAAAAACCTTCCTCAAACTGGTTAACCCGGACTGGACCGAACTGGCAGCTGCAGCCAACACCAGCAGTGCACAGCCTGATCTATTACCAGGTGAAACTGGCCAAAATCGATCAGGTTGGTTACATACAGGTTGCCGGCCAGGAAACAGTTGGCTGGACTGCTGTTACAGGTGATACTCTATGGCTTGGAAAGGTAATGGCTGTTGAAGTTGATCCCCAGGCCATTTTTGATCCCGATACGTATGATCCTGACTTATTACCCGAAGGCGATAGCATTGTTGAATTGGATGGTGTCAAATATTGCCGATTGATTCTGAATAGATGGGTACGATACATTTCAACCTTTCCCTTCACCATTGGCAATGACATCACACATATCAGGACAAAAGTGAAATACGGTGGCGGTGTATCCGGTATTAGAGCAGTCAAAAATTACTGTCGGAATTTATACTGTACACTCCTGATGGCATTACTACTTTTGCATAATATTCAGGAATCTATAGGCGCCAGCACTGAATTGGACAATCTATAAGGAGATCAAATTAATAAAGGAACTGTTGCAAATGTGTCAGATTTATGCATATGAATAGCCTCAATGGAATTTACTCACTTGGTGATACGGTTTGGATCGGAAAAGTGAGGGCCATTACCGTTGAACCCGGGGTAGTATTTGACCCTGCCCAGTATGACCCGGATGAATTACCTGCCGGCATGGAAATTGTCAGCCTTGGCGGTACAAAATACCTGAAGGCGCTTTTGAATGGCTGGAGTTCCTTCTTACCTGTCGATCCGATAAATGCAACCAGCTGCCTATACACACTTCAGCACCGATGTAAAATATGCTGTCGGCTCCTCCGGCTTTGAGCTAAACAATATAAACACCTTCCTCAAACTGGCAACGGCCGACTGGACTGAATTGGGTGCTTCAGGAAGTGCAAGCAGCGCAGAATTTAAAAAATATAGTGTTGCAATTCCAACACAAGGATCGTTGCCAACTTCCAGTTTGCCGGCCAGGAAAAGACCGACTGGACCGCTGTGACAGGTGACACCCTGTGGATCGGCAAGACGTTTTTGAAGACATGGCTGGCACCCACTGCACCGGGTAACCTGACCGCCACTGTCGACAGCTCAACCGTAACGTTGACCTGGGATAAATCGACCGATAATGACACGTGTCAACGGTTATATAATTTTTCAGGATGAAACCGTACTCGATACGGTAACTGCAAAAAAGTTTGAAGTTACCGGTTTGGCCAATGGTACATACACCTTCAGCGTGGTTGCAATTGATGCGTCCGGCAATCATTCAACGGCCAGTTCGGTTGATGCAACCGTTGGTTCCAACTGCAGTTCATTCACTAGAGTGCTGAAAAAATTAAAATTTATCCAAATCCGGTTACTTCAACCTTGCGGGTAAATCGTGTTCAGGATATCCTTGAAATTAACATCATCAATATGACAGGTACAATTGTAAGGACTGTTCACAATACAAACACGGTAGATGTTGCTGATCTGAGAGAAGGACTTTACCTGATACATATAAAAACTTCCACCGGTATTTACTCCACTACTTTTATAAAGGAATAAAGTTGATTCCTTTAACTATGAAAGGCTGCCTCGCATTTGAGACAGCCTCTTCTTTTCACTCCAGATTGGTCAAAATTCACTTGACTTTAGCATTAAAATATTGTAAATTAATGTGCTAATAGACTTAATCAAGCTCATTTTAGTTTAAATGATCGGTCAGGAGTATGTCCAATATAGCCTATATCGTCAAACAAATGATATCTATACTTACCTGGATTTTAAATAGTAGATTTAATAACAACTAAATCCTAAAACCATGGAAAAATCACAAAAAGTAGGAGCACAAATCTATGCTTACTCAGTTTGTATAGTTGCTGTGATCACTTTTCTAATATCTGTTACCACGCTGGTAAATGCTTTTATTGATCTTCAGGATCCGATTCATGTGTTTGGCTGGGCTTCTGGCAGGACCCAGTCTGGCATCTTATGAGAATTATAAGATGGATATTCTAAAGTCATCTCAAAAAGGAGATCAGACTGTACAAACCTCATATGTTCCTGACGATCAAACAATTGCGTGCAATGTATGAAGCTGCCAGGGCGGATAGAATACAATCTGTTAAACACCAGTCAAATAAGTCAATAATCGTTGGGAGTCTCTTAATTTTAATTTGCCTTATTACTTTTTGTAACTCATTGGAGATGGGTGCGAAAACTCAATAAATTGGCAGTATCATAAAACATCATCTTTTATTTAACAAGAAATATTGCTGACCCATCCGGATATTTGCTCCGGGGGCTTTTCCTCTAATAATGTTATAATCATAAACCCGGTAAATGGCCGGGATATATTTCACCCCGAATTGGTCAAAATTCACTTGACTTCAGGTTTTTATTATTGTAAACTTTGTATGCCCTAAATGCCTTAGGGTCAAATTATTTCCAATTAAATAACCAAACCAAACAATCATGAAAACACGTAAAATTGGTCCATACATTGTATGGATTATTTTTTTAGTTTTCACACTTGAATACAATGGCACAGGTTAAGGAAGTGCCGATTACTACTTCATCCAAAGAAGCATTAAACTTCTTTTTATCAGGAAGAGATAAATTTGAGAATATAGAGTTTGCTGAAGCTTATGCTTTTTTTGATAAAGCTATTCAACTGGATCCTAATTTTGCACTGGCCTATCTTTATCGTGCACAATCAGGAAGTGGATATAATGTTTTTCGACAAAATCTCGATAAGGCTATCAGTTTTATTGACAAAGTATCTGAAGGAGAAAAACTGCTGATATTATACTTTCAGGCACTTTACTATGGCAACGGTCAGAAACAGAAGAATATCTCGATCAGCTTCTAAAGTCTTTCCCGTCCGATAAGAGAGTTAATAATCTTGCAGGTGAATATTATTATGTATATTAATGATTTTTCCACTGCTACTGGTACATTTTACAAAATGCAACTGAACTTGATTCCAAATTATGCACCTGTATATAACATGATCGGTTATTGCCAATCAGCTTTAGACAATTACCAGGAAGCTGAAAAGGCATTTCAAACCTATATTAAATTGATACCCAATAGCCCAAATCCTTATGATTCTTATGCAGAACTTCTATTGAAAATAGGAAAATATGATGAATCCATTGCACAATATAAGATAGCTGTTGAAAAGGGGCTTTTCAGTTCGTTAGATAGGAATAGGTAACAATTATATTTTCAAGGGAGACTATGAATGCTGCCAGGAAATATTACCAGGATTATTTTGACAAAGACCTCCTAACATCAATGGGAAATTTAATGCAATATATTGGAAAGCAACATCATTTGTATATGAAGGAAAAATAAAAGAAGCATTAACTGCTTTTGATGAATATCGTGCTTTAGCAGAAAAGGAGAATCTTATTCCCAATATAATAGACTCATATAATTATTCAGGGTCAATTACTTGCAGAAACAGGGAATTCGCTTGAAGGAATGAAATATTATGAAAAAGGAAATGATCTGATTGGAAAAATCAAAACTTCCTGAAGACTGATAAAGAAAGGTTATATTACCAGTTTCGATATTATCGCATATTTATTATTTGTCAGCAAATGGTGAACTCGATAAAGCGACAAATGAGTCTGAGAAAGGCAGATTGAAAGTTGAAAGCAGAAAGAATCCTTGTGAAGAAATGTTTTTAAATTGCAATATTGGGTTATTTAGAGATTAAAAAAGGGAACTATGATAAAGCGATTCAGTATTTTTCCAAAGGATTGAAAGAAAATCCATTGGATCTGGTATTATACTGCCGTTGCTTATCAGAAAAAGGGTGACCAGGCAAACGCATCAAAATTATTTGAAAAGATTACAAAATGGAACGTGAACGGTATTGACCTTGCACTGGTCCGAAAACGTGCTTCGGATGAGTTGAAGAAGTAAATAATAAGCATGAATAATTGGTTAAAAACCCGGCCTAAAAAACCGGGTTTTTTTACTCCAAATTGGTCAAAATTAACTTGACTTCAGTTTCAAATTGTTGTAAACTTTGTATACCCTAAATCACCTAAAGTCAATTATACTCCCAATTGTTTAACCAAACCAGACAATTATGAAAACACTTATTAAATGTGTTTTTATTGTTGCAGGTATTTGCTTACTGATGACCTGCTCGAAAACGGATGAGTACTTGAATAATAACCAGGATGACAATGCGTTGAAAAGTGCAACCAAGACAGTGACTGTACCATTTAAAGCTAATTTTTCAGTTTGGGACCACTCAGATAATACAAATAATTCCTGTGGTGGAAAACCTGTATTCTTCTTAACCATGGAGGGATTTGGCCCGGCAACCCATCTTGGAAAAATGACCACCAGGATGACCTTTTGCTGCAATACTGAAACTGGCTATTACTACAATACAACCGGTAGTTTTGTTGGAGCTAATGGGGACATATTGTTCTTTGAAATACCTGAAGGGCAAATCATTGTTAATGAACAAGATAATTCTTATTATTATCAGACAAGATTCAATGATCGTATTATTTTTACAGGGGGTACAGGACGATTCGAAGGAGCAACCGGTGAGGCATTTACAAATGCCTATGTCCATGACGGTACTGACGAATGGCGAACCGATTTCTTCAGCACTGGTACCCTTACTCTGCTAAAGGGGAAACAATGAGAAATTCCGGACACAAATTTTCGATAATAGCCAGGTCCCCGGAAAATCATTTCCGGGTTTTTTTTCGTTTAATTTTATAGGAATCGCAAACCCGACCTAACAAACCGGGTTTTTCTTTTCACTCCAAATTGGTCAAAATTCACTTGACTTTGATTTAAACATGAAGTAACTTATTATCAGCAATTTCTTTTTTGTCTTAAAACCCTAATTATGAAACTTTTAATAGTTATCCTTAACGTCACTTTGTTTTTGTTCACTTGTCTGGTTCTTATGACCGATGGCATTTCCAAAGAAACCTGTTACATAGTTCTAACGCTCCTGTTGTTACTTGTTCCTGTATTCAATATGGTAGCAATCATGCGTAGCGGAGCGAACAAAAGCTGGCTGGATTTTCATTTAAAAAAGAAAGCATTGGAGGAACATATGAAGACCAATGACCTATCTTCAAAGATCCCTGTTATGAACATCCTCGCAATAATCTGCAATATTGTTTTGTTAGGAGTATCTTGTTGGGCAATTGTGAACCAATATCCACATCCGAAGGAAAGCGGTCTTTTACTTTATACAGTGATACTGATTCTAACTCCGATTCTTAGTTCGGTGGCATTAGCTTTCTCCAGAAAATAGGTGCTCCTACTGTCTCAGGTAAAGCATATCACTTAATTTTATAATTCATAATCTCTGAGTAACCAATAGTCTTTATATTCAGATAATTATATTGCTCTTTCAGATGGTCATCAGTTGCAGTAATTAATTCCTTTTCTCTGTTTTCAAAATATCCGAGGTCCAGGCCACTGGGATAATTTTCTTGCCGCGTAGAAGTTCCAACGTGCAAAATCAATTCTGAAATTCCATTTGGCAGATGTTCTATAATGTACAAAAAATTGGTTTGTGACGGATTACCCCAGAAGTAGTCTATCAGCAGATCAGGATGTGGAATTCCAAGTTCATCCATTCTGTTGACTTTTCTCTCCATTTCAGGAACATGACAATATTTGAGTAAATTAATAGCGTTGAAAGGATTCCTAAAAGCAAATTTAAGCGCTATTTGTCTCCCACGCTTGTTAAGATGTGAATTTGGGAATATGTCCGGATATTTTGCACTTGCAATAAAAGGAGTCCTTAAAGGGACATTAAACTCTTTTGCAAGATCAATAATGATGTAAAAGAATGGGCTGTATATTGACAGTATTCCGTCCTGATCTGATAAATGATCAAGTTTGATATTGTTTTTTGTCAGGGCAATTACCTGCGCTCTCAATTCTCTCTTTAGATCATCGGGAGATATACTCTTTATTTTAGGTAATAACTCATCAATTGTAAAGAAACAACCCGCTGAATTTACCAGGGAAGGAATCTGTCCAGCTTCAAGAACAGGTTTTCCGGTAATAATGTTTAAATGCACTCCAATGCCAATATCCGGATGATTTTCGTTTATTTGTTTTAACTCCTGGAGAGACTCACTAAAATTGGTCAGGACAGAAATGGCTGTAATTGCCTTTTTATCAGCAGCTATTTTTATTCCTTCGTTAATGTTTTTCGAAGCTCCAAAATCATCAGCTGTGATAATTAAGAATCTCTCCGTACTATTTGGGATATCAACCTTTGATGTCTTTCTTAAGGAGCAGGAAGTAATTGAAAAAACACACACCAGAAGAATCAATCTTGTTTTCATAGCGATAATGAATTCTATGAAAGTCCTGTGTTCAAGATATTTTGCCTGACGTTCGCGTATATGACCAGTTGACGTTTATATGGCGCTGACCTGATAAACGGATTATTTCCTCCTGAATGAGTTGACAACTGTAACCGATGCGTCGGGACTCGACCGGGTCAGATTAAGGATATTGTCTTTGATTTCGGCATTCCACACCACATCCACCAGTTGTTCACCCATTTTCAATTTCAGCATTAGTTTGCCTTCTTCAAATTTCCAGGTTCCCTCATAGGTAGCTGTGCCGGTTGATTCATCAGCCATGTTGCTGGTCAGTTTGAAATTCCCGTCATCCGTGAAGAGATACTCGGTTACACCCCCGTCGGCCTTTATCTGGTCTTCGGTGGTTGTTTGTTTCCCCTGATCGTTCGTCCATGAATACTCAAACATGGTCCAGGTTCCGTTAAGCGTTGCGTTTTGTGCCTTTGATGCTGCATAGGACAAAATGCATAATAAAAACAAAAGGGCTGTTTTCATTGGGGGGGTTGGTTAATAATTGCTTATTGGAAATTACATGATATAAGTTAAGGCAATCATAACCAAAAGTCAAGTGAATTTTGACGAGCAAGGGCTGATAAAGAGCTGGCCCTTTTAAAAGCAGGGTTAGCACAGTTCAGATTTAAACGACCTGTGGAAGCAACCGTCCCGGTAATCGACCTTTTAATTTTGGCTCACGTTAAGGTTATTAGCCCATTCATCAAGGTAGGTTTCCAAAACATTTAGGGGCATGCAGCCTCCACTCAACAGGGTATCGTGAAAATCTCTCAGGTTGAATTTGCTTCCTAATAGTTTTTGATATTTGTCACGGAATTCTTTGATTTTTAATTCCCCGGTTTTATAAGCCAATGCCTGGCCCGGCATAGCCATATACCGTTCAATTTCCTGGATTGCAATATTTTCTGAAATGGCCTCATTTTCAATTATATACCTGATAGCTTCTTCCCTGGTCATTTTTCCGGTATGTAAACCAACATCCACAACCAGGCGAATGGCCCGATGAATTTCGTTTCCGTAATAACCCATCTTTTGATAAGGATCAGTATAACATCCCAATTCTTCACCAAGCGACTCGCAATAAAGTGCCCATCCTTCCCCAAAAGCAGGAATGAATGAGAATCGTCTGAATTTAGGCAATGCTGTATTTTCCTGCTGTAAAGAAATCTGAAAATGATGTCCCGGAATAGCTTCATGTAAAAAGGTCGCTTCCAGAGCCCAGTTAGTTACATTTACTTTGGTTGGATCCAAAATGGGAACATAGAATATACCAGGGCGCGCACCATCTGCCGAACTCCTGTTATATTGCGGAGCAGCTGAAGCAGCCCGGAACGATTCAGTTGCTCTTATTTCAAAAGGAGTCTTGGGAACTGCACCAAACAGTTTATTTATCTGGGGCTGAATAGTAATCAGTACTTTCCAGTTACTGTCCAAAACTTCCTTTTCAGTAGTATAGGGCATAAACCTTTTATCTGTCTGCATAAAACTGAATAATTCCTTTAAGCTGCCATTAAAACCCAATTGATTTTTTAGCAGTTCCATTTCACTTGTAATTCTTTGTACTTCGTTCAAACCGGTCTGATAAATTTCCTCCGGCGTTTTGTCCGTGGTGGTATAAACCGATACAAAGAATTCATACATCGCATCTCCCTCCGGTAGTGCATTAATACCGCTGGTTGATCGTGCTGCTTCCAGATATTCTCCACTTAAGAATGCACCTAGTTTTTTATATGAAGGAATTAACTGCTCATTGATCGCATGGTTAAATTCATTGATTAAACGGATTTTATCTTCTTTTGAAAAATGCCCGGGAAAATGTTTTACCGGACCATAGAAAACATTTTTTGAAGTATCGCTTGTAGCCAGGTTTTCATACTGAGGTATCATTTTAACTACTAAAGCTCGAGGTAAAATCATACCTGCTTTTATACCTTTTCTGAGATTTGCAATGGTAGTATCTGTCCATACAGTAAAAGAATTTACCCGCTGAAGCCAGTTATCATAATCCTGTACACTTTTAAATGGCTGATCACCTAAGCCACTCCCAAGCTGTCCCATAGTAAGCGGCAAAGAATTGAACTGCGTGATTGGCATCAGTTCCGGACGGAATTGGCGTGCTTTCAGTTCCCGGGCCAGGATATATTTTAAAATTGAAAGAGAGATCCTGTCTTCAAAATTGAGGTTTTCAGGTTTGAATGTATTTAAATCTGACAGGTACTTTGTATAAAATTCATTCACCTGTTTAATAAATTCTTTTGATCCTTCAATTTGGAGAATATTATTATACCGACTATCGCCAACAGCGGTAGCTGTCAATGGAAAAAGTTTCAACTGTTCTTCATAGTAATTCTCAAATAACTGTTGAAGTCCGTCATTTGACTTGATTTGGGCATTTATTCCTTCAACAACCATCGACAAAATTATCAAAGCGATGAACGTGGCTTTCCATTTAAGTTTCATTTTTGAAATGATTAATTTTAAAAATTTAATGTAACATTTTGATAATAATAATATTTATAACATAGGAGGTAAATAATTGTTCTCACGGAAGAAATTCAGGATTTATCCAGACTTAAAACGATTGGATCCCGGGAGGGGTCAATAGGATGAGTTGGCTATGTATACTGGATTATGACAGGCGATTCACCCCCACAATTCCTCAATCTTCTCCAGTGACTTTCCTTTTGTTTCGGGGATGTAGAAATAGCTGAACAACCATTGCACTATGCACATCAGGGCAAGGAAGAGAAAGGTGGTTGCACCTCCGACAAAGGCAAGAAAATAGGGAAAGAAAAGCACAACCAGGAAATTGAAGATCCACTGTGTGAAAGAAGCAAATGCTACTGCTGTTCCCCGGATCCGGTTCGGGAAAATTTCTGAAACAAGAGTCCAGAATGCCGGGCCGACGCAGGATGCGAAAAATGCAATAAAAAGCATGATACAGGCTAAGGTGATCAGGCTGTTCAGGTCGAAATAAAATGAAATTGACAGAATGATCAGCGACAGGGCCATTCCGGCGGATCCAACCAGGTAAAGTTTACGGCGTCCGACCCTGTCGATAAGCAAAATCGCCACAAAGGTGAAAACCCCATTGATAATCCCGATCAGCGAGGTTTGCAGAAGAGCCGATTTGATCTGGATTCCGGCAGCCATGAGTATTTTTGGGGCATAGTCGATTACTGTATTGATGCCACTGACTTGCACCAGCACTGCCAGAAAGAAACCCACCAGCAAAACTTTACGGTAGGATGGACTGAATAATTCGCGTACAGAAATTTTCAGGGAATTGCCCGCAAGGGATGCTGCTATTTCCTTAATTTCAACCTCCGCCAGGGCAATGCCACCTATTCGGGTGAGGACCTTCATTGATTTATCCCTGAAACCTGCTTTGTATAACCACCTGGGACTTTCCGGAATAAAGAATAACCCGATGAAGAATAATACCGACGGAATGATCCCGGTGGCAAACATCCAGCGCCAGTTATTGTCAATATCATGAAGCCAGTAATTGATGAAATAGGAAATCAATATACCAAAGGTGATCGTGAACTGGTAGATGGCTACGAGCATTCCTCTCTTATCGGGTGGGGAAACTTCAGAAACATACATCGGTGAAAGAACGGATGCTGATCCCACTGCCAAACCTCCCAATATACGCGCAGCGATAAACACTGTTGAATCTGATGCAAGG
Source organism: uncultured Bacteroidales bacterium (assembly GCA_963808745.1). Classification (GTDB taxonomy): domain Bacteria; phylum Bacteroidota; class Bacteroidia; order Bacteroidales; family UBA10428; genus UBA5072. Next base: position 29,763 of record CAWEGX010000013.1, read on the forward strand.
GCAGTGGCACCGCATGAAATGGCAAATGAAAGGGCGATGAAGATCAGCACTTTCCTGCGGCCGTATCTGTCGGTAAAAACACCAGAACCAAAAGCACCGATAATAGCGCCTACCAGCAGGGAACTCACGCCCCAGCCCAGCTGAAGCTCGTTCCAGTGAAAATAGGATTGTATGAACGGTACGGCACCGGATATGATCGCTATGTCGAAACCGAACATAAGGCCACCCATGGTGGCTATGAGGCAGATAAAATATAAATACCGCGTATTCTTATTCATGGAAGTAGTATTTGCCTGCTTGAGAATTACATGGGCATAGCTGGCAAATTCCAACCTTCACGATACTTGTGTTTAATATATCCATTTGCACTTTCAAGTGCATTGCTTTTTGCAAATTGTTTATTGAACGTCGGATGCCCGTCAATCACACTAAATTCATCGGAAGTGACTATATTCAATTCATCGCTTGCAGAAATGTTTTCAAACTGCATTTTCTCAGCATTCCATAACAGCGTTTTGTTCAGACTTTGCAAACGGACTGCAAGCACACCCAGTAATACCATTTCATTAAATGGCCCTGAATAGGAGAAATTGGATGTAGGCTGGACCCTGTTTTCAGGTGATTCTTTGCAGGCACGTATCCAATCCTGCTCATGCGGACCATCCACATAACCAATTGCCCCCGGAATTCTTCGTAAATAGGGAGTCACATTGGGAACCCGTCCGGAAACCAGCCTGGCCCGGAAGCCGCCGCAATCACATATAAGCGTGTCTTTTGACCCAACAAAAATGCATCCGCCCAATCCATCCGACATCAGGTTTTCACCGTCCGGGATCAGATCAGACCGGTTTGGGAGTAATCCGCCGTCATACCAATAAATCCTCACTGCCGGCATATTCACCTTTTCCAAATTGGTGCGGGCAGGAAATGAAAACTCGACCGTTTCAGCCTGGGGTGCCGATTCGGTGTTCACAATAGTTGAACTGCCACGCACCTTATCGGGATAACCGAGCTTTAAGGACTGGTAAACCGGATCCAGAACATGGCAGGCCATATCTCCAAAGGCTCCGGTTCCGAAATCCCACCATCCCCTCCAGTTCCAGGGTGTATAAATGGAATTAAAAGGCCGGACTGGCGCAGGTCCGATAAACAGATCCCAATCCAGTGTGGCCGGAACCGGCATCACCTCAGTGGGCCTTGACAGTCCCTGCGGCCATATAGGACGGTCGGTCCAGGCATGTACTTCCTTAACCTCCCCGATTTCACCATTCCATATCCATTCACAAACCTGGCGTACACCATCTCCCGAATTACCCTGGTTTCCCATTTGCGTGGCTACCTTGTGTTTGGCTGCCAGTTTTGTCAACAGGCGTGATTCATATACCGAATGGGTTAGCGGCTTCTGACAGTAAACATGTTTACCCAGGGTAAGGGCCGTGGCAGCTATAATGGCATGGGTATGATCGGCAGTGGCCACCATCACTGCATCGATTGAATCTTTCATCTCATCAAACATCTTACGCCAGTCGGAATACTGTTTTGCTTTCGGAAATTCCTTAAAACAGGGCTCAGCATATTTTCTGTCGACGTCACATAAGCCTGCAATATTTTCTGTTGCCATACCCACCAGGTTCGGGTGTCCTTTACCACCGATCCCTACTCCGGCAATATTGAGTTTGTCACTGGGGGCAGTATGTCCCAAACCACTGATCACATGGCTGGGTAATATGGTCAGTGCTGCGGAGGCAAATGCACTTTTCCTTATAAAGTCGCGTCGGGAATTATTATAAGTTTTCATGGTGTAAATATTGTCCGGATTAAAATTCCTTGATTTTCAGATTACGGTACCAAACCTTCGTACCGTGATTTTGCAATGAAATATGCCCTTCATCATATTTTCCATAGTCAGGGTAATCTGCCCATTTTCCGCTATCCCGCCGTTTCTTCCAGTCATCGGAGTATTTTTCGTAGGTTACCACAATTACCCCGTTTAACACCTGGGTAACATGATTTCCATCCACCACCAGCAAGGCGCTGTTCCATTCGCCGACCGGCTTATAGGGTTTTGCCAGGGGAGTATACATGGCATAATTGGCTCCGAGGATCTGCCAGTCTTCCAATTTATCGGGCCAGTTATCCTGGTCAATGACCTGAAATTCAGGACCTGTTTCATACGGGAATTTATACTTCGGATTTTCCTCCACCTGGAAGAGGATCCCGCTGTTTGCACCCTTAGTGAGTTTAAAATCAAAGCTAAATGCAAATCCCTTATATTTTTTATTGGTAATGATATCCTGGTCCTCCTGGCCGCCCTTGCTGTTCATTGTAAGTGTTCCATTTTCCACGGTCCAGCTGTCGGGAAATCCTGACAAATTGTATCCATGCCATTGGTCACGGGAAGTTCCGTCAAATAGAAGGATCCATCCATTGCCTTTTTCGTTTTTACTGATCGTATTTGGAGCGGAACTCCTGTCAAGTTCGGAATACAGGGACAAGGCATCTTTATCCGGTTTTCCTGTAAAAGAAACCATTGCCAGCATAAAAAGTACTGCCAGAATTTTCACGGCTTGTGTTTTCATAATTATAGTTGTTTTTATGAAGATTTAAATCCGGTGTACACGATGGAAATATTGTGATCATCGTTAACACAATAAAAATATAAAAGAATACGGAATATTTCTGTCCGATTTTAAAGCTTTTCAAAAATTGCCATTTAAAAAAAGACAGACAGGTAAAAAAGTGACTGCATCAATAATTCGAAAGAACTTGTTATTGCAGGTATTCAGTATATCATACAAAGATTTATCTTTGAAATTCCAAAACTATCTGTAATGAGAAAACTTGCTACTACAATTATCTTATCCTTCATATTAGGTGCCTGTCTGTTTTCACAAATCCCAACCGAGGGACTGGTGCTGTATTTGCCGCTTAATTTCGATGCAGATGATTACAGCGGCAATGGAAACAACGGAACTACGCACGAGGTTTATTATCTGAGGGGAGACCGGGGAATTACAGCCTATTTTTCTCCACTAAGTTATGTGGAGATAAAGGATACCAGTTCACTGGATTTTTCGAATGTTACAGGCCTGACAATAGCTACATGGATAAGGCAGGAGCAGGACATCAGCGGATATATTGTTGTTAAAATGGGAACAGGCGGCAGGAATGAATATGAATATAAACTGGCCATCAGCGCAGATGGTACAATAAACAGCGGAATAGTCAGTCCGACCACTATGCACCTGCTTGATTCGAATGGCAAACTGTTTTTAAACGAGTGGTATTGTATTGTTCTTCGCTGGGACCCGTCAGATGGTACGATGGCAATATACTTCAATGGAGAGCTGAATTCACTTACATACTCCAACATAACCTCCATTCAAAATACGTCGGTGCCACTCAGGATTGGTCAGTATGTGGACGAATTCGAAAATTCTTTCCGTGGTTCGCTGGATGATTTGCGTATCTATAACAGGCCGCTGAGTGAAAGCGAAATATCTGGCGTTATATACGACCAAGGTTGTCACGGCATTGGATCAGGTTCCGGGAAAAAACGGTATTGCTGTGTATCCAAATCCGGTTCAGTCCGAACTCAGGGTTGAATGGCCAGGATTTTCGCGACAGGCAGATTTTACAATCAGCGATGCTTCAGGGAGGACTATATCGAAGGGAAAATTGAATTCAACTGAAAATACAATTGATGTGAATTCCTTAAGACCCGGATTTTATTCTATTCAAATAAATGACGGGAATCAAACGATATCCAGGAAAATTATCAAGGAATAGGAGGAGGAAGTTCCCGCTGATCTCGCGGATCTCGATACCGATTACCAATTACCGAATACCGATTTCCGATTACCGATCCGATTATCGAATACCGAATACCGAATACCGATTACCCGTCACCCTCTTCAATCCTCTTCAGGTGACAAAACATCAACTCTCCCGTTTTTTCATTCCGGAGATGCATGCCATTGCCTTCACAATACTTATGGAATGAGCAATCAGCACAGATACCGGTTTTTGTCCAGCTTTTGTCCCTGAAGATCTGGTATCTGTTTTGCCATACATCTGCGAAATTGTCTCTGTAAATATTTCCCTGTATGAAGTTTTCCCTCAGGTTGGGACAGGCAGAAATGGAACCATCCGCCAGTACCGACGCAACATTAATTCCGGCCCGGCAAAAAAAGAAATTATCCCTTACTTCCCGCTCATAATTGCCTAAAAACCCTTCACATCCATAATTTAAACCAATCTTATTTTCCCGCCGTGTTTCCTGAATAAAGTCAAACAAACCTTTGAACTCACCGGCATTCAACTGCAAATCAGGATTATCGGCAGCCCGGCCAATGGGAAAAACGGTAAATATCCGCCAGTCAGCAATTCCATGATTTATCAGAAATTCCTTTAGAGAATCCAGTTCATGAAAGTTTTTCCTGTTCACACAGGTTACCACATCATATTTCAATCCGGGGGTCTTTGGCAATAAATTAATTGCACTCACCGCCAGATCAAAACTTCGTGCATTCCCCCTTAACCAGTTATGTGAGGTCTTAAGGCCGTCAAGGCTCACTGTCACAGCCCTTAAGCCCGACTGCATAAGGGCTTTAAGTTTTTGTTCGTTTAAAAACATTCCATTGGTTACGATACCCCAGGGAAATCCCCTTTTATATAGATTTCGACCGGTTTCCTCGATGTCAATTCTTAACAGAGTTTCCCCTCCCGTTAACACGATCATTGTCTTGTTTGGGTTAACAAGGTCTTTTAACTGGTCCAGGGCATTGAGAAAATCTTTCAGGGGCATGTCGGGTAAAGAAGCATCTTTTTTGCAGTCACTGCCGCAATGAAGGCAATTCAGGTTGCATCGCAGGGTGCATTCCCATAATATGTAATTAAGCTGGTGAAGCTTACTTTCGTTTTTTCTGAATGTTCTGAATAGCTCGAGGGCAAGTTTTTTCCTAAGTGGTATGCGGTTGATCATTTTTTGGGAGTCAGTTTGATTTCGAGTTCTTTGGTGGTCTCTCCCTCATACCAATGACCATTGCCATGGGAAAATTCCGGGTCTTTAAATTCAACCAGGGTATCCTTATCATTGAATGCCCCATTTGATTCAAAATCAAAATCCTGAAACTGAATTGTATACGTTTGATTCGTTGGAAAAGCCCCTTCATCCACCACCTCATACTTACCTTCATTATCGGTATATGCCGTGTCATTTTTCATTATTGCCTCATTTTTCATAATAACCCGGATATTCTCAACTGGTTCCTCTGTTTCAACTGACGTCACTGTGCCATTGACGATAAATTTGGCATTGGGGGTACCATATTCAACCCGCGGGTTAACAAGATCGCAGGAAAATCCAAGGAGTGTTAAACATCCTGAAATGAGGGCATTGACAAAGTGCAGGTATTTGAATGACATGACAGATACTTTGTTAATAGAGGAGGATGGTGAATATATGGTTGCGTGCAATCGTCATTTTGTTGGGGCAATATACAAAAAAAGCAATCCGTAGATCTGATGAGATGGCCAAAAATTTTAACACAGAGCGCACAGAGAATTTCGCATAACGCGTTATAAAAATGAGAGGTCACAGAGAATCTCATTGCATTCGATTAACCGGATCAACCTGGATTTGACCACGAAGTGGTCAGATTTCGATAACCGAGGGTAAAATAGGACTGCGAGATCCGCGAGATCCGCGAGAAAAAAAGCCCCGACGTGTATATTAATCCGCGGGATCGGTTGTAATTTTACACTTTACCAAAACGAAATATCCATGCCAGTTAAAATTGCCGTCCTGGGGGATTATGATCCATCACATATAACCTTGCGGGCCATCAACGATACATTCATTCCGCTTAAAAAACTAATGAGCCGGGATATTGAGTTTGACTGGTTTGACACTGATAAATTCGACTTTGAAAAGGCATTTAAGGATGGATATGCCGGTATGTGGGTTACGCCCGGCTCTCCCTATCGCGATATGGAAAATGTTCTTAATGCCATATCATATACGAGAAAGAACAAAATTCCCACTTTCGGCAATTGTGGCGGTTTTCAACACATGGCCATTGAATTCGCAAGAAATGTCTGTCATATAAATAATGCTGATCACCAGGAAACCAATCCGTCCGGCGAAGAGCTGATCATTGTAAAGCTGGCTTGCTCCCTGGTGGAGCAAAGTGAGGTACTTAAAATTGTAAGGAAGGATTCCATTCTGAACCAGATTATCGGCAAGGAACAATTTATCGGGAAGTATTTTTGCAGCTATGGTATTAATGGCCAATACTTAAAAACGCTTGAATCTAACGGATTAGTGTTCACAGCGGCATCAGAAGACGGACAAATGCGTGCATTTGAGATCAGGTCACATCCCTTTTTTCTTGGTACCCTGTTTCAACCGGCGCTGTCATCTGCCGAAAATGAGTTGAATCCCATTATTGTTGAATTTGTACGCCGGTGTATAAGGAGGGACTAGGGACTGGGGACTAGCAGGAACAAGAGGTTGCTGTCAGATGGTAGTTAGGAGAAATGAGAGATGAGAGATGAGTAATGAGAGATGAGTGAGAGATGAGAGGTGAGAGATGAGAGATGAGAAATGAGAGATGAGAATTGAGAGATGAATAATGAGAAATGTGTAAACCCAAATCATCATAATGAGAAAAATTATCTGCTATATATTTGTGTTGTTTTCATTATATGTAACAGCCTATACACAGGTAAATGGAGTGGATTTAAAAAAGGCAAAACCAATTAAAGACAATTCAAAGGTTTTCAAAAACTACGAGGATCTCCTTGCTTTTAACGGAGCCTATTGTATAACCTATCCTCTTGCCCCGATTGGTTTGCAGCATTGCATGGATAAATTAAGGTATCTTCTCCTTCAAAATAATCTTACCTGGAACAATCACCATATGGATAAGTCTTTTTTGCCTGCCACTGTGAATCCCAACTTTGAAGATTATACAAATCTTCATGCCAGTCTACAGGCACAAGCTTCAGAAGTGAACAGGACATGGGAGCTGCAGGATGGATGGTATATCTCCCTGAATCTTACAGTAAATGCCTATACCATATGGCTTATACCAGCCGATGGAAAAAAACGACCCTGAACAATTTACAATCTCCGGGTGTTAGTTAACAGCTTTATACGGAAACCAGACATCTATGGACTTAGATACAATTTTTAACCGTCTTTGGGTTGATTATAATGAACGGAATCCTTCCGTTCAGAAAATTGTTGACCTTTTTGACAGGGAAGGGGAAATTATAAAAAACGATCATATTGCCTTTCGAACCCTGGATTATCCGGCTATCAATATAGACGTTATTGCCAGGCCATTTATTCAGCAAGGATATGCTGCAAAGGGAGAATACATTTTTAAGGATAAGCATTTGTTTGCCAGGCATTTCGAGATTCCTGACAATCCTGATGCTCCAAGGATTTTCATCAGCCAGCTGATCCTTTCCGAATTTTCGGAAAAACTTCAGCGGCTTTTCAGGGACAGCCTCGACAGGCAACCTCCGGAAAAATTTGACTCCGCTAACCTGATCTATAGCGGTAGTCTGCTAAAACCACTTTCTTACAACCTTTATAATGATTTGCGGGAAGAATCGGAATATGCAGCCTGGTTCTATGTATTCGGATTCAGGGCCAACCACTTTACGATTAGTGTAAATGCCCTTAAAAAGTATAATACTATTTTAAAAGTAAATCAAATCCTGAAAGAAAACGGTTTTGTCTTAAACAGTTCGGGAGGTGAGGTGAAGGGTACGCCAGGAGATTATCTGCAGCAATCCAGTACAATGGCAGACAGCATAGCGGTGGAATTTATAGAAGGAACCTTCAATATACCTTCCTGCTATTATGAATTTGCGCAGCGATATACCCTGCCAAACGGGACATTATTCGGCGGATTTGTGGCACAATCAGCTGATAAGATATTTGAAAGTACAGACTACCATAAACGGGTGCAATAAGCATTGCCAGGCTTTTAAGCATTGAATACAGTAATTTGCTGGTGCCTCCTGAACAGATACCGTAAATTTTCTTACTTTTATTCCACTGTATTCATTTCACATTCCATTAGCCTAACCTTACAATTATGAAATCAAAACCTTTTCACTTACGGCCATTAAACGCCCTAATTATTTTTATCACTATGATGTCCTTATCCTCTGCCTGTAAACATGAACCGTCCTATCCAGGTTATCGCCTGATTGAGAAAAAATTTGTGAAAGAAGTAAATGCGGACTGCTATCTTTTGGAACACATTAAAAGTGGCGCCCGTGTATTAAAAATTGCGGCAGATGATCCGAACAATACCTTCAGCATTGCTTTCAAGACCATACCGGAATCAGATGCCGGCACTCCTCATATTATGGAACATTCATTGCTAAATGGTTCAAAGAATTTCCCGGTTAAGAGTCCGTTTGATGTTCTCTCAAAGGGGTCGCTGAATACATTTCTGAATGCAATGACTTATCCCGACTTCACCGTATTCCCTGTTGCCAGTGTGAATACAAAGGACTATTTCAATCTGATGCATGTCTATCTCGATGCTGTTTTCAATCCTCTTATATACAGTGACCCCCGGATTTTTATGCAGGAAGGCTGGCATTATGAACTTAACAGCAAGGACTCACCTCTTGAATACAAGGGTGTTGTGTATAATGAAATGAAGGGCGCATTTTCAAGTCCCGAGCGTGAGCTATGGTACCAGATCCAGAAGAATCTGTTTCCTGAAAACGGTTACCGGTTTTCATCGGGCGGATATCCATCAGCCATTCCCACGCTGACCTATGACGATTTCGTCAGTTTTCACAAAAGACATTACCATCCTTCCAACTGTTATATTTTTCTGTATGGAAATGCTGACCTGGAGCAGGAACTTGCATTCATCGACAAGGAATATCTTTCCAAATATGATAAGGCGGATCCTGGTGCCGATGCAAAAGTGAACCCGCCTTTTACTGAACTGAAGGAGGTTAAGGCAAATTATCCCGTTATCGAAGGTGCTCCGGTTGATGATCAAACCTACCTTGCCATGAACTGGGTGATAGGCAGGGGTTCGGATCAGGCCACCGTGATTGCCCTGGATATACTGGCAGATGTGCTTGTGAACCAGGAATCTGGTCCTGTGAGGAAAGCCCTGAACGAAGCGGGTATTGGCAAGGACATTTACGGAGCTACACAAAATATGCAGCAGAATATGTTCAGCATTGTAGTGCAGAATGCTAACGTGGCGAATAAAGACTCATTCCGTTCGATTATCCTGAAAACCCTGAAAAAGGTTGTGAAAGAAAAAATTGACAGGGAGACTCTCCAGGGATCGATAAACAGGATGGAATTCAGATTAAGGGAAGGCGATGATGCCCAGAAGGGCATTGCCTATAATGTAAGAAGTATGACGAGCTGGCTTTTTACAAATGATCCGTTTCCCGCCCTGGAATACGAAACGCTGCTAACACAACTGAAAACCTCGTTAACTTCTACTTATTTAGAGGATATAATCCAAAAGGATTTTATAGATAATCCTTATGGCCTGGTAGTTACATTGGAGCCCAAACCCGGACTGGAAAAGGAAAACGCTAAAAAAATCACTGCAGAACTTGCCGAGTACAAGCAAAAACTGGCTCCAAAGGATCTCGATACTATTGTAAAGATCACACAGGACCTGGTGGCTTATCAGAAGAAAGAAGACAGTCCGGAAGCCCTGGCTACCATACCTGTACTGAAAATCAGTGATATAAACCGTGAAGCCACCTGGTATGATGTTACATCGCAAAAGGTTGACGGGGTTTCACAACTGTATCATAATGAGTTTACCAATCATATTGTTTATATGAATTACTGGTTCGATCTCCGGGTACTTTCCCAGGAGATGATCCCTTATGCTGCTGTTTTGAGTGAATTGCTGGGAAAGATGGATGCAGGGAGTTATTCATATGAAAAACTGGATAAGGCTTTGAACATAAACACAGGCGGGTTCAATACCACGCTGGCCGCTTTCCTTCCTGATTACGATGACAACAAAATGTTGCCGGAATTCAGGATACAAATGAAGACAACCACAGAAAAACTGGATACATCCATGCGATTGCTGGCTGAGATTTTGACCAAAACCAAGCTCGACAACAAGGACAGGCTTGGGGAATTGCTTCGCAGGCACCAGTCACAGGTTGAATCCGACGTAACGCAAAACGGATACCGTGTTGCCCTCAACCGCCTTGAATCCTATTATTCACAGCGTGGTGTTTTCAATGACATGATCCGTGGAGCATCCTATTACTGGTTTGTTACGGACCTGGTAAAACGGTATGCCATGGATCCGGACGGCGTCATTGACCAGCTGAACCTGGTAAAGGATGCCTTGTTTACAAGAAGCAATCTGCTGGCAGGAACGACCTCCAGTGAGGAAGATTTCAAGGTTTATACAAAAAATCTGCCTTTGCTGTCGGCTGCATTAGCTGATAGGCCGGTAACCTATAAAACATGGCTGCTGAAACCAGACGCCAAAAATGAGGGAATCGAAACAGCATCCAAAGTGCAGTACGTGCTGCAGGGTTATGATTTCAGGAAGCTGGGACTTCCCTGGGATGGAAAGTGGAACGTGCTGAGCCAGGTAATGTCAACCGACTGGCTGCAAACCAGGATAAGGGTAGTTGGTGGTGCTTACGGTGGTTTCTCAGGGATCAGTAAAAGCGGAACGTTTTACCTCGCATCCTATCGCGATCCAAACCTGAAAGAAACCCTCGACAATTATCAGGGTACGATCGACTATTTATCTAAATTCCAGGCTGATTCAATGACCATGACACGCTATATTATCGGCACAATTGCCAACCTGGATTACCTGATGACCCCCTCGGAAAAGGGAGAACTGGCATTCCGCAGGTACATGGAAAAAACTTCAAAGGAAGCTATTCAGAAGGACCGTGATGCAGTACTTGCCACAACTCCGGAGGATATCCGGCAGATGAGTACCGTGCTGGCCAAGGTGCTCGGGCAACAAGTATATTGTGTATACGGCAATGAAGACAAGCTGAAAGCCAATAAGGACCTGTTTAAGAATTTAGTTACCCTGCAAAAATAGCGCCATGGAAACCAGGAGAAGTTTTATTAAAAATGTTGCTATTGGCACAGCCGGAGTGTCACTCAGCAGCCAGGTCTTTGGGGCCCCCCTTGCAGGAAGCATATTAAAGGCGAATGACAAAATAAGGGTAGGGGTTGTTGGTTTTTCCGACCGGTTTAAAAGTGCCCTGCTTCCCTGTTTTAATGAACATGCAGCAGAACTTAATTTTGAACTGGTTGCACTCAGCGACATCTGGAATGTGAGACGCGAAGAGGGCAAGGCATTCATTAGGGAAAAAACGGGGTGGGATGTGAGTTTATGCTCCAATAATGACGAATTATACAGCCGAAAAGATATTGATGCAGTCATTATCAGTACGGCCGATTTTCAGCACGCATTGCACCTGGCCGAAGCTGCCAGGGCCAAAAAAGATGCCTATGTGGAAAAGCCATTTGCTGAAACCATGGCCGATGCCAGCGCAGCTTTAAAGGCCTGCAGGGATAACAAAATAATAGTTCAGATCGGATCCCAGCGCCGCAGTGGCGCTAATTACCAGGAAGCCGGACGCTTCATTCAGTCGGGCAAGTTTGGAAATATTGTGATGGTTGAAATGTGCTGGAATGTAAATCAACCCGGCAGATGGCGCCGCCCGGCACTTGTGGCCTCTATTCGTGAACAGGACACAGACTGGAAAAGGTATCTTTTAAACAGGCCGGTAGAAAAATGGGATCCAAGGAAATACCTTGAATTCAGATTGTTCTGGCCCTATTCATCAGGTATTCCCGGTCAATGGATGTGCCACCAGATTGATACGGTGCATTGGTTTACCGGGTTGTCTCATCCCAGGAGTGTGGCTGCCAACGGGGGAATTTACCAGTGGCAGGATGGCCGGACAAATGCTGATACACTTACTGCTGTTTTTGATTATGGTCCAAAGGATAATGCAAAGCAGGGATTCCAGGTCGTCTATTCCTCCCGGTTTACCAATTCCGCAGGAGGAACCAAGGAGCTATATTACTCCAATGCCGGCATGATGAATCTCGACAACAACACGATCACCCCTGAAGGAGGATTACAGGCAGAAGAAGCAGCGGCAATGAATATGCAGCCCAATCTTCTTGAGCCGTTTAAACTTCCTGAAGTGCAGGTGACAACCGATGCCAATACGAGTAGTGATCCGCTGACTTCTGCACATATGCGCAACTGGATGGAATGTGTCAGATCAAGAAAACAGACGAATGCACCTGTTGAGGCCGGATTGAACCATGCTATCGCCTGTATTATGGCAAATGCCGCCTATCGCACCGGTATGCGGAGCACATTCGACGAAAAAACGCAGGAAGTTATGGCGGGGGGAAAGGTTTTTAGACTTTAGTGAAAAACCAAAAACCAAAAACTCAAAGTTAAAAGTTAAAGGGCAATGAACAATTAACAATGAACAATGAACAGTGAACAATGAAGAGGATTATAGTTCAGGTAATGATAATGTTGCTGGTTTCTTCGGTTTTTCCTCAATCGAAAAAATTGGCACAAACTGAGGTTACGTTTCAGAGGGATGATAATGCCCAAAAAGTAGATGTGAGCATTGGCGGAAAGTTTTTTACCTCGTTTATCTATCCCAAAACCCTGGAAAAACCAATTTTATATCCCCTCTGCACTTCAACAGGCATAGAGGTTACCCGGGGATTCCCGATCAATCCACGACCAGGGGAGCGGGTCGATCATCCCCACCACGTTGGCTGCTGGTTTAATTATGGAGATGTAAACGGCCTCGATTTCTGGAATAATTCCTATGCTATTCCCGAAACTGAAAAGTCGCGTTACGGAAGCATCCTCAATGTAAAGATAGTAAAGGCGGAAGGCGGACCAGGCAGTGGCTTGCTGGTTTTCACATGCCAGTGGGTAAACCGGGAGGAACAGGTTTTGCTGGATGAAGAAACTTCCATGATATTTTCAGGTGATGAACTTAACCGGAAAATGGTAAGAATTACAAAATTAAAAGCAACCAATGGCCCGGTGAAGTTCGGCGATAGCAAGGAAGGCTTTTTTGCCCTTCGCGTAGATCGTGCCTTTGAAACACCCTCTGAAACTCCTGAGGTTTTCACGGATGCATCCGGAAAGCCGACAACTGTTCCCGTATTAAACAACGAGGGAGTAAATGGAGTTTATCGCAGCAGTGAAGGAAAAGAAAAAGATGCGGTATGGGGAACGAGGGCATCCTGGGTGAGTCTCACCGCCATCAAAGCAGGTGAGGAGATCTCCATCTGCCTGTTTGACCATCCTTCTAATCCCGGCTATCCCGGCTACTGGCATGCCCGTGGATATGGGTTATTTTCTGTGAATAATATTGGAAAAAAAGCTTACAATCCCGGTGAACCTGAAAATACACTGATGTTGAATAAGGGTGAAGCGGTTGAATTCAGGCATATGATCCTGATTGAAACAGGGGGCACCATTACGTCAAACGAAATGAACCATCAATTCAAAGAATTTAAGAGTTCTCCAGGCCATGCTGCAACCAAATAATTTCCGGTATTTTCATCATGCTATGACTGGAAATACTGGCAAAATACTCCTGGTTTTTTTGTTCCTATTTAATTTTACGCGATAATTCACATGGACAGGTCTTGCAGGATCAGCAAGCCTTTGATGAAATAAAAAAAGGAGTTGTCTGTATATATAATCTTCAATTTGAAGATGCTTCTGAAGTATCCCTTTATATCGATAAAAAATGTGGAGAATGCGCACTTTCCTACCTCTTCAGGGGTATGGAATTATATTGGAAAAACTTTCCCCTGACCCCTGGCAGTAAAAATGCGGAGATTTTTGAAAATTATCTTGAGAAGGCTATTTCGCTGGCACAGGCAAAACTGAAGCTAAACGAATCGGATGCGGAAAACCTTTTGGCGGGCCTGGGTTCTGCCGGTTTACTCCTATTGTATTATGCAGATAACGGATTAAGCGGAAAAGTGCTCTCCCTGGCACCCAAAACATATCAGTGGGTGATGAAATCATTTGATTTCACAAAGACATTCAAGGACTTTTATTTTATAACCGGATTGTATAATTATTACCGTGAAGCCTATGCGATTGCACACCCTATTTATAAGCCGGCGCTTATCTTCTTCCCGCATGGGAATAAAAAACTTGGATTGGCACAATTAAAAATATCTGCTGATTCATCAGTCTTTCTGGCTGCAGAATCCATGACTTTCCTATCGGGTATTTACCAGGATTTTGAAAAGGATCCGGTAAAGGCGATCATGTACAGTAAAAAGCTAAAGGAAGCCTTTCCCAGAAATCATGAATTCAAACTTCATTATATTCGTGATCTTCTTGTTATTAAGAAATTCGGAGAAGCTGAATCTCTCTTAAATGGCATGCCACATGAATCCCTGAACCGGTTTTATCAGGCACAAATTGATATTTTCAAAGCTGTGATCCAGGAGCAAAAATATGAAAACACCAAATCTGCAGAACAGTTTTACTGGTCGGGTATCAACAAGGCAGAGCTTTATGGACCGATTGGCGCAGAATATGCTTCATACGGATACTTTGGTTTAAGCCGGATCAACCTGGCAGCCGGTAATAGCAAAAATGCCAAGCAATACCGCAAGAAGGCAAAGGATTTATCATCCTACGATCATGTGAATTTTGATTGAAATGACTGATTACAAGTTAGATATAGGCAGATTCCTGGAAAAGGGCCTGAACTGCCCCATTCTCGACGTCAGATCACCTGCTGAATTTGACCGCGGACATATTCCCGGTGCGTTAAGTCTTCCGCTTTTCAGTAATGAGGAACGATCCATTGTAGGCACACTATATCTTCAGAAAGGATCAAAAGAAGCCATGATGAAAGGACTTGAACTGGTGGGTCCTAAAATGAAGGAATTTGTCAGGCAGGCCTCGGATATCACACGGGAAGGAGAGCTTGCGCTATATTGCTGGCGGGGAGGTATGCGTAGCAACAGCATGGCCTGGCTGCTCAATACATCGGGCCTGAAATCGCATACCCTGGATGGGGGGTATAAGGCCTGGCGAAGGCACATTCATGACTTTTTCGGGCAACCTGTTCTAAACCTCGTTGTTATTGGAGGCATGACGGGCACTGGAAAGACAGAGATTCTGGAGGAGATTGAAAAAAGGGGAGGGCAGGTCATTCATCTTGAACGGCTGGCCCGGCATAAAGGATCGGTATTCGGGCATCTTGGCATGCCTCCGCAGCCCTCCACTGAACAATTTGAAAATGAATTATATGCCTGTTTATCTGCATTAAAAAAAGGTGAACCGGTTTTTGTTGAAGATGAAAGTCTGGCCATTGGCCAGGTATTTATTCCCAAACCCTTTTATGCCCAAATGTCATCAGCCAGGTTTGTCAATGTTGTGGTTCCTTTTGAAGAGCGGGTAAAACGACTGGTTGAATCCTATACCGGCGGTGAAACAGAATTGCTGATAACCGCCCTCAGTCGTATTGACCGGCGCCTGGGCAGTGAAAAGGCAGATCAGGCCAGGAAATATATCATGGAAAGACATATGGAAAAGGCAGTGGAGATCGTTTTAGAGTACTATGACAAGGTGTATGCCAGAAGTATGGGAATTCACAAGCGTGCAGAAGTCAATAACATCTTTGTAACGGATGAAAATCCGGATGAAATAGCCAGCAGAATTCTTGAAAAAATGATAAACCCATGATAACTCCGAATATTAAACTAACGCAATTCAGTCCGGGCGCAGGCTGTGGCTGCAAGATATCACCTGCCGACTTAAGCGGTATCATTCAGCAGATACCCGATAAATCAGCTTTTGAAAACCTGCTGGTAGGTTGCGAATCACGCGATGATGCGGCAGTGTATGACCTGGGTAACGGAATGGCGATGATCAGCACAACGGATTTTTTTACACCGATCGTGGATGATCCGTATGATTTCGGGAGCATTGCCGCAACCAACGCGATAAGCGACGTGTATGCCATGGGCGGGAAACCGCTGATGGCTGTTTCCATTCTTGGCTGGCCGGTATCCAAACTGCCCGCTGAAATGGCAGCCCGGGTGATCGAAGGCGCTGTTGACAGTTGCAGGGAAGCCGGGATACCACTCGCTGGGGGGCACAGCATTGATATATCCGACCCGGTTTTCGGATTGGCTGTAACAGGAATAATGCCTGCTTCCCAGGTAAAAAGAAATAATACCGCAAAACCCGGTTGCAGGTTGTTTATCACCAAGCCTCTTGGAATTGGAATATTAAGCACGGCTGGCAAAAAAGGGGTGCTCGATGACCAGGATTACCGAAGTTCGGTTGCCTGGATGACGAAATTGAATTCGATCGGGATGGAATTGGGAAAGATGGATTCAGTGCAGGCAATGACCGACGTAACCGGTTTTGGTTTACTGGGTCATTTGCTCGAAATCTGTGAAGGAAGCCATGTTTCAGCCCGTATCCGCTTTTCCTCCATACCCAGGGTGGAAAATCTGGCGACTTATATCAGCAAAAACTGCATCCCGGGAGGAACATACAGGAACTGGAAAAGCTATGGCGACAGGATCAGTGACCTCACTGAATATCAAAAGGTTATTTTGGCCGATCCGCAGACAAGCGGTGGCCTTTTAATTGCAGTTGATAAAAATGCGCCGGATTTTGACGCTTTTGCACGGAAAAACAGCTTTGTAGAAATCGGTCATCTCGAAGAGAATGGCCAGTGTTCGATGATTATGGTGGAGGATTGATTGAAAGGGACTGGGGACAAGCAAGAATCATTGACCAAAATGAATAACAGGATATATTAAGGAATGGAAAATGCGAGCAAAGCGAGCATTCATCTGCGAAGGATATGTCGAAACCAGCGAGTTTATATAGAGTATGCACATCACGAGAAACTCGATTGATTGCTTCAGAATTACAATCCACTTGAACTGCATCATTTTCGTAGCACTTAGTAACTAATAATAATCTCTTGCAAAATTTAAAGTTGCAGAACTGCAGAACTGCAAGACCGCAGAACTGCAGAACTGCAGAACTATTACGTTTTATTCCACGGAGATCATTCGTGACGGCTTTACAAAGGCCTCCTTTTTCGGCAACTGCACCGTTAAAACGCCATTTTCATACCGGGCTGAAATGTTTTCAGCATCAATTTTTTCACCTGTCCTGAATGTGCGTGATGCACCCGAAAAGTCAAACTCTTTCCTCGTATAACCTTCTTTTTCCTTATTTTCTTCTGATTTTTCGATGCGAATAGTAAGAATTCCTTTTTCATGCTCCACGCGAATGTCTTTTTTATCCACTCCAGGTAAAGCCATTTCTATCTGGAAAGCTGTTTCGGTTTCCATAATGTTGGCTGCAGGAGCATCATCACGGGTTAAACCAAAATTACTGTTAAATCTTTGTACAAGCTTTTCATAAGCCTCGTTTGAATTCTCATCCCTGTTAAAGAGATCCGGATTATAAAATCTAATGAATGCCATATTGTTTCTTTTTTTAAGTTTTTAATTTATTCGACATGGCATTGTATTTCAATTATGATGCCGGCCCAAATAAGTAGACATTATGGCATAATCAAGAAACCATTGACTGACAAATTGGCAATAGTGTTTTCAGCTCTTCAAGCTTAACTGGATGATATGCAAAGCATTCGGGCCTTCATTAAAGAGCAGGTCGATGATACTGAGGTTTGGAAGGAATCCATACCGTTCCTTGAAAACCTGCTGATAAGAAGCAGGGGCAAAATTTTCATCGGGTTTGTACCGCCGGGGTTTAGGCTGAATACTCTCACGGAAATCGATTTTATCTTCAGGTGTTCTTTCAAAAGCTTCCGTTAAATGCATATTTGTTTTTAAACCAATCTGTTTTAGAACATATTGGAGCAAACGGAGATTCAGATCAAATAACCGCTCCGGCATTTCATTATACAGGGCATTGAAATCATCTGCATAGTATTCATAAAAGGGAGAAGTCTGGTAAGCCGATTGAATTGACTTGAGGTGAATTTTTTGCCATGGACTGGAATAATCAATTTCCACAGCGGTTATGGGTGTTTTTTGTCCATGCAGTTTTTTCACAGGGATAACAAGGCACTGAATGCCGTTTGCCCCATAAATATAACACCGGTTACGATAGGACTGCTTTTGAAAATTTTCATGTTTTTCAATAAAAAAATCATCACCGGTCAGCTTACTGATATACTGAACCGGTGGCAGGTAGGCGGTGGAAAGTAAGGATCTGATAATTTGAAGATTTGATGATACTACAACCGGTTGATCATGCTGGCTAAAAATCCTGCTCCAAAGCCATTGTCGATATTGACAACGCTGATTCCGCTTGCACAGCTTGTAAGCATTCCCAGTAAGGCCGACAAGCCGCCAAAATTGGCACCATATCCCACACTGGTCGGAACAGCAATGACAGGTTTATCTACCAGTCCCCCCACAATGCTGGGAAGCGCCCCTTCCATTCCGGCAACAACAATATGAACCCGGGCCTGGCGAATGAGGGGAAGCTTGGTGTATAACCGGTGGATGCCTGCAACACCGACATCAACTACCCGTTCCACCCGGTTTCCAAATATCTCAGCCGTTACGGCAGCTTCTTCTGCCACTGGCAGATCAGAGGTGCCCGCAGTTATAATGCTAATAAATGTCGGGGGTATGGCATTTTCCTTTCTTTTCACCGTGATGGTGCGGGCGACTGGATTGTAAACGGCTTCGGGACAGATTTCAAGGACTTTTAGATAAGTATCCTCCTGCACGCGTGTAGCGAGAATATTGTTGTCATGGGTGAGCATGAAACCAATGATACCGGCCACCTGTTCCGCCGTTTTTCCCTGCCCGAATATTATCTCGGGATATCCCGTTCGCAATTCCCGGTGCGTATCGATTGTAGCATACCCGAGATCCTTCGATCCGAAGTCCTTTAATTGTTCAAGGGCCTGCTCAACTGACATACTGCCTTCCTTCACATCGGAAAGAAGCCTTCCTAAGTGTTCATGGTTCATTGTATACTTTCTTTTCTACGCAATTCCTGTTCTACTTCACGGTAAACCTGGCTTACCGGAATTCCTTTTTCGCGTGCTATTTTGATGCAATCATCATATTCGGGTTTACTCTTGATGCAGACTCCCTTGTAGAAGGCCGATTTAACCCGTACATCGCCAAGCGGAGTACTTACTGTTTCAATAATCCGGTCGAGAACTGTTTTATCAACCTGGTATTTTCGCACCCCAATCGTTGAAGTTTCCCTGAAAAGCACCTCATTTATCCTGGCTTCGGCATCTGTCGAACAAAGCACTGATAGTTTAACGGCCGGCCTTGACTTCTTCATAATGATGGGAGTGATGTAGACATCTTTTGCTCCGGCAGTAAACAGGGAATCAGTGATATAATCATAAAACTCGGGATTCATGTCATCGATGTTGCATTCCACGATGAATGAGGATTCTTTGTCAGGTTCCTTTCTATCAACGGACTCACACAGAAAAACGCGCAATACATTGGGAATTTCACCGTCCCTGGTACCAATCCCGTAACCTGTCCGCACAATGCTGAATTCAGCCTTGTCGGTAAATTCATTTACACAGGCAGCCAGAATGGCAGCGCCTGTCGGGGTGGTGGCTTCATAATTAACCGTGCCTGTGCGCACAGGCATATGTTTTGCTATTTCAGCCGTAGCAGGAGCGGGTACAGGATAAATACCATGGGCACAGCGCACAGACCCGCCACCCAGTTCCACCGTAGAACAATACACAACATCAACTCCCAGTTTGTGGAGACAAATTGCGGCGCCTACGATGTCAACAATTGAATCCACAGCTCCCACCTCATGAAAATGTACCTCTCCAACCGGAAGGTTATGTATTTTTGCTTCCGCCTCAGCCACCTTGACAAAGATAGCCAGGCTGGTTGCTTTTATCGTGTCATTCAGTTTACTTGACAGGATCAGCTGTTTTATCTCTGCAAATGAATTATGATTTGGTTTTTTTTCCTGATGATGAGCATGCAGGTTTGTTTGCGGATGCCCGTGATCATGGAAGGGTTCATGATCATGCGGATGCCCATGTTCATGATCGTGCCCGTGACCAGGGTCAGCTATGAGAAGGCGCTGTTCATCCATCATGACATTTACTCTGGTTCCTGATATTCCTTTCCTGATATCCCGTGTAACCTGCAAGGTATATCCGCTGACAGGCAGCTTTGAAAGTTCGTTTTTCAGATAATCAGCTTCAATACCCAGGTCAAGCATGGCACCCAGGTTCATATCCCCTGAGATACCGGCAAAACAATCATAATATAAGATTTTCATCAGCTGTTATCCTTTTATTCCCGGTTGTGAAATTACAATTATTTTTTGTTCCGGCCCAAATCAGCTATCTCTTATCCATTTGTCAAAAAGTATATATCAATTCAAATATCTATATTTTCAACTATTTAGACCATTTCTAAATTTGCTTTCATTTGCACATTTCGATCAACTTATGTATGAAAAATCAGTAATTTTCGCAGTCATTTTACTGGCAAAGTAATAGTAATCAACCATAATCGGTTAAGCGTATGAAAAGAAGAGATTTTATCATAAACTCAATGGGCTTTGGTGTATTGACCGGAGCAGCCCTTTCGTTGGGTAAATTCAACGAATTGATGGCTGCAGAAAGCAGGCCCATGGCGTTACCCTATGATCTCGTTGCTATCAAGGGTGGTGAAGCAGCTGCCATGTTCGATAAGGGAATTGCTTCGCTGGGTGGCATGAAGCAGTTTGTTAAACCAAACCAGACAGTTGTCATTAAACCAAACATTGGTTGGGACGCTGCACCGGAGCGTGGTTCAAATACGAATCCGGATCTGGTCGCACGCATCGTGGAACAGTGTAAAATGGCAGGAGCCAAAACTGTGTATGTTTTCGACAACACATGCAGTGAAGCAACCCGTTGTTACAAGATGAGCGGTATTGAAGATGCAGTGAAGAAGGCCGGTGGAATAATGGTTTCCGGTAAAAGCGAAAGCTATTATCATGCGGTGGATATCCCCAGGGGCAAAAGACTGAAAAATGCAAAAGTGCATGAGCTGATCCTTGAGTCAGATGTATTTATCAATGTGCCTACTCTCAAGAGCCACGGTGGATCTACACTCTCAATGTCCATGAAGAACATGATGGGTGTGGTTTGGGACCGTGAATACTGGCATAGCAATGACCTTCACCAATGCATAGCAGATTTTCCGACCTTTCGCACTCCTGACCTGAATATTGTAGATGCTTTCCGCGTACTTAAGCGGAACGGACCACGCGGTGTTTCAGTGGCTGATGTGGTTACCATGAAATACCAGATCATCGGTAAAGATATAGTAGCGGTGGATGCTGCTTCAACTAAGGTATTTGGTCTGGAACCAGGCAAGGTAAAACATATTGGCCTCGCTGAACAGGCGGGTGTTGGCAGCAGTAATATCGATGCAATGAAGGTTAACAGAATTACGATGGGGGCATGAGGCAGGCACATTTGAGGTTGTTCAGGATTATCATTTCAATAGCATTTCTTTTACTGATCACTTCGCTTTTTATAGATTTCAGGGAAATTATACCCATGGTATGGGCTGACAGGATATTGTTCCTTCAGTTTGTACCTTCAATTATCCATTTTATTACCATTCCAGCAATGGCGGCCATAGGTTTTATTGCCATTCTGGTTCTCACGGCACTTTTCGGCAGGGTTTACTGCTCAGCGATTTGTCCCCTTGGTATTCTGCAGGATGTTTTTGCGTGGATTTCCAAAAAGACACATCTGATCAAACGATATAAATTCAAAAAGGCACTGAACTATCTGCGTTATCCATTCCTGGTCCTGACTTTGATATTGGTGATTTTTGGAAGTCTGTTCCTTCTGAACCTGCTGGATCCTTACAGCATTTTCGGACGTATTTTTTCAGATATCGTTCGCCCGGGTCTGATCGTATTGAATAACTGGATTGCAGCTATATTTGAGAAATTCAACATGTATACTGTCAGCCGTCAGAACCTTGCGCTCATTACCTGGCGTACGGTATATATCCCGGGACTGATGCTGGTTCTCATTGTCTGGATGTCACTTTATTTTGGCCGGCTATACTGCAATGCAATTTGTCCGGTTGGCACCCTTCTCGGACTGTTGTCAAGGATTTCGTTGTTTAAGATTAAAATGAACGCCGAAACCTGCACCAAATGCGGAAAATGTTCTTTTGCCTGCAAGTCGTCCTGCATCAATGTGAAAACGCTGAATGTTGATTTCTCCCGGTGTGTGGCCTGCTATGACTGCATTTCCGCATGTCCCGAGGGCAGTATCCGGTATAAGGGATTCAGACATTCCGTCAAAAAAGATATCCCGACGGTGAAATCCAAGCGGGAGTTCATTGGGAAAACCCTTTTATATGGGATGGCACTGGCAGGAATTTCAAAAAAAAGCTTTGCCGTAGAAAAAAAGGAGACGGCCTGCAGGCAAAATTGTCAATATAAAAAATCACCCCGTTTCACCTCCCGGTTCAATAAGTCTGGCACATTTCAATGACCGTTGTACCGCATGTCATTTATGTGTTACTATATGTCCGACCAGTGTGCTGCAGCCCTCATTCCTGGAGTACGGATTTACCGGAATGATGCAGCCCTTCATGGATTATTCAGTTGAATACTGCAATAATGAATGCACCAAGTGCGGAGAAGTTTGTCCGACAGGCGCCATTCTGCAACTCACTGTGGAAGATAAAAAACTGGAACAGATTGGACAGGTTGTTTTTATAAAGGAAAAGTGCATTGTATATACCGATAAAACAGCCTGCGGATCATGCTCTGAACATTGTCCCACACAGGCTGTGAAAATGGTACCTTACGAAAACGGGCTCACCATACCGGAAACAGACAATGAAATTTGTATTGGCTGCGGAGCCTGTGAATTTGCCTGTCCTGTTTTACCGTATACCTCCATATTTGTGGATGGACAAGCAGTGCACCAGGTGGCGAAAGCTCCAAAACAGGAGGAACTGAAGGTTGAGGAGGGAGATGAGTTTCCTTTCTAACCCGGTCACAGTTAATAAAAAAATACGCCGGGTTTGCTATGCTTTCTCGAAAAATATTTGTAATATTGCGACCTGAATTTTATAGGACGAACAGTAAAAAATAGAACCATGGACTTATTAAAAGCTGCTGAGAATCAGTTTGACACAAAAAAAGAATACCCCGCATTCAAAGCAGGAGATACAGTAACAGTACATTATAAGATTGTTGAGGGTAATAAGGAGAGAATCCAGCAGTACCGTGGAGTAGTGCTTCAGCGCAAAGGCACCGGACTTAGTGCGACCTTTACAGTAAGAAAAATGTCAGGTAACATAGGTGTGGAAAGGATTTTCCCTGTTTCATCACCTTTTATTGATAAAATTGAACTTAACAAACACGGCCGGGTTCGCAGGGCCAAGATCTTCTACCTCCGCGGATTAACCGGCAAGAAAGCCAGGATCCAGGAAAAGAGAATGAAGCTTGTCAGCGATGTAGCCGTGACAGAGTAATAAAAAATTGCCGTCAGTTTAAACTGACGGCAATTTTTTTTATTCTGCCTGCAGCCTAATTGCCTAATTACCTAATAGTTTATCACTCTGTTCCTTAGCAGATTTTAATATAGCCTCTGCCTTTGCATCGGCTTCCTTAATGATTTTTTGAGCGCTGGCCTCGCCTTCTTTCCTTACCTGTTTGGCCCCTTCTTCTGCAAGCTTTTTGGATATGGGATCCTTGGCTTTTTTCACAATATTGTCGGCATTTGTATTTGCTTCCTGGCGAACAATGTTGGCGGCATCTTCCGCGTTCTTCTTCAGCAGATCGGCCTGTTTTGCAGCTTCGGCCATTATCTTATCGGCTTCAACCTGTGCAGCAGCCCTGGCTTCTTCCTTTTTCTGATCGATCTCTACTTTCACGGCCTCCATCACCTGTGCCTTGATCTCTTCCTTGCTCTTCTTGGAATTCTCCTTCATGTCCAAACCTACCTTGGGATCTTTGAATGTGCCTGTGACCTTTGCATGAATGGTAAGATTTTCAAGCGGATCAACCTTTAATCCGGCACTGGTGGCTTTGCTGATCATGTTATCAATAATTGCATTGGCCGAAGATCCCAAATCAGATCTGGGTATTGTGATACCCACTGCATAATTCATGGTCTGATCAAGTCCCTGGGAACCGCCGATCATCAATGTGGTGTTTCCCACTTTGGTTTCAAACGGATCCACCAGCAACCTGCCATCGCGAATTTCAAAGTCAATGCCCATGTTGTTCATTGTCATGTTGTTAAATGCCTTGGTCTTCAGGGCCTCACCAATCTTATCAAACATGGCCGAACTTTTCAGGCCAATCACATTTGAGGTGAAGTTTCCCTTACCCACAATGGAGTTCATAACCGGCATCATATGCGGATCGAGATAGCTTGAATACTTCATACCAAGCGTTACTTTTCCCACTGCCTTATCCGCAATCGGGGCAAATTTCTGCAATGTACTGAAAGCCTTAACAGCCATAGGTATATCAATGGTTATGGCCTTAAAGTCCAAATCCACCGAAGGATTTTTAATATCTTTTGTATTGTATTCACCCGATAATTGCATGGATCCTTCCAGCATACTCATCTTCAGACCATCCAGAATAAGCCGGCTGTCCTTAACAAGGATTGTTCCAATGGCGTTTTCAATCTCCAGCTTGTCATACAGTATCCTGTCGATTCTTGACACCAGTTTAAAGTCAATATTGCCGGGGATTGCAACAACGGAAAGCGGGGCCGTATCTGCGGCGGTTGTTTCTGTGCTGCTTCCCATCATTTCATTCAGATCCAGCATGCCCGAGGTGAATATGAAATTTCCATGAATTGTTTCATCTTTAAAGGCATAGGGAATAAAATTCTCCAGTTTACCGGATGCACTGAAATCGCTTTTACCCATTACTGCCTTGAAACTCTGCATATCAAGATACCTGGGTGAAAACAAAATATTTGCATCAACGATGCGGAATTCCCTGGGAAGATCGGGACTACTATAGGTGAAATCCTTGATTATCAGACTGCCATCTGCTTTGAACTTTTCGTACTCTTCTTTTTCAACCGAGGATACATAACCCATAAAATCAAGTCCTGCCTTTATTTTACCGGTTAGCTTTGTACTATCCAGGGGAATTACATCATTAACGGTGGCCAGGTCAAGATCCATTTTAAGATTGCCGTTTACATACATGTCGCTCACCGGGGTTTTGACATTGAGCATCAGGTCAACGGGATTACCTCCCAGTTCAACATGAAACCTGTTTACATCCACAGTGGAATTATCCATCTGCACACCGTCATAGAACAGGTTCACATCAATACCGATATGATCTGCTGATTTAGGTAATGACGGATATTTGAACATGCCGTTGTCCACTTTCATATCCAGCAATATGTTGGGCATCACTTTATCATTATAGGTTCCCTTAATGGTACCATTCAGCTTTATCTGACCCGAAGCCTGAACATCTTTGAAGTCTGTCATATAAATTGCCGGTATAAGAGATAACAGCGGTTTGAAATCCGTTTTTTCCAGGCCGTATTTCAGATCGAAAACCATATCTGTATCATTGGGCATGCCAATTGTGCCATCGAATTTCAGTACCAGTTCATTCAGGTTAAATGTATTTTTTCGCAAAGTGTAAACCCATTTTTTCAGATCAGCATCTACATCCATGTCCACTGTAAGCGAGGCATTCTTCAAATATCGGACCCCATCATAAACCACATTCAGCAAACCCGTGGTGGAATTAATTGACAGTGTTGTAAAGTCCTGTGACATATCACCGGTCAATACAAAGTCCATGTTATTCAGTGTTGTATAAATCTTACTTTCATTGTCATCATAGCGGATGAACGCGTTCTTCAATTCGAAGTGCTTCAGTTCAATTTTCGGATTGAGATCACTGGTGGTCGTATCTGTCGCTTCTGTTGTTTCCTTTACAATATCCCAGTTCGCACGTCCATCAGCAAGGATCAGGGCATATATCCTGGGCTTATCCAGGTAAATCCGCTTGATCTGTATATCTGTCATTTTGATGGCGCTGACGATGTCAACTACCACGTTTATTGAATTCGCACTGAAGAGTGTATCACCTTCAAAATCATCAATACCTGCGATATACATATTTTTTACGCCCACCGACAGATCCGGAAAATGGCGAAACAATGAAATCGACAGATTATCGAAATCAGCCCTGGCATTGAGGCTGCTGTTCATCTGATCCTTTGCGATCCTGATGATCTTGCCGCGGAAAGCAAACGGAAGGACAAAGAGGAGGACGAGAATTACAAGAATAAAAATCGCGAAAATTTTCAAAAACTTTTTCATGGTTAACTTTTTTAAGTTGATCACACTTCAAAGGGCAAAGATAAAGTTATAAAACAATGTCTGAATGATTAAATTCAAAACCTATTTAACGAAACTCCTGCATTCAGGTTGTTCTTTTTAACCGGAAAAACCTGACATTTTCTGGTACATCTTACCTGATTGAAAACCAGTAAACTTATCGGTATTTTCAGTAGGGCAAAATACTGCCTCAATATTGATTAGTTCTCACAGATTTGTTTAAATTCGTTAGAAAAATCTAAAATCAATAATACTATGGTAGTTGCGGTTGATCTCGGAGGTACCAATATTCGTGCCGGCCAGGTCGAAGACGGACGTATAATAATCCATAAAGACACCCGGCTCAGGGATAAGGATGTACTCGAAAAAACCCTGGATCAGCTGGCTGGTTTAATTGAGTCAGTAATGGCTCCCGGTGTTAAGGGAATTGGCATCGGGGTGCCGTCCGTAGTTGATCTTGCCACTGGTACAGTTTTCGATGTGACCAATATTCCATCCTGGAAAAGGGTTGAACTGAAGCAGATACTTGAAAACCGTTTTGGCATCCCGGTTCAGGTCAATAACGATGTGAACTGTTTTATTCTCGGGGAACACAGGTTTGGGTCAGCCAAAGGCTATTCTTCTGCTGTGGGATTGGCTATGGGCACCGGTTTGGGCGGCGGAATCATTATCAACAATGAATTGTATGCAGGGAACAACTGCGGGGCAGGTGAGTTTGGCCTTGTTCATTACCTCGATGAAAACATTGAGGCCTATTGCAGTGGCGGCTTTTTCCCAAAGAAGTTCAGCACAAGTGCCCTGGATGCTTTTAAACAGGCTTCAGCCGGTGATCCTTCTGCCCTTGATATGTGGAAGGAATTTGGCTTTCATATGGGAGTTGCCATTAAAACCGTCATGTATACCTATGACCCTGAAGTTGTTATACTTGGAGGATCACTCGTAAATGCGTATTCATTTTTTGCTGATGCCATGTTCGCATCCATGAAGGATTTTGCCTTTCCCGAGTCAATGAAAAGGCTTAAAGTGTATACCTCAACCAACGAAAACATAACTCTTTTAGGAGCATCATCCCTTATACGATGAAAAGCATTCCAATGCCGAATCGTCTCACCTAACTAAAAAGTAAAATGAAAGTAAATTTTCTCTCAAAGACGTTCGCCGGTTTGTTCTTTGTTTTGGCCATGGTTTCCTGTTCAAAGGAGAAACCCGTGCTTTCGGATAAAATTATACTGAAAAATAACTGGCTTATCCAGCAATCCATCAGGGTAAATTTGCCAGGATCTGTTGTATCCGGCAATGTGCTGGATACCGCCGGTTGGTACCGGACCACGGTGCCTGCCACTGTGATGGGTGTGCTGACATCCAACGGATTTTTCAATGATCTCTTTATGGCCGACAGCCTGAAGAACATAAGTCGGGAACCATTCGACAAACCATGGTGGTTCCGCACCAGATTCAATCTGCCTGTACGCAAAGACGGCAGGCATATCATCCTAAAGTTTGACGGGATCAATTACTACGCAAATATCTGGCTGAACAGCAAACGGGTTGCATCACGCGACAGCGTTTTCGGGACGTTTCGTACTTTCAGCTTTGACGTTACAAATATTGTGAAAGATTCAATGAATATACTGGCAGTGGAAGTATTTCGCCAGAGGCAGGGTGACCTGGGGCTCGGATTTGCTGACTGGAATCCTGCACCTCCGGATAATAACCTGGGAATATGGCGGGAAGTATCCCTTACCATATCGGGGGATGTTTCCCTCGAAAACAGCTGGGTTCGCACAGATAAACTTTCAGAGGATCTGAGTGAAGCGTCTCTTTCTGTCATTACCGAACTGGTAAATCATTCGTCCCGCAGTGTCAGCGGTGATCTGATCGGAAAAAGCGATGGTATTTCTTTTAGCAAGCATTATAAGCTGAAGGGTGGAGAGCGCCTGAAGGTAACACTGGGATCTGATGAAATTAAAGATTTGAGGATCAACAGTCCAAGACTATGGTGGTGCAATGGAATTGGTGAACCCAATATGAATAACCTGAACCTCCGGTTTGAAGAAAATAGCCAGGTAAGTGATGTGGAAGATATTCCCTTTGGCATCCGAACCATCCAGACCTATATGACTGAAAAGGGTGATAAGGGTTTTAAACTGAATGGAAAAAAAGTGTTGATCAGGGGTGCCGGCTGGACCGATGATATCTTTCTGCGGGATACTCCCGAAAGCAATGAAATACAGGTTCAGTATGTTAAGCACATGAACCTGAATACAATCCGGTTTGAGACTTTTTGGGGAAACAGCCAGAACATTTATAGCCTGTGCGACAAATATGGCATTATGGTAATGGTGGGCTGGAGTTGCCAGTGGGAATGGGAGGAATACCTGGGCAAGGCATGCGATGAATATGGCGGCGTAAAAACAGATGCTGATATGGCACTGATGGTGAAATCACTTGGAGATCAGATCCGTTTACTGCAAGGTCATCCCAGCATCTTTACCTGGCTTCTGGGAAGTGATATGATTCCCAGGCCTCCGTTGGAAGCAAAATACAAAGAACTGATGGCCGGAATGGATAACCGTCCTTACCTTGCAGCAGCCAGTAAAAAGACCAGCACCATCAGCGGTCCTACCGGAATGAAAATGAATGGTCCCTACGATTATGTCGGGCCCAGTTACTGGTATGTTGATTCAGTAAACGGGGGAGCTTTCGGTTTTAATACCGAAACGGGCCCAGGACCACAGATTCCTGTTAAAGAAACCATTTTGAAGATGATCCCGCAGGATAAGCTTTGGCCGATCAATGATAACTGGAATTATCACTGCAGTCCTTCAAGAACAGCATTTAACAGCCTGAACTTATTCAATGGTGTTATGCAGCAGCGTTATGGATCTGCCACGAACCTGGACAATTACCTCCTTAAAGCGGATCTTCAGCAATATGAAGCCATGCGGCCCATGTTTGAAGCATTCAGGGTTAACCGTTCAAAAGCAACAGGCGTAATTCAATGGATGCTGAATTCGGCATGGCCTTCCTTCTACTGGCAGTTGTATGATTATTATCTTTTGCCCACATCGGCCTATTATGCTGCCAGAAAAGCCAATGCCCCTTTGCAGATAGTTTACGATTACGGCAATCATAATCTTTATCTCGTAAATGAGACGCTTGAAAAGTTGACAAAACTGAAGGCCCGGATCAGGTTGGTTGATCTGAACGGCAAAGAAATACTTTCCGAAGAGCGAATGATTTCATCAGAAGAGAATAGTACATTGAAAATATATACTGTTCCGGCTATTGCAGGCATTACATTTCTGTCACTTGAACTGCTGAATGAAAAGAACAAAATCACTGGCTGATAATTTCTACTGGCTGTCACCCAGGGAAGATGAATATGCATGGGAAAAAACAGAATGGTATTATACGCCAATCAAAGCATCAGCCGATTTCAGGGCCATCAATTATATACCTTTTGCAGATGTTAATGTAAGTTATACACAACAGGTGACTGATAACCAGTTGATGATTGATGTGAAACTGTCCAATTCCACTAATAAAACAGCCTTCTTTACTCAGATGACACCTGAAAGACAAGGATAATAAGACAATATTCCCGGTATTCTGGGATGATAACTATGTAAGCCTCTTGCCGGGCGACAGCCGCACTTATCGATGCACGCTGCCGGGTCTGGCGGCATCTTCGGATGAGATCAGCCTGATTGTGTCGGGTTGGAATGTTAAGGAACAGCAGATCAGTATTAATCTTAAGTAATGAATACAAAATTTAATTTTTACTAGTATGAAGCGCCAAATGATCATGGTTATCCTGGTGATGGTGACCTTTTTCGTGATTTCTTTTCTTACAAATATCCTCGGAGCCATAAATCCGAATGCTCAGCATGATTTTAACCTGAGCCTGTCATTGGTCGGATTTCTCCCGTTCTCAATTTTCCTGGCTTACGGTGTGATGTCGATTCCGGCCGGGATACTGGCAGAAAAGTACACAGAAAAACCGGTGATGATTGGTGCCTTCATCCTGGCGTTTATAGCTGCATTGATTTTTGCACTATTCCCGGGATTCCGGGTTTTCCTTGGATCTCTTTTTACGATTGGCCTCGGATTTGCCATGCTTCAGGTTATTATCAATCCCTTGCTTAGAACCTCGGGTGGAGAAGCCAATTTTGCTTTCTTTTCTGCCATGGCTCAATTGGTATTCGGACTTGCCTCGTTTTTAAGCCCGCAGCTATATTCATACCTGATGAATAATGTACATTCGGGCAATTCCGCTGGTCTGGCTAAAATACTTGAACAACTGGTTCCTGCAAATCTTAAATGGGTTTCCCTGTATTGGGTGTTTTCAGTGATTACCCTGGGCATGATTATCTTCATCTGGATGCTAAAATTTCCTAAAGTTGAGCTCAGCGAAGATGAACGCATTGAATTGGGTGGCACGCTCAGGTCTTTGCTCAGGAACAGAACGGTGATCCTGTTTTTCCTGGGATTGTTCGCCTATGTTGGAACTGAACAGGGTATATCATACTGGATTTCCAAATTTCTTGCGACCTATCATGGGATTAATCCCGAAACCGGGGGAGCAGATGCCATTTCCTATTTCTGGGGACTCATGACGGTAGGATGCCTGCTTGGCCTATTGCTGTTGAAAATTTTTGACAGTAAAAAAGTGTTGTTCGTGTTTACCATATTAACAATGATCGCATTGTTCAGTGGTCTTATCGGCAGCAGGACTGTAGCATTATATGCATTTCCGCTCTGTGGATTTACAATATCTGTGATGTATCCCATCATTTTTTCACTTGGTTTGAATTCGATTCCCAGGCATCATGGCACATTTGCAGGCATCATGTGTACCGGCATTCTTGGCGGGGCTATTGTTCCCCTGGTGATCGGAGGGATAGCGCAATTGACAGGCCTCCGGGCAGCTATGTTTTTTATCTATATAACCCTGCTTTATATTCTGGGCATCAGTATCTGGGCACGGCCGATTGTTTCAAATGCCACAATTAGACATCAAGGGACTATTCAGCAAAAAAGCACCTGTTTCAAAATGGTGATAACTGAATTGCTATCTTTGCGGAAAATTAAATTATCCTGAAAAAGAAAGTTGTAGTTGGTATATCCGGTGGTGTGGATTCGAGTGTGGCTGCTTCCCTGCTGATAAAGCAGGGTTTTGATGTTACCGGGATGTTTATGATCAATTGGCATGATACTACAGGTACATTGGCTGGTGATTGTCCCTGGAATGATGATCTCATTTTTGCAGAACTGGTAGCCCGGAAGCTGGGTATTCCCCTGATAACCGTGGATTTCAGCGAACAATACCGCAAGCGGGTGGTGGATTATATGTTCGCGGAATATGCCCGTGGACGCACACCTAATCCGGATGTATTATGCAACCGCGAAATAAAATTCGATCTTTTTATTGATGCAGCCCTGAATGCCGGTGCTGATTATATCGCTACCGGTCATTATTGCCGGAAGGAAGAAACACAGGTTGAAGGCAAAACCGTATACCGTCTGTTGCAGGGGCTTGATCCAAACAAGGACCAGAGTTACTTTCTGTGCCAGTTATCGCAATCTCAGCTTCAGCGTGTTTTGTTTCCGATAGGGAACATGATGAAACAGGAAGTGAGAGACATCGCCCGCGATCAGGACCTGGCTACCGCCGAAAGAAAGGATAGCCAGGGCATTTGTTTTGTTGGCAAGGTGGACCTTCCTGAATTTTTGAAGCAAAAGCTTCATGCAGCCGAGGGGAAAATATTTGAAATACCCGCTGATCTGGCAAGATTTAGTACCTATGGACAATTACACCGGGAATTCCTCAAAAATGGGGAAGGATTGCAGGAACTGGCTGCTGATTTTCATTTTGTGCCGGCAGATGGGGTCCTTGCCGGAGTGCATAACGGTGCACATTTCTATACAATAGGACAGCGTAAGGGATTAAATATTGGCGGTAAAGCTGAGCCCATGTTTGTGATTGCCACAGATACTGTACAAAATAACCTGTATGTGGGAATGGGCCATGATCACCCGGGACTTAACCGATGGGGCCTGTTCATCCCCTCAGCTGATATTCATTGGATAAGGACGGATATGAAGATGTCTGCAGGAGAATCAAAGCCCATGCTGGTGAGGGTAAGATACCGTCAGCCCCTTCAGGTAGCAGAGCTTTATATGAAAGAGGAAGGATTATATATTCTTTTCGGCAAAAAGCAGCGTGGAATCACCTCCGGCCAGTTTGCAGCCTGGTATGACGGGGAGGAATTAATCGGCTCGGGAGTAATACAGTAATCGGTAATCAGTAATCGGTAATCGGTAATCGGTGAAATCGGTAAGAGGATAATCTGTAGGTCAGGCAATCGGTAAATCCAGTCCAGAACTGCAGAGACTACATCAAGATTCCTAATCCCAACAGCTACATCCTACAGTCCCTAATCCCACAGAGGTTCCTGCTGGCTCAGGCAATGCCAGCTCCCCAGGCCCCAGATTATTTCAACGGAATCGATTCCAATGACAGGACGATCGGTAAAACAGGACGATAGAATGTCAAGGGCTGGCTGGTCCTGTTTGCAGTTAAAGACCGGAACCATTACGCCGGCATTGGCAATGTAAAAATTGGCATAGGAAACCGGCAGCCGCTGATCGTTATAATAAAGGGGTTCCGGCATGGGCAGCTCGATTACATTCAGTTGCTTGCCATTGATAAGCCGGAAGGAATTCAGCATTTTTGTATTTTCCTTCAGCGGCCTGTAATTGTTATCTGCCTTGTTATGTTCAACCATTGTAATTACTGTATCCTCATTGACAAAACGGGTAAGGTCGTCCACATGCCCGTCAGTATCGTCTCCTTCAATTCCTTCTCCAAGCCACAGCACCTGTTCCACGCCATAATAGTCCATCAGGAATTTCTCAATGGTTTCCTGGCTTAAATCCGGATTCCGGTTTGGATGCAACAAACAGGATGTGGTGGTGATCAGGGTTCCCTTTCCGTTAAAATCCACGGAACCACCCTCCATAACAATTCCCGGATAAAAAACGGGTAATCCCAGCTTTTCCGCGATCCGCGCAGGAATGGTTGTATCCAGCTCAGCAGGGTACTTGCCTCCCCATCCATTGTACTTCCAGTTGACTATTGCCTTCGGCTGTGCAGCACCTGGATTGATTACGAAGGCCGGGCCATGATCACGGCACCAGGCATCATTCGTTGGAAACAAATGCAGGGTGACATTGTCCATGTTGACACCAAATGCTTTAAGGGCCTCTTCCACATGGTTATGCATTTCCCGCGATATCACATTGATATTTACCATTTCGCCTTTTGCCAGGTTACGGATGAAATCGTGGTAAAAGGGGAAAATGGTGCGGATCTTTCCTGGCCATGAAGCTTCATTATGGGGATAGCTCAACCAGGTACCTGCATGTTTCTCCCATTCGGCGGGAAACCTGTATCCCAGCTCCGCCGGGGTGTGCAAATCTGAAATGCTCATCGGTGATTTTATGATTTAATATAACGGGAGGTAATGGGTTTATAGGTGTCGATACGCCGGTCACGCAAAAAGGGCCAGTGTGTGCGGTAAAAATCGGATAAGGAAAGATCCGCATCCGTAACATGAACAACCTCCTCATCATGGGATGCCTGATACAATACGGTCCCAAACGGGTTAACCACAAAGGATCCGCCCCAGAACCTCATTCCGCCTTCATGGCCGGTGCGGTTAACTGCAACCACATGCACGCCATTAGCAATGGCATGACTGCGCTGCATTGTCTGCCAGGCCTGGAATTGCTCCGTATTTATCTCTTCAGTTTGGGTTGAAGCCCAGCCAATGGCTGTCGGATAAAACAGGATTTCTGCACCCATTAGGCTTGTAATACGGGCAGCTTCGGGATACCATTGATCCCAGCAGATCAGCACTCCAATCCGGGCATAACGGGTTTTAAATACCTGGTAACCTGTGTCACCAGGTGAAAAATAGAATTTTTCATAAAAACCGGGATCATCAGGGATATGGCTTTTCCTGTATTTTCCCAGGTAACTGCCGTCTGCATCAATTACGGCGGCCGTATTGAAATAAATTCCGGCATCCACTTTTTCAAACAATGAAGCAATGATGACAACCTCCAGTTCGGCAGCGAGCTTTTGCAGTTCTATAGTGGTTTCACCGGGTACGCTTTCGGCTATACTGAAATTGTCGTAATTTTCCGTATCGCAGAAATAAAGGGATGAATAGAGTTCCTGCAGGCACACGATCTGGGCGCCCTGTGATGCCGCTTCGCGGATACGGACAGAAGCTTTTGCCTTGTTTTCTTCAATCGATGAGCTGCACGACATCTGAACAAGACCAATATGGACAAGATTCTTTTTCACCCTTTTTTTTGTAAAGATAGGAAAATTATACAATATCCGAATGCCCTCCGGGCAATCTGTAAATGGTATACCGTCATTTTCTACAATACCGTATGCGCTCCGCGCAATCGTAAATCGTAAATCGTAAATCGTAAATCGTAAATCGTAAATCGTAAATCGTAAATCGTAAATTTCTACGATACCGTATGCGCTCCGCGCAAGTACTCAGAAATATTGCCTATAATCCCCTCCATGAGCCGTTCTCTTGATTCACGGCTGGCCCATGCAATATGCGGGGTGATGAGAAGCTTTTCAGGGTGTTTTATCCTGAACAGCGGATTTGAAATTTCAGGAGGTTCTTTTTCAAGTACATCAAGGGCTGCAGCTGCAATTCGCCCCTCATCCAGGGCCTGTGCCAGTGCCGCTTCATTTACAATTCCACCCCTTCCTGCATTGATCAGGATCGCTTCTTTTTTCATCCTGCACAACTGATCATATCCGATCAGGTTATGGGTGGCTTCTGTAAGCGGACAATGAATGGAAATAACATCACTGTCGTGTAACAACTGATCCAAGCGAAACTGACATGTAGCCGGTATTCCTGTTTTTGCCGGTTGTGGAATAATACATTATCCTGGCCCCAAATGCCGAGGCGACTTCTGCAATTCTTTTCCCAATGGTTCCCAGGCCAATGATCCCGTAATTTTTCCCGGCCAGTTCAGAAAATGGTTTTCCAAGATGGGTAAACAGGCTACTCCTTGCATAATCACCATTTTTCACAAACTGATCATAATACGGCAGATGGCTTCCCAGGTAAAACAGCATAGCAAACGTATGCTGAACAACACTTTCTGTTGAATATCCCGCTACATTTTTTACCTGTATACCCTTTTCTTCAGCACAGGCCAGGTCGATATTGTTCTTGCCGGTTGCGGCAATGCAAATAAGTTTGAGGGTGGGACAGGCCTCCATCACCTCGCGGTCAATGACAACCTTATTGGTGATCACGATTTCCCGTCCGAGAATACGTTCTATTCGCTGTTGGGGCAGGGTAGAAGGATAAACAGTGAGATTTCCCTGTTTCGTTAACTGATAAAAGCCGGTTACTTCTCCCAGGGTATCCGCATCAAGAAATACGATTCCAGGCCTTTTCATTTTATTCAGTATAATTGCTAAATATCCAGTATTACCTGATTTTTCAGGAGGTCATCCAGCGTTTCCCGTTTCCTGATGAGGTAATCCTTTCCTTCATGGATCAGCACCTCGGGAGGCCGAAGCCTGGAATTATAGTTTGAAGCCATTGTAAAGCAATAAGCACCGGCATTCAGAAATACAAGATAATCCCCTTCCCGGATGTCATTGATCTTGCGGTTCCATCCAAAGGTGTCGGTTTCACAAATATACCCTACTACCGTATATATCCTTAGCTTTCCCTTTGGATTGGACACGTTGATTATCTGGTGGTAGGCATCATAAAACATGGGCCTGATCAGGTGATTCAGGCCTGTATCCAACCCGGCGAAAACTGATGACAAAGTCTGTTTAACCACATTCACCCGGGCAAAAAAGTAACCCGCCTCGCTCACAAGGAATTTTCCCGGTTCAAACACCAGGGTAAGGTCACGTCCGTATTCCTTGCAGAATTTCTTAAAAACACGGGTCAGATCTTTCCCAAGGTTATCAATATCGGTATAATAATCTTCGGGTTTATAGGCAACCTTGAAGCCGCTGCCGAAATCCACATAATTCAGGTCGGGAAAGCTCCTGGCCACATCCAGCATGATTTCAGCGCCCCTCAGGAATACCTCCACATCGAGAATATCGGATCCTGTATGCATGTGCAGGCCTTCTACCTTAATATTTGTTGCTTCTACCACCCTGTGCACATGGGGCATCTGGTAAATTGAAATGCCGAATTTGGAATCGATATGTCCTGTTGATATTTTTTCATGCCCACCCGCCAGGATATGCGGATTGATACGCACACATACCGGGATTTTATTGCCATACAGATTTCCGAACTGCTCGAGGATGGAAATATTATCGATATTGATCTTCACACCCAGTTTTACCCCTTCAATGATTTCCTCAATTGAAACACAGTTAGGGGTAAACATGATGTCCTGTGGTTTAAATCCGGCCTGCAGCCCAAGCTGTACTTCCTGAATTGAAACCGCATCCAGGCCGCTTCCGATGCCTTTGAAGAATTTGAGCACATTCAGGTTATTCAGGGCCTTACAGGCAAAATTGATCTTTACCTTGATATCTTTGAATGCATGCAACATGCTGTCATATTGCTGCTTCATTTTTGAAGTCTGGTAAACATAAACCGGTGAACCATATTTTTCAACCAGTTCAACCACATCCAGACCATCGATCAGGTATCGGCCATGTGCCAGTTTCATAGGCGTCGGTTTGAAGATTTAAGGTTATTTTTTCTTTGCAGGAGCCGGTTTACGATGTCCCTGTTGCTTGGCCATTTCTTCAAGCCTTTGCTGGAATTTTG
The DNA here is from genome assembly GCA_963808745.1 of uncultured Bacteroidales bacterium. Lineage (GTDB taxonomy): Bacteria > Bacteroidota > Bacteroidia > Bacteroidales > UBA10428 > UBA5072. The sequence continues at coordinate 67,083 of CAWEGX010000013.1, forward strand.
ATTTTTTTACCGTTTTGGATTTCTTTTCTTCAATCTTACGCAGGATTTCCTTTTCATCCACAAACTGTTTGAAAAGATAATTCTGCCCGATGGTGATCATATTGGCCAGGAAATAATAATAGGTAAGTCCCGCCGAGAAATTGTTCAGCATGAACATAAACACGACTGGCATAATGTACATCATCCCTTTCATACCGGGTATCTGCTGCGTTGAAGAATATCGCTCATCTTCATGCTGACGATGGTGGAAATAGTCATCAGCACGGTAAACAGACTGATGTGATCGAAACCCAGGAATGGCATGTTTCCATGTAACAATTGCATCATAGGTTGAAAGGTCTGTTGCCCATAGGAATGCTTCCTGCCTTAATTCGATGGAAGTAGGGAAGAACCTGAACATGGCAAAAAGGATCGGAAACTGCAGTAACATGGGAAGACAGCCGCCCATGGGACTTACACCGGCCTTCTTGTACAGTGCCATGGTAGCCTGCTGTTTTTCAACTTCTTTACCCTTTGGATATTTAAGGGTTAGCTCATCTACCTGCGGTTTCAGTACCTTCATCTTCGCCTGTGACATATAAGATTTGTAAGTCAGAGGCAGAAGGCCAATTTTAATGATCACCGTAAGCAACAGAATAATGAGTCCGTAATTACTCATGAATTTGCTTAGCCAGTCGAAGATCGGGATAATGACAAACTGGTTGATCCAACGGATTATATTTTTTCCAAGTGAAACCAGGTCTTCCAGCTTGTAATCCTTGTATTGCCTTAACAGCTTGAATTTAACCGGACCAAAAAACATTTTCATATTGATGGTTTCCTTATCCAGACGCTGGAAAGGCAATCCTATTTCTGCCCTGAAATTTTTTAGATATTTATTTTCTTCGGGCAGGGTTGTTGATTTCAGCAGGGCATTTGAAAATCCTTTGTCGGCCAAAATTACCGAAGAAAAAAACTGGTTTTTAAAGGCAACCCACTGAACCTGGGTAGGAATTTCCTCCTGCTGAACATCCTTTGTTGCCTTGAAGGAATACAACATCTTCCTGGAAATGCCTGAAATAGATCGATGTGTACTGATTCTCGTTTTTCTTCAGCTGTTCCTGCTGCGGTATATTTATTTCCCAGCACAGATCGAGGGTTGAAGGGTCACGGGTGACAATTTCCTTCATTCCCTGCAGGGTGATGCTGAAATTGATCATATAACTTCCGGGAACCACCACATAATGATATTCGATGTACTTGGTGTCGGATACCTGGAGACGCATGGTCAGACTATCCTTATGAGCTACAGCTGATATGTTGCTGGCCAGGGTATCTCCCGGCTTAAAATAAAGCTGGTTTGTGGAGATATTCCGGTTCTGGCTGAAAAAGGTAAGCCCGAATTGGGTTGAATCGCCGTTAAACAAGATAACCGGCTCACGCAAAAAAGTTTTGTATTTCTTTAGCTGAACAGAATACGGCCGGCCACCCTTTGTTGATACAACCAGTTTTATCAGATCGTTTTCAATCGTATAGAACTCGTTTTTTCCGTTTACAGCACCGGCATACTCACCGAGAGAATCCTGCAGTTGTTGAGTATTATCATGCAAGTGCAGCGGCTGCAGCACTTCCTGTTACCTGGGGACTGGCCGTGGTTGAAGTATCCGCCGGCGTTTGAACCGGTTGTATACGAGCTATTGAGTCAAGCCTGGCTTTCCTGGCTTCCAATTCTTTTTTGTTAGGTGATTGGACCACACCCCAGATGATTAAAATAGCTGCGATGATGATGATTCCAAAAATCGAATTTTTATCCATGCGTAAATCGTTATCGATGTAAAATGATTGTTATTATTTTTTCAGATCAGCAAATGGTGGACTTGATAAAACTCACAAACAGGGGATGAGGTTTAAGAACAGTACTTCTATATTCAGGATGAAACTGAACTCCGATAAACCATTTGTGAGCAGGTATTTCCATTATTTCTACAAGCGAAGTTTCCGGATTAACTCCGGCTGAGATCATGCCGGCTTTTTCAAATGCTTCGAGGTAGCGATTGTTAAATTCATAGCGATGGCGGTGACGCTCACTGATTTCGGGTTTGACCATAGGCTTCGCTCGTTTTAGTTCCCTCCTTGATCACACAAGGATAAGCACCAAGACGCATCGTGCCGCCTTTTTCGGTTACTCCTTTCTGGGCTTCCATCAGGTCAATGACAGGATCAGGGGTTTTGAGCGACATTTCAGTGGAATGTGCCTTTACCAATCCCAGCACATCGCGGGCAAATTCAACTACGGCACACTGCAAGCCAAGGCAAATTCCAAAGAATGACACATTATTCTCCCGGGCATATCTGTGCAGCCAGGATCTTGCCTTCAATTCCGCGATCACCAAAACCCGGGGCAACTACAATGCCATCATAAGGTTTCAGCAGTTCCTGGTAATTGCTCTCATCAATGTCTTCCGAATGAATATACTTAACTTCTACCCGGCAGTTGTTCATTGCACCCGCATGCTTAAACGACTCATTGATTGAAATATAGGCATCGGGTAATTCTACATATTTACCCACAAGGGCTATTTTGGAATGATATTTTGGATTTTGAAGCCGTTTCAGGAATTTTGTCCATGGTCCCAGGTCAGGAGTTCCGGAATAATCCATCCCCAGCTTTTTCAACACGGTGATATCCAGTTTTTCTTTTTGCATCAGGATGGGCACCTCATAAATAGTGCTTACATCAATGGATTGAATAACTGAATCTGCATCCACGTTACAGAAAAGAGCAACTTTCCGCCGAAGATCTTCACTGAGTTCATGTTCTGTGCGAAATACAAGGATATTTGGCTGAACCCCGTTCTCAAGCAGCATTTTAACTGAATGCTGTGTGGGCTTGGTTTTTAATTCACCTGATGCTTTCAGGTAGGGTACCAGCGTTAAATGAATAATCAGTACATTCTGATCACCCATTTCCCATTTCAGCTGACGAACAGCTTCCACATAGGGCAAGGACTCAATGTCACCAACTGTACCGCCGATTTCGGTGATTACAAAATCGTATTTATTCCTGCCGCCGAGGAGCTTGATCCTTCGTTTGATCTCATCAGTAATATGAGGGATAACCTGTACCGTCTTTCCAAGATAATCACCACGGCGTTCCTTGGTAATAACAGACTGGTAAATTCTTCCTGTGGTTACATTATTGGCCTGTGAAGTGGGCACTCCGAGAAACCGTTCATAATGGCCAAGGTCAAGATCCGTTTCAGCCCCGTCCTCTGTTACATAACACTCTCCATGTTCATAAGGATTCAGAGTCCCGGGGTCGATGTTAATGTACGGGTCGAGCTTTTGTATCGTTACCTGGTATCCGCGTGCCTGGAGCAATTTGGCGAGGGAAGCTGAAATAATTCCTTTTCCAAGTGATGACGCCACTCCGCCTGTTACAAATATATACTTCGGTATCAACTTACCCTTTTTAATTAATCAATAAATGATGAATGATATATGAGGTCGAAATCTGCCTGTCCATAGATTCTCAGGGCTTAATCATCGAGATCATCGATCAGGCCGATTTTGTGATTTAACAGCTCAATGCTTTCCCTCGTGTTTTCAATCTTCTGTTCAACTTCACGGATCATGCTTTCCGCATTCTTTGAGCGTGCAAAAAAACCAATATTGTTTTCCCACAGTACAATATCACTTTCCATTTGTTTCAGACGGGTAATGTATTTTTCACGTTCCTGCCTGATTCGCTGAATACCATTGGGTTTCTCCAGGTAGCTCTCCAGTTTGTTCTTGAATTTGAGCATGTTCCTGTGGCTGTCATCAATATGCAATTCGTCGAATTTCTTATTGATGGCTTCCCTGTATTTTTCGTGAATATCGTCCTTATCTTTTAAAGGAACAAATCCTATCTCAGACCACTGCCTCTGGAATTCCTTAAGTTTATCAAGGCTTTCAGTGGCATTTTCTCCAAGGGTGAAGTTTTCGATCTGCTTAATCAGGTCGAGTTTCTTTTGCAGGTTGCTGCCAAAGGAATTGTCGATTTCCGAGAAATGCTTGCTCTTTCTTTCAAAGAAAGTATCGCAGGCTGTTCTGAACCGTTTCCAAACCCTATCGGATTGTTTGTGCGGAACAGGGCCGATTTCTTTCCATCTCTGCTGCAGCAGAATAAGTTCTTCCGTGGTCTTTTTCCATTCGGTACTTTCCTTGAGGGATTCAGCCTGAACACAAAGATCGGTCTTTAACTGCAGGTTATTATTTTGTTCTTCCTTGAATACGCCATAAAACTCACGTTTCCTGTTAAAGAAAGCATCGCAGGCGTCGCGGAAACGCTTGTATATTTTTGCATTGTCTTTTTTCGGAGCGAAACCAATGGTTTTCCATACTTTCTGCAGCTCCATCAAATCATGGGAACAGGTTGCCCAATCCTTGTTGGATTTAATTTCCATGCCTGAAAGTTCTTCCGCCTTTTCACAAAGGGCATTCTTGGCATCCAGGTTGCTCTTCTGCTCATTTTTCAGACTTACAAAATATTCCTGGTGCTTCTTATTGATCTTTGAGGTTGCTTCTTTAAACCGGTTCCATATTTCAACCCGCATTTCAGCCGGCACAGGTCCGATCTCTCTCCACTGATCATGAAGTTCCTGAAGCACCCTGAAGGCATTTACTACATTTGGCTCAAACATGAGCTCTTCAGCCTTCTCGCACAAATGGATCTTTGATTCCAGATTCTTTTTCAGATCAAGATCCCTTAATTCCTGGTTAATGCGGATATAATCATAAAAGGCCTCTACATGATGGTGGTAGGTTTCCCAGAGGTCTTTCACATTCTGCTGCGGAACGGGGCCTATTGAACGCCAGCGTTTTTGCAGATCACGAAATTCCTGGAAAGTGCGGTTAATGGATTCCTTATTCTTGACAAGCTCCTTGATCTCGTCAATGATCTTGTATTTTCCTTCCAGGTTTACATGTTTATGCTCGTCCTGCGACTTGTTGTATTCGCCTTTCAAATCCCTGTATCTGCGGAGCTGTTCCTTTATTTCATTTTCAAAAGGATCATCCTCAACCTGGAAATCTTCCAATTCACCGCCCTGCTCAACAAAGGCTTTCCGTTTTTTTTCTATCTCGGCCTTGTGCTTTTTATAGTAATTGATCTTGATATTCTCGACTTCATTAATGATCATCTCAATAGGCCTGCTGTCAAGCAGTTCCTTAAGCAGTGCTATGAGTTCCTGCTTCGAAAATGAGGCATAATTAACAATTTCAGCTGCTGTGGCCGATTGCTTTTCACCTGGTTCTGCAGGCTTTACAATGACCGGGATTTCATGCTTGTCATCCAGCTCTTTGAAAAATTCCTGGTAAGTCCTCCGTTTCATGTTCCGATAAACCAGGAATTACAACAGGCTGAAGAACATCTTCATGTTCAGATTCTGCGTTAAATGCAGCCTCATGGTCCGCTTCTTCAGCAGGATCCATGGGAGTCACGTCGGTCACTTCAGGGCCAGGCGTTTCTAAAGAGGTAGGATGTAAAGTCTCCATATTATCGGCAACACCATTCGCATCGTCGATTTGTTCATCACGAACAGAACTATTCAGATCACTCATCTCCAGTTACATTGATATAAAAACCACGCTTGAAAAGCAAACTACGAAAATATACATTAATGACTAATACTCAAAGTTTTTTAATTGAATAATAGCCAGATAAAGAAGGCTCTATCCAAAAGGAAATATAAGTAACTGGAATACTACTAATTACGCACTAACGAGCCAATCCTTTGCTTCATCAATGGAATCAAAAACTTTAAGATTCATATTGGTAAAGGACTGCACAATCTTGAGCAATATTTTTTTTCCGCCTGAAATGCCTACCACGGCTTCTTTCAGTGTCAATTCTTTGGTGATTTTTCCTGCTTTTTTAATTTCCGTGAGGACATCGCCATAAACAAAACTGCCTGATATATCCACGAGCATCAGGAGATCTTTTTTGCCTTCAGACCTGACTTTTTCACGAAAACTGTTCGACTGTTTTATCACAGCTATAAATTCATCATTCGACTTAATGTTCGAGTAATCAACGTAATAAATAGATTGTCCCTTGTACTCGACGAATTGCGCTCCTTTTATCATGGTATGAGATTTTAGGTCTTTTTACGGTTTTAAACGAAAAAGTTACATAAGAAACGCCGAATTTGAATTTATGGTATTGATTTTAGATTTCTTTAACATGCAATCCGCATTCTTTATGTCCCTGGTCTTCCCACCACCATCTTCCCGCCCTTGAATCTTCACCGGGAGCAACGGCCCGGGTACATGGCTGGCAGCCAATGCTCGGGAAACCTTTGTCGTGTAATTCATTATAGGGAATGCCATTGGCATGGATATAGTCCCAAACCATTTTTTCAGTCCATCTGTACAATGGATTTATTTTAACAATATTATGCGTTTCATCCCATTCAACCATTTGTGTATTGAAACGGTTGAGTGTTTGATCCTTCCTGATTCCTGTGATCCATGCATCCATACCCCTGAGAGCTCTTTTCAGGGGTTCAATTTTCCTTATATGGCAGCAGAGTTTTCTGTTTTCGACTGATTCATAAAACAGATTAATCCCTTTTTCGCGAACCATTTCTTCTACCTGCTTATAATCCGGGAAAAAGACTTCCATATTGGTACTGTAATCTTTGTTGGTTTTATGGATCAGGTTAAGCGTTTCGGGAAAGAGTCTTCCTGTATCGAGTGTAATGATCCTGAACTTCGGATTTATTTTTATGAGCAGGTGCATGAGAACCTGATCTTCGGGACCCATGCTGGATGACAAACATATTTTATTTCCGAATTCTCCTGCAAAATAATCCAATACCTCTGTAGCCTGTGCCTTGGCAAATCTTTCCTGCCATTCTGCAATTCTCGCGTCCATAATATCCTCCGTGAGGTGCAAAAGTAATCTATCTGCTTCAAATATGAAAACGCCGGAAAATAGTACTGATTTCTGTTGACTTGTTCAATCCCTCCAAATTCTCAATTCTTCCGAATTCGAACCAGGCCGTTTCATTGTGCTCAAAACCAAGGATTACATGTTCCCTGGCAAGCCGCAGGTATAAATCAATCAGTGAAAATGCACCGGTTTCGGTAACCAGGTCAAAAAGCCGCGGATCAATTACATGGATAGTACTGAATGCTATTTTCAGAGGGTTTGATATTTCTTTTACCCATCGGGTTTCTCCGGTTACATTATTGTGCCAGCCGCAAAGCCGGTGACCGGGATCAAACAGAAATTCCCTTGACGACTGCCTGTGCTTCACAGCAAGGGTAACAAGCGGACCATGAAGCAAATGATAATTGTAAATTGCAGTGAGATCAAGATCAGTGATGACATCAGAGGCAATCAGGAAAAACGGTTTTTTATCCTCAAAAAACCATTTCGCTTTTACCAATCCGCCGCCTGTATCAAGCAAGTTCTTCACGTTCATCGGACACAACGATATGTATCCCGAAGGAATTTTTATCCTGAATAAACTGCTCAATCTGATCTGCAAAATGATGCACATTGATCACAATTTCCTTCACACCGAAATACTTCAGGTAACGGATCGTATGTTCAAGCAGTGAAACCCCTGAACTTCCACCAGGCATTTTGGTTTTTCAAGTGTAATGGGGCGAAGCCGGGTTCCGATTCCCGCAGCGAGGATCATTGCTTTCATAGTCATTGATCAATATAATCAGATCATCTTAGGTTTACACAGGTGTTTTTCCTTTTTAGCTCTGGCACCACATTTTTTGCAGGTAAATTTAACCTTGTCTTCCTTTTCAGGGGTATCCGATTTACACATGGTCTTGCTCATACATTCGGGTTTTTGTCCAATTCCTGATGATTTACTATAATGTTTAGCTTATGGCTGCTTTTTATATTTGCGGCGAGTCGTTCTGCCATATAAACCGAGCGATGCTGACCGCCCGTGCATCCGAAACTGACGGTAAGGCTTGTAAAACCGCGCTTCAGATATACATCAATGGCCTGTTTAACCAGGTGGAATGTGTGATTGAAAAAGTCGTTCACGGCGTCTTCCTTTTCCAGGAATTTGATAACGGGATCATCCTTACCATTCAGTTCTTTGAATTCATCATAACGACCGGGATTATTAAGATACCTGCAGTCAAATACAAAACCGCCACCGTTTCCTGTGGTGTCCTGGGGTACACCGTTCTTGTAGGAAAAGCTGGATATCGTTACTGTAAAGGATTCATGTTTCACATCGTATTCCCTGTATTTTAGGCATGTTGATCAGCTTTTCAAATACAGCGGGAAGACTGACCAGCTTAAGCGGAAAGGGTTTATTTTCCATAAGCCATGCCAGGGTTCTCACAGCATGGGGCAGACTTTGAAGAAACAGCGGCTTGCGTTCGATATATCCCCTGAATCCATAGGCCCCCATGGCCTGCATGAGCCGCAGATAAACAAAACCATAATAGTAATCGAGAAAGTTTTTGCGGTTGAACCAGCTAAATGTCTGCTCAAATACATCGAGGTAATGATCCAGCAGATTTTGTCTTATTGTGTCAGGCAAATGTGTTTTTGCCTCATATAATAATGAAGCCAGGTCATACTGCAGCGGCCCTTTTCTGCCTCCCTGGAAATCGATAAAGTATAATTTATCATCGCTGAGCATGATATTCCGCGATTGGAAATCACGGAACATAAACGATTTGCGTTCCGCTTCATTCAGCCATCCCACGATCTTCAGGAAATCATCTTCGAGGTCCTGTTCATAGAAGCCTACTTTCAATGGCTTAAGAAGACAGTACTTGAAATAATTCATATCCCACATCATACTCTGCACATCAAATTCAGCACGGGGATAGCACACTGAGTAATCGATATCCCGGGTTGAATGTACCTGCAAACCGGGCATGGCCTCTACGATTTTCCTGTAAACAGCCAGCGTTTTCTCATCCCGGTCCTCGCTGCCCCTTATCTTCTCAAGGTAATCGAGCAGGGTAACATCACCCAGATCCTGTTCGAGATAAATATGCCGTTCAAGGTCCTCATAATATACCTCAGGCACAGAATTGCCAGTTTTAAGCAAATGTTTGTCGAGATAAACAAATGCATTGTTCTCACGGTTATCCGTATTATAAACTCCCATAACCGTTTGGCCTTCCCCCCTGATCCTGAAATACCGCCTGTAAGAGCCTGATTCGGGAAGGGGTTCGATTGAGATTGCCCTTTTTTTGCTCCAGATAAAATAGAGATCTTCAAGGAGTGCAATGGGCATATTTTGTTCTGACATACCTTACAGATTTAATTTTAATAAATTGATTCAGCAGTTTTCACAAGCAGGTTCCATGCCTGTTCCACATGACTCCGTTCAATATTCGTCTGGCATGTCACCATACGCAGGCTGTATTTGTCATCCAGTTTCGTATGGGTAATATACACTTTTCCGGTAGCATTCACGGCAAGTAACAGTTTTTCATTCATCCGGTTCAGTATACCGGTATCTTCAATGCCCCGTGGGTGAAAGCGAAAACATACGAGACCGAATTCAACAGGAGCCAGTAATTCAAAAAGCTCGTGTTCTTCAATCCGGGTTTTGAGTTCATTTGCCAGGGCAATATTATGTCGAACCTTTTCCTGAAGGCCATTTACACCAAAAGACCGGATTACAAACCATAATTTGAGTGCCCGGAATCGTCTTCCCAGCTGAACGCCCCAGTTGGAGTAATCATTAACATGTTCCTGTATCTGGGATCTTAAATATTCCGGCACCAGTTTGAAAGTATTGATCAGGCTTTCGCTATCCTTCACAAAATAAGCAGAACAATCGAAATTGGTAAACAGCCATTTATGTGGATTAAAAACAAAGCTGTCAGCCTGATCAATCCCCTTCAGCAGGTACCGGTATTCCGGCAGAATGAGAGCCGTTCCGGCATATGCTGCATCTATGTGCAGCCAGATTTTATATTTTGAACAGATTCGGGCGATTTCCTCAACCGGATCCACGGCCGTTGAACCGGTTGTGCCAATGGCAGCCACAACACAAATTGGCTTGAATCCATTTTGAATATCCTGTTCAATAGCCTTCTCAAGCAAGGAAGGATCCATTCGGAATTCATTGTCGGTTCCTATTTTTACAAGGTTTTCCCTCCCGATACCGGCAATCTTTACGGCCTTTTCCACAGATGAATGCGCTTCTGAAGAGCAATATACCCGCATGCCGGCATACGCAGCCATCCCCCTGTTGTTTACATCAAATGCAGTGGACTTTTCACGGGCCGTCAGTATGGCGCAAAGTGTGGAAGTGGAGGCCGTATCCTGAATAACTCCTTCAAAATCTGCCGGAAGGCCGGTCATTTTGCGCAGCCAGTTCATCACGGCCTCTTCGAGCTCGGTGGCGGCAGGTGAGGTTTCCCACTTCATGCACTGGGCACCCAGGGCTGATGATAACATTTCAGCCAGCAGCGACGGAAAACTGGTATTTGCCGGAAAATAGGCAAAAAAACCCGGACTTTGCCAGTGAGTAATGCCCGGCATGATGATGCTTTCAAAATCGGAAAAGATCTTCCTCATATCTTCAGGTTCCGAAGGCGGAAATTCAGGTATGGCGGAGAATACAGAGCCGGGCTTAATATTCGCTTTTACCGGATATTTTTCAATGTCAGCATAATAATCGGCAATCCAGTCGACCATCTTATGAGCTTCCTTCCTGAATATATCAACAGAATCCATCGTAAATTTGGGATTATTGGTAACTGCTAAAAATAATGAAAATATCGGCCGGTGGCTAAATATTTTGAATTATGCGGTATATTTAATATTTTTATAAAATCTTGATAAAGAAGTAAAAGTATGCACCTGGAACTATATAATGCTGATTTTCTGAATTTCGTTGAGTTTAATATTACAGGCGATAATGATGATTATAAACGCTGCGATGTTGAATCCAGGTATGTCGATTCTTCTGTTTTTAACCTGGTTCAGCCCTGCTTTGAAAATGCCAATCCTACCTTTGATTATTTTTCAGGTACGAAATATAATACACGTAAGATCATTGTCCTGAGGAATGATCTGTTGGCCAATGAGAAATTATATGAAGAAATCACTGATCTGCCGACCTTCACCGACCTGGTTAATAGCCGGTTTATGGGCAAGGAATTTCTGGCTGATCTGGAGGAATCCGATCCCCAATGGCAGAAAAGCTGGAAAAGTTATCAGGAAAAAATCATCCGGATTCATAAGGACCTCATCGAACTCATTGAAAAATGTGCAGATGAGGAAAGAATCCTCTGGGTAATCGGATATTAAATCCCGTTAGGAATTGACTATTGGTAGAAGAATGGATTAAACAAAGACCTGCAAGAAAACATTGAGCCAGGGGTGAGATTGCCCAAATTTTAACGCAGAGCCCGCAGAGTTTTTATCTTTTAGTTTTTCACTGTTTTCCATTGTTCAATATTCATTGTTCATTATTCATTGACTACAGATTATACCCTGAAACCTTCACCTCTACCTTATCGGCAACCTTCACCGGATACTCCACACTGATTTCCTTCTTCTCCCCCGGCAGCAGATTAAAATACCCGTCTGAGAAATATGCCGGGAGTATCGTTTCACCCGTTTTCGTATTTTTCAGGTTCAGTTTTACTGCATAAGCGGGCCTTTTTGAATCATTTACAAGGGTAAATGTATATCTTCTGCCGGATCCGGTCTCAGCCTCCTTCAAATGGGTAACCATAACTGCCGCCTTGCCCTGCGCATTGATTGTATTGAAGTTGCCTGACTCATCCTTTGTCTTCAGATAATCATTGACCGATATGACGTGTTTAGGCTTATCGGATAATTCAAGCCGGACCATATACACCGCCGGCAAAATGTCAGGATGCTCCGCAACAAAACATTGAGTAAGGCCATTTGGCGCAATCTTCACCGGCTGCTCCTTTGAAAAAAGCTTTACTCCTTCAGGGCTATAATAGGTAAGCTTAACTGTGCCTTTAGGATAAGACACCATGGAAGTATTAATGACTACTACCTTGTTGTCATTGGGATTCAGCTGCACGTGCACCGGCTCGCAGGCCTTTTTTGAACCGAAATAGGAACCGAAGGTCTCATAATCCCATGAATAAACCTGCCATACCATACTCGGCCAGGCCGGATGGGTCATCCATAACAACAAACCGCTTGTGTTATTCCACATCCTGCTGTTCCACGATTCAAACATGGCCCGGTGACTGTCGTAGTTTACCATTTGTGCCTTTTTGCAGAAATCATCCAGGTTATCAGAGCTTCCATATTTTGCATTAATGGCGGCCAGGTATTCTGGCTGGCCATTATGCAGGTCATGATAATACCACGTATCACTGATGGGCCATGTATCTGCCGCCGGCATCATTCTTCGAATGGATTCTGCAGTGGGAATGGATGGTGTCCCCATTTCTGTGTTGAATCCCTTGGCGAGGTCGCGATAATAGGCTGAAGGATCCGTAAAATAATGCCAGGGACCACTGGGCCTTAAATTCATGTACCGTGAATTTGGCTGGTAATGTCTTGTTCCGTCTTCGGTAGAAATCAATGAGGCCAGGCCGTCTTCAATTCCTTCGGGGGCATATCCTTCATTGCGCGGGCACCAGATGGCAATGCTGGGATGGTTTCTGAACCGCCGGATAACATCCCGTGCATTATTCAAAAATAGCTGATTATCATTTGCTTCCAGGTTGTAACCTTCTGTTGAAAGCCAGAAGTCATTCCATACAAGCAATCCATACTCATCGCAAAGGTCATAAAATATTTCCTCAGTGCTCTCACCGGTCCAGTTGCGAACCATCGTAAAACCCGCATCACGGTGTAACCTGAAATAGGGTTCCAGGTGGTCTCTTTGTACCCGTTTCATGGCGTCATCCATTCCCCAGTTACCTCCCTTGCAGAAGATCCGCCGGCCGTTCACCCTTATTACAAGGTAAGGCGACATTACAGTATCATCCAATAGGGTGAACAGGTTTAAGAGCGCACCCGGCTGCAGGGAGGGAATGACAACCCCGTCGCCGGCATCACGGCGGCTTACATTATTAAAAACGGGTTTCCCGTACAATCGGGTATCCAATGGATCATATTCAACGCGCAAGCCTTTATTGCCAGGGGCATCCACAGTAAGTTCATAGGATAACTCGCGAATGCCAAACCGGATTTGCTTTGTATCTGAAATCCCGCCATTCCCGTCTTTTACAGTTAACAGGAGTTCATACAAGGCGGGCTTGCCATAGCCATTCGGCCACCATAAATTTGGTTTTGACATATGGAGCTGGGAAAACTCAGCAGGTGAGAAAATTACCTTTTTCTTCTCACCACCCTGAAGGGTAATTCGCGAGCTGAAATTTATGTTTTCTATTTTTCCGGCAACCTCCACGGTTTTACTAACAGGGGAGGAATTTTCAAGATCGAGAGAAACAGTAATATCCGCCTGGCTTGTATCAGGCAAAGACAGGTCGGTGATCACCTGCGGATCAATAATTCTCACGCCGCCTGTGAACTGAAGCCGCACATCCTGCCAGATCCCGATATTTCGATCTCGTATTCCCGGCACCCAGTCCCAGCCTTCGGAAGAAATGAAGGTAGGTCCGTCAAGGCAGAGCTGTCCGCCATTCGGACCCGGTCCCGCCAGGGCCGATTCTTCCTGGGGTATTCCCGGGTTGGGAGGTGGAAAAATATGGATCGCCAGTATATTTTCATTGTCTTTATTAAGCAGGGAGGTTATTTTGAAATTTCCCCTGCAGAAAGCACCGGTCATTTTTCCGGCGAGTTGTCCGTTTAACCAGATATCCGCCTTATAATTAATACCATTCAAAATTAGCCAGGCTTCCTGTTGTGACTGTTTTTGAGGTGTATTGAATGAAATACGGTACCACCAGTCGGTCCTGCAAAGCGAATCCGGAATGGCCAGGTTGTTCAGCCCAAAATAAGGATCGGGATAAATGCCCTGGTCAACGAGCGTGGTAAGCACCGTTCCCGGCACTGTAGCATTTAGCCATCCGGTTGTACTGAATTCCGGATTAAAGATCGATTTTTCGGAATTGACAAGCACATTGGCCTCTGCCAGCATCCAGCCACCTGAAAGGATCCATTCCCTTTCATTTGCAGGCGACAAAACAGTTTTTGGGGTGTTTGTTGTTTACGGTCCGGAAACTGAACCGGTGATCTGGAATGGGGCAGGGTAGCCGTATCCTGTTTCTCCCGGAGGCCGAAATTAAGCTTATACTGTGCCTGTAATATGGAGGGAATTAACAGAAAAAAAATTATGAAAATAAAGGTTTTTCTGGCCGGTTTGATACAATACATAATTTGGTTGATTGGAATGCGTTTAAGAGATAAAAACTAAAAACTAAAAGATAAAAGTTAAATTAACAATATAAATTGAACGGTGATTGGTGCGTCAGCACTTTTGGTTTTTATCTCTAAGTTTTCATTCGTCGTATAACTTCAAGGCATGCCCTTGTATTGTGATAAGGGCATTTCCAGAACCCGGCCTTGTCATCCGCAGTGTTCACGCTGCCATCCGCTTTTATGCTCCAGAACCATTCCCCATGTTTATGATCCACCAGGTGATTTTCGATGTATTCCCAACATCGTACTGCCTGGTCGAGATACTTTTCCTGAGCAGTCATTTCATATAAATTCAGCAGACCCACAACGGCTTCTGCCTGCGGCCACCAATGCCTGTCCCCGTCAACATGACCTTTTATTCCTTCCTTTTCATAAATAAGGCTCCCGTCAGGCTGAAGACCTTCCAAAGCTGCCCTGCCCAGTTTTATGCATGCATCCTTTACTGACAGCAACAAATCATTGTCTTCCAGAATAGCAGCAGCTTCATAAACCAGCCATGAGGCTTCAATATCATGTCCGTAAGAAATCAATGCAGATTTGCTGTTCCAATCCTCATCGAAAAACAGGTTCAGGTGATGGGAATCCCTGTCGATAATTTTCTCTGCGAAAATATTTGTCAGGTTTCTCAGTTTACCAGCCAGTTCCTCATTCTTCCATACCTTATATAAACTGGTATAAGCCTCGAGAATGTGAAGGTGTGTGTTGGTTGTTTTCTTTTCGTTATCATCCTTGGCACTTAATCTAAGGTCTTCGAGCAGATTCCATTCACGGCTGAAGGCTTCGAGGTAACCATTTTTCAGGATATCGAAACTTTTCTCTTCAATCAGGTGAAACAAGCTGATGGCTTTTTCAAGACACAACTTGTCCCCGCTGGCCAGGTAATATTCAACCAGGGCATAGATGAAAAAAGCCTGTGAATAGATCTGTTTTTTTGTGTCAGCAGGCCTGCCTTTATAATCAACCGTCCAGAAGGTCCCGCCATACAAAGGATCAAAGAAGTGTGCAAAAGCGTAATCTTTGGCACGGCCGGCCATCTCCTTATATTTGATATCGCCCAGATGATTAAAGGCGGCTGAAAAGGACCAGAGTATCCTTGCATTGAGGATGCCACCCTTGTCTTCATTTTCAACCAGCAGTGCCTGGCCGTTTATCCTGCCATAAAATCCGCCATTTTTTTCATCAGCCATCCTGTTCATCCAGAATGGCAGGATATTTCCTGTGAGTTCAGCACGGGCACTGTCACTTAATTTCTTATGTATGGATGTCATTTATGGATTCATTATTTTTTTCCTGATAAGAATTTCAGATTACCGGATATCAATTTATTGAGATTATCCACCGATGATGCAGATGTGTAACCGTCTGCCGGGGTGTTCAGGACATAGTCGACCAGCTTGTCTACAGTGGAAGTTGCTACATGCATGCGTGTATCCGACGAAGCATAATAGATAAATACAGTGCCATCCTCATCTTCGATCCATCCATTGGTAAATACCACATTTGACACATCACCAACCCGCTCTTCGCCGTCCGGTGCAAGCAAATGGCCTGCAGGTTCCGCGATCAGGCGCCATGGTTCCTTCAGGTCGGTCATATACATATAAAGCACATAGCGTAATCCGGCAGCACAGCCCCTCACACCATGGGCCAGGTGAAGCCAGCCCTTCGGAGTTTTGATGGGGTGGGGTCCTTCCCCGTTCTTCACTTCTTTAATTGTGTGGTAATACCGTTGATTGATAATGGTTTCCTCACCGGTTTCAGCATGGGTCATGTCCTCAATCAGCGCCCATCCTATGCCGCCACCCTTGCCGGCTTCAATAAAGCTGTCCTGGGGACGGGTATACAAAGCATACTTACCCTGAACAAATTCAGGATGAAGAACGACATTCCGCTGCTGGCTTGAAGATTTAAGATCGGGCAACCTTTCCCAGGTTTTCAGGTCCTTTGTGCGAACGATACCGGCGGAGGCCACTGCAGATGAAAGGTCGCCGGGAGCGGCTGCCGGATCTTTGCGTTCGGCACAGAAAATGCCATAGATCCATCCGTCTTCATGCTGTGTAAGCCGCATATCATATACGTTGGTCTCCGGATTTTTTACCTGGGGAAGGGTTATGGGATAGTCCCAGAATCTAAACTGGTCAATGCCATTCGGACTTTCTGCAATGGCAAAAAATGATTTCCGGTCATTGCCTTCCACACGGGCAACCAGTAGATATTTACCTTTAAATTTCATAGCGCCGGCATTAAAGGCGGCGTGGATGCCAATCCGCTCCATCAGAAAGGGATTGGTTTCGGGATTAAGATCGTATCGCCAGTGTATCGGGGCATGCGCACCTGTAAGCACCGGATAGGCATAGCGGTGATACACGCCGTTGCCGGGTTCAATCTTTATGTTTTTTCTGTTAATCAGCAGATTGTGATTTTTTTCCAGCTCTTCCAGCCTTTTTTTAAATGCAGTATTCATGGTGTATGGATTAATGAAATGTTCAGGTTCATTGCAGCAATATAATACTATTTTGTCATAATGTAAAAGCCGGGAAAAAAGTTCTCGCGGATCTCGCAAATCTCGCAGATATGCTCGCCCTGGTAACATAAAAACCTTTACTCACTAATTTCTCTCATTTCAAACGATGCAGATATATTTATGTTCACGAACGGTCAATCGAATGAAATGAGATTGCACTCTGTGTCTCCAAGCCCCGTTAAACTCACCTTAACTCTGTGGTTCTCTGTGTTTAAACCTTTGGCCATCTCACCCCATAACAGTAGTCCATTTTCCTTTCATTGTGGGAAACTTGATTGCTTCTGTCCAGTATTTCAAGAAATTTCGTCCGGTTGATTTCTTCAGCACCCATTGATTTCAGGTGGGAAGTAGATTGCTGCGCATCAATGAAATGAAAATCATGATCGAGGGACCACTTTACCAGTGCAGCCAGGGCGATTTTGGAAGCATCGGTTTTCAGGTGGAACATCGATTCGCCAAAAAAAGCCCTTCCCAATGAAACTCCATATAATCCCCCGGCAAGTTCACCTTCAGAATAAGTCTCGAACGAATGCGCCAGGCCTTCGTGATGGAGTACAATATATGCCTCTTTCATTTCTTCGGTGATCCAGGTTCCCCGCTGGCCCTTGCGGTGTGTTTCGGCGCAATGACCGATCACCGCTTCAAAATTGCAGTCAGTTTTGACCTCGTATTTTCCTCTTCTGATCCGTTGTTTCAGACTGTCCGAAATCTTAAACCGGGAAGGGAACAACACAAGCCGGGGATCGGGTGACCACCAGAGGATGGGAGAATGCTTGTCATACCAGGGAAAGATGCCCTGGGAGTATGCGGTTACAAGCGACTCAATACTCAGATCCCCGCCTGCTGCAAGCAGTCCGTCGGCATCTGCAGTCCGCGGATCCGGAAACTGGTATTCGAATGACATTTTGCAAAGTTATTAAAAAGGGACAAGGGACAAGGGACGAGGGAAAGAGTTGAAAGTTGTTAGTTGTTAGTAATAGGCTACTAGGCTATAGGCTACTAGGCTACTAGGCTTCTAGGCTAATAGGGAACACGATTTCGGAGTTTGGCGTTGGGCGTTCTCCCGATGGATCGGGACAGGCTTTGTTCGGTGTTATTTGATGAAAAATAACACCGAATATCGAACACCCGGCATGGAACTCCGAAGATTAAAACTGCAAAACTGCAAAACTGCAAAACTTTACAACTATCCTTACAAAAAGCAAAAACACCTGTAAATTCATCATCTACAGGTGTTTTCCAGTGCCCAGGACAAGACTCGAACTTGCACGCCCTGTAACAGGCGCCAGCCCCTCAAGCTGGTGTGTCTACCAATTCCACCACCTGGGCGATTCTGATCAATATTTGTGCCCGGAACAGGACTCGAACCTGCACATCCTTGCGAATACTAGTCCCTGAAACTAGCGCGTCTACCAATTCCGCCATCCGGGCATATTACCTGCCTAAAAACAGGAGTGCAAATATATAAATTAATATGAATAATAGAAAAAAATCAACAAAAAGGCCGGTTAATTTACCGGCCCTTTGAATCGTTGGGTTTGATACCAATAACGCTCTATTTGAGCCGTATCTTCGTTTATTTTAAATCGTTTTTTATCCGGCGTTCCAGACTTTGCAAAGGATTTTGCGCGCTTTTCTTTCCTTCCATACGCTTCGTTGCTCCTACATAATCAACATACGCCACAAACTCCGTTACTGCATCCGGTAACAGCTGATCAGTCCTGATCCATCCCACATCCTCGTTTGCCAGCTGGTAATTATTGAAGTTTTCGTGCCAGACATCCACAAAATAGATCACCGGGTCGAGGTTCTCAAACACAACAACACCGTCGTTATCTGTAATTCCTTCCACAATCGCATTGTTCTCGTAGACCCAGTCGTCCTGAGTAGGATACAATATTACACTGGCATTTGAAATCCGGTTTTCAGTGCCATATTCTTTTACAATCACCGAAAGCGACGTTGTCATAACCTCAATGGAGGTTGAAGCCTCACTTACAATCAGGGAATGATCATATAACCTGAGGGTTACGGAATAAACACCGGAATGTTCATAAAAATGGGTAGCATTAATTGCATTGGCAAAGGTACCGTCCCCAAAATCCCATTCGCAGCTGCCGGGAATATCAGAAGATGTATTTGTAAAATTTATGCTTTCAAATACCTGAACCCGGTGGGAGGATACAATAAAACTCGCGTTCGGATCAGGATGACAACCGGCCAGGATTAAGGCCAGTGCTGGTATGATGAGTAAAAATCGTTTCATGGTTTACCGGTATTTATGTTTTAGTAATGTCAATTCAAATTACATGCCAATTGCATAAATAGCGGTGCTTTTAATAATTATACGAAAAAGTGGAACCCGGGGTTTTGTTTTATCAGAAAAATGAAAAGCCACTTTCAGGTTAACTTTCATTTTCTACATTTGTAATCTATTTTTTAAATGGCATTCTGAATATAGTTTTGCAGTCTGTATTTCGAACAGGTATTTTATTTATGACATGTTTTAAATGAATTGCATTTTTCGGCATAGCAAATTATTTCTCAGAGTAAGCCTGGCATTTTTTCTCCTCATCATTGGTTCCGGAACAATTCTGCGAGGTGAACAGCTCGATATTCAGCTGTTGGATGGAACCATTGACTTTGATGGGTATGTTAATGAACAGGCCTGGGAAAATATCACACCATTGCCTATGGTTCAATTTACACCTGTGTTTGGAAAAGAGCCGACCGAAAGATCAGAAATCAGGGTTACCTATAATAATGAATACATTTATATTTCTGCAAAATTATTTGACCGTGAGGCTGGCAGGATCATGTCCACATCAAAGAAGCGCGATGAAGTATCTGCAGGTAACGATTGGTTCACGGTGATTTTCGATTCGTTTAATGATAAGGAGAACGGACTAGCCTTTGCCACTACGCCGGCCGGTTTGCGCTGTGACTATACGATCTTTAAGGATGGGATTGTGCAGATGCCTGAAATGCCATTCAACCTGAACTGGAACACTTTCTGGGATGTGAAAACAACCAGGGACAGCCTGGGCTGGTACCTTGAAATGCGAATTCCGCTGTCGAGCATGCGTTTCAAGGAAGATGGAGGGACTGCAGTGATGGGCATGACCTGTTTCAGGCAGATAGCCCATAAAAATGAAACCGATATATTTCCGGCCATACCACCCAACTGGGGACCATTTAGCATATACCGGCCTTCCCAGTCGCGCGAAATCGTTTTCAAAGGCATCCGTTCACGTAAGCCATTTTATATTGCTCCCTTTGTCGCTGGCGGATTTCAGCAGCAAAATAACCTGAATAACGCAGAAACTGAATATGTACTGAAGGAAACACCCACTCTGAGTGCCGGTGTGGATATAAAATATGGCCTCACCAACAACCTTACACTCGATGTTACCGTGAATACCGATTTTGCACAGGTGGAATCCGATGATGAGCAAATCAATCTTACCCGGTTTTCACTATTCTTTCCCGAGAAGCGAAGTTTCTTCCAGGAACGCTCGAGCATATTTACCTTCGATTTCGATGAGGGGAACAGCCTCTTTTATAGCCGGAGGATCGGACTTTCAGAGGGTGAGGTAGTTCCTCTTTATGGCGGGGCACGAATTACAGGTATGGCCGGCAAATGGGATATCGGCATGCTGGATATGCAAACAAGAAAATTTGATTCCGATGAGGATCCGAGCCATGATCTTCCTTCCGAGAACTTTGGTATTCTCCGGTTGCGGAGAAATATAATCAATCCGAACAGCTATGTGGGAGGGGTAGCCGTTTCCCGAATCGGAACTGACGGTCACTATAATATCGGCTACGGCCTGGATGCCACGATCAAAATGTTTGGTGATGATTATCTGGTGGCGAAAGCAGCCCAGGTGATGGATGATTCAGCTGTGAATAAGGCCTGGTCCATGAACCCTACTCAATTATATCTGAATTGGAAAAGGTTTAAAAACAAGGGATTTGGATACAGCTTCACCTTTTCAAGAAGCGGCAGGGATTATAATCCGGAAGCAGGATTCACCATGCGGAATGATTATTCGTTTTATAGCGCCACACTCGACTACGGATGGATCAGGGGAGAGTCATCTTCAATAAACAATGATGGGGTAGAGGTGAGTGGCAGGAATTATTTCTCATTTGAAACGGGTGAAAATGAATCACAGATGTTCAATGCAGGTTACTTTGCCATCTTCAAATCCAGCATGTTTTCGTATGTCGGACTGGTAAAGCAGTATGAGAATGTGATTGACAGCTTTACTTTTTCGGATGATGCATATGTGTTGCCCGGGAAATACAATTTTTACATGCTTGAATATCATGGCCAGACACCGGAAACCCGCGCTTTTTACGTAGGAATGGATCTGTTTGGGGGACAGTTTTATGACGGGAATCGTTTTTCAATCACGCTGGCCCCTAATTGGAATGTCAGTTCATTCTTACAACTGGGTGCAGAATACAGCTATGACCGTTTACGTTTTCCGGAACGGGATCAGCGCTTTGACGGGCATATTGCCCGCATCAGGACCATGCTGATGTTTTCCACTAAATTATCAATGAGTGCTTTTATCCAGTACAACAGTGCCGATGCCAACATGCTGGCCAATGTCAGATTCCGGTATAATCCACGGGAGGGAAATGATTTTTACATCGTTTATAATGAAGGCCGAAATACCGACCTGAACAGTGAGCCGGTCCAGATGAGATCGTTGAGTGACCGGACGATACTTTTGAAGTATACGTATACGTTTTCGATGAGGAATAGTATACTGGGAGACTCGATTACCTTGGGTATTACCGATTACCGACAGATACCCGACGATTCGAACTCAGAACCGAGACCGTACCGATACCGAATACCGATCCCAGTTACTGCGTCATACCACAGAGTACTCCGTTGGGGTGAGGAATATCTTATGAATATTGCTTACCGTGTTGGCATATTCAGGTTTGGAAGACATTTTTTTCCATTCATCGCTTGATCCGAATTTACCCCAGTTGGCATCGCGTTCTGCCATGTCCTTGAATCCAACCATATAGATCAGGGCCGGCATATATTCACCAGCAAGGATCTTTCCGAAGAATACAGGCTGTAAGCCGACTTTCAGGAAAAGAGCAATTTCCTCGCTGTTGAACATCAGGATCTTGCGTCTGCCCGCATCCTCATTGGCACTTTCATAAATACGGAGTTCGAATAATCCTTTCTTTTCTGCCGGAACGGAAAGTGCAGGAAGTGCATCAAAAGCATCCAGCAGGAAGGTTTCATACCTTGAATATACGGCGTCTGCGGCAGCAATTTTGTTGTAGCCTTCCGATGCTTTCAGAAAGGCTTCATCCGTCATCAATTCAGCCTGCGCTGAAAAGTAAGCGGTTTGATCGGGATATGCCAGCAATATGTAGAGTTTTGCCGGCTCTTCGAGGCTATACTCATTAAAGGCACAGAGTTTCACGTTCCGCTTGTTCAGGAAGGGAATCAGGGCATCCTTGATATACTGTTCAAGTTTGTTTTTGGCATTACCGGCACGGGAAATGTGGTATATGCGCATTTCAAAAATGTTTTTGGCATTTGGAGCCGCACTTGCGCTTCCCATGACAGGGATGGCCAGCGATGCTGCCCCTGCTGCCACGGCTGAATTTTTGAGAAAGGATCTTCTTTTCATACTCTGGGTTCCTATTATTTAAGGTAACCCAAAGTAAGAAAGTTTTCCGGTATTTTATAGCGATAGGAAACTTAAAATCGCCGGTTTTTAATAATATTATCGTCCCGGTCTGCGGTTCCAGTTATTTTTGCTCCGAACG
Organism: uncultured Bacteroidales bacterium; assembly: GCA_963808745.1. Lineage (GTDB taxonomy): Bacteria > Bacteroidota > Bacteroidia > Bacteroidales > UBA10428 > UBA5072. The sequence goes on from CAWEGX010000013.1 coordinate 89,771, forward strand.
GCCTGACCTGGCCTGGCATGTCCGCTGTATCTCTGCGGCTCCTGCCTTGCGGCACTTGCCGATTCAAGTTTCACCAAAGGATAAGGATGGTCTTCCACCACCGGGATCTTTATATTGATCAGTTTTTCAATATCCCTCAGATAGGCTTTTTCCTCAGCATCACAGAATGAATAAGCGGTTCCGGCGGCACCAGCCCTGCCTGTTCTGCCAATACGGTGAACATAAGTTTCTGCAATATTCGGAATTTCATAATTGATCACAAGCGCCAGGTCGTCCACATCAATACCTCTCGCGGCGATATCGGTTGCCACCAGCACACGTGTGGTCTGTGCCTTGAAATTGGCCAGCGCCCGCTGGCGGGCATTTTGACCCTTGTTTCCATGAATGGCCTCGGCCCTGATATTATTCTTCACAAGCACCTGCATCACCTTATCGGCACCATATTTTGTGCGGGTGAAGACCAGGGCGGTTTTTATCGATGCATCCTTAAGAATATCCATCAGCAGGGCGTTTTTGTTGCCCTTGTCTACAAAGTAAATATACTGGCCAATGATCTCTACTGTGGAGGCCGAAGGAGTAACTTCAACTTTTTTAGGATTATTCAGAATGGTGCCGGCCAGTTTCACAATTTCAGGAGGCATTGTGGCAGAGAAAAATAGTGATTGCCTTTTTGCCGGAAGTAGGGCCAGAAGACGCCTGATATCATGGATAAATCCCATGTCGAGCATGCGGTCTGCTTCATCAAGCACGAAAATTTCAATTTCCTTCAATGATATATATCCCTGGCCGATCAGGTCAAGCAATCTGCCCGGGGTAGCAACAAGAATATCAACGCCATTTTGCAGGGCATTGGTCTGCGCAAATTGGTTTACACCTCCAAAAACCACGGTTTGTCTGAGCCCTGTATAACGGCCGTAAGCCTTGAAGCTTTCGCCGATCTGTATGGCCAGTTCACGTGTGGGGGTAACTATGAGGCTGCGTATTTTTCTTTTTTTATCGTTCGATTTGGATTGACTTAAAAACTGCAAAATAGGAATGGCAAAGGCGGCAGTTTTACCTGTCCCGGTCTGTGCACATCCCAGGAGATCTCTTCCCTGCAAAATAATGGGGATAGCCTCCTTTTGAATCGGGGTAGGCACTGTATAACCTTCATCCCGTAAAGAATCAAGTATTGGTTGAATAAGATTTAATGATTGAAAAGACATAAACTAATTTTAAATAAATAAATGGGGATCCTTTAATAAGTGACAAGTGACGAGTGACGAGTGACTAGTAGAAATCTAATAGCAGAGTATAATCGTGACTGACAATATGGTCAATCCCATGCAGCAAAGGTAATCTTTTTAATTCAATTCTGGTATTTCTTTTTCATATGTAAAATCATACTAAATTTATCAGCCTGATTTTTAAATCAAATAAATTTTATTAATAGCCATATATGTCATGAAGAACCTGCTTTCTCTCCTTTTACTGATGCCTGTGTTATCAAACGCACAGAATGCAGTGAACTTTGACCGGTATTTTACGGATCAGACCATGCGGATCGATTATTTTCATACGGGAGATGCAAAATCTGAAATATATTCCCTGGATATGATATACAGGCAGGGAACCTGGGCAGGGAATCCTGAACATCTCATCCAGCCTTTTGAATTGGGCACATACCGGGTAGATGTATATGACATTGCCACAAATACACTAATTTATACCCGTGGATACAGCAGTATTTTTGCGGAATACCAGACTACAGGTCCGGCAATCGACGGTGTAAAGAAGACGTGCCATGAATCCGTGCTGATCCCTGATCCCCGTAAACCAATCCAGCTGGTTATTCAGAAGAGGGACAGGCAAAATATACTGGGCCCTGTTTTTAGCCGGAAAATTGATCCGTCAGATTACCATATCAATACTGAACCTGTTGAACGGAAGAATGATGTGATCATTCCCATTTTGAAAAGTGGAAATCCTCATGCCTGTGTGGACCTGGTCATACTGGGTGAAGGATACCAGGCAAGCGAATCCGAAAAATTTAAAAAGGACCTGGCATACTATACCGATTTGTTTTTCAGTGTTGAACCCTATAAGAGCAGGAAGAAAATGTTCAATATCACAGGCATTTTCAGTCCCTCGGAACAAAGCGGTACAGACGAACCCCGTGAACGATCCTATAAAAATACTGAATTCGGAAGTTCATTCAATTCATTCGACCTGGACCGGTATTGTCTGGATGAAGATAACAAAAGCATCCGCGATGCGGCCAGTGAGGTGCCCTATGATGCCGTAATGATCATGGTAAATATTGACCGTTATGGTGGCGGGGGTATCTACAACTGGCAGACCGTTTTTTGTACCGGTTCACCCTGGCATGAATATGTATTCCTGCATGAATTCGGCCATGCATTTGCGGGATTGGGAGATGAATATTTCTCATCACCGGTGGCTTATGAAGACTTCATTACGCCAGGTGTTGAGCCTCTGGATCCCAATATCACCATTTTGCTTGATACTTCCGATGTCAAGTGGAAACAGTATCTGTCGCCCGGGATTAAAGTTCCCACGGAATGGGGAAAGGCTGCTTTCGACAGCCTGAATAGCCGCATTGCAGCCCTGAATAAGGAAAGGGATGAGGCTTTTAAGCTTCTTGAGGAAAACGGAGCCGGAGCAGCCGAAATCGAAAAGACCTCCAAGGAATACAAGAGCAGGATCGCTGAGGTGAATAAAAAACTGGATGATTTTATCAATCATCATCCCCTCAAAGACAAGGTAGGCGTTTTTGAAGGTGCCAATTATACTTCTGAGGGATTTTACCGGCCAACCATCATGTCGCTGATGCATAAGTTCAGTGAGCATGATATGAGTTATGGCATTGTGAATGAGCAGGCCATTATCTCAGCCATCCATTTTTTCACCGGGAACTGATCCGGGTTTACAGGGAGAACCAGTAATTGAATTTCACAAGAAAGATATTACCGGGAAACACACCCCAAAGCTGCTTAAACGATTCTCCCATGGTGGCATCGGCATTGTTCTCATATCCTGTCCGTTCACTTGACCATACAAAGTAAAGGAACGAACCGGGAAAGCATTGCCATTTGGCAACCAGGTTGGAACGGAATTCATGAAAATTGAAATCAGGATTTGCAAGGGTGTAATCCGTGACATGATCTCCGTTTTCATCCAGTTGATAAAAACCATCTATTAATTCCGGATTCAGGATATAAAGTATACCGGTTCTCATACTCGGAATTCATCGGATCTGTCACATTTTTGAATTCTTTGTATTTTCCCTTGGAAATAAATGGACTTCCATAATACTGGATCGAGAGCTCGGGTGTTATGCTGTAATCAATTCTGAAGGTAAGGGCCAGGGTTTTCTGATCAATAGTCCCCAGTATATATCGGTTACCTGTGGATAGTTCCTTGGTATCCACATATTGCAGCTGATCGTGATTCTCTGCATAACTGGCTGATACCGCAATTTTAAGGGTATTCAAAGGACGTACTGAAATTCCGGGTTCCAGTGAATAATTCCATGCCGATTGATCGGTTTTGGTACTCATATTGGTATTGAAGAGTCATTGAAATTCTCTTTGATCTGTCGGAATTGATCCCTCCAAAAAACAAAAACGAAGGAGGAGTAAACATATCAGGTCCACCGCGCAAGCAGACGGGTATCCAAGCTGCTGGGTGTGCCCGATCAGGTTGGTCTGAAAGCCCCATTTATTCATAAAGTCGGCATTGAACGACAGATGTGCGCCTGATCCCAGATAACTGCCATTAAGTTCCAGGCATTGAACTGTTCAAGGTTCACTGAATAGGTGCGGAAAATGGAAACCGGCTGAATAACAAAATAGGATATATTGCTTTCCTGGCTTATTTCATCGGATATCTGCATATAGCCAAGGTCATTCAGTTCCAGACCCGGGAGAAAGCCACCTGACTCCGGTATTATATCTCCACAGTCCTGATCCCTTTCCGATTTTAAATCTTCCGCCATATCCGCCAAGCTGTGTGCTGGTTGTATCATAGTTGAGATAATCAGCACCCGGCCGCTGATAATACCGGGCTGACGACTCCTGCAAGTGTTGTAATGGACTTAGTGGAACCTTTGATATAACTGCCAATCAGTCGTGCATCGATGAAGTATTTCTTGTCCTTCCACTGGTGCAGAAGATCAAGTCCGCCGGTATAGGCATTCCGGCTGAGAAAATCAAGGTTTGCATCCTGGATGAACCGGTTGGCAGATGTCACCATTCCCCCGAACATGGTAGTTCCCTGGTTATAATCTTTTTGGATGCGTGTGACAGTATAATTGGTCAAAGGTTCAACGGCAATCTTATCCCGGTTTCCTTCTCCATCATCAGTATTGGCATATTCATTGGCGGTGAGGCTTTGCATCAGACCTACGGAGAGCCCATCCGCCGTTTTTCCGCTCAGTTTCACCGCATCAAGAATGGTTGTATTTTCAGGTGCTTCTGAATAGGGACTGTCTTCGGGAGACACAGTATAGGAAGGAGTATGCCCGATGCGACGTGAGTAAAAAAGGCTCAGATCGTCGAAGTCATAATTAAAAATGGTCTTTCCTTCGAGAAAAAAAGGACGTTTCTCCTCATAAAAAGTCTCAAAAGCGGACAGGTTCATGACTGATGGATCGGATTCTACCTGGCCGAAGTCGGGATTCACTGTAAGATCCAGTGTAAAATTGCTGCTCAGGCCAATTTTGGCATCCAGGCCTAATTTTCCGCTCCAGGTTTTTCCATCCTGGGTAAAAGGATTGTTTGCATCCTTTTCATAGGTATCCAGCTGGCCCAGCGCATAAGGCATGATCTCAAGCCGGCTTGACTTTTTTAACCCCTTTATGCCATACAGGTTTCCAAAATTATACAGAACACCGGCATTACTCAGCGTTTGCTTTTCCCAGTCGCTTTCTTCCTGGAGCCTTCCTATCCATCGCCAGATATGCATTCCCCATACCTGTTCATCCTCATTGCTGTATCGCAGCTGGCTCAGGGGAATTTCCATTTCTGCAACCCAGGCAGAATCTTCCATACCAACCTTGCCCTTCCATACCGGATTCCAGCTCAGATCCCAGTTATTCGGATTAAAAAGTACCAGGTCAATTTGCTGTCCATAGGCAGTCAGATCAAATTCGAATCCCGTGCGGTGATCGTGGTAACTATCGAAATTTATGCCCATAATATCGCCTGCAAATTCATCCCTTACACCTGCGAACCGCTGAATTTTATCAGGTTCCTTATCATAAGCCGCGCAATGGCAACGTACATATTTTTGTCATCGTACAGGATGTTTACTTCAGTTGGATAGGTTGGTTTGCCTCCTTCCACGGGAATCCATTGCGTGAATTCGCCTGCCCATGTGCCGGTACTCCAGCATTCATCATCGAGTTTTCCATCGATAACAGGCTTCGGAGTGATTAGTCTCATGGTAGTGTAGTTTCTGACATTTACACCCGGGATCTTGTTGACAGAGGTATCTTTTTTCAAAATTGTGTCGGCCACAGAAGTCTGCGCGAAAGCCACGGAATTAAAAAAGGCGGAAAATATCAATAGGATCAGTAAATGTTTTTTGACCGAAAAGCTCATGAAAGGCAATTATTAAACAGTTTTCAGAATTTGAGGCTAAAAATAGAATGAATATTGCATACATCAGCCGATTTTAATTGAAAAGTTTATGAAAAATGTAATTAAAATGATCAAATCAGTATGTAAAACAAAACGGGCGCAAAGTCTCTTTGCGCCCGTTTTGAAGGCAGTTGTGAGTTTAATGTGGAGCTTAATCCGGCTTACTGGTTGAAATCAATTTGCAGGTTATTGATGTCCTTGGGATTATAGGGAACAAGTTCTGATATTCTGGATTCCAGATCTGTATAATTGTTATTCGGTGCAACACCACCCTGTACAAATCCATGGTTACTGAAATATCCCGGAGCATCAGCATTCTTGAGATAGGGAGTTAAATAGGCAGCAATTTCATCAGGCTGAAGGGTAATTCCGGCGTTTGCATAGGCTGCAACCACAAAGTTTGTCATTTCATTGGTGAGCACTTTTTTTATTGAATTGTCTTCAAGAATGGCTGTTCTTGTTGAAAGATCAGCATTACTCGAAGGAAGACCGACTTCGGCAACAGCGATATCTTCGTTCTTTTTTCCTGAAGCAACAAAGGCCCAGTCGAAGCCGCTGTGATCCGTATCATAAATATTGAAGCGGGCATTTGGATGGTTTGAATTGCCGATTACATCAATAATATTACCCTTTTTGCCGACAAACATTTTCATTGATTCCATGGCAAAGTCTTGCGGTGCAGAATTCACAAAGGGGAAGCCTGCCAATTCAACAATCATATAAGAATCATATTGATTGGTGCTATTTTCGGAATATTCAATGCTTGCCATGGCGTTTGGATTGCCCTCATGCTTGTTTCTGTCAATATTATAGGGCTTGAATATAGCGATGCCTTCAATGGGCGACTTATTCCAGAAAATCTGCAATCCGATTCCGCCATCGGTATTTCCCTCCGATTCAGCATCCGTGACTGTCAACTGGTATTCCCATGTGCGACCCTGAAAATCAACATTTGAAATAACATCCAGGTTCTTTACACGGTTATCCTCCTGGCTGGTGTAACTCAGGCTGATCACATTTTCAATTTTGTATGCCCGGAGATGCCACATAATGGCTTGCACCATTCCGGCTGCCCCATCGCCGACAGCGATGAACACGTTCAGATAAGCGTAAATGTGGTTACCGTTGAGTGTATCCATAGCAGTACTTTTCAGAGATGTCGATTTCAGATCGGCATTGCTGAGGGATGAAGGAATATCCACCTTGAATCTTTCAGGCAGAATCCCTGAATCGTTGTTCTTCTGATCCATTAAGGTGTTTTCACAGGAGGTGAAAAAAAGGACAGACACTGCTGTCATCATTCCGATAAGAAAATTTCTTGTTTTCATGAGATCCGTTTTTATGTTTTTAACTGGTTTCATGAATACCACACACGAGATTTATTTTACCCTGATGCTATCCAAAAAAAATTGTCGTAAGGCCTCAAATGACTTGCATGACTGAATGACTGCGTTTTCTACAATACCTTTTGCCCTGCCACAGATGGCACACGGTATTGTAGACAAGAATTGAACAGATTCGAGATAAGCCGACGCATACGGTATTGTAGAATAAAGAATTACGAATTTCTATTTGAAATGGGTAGTATCCGTCTCCACCATGCACGCCCCAAACCAGCCGCGGACGCCATGGCTGAAGTTGGTGGGAACGTTGCCCTGTTCGGCATCGAAAAGTCCGCCGCGCCATTCGGTTTCCAGAAGAAGGGCACGAACAAACTGCTGATGAGCAGGGCTCAGAGAATATTTTCTTCTGATTATACTCGTTTTTTCGGGAAAGGAAATAATCTGCCTGTCAGGTGCAAAAACCTTTTCTGCATCAATGTTATCCAGGGTATAAAACACCTCCGAAGCCTCGCATGATCCGTATTTTGAGCAAAAGTCCGGCATGGCTGACCAGTCATAATACACCTCCATCATGGATGCATCCTGGCTTTCATGATAAACCAGGCGGTAAAGACTGTCTTTTGGTGCGATGTCTATATCATCAAGAGGCGTGATTCCGAACATTTCCGCATACGCTGTATCTGCTTTTTCACCCAGGGATATCGTTAACCTGTATTTTATCCCGGCTGTAGCCCTGAAAGGAACTACCGACACATATTTTCCTGCTTCTGTGTCCTCTTCCACAAAATTCACTATTTGTCTGCCGTCAAATATTTCGACAACAGCACCTGATATCCCGGCAGGTAATTCATTCAGCTTATCTGAGGATCGGTATAATCTTAGCTCCTGTGGCTTCAATTCATTGGTAAGAATACAGTCGGCCACAGCAAATATTTCTGACGACTGGAGTTCCCACGTTGTCTTTTCTTCGCAGGATACCAGCAAAAGAAGCAGGGTAGCGGATAATAATATTAAGAATTTATTCATCAGAATTTCAGGCTATAGGTAAACGATGGAACCAGCGAATAAATATAACGATAGGTAATTACCTGTTCAGGCATATTTGTTTTATCTGCCGGTACATAATACTTGCCATCAGTGCCTTCCATTTTGTTAAAATTAAGGAAGGCAAAATTCCGGTAAGAAAAGAAATTATAAAATGTAAATGAAAGGTAATGCTCAAAGGTCCTGTCCACCTTGTTCAACCGCCATTGAGTGCCCAGGTCAAGTCTTTTGTAATCAGGGAGACGGTCATTGTTTTGCTTTGAATAGAACGGAACCTGGTTTCCCCGGTAATAATAGAATCCGGTGGGCGTTGAAAGAGGCATTCCGGAAGTATAAATCATGTTCAGATTTATTGTCCATCTTCTTTTGAGGCGATAATCCACTGTGAATGAAAAATCTACCGGTTTGTCCTGGTGCGACAGATATTCTTTTCCCCTGTTTAATCCCGGAATCTGCAGGGTGCTGTTTACAAAGCCGTAGCTTATTTGTCCCGTTAACCTGCCCGTTGTTTTCTGCAGCATGATCTCAAATCCCTTGGCATAGCCATTGCCCTGTCGCAGTTCTCCTTCGAGATAAGGGTTCAAAAACATTTCAGCATGATACTGATAACCGATCTGGTTATACATTTTTTTGTAATACACATCAAATGTCAGCTCCAGCGCATGTCCCGGCATAAAGGCCATAAATCCCAGGTCATATATATCCGCATGCTGCGGAAGTATATTGGGACCTGAAGGCAGCCATACATCCAGGGAATTGAAAGGACTGATACTGTTGTTGATCTGGTTTATATACTGGGTATTTCGGTTGTAAGACGCTTTAATGGATGCATGTTGCCCTGTTCTGAAGGATAAAGCAACCCGTGGTTCCCAAAAGGTCTTTGAATAATATCTTACGCCTTTTGCATATTTCTGATAGGATACCGGATGATACTGATCATCATAGACTATGTTGAAAGATTCACCATAATTGCTCCAGTTGGAAACGCGGAAACCATAATTCAGCTGTATCCATGACCATATCTTCATCTCATCACCAGCATAGGCAACCAATTCTGATGAATTCACCCGTGACACTCCCATTGTGTCCAGGGCAGCATCAGGTGAATTATAGTTTCCGGGATTAAAGAAATATCCGCCCAGGTTAACACCGAACTTAACATTATTCTTTGGCGTGATGTACCATGAGAATTCGGTTTTAAGGTTGGTGCTTCTGATATCAGAATTCCAGGCAAGATTATTTTCGTAGTCTGTATAAAGCGAATAATTATACTTGCTGCCGTACAGGGTGGTATTGGAGAACAGTTTGCTCCCGTATACATGCGACCATCTGAGGGTTGCGGCAGTATTTTGCCATGCAAGCCCGCTGCTTACATTGCCGGGCTTATTAATAAATGCATCCTTGCCCGAAAAGAGGGTGAGATATAACCTGTCCCGTTTTCCCAATTTCACATTGAACTTCGATGTGAAGTCGCTGAATCTAAAACTCTCCACCGTGGGATTTGCAGCTTTTACAAACAGTCCGAAAGTGGAGACACGAAACGAGACAAAATAGGAACTGGCATCCTTTTTCAGGGGTCCTTCCACGCTGAAGCGGGTTGAAACGGGACCCAGGCTGGCACTTCCGGAAAACCTTTTCATATTCCCATCCTTAGCCCTTATATCAATGACAGATGATAATCTGCCGCCATATTGAACAGGAAAATCAGCCCTGTATATTTCAACATGCTTAATGGCCTCGGGTATAATGGGGGTAAATAAACCCAGCATGTGTGATGGGTTATATAATGGTGCCTCATCCAGGAGGATTAAATTTTGATCGTGACCGCCACCGCGCACACTGAAATAGCTTGATCCATCGCTTTGGTAGCTGATGCCGGGAAGATTATCAAGCGACTTTAGCACATCTGTTTCGCCCAGTGCAGCGGATTGGCGCTGAACTGCCATGGGATTTATGTTTGTCTGGGCAGCCAGCAGGCTTAAGGTTTTTGATGACTGATCTTCGGAGTTGATGATGATAGCCTTCATCTGCACAGGAGCCTGCTTAAGCTGGATGTTCCAGTTCAGGTCATGTGTAAGTTCTAACTGACGGGCGGATAGGGTATACCCGACATAGGATATCTGCAGGTTATAGGAACCGGCAGGTAAGGTAAGCGAATAAAAGCCGTAATTGTTTGTGATGACCCCAAGTCCGGTTGACCTGTCGAAAACAGCCGCACCGATCATCATTTCATGTGTGGAAGAATCCGATACCGTTCCGCTTATTGTAAAGCGGGAAGGTTTGGACTCAATTGTGCCGGCTTTTTTATCCGGAATGGCATTCAATACCAGGTATCCATCTATCAGTTCATATTTAATACCGGCCTGGTTGAAGATATCACCAAGCACCTGGTTGAGCGGTTTATTTTTGGCATGACAGGTAATTTTTTGTTTTGCAGGGATCAATTCGATACTGTAGGAAAATCGAATATGGGAGCGATTTGTCAAATCCTGCAGAATGGTTTCAAGAGTCACTTCATTATAATCAACAGTGATCTTTTGCTGCAGGTCTGGATCCTGGGCCATTACCAGGTTCTGCTCAAACATGACAGCCAGCACCAGGACGATCAAAAATCGCATTCTCCGGTAATGATGAGGGTTTAGCATCCTTTTCCGGAAATAGTAATGTGTTTTCCTTTTGTTGTGATTTTCAGATCGAGCGTTGACCGCAGCACGTTGAGCACTGCATCCAGTTCCCTGTTTTCGAAACGAACCGTAACCGGGCAGTTTCCAATGGCAGGATCAAGATCAATCTTCCGGTGATAGGTATTGATGAGTACTTCTGTTACGTCACTGAGTGGCGTATCATGAAAATCCATGATCCCCGTCTTCCAGGCTATATCATTCAAATTGCCGGTAACCATTCTGGTTACCACACGGTCGGATTTATTCATTACCCCTGTTTCGCCGGCATGGAGCGTGATTTCTTTATCAGGTTGAGCATTATTGTAAAACTTTACCGTTCCTTCCGTTACAGTTACCCGTACGTCATTAAGCCGGTGATAGGCTTTAATGTTAAATTTTGTACCTGTGACTCTGACATTGGCTTCTCCTGCCGAGATCACAAAAGGAAGATCATCGTTCTTTTTCACTTCAAACCACGCTTCCCCTTTTAGTTTCAGTGTGCGATGCGTGGAACCGAAATCTTTTTTATAAGTAATGACTGAGCCTGCGTTTAAGGAAACGGAAGTACCATCGGGCAGGATAACAGAAGCCTGTGCTGTGGCAGGCGCTTTTTCCGATTTATTACCTGAGAACTTAATAGCCATAAAACCCAAAACAGTAATAATCACAAGCGATGCTGCAATTTGCATGATCCTCATCACCACCGACTTCCCGGAATGCGCCGGAACCATTGCGGCTTCCATCCTTCTCCATTCTGCATCAATGTCAATTTCACCCGGTTCGGCGGCTTCACCTGAGATTTTCCATAATTTCCCAATAGCCTCATATTCAGCTTGATTTTGCGGATCACCAGCACGCCATTCTTCTACCAACCTGGTCTCTTCAGGTGATGCTTCTCCGGCAAAAACCTTTGGCAGCAATCCTACTGGGTCTATATGTTGATAATCATTATTCATAGTTCCGGTAACCATAACACACATTAGTGTGGTTATACCCTTACCAGTGATTCATATTTTTTAATAAAAGAAAAAGCATAAGGACCAGATAATCCTTTAATTCAATCTTAAGAATATGCAAGGCTTTCGACATTTGGGTTTCTACGGTTTTAACCGAAATGTTCAGCTGCGTGGCGATCTCTGTATATTTTTTTCCTTCAAATCGGCTTAATTCAAATACTTCCCGGCATTTTTCAGGCAGTTTCAGTAAGGCCTTCCTGATTTTTTCTTCAAGTTCAGCAGTTTCCAGATGATCAGAATAGGCTGATTCATCCACAACCAGGTTTTGCCGGTGTGCATCGTCATGATTCAGAAATTTTTTATTATCCCGGATAAAATTCATGCTCCGGTTATAAACCGAGGTAAACAGATATGATTTAACCGGTTTATCCCAGTCGAATTCCGATCTGTTTTCCCAAACCCGGATAAAGACGGTATGCACTATCTCTCTGGCTGAATCGAGATCGCCGGTATATTTGCGGGCAAAATAACACAGTCCGGTGAAATGTTCCCGAAAAAGTGCTTCAAATTTCTTCTTCAATATAACATCCTGGCTACTCAAGGTCATAGCAGATACATCATCACTTATTCGGGGCGAGACCAATATACTTCATCACCATTTCTACTAACTCTGCTTTCTTTATCGGCTTTGCAATATAATCATCACAACCTGCGGCAAATGCCATATTTCTTTCTTCTATCATCGCGTATGCGGTTTGAATAATAATTGGAAGATCAGGCCTGTTCTGCTTGATGAGGACTGTGGCATCATATCCGTTCATGAGTGGCATTTTTATGTCCATCAGTACCAGCTGAATCTCTTTGTTGGTCCTGCACATCTCTACTGCCTGTATTCCGTTTAATGCCCTTAACAGATTGAGTTTTCCCTTTGCAAGGGCGGCTTCGAGATATAAGTAATTAGTATCATCATCTTCCGCTATCAGGACAACCTTGCCCTGTGCCTGTAAATCTTTTCTTTGTACTTCTTTGGCATTGGATTATCCAATTCATTTGGCTGATGAAAAGGAATAGTAAAATAGAATACAGATCCCTGCCCCGGCTGAGATTCCAGCCAGATTTTTCCCTTTAGCAGTTCCACAAGTTTGCGTGAAATCGATAATCCCAGTCCGGTTCCTCCATAATGGTAAGTTATTTCAAGCTCAACCTGGTGGAAGGGTTCAAATATTTTATCGTGCAATTCAACCGGTATACCAATACCTGAATCACGTACATAAAATTTCATAAATCCATCAATTTTCTCATAACCCAGTTCGATTGTCCCGTCATGGGTGAACTTCAGCGCATTGTTCAGCAGGTTTGTGAGTATCTGCCTCAGGCGGGTCTTATCCGTGAAAAGAACACATTCTTCATTATTGAGTGACTTGACAAACCGGAGGTCAAGATTTTTATTGCGGGCCTGGGGCTCAAAAAAAGCATACAGCACAGTTAAAAGATCATTGATCTGCACTTCCTCTTTGGATAATGAAACCAGGCCTGCTTCGATTCTGGATATATCAAGGATGTCATTCACAATTGAAAGCAATTGCCGGCTGCTGTCGATAATAATGGAGGCATACTCCATCCGGCTGGCCGGGGTCAGATCCGGATCAGCCAGCATTTCTGAGAAACCAATAACCCCATTCATCGGCGTACGGATCTCATGACTCATATTGGCAAGAAAGGCTGATTTAAGCCGGTCGCTTTCCTCTGCCTTTTGCTTGGCGATTTTAAGCTCTTCATTAATTTTCTGAATGCGCTCAATACTGTTGATCAGGGCTGCATTTTGTGCCAGGTAGGCTTCATTCAGTGTCTGGTTTTCATCCATCTGTGCTTTCAGATCCAATTCACTTTTCTTTTGCCTGCTGATGTCAATATGACTGCCAATCATGCGCACCGGGTTATTATTCGGATCTCTTTCCACAAGCATACCCCGGTCAAGAACCCATACCCAGTGCCCCTGTTTATGCTTCATCCGTGTTTCACATTCATATTTGTCTATCTTTCCCTGGAAATATTGTGACAGAATATCTTCTGCATTGATCAGGTCATCAGGATGGGTGAGCTTTTCCCAGGACTTGAAAGTAAGTGGTTCAAGCTCATGCAATTCATAACCAATCATGTTAGCCCACTCTTCATTACAAATAAGCTTACCTGTTCGCAGATCCCAGTCCCACAGCCCGGCCCTTGTGCCTTGAATGGCGAGATTTAAGCGTTCTTCGCTTTCTCTCAGTTTTTCACTTTGCAGGTATTTTTCCGTTTCATCACTAAACACCAGCACCACCCCTGTGATCTCATTTTCTGTATTGAAAATCGGGGAAGCGCTATAGGACAGGTAATACTCATTTTTATCGACCGCTACAAGGACAGGCTGATTTGATAAACTCACCATTTTTCCTGTCTCAAGCACAACACCGACAGGATCTTTCAATTTTGCCCTGGTTACCGGGTTAATGATCCTGAATACTTCTTCCAGTTTCATTCCTTTTGAATCCTGTAATTTCCATCCGGTAAGGTTTTCAGCCACCGGATTCATCCGTGTGATCTTGCCTCTGGTATCTGTTGCAATAACGCCATCACCTATTGAATTGAGCGTTATGCGCAGGTTTTCCTCGTTGTTCCGTATATCCTGATTAATGTTTTTTTGAATATAGGAATAGAATACAAATGCCCACATCATGGGAACAAGAGCTCCTATCATATTCTCAAAAGATTCAATTTTGTTAGTCAGCCCCAGCCATTTGATCATCATGAAGGCTTCATAACATACTGTGGAAAAAATAAGTACAAGAACAAGTATCCTGATATCGCGGACTATCGATAGTCTTGCCGCTGTTATAAGCCAAACCATAGCTACAAGGCCGGCCAATATAGAAACCATGTCGAGCAAGACAATAGTGTTCATTATCAGGCCTCCTCCCTTTTTGGATGAGCTATCTTATAGCACCACATGGCCATAATGATTGAGCTGACAGTATAGGAAACGTGTTCAAGCAAATTAAAAAAGGGCATTAAAAAAAATCCTTCAATAACCGTAAAAAACCAGCCTGCCATCAGGAAATAAAATGCATATAAAAGAAATTTCCATGCTAATATCCTTCTGATCTTGTTTCTGTTGAGCATAACAAACCAAACAACACCCAGACCCAGGATGAGCATAACTACCTCGTTTGTAAATATCATAAGGTAAAGGCTTTACATAAATATTAAGCATTTTGCCAGGTAATGTATTGCCTTTGAGACCAATAAATTACCGGCACGAATATAGTTATATGTACGCTTAATCTTGATTTATGTTCTGAAATGCAAGTTAAATAATACCTGGTGATTTTCTTCCCGATTATCTTAAATTTGTTGACTTTCCATATTGTCATTATTGATATGACCTCGTTGCCATTTCTTAAGGAGATAGCCTCTTTTTTACTCAAGCCGGGTGAATATAACCTGTCTGAAACCTGTGTGGTTTTTCCCAATAAAAGGGCAAGGCTTTACCTGAGTAAATACATGGGGGAACTTACCGATAAACCGGTTTGGGCGCCGCGATATACAACCATTAACGAACTCATGGAAAGCCTGTCGGGTTTTATATATGCCGACAAGCTGACAATCCTTTTCGAATTATTCGAAATATACAGGAAGGCAACAAAGTCGGATGAGAACTTTGAGAATTTTTACACCTACGCGGATCCCCTTCTGGCAGACTTTGATGAAATAGACAAATATCTCGCCGATGCCAGGGATCTGTTCAGTAACCTGGCCGGTTTAAAGGCATTGGAGGGTAAGTTCAGTTATTTATCAGATGAACAGGTTTCCGCTATTCAGCAGTTCTGGAATACATTTGATCCTGACTATACTTCGGAAGGACAACGGACTTTTATTTCACTGTGGAATGTGTTGCAGGAAATGTATTCTCAGCTCAGGCATAACCTGTCATCCAAAGGATTAGCATATGAAGGAATGGCCTATCGCAAAGTAGCTGAAGATATTATGGGCAATAATAAAATGGATGGCCTGAATGCCGGGAGATACCTTTTCGTTGGTTTTAATGCCCTTAATAAATGTGAAGAAAGGCTGTTCAGGTATCTTAAAAACAATGGAAAAGCTGAGTTCTACTGGGATTATGACTCCTGGTACTCTCAAAATGAAATTCATGAAGCAGGATTATTCATACGCAGGAACCTGCACGATTTTCCGCAGACAAGGCAGGTCAATCATGAAAATATTACCTCCGAAAAGAAGAACATTTATTTTTTGCCCGTGCCTTCCAATACGGGACAGGCAGAAGCATTGCCTTACGTTTTTGAAAAACTCGGCATTCAGCAAACATCCGAAACTCAGCATACCGCACTTGTGCTTGCGGATGAAAACCTGCTTATACCTGTACTTTATGCGATTCCTGAATCGGTCACAAACCTTAACATAACCATGGGATATCCCATTATGGGTTCGGTTGTATTCAGCCTGGTGGATTCACTCTACGAGCTGGGCAGAAATAAACGTACAGACCCCGGGGGATTTTCAACTTATTATTATAAGGATGTATTGTCGATCCTGGGCAATCCATTATTGAAAGCAATTTATGGCGGGCATATTCAACGAGTCAGGCATCAGATTACAAAAAGCAATCTTGTTTATCTTTCCGGAAAAGAGATCCTCGTTGATAAAAACGAAGATATTCTCTTTCAAACAGGGTCTAAAAAAGTTAATGCCTGTCATTATCTGGCAAGTGTATTTGAGTTCCTGATCCGCAACCTCGCTGTACCGGAAAATGAGATAAAAACCGATCCGGTTCAAATGGAAATCCTTTTCCAGGTATATACTTATCTTTCCAGGCTAGAAGATATACTTGCCAATTACACTTTTGAACCCGGCTATGAGACGCTTTTCAGACTCATCCGGCGGATGCTGAAAACTCTTCACATTCCATTTAATGGTGAACCGCTGGCTGGTTTGCAGTTACTTGGTATTCTGGAAACCCGAACCCTGGATTTTGACAATGTTATCATCCTGTCGATGAATGAAGGGATATTACCCCGGTCATCGGCCATCCCTTCCTTTATTCCGCAAAACCTCCGGTTTGGTTTCGGTTTACCGACTCCTGACCACCAGGATTCGATATATGCCTATTATTTCTACCGGTTGATTCAACGGGCATCCAATATAGTGCTTGTATATGACAGCAGCACAGGAGGATTCCGCACGGGAGAACGAAGCAGGTTCATGCACCAGCTGTATTATGAACTGCCTGGTACGGTGAAGGAGATTAATCCTTCCTATCCGGTTAGCTTATTACGACCGGCACCCATCATTGTGGAAAAAAGGGGAGAAGTTGCGGATGCATTGTTATTGTATACAGAAGGCGGTAATAAAAGACTGTCTCCGTCCGCCCTGAACGAGTTCTTAAATTGTTCGCTGCGTTTCTATTTTCACCACATTGCCGGTTTACCGCAACCCGAAGAGGTTACTGAAGATATTGATGCCCGCATTTTCGGCAATTTGCTGCATAAGGCAATGCAGATCCTGTATGGCAGATTTGGATCATCCTTAATATCAAAGGAGCAACTGGAGGATATCCTGAAGAAGGAGGATGTGATAAACGACGCATTGGACAGGTCATTTCATGAAGTTCTTTTCGGCAACGGAGAGGGTAGTTCTTCCAGGAAGATTGAAGGGTTTAACCTCATTGTCCGGCAAATCATCAGATCATATATTCACAATCTTGTAAATGCGGATGCCGGAGGAGGTGCATTCAGTATTGCAGATCTTGAGAAACAGGTTGAAACAACAATTCCTTTGGATACTGCTGATAATTCATTATCAGTCAGGATAGGGGGTACAATTGATCGTATAGATCTTTTTGAAGGCCATTTCCGGATCATCGACTATAAGACCGGATTGGTTAAAAGTTCCTTTAATACGGTAGCGTCGCTTTTTGATGGCAATGAAAAAATGCGAAACGATGCTGTTTTCCAGGTTTTTTTATACGCAATGATATACCAGAAGCTAAGTCCCGACGGTATTATAGTTCCTGCGTTATGCTTTGTAAGAGGAAGTCATGCAGAAAATTTCTCATATAGCATTCAATATGGTGAAAAGAAGAAAAAACTTGAAGATTACAGGGAGGTTAAAACCGAATTTGAAGGTTTGATTCAATTTCATCTGGCGAGATTGTTCAACCTGAATGAACCATTTACTCAAACTGAAAACACAAAGATTTGTGAGAATTGTCCTTATGCGGTTATTTGCAGGAAGGAAGGACGATAGAACAAATAGTTTCACAGATTTCAAAGATGAAATCACAGAGTAACAATTAAACTCAATGACCCATTGTGTTGCTGTGAACCAATGTGACTATGAGACGATTAATCTGCGAGAACTCTTAGCGAGAACTTCTTAAAGCAGGTCGGGCCGCAGTTTTTTTGTGCGTTCCAACGATTGCTGATGTCTCCATTCATCTATTTTTTCCTGGTGACCTGACAGAAGTATATCCGGGATTTTCCAACCCTTGTAATTGGCAGGTCTTGTATAAACCGGGGGTGCAAGAAGTCCATCCTGAAAAGAATCAGTAAGGGCAGAAGTTTCATCTGACATTCCCCCGGGAAGGATGCGTACAATACAGTCGGTTATAACGGCGGCAGCAAGTTCACCACCTGACAATACATAATCTCCTATGGATATTTCACGGGTAACCAGGTTGTCTCTCACCCGCTGATCGATTCCTTTATAATGACCGCAAAGAAGGATAATATTTTCTTTGGTAGCGAGATAATTTGCTGTTTGCTGGTTAAAGGGTTCACCATCCGGCGACAGATAAATAATTTCATCGTAATCCCGTTCGCTTTTCAGTTTGGAAATTAACAGATCGATGGGTTCGATACTCATCACCATCCCTGCACCACCTCCAAAAGCATAGTCATCAACCTGTTTCTGCTTATTCTGCGAGTAATCGCGGATATTATGGAGGCAGATCTCAACGATCCCTTTTTCTTTTGCCCTTTTAATGATCGAGTGCCCGAGAGGGCTCTCGATCAGTTCAGGCAAAATAGTGAGAATATCAATATGCATTAATTCTCTCCTGCTTTAAAATCTTATACCCATGGTGGTGAGAAAACGAAATTCATTCTGGTGCAGATTGGCAACATTCACTGAAGGATTATTGTCAAAATACACAGTGTACAAATTGTAATCCTCATTGTGGGCCAGCCAGGAAAATCCAAAATCGAAGAAGAAATTCCTGTTTCTGTAGCCCAAACCACTGCTTAATTCGGTGTAGGCATCAGGAACATTCCCTACATAGGTGATAAATAGCGGGGGAGGATATTGACTCAACGGCACTTGGATAGTATCCACCGCCAAGACGAAAAGAAAAGTTTTTAGCCTGACTTCACCACCTGCCTTCAGATTAACCACTGATTTATAAATGGTATTTATGTTACTGTTTTCCGTGGTGAAATCTGCTGAATAGTCAGTTGGGTTTAATTCAAGGTTGTTATAGTTCACATATTCCATGTCGGCCGAAATTATACCCATAGTGCCAATCTGCACGCTCAGGCCTCCCTGCACCTTCATGGGAGTATGCAATTTATATTCGAAATTTCCCTCTGATATTGCATCACCATTCAAATCAGTTGGTATTGCAGTGTAGTTGTCGCCATTCTTGAATTGTGAGTACATAGTATTATAGTAATGTTCATGGATCCTGTAGCTTGCCGGGAACTGGATGCTGCCACCCACACGCATTATTTTGAATAACCTTACAATCATCCCCATGTTGCCGGTATAGGCAACACCATCCACTGTAAGGTCTTCATAAAAAGCAAACTGGGAAAAATCATGAGCCGGATTATTGTCAAATTCTGAATGAACCGTGTTTCTGTCATACTGAAGCTGGTGGATACCGAAGCCTGCGCCAAAATATACTATATTGCTAAAATTCAGTCCCATGGCAAATGTCCATTGTCCCATTCCGCCGCTGGTTTCAATGACTTTTTTCTGATCAACGGGTAAGAATACGGGAGTCTGGTAACTCGTTGGAGAACCTGGTGCCGTATCAATAACATAGGTATCAAAAGCAAGGCGTTCGTAAAAAGCATCCAGATTTTCGGGGTACTGACCTTCTGCATTACCCATAAAATAGTCTGCCAGTGAGCTTGTAGGATTGTTACCCCTGATGAAAGTCTTGCTGTTTAAATTGGTCTGTCTCACATAAGCCAGGCCAAGGGATGCGCTAACCAATCCCTTGTCTTTATTTGAATTATAGGTTCCCACATAACCGAAACTCCCGAGATTAAAATGGGTACGTGAATCTTCATTTGTTTTACCAAGATAATCTGCTGAGGTGTTAGTAACGCTTAGGGCCGGTGTAAACATTATTTCTGATTTTCTATACAGTCCCAGGCCGGCCGGGTTATATAACGCAGATGAGACGTCCCCGCCAAGTGATGTAAATGCTCCTCCCATGCCGAGACTGCGGGCGGAGATGGCGGGGAAGTTCTGTGAGTATTTCAATGCATCGGAAACATACTGACCCTGTGCTGTGGTGTAAAAAACAACTATGCCAAGCAGAACGACTATCTTTTTCATAGTTCAATAATTAATTGGTTTAGAATGACGAATGGCATTAACTTTTCTGCATCCGGAAAAGCCTGCAATAAAATTTGTCGTGTTGAAACTGGGAGTTGGGTGTTATTGCCCCGGCATTACCCGGGGCAATAGTTTGTTATCTTCTTGAGCCACCTGAACTCGAACCGCCGGTTGAACCGCCTGATCTGGATCCACCGCCTGAGTAGGAAGAACCACCACCCGACGATCTGCTGCCGCCGGAATAAGAACCTGATGATCCGCTTGACCTGCTGCCGCCGGAATATGAACCGCTGCTGCTGGGTCTGCTATAAGATGACGATCCTGATGAGCTTGGCCTGCTGTAGGAGGATGATCCTGAAGAACTTGGCCTGCTATAAGTTGACGATCCGGAGGATCTTGATGTTGAGCTACCGGGGTTACCGGAATAAGTGGGCCTGCTTTGTGATGTTGTGGTGCTGGGCCTGGTATAAACCGGTCTGTCCTGTGAACTGCTGCTTCTTGTGGTGGTAGTACCCGTTCCCTGAAGGGTTCTTCCCGAGGTTGAAGATGATCGGTTATAGGTACTGGTGCCTGAAGAAGTTCCATAAGGACGTCTTACAGAGGAGCTGCTGGTGCCAAGTGTTCTGGTGGACTTGGTTGTAGTTCCTGAAGAAGTCCTTGCAACACCATTAGCATCGCTGTAGCTTCTGCGTCCGTTTGCTGATGTTCCGCCAGCGGTGCGACTTGCACCTGTGCCGGTAGTACTCAGGCGTCGTGCGTCAGAAGCAACGGACGTGCGGGCTGAAGCCACCCTGTTCTGTTCAATTGCCCGGCGAGGTCCATAGTATACCGGCCTGTGATCGGGATAGTACATGTCGCCGCCGTTGTTGTAATAGCAGCAGCCATAGCCATAATAAGGGTAACCATAATAAGGATAACCATAACCGTATCCATAATAGGGATAGCCATAACCATAATAAGGATAACCATAGCCATAGCCATAATACGGATATCCGAATGACATGCTAAAGCCCATGTAAGGATATCCGAATGACATTCCAAATCCGAAACCGCCTCCATAGAAATAAGGATCCATATAAAAGGGATCATAATATCCTGCGGAATAGAAAGGATCGTAAAACCTTCTGATGTGGCTGGCGTAGTAATAATCGTCGGCGTTAGCGTAATAATTATTGGTTACATAAGTACTGCCATCTTTTTCGGCATACTCACTGCCGGCATAATTGGGATCCTCTGCATATTCCAGTGAATCTTCATTAATTTGGGGCTGGATTTGTCTGGATTGTGCGTTTTTATTGCTCAGACTATTGATATATTTTTCATAATCTGAGATTTCCTGCTTTTGCGGTGTAATCGTTGAAGAGGGAACCGTTTCTGTCTTATCTGAAGACTGGACAGTTTTCTTATCTGATGGTATATAATATACATCATCATATTCACTGGAAGATTTCTGGCCCATGACGCTTGAGCAAGCGGCAATTCCGAGAACCAGAACAAAAATCGAATGATAAAATTTTTTCATGACCTGCCTCCGCTTATTTTGTGAATATATAATTTTATTTCTTTATTTTGCAGCCAATTCAATGCGTAAATTTAAATACAAATACCATACCAAAGTGCAATTATGGCTAAAGATTTAGTAAGCAGAAAGGAGAACTACTCCCAATGGTATAATGATCTGGTGATTAAGGCCGGATTAGCCGAAAACTCCGCCGTCCGCGGTTGTATGGTGATAAAGCCATATGGCTATGCCATCTGGGAAAAGATGCATGAGGTGCTCGACAAGATGTTTAAGGAGACAGGTCATGAGAATGCCTATTTTCCTTTGTTTATTCCGAAATCTTTCTTTAGTCGCGAGGCTGAGCATGTGGAAGGTTTTGCAAAGGAATGTGCAGTGGTCACTCATTACCGGCTTAAAAAAGATGAAAATGGCAAGGGTCTGGTGGTAGATGAAAATGCAAAACTCGAAGAAGAACTGATCGTCCGCCCCACTTCAGAAACCATTATCTGGAATACCTATAAGGGCTGGATACAGTCCTACCGGGATCTTCCTATCCTTATCAACCAGTGGGCCAACGTGGTACGTTGGGAAATGAGGACCCGTTTATTTCTGCGGACAACTGAATTTCTTTGGC
Organism: uncultured Bacteroidales bacterium; assembly: GCA_963808745.1. Classification (GTDB taxonomy): domain Bacteria; phylum Bacteroidota; class Bacteroidia; order Bacteroidales; family UBA10428; genus UBA5072. The sequence continues at coordinate 112,173 of CAWEGX010000013.1, forward strand.
AGGAAGGTCATACAGCACATGCAACCAGTGAAGAGGCTTTGGAAGAAACGCTGAGAATGCTGAATGTGTATGCAGACTTCGCAGAAAATTATATGGCCGTCCCTGTGATCAAGGGAGTGAAGACCGAAAGCGAAAAATTTGCAGGTGCCGTTGATACCTATACCATTGAAACGCTCATGCAGGATGGCAAGGCGTTACAAGGAGGCACTTCACATTTCCTGGGCCAGAATTTTGCAAAGGCATTCGATGTGAAATACCTGAATAAGGAGCAGAAGCTTGATTATGTATGGGCTACTTCATGGGGTGTGACAACCCGGCTGATCGGAGCGCTGATCATGGCCCATTCGGATGACAACGGACTGATCCTCCCGCCAAAGCTGGCACCTATTCATGTGGTCATTGTTCCAATCCATAAAAACGAAGAGGAATTGGCCCAGATCAACGAAAAGGCGGAAAGCATTAAGAAATTGCTTACAGCCAGGGGATTGTCAGTTAAATATGATAACCGTGATACCCATAAGCCGGGTTGGAAATTTGCTGAATATGAACTGAAAGGAGTACCGGTGCGGTTGGCTATCGGTCCCAGGGATCTGCAGAACAATTCGGTTGAGCTGGTTCGCAGGGATACCCTTGAAAAAAAGGTTGTACCGGTTGAAGGTATTGATAAATTGATCACTGATCTCCTGGATGAAATACAGCAGAACATGTATCAGAAAGCCCTGCAATTCAGGGATCAGAATACAATTCCTGTTAATACCTGGGAAGAATTCAAGGAAGTGATCGCCTCAAAAGGCGGATTTGTCAGTGCCCATTGGGATGGCACAGCTGAGACGGAAGAGAAGATCAAGGATGAAACCAAGGCAACAATCCGCTGTATTCCATTAAATAATGAGCTGGAAGAAGGCAGGTGTATTTACAGTGGAAAACCTTCCAGGCAGAGGGTTTTGTTTGCGGTAGCTTATTAGGCTGTTAGGCTATTAGGCTGCTAGGCTATTAGGCTAAACGGTCTTCGAAAATCGATATTCGTTATTCCTTGTTCAGTGTTATCTGACGTAAAAAAACACTGAACAAGGAACGCCGAACACCGAAGATATTCCAAAATTTCTCGCAGATCCCGCAGATTTCGCAGATGAATGCTCGCTTTGCTCGCATTTTCCATTTCAGTTATTTATTTTGGTGCAAAATTGCTAAATGCTGAGGGACTAGTCCCCAGTCCCTCGTCCCTGTCCCTAGAAATTATCATACCAGCTCTTCGACTTGTTATACTTTACATCGCGAAGAATGCTGGATTTTGCATTGATCGTAAACGAATAACTGCGGCGTTCGCCAAAGGGAACTACATTGAACCGCATTTCCCAGCAATGAAGGTCGCGGTGAACACTGATGTTGGTTAGGGTTACCTGCTTACTGACAAAATCATAGCCTGTGTTTACGCCTATTTTCCATTTTGGCGTGATACTGATATCGCCATTTAGCCGGACGGTATGGGTATAAACCGTTTCAAGGTTTTGCTTTGTAAACCTCCAGCCATAATCCACGTTGAGACTCCATGGTATATCGAAATCCACATATGCACCGGAGGCATAGGCTGTGGATTCATTCAGCAAATCAAGGGTAGGATTGGTCTCATCCATATACGGGTCCGGTTCACTTCCCGGTGCTGCTTCGGCACTTTTGCCGCTGGCCGGGGATTTCAGGTTAAACCCCAGATCAATATATGCGGTCGTGGTACGAAAAAGCTTATGGCTTTCATTGATCAGATACTTGTCAATTCGGCGGCCCAGGGAATCCTGCGCGTAGGGATCAAAGGTTGCACCAAACCTCATATCCAATTGTTTATTGAATAGTTTTGTTGAACCCGTAAAGTTAACCGGTGACCATTGGAAACTTTTGGCAAAGGGATTATAGGAGGTGCCAAAATTGAAATTATCAAGCAAGCTCACCTTTTTTTCTTCAGTAGTGGAATCGGTTTTTTCCCTGACCTTCATTTCAAGGGTATTATTCAGGCTAAGTCCCACGGAACCGCTCCGTCCGTTGACTGTGGGGGTCCCATATATATTATGTTCATATATGGAATATTCCTCTGTTGTTGAGGGTTTTGTGATTGAGTACGGGTAAGAGATCTTGCGGTAGTAATTTGGCATAATGGATGACATATCGGGCATAAAGCTGAGAGAAGCACTGGGTGTCATCACATGACGAACTGCAATTACATGTGAATCCGGGTTTTTGGACATATACATACCGTATATTTTCGGACTTGCACTAATACTCAGGGCTGTTGACAGGGATTGGGCATAAGTGATTTTTCGAATGGTATCCACATCCGTTCGCGGGGAACCATTCACGAATATTGTTGAATCAGGAGAGTTTCTTCTCTTTGTGTAATTGGAATACAAAACACCGTTATAAGCCAGGGTAGGGGTAATATTGATAAATTTAAAAAGCTTGATGCCCTGCATGCTGATCGGGATGGAATGCGAAAAGCCGTTTTGCATGTTTTTGAGTGTCTGGCTTGTAAATATGGTTGAATCAGGAGCAGTAATCTTATTTTCAAGTTTGGAATTATAGCTTATCTGAACCTTGTCGAGCCATTTTTTGCCGTCACTATCCTTGGCCCTGAACGGATAAATCCGGTTCATATTAAAAACCAGGTTCGGCAGACCCAGATTGATCAGGTGACTTTTACTGTTTTGAGATTCCTGCAGGTTTGCAGTGAGATTGAATTTGTCTCCCCATTGGCGGTAATATGATATTCGTGATGATTTTGTGTTGGTAAGCATATCGTTCACATTGTTGCTTTGCCGCTTTTCATAGGATGACGTAGATAAATTTACACTGGCTGTGAATTTTTGATTGGGATTGGCTTTTGCATCCTGCTGATGACTCCATTCAATTTTAAAATCTGTGGAAGGAACAAAAGTAGGATCATCAATTACCTTGTTCTTCATATAGTCCACATTAAACCGGCCACTATATTTATACCTTTTTCTATATACGGAGGATCCTTTTACACCCCAGCTTCCCCGTGAGTAAACAGTTCCGAGAAGGGTAAGGTCCACATGCTCGCCAAGCACGAAATACCATCCTCCGTCACGCAGGTAAAAACCACGGGTTTTTTCTTCACCATATGTCGGAATGATCAATCCCGATGACCTTGTCGTTGTATTCGGAAAAAATCCGAAAGGCAGGGCCAGGGGAAGGGGTATGTCTTCCAGCACCATGTAAGCCGGTCCGCTGACTATCTTTTTATCCGGAATGACAATGGCTTTTGTAAGATGAATATAAAAGTGCGGATGAGGTGCTTCACAGGTTGTATATTTCCCTCTGGCTACATGGATCTCACCATCAGATAGTCTTTTTGTACGTTCACTGTGCAGATAGCCGTCGCCCTGTTTGGTGACAATATATTTTATAATTCCCTTATGACTATCAAAATTGTACTTCAGGGTATCTGAGTCAAACTCCTCACTTCCCTGTGAAAATACAGGCTTGCCGGCCAGGGTACCAGACGAATCAGGTACCCCGTTGGCTGAAACAGTATGGTCCAGCAGGTTGAATTCAACATAATCGGCTTTTAGGCCGATATTCTGATAATTCACAACAGCATTTTTATACAGATAAATTTTCTGCCCGCTGATGGATATGCTCATTGAATCATCTGAGGCATATTTTACCTCTGTTTCAAGTTCTGTTTTCTTTTTTACAGGTTCAGTACCGGCCAGTGTGTCAATTACCAGGCTGTCATTCAATGAAATAACAGTGTCAGTATTGGCGGGTAATGTTTGTTTGATTGTATCCGGTATTTCCTGGGCAGTTGAAGGAATGAGAAATATTGTAAAAAATATGCCGGGCAGCAGCAGACGTCGAATTATATGTGTTGATAAATGATAAATAATATGTTGGGTATTTAATGAAAACATACAAACTTTGATTCCCGGAATCGCTGCCTATTGAAATCAAAACAGAAATGCTATTTTTGCAAATCTTATTTTTGCTTACAGGCTGTAAAGCTAATAAAATAACGTGTTGAAATGAATAAAAAATATACGGGCCGAAGTTTTCCGGTTATTATAATTATGCTGGCCATATATTCATTTATCTCATTTTCATTAGCTGCCCAGGATAATGGAACCGGTTATAAATTAAAAACCGTTATTATTGATGCCGGACATGGCGGAAAGGACCCTGGTTCACCTGGTAAACTGACCTACGAAAAAGACGTTGTACTGGCCATTGCCCTGAAGCTGGGCAAATTAATTGAAACCGAATTACCAGGTGTGAAGGTAATCTATACTCGCAAAACCGACGAGTTTATCCCCTTGCATCAGCGTGCAGATATTGCAAATGAAAACAAGGCCGATCTTTTTATTTCAATCCATGCCAATGGAAATCCCAATTCTCTTGTAACCGGAACGGAAACCCTTGTTCTGGGATTGCACAGGGCCGGTGAAAACTTTGAGGTAGCCAAGAAGGAAAACTCTGTGATTTTACTTGAGGCCGATTATCATACGAGGTATGAGGGATTCGATCCCAACTCGCCCGAATCGTATATTATCTTTTCCCTTATGCAAAATCTGTATTTTGAACAAAGCATCAACATGGCAGCCCTGGTTGAAGACCAGTTCAGAGAAAGGGCACAGCGTAAGGACAGGGGAGTGAAACAACAGGGATTGCTTGTGCTTGCGCAAACTTCCATGCCGGGCATATTGATTGAAACAGGATTTATCACCAATCCTGAGGAAGAAAAATATCTTATGTCGGAGGAAGGACAGGATGTTATATCGTCCGCTATTTTCAGGGCTTTTAGGGATTATAAGAAGTTAATAGAATCCAAATCTTCATTTGCCCTGGCTTCAAGGAATAATAAACCATCCGATCCTATGGGATCAGTTATCATAAAAGATTCAAATGCAACGGATAGTTTCCCGGTTGAATCCGCTCAGGCCGCGGCAGATATGCCCCTGGCAAAGGTGGAGTTTAAGGTACAGATTGCTGCATCATCCAAACCCATTCCGGCCAATTCGCATACATTCAAAGGATTGAATGGTATAACAGAATACCACGTAGGGGATATATATAAATATGCAGTGGGCAGCAGTCCAACTTTTCCGGAAATCATCAGTTATAGTAAACAGGTCAAGGAACGCTTCCCTGATGCCTTTATCATTGCTGTAAAAAACGCGGATATTATTCCACTTGACCAGGCATTACAGGAAACGCAGCAAAAAAATACTAATTAATAAAACATGAAAATTTCGCGCGAATTTAAAATCGGTCTGGTAGCTCTTGTTGCTATAGTATTAGCGATATGGGGTATCAATTTCCTTAAAGGGATCAATATCCTCACTCCGACTGAGAAATATTATGCAGTTTACGGAAATGTGAAAGGACTGATTGAATCGGCGGTCGTTAACCTGAATGGATACAAGGTCGGCAATGTGAGTAAAATTCAATTTGAGGAGAATAACCTCGGAAAAATAGTGGTTGAAATATCCCTGGGAAAGAAAATCAAACTGCCCCGCAATACAAAAATTGTACTGCGGAGTGGAAGCCTTATTTCCGGTTCCAAGGACGTTGATCTTATGCTGGGAGACGGTCCTGGGTATTATCAACCGGGTGATACCCTTCCTTCTTCCGTGCAGGTTGAGTTGGCAGATTATATAGATCCTATCCGGTCGCAGGTTGAATCACTTGTCCGTTCGGTGGATACTGTAATGGTGTCATTAAGCAAACTGATGGACAATGAAACTCGCAAGAATCTTCAGGGCACTATTGCCAACCTGAATAGTGCTACCCAGGCGCTCAGGCTTTCCCTTCAGCCCAATGGGTCACTTTCTTCCTCGTTCAGCAATCTTTCATCAGTAACCGATAACCTGAAAAAAAGCAATGAAGATATTTCCAAATTGCTGCAGAATTTCGCAGCGGTTTCTGACTCCCTGAAGCAATCAGACCTGAAGAAACTGATCACTCATGCAGATGAAACATTCGCGAAAACTTCTGAACTTTTCGGAAAAATTAACGAGGGCCAGGGTACTGCCGGTCAGCTGGTGGTAAACGATTCACTCTATAACAACCTGAACAGCGCTGTTGCCAGTCTGGATTCCCTTCTCATTGATCTGAAAGACCATCCGGGACGATATGTGCGGGTTTCGGTATTCGGGAAAAAGGAGAAATATTAGGCTGTATTGGGCTTCTAGGCTACTAGGCTACTAGGCTTACTAGGCTACTAGGCATTAGTCTTGCAGTCTAAACTTACGCCTATCAACTATCAACTAATCAACTACTTATCACTTGTCACTCGTCACTCGTCACTATTCATAGTTATTAACAATCAAAAAAAACAACAAAATGTGATTTTCAATTGTTTCTCTTTTTTCATTTTCACTTCTCATCGGAATCTTAACTTCAAATGCGAATCAATAATCTTCTAAGAGCCAAAAGTATATGGTGATAATAAGTTAATCGATTGATAATCAATAAAATAAATTATTTATAAAAAAGAATTTTTTTTAATAGTCTGACACCAAAATTGATAAGGGCTTTTAGAGAAAAACAAGCGAAAAATGATTTTTTTTTTATCTTTTTTTTCACAATCTTGCTGAAAGAAATCCGAACACCTGAGAAATTACCTATTGACCTATAATTAAACCAAAAACCAGTATGCACAAAGAAGTTTGGAACAATTGCCTGAAAATCATCAAAGACAATGTTCCTTCTATTAGTTTCCGGACGTGGTTTGAACCGATAATCCCCTTAAGACTGGAAAATAAAGTGCTTACCATCCAGGTGCCAAGCCCTTTCTTTTATGAATATCTGGAAGAAAAGTATATTGATATTATCAGCAAAACATTACGGAAAGAGCTGGGTTATGATGCCAAGCTTGAGTACAGTATTGTGATGGAGAATCCGGGACAGTCGAGTTCCAAAATGTATACGATTAAATTACCTGCAAAGAATCAGATTGAAATAAGAAATAACCCGGTGAATGTCCCGATGAATATCGAGGAAAATGCCATCAAGAATCCTTTTATCATACCGGGCATTAAAAAAATGAATATTGACCCGCGGCTGAATGCGGAATATTCATTTGATAATTTTGTGGAAGGTGAATGCAACAGGCTGGCCCGTTCTGCCGGCTTTGCCGTTTCAAACAATCCGGGTGGTACCGCTTTCAATCCCCTGCTTATATACGGAGATTCTGGTCTTGGCAAAACGCACCTGGCACAGGCGATTGGTATTGAAATAAAAGATAAATTCCAGGATAAGACGGTTTTATACGTTCCTGCCAACCGTTTTCAAACCCAGTTCGTTGAATCGATCCGGAATAACACCAAGAATGATTTCCTTCATTTTTACCAGATGATTGATGTTCTCATCATTGATGATGTGCATGAATTTGCCGGTAAGGAAAAAACACAGGATATATTTTTCCATATTTTTAATCACCTTCACCAATCGGGCAAGCAGTTGATCCTCACCTGTGATAAGCCACCCGTTGAACTTCAGGGACTTGAACAACGCCTTCTTTCAAGGTTCAAATGGGGATTGTCGGCCGACTTGCAGATCCCTGATTACGAAACACGGGTCGCCATTCTGAGACAAAAGACATACAAAGATGGCATTTCTTTGCCTGAAGAGGTAGTTGAGTACATTGCAACCCATATCACAGAAAACGTTCGTGAGCTTGAAGGAGCGCTGATCTCATTGCTGGCGCAGAGCACCCTGAATAAGAAGGAGATCACCCTTCATCTGGCCAAGGAGATGATCGACAAGCTAATAAAAAATACGAAACGCGAGGTTTCTATTGATTATATACAAAAGGTAGTATGCAATTATTTTGATGTACCGGTTGATTCACTCCAGTCGAAAACCCGTAAGAGAGAGATTGTTCAGGCCCGGCAGGTAGCCATGTATTTTTCAAAAAACCTGACCAAGTCATCTCTTGCTACTATTGGATCACAAATTGGAGGAAAGGATCATGCCACCGTGTTGCATGCATGCAAAACCGTAAATAATCTGGTAGATACCGATAAGCAGTTTAAAACGCAGATAGAAGAAATAGAAAAGAAACTCAAATTCTAATTCAAACAGGTTCAGCAATGAACCTGTTTTTTTTTGCCTGATTGGTCCATGGATGATTCGTACAAAACGCTGGAAAGTCCTGCAGAAGGCACATACCGTGAAAAGGGAAGCCGTTTCATTGCATTCGGTTATCCGGTACAGAATGAGGAGGAGATCCGAAATATCCTGGCCAGCCTGCGAAAGAAATACCATGATGCACGGCATCATTGTTATGCCTACCGGTTGGGACCCGCCGGAGAAAGCTACAGGGTAAATGATGACGGAGAACCCTCAGGTACTGCCGGTAAACCAATTTACGGGCAAATACTGTCCAACAACCTGACCCATGTGCTTGTGGTAGTTGTGCGCTATTTCGGCGGTACATTGCTTGGCACAGGAGGCCTGATCACTGCATACAGGTCGGCCACTGCCGAAATGATCTCTCATGCCAGGGTTATTGTTCGTTTTGTAGAAGTTAAAGTACGTCTCTTATTTCCTTATGACATGCTAAACACAGTGATGAAAATATTGAAAGAGGAATCGCTCGCACCAGGTGAATCGGATTACAATACATTATGCACACTGGTAGTGAAAGTGCGGGCATCCTCTCTGGACAAACTCACGGGCAGGGTTAAAATGGTTGCCGGACTTCAGTATGAATGTCTTAAAATGGACGACTAATATCATTGCCCCGTATTTCAAAAAGCTCTAAATTGATTGATAAATTTTAAAAAAATATAGCCCGGATGAAAAACAAGAGTTTAGTATCCATAACTGATTACAGTAAAGAGGATTATCTTAGGATTATTTCACTGGCTGAGGAATTTGAAAATACACCGAACCAGTCAATCCTGAGCGACAAGGTGGTAGCAACCTTGTTTTTTGAGCCGTCTACACGCACCCGGTTAAGTTTTGAAAGTGCTGTGTTGAAGTTGGGTGGAAAGGTTATCGGGTTCAGCGATTCAAATTCATCCAGTGTTACAAAGGGAGAGACCCTGTATGATACAATCAAGATTGTCAGCAACTACTGCGACCTGATTGTAATGCGTCATCCCCTGGAAGGTGCCGCACGATTCGCCAGTGAAATCACTACGGTACCGGTCATTAATGCAGGTGACGGAGCCAATCAGCATCCTACTCAAACCCTGCTTGATCTGTATTCAATTGCTAAAACCCAGGAAAAACTGGACAACCTCACCATATTTATGGTAGGAGATCTCAAGTATGGCCGAACGGTTCATTCCCTGCTCATGGCTATGTCGCAGTTTCACGCCACGTTTCATTTTGTTTCGCCTGATGAGTTGAAGATGCCGGAGGAATATAAGTACTATCTCGATTGCCTTGGTCTGAAATACACAGAGCAAAAGGAGTTTGGAACACACATTGATACAGCTGATATCATTTATATGACAAGGGTTCAGAAGGAAAGATTTTCTGATCCCATTGAATATGAAAGGACCAAAAATGCCTATGTACTTAAAAATAAAATGCTTGAAGGCACAAAAGAAAATATGCGGGTTTTGCACCCTCTTCCCCGGGTCAACGAAATCGACCAGGATGTGGATGTGAATCCCAAAGCATATTATTTCACACAGGCATTAAACGGGGTCTTTATCCGCCAGGCCATTATAGCTTCAATTTTGGGATTAAAATAAAACAAAGAATGACCATGCAAATGCAAGATAGAAAATTAGAAGTAAGTGCCATTGAGAACGGTACTGTCATTGATCATATCCCTGCCAATGCCCTTTTCAAAGTAATATCCATTTTGAATCTGGCAAAAATGGACCATCAGATCACCTTTGGAACAAATTTCGACAGCAAGAAATTAGGCAAAAAGGCCATAGTAAAACTGGCGGACGTTTTTTTCAAGGACAAGGACATTAACAAGATCGCCCTTGTTGCACCTCAGGCCAAACTTAATATTATCCGCAATTACAAGGTGGTAGAGAAAAAGGTGGTTGAAGTACCGGAGGATATTATTGGAATTGTCAAATGCATGAATCCAAAGTGTATTACCAACAATGAGAAGATTGTCACCAAATTCAGGGTGGTTTCGCGCCTTGAGCTAAAGCTGAAATGCCATTACTGTGAGAAGATCACAGATCAGGAACACATGGAGATCATCTAGGATTTTCAGTGTTACCGTATACGGTCATATGACTTCACAAGCAATTCATCCCCGTGAATAGCCCTGTATGCCAGGAAATTAAAAATTATGCCAATAATCGGGAATATGGCAGCCACTCGAAATGCATGCAGCGAGTGTTCCATCGAATTTCTGATCATTACGTAGTAATACAGCATAGTGAGCAAAATCAGGACCAGTAAAACTGAACTTACAACACAGAGCCTTATCTGAAGAATCCGTCGGCGGAAGAGAAATATATTAATAAAGTTTAAAATACCTGTCAGGAGAACAATCAAAACAAGCGGAATTGTATACATGTAATTGACAAAATCATGGGGAGTGGAATAATTTTTAATAGCCAGACTGTGAAAAATGAGCATCCGTCCATCCGCTATGGTTATCTCAGCATAGGGTCTGATTAAAAGCCAACTCATCATTACCGCGACAAGCAAAAGATAAACCGATTGTTTCCGTTGTATCATAATGAAATGAATTAAGATCAAATTTAATAAACTTTTTGAAAACATCCTTACCATTCAGTTGTTGGCTATTGACATTACAGACAGTGGATTGTTAACATCTTCCCGGTTGGGTTAAATTGAAATTGAATAATTTTGGTAGGCTTGAAAAAGAACATATGGATAAAAAAGAGATCATGGCAATGATTGCCTTGCTGGATGATACTGATCAGGAGGTTATTTCGGCAATTACAGATAATCTGATGAAGCAGGGGCAGGAGGTTGTGCCCGATCTGGAAAAGGCATGGGAGACGACATTGGATGAAAAACTGCAGACAAGGCTTGAAAATCTCATCCAGGATATTCAGTTCAATTCAGTGCGTGATGAACTGAAAAGATGGATACAAACAGGTTCAGAATATATTCTTGAGGGAGCCTTTTATATAGCCAAATTCCAGTTTCCGGAACTCAGCATGGTGCGGATCAATGAGCAGATTGAAACCATAAGGAAGGACGTATGGATCGAGATCAACAGTAACCTTACAGCGCTGGAGAAGGTGAAGATCCTGAATTATATCCTGTTTGACCTGCACAAACTCACGAGGAACAATACAGATTTTTATTCCCCCCAGAACTCATATATAAACCAGGTTCTTGAAACCAGGAAAGGGAACCCCATATCACTGTCCATAATTTATCTGGCAGTTGCCTGGAAACTGGGACTTCCTATTTATGGAGTGAATCTGCCCAAGAATTTTATCCTGGCATACCTGGATGAATTCAGGAACGATGACCTGGGCTATAATGAGGAGGATATCCTGTTCTATATAAATCCTTATAACAAGGGAGCTGTACTGGGCCGCAGGGAAATAGACTATTTCATAACGCAGCAGCAGATCAAGCCACAGCCTTCATTTTACATGCCCTGTTCAAACCGGGACATCATTATCAGGCTGATCAATAACCTGATCATGTCCTATGAAAAGCTCGGTTATATGCAAAAAATAACCCGGCTGAAAGAACTTCTCCGGGTTATGGAATCCTAAGGGGGGGTGGGAACCCCGTCGGGGTGTCTTTACTTGGCGTAACTTACCGCCCTTGTTTCGCGAATGACGGTGATTTTTATCTGTCCGGGATATGTCATTTCATCCTGAATTCTCCTGGCGATTTCATAGGAAAGGCTATCGGCTTCCTTGTCTGATACTTTTTCGCTTCCCACAATAACCCTGAGTTCCCTTCCGGCCTGTATAGCGTAGGTTTTCATTACACCCGGATAGGAAAGGGCCAGCGATTCAAGATCTTTCAACCGCTTGATATAGGATTCGACTACCTCTCTGCGGGCACCGGGACGGGCTCCGGATATGGCATCACAAACCTGAACAATGGGTGCAATCAGGGTGGTCATTTCTACCTCGTCGTGGTGTGAACCGATGGCATTGCAGATTTCAGGTTTTTCCTTGTATTTTTCTGCGAGTTTCATGCCAAATACAGCATGGGGCATTTCCGGTTCATCATCCGGCACCTTGCCAATATCATGGAGCAAACCGGCCCTTTTGGCAAGTTTTGAATTCAGTCCCAGTTCACTTGCCATAATGGCACAAAGGTTTGCTACTTCTCGTGAATGCTGGAGTAAGTTCTGACCATATGATGAACGGAATTTCATCTTACCTACAAGGCGGATCAGCTCAGGATGAAGCCCGTGAATACCCAGATCGATGGTGGTGCGCTTCCCAACTTCAACAATCTCGTCCTCTACCTGTTTCCTTGTTTTTTCAACGATTTCTTCAATACGGGCAGGATGAATTCTGCCGTCGGTGACCAGTTGGTGGAGGGCAAGCCGTGCAATTTCGCGGCGGACAGGGTCAAAGGCGGAAAGAATAATAGCCTCGGGCGTATCGTCTACAATGATCTCAACTCCAGTTGCTGCTTCGAGTGCACGAATATTGCGACCTTCACGTCCAATGATGCGTCCCTTGATCTCATCGCTTTCAATGTTAAAGACAGTGACTGAATTTTCGATGGCCGTTTCAGAAGCCACACGCTGAATGGTTTCAACAACAACCTTCTTAGCTTCGCGGGTGGCTGTCATTTTTGCCTCGGCCATGATCTCATTTACATAGGAAATGGCCTGTGTTTTTGCCTCTTCCTTTAATGATTCAATTAACTGGTTTTTAGCGTCTTCTGCAGATAATCCGGAAATAGTTTCCAGCTGTTCAACCTGCTGCCTGTGAAGCCTGTCCATTTCTTCGGTTCTTTTATCCAGCAGACCTAACTGCCCATTCATATTCTCCCGTAAAATCTCCAGTTCATTTCTGGCACGCTGCTGTTCCTCAATTTTCTGTGAAAGAAGCATTTCTTTCTGATTCAGCCGGTTTTCAGTGGCAATGATCTTGCTGTTCTTTTCGTTTATGTATTTCTCATGTTCAGTTTTCAGTTGCAGGAATCGTTCCTTTGCCTGCAGCATCTTATCCCTTTTTTGCGCATCTCCTTCGGCTTCTGCTTCTTTTATTATGCTCAGCTTCTTCTTTTTCAGGGCAAAATTCCAGAGAAAATAGGAAAGGCCCCCGCCAACAACTAAAGCCAGACTGGCTGCGACGAGGACCTTTACCATAACAATAGTATCGGTTAATATGGTCATTGAATCTAATATTTATATGGTTATTAAAAAAAAACCCGCATAAGTTCCTTCATACGTTGATAAAACCCCAGTACATAATGGGTGGAGAAGCCAATATGCTTCGAACTTCCAATGTCCCCCCGCAAAGCGGGAGATCCCGGTAAACCGGTAATATGGCCTGTTCTTGACATGCTGAGCGGATCTCCAATATAATTAGTGTTGAGTTTCACAGCATTTAAAGAAACTATGCGGGCTATGCTTTACTATACAAAGAACTCTTATTACTCTCCCTTAAGGTACTCTTCCAATTCTTCATTTAATTCCTGCAGTTTTTGTTCCAGGGGTGAAATGTCGGTTTTATCTTCCATTTCGATTATCCTTGTTACGTACTGCAGTGCAGCCATGGCCAAAAAATCCTGAACATCCTTATCCAAATAACGTTGCTTATACTGAAGCACCTTTTCATTAATTAAACGGGCTGCTTTTCTAATCTTTTCCTCATCCCTTCTTTCTATTTTCAGTGGATAATACCGGTCCGCTACATTTACTTTAATTGACAGCTTATCATCCATGGTATCATTCATCCTCTATCGGTTTAAGAGAGCAATACATTTATCTATCTCCCGCACAATTCTGTTTACCTGTATTTTTGTTTCATGTACATCTTCACCAGGAACTGAAGATAATACTTTTGCTATTTTCAGATTTTCGTGTCTCCTTTCCAGATCAGCGAGTTTACTTTCCAGCATATGCACCTGGTTCTGCAATTCGGTGCTTTTTTTCTGAAATTCAACAGCCTTTGATTTTTGATCCTCATACAACGATATTAATGACATGATCCGTTGTCTCAGGCTGGAAAATATTTCATCGTACCTCGCATCCATATTTACACAAAGATAGATTCAATTTTTCAATTCAACGATGCAAAATTACGATTTTGTTAATTAATCCCTTCTTTAAAATAAAGAATATGATTTAGCTTTACACACCTTGTTAAAATTGATGTACAAGATATATTAAAGATATGCATTTTATTTTACAATTTTTGATTTTTGCGGGTGTATTTGACAATTACCAGGTTAATATACAGGATTCGATAAAGGATTCAAATAGAACGGTATACTTTAATTCACCACTGAATATACCCCTGTTCTTAGCCGGAAATTATGGTGAGATTCGAAGCGCTCACTTTCATGCCGGTATTGATTTTAAAACTGAACAGGTGGAGGGGAAATCTGTTTTGGCTGCCGATTCCGGTTATGTATTCCGGGTTGCAGTGCAATCGGGAGGATATGGTCATGCACTCTATCTCAGGCATCCCAGCGGCTTTGTCACCGTATACGGTCACCTCCGGCAGTTTACCCCGGAAATCGATGCCTGGGTAAAGGAACAGCAATACCGTAGAAAATCATTTGAAGTGGACCTGAATCCGAACGAACGACAGTTTGTTTTCAGAAAAGGGGAGACCATTGGATCTTCCGGGAATACAGGTTCATCCGGCGGCCCCCACCTTCATTTTGAAATCAGGGATAAATCGGCTTCAATACCTCTTAACGGATTGAAATATTCTTTTCCGATAAAAGACCTGGTGAAGCCCAAAATTGAGTGGCTCTGCATTTATCCGCTTGATGACAGCAGCACGGTGAACGGTATCAACAAAAAGCTCCTGCTGCCTGTGTCTATGCTTAAAAATAATCTGTATATCAAAGCCAATAATCCCATCCTGAGCGGAAATATTGGCTTTGGTATTGTTACCTACGATTTGCTAAGCAATTCGCTCAATAAATGTGAGCCCTATTCAATGAGTTTGTATAAAGACAGTATTCTCCATTTCAGGTGTGTGATTGACAGCGTTCCTTTTTCGCAGACCGATATGTGGCCAGCCTTATTGATTATGAGGAAAAAATATTGACCGGAAAGATTATACAAAAATTATTTGTAGATCCGAACAACAACCTGCCCATATACAAGAAAGCTACGAACAGGGGAATCATCAGCTTTTCCGATGCCACAGAACACCATATCCTTATTACTGTTGCCGATGTTTACGGGAACCGGTCCGACCTGCAATTTAAGGTGCTTTCATCGGAACATAAGGGCCCGGTCGCTTCACTTCCCAAAAATGATACGAATATTGTTGCACAGTTCTGTTATGACAGTCTTAATGTGTATGAAACTCCTGAGGCAAGGGTAGTTGTGCCCAAAGATGCCCTCTTTGATAACCTCAGATTCCGGTTCACCCGTACTGAAACGGATAGCGGTAAATTTTCACCGGTTTTCGGCATTCACAGGGAAGAAACCCCCCTCAAAAGATCATTTGTTCTGTCCATTAAGCCACGCAATCTGCCGCCTTACCTGCGCAGTAAGGCCGGAATAACCGGAATCGGCAGCAAGGGGAATGTGATCAGCCAGGGAGGAAGTTATAAAAACGGGTATGTAACGACCCAGGTGAAGTCCTTTGGCCGTTTCTATATTTCGGTGGATACAATTGCGCCTGTAATAAAGCCATCGGGCTTCAGGCAGCGCGGAAAATACAATGACGGACAGATATTGTCGTTCCGTATCCGTGACTATGGATCAGGTATCGCGAAATACAGCGGATACATTGATCAGGAATGGGCACTCTTTGAATATGACGGGAAAAACGAACTTCTGTTCTACAGAATAGACGGAAAGAAAATTCAAAAAGGAAAGATCCATAAAATAGAGGTCATTGTTTCAGATAATCGTGAAAATTTCACCCGTTTTGAAAGTACTTTTTATTATTGAAATCATCAAAACCGAATAGAATGACTGCAGAAAAATATGCCGTTGTTGGCATGATGTCAGGTACAAGCATGGATGGAATGGACCTGGTTTTGTGCCGGTTTGTCCGGGGAAAGGACGATTGGCACTTTCATGTTGAAAAAGCAGTGACCTATGACTATTCACCCGAGTGGACAACTAACCTGAATCAGGCTTTTCGCTTGCCGGCAGATGAATTCCTGGAGCTGCACAATGCGTATGGCAGGTTAATAGGGGATTATATAGCCCGATTCCTGAAAGACAACAAACTGTCTGCAGATCTGGTGGCATCGCACGGGCATACAATTTTTCATCAGCCTGAAAAGGGATTTACCTTTCAGCTTGGCGAAGGTGCGTCAATCGTAAGCCGTTGCAATGTGACCACCGTATCCGACTTTCGCACAATGGATGTAGCTCTGGGCGGGCAGGGAGCCCCGCTTGTACCGGTTGGTGATGAACTTCTTTTTTCACGCTATGCTTATTGCCTCAATCTGGGCGGTTTTGCAAATGTTTCAAACCGGCGTGACGGGAAAAGAATAGCCTTTGATATTTGCCCGGTGAATATAGTGCTGAATGAACTGGCCCGGAGAACGGGGAAAGAATTTGACACGGACGGGGAAATCGGACGTATCGGTATTCCGCATCCTCAACTGGTGAATGAACTGAACAGTCTGGAGTTTTATATGCAAAGCGGACCCAAATCGCTGGGACGCGAATGGGTTGAAAAAAGCTATATGCCATTGCTTGACAAGTATAACCTGCCGCTGGAGAATATTATGAGCAGTGTATATGAACATATATCCGTGCAAATCGGATCATACCTTGACCTTTCCGGGCCAGGAGAAGTTTTGGTAACAGGGGGCGGAGCGTTTAATACCTTCCTGATTGAAAAAATACGGTCACATACTCAATCCGGACTTTTTATTCCCGATGAGCAACTCGTGAAGTTTAAAGAAGCCTTGATTTTTGCGTTTCTGGGTTTACTGAGATTCCGGAATGAAACCAACTGCCTGGCAACTGTTACCGGTGCAGTCCGTGATTCCTCCTCGGGAGTAATTCATTTAAGCAGGTAAGCAAAAAGTGGAACATATTTATAAAAGAATCGGGTGAGAACCCTGAGGAACTCACCCGATCTTAACCCTAACTACAAAAAAACAAACTAATTATTAACTAAAACTACTAATTATGAAAATCAAACTTTAGCTTCTCTATATGATCACACTTTAATAACCTTCGGTTTAATTACACTGCAAATATACATACAATAATTCAAATTTTATGGGGTACCACTGTTAAAAAATACAAAATAATGTTAATTACTTACATTTAAACAGGGGTACAGTTTTAAAATCATAAAATTCAAAGAACGATTATCTCTATTTATATAAACTGATTTTGATCAGTACTTCATTTTAAATTTTAGTACTATTTTTATCAGCTAAACTCATTACTATGACAAACAAATATCTTGCCACACTTATTTCGTTTTTGTTTTTTGTAACAGAAAGTTTATATCCATGTACCAACTTCCTGATTACCAAAGGCGCAACAGTTGACGGATCGACCATGATTTCGTATTCCGCCGATTCCCATGTTTTATATGGCGAATTGTATTTCAGGCCTGCTGCAGATTACCCGGCCGGCGCCATGATGGATGTGAAGGAATGGGATACGGGCAAATTTCTTGGAAAAATTCCGCAGGCACGTCATACTTATTCTGTTGTAGGAAACATGAATGAACACCAGGTTTCGATCGGTGAAACCACATATGGCGGAAGGCATGAATTGAGGATACAACAGCGATTATCGATTATGGAAGCTTGATGTATATTACCCTTCAGCGTGCAAAAACTGCCAGGGAAGCAATTAAGATGATAGATCAGCTTTTACAGCCCATGGATATTACAGTGAAGGAGAATCCTTTTCAATTTCCGATCCCAATGAAGTATGGATCATGGAAATGATCGGAAAAGGTGCAGGAAACAAGGGTGCAGTATGGGTTGCCCGCAGGGTTCCGGATGGTTATATTTGCGGTCATGCCAACCAGGCCAGGATTACTACATTTCCCCTCAATGATCCTGAAAACTGCCTGTATGCAAAAGATGTAATCGAAGTTGCCCGTGCAAAAGGATATTTTACCGGGAAAGATGAAGATTTCAGCTTTTCCGATGCCTATGCACCCCTGAATTTTGAGGGGATCAGGTTTTGCGATGCCCGCGTTTGGTCAGGTTTTATGAAAGTAGCCGATGGTATGGATCAATATATCGATTATATAAGGGGTGAGAATAACGAGCACCGTTTCCCGCTTTGGGTTAAGGTTAATCATAAGTTAACCGTGAGCGATGTATTTGCCATTATGCGGGATTATTACCAGGGAACTGAACTGGATATGACCAAGGATTTCGGTGCAGGCCCGAACCAGAGCATTGTTCGCTGGAGGCCACTGACATGGAAGGTAGATAGCGTGACTTATTTCAATGAAAGGGCAATTTCGACCCAGCAGACCGGTTTTTCCTTTATTTCCCAGTCGCAGGTCCTGGCTGCCTGATCCCATTGGAGGTATTCACTGGTTTGGTGTAGATGACACTTACAGCACTGTTTACAGTCCGATGTATTGCGGAATTAAATCCGTTCCACAATCGTTTGCTGTGGGAAACGGTTCCATGATGGAATTCAACAGCAATGCTGCGTTCTGGGTATTCAACCAGGTGTCGAATTTTGCCTATACAAGGTACAATCTGATGATTCCCTTCATTCAGGATAAACAGAAACAGCTCGAACAAAAATACCTTCTTGAAACGAAAGATATTGATAAGACCGCTGCAGATCTTTATAAGAAGGATCCTGAAAAGGCAATTGCCTATATTACCGATTATTCAGTTAAAAGCGGCGATCAAACTGTGGCTGAATGGAAAAATCTCTATGGTTTTCTTTTTGCCCGTTTTATGGATGGCAACGTAAAAACGAAAGTGGAGGGCGAGCAAAATCCCAAACTGGAGCAGCCCGGATATAGTGAAGAATGGTACCGTGCAGTAGTAAGGGAAAGCGGAGATAAATTCAAAATTCCGGAAGAAGAGAAGAAGTGACGAGACGACTGGGGACTGGTCCCTCAGAATCAGACAATTTTTCCCCAAAATAAATAACTGAAATGGAAAATGCGAGCAAGGCGAGCATCCATCTGCGAAAAAAAGTCTATAATTTGATGAAATGCAATGTATAGGATGCACCTGAGATCAGGAAAATCCTGAGGAAGTAAAAACCAGGTGTCAGATAGCCTATTTCCACCGGAAAAACATTGTTTCCTTGTAAATAGTCTAATGGAATGTATTTAATGGTATTTCCGGTGTAATCCATAATTGAACATTCAAGGGTAGTTTCAGCCACCGATTGAAGATTTAAAAAGATAATTTCCTGCGAAGGATTTGGATAAAGCAAGGCACCAGGATTTTTCCCAATATTGGCATCTCTTATGGAGGAAACAATGGCTGTATCTTTTATGGAAACCCCGAAAGTGTCCAAAAGGGAATAGCCCGTAAAATTATCAGTGGTGCGAACATTAATCTCAGTGTTTCCCGTTGACCTGGGTTCAATAACTATTTTATTGTCAATAATATAGCTGCTCACAATAGATTCATCTTTAACCATGATCCGGAAGGTTAATCCCAATCGGGAACGATCGCTGTAAATAGTCGCCAGATCCACTACCGCGACCGAATCCGGTGACAGGTTCAAATCTTCAAATGATTTCAACTGAATGAAGCTGGTTGTGTCAAATGCAATGTTATATATCACTGAAGATGTATCAAAGTCGGCATCTATGAATCCTACCTTCACGTAAAACTCTGTTTTATTTCCATTTTCAGGTAATTTGCGCAGAATCAGCGAATCACCCGTCAGCCTAAAAAAATCATTATCATATTTGCTGTTATCCAATAAGGCATATCTATAGAGCTCTTCCGTATGATCCTGTATCACAATCCTGCCAATCAGATCATCAATGTGGGTGCTATATTGAAATGAATATGGCAAAAACTGAGGATTTATCATTGTTTTAAACTGCTGATGCCAGGTAAGCTCCCTGTCCTGATTCAATCCGTATCCACGCTGAACCAGCTTTCCCGGATAAATGCCGAATAAGGAAAAAGAATTTTCAGATTCGGTCTCCACCATGGCTTTATGCGTGAGATAATGCTTCCCGCTTTTAAATCCGTAATTGCCCGGATGATAATGTCCCGCTATATAGGCCACCACGTTGGGATAGGATTCAAGGAGTTCAATAATATCCTCACTGTTCCACAGGTTTTTCCTATGCCCTGAAGGGTAAACCGGAAAATGACCAAACACGATAACTTCCTGCCCAAGGGAATAGGCTTCTGCAAGTTGTTGCCTGATCCAGGCTTGTTGTTTTTTGCTTATACCCCCGTTATAAGCTGCCTCATTAGCAGCGCCTGCCACGGATAGCCTGACACTGTCGCCTTCTTCTTCGAGCTCTTTATGCAAAGGAATTGTATAGGTTAACAGTTCGGTACCGTCCAATACCAGAAAACGCCAGTTTTTCTTCACAAACGAATAATAGTAATCTGGCATATCCAGCTTCGAAACAATTGACTTTTTAGCAGAGTCTTCAATACTTTCAAATTCATGGTTGCCCAGCAAAAAAAAGCGAGGTGCCTCCAGTAAATCATACAAGGGTAAAATACTGTCCAGGTCCTGATCATAACGATCAGTAACATCACCGAGTGTGATGACAAAATCGGGTTTGTAAGCATTTATCGTGTCAATGGCAGTTCTCAGTTTACCAAGAGTCTGAGGATAGTATCTCGTATTTGAAGGGCTACAGTGACAATATTGGGGATCGGAAATGATCGCGATTTGCAGCAGTTGCTGGCTGTTAGTTTCAGGAGGTATTAAGGTCTGAAAAACAGATCCTGCTGCCCAGTTAAATGAACTCCCCGCAATAAGCCCTGTAAAGGAACCTGCATCCATCTGAAGCATTGTTCCCTGTCCTTCGTTCAGGTTCAGACTCACGAGCAAACCCTGGAGCGGCTGGCTAAGTTCAGCGTTGATGGTTTGAAGTATTTCACTGGCCGATCTGGCGTAATTCCATATCCGGATCGCATCCACCAACCCCGAAAATGATCCATGGGAATTACCCTGTTTATCAAACATTTTTCCAATGCCGGTAATGCCCGGTGAATCACTGAAGGGAGATTCATCTATCTCTTCCATTGCTTCAGGCTTACCATTCAGGTAAAGCCTCAGTCTGACACCGTCATATGTGGTTGCTAAGTGATACCATTGATTAAAAAGCAAGGTGGTGTAGCCTGTTAGTTTGTGATTTGCATGATTTTGAAGATCTTCAAAATCTGCCACCATTGTAAAATCTTCTCTCCTTAATCCAAGGAAAAAGTTAAGTCCTGATTGAAGCGTAGTATCCTTAAATCCGCGGCTTATGACGGGTATCAGGGGTATGCCGTCTTCCCCGGTAATGACTGACGATCCTGTATCCCTGATCATAATCCAGCACTCCAGGGTAAAATCATGCAAATGCATTTCAGGCTTATCTTCGAAATATAAACCAGCATTTGCATGATCCATTGCCACGGCATATTGTGAATTGGCCGCCTGAGATGCACAGATCAACAGAAAAATAAAAACCAGGCCCCGCATATTATTTCCTCTAAAATGTGGGACCTCCGGGAGTTTCTGCAACACCCCGGAGGTTTTAACTTGTCCCTCGTCCCTCGTCCCTTGTCCCTATTTAACTTCCCGAGGCTTTTTCCAGCCGCTTGAGAATGGAGAAGATGAAGGTGGCAGAAATCAGACAACATACCACCAGCATTGTCCAGAATACGTAGAGAGCCACCTCGGCCCAGAATATACCCATCACGCCAACAAGGATATTTCCAACTGAAGTCGCAGCAAGCCATCCTCCCTGGGCCAGTCCCTTATATTTTGGAGGCGATACCCTTGATACAAATGATATACCAATGGGACTCAGGAATAATTCAGCAATGGTGAGTATAAAATAGGTGGAAATCAACCAATACGGCGAAACCAGTGTTTTAGATACCTCTCCTCCAAGTTCCTTCGGTGATGAAAGTCCAAGGGATGCAAAAATCAGCAGGGAAAAACCCAGGGCTGTAAGAATCATTCCAAATCCTATTTTTTTAGGAGATGAGGGCTCCAGGCCCCTTCCTCTTAACCATCCAAAAAATGCCAGGATGATGGGTGTAAGGGCTACAATGAAGAACGGATTAAAATGCTGAAATTTTTGCGGTGTAAAAGGGTTGACCACAGCAAACCCGGAATAACGGTAATACGCCAGCAATCCAAAGATTACAAAGGCGAGGACCCCAAATAATTTTACCCTGGATGAACTGTTCTTGCGAAAGAATAATACAAGACCTACAACCGATAAGAGAATGGGAAGCAGTGTGAACAGGTCAAACCACAGATTGGTGAATTTCCCCACCGATGGAACTGTATAATCCCGCGCAAAGAATGTCATTGTGAATCCATTCTGGTGAAAGGACATCCAGAAGAAGATGACCACAATAAATACCATAAAAAGGGCAAATATGCGCCTCTTGGTTTCTTCGGGTGATAATTCGATCACACTGTCCTTGGTATCTTTATTGGCTAATTTTTGCTTTTCAGTAAAATCAGCATGCTTGTAAAACTTTTTAAAGCCCAGGAAAATGATGGTTGAAATGATCAGGCTCAGACAGGCTACACCGAATGCATAGTGATATGATTTACTTAGTGCATCGATATAATTTACGCTGAACGTACTAAGGGTTTCCATCGTTACGCCAGGATCCTGTGTTTGTGCAATTCCCAGGTATTCGTTTACATTTTCAATCCTGTTTTCAATAAATTTATGTGCCAGCACAGGGATCCTTGCATCATAGGTAAAATTGGCTGCCTTTAAAACATAATTATTGACTGCCTCTGCAGCTGTAGGGGCAAACATGGCACCCACATTAATACACATATAAAAAATTGTAAAAGCGGAATCTCGTTTTGAACTGTATTGGGGTTCGTCATAAAGGTTTCCGACAAGGGCCTGAAGATTGCCTTTGAAAAGACCTGTTCCCAGCGCGATGGTAAACAATGCACCAATTACAAGCCACAAGCTTGATTCACCACGCAAGGGAAGGGCTAACAGCATGTACCCCACAAACATTACAACTATTCCAACAGTAACGGTGCGGCCGTAACCCAGCCATCTGTCGGCAATAATTCCGCCTAAAAGCGGCAGAAAATATACTCCAAACAGGAAACTGCTCCAGATTATACCGGTTTTATTGGAATCATACCCGTATTTTGCCTGCAGGAACAGGGTGAAAATGGCATACATGGTATAAAACCCGAATCGTTCACCCATATTTGCCAGTGAGGCTATAATTAGCCCTTTCGGATGTCCTTTGAACATAGAGATTAAAGTTTAGATTAAAGAATAAGTCAGTACTTCACAAATATAAAAATCTTTTTCAATGGCGATCATGACATTAATGCTAGCATTCTTCAAACTTGGAATAGCGCTCACTTTTTGAAAAGAAAAAGTCACTTTCAAGTGCAGCATTTTCATCACTGTCAGAGCCATGTACTGCATTCCGCTCAATGCTTTCAGCAAACATTTTCCGGATGGTGCCTTCCTCAGCTTTGGCAGGATCAGTGGCACCAATCAGCTTACGGTAATCTTCCACTGCATTTTCCTTTTCAAGAATACCTACCACAACCGGACCAGAGGTCATATATGCTACCAGGCTTTGGAAAAAGGGCTTGTTGCGGTGGACTGAATAAAAATGTTCTGCGTGGTGCGGATCGAGTTGAATCAATTTCAGGGCAGCAATGTGGAATCCATAAGCATTGATCTTCGCCAGTATGGGTCCGACATATTCATGGCTCACTGCACCTGGCTTGATGATGAAAAAGGTCTTAGTTCCGGCCATATTGTTTAGTTTTTGGGTATAGGCGAATATAAATAATAATCTGTCTCATTGTACTGTTCTTTACCCTGTGTGTAAGAACAATGTTGAAATTATTTAAAAACTTACTATGGCAATCAGGCTGAAAACGTCAGAAGTTGGTTAAATTTGGAATCTACAAATTTGAACTCTCTCATGACTAAGGGAATAAAATGAGCCATCGGAACAACACATTGATCTGGGATTCGACCACAGAAGTGGTAAAATTACTGGACACACCACCAAAAAAAATTGCCCTTCTCATCCATATCAATCCCGATGGTGATGCACTCGGATCTGCGCTTGGATTGTCAAAACTGCTTTCAAACAAGGGCCACGATTGTCTGGTTATCTCGCCAAACGATTTTCCTGATTTTCTCCGATGGATGCCCGGGGCAACGGAAATATGCCTGCTTAGCGAATCATTCAACCGGGCTGAGGAATTCATGAAAAATGCGGAGCTTATCTTTGTTGTGGATTGCAATGAGCTGAAAAGGATTATAAGGCTGCAGGAAGATTATAACGCTTCGTCTGCCTATAAAGTATTGATAGATCACCATCCCGGACCCGACCTGACAGTTAATTGCATGTTGTCTGACACTTCTGTCAGCTCCACAGCTGAACTGATATACCGGTTTATGATTGAGGCCGGTCTGCAGAAGCAGGCTGACCAGGATGTGGCAACCTGCCTTCTAACAGGTATCATGACCGACACAGGCTGTTTCAGCCATAACTCTTCTACACGCAGAACATATGAAACAGTTGCATCCCTTCTGGATTATGGGATTGATAAGGATGAGATTTACAACAGGTATACAATAATTATTCGGAAAAACGGATGCATCTGCTGGGTTTCAGCCTGCACGAAAAGATGGAAGTATTAGATGAATACCATACAGCAATTATTTCATTAACAATGGATGAGCTCAATTCATTTAACTTCCAGGTGGGTGATACCGAAGGCTTTGTTAATTATCCCCTTTCAATAAAAGGGATCTGTTTTTCAGTTCTGTTTGTTGAAAATGGCAACAAAATCAGGGTCTCTTTACGTTCGAAGGGGAGTTTTGCCGTGAATGAAATTGCCAGGAAATATTTTAACGGAGGGGGTCATGCCAATGCTTCCGGCGGCGATTCCTATGAAAGCCATGAATGAAACAATTTCACGGTTTAAGGCTATCATACCTGATTACCAAAAGGAATTATCAGATTATGAAGATTAGTACAATTTTTTTTAGCTCCCTGTTATTTCTGTTTTGCAATTGTAAACGTCACCAGGAATATGCCTATTCTGATAAGGAATATGCTGAAACAGAAAAGGCCCTGGTAGGGGCAAACAGGATTGATTCTAAAAAAGGACAAGGAAAATATCATAGCCTATAACAAGCAGCATAAGCTTGATATGAAAGAAAGCGAGACAGGCCTATGGTACATGATCGATAAAAGGGGCCACGGTAAAACAGCTTCCAACGGTCAGCAAATTACCCTGAAATATAAAGTTTCCCTGCTGAACGGCACCCTCTGTTATGATTCCGATTCCCTGGGCCCAAAGAAATTTACTGTAGGAAGGGGTGGGGTAGAATCCGGACTTGAAGAAGGTGTGTCCATGCTGCGTGAAGGAGACCGGGCCATGTTTATTATGCCACCCCACCTGGCTGAAGGCTTGCCGGGAGACGGGGATAAAATTCCTGCCCATTCTATCATTATTTATGAGGTTGAGGTATTAAAGCTGGAACCCTGATGAAGATTTCATTCTTTGTGATCCTGACGATAGTATGTCTTTCCTGCCACCGGAAATCAAAATATCCGGAATTTACCGATTTAGGGAACGGAACCTGGTACAGGCTTCATAAGATAGGTGAAAATTCAGTAAAGCCAAATCCCGGGGATTATATTACGATGAACCTTGCCTATGCGACAATGAATGATTCCACTTTCTTCAGGGGAACACGTAAACTGCAGTTAGACACTCCTGCTTATGAAGGATCGGTTGATGCATGCTTTGCATTAATGGCGGAAGGCGACAGCGCCACCTTTATTCTCGGGCGGATGACTTTTTTACAAAAACCCTGAAAACCCATTGCCTGAATTTATTCCGGCCGATGGTTCCGTGAAAATCAATGCGGGGATGCAGAATATTCAAACCCGGGAAGACTATGAACAGGAAAAGGAGGCCTTCCTTACCTGGATTGAGGATTTCGGAGATTATGAGAAAGTGGTATTGAAACAATTTATTGGCTCTGAAAAGCCGGGAATCAGTCCCCTTCCTTCCGGAATTTATTATGTGAATCTCCGGCCGGGCAAAGGGAAAAAAGTGGAATTGGGTGATACACTCACGATCAATTATGAAGGCCGTTTCCTGAACGGAAGATTTTTCGATTCCACTGTGAAGCGGCATCAGCCTTTTCAGTTTGTATATGGCACTGAATGGCAGGTAATTAAGGGACTTGAAGAGGCAATCGGGATGATGCGGGAAGGAGAGCGTTCGCTGTTTATTCTCCCCTCGGAACTTGGTTTTGGCAATACCGGTTCATCCACAGGGGTTATACCTCCTTTTACCTCCCTTATTTTTGAGGTTGAAATATTAAAAGTATCTTCGCCAAATAAAATTTGACGCAACCTTTTGCGTTAATATTCATCAATATTGAGTGAATGAGAAATAAAAAAATTCAAAATATGATGATTCGGATCGCAAGATTCAGGTTGTTACTTTTTACAATCTTGCTTGCTTTTGCTGTTTCCGGCTGTGTAACAAATGAATGGGCAGAGAAAGAACAGAAGGAAAAGGATCTTATTGCTGACTATGTGAAAGAAAACGGGATAACCGAGGACCAAAAAACTGAAAACGGAATTTATTTTATTGAAGAAGTCGCCGGAACGGATTTATCTCCAAAAAAGATGATTTTGTCGTCATCAATTATACCGGGCGATATATTGAAGATAACCGCATTCATGAAACCAGCTATGATTCCCTAAAAGTGAATGGGATAATGCCGATACTTATAAATATTTTGTTTATGGTCCGCTGAAATTTGAATATGGTTTCAGCATTGCTGGCATCAATGAGGGACTTGCACTGATGAAAGAAGGCGGAAAGGCGCAGCTTTTGATTCCATCCGATAAGGCCTTCTATGATTTCAATCCGATGATCTATGATATTGAATTGCTTAAGGTGATTTCCGATCCGGCCCATGATGACTCGCTTGTCATGGAAAAATATTTAACCCAGATCGGATGGGATACCGCGAGCACATATTATGAAAAGACAGGTGTGTATGTTAAGGAAACATACGTTGAGAATCCAAATGACGATCATTATTTTCAGGCAAGCGATACCTTGTATTTCAAATATACCGGTAAACTGCTGGATAGCTACGGAACTGAAGTGACCGAGCGGGTTTTCGATTCAAACATGCAAAATGAGGAAACTGTGAAATATGTTCATGGCCAGCAAAGTTATGAGAAAGGATCATTCATGCTGGGTTTTCCCCAGGCTTTGAGAACTTCACTGGACACTCTCCGTTTTGGGTCAAAGGCAACATTTGTTTTGCCATCGATAAAGGCATATAGTGATAAAGGATTGATCAATTCCCAGTACGGTTACATCATTGTTCCTAAGTTCCAGACCGTTGTGTACGATATAGAGGTTGTGGATCTGCAATCCCTGCAAAATAGGAAATTCAGCATTGCAGGATGAATACAGCCGGCTGCTTTTTCAGGTCAGGTGGTGGCTGCATTTTCCATTCATGGATCCGCCTTGTACATATCCACTCATTTTCAAGCGTAATATTGGCTGCTATGCATAACCTGGTCATAGGTTTGCATACTTCAAGCAGCGTTTCAATGAGGTGGTGGTTCCGATAGGGAGTTTCAATAAAAATCTGGGACTGCATTTCATTCTCAGAGCGTTTCTCCAGGAAACGGATCCGGCTGGCCCTTTCCGGGTTCTTTACCGGCAAGGTATCCGTTAAATGCAAAATTTTGTCCGTTTAATCCGGATGCCATCAAAGCCAGCATGATGGATGACGGGCCGACCAGCGGAATTACTTTATAGTTTTGTTTATACGCTTCCCTTACAAGCACTGAACCCGGATCAGCCACAGCCGGCAACCCGGCTTCAGAGATCAGTCCCATATTCCCGTATCCGGCAGCTGAAAAAAAGGCAGGCACGTCCTGATCCGGCGTATGCTCATTCAGAAGGTAGAATTGCACCGAATCAATGGGTTTGGCATAACCACAGCGGACAAGAAATCGCCTTGCCGTTCGAAGTTCTTCCACCACAAAATGATCAAGAGAACGGATAATATCGAAATTGGGTGACGGCATAACTTGTTGAGCCGGCGTATCTCCTAATGTTGAAGGGATGAGGTATAAATTCCGTTGTGCATTCATTATTTGGCCCGATCAGAAAGGATAATCAAAAATACACAAAGGAGTTAATTAAGCAATCCTATTATTCGTAAATCGTTTAATGATAAAACGTCAACAATCTCATGTTTTTCCGTATACGTTTTGTTTCAGGAGATGGATGATGTAGAGATGGGTTTCAAACCCATCTCTACATTATTTTATTTCAGTGAATGTATCCATATATATTCGTTTAATTTGAATCCTGACACAAACATAATTGTCCTTGCCAGCGGCCATATCACGATTATCCTGATCCTGGCTGTTGTGATCATTGGTATGGCCGCATTTGGTCTTTATTACCTTTTTTATAAATACCGGAAAGAAAAGACAAGAACTGAAGCACTGATCAGGGAATCGATCCTGCAGGAACGAAATCAGTTAAGAACGCTGATCGACAGCATGCCGGATGTAATTTTCATCAAGGACAGGCAAAGCCGTTTTGTGGCTGTAAACAAAATGGTGGCCGGCGTGATGGGTACAAAACCGGAAGCCCTGATCGGCAAGACCGATTTTGAATTCTACACACCCGACCTTGCGCAGCGTTATTATGATGATGAGCAGGCCATCATGGAAGCCGGGGAGGCAAAGATCAATTATGAAGAGCCACACCTTGATGAACATGGCAACCGGATCATTCTTTCCACTTCCAAGGTTCCGCTCAGGAACAGCAATGGGGAAGTGATGGGTATTGTGGGTATAGGAAGGGATATCACGCGCCTGAAGCGAATTGAGATACAGCTCAGAAAAAAAACGGAAGATCTTCAGGAAACAAACAGGCTGCTTGAGGAAAGGCAGGAGGAAATCATGGATCAGTCGGAAGAACTGGCGGCCCAGGCACAACATCTCATGATTACAAATACGGAGCTGGACGGTTGAATAAAACAAAAGACAAATTCTTTTCAATTATCGCCCACGATTTGCGAAATCCATTCAATGCCATCATGGGCTTTTCCGAATTGTTATGCCATGATTTTAAAGAAATGGATGACAAACAGAAACTCGGTTTACTCGAACTGATCAATTTGTCCTCCGAATCAGCTTATAACCTGTTGGATAACCTTTTGCAATGGGCCCGCACGCAAACAGATAAAATCAAGTTCAGTCCCGAATATTTTGAATTGTCAGAAGTGGTTAAGCAGGTTATAGACCTGCATGGTATCATTGCAGAAAAAAAGCAGGTTTCTATTGATAATATAATACCGGATTCAACCAGGGTTTATGCAGATAAAAATATGATCCACACGGTGATAAGGAATCTGATCAGCAATGCGATCAAGTTTTCTCACAAAGGCGGGAAGGTATTTATATCATCCTTTGAAAATGGGGCGATGACTGAGGTAGTAATACGGGATCAAGGGATTGGCATAAGTCGCGAAAATCTAAGTATGCTTTTTCGCATAGATACCTATTATTCCACATCCGGAACATCAGGAGAATCAGGAACCGGCCTGGGTCTGATCATTTGCAAGGAGTTCGTGGAAAAGAACAGCGGCCGTATCCGGGCCACCAGCAAGGAGGGTGAAGGGACTGCGGTCAGCTTCACCCTGATGAGGAATGAAATTCAATTATAGTAATTTGACTATCTTCGTGATTTAATATTCGATATTACTTGATTCGGGCTATTAAAAGAACATTTAACAGGATAGAACACTCAGATACGTAAATACTCGAAGAATCGCTACAACCTAAAATCTAACAGCCGTAGATTATTTTAAAACTCCGCCCTGAACAGGGTTTGCAAACACAAAGGGAGATTGCTCACAGGAAACATACACCGACCCGTCACCGGAATAGGCGATTCCTTCGGTCTGGGTCCCCGATAAATCGGGGAAATTGATCCTCCGGGTGGCGGCAAAAGTGAGATTATCCAAACCGAAATCGGAAACGACAGTAATAAAGGGCGTAAAATTCTGGTATCCCAATAAAAGTAATTCCTTTTTTGCTTCTGACAAGGCTGCTGCCGTAACAAGTCCCGAAATATCGTATCTTTTTCTGAATTTTGCTGTATAGTTCCCCGCTTTTGCAGGCAGGGTATACAGGCTGGTCTGATTTGATTGCCAGTCCTTTGTGAACAGGATCACTGAATCACCCGCAACAACAAAGGCTTCACAGTCCCACGGCGTGGTAAAATTGTCTGCCGGTGTAAAATCCGTCTGGTCCTGGTACGAAAAGCTTATGGTGCCTGCAACCGGCATTGTGTCTGATGAGGTTAGTATATCCTGTTTATTCAGAATGTATATCCTGAGATCACGACGGTCTCCCAGGTTATTTCCGAAATCTCCGATATATAAATGCTTTTCATCCTGGGTAATATCTTCCCAATCAGTGTTTACTGCTTCCCGGATAATCACTTTCCGATGAACAACAGTATCTTTTGCACCAAATCCGTAAATAGCTGCTCCATTAGTACCGTCATTGATATTCCACAGTAAATCAGCGTATTCGGTCATCCCGGAATTTTCATTTAATTCTTCAGGAAGGCTGCACACCCTGGACAACGTTGGTTCTTTCACGGGTTCTTCGGTATGACTGCAGGTGATCAGCACCAGTGAAAGCCAGGCCAGGGAAACCGATTTTAAAGGGGAGGATAACATTTTACGGCTGAATATGGGGAATACTAAAGAGCTTCATCATTTTGGCAAACAGGTCAGTGTTTTCCTGAACACCTTGAAATAGTTCTGCCCCCGGACCAAAAGCAAATACAGGAACCATCACGCCGGTATGGTCCATGGTATTAAATTTGGCAACAACCGTCCCCAGCTGATAATCTCCACCAACAAGGCTCATGCCGCCTGTTTCATGATCAGCTGTAATAATCACCAGGGTATGCCCGTCTTTTTTGGCAAAATCCAGCGCTTTCCCGATAGCGTTGTCAAAATCGATCATTTCTTTCGCAACGTAATTTACATTGTTTGCATGTCCACCCCAGTCGATCTGCGATCCTTCCACCATCAGAAAAAAGCCTTTCTTATTTGCACTCAGAATATTCAGGGCAGTTTGCGTGCTGTTGGGCAACATATCACCCCTGCCATCAATCACTGAAGGATTATGTTCCCTGGCCGTGAGCCCGGCCAGCTTGCCTTGTGTTATCTTCTTAATGCTGTCCATCGAAAATACAACCTGGTATCCTTTCTGTCGCAATTCCTTCAGCAAATCACGCTTGTCCTTCCGAACGGCAAAATTATTGATACCGCCGCCGATAAATACTTCTATATCCGTTTTTAGAAAATCAGCTGCAATGGCTTCATAATCATCCCTGAAAGCCTGGTGGGCAATAAATGAAGCGGGAGTTGCATGGGTTATGGCACTGGTTGATACGAGTCCCGTTGCAAGTCCCTTGTCTTCTGCATATTCCAGGATGGTTTTTGCAATGACAGTATCCTTATCTACCCCAATCGCACCATTATATGTTTTATGTCCGGTGGAAATAGCTGTTGCCCCTGCACCTGAATCGGTTATATAATCTGATGCAGACCGGGTTATACTGAATCCGGTACTGTTGCATCTGAACAGATTGAGCTGCCCCTTATTGGCAGTATAGCCTGAATATACCTGTGCTACTCCCATGCCATCGCCAATCATCAAAATAATATTAGTTGGTCTTTCGTTCTTTTTCTGAGCGTTGACTGAAATTGTAAACAGCAGCATCAGTGCATAGACAGGAAGCCGTCTGTATATAAAATGATTCATCATGGAAATAAAAATAAAATGAACAATAAATTCATAGTTTTGTGACTCCGATAGATTCGGTTTGATTTTGTGCGATAAATTTAGGATATATATTTTTGCTTTTACGATAAATTGTTCAAAATGAAAAAATACAAATGCACTGTTTGTGGCTATATATATGATCCGGTTGAGGGAGATCCTGATGGGGGGATTTCACCGGGGACCCCGTTTGAGGACATACCGGATGATTGGGTATGTCCTGTATGTGGAGTTTCAAAATCCGATTTCGAATTTGCTGAATAACAACCATGCTCAAATAATCGACATCATTCAGCCGGGATATTCTTTAGCACATCAAGTAAAAGCAGCCAGAATTTCTCCGTGGTTTTTATGTTAATCTTTTCTGAAGGTGAATGTGGATCGAGGATTGTTGGCCCAAAGGAAATCATATCCAGCCAGGGATATTTTTCAAGGAACAGACCACATTCGAGACCCGCATGAATGGCCTTTACAGCCGGCTCAACACCAAACAGTCTTTTATAGCTGTCCACAGTAACGTTCAATATGGCTGAAGCGGGATTCGGATTCCAGCCTGGATAGCCTTCTGTTTGCTGCACCAGTGCACCCGCCAGTTTAAATGTGCTTTTTACCCTGTTGCCAATCTGGATCTTCTCTGTATTCACAGAACTTCTCTGGCTTGTAGAGATCACAATGCGATTCATTCCCTCAAATTTAATAGAAGCCAGATTGGTTGAAGTTTCCACCAGGTCATTTATCATCCTGCTCCAGGATATCACTCCGTGGGGACATGCATACAGGGAGTTCAGCAACTTTTCCTGCACTTTTTTCTTGAGCACATTTTCCGGAACAGGAGCCGGTACCATGTTGATCTGAAGTCCGGGTTCATCCGCAACAAAGTCGGGAAGAAGAATGCGTGTATAGTCCCTGAAATAATCAATAAAAACTTCCTTATGGGTATCCGGTATTACAATGATTGCGTAAGCCTCACGCGGGATGGCGTTTCTCAGGTTTCCGCCTTCAAAAATGGATAACCGGGCACTGAAACGGTTTCTGATCTCCCAGAGGAACTGGTTCAGGATCTTAATTGAATTTCCCCTGTTTTTGTGAATATCTGTTCCGGAATGGCCACCCTGTAACCCGGTCACATCAATGCGAAAGGCAGATGTTTTCTCAGGTGTACGGCGTGTATTGTATTTGATCGTGGCAACCGTATTCATTCCCCCGGCACATCCGATAAACAACTCTCCTTCGTCCTCTGAATCGAGGTTCAACAGGATTCTGGCATCGAAGAAATTAGTTTCAAGTCCCATGGCTCCGTTCAAACCGGTTTCCTCATCAATCGTGAAAAGGCACTCGATGGGACCGTGCTTTGCCTCTGAATCAGCCAGGAGGGCGAGCTGGGCTGCCACGCCGATTCCATTATCGGCTCCAAGCGTGGTATCCTCTGCCTTAACCCACTCCTTATCCACAACCACCCGGATGGGATCTGTTTCAAAATTATGCAGACTGTTGCTGTTTTTCTCACAAACCATGTCGAGATGACTCTGAAGACAAACGGTCTGCCGGTTTTCATATCCCGGAGTAGCCGGTTTGCGGATCAACACATTGCCGGTGGCATCTTTTTTAACGCTTAGTTTATGGCTTTTGGCAAATTCAGTCACATAGGCGATCATTTTTTCTTCCTGTTTGGAAGGTCTGGGTATTTTGGTTATCTCTTCAAAATATTTCCAAACGCCGGATGGTTTAAGGTTTCCAAGCTGTATCATAACAAAAAAGAAATTAAGGATTTTAATCTATGATCAAATATAATATTTATTAATTAACAGATCAGCAAACTGCAGGTTCCCAATATTCTTTAAATTTTATACTTTCGCATGGAATTTAAGGTCATGGAAGTATTGTTTCAAAATAGTCTGTTCACCATATGATCAATTTTGATCTGGTATTGGTTTTTGTTGTTCTGCTGTTTATTCTTATTTCACTTTATAGGAATCTGCTCGGTATCGCCTTTACATTTCTGATCGCTGTAGTTACACTGGGCATTTTCGGTATTCTTACCCCCTCGGAGATTATTAGCGGTTTTGGAAATGAACAGGTTGCTGTGGTAATTCTAATGCTTGTATTCAGTGATGTTTTAAGAAAGACTAATATCATTGAAAATACATTTGACCGGCTATTTCGCAGGACAAAAACATATAAGGGTTTTATCAGCAAGATGGTGCTGACCACTTCGGCCTTTTCAATGTTTTTGAACAATACGCCCCTGGTGGCTGTGATGATGCCCTATATTCACAGCTGGTCAAAGCGCAATAATTTCTCACCCTCCAAATTTCTCATCCCTCTTTCCTATGCGGCGATCCTGGGTGGATCCGCCACACTCATCGGCACATCCACGAACCTGATCGTGAACAGTATGATCATCAATCAGAAAGTCATTCCCGGACTTCAGTCACTGGGTATGTTTGAGTTTGCCTGGGTTGGAATTCCCATGATGATCATTGGATGGTTATACCTTGTACTGTTTGGAAACCTTCTGCTTCCCTCAAAATCGGGTATTGATGAAAATTTCACGACCCATGCGCGCGAATATGTTATTGAAGCAAAAGTAAGTTCAAAATCGCATTTGATCGGGAAAACAGTTGGCGATACCGGTTTGCAGGATATAAAGGGATTGGAAATGGTGGCTATCATACGGAAATCGTTCCGCATTACCGACGTGCCGGCCGATGTGGTGCTTGACAGGGGTGATGTGCTTGTCTTTGCCGGAGATACAAAAAACATAGCAGAACTGATAACCACCAATTCAGGATTGGTGCTGCCGGAGGTTGGAATGCTCACCCGTGTTAAACGTGCCGATGTGAACGAGGTGGTGGTATCACAAAACTCAAGCCTGATAAATAAATCCGTTCGTGACAGCAATTTCAGGGGGAAATATGATACAGCCATCATAGCCGTCCACCGGAATGGTGAAAAGATAGAGGATAAGCTGGGCAATGTTATTCTTAAATCAGGGGATGTGCTGTTGCTGTTTGCCGGTGAAAATTTTTTAAGCCGTACACGGGATACCCATGATTTTTACTTCATTTCAAAGGTGTCGGAATTTGTGAAACTCGAATGGTATAAATCACTCACGCTTATTCTTGGAACCATCCTTGTCATTACCTTATCGGTTTTCAATATTATTTCATTGTTCATGGGATTGATCATTTTGATCCTCATTTCAATGATTTTTAAAGTAACCTCCCCAAGGGATATGCCTGCCAATATTGATTATAATCTGGCACTTGTAATTGTATTATCCCTGTCATTGGGTACTGCCATGATGAAATCAGGCGCAGCAGGTCTTGTAGCAAACGGGGTAATAACTGCCTTCCTGCCCATGGGTAAAATCGGGGTCTTGTTCGGAATATATTTTATTACGGCAGTGCTTGCAGCATACATAACCACCAAAGCTTCAGTCGCCATTGTTTTCCCCGTTGCCTTAAGTGTGGCCCAGCAGCTTGATGTGACGGCCACTCCATTTATCCTGGCAGTTGCTTATGCCGCGGCCTGTACATTTATTACACCGCATGGATATGTTACCAACCTGATGGTATATGGTCCGGGAGGGTATTCATTCCGCGATTTCATGCGGGTTGGCCTGCCACTTAACCTGATTTACATGGTAGTGGCAGTCTTTATTCTATCCGTCGTATATTTTTAAAAATCAGACTATTACAGGATTTTGCTGAAGATCCGGAATCTTTTTTTGACTATTCCGCCCATTTTTTCATATTCAGCACGCATTTTGGTATTGGTTTCCAGTACAAGGTGACTGTCGATAAATTCCATGTTTTCTTCCTGTGCCGATTGCAGCATCTTTATGCCGAGAACCACATCAAGGCCGTTGTTCCTGTAGCTGTCATGAATGGCACCCAATAACATGGTCAGAAGGCGTGATTTTCTTGAGGCTTTCAGGATATGGTAGAATCCAAAGGGAAAAAGCCGGCCATGAGCTTTCCGTATCCCTTCGGAAATTTCGGGCATTGCCAGGGCAAAGGCAATGAGTTGGTTCTGTTCATCAAAAATTACCTTAACAAACTTAGGATTGATGACAGATATGTACCGGTTGGCAAAGTAATCCATTTCTTTCACTGTAAGCTCACTAAAGCCATAAATATGGGCATAGGTCTTGTTTATCAGCTCAAAAACAGGACGAATGAATTTTTTAAGTTCCCTTCGGGAGTTGAATTCTTTTAACCTGAAATGATTGTTTTCAAGTGTACGGTTATAAATAGCCGTATAAAAATCAGGAATAACCTTCGGCACAGGCAAAATATAATCCAGGCAGTCAATTTCCTTTGTATAGCCACATTTTTCCGTGAGTTCCACCATATATGGCATACTGAAATTTGTAGCGATGACAACAGGCTGATCAAATCCTTCAATGAGAAATCCCTCTGGGTCCTTATCTGAAAATCCGAACGGGCCGATTACTTTTTTCATTCCCTGTTTCCGGAGCCATTCCTCCACTGCCTGTAAGAGTGCACCGGCCACTTCGGCATCCTGGTAACATTCAAATGCAAAAAAACGACCGCATTCTTCATTTTGCACCTTATTATATTTATGGTTGATAATTCCCATGATCCGGCCTGCCGGTTCCCCATCCTTAAAAGCAAGATATAATATTGTGCTGCAATCCTGGAAAAACCTGTTCTTTTTGGGATCATAAAATTCCCATTCATCGGAATACATCGGAGGAACCCATCCATGGTGATTTGCATGTATTTTATCCGGAAGATGAATGTATGTGCCCAGCTCGGAGCGGGAAATGACTTCTCTGATAGAAATCGCCATAGATTTTTTTTTGGGAAAGATAATCAAAAATCATTCTTGCTGCTAATTGAGAGACCGGAAATGAAGTTATCTTTGTGCCTTTCAAAAATCAGATCATGCAACTTATTGATAGTATTCTGAATAAATCGGTTAGTGAAGGTATTTTGTCATTATACGGGCAATCCGCAGATCCCCGGCTAATTCAACTGCAGAAAACAAGGCGCGAATTTGAAGGGGATATTACCCTGGTGGTGTTCCCTTTGTTGAAAGTGTCCCGAAAATCGCCTGATATGACTGCCCTGGAAATTGGAAATTATTTGCAGAAATATATTCCTGAGGTAATCCGGTTCAATGTGGTGAAGGGTTTTCTGAACCTTGTCATCTCCGACAACTATTATTTGGAGTTTCTGAATCAGGCCGCACTGGATAGCCTGTTTGGGTTTACAGCTACCGACGGGCACGCCGGTGCAATCATGGTAGAATATTCCTCTCCCAATACCAATAAGCCCTTGCACCTCGGCCATATCCGTAACAACCTGCTTGGATTTGCACTCAGTAAAATACTTCTTGCAGGAGGGAAAAAGGTCATCATGACCAATATTGTAAATGATCGCGGAATTCATATCTGCAAGTCCATGCTTGCCTGGCAGAAATGGGGAAATGGAGAAACCCCTCAGAAATCAGGAAAAAAAGGTGATCATCTTGTAGGCGAATATTATGTGAAATTTGACCAGGAATATAAAAAACAGATTTCCGCTTGTTGAGAAGGGAATGAAACAGGAGGAAGCGGAAAAAAAGGCCGGGTTAATCGTTGAAGCCCAGGAAATGTTAAGAAAGTGGGAGGCTGGCGATGAAGAGATATTGTCGTTGTGGAAAACCATGAATGCCTGGGTTTATGAGGGTTTTGATGAAACATACCGGAGACTGGGTGTGCACTTCGACAAGATTTATTATGAATCCGAGACCTGGGTGCATGGAAAGGATGTTGTACTCGAAGGACTTGCCAACAATATACTTGTGCGGCATGAGGACGGGTCTGTATGGGCCGATATGCGTGACAGGGGTTTGGATGAAAAGGTATTGCTGCGTTCGGACGGTACCTCGGTGTATATGACGCAGGATATTGGAACTGCCAAACTCAGGCAAATCGATTACGCCCCTGACAAAATGGTTTATGTTGTGGGGAATGAACAGAACTATCATTTCAAGGTACTTGCCATTATTCTTGATATGCTTGGATTTCCATGGGCCAAAACCCTGCATCACCTGTCATACGGAATGGTGGAATTGCCCGAAGGCAAGATGAAATCGCGCGAAGGAACTGTGGTGGATGCTGATGACCTTATGGATGAAATGATAGAGACGGCCCGTGAAATGTCGAAAGAACTCGGAAAACTTGAAGGGCTTGATGATCAGGAAAAAGAAAACATATTCAGGATCATCGGCATGGGTGCTTTAAAATACTACATGTTAAAGGTGGATCCGGTTAAGAATATGCTGTTCAATCCCAGGGAATCCATTGATTTTGATGGCAATACAGGTCCATTTATCCAGTATACCTATACCCGGATCAGGTCAGTATTCAGGAAAGCCGCTGAACTGCAGGTTTCCATGCCCGATGTCGGTTCAAACGAATATTCAACTCAACGACAAGGAGAAGAATCTTATCCGGCTGGTTCATGAATTTCCAGCAATCGTAAGTGAGTCGGGCAATACCTTTAATCCCTCGTTGATTGCCAATTTCATTTATGATCTTGTAAGAGAGTTTAATCAGTTTTACCATGAATATTCCATATTGAAAGAGGAGAATCTGGATATACGTGATCTTCGGCTTATTTTATCGCGCGTTGTTTCAGATGTTGCCAGGAATGGAATGGAACTCCTTGGCATCGAAATGCCGGAAAGAATGTAATTTTTCTAACTTTGAACTAAATTGTTCAAGCTAACTCAAACTTCAAACCTCAAACCTCAAACTTTTAACTTATAGTTTTTAACTTTTAACTGATATTATTCATGTTCGATAATTTATCCGACAGGCTTGAACGATCCTTTAAAATATTGAAAGGTGAAGGAAGGATCACTGATATTAATGTAGCGGAAACCCTGAAGGAGATTCGCCGTGCACTGCTCGATGCTGACGTCAATTATAAAATAGCCAAATCTTTTACCGATAATGTAAAGGCCAAGGCCATGGGCGAGAAAATTGTGGCTTCCGTAAAGCCGGGCCAGATGATGGTAAAGATCGTCCATGATGAACTGGTCGCGTTGATGGGTGGTTCCAATGAGGATATCAACCTGAAGGGAAATCCTGCAGTGATTTTGATTGCCGGATTGCAGGGTTCCGGTAAAACCACTTTCACGGCAAAACTGGCCAGCCATCTAAGGCAGAAGAGGGGCAAATCGCCCATGCTGATCGCAGGTGACGTTTATCGTCCGGCTGCTATTGAGCAGTTAAAGGTGCTTGGGGGACAGGTAAATATCCCGGTCTATACCGAAGACGGCAATCGCGACCCGGTTAAAATTGCCCAGAACGGCATAAAAGAAGCTAAAAGGCTGGGTCACGATCTTGTAATTGTCGATACGGCAGGCCGGTTGGCGATTGATGCTGCCATGATGAATGAAATTGAATCCATCAAAAAGCACATCAGTCCGCAGGAAATTCTTTTCGTGGTGGATGCCATGACCGGACAGGATGCTGTGAATACTGCAAAGGAATTTAATGACAGGCTCAATTTCGATGGTGTTGTCCTTACCAAAATGGATGGCGATACCCGTGGTGGTGCCGCTCTTTCGATCAGGGCGGTTGTTGAAAAGCCCATCAAGTTTATCAGTGCCGGAGAGAAACTTGAATCCATCGAGCTTTTCCATCCCGAACGTATGGCTGACCGCATTCTGGGTATGGGGGATATTGTTACCCTCGTAGAAAAAGCCCAGGAACAGTTTGATGTTGAATCTGCCCGGAAAATTCAAAAGAAAATTGCGAGGAACCAGTTTACATTCAGCGACTTTCTTAGCCAGATCCAGCAAATCAAAAAAATGGGAAACATCAAGGAGCTGGCCAGCATGATACCTGGAGTTGGCAAGGCTTTGAAAAATCTTGATATGGATGATAATGCATTTAAGGGAATTGAAGCCATCATTTTTTCAATGACTCCAACTGAAAGGGAAAATCCGGATGTGATTAATGGCTCACGAAGAAAGAGAATTGCAGAGGGAAGCGGGACCAATATCCAGGAGGTGAACCGGCTGATCAAGCAGTTTGATGAAACCCGTAAAATGATGAAGACGATCACTACAAGTAAAAACCCAATGCGTATGATGGGCAACATGCCCTCCATGCGTGGAAAATAAAACCTAAATATCCCACAAATGCAACTCATTGACGGCAAAAAAATTGCTTCTGAAATTAAAGCCGAAATTGCCCTTGAAGTTAAGGAAATGCTTGCTCAGGGTCACAAGGCGCCCCACCTGGCTGCGGTTCTTGTTGGCCATGATGGAGGAAGCGAAACTTATGTGGCCGGAAAGGTAAAGGCCTGCGAGGAAGTTGGTTTCAGGTCAACCCTTATCCGGTATGAGGACACAATTTCAGAAAGCACCTTGCTCGATACGGTACGTTCACTGAACAAGGATGCCGAAATAGATGGTTTCATCGTGCAGTTGCCGCTTCCTGATCATATTTCCGAACAAAAGGTAATTGAAGCAATTGACCCTTCCAAGGATGTGGATGGATTTCATCCGGTTAATGTAGGCCGGATGGTACTTGGATTGCCTGCATTTGTTTCTGCAACGCCGGCCGGCGTCATGGACCTTATCAGCAGGTATAAAATTCCCACTGCGGGCAAAAACTGCGTTGTGGTGGGCCGGAGCAATAACGTCGGAAAACCAATGGGCATGCTTCTATCCTTAAAGGGTTACCCTGGTGATGCTACAGTTACCCTGTGCCATAGCCGCACTGTTGACCTTCCCGGGGTTATCCGCAAAGCGGATATAATCATTGCAGCACTTGGAAAAGCCGAGTTTATCACCGGTGATATGGTGAAAGAAGGCGCAGTGGTTATTGATGTGGGGATTACCCGTGTGCCCTCAACAGTTACGAAATCGGGCTGGAAACTGATCGGTGATGTGAAGTTTGATGAAGTGGCCCCGAAATGCAGCTACATCACACCCGTACCGGGCGGTGTTGGCCCGATGACAATTGTTTCCCTTTTAAAGAATACACTGAAGGCAGCTCATTTACGATCACCTTCCGGAAAGACATGAGGTCACTTTTTTTCATATCGCTCTTGTTGACTGGTATTTTTTTTACAGGATGTAAAAAAGATCCCGATGAACAAAGATTATCCTGGTCAAGCGAGGCTCCTCTTTCAATTCCATATCGCCAAAGGATTCAGCGTCTTGAGAAGAAAAATCTGTTGCGGAACTGTTCATTTGAAACCGGCAAAATCCTCAAAGTCGACAGCCTGAAAACTTCTTTCGTAATTGATGGATGGCATCAGACGGGAGAGCATGTTGAATGGGTAGATACAAGAAATGAGAACTTATACAGGAAGAACGAGGCGTTTAACGGCTACAGGTCGATAAAGATAGTCAGGCACCAGGCCAATGAAACTGACAAACAGGGTGAAGGAGTGCTTTCGGAATTTATCAAGGTCATTCCGGGCAATTACAGTTTTTCATTTTATACAAGGCTTGAAAAGGTGATGCCTGTGAAAAGAAGGCTTGGAATAAGGATGTATGATGGCGTTGACATCCGGTTAATATACTTTGACCGGAACAGAAACGAAATTGACGCGGAAGCAGATTTTCCACAGTTGAAACAATCAATTGACAATTCGTTCAAATCACTTTCTTTTGCAAATTTCAGTACAATACCCGATTTTGAATGGGGAAAAATCATTGGCAAATCTGCTGATTTTCCTTTTCCCGACGGGGATATTCCTACTAATGCACACTTCGTTAAAATATACATTGGGCTGAAAGGCACAGGCACTCTGTGGATTGACAGTGTGGATTTTTCTTATTCAAGGAAGAATTTTTCGGTGGAAGAAAGGATGATGGATTATACTGATGCAAGTAAGCAAGTGCCGCTTGTTATCATTCCTGCCCCGAAAAAAATGGAACGGCAGGAATCTGTGGTCTTTCTTGAAACCACGGATACAAGCAGTCTTCCTATAATTGTAATTCCTGTTAATGCAGATATCACAACCCGGAAGGCCGGTAATCTGCTTCAACAGGCTTTGTCTTCGAGAGTTAAGGATTCATTCAAACAGAATGAAAAAATTCCGGTGGTCAGGGTCATTTCAGATGATCATGCGAAAATGGATAACAAGAGACT
The DNA here is from genome assembly GCA_963808745.1 of uncultured Bacteroidales bacterium. Classification (GTDB taxonomy): domain Bacteria; phylum Bacteroidota; class Bacteroidia; order Bacteroidales; family UBA10428; genus UBA5072. The sequence continues at coordinate 154,447 of CAWEGX010000013.1, forward strand.
GGTTTTTATACTTGGCAAAACATCCTTGTACCCGGAATTTCAGGATGCATTACCTCTGGCTGAAATAGCCGGTCATACGCAGGGATATTACATATTCACCCCGCATGATCAACCTAACGTGGTTTTTCTGGGAGGCAACAACAGCCAGGGAATTTATTATGCTGTGCTCTCTGCCATGCAGCTTATCGACGGAAAGCAACCTGTATTTCATAATGCACGGATAGTTGATTATCCCGACTTTGAGAATCGATATTTCACATTGGGTGACTTGCCCGATCAATCCACAGCCGGCCTTTACGCTGATATTTCAGGAGAACTGGCTGCCTATAAAATAAATGGTGTTTTTTATGGCCTGAATAAGCACCAGATGCAGAATGATCGGTTACTTGTATTCAGGGAAAAAGTATCTCTTTTGCCGGCATTCGGCCTTGGAGTTATATCGCGGGATAAGGCGACAGACCCTTTTATTAATGCCGATAGGGTGGTTTTTGTACCCAGGTGGATACTGCCTGAAGATTCCACCTTAAGTTATCCTGAATTCATGAACCTGTCATTTTCTGATTCATCAATTTCATCATTGTCGATGCTGATTGCCCCTGTTTATAACAATTATCTGCTGGATTACCTGCAATATATGAACCAGGTGTCATTAATCCCATCATCTGCTGTTCATTTTTATTCAGGAAGTTCATTTTTTAGTCTGAATACCGATGATGCCGATTTTGCCAGGTATTTTGCCTATGCTCATTCAAAACCGGTTTTCATGGATAATTCCATGCTGACTTCCTCGCCATGGGGCCATTATAATGGTGCTTACCCTTACTATCCCGGAAAGATAAGGCTTTTCAGTATAATTGAACCCTTTATGAACTCCGGCATTCGCGACCACCTTGGCAAGCTGGATACATCCATGTACTGGATCAACCAGACGGCGCGTTCAGAAATAGATGTGATCAGGATAGCAACTGCTGCTGATTTCATGTGGAATACCCGTGATTATGATCCCGATTATTCATTATGGAAAGTTCTGGTATCCAGATATGGGGTTGATGCAGCCAGGGAACTGATCCATTTTGCGAATCTATACGGACTGATGCTTGAAACTGAGCTTAAACTGCAAAGAAATGAACAGGTCCAGCGAAATCTTAAAAGCTTCAGGGAAGACCTTACCCTAATATCCGTTTCAAGCCGGAATCTTGAAAAATGGTTAGGATCAGATCATCCGCTGATGAAAGATATCCGTTCCTTAAATACTCTGCTGAAAGCCCGGCTCGGACATTTAACAAGTTCAAAGGTTTCAAATCCCTGATCTTGCTAAATTGTTAACTTTTTTATTAAATTAGCTGCCAAGTACGGGTCCGATGTTTACTGACTGGGATAATTTTCAAGAGGAGGATGAGACACTGGAAGCGGTGAAGCGCTACAGGGAAATGCTTGCGCATAACATTCATGTGTTTTTTGACCTGTATGAATACGAATTTATTATTGATTACTTCATTGAACAATTCAATTTCAAGGATGCACTCCTCGCTGTTAAACATGCCCTTGAACAGCATCCCTACGCCACTTCTGTAAAGCTTAAACACATCCAGTTGCTCATTGAAACCGGCAAGCCTGGCAAGGCACTCGGAATGATCCGCCATATTCAGGATGCCGAGGCCTCAAATTATGAACTGTTCCTTGCCAAAGGAATTGCATTGAATCTCACAGGAAAGTTTAAGGAAGCTCTGGTCGAATTTGAATTGGCTATCCGGCTATGCACTGAAAACAGGGAAGAAGTTGCTTACAATATAGCACAGTCTTTCATGCAGATAGGAAAGTATTCTCATGCCATAAAATACCTCATGCTGGCCTATGAGTTTAACGCAGAAAACGTACTCGTGCTCTATGACCTGGCTTTGAATTATGAAAAGCTTGATTGCCAGGAAAAGAGTATTGAATATTATCAGAAATATCTTGAACTCGATCCTTTTGCCGAGCATGTGTGGAATAACCTTGGCTTGATTTTTACCTCTGTTGAAAATTCCGAAAAGGCAGCTGAAGCCTTTGATTTTGCCATTGCCATAAATCCGCATTATTTTTCAGCGTATTATAACAAGGCGGAACTTTGCATTTTCAATAACAACCTTACAGAGGCCATTGATGTTTACAATGAACTCCTTTTACAGGACAATTCAAACACCAAGGCCCTTAGTGACCTGGGAAACTGCTATGAGGAAAGCGGAAATTACCTTGAAGCATTAAAGGCATATGACCGGGCTATTACGATTTCATGCGATTGTTCCGATGCCTGGTTTGGCAAGGGAATGGTATATTTCCGACAAAGAAAATACAGGCCCAGCATTTCCTCCTTCAAAAAGGCCGTGGGATTTCAGCCGGGCAATTCAGATTACTGGTTTATGCTGGGAGAAGCATTTTCAAGATATCGTAAATTGGATCAGGCCATTAATGCCTATTCCAGGGCGGCCGAATTGAATCCCCTCGATTTTGAAGCATGGATGGCCTGTGCCCAGGTTTTGTTCAGAAAAAAACGGGTTGGAGAAGCAATCAACATGTTGATCCAGCTGTATCAGCATAATCATGAAAATCCTACGATCAACTACAGGCTTGCAGCCTATCATGCTTACCAGCTTGATTTTGTGAACGCAAATAAATATTTTGAAAAGGGGCTCAGGCTGAATTATCCTGAACATCATGAAATGTTCAGGCAGTTTCCTAAAACCAAAACAGTAACAGGATTCAAAACACTGATTGAGGAGCATGTTCAGCCACAACCAGTGATCAAGAAGACAAAATAAATTACAGATATGCAGATCAAATTACCGTACGTTCCTGAAAGATCCTCCAAACCCCGGAACACCGGGCTCACCATGGTGATGGACAAAGGCCTGAGCACCGGTGAGGCAGAGAATTTCATTGAAATGAATGCACATCTTACCGACCTGGTAAAACTGGGTTTCGGAACTTCGGTTGCCAGTCCCCGGATTGAAAGAAAAATCGGTTTATACAAGGAGGCAAATATTCAGACCTATCTCGGAGGTACCTTGTTTGAGGCATTTGTTATCCGCGATATGTTTGAGGATTATATCAGGCTGGTGGATAAGCTGGGTCTGACTACAGTGGAAGTATCCGACGGATCAATGTACCTTCATCACAGCGATAAGCTGAAGTATATCAGCCGTCTCTCAAAGCAATTCCGGGTTCTCTCTGAAGTAGGTTCCAAACAAAAAGGAGTTGAGATTCCTGATGAAGTATGGGTTGAAATGATGAAATCGGAACTGGATGCAGGTGCCTGGAAGGTGATCGGCGAGGCACGTGAAAGCGGGACAACCGGACTTTATCATGCCGATGGAAGCGCAAATGTTCAATTAATTAGTCTCATAAATACAAAGCTGAAGGCATCAGATGTTCTCTGGGAGGCTCCTTCAGGAAAACAACAGGCATGGTTTATCAAACTCATCGGTCCTGAAGTGAATCTTGGAAATATTGCTCCCAATGATGTTATACCCCTGGAAACTCTTCGTCTGGGCCTTCGGGGAGATACTTTCTTTGATTTCCTGCCCTCATCCCTGAAGGAAAAAAGGCCTGATTCAGAACTATATCATCATCTTGATTAGCACCGGATTATTATCATGCGATGCTTTGGTTTGATCGGCTTTCCGCTTTCGCATTCTTTTTCAAAAAAATATTTCGCGGAAAAGTTTGAACGCGAAGGTATAACTGATTGCCGGTACGACATCTATCCCATTGAACATGTCGGTTTATTAAGGCCGCTCGTGTCAGACAACCCCGACCTGGCGGGATTGAATGTGACAATACCCTATAAGGAACAGGTAATGGTGCTGCTGGATGAGATAGATCCCGAAGCGGCAAAGATAGGTGCCGTCAACACAATCCGGATTTCCAGGCATGACGGAAATCCCTGGCTTAAGGGATTTAATACGGATGTTTATGGATTTCGGCAATCAATCACCCCCTTTATTAAAGAGCGGCCCTATAAGGCGTTTATTCTTGGAACAGGAGGATCATCAAAGGCTGTTGCCTTTGTGCTGAATAATATGGGAATGAATGTAAAATTTGTGTCAAGAACTCCGAGGCATGAAACCCACATTTCCTATGAAGAGCTTCCGAAGCTGATCAGCCAGCCTGCTGTTATAGTTAATGCAAGTCCGGCAGGCATGTATCCGCAGATAAATAATTGTCCGGATATACCATACGATCAACTCACTCCCGATCATATTCTGTTCGACCTGGTTTATAATCCGCCGGAAACACTTTTTCTGTCGAAGGGGAAAGCGATGGGGGCAACCATAATAAACGGCCTGCAAATGTTGCATCTGCAAGCCGAAAGATCGTGGGAAATATGGAATGGGAAATAGTCCGGAAACGGGCTACTTGCTTTGCGTAGACATCTCCTGCAGTTTTGAACTGAATTTGATCCCGAGTTTTACTGCATTTTCAGGTTTGAGTTCAAATTTCAATTTATCCTCAATGATTACAAAATTAATTGCAGAACCTTCTTCCAGTGCACCTGATTTTTCAGTAATTATAAGGGTGCTTTTATCATTCAGCATACCCAGGATTTCAGGCATCTGTTTCGTTTTGTCAAATGGAACAAACAATATATGACAATTGGTAATCTCCTTTGTCGTTTTGAACCTGACTATGTTAATATCCTGTGTACCTACTTTTTTTCCTTTTGTATAAAGTTCAAGTTCCATAGTTACTTCTACGGCTCCAATCACTCCGATTACAAAAGGTCCGCTCCTGTAATTGGCCGGCCATTCAATTAATCTCGAGAAGTTATAAATGAACAGGGTTTGTGCTTTGGGAATTGTAGTCTGCATATAGGCAACAGACGAAAAAAGTAACGCGATTATAGTGACTAAAGTTTTTTTCATTATGGGAAAATTTTATTGCCTGAAGTTTATACGGCTATAGGGCAATAATTGTTCGAATTTTTTTTCAATTGTGATAAATTATTGACAGTGAGAATTTATCAATTTTATACAATGGATGCTTTAGCTGGCTGTTTGCAGCAATCCCGGGTCATTCCGCTGAGGGAAGGCGAAGATCAGGGTAGGCAATATCAACAAGGTATAAACCATGGGCTGGTACGGAAAATCCGGCAAGGCCCCTGTCTTTGCCTGCAATGATATCTGTAAATCCATGAAGATCAATGTTTTTCTGGCCGATTTCAATCATAGTCCCGACAATCGCCCTCACCATGTTTCGCAGAAAGCGGTCTGCCTTTATCGTAAAGATGATCTTTCCGGCATCGTCACGCCAGGTTGCTTCCATAATGTGACACTTATTGGTCTTCACATCCGAATGAAGTTTGCTGAAACTGGTGAAATCGGAATATTCCATAAGCTTTCGGGCCGCCTGGTTCATGCTGGCTATATCCAGCGGCCGTGAAAAGTGCCATGATAATGCGGTATCAAAAGGATCCTTATACTGACTTATCCGGTATTCATAGGTACGCGACAAGGCACTGAACCTGGCATGGGCCTCCGGTTTTACGGGATAAAGGTCCTTTACGGAAATGTCTGCCGGTAGCATGCAATTGAGTTTGTAAACACAATGACTTCCTGTGTCAAATATGGGATGATCACTCTCAAAATGCGCGGTAAAATGCCGGGCATGAACCCCTGTATCTGTTCTTCCTGCCCCGGTTGTTTTTACCGGACTACCCGTAAGCAGTTTCAGGGAATCTTCAAGAACCATCTGCACGGTGGTTGCATTTGGCTGCAACTGCCATCCATGATAATGGGTGCCCAGGTACGATATCTCGATAAAATAACGGCTCATGTAAATTCTTGAATTTTCAAAATTGCATTTATATGTGCTTATTTGGTAGGATTTAAATAAAAATATTTTGTGGTCAGGTCATTTAACAATTTTTAACAGAACATTACCCCAAGACAGACAGTATATTAACATACCTTAACGGTGTGTTGTGCATGCGATGGAACAAAAATTGCTACTTTCGCATTGTTCGAAAAAGGCACACCGGGCTTAAACAGTAAACCGGTGACTGCGTGGATCTTTCAGAAGACAATTTTTAATTATTGTGGCTTATTTTAATGATAAAGTAATATGGCTGATCTTTCTATTCAAATCAGAGAGCTAAACAAGAAAATAGAGCTTGAGAGCGCATTTATTGAACGCATAAATCAGGAAATCAGAAAAGTAATCATCGGGCAAAAGCATTTGATTGAGGGATTGCTCATTGGATTGCTTTCAGATGGTCATATATTGCTTGAAGGAGTACCGGGATTGGCAAAAACCCTGGCAATAAATACCCTGGCCAATACAATAAATGCCGATTTCAGCCGCATACAGTTCACACCCGACCTCCTTCCTGCCGACCTGATCGGCACCATGATCTATAGCCAGAAAAAAGAAGAATTTATGGTGAAAAAGGGACCGGTGTTCACTAATTTTCTGCTGGCAGATGAGATAAACCGGTCACCGGCCAAGGTGCAAAGTGCCCTTCTCGAAGCTATGCAGGAAAAACAGGTTACTATTGGAAGCCAGTCCTTCATATTGCCAAAGCCATTTATGGTACTGGCTACGCAAAATCCGATTGAACAGGAGGGTACTTATCCCCTGCCTGAAGCACAGGTGGACCGTTTCATGCTGAAACTGGTGATTACCTATCCTACCATTGAAGAGGAAAAGCTTATCATGCGTGAAAATACAGCGATGGATTTCCCGGTTGCCGATAAGATCCTGACCACAGCTGATATCCTGCAATCCAGGATCACAGTGAAAGAAGTGTATATGGACGAAAAAATAGAGCAGTATATTTTGAATATTGTTTTTGCCACACGAAATCCGGCAAACTATAACCTTCCTGCATATAAAAATATGATCAATTACGGAGCTTCTCCCCGTGCAAGCATAAACCTTGCCAGGGCAGCCAAGGCTTACGCATTTATCAAGCACAGAGGATTTGTGATTCCCGAAGATGTAAGGGCTGTTTGCCTCGACGTTTTGCGCCACCGCATAGGACTCACCTATGAAGCCGAAGCTGAAAATATCACTTCTGAAGATATAATTACAGATATTCTCAATAACATCGAAGTACCATAACATGAAGAAAGGTTACAATTATACAATCGTCTTCCTTTTATTAATAGCAGGCCTGAGTGAATTAAAGGGCCAGAATTTCATCGGCATGTCGAAAAGCGCCATTCCTGAAGTGCTGAAAACCAGGTATCCTCAGTTCAAGCTCGATAAGGGAGCGGTCAATCATGCTTACAATTACCTGAAGTTTGTAGATAAGGTAAGTGAACAAACCCTGTTGTTCTTTTTATCGGATAAGGATGTTTGTACCTATGTAAGATGGATCTCTGATTATTCCAATCTGAGCGATATGACAGCCATGCTAAACAGAAACTATCATAAAAGTGGCGCCAATTCCTGGACATATACTGATAAAGGAGATGACTATACTGTGACCCTGGTGGAAGGCGAATGGTATTTTACAGTTAGTTTCCGAAAGAATTAGTGTGTTTATGGAAACCAATGAATTACTCAAACGGGTTCGTAAGATTGAAATAAAGACACAGGGGACTCTCGCGGCATATTTTTGCGGGCGAATATCACTCAGCCTTTAAGGGCAGGGGTATGGCTTTCAGTGAGGTAAGGGAATACCAGTACGGTGATGACTTCCGCAGTGTAGACTGGAATGTTACTGCGAGGTTTAATCACCCCTATATTAAAATATTTGAGGAAGAAAGAGAACTCACCGTGATGCTGCTGCTGGATGTCAGTGGTTCAGGTGAATTCGGTACACAAAGCCGGTTTAAAAACACAATGATCACAGAAATTGCTGCCTTACTTTCATTTTCGGCCATTCAGAATAATGATAAGGTGGGTGTGATCTTGTTTACCGACCGTATTGAGCGGTTTATACCTCCGAAGAAAGGCCGACAGCATATTCTGAAGATTATTCGCGAACTGATTGATTTCAAACCAACCAGCCGGTTGACGAATCTCACAATTCCACTTCGGTATCTGGCGAATGTTATTAAAAAGCGGAGTATTGCATTTCTGATTTCGGATTTTATGGATGATAATTTTGAAGATGCACTGAAAATTGTCAGCAAAAAACACGACATGGTCGGATTGCGGATCTATGATATCCGTGAAATGGAATTGCCAAATATAGGACTGATGAAAGTAAAGGATGCCGAAACCGGGCAATTCACATGGATCGATACGGGCAGCCAGCGTGTAAGAAATAGCTATAAAGACATCTATAAAAAGAGGCAGGCTGAATTAAATGATCTGTTGATGCGGGCGGGAGTGGATAATGTATCAATTGCCGCTCATGAAGATTATGTTAAACCATTGATGAGGTTATTTAAGAAACGTGCAAAATAAAGTATATTAAACAGGATTGCAGAGATGTTCATTTCTCAATATATAAGACGTAAAGCCGGTTACCTGGCACTGCTGATGATGGTATTCTTCAGCGGGTTTTTGCTTGGACAGGAAGTCACTGTCAGCGCCCGGCTGGATAGTTCGCGGGCACTTATGGGCGATCAGCTGACACTTCACCTGCGGGTTGAAAAATCAGCCGGCGCCAGTGTTTCATTTCCTAATTTTGCAGATACACTTTCCGGAAAAATTGAGATTATACGCAAATCCGTTATCTCTACGACAACCGGGCCGAATGGAAAGCTGGTACTTAACCAGGACTTGCTTATTACTGTTTTTGATACGGGTTTGGTTGAAATACCTCCGCAGTCATTTGCAATTCAAAACGGGCCCCTTAAAGATACTCTCCATACTCAGCCAATTGCTTTGCAGATCAGATCTCTGCCTGTGGATACAACCATCCGGGATATCAAGGCCAATATGAGAATGCCTGTCAATGCGCAGGAGGTATTTCCTTATTTTCTTGGCATTTATTGCCCTGGCCCTGCTGGTAATAGCAATTATTTTCATTGTGAGAAAGATCCGCAGAAAAGATGCAAAAACTATTGAAATTGTGCCGTCCGAACCCGCAGAAGTCATTGCATTACGTCAATTGGAACAATTAAGGGTGGAAAAGCCCTGGATTCAGAAACCGGTTAAAACGTACTATATAAGTTTAACCGATATCCTTCGTCATTACATTGAAAGAAGATATCATATCATGGCACTGGAACAGACTACGGATGAAATTCTGATGGATCTGAAGAAGTCGGGGAGCAAGGCCAATAACCTTGAAAAGCTTGCTTCAATATTAAAACTGGCTGACCTCGTAAAATTTGCCAAGCTAATCCCGGATGAGGTTGAAAATGGAATGCAGGTTGAGGAAGCCATTGGTTTTGTGAAAAATACAACGCCTGTTGTGGAAGAAACTGTTCGTGAGGGCTTGACAAGGCAGGGTACGGTACAAAGTAATGTTGAATCCTAATGGGAAATATACAGTTTGCACATCCGGATTATTTTTATTTGCTGTTATTGATTCCGGCAGCGGTGATCTGGTATTTTTACCGGCATAACCGTGTTCAGGGTGACCTTCAAATTCCTGAAATCTCACCCTTTGCTAAAATTCGCAAAGGACCCCGGGTTATTTTAAGGCATGTTCCATTCATATTACGAGTGTTTGTTTTCGGCTTGCTCATCGTGGTACTTGCCCGGCCTCAATCAACAAACAAATGGCAGGATGAAACGGTTGAAGGTATCGATATCATGCTTGCACTGGATGTATCAAACAGCATGCTGGCAGGCGATTTTTCCCCAGACCGGATTGGAGCATCCAAGGATGTGGCTAATGATTTTGTCCTGGGCAGCACCAATGACAGGATCGGACTGGTTCTGTTCGGCGGGGAAAGCTTTACGCAGTGTCCCTTAACAACCGACCATGCCGTATTATTGAATCTCCTTCATGATGTCAGGGTGGGGATGATCGAGGATGAGACAACCGCCATAGGTCTGGGACTTGCAAATGCAGTAAAAAGACTAAAGGACAGTAATGCCAGGAGCCGTGTAGTTATTCTGGTAACGGACGGACAAAACAATGCCGGTTCAATAGATCCCTTAACAGCGGCAGAAATTGCAAGGACTTTCGGTATCCGTGTCTATACAATCGGTGTGGGCACAAATGGTACTGCTCCCTTTCCTGTGCGAAATGTATTCGGTGATATGGTTTATATGCAGATTAAGGTTGATATTGATGAGCCCATGTTAAAGCAGATTGCTGAAATGACAAAAGGAGAATATTTCAGGGCGACCAGCAATCAGAAATTAAAGGATATATACACCCAGATTGACAAGTTGGAAAAAACCAAGATCGATGTTAAGAAATATGCACGTAAGCACGAGGAATACAGGCGTTTTGCAATTGCAGCCCTGATTTTGGTTGTATTGGAAATTCTTTTGCGCAACACAGTTTTGAGAACGATCATGTAATAACCATGTTTAGATTTGAACATACACAGTATTTGATGCTTTTGCTGATCATCCCCGTTCTGGCAGCACTGTTTCTTTTTCATTTTTTTAAAAGAAAACGCGATCTGAAAAAGATAGGGGATCCTCAGCTGATCTCTACGCTGATGCCGGAATATTCGCAATTCAGACGAGGCCTTAAGGCAGTGCTTTTGCTGATTGCAGTTGCGTTGATCATTATTGCCATTTCAGGACCGCAATTTGGTTCCAGACTGACAAAGGTAAAGCACGAGGGTATTGAGATCATTGTTGCCCTGGATGTATCCAATAGCATGATGGCTGAAGATATTCGCCCAAACAGGCTTGAACGGGCAAAACAGGAATTGACAAAATTAATGGACAAGCTTCAGAATGACAGGTTTGGATTGATTGTATTTGCGGGGGATGCCTACACCCAGATTCCAATTACCAATGATTACCTGTCTGCTAAAATGTTTCTTTCGGGAATTAATACAAACATGGTTTCCCGGCAAGGGACTGATATAGGTGCAGCCATTGAACTGGGAATCAAATCATTCAGCTCAACATCAAAAGCCAGCAAGGCGATTATCATCATCAGTGACGGAGAGAATCATGAAGGCGATGTAAAGACTGCCTGTAAGAAGGCCCTCGAAAACGGGATCAAAATATTCACCATTGGAATGGGAATGCCGCAGGGTGCAAGAATTCCTGTGAAGGAAGATTCTTATAACCAGGATTTCAGGAGAGACAAGGATGGAAATTTTGTCATCACGCAATTGAATGAACAAATGCTGAGTGATATTGCAACGGCAGGCGGAGGAAATTATTACAGGGCGAATTCTCCTGGTATGGGCCTGAATAGTATGTTGGCACAGCTCAGAAAACTGGATAAAACGGAAATGGAGTCAAAGGTTTACAGCGATTTTGAGGAGCAGTTTCCTGTTTTTATATGGTTTGCCCTTGGAATTTTCCTCCTTGAATTCGTCTTATTATCCCGTAAAAATAAATGGCTAAGTAAAATTAAGTTGTTCTCATAACAAGGGTTAATTATGAAATGGGTAGTTGTGATCATATTATCATTGTTTACGCTGAATGTGTATTCACAGGCGGAAAGAAAATTTGTACGGCGTGGAAACAGGCAATATGAAGATAAAAAGTATCAGGAGGCTGAGATTCAGTATAGAAAGGCGCTTGAAAAATCACCAGGTTCGGTCGCAGCCGATTATAATCTTGGAAACTCATTGTACAAACAGAAGCAATTCGATGCTGCTGCCCAGCGTTATAAAGAATTATCAGGAAAACAGAAAGATGGTCAGGCGCTGAATAGTGATTATTATAACCTTGGCAATGCATTATATAAATCAGGCAAATACCAGGAATGTATTGATGCATATAAAAATGCACTCCGTAAAATGCCAGGGGACATGGACGCAAAACATAACCTGCAGCTGGCGATGAAAAAGCTGGACATGCAAAAACAGCAGAAAAACAAAGAAAATCAACAAAACAAACAGGATAAAAAGCAAGACGATAAGAAGGATGATAAACAGCAACAGAATCAGGATAATAAAAATCAACCTCCTGATGAAAAGAAAGATCAGCAACAGGATAAACAAAATATGAACGGTCAGATCTCTTCACAGGATGCAGAACGTATTCTTCAGGCACTGGAAAATGAAGAGAAGAATGTTCTGAGAAAAGTACAGGAACAACAAAAACAGGTTAAAAAAGTACCGGTGGAAAAGAACTGGTAAGCACAGTAATATTACAAAGTATAATGAAGCGTTTCCTATTAGTCATTGCCATTTTCTCTTTCCTGCCGGGTTGTTTATCAGCGCAGGAATCAAAATTAACTGCCTCTGTATCACCTTCAGTGATGAGGGTGGGGGACCAGTTTAACCTCACTTTCACATCGGAGGACGAAGTATCAGAGCTGCAACTTCCCAGTGTGGAAAACATGGAGGTTTTGGGGGGGCCCAGGCAGGGACATAGTCAGAGCGTTTATTCTGTAAACGGCAAGATTACTTCAACATCCACTTATCAGTATACCTATTTTCTCAAGGCCCTGAAAGAGGGCAAATATTCAATTCCGGCTGCGTCAGCGAAGATAAAGAACAAGCTGGTGCGGTCGAATGCTGTTTCATTTGAGGTATTGGCAGCTAACAGCCAGCAGTCAAGGTCAGGTCAGAGCGCTTCAGGTGCCGGCCAGTCAGGAGACGGAACGGTCAGTGACAGGGACTTGTTTGTCAATCTCCTTGTGGATAAGAAAGAAGTTTATCTTGGTGAGCAAATCCTTGCCACTGTTAAAATATACACCAAAGTTAATCTGGCAGGTGTGGATGCGAATTTCAAAGGTCCCGATTTCACTGGCTTTTTTACAGAACCACTTACAATCCCCCAGTTAAGAAGACCTGCAGAGCGAAGCCTATAACGGTGATATTTATGGGACCGGTGTTATGAGAAAGACAATGATTATACCGCAAAAAACCGGACCCATCACAATTAAATCCTTTGATCTGGATGTGACCATGCGCAAGGAGGTGCGAAGAAGAGTTGCCGATCCGTTTTTTGAAGATTTTGATATTCCTGATGTTCAGGAAGTTCCTATTAAACTGAAAAGCAAGGAAGTGACAGTTCAGGTGAAACCATTGCCTGGCAATGCTCCTGTTTCATTTGGAGGTGCTGTGGGTAACTTTACATTCAGTTCATCACTGAACAAGACTTCTACCCATACAAATGAACCCGTTACATTAAAACTGACCATATCCGGACGCGGCAATATTAAACTCATCAATGAACCGCAATTTGAATTACCGGGCGATTTTGAAAAATTTGATCCGGTAATCAATTCACGTTTGGAGAATTCCCTTTCGGGTACCAAAACCTTTGAATACCTTTTAATGCCCAGGGCAACCGGAACATTTTCCATCCCTTCTGTTGAATTCTCATATTTTGATCCTGCATCAAAGCAGTACAAAACGATTAAATCCAAGGCGTTTACGGTTAAGGTTGAAAAGGGACAGGGTGATGCGGCCATGGAAACTAATCCCGGTATTGCCCAGGAAGATGTGAAATTGCTCAATCAGGATATCCGGTTTATCAGGAACAAGCCCATCACTTTGCAGGCAAATAAAACATTCTGGGCTGATTCAATCTGGTATTATCTGATTTACATTTTGCTCGTTGTCCTTTTTATTCTGCTCACCTGGCGCCGCAGGAAACAATTGCAGAACAGAGCCGATGTAAGCTTGATGCGCTTAAGGAAGGCTGACCGGTATGCACGGAAGCGACTGATTAAAAGTGCTGAATTATTGAAGCAGGGTGAAACAAACCGTTTCTATGAAGAATTGCTGGGTGCTGTCTGGGGTTACCTGAGTGATAAGCTTAACATTCCCCTGTCAGCGTTATCACGCGAAACGGCCGGATCTTCCCTTCAGTCCAGGTCAATTGATGAAAATCTGATTGCTGATTTATTCAGGATAATTGATGAATGTGAAGTGGCAAGATACGGTCAGGTGTCGGAAAATATGGGAATGGAAAAACTTTATCAGGATTCCCTGAATGTGATTACCATGCTTCAGCAGAAATTAAAATAGTAAAAAGGTATTCGCCATGATAATAAAAAACAGACTGGAAAATATCGGGGTTTTCTTATGCTTAATGCTTCTATGCTTTTCAGGCCTGGTTGCCACCGGGGCAGAAGTTCCCGCCCGGGCTGATTCTCTTGTAATTGCAGGCAATAAGCACTATATGGATCGCGAATATGAAAAGGCCATTGATTGTTACACCCGGGTAATCGATATGGGTTACATCGCATCATCGTTATATTTTAATCTGGGTAATGCCTTTTATAAGCAGAGCAATTTTCCGAAGGCCATTTTATACTATGAAAAGGCACGGCTTCTGGATCCTGTTGACGAGGATATCAGGCAAAATCTGGCCATAGCCAATTCCAGAATAGTGGATAAGATCGAGAATGTTTCCGAATTCTTTTTGAAGCGATGGATCAGCGGTGCGGCAGTACTTTTTTCTCCGGATCAATGGGCCCTCATAAGTTTACTGATATTTGTATTTGCCCTGGCAGCTTTTTTCCTGTATATGTTTACCAATGGCTATGGATTGAAAAAACTTGGATTTACTGCCGGTGTCATCCTGGTTGCCCTTTCTTTAACAGGCATCTTGTTTATGAACAAAAGGAAACAGCTGATCAGGAACAGCCGGGGGGCCATTGTGATTGCTCCTGTTGTGAATGTAAAAAGTTCACCTGATGAGCAGGGTACTTCAGTGTTTGTTCTCCATGAAGGAACACGGGTTATTTTAACGGACAGCGTACAGCAGTGGAAAGAGGTTAGAATTCCGGATGGCAACAAGGGCTGGATCGAGGATCGTGACCTGGCGAAAATATAGGGACAAGGGACTAGGGAAGTGAATGTTGCGCTACATTTTCTATATCCTTAAAATATTTTACCGTTTCCACCTGCAGTTCCATGGTGGAGGGCTCATCACAAACAATGATGGCTTTTTGGTGCAGCTGCAGCATGGAAGCAGTCCACATATGGCTCACGCCGCCTTCAACCACTTCATGCAAGGCACGGGCCTTATTATAACCTGTAACGATCACAAGTACTTCACGGGCATCCATCACAGTTCCAACTCCCACTGTCAGCGCCATTGTCGGTACCTTTTTCAGATCACCGTCAAAAAAGCGCGAATTGGCAAGGATGGTATCATAACTTAACGTCTTGATCCTTGTACGTGATGTCAGGGATGAACCGGGTTCATTGAACGCAAGATGGCCATCGGGTCCCATGCCGCCCAGAAACAAATCAACGCCACCAAAACTGTCTATTTTCTTTTCATATTCGCGGCATTCCTTTTCAAGATCAGGTGCGTTACCATTAAGAATATGGATGTTCTTCCTTTGAATATCCACATGGCTGAAAAGATTGTTGAACATAAAGGAATGATAACTTTCCGGATGCTCTTCCGGAAGGCCAACATATTCATCCATATTAAAAGTAACCACATTCTTCATGGAAAAATCTCCGGCTTTATAACTCCGGATCAATTCCTTATATGCGAAAACCGGGGAAGAACCCGTGGGAAGTCCAAGCACAAATGGTTTATTACCCGTAGGTTTCGCTTTATTGATTCTGTCTGCAATATAACTGGCTACCCATTGACCTACCTCAGGTCCGTCTTTTTTTATAATGATGCGCATAGGAATTGTTTATTGGCTAATACAATAATAAAGAATTTTCATGTAAGAAGCTGCATGTCGGGTTGTTTTGGGGTATTCTTTTTTATTACTTTTGAATAGTTAACTGCCAATCACGAAAAAGCTGACATGGGAATTGCTGAAAATCTGATCAGATTACATAAAGAAATACCTTCTGGCGTAAGAATCATTGCAGTTTCCAAGACAATGCCGGTTTCGGCCATACAGGAAGCCTATGACGCCGGTCAGCGCGATTTTGGGGAAAACAAGGTACAGGAAATGGCGGAAAAACAGCGACAGTTGCCAGGTGATATTGCCTGGCATATGATCGGCCATTTACAAACAAACAAGGTAAAACAGATTATTCCGTTTGTACATTTGATTCATTCAGTGGATAGCCTTAAACTGCTTTCAGTAATTAATTCCGAAGCTTCAAAAACAGGGCGGACTGTGAATTGCCTTTTACAGTTGTTCATTGCCAGTGAGGAAACAAAATTCGGATTATCCCATGATGAGGCAAAACACCTGCTTTCATCCGATGAATATCGCTCATTCAGGAATATCCGCATAGCGGGACTCATGGGCATGGCCACCTATACCGAAAACAGGGACAGAATACGCCGGGAATTTCGCCAGCTTGCCGCCAGTTTCTCGGAATTCCGCACAACATTTTTTCCGCAGGATCCCGCTTTCAGGGAATTGTCCATGGGCATGTCGGGCGATTATTCAGTCGCCGTGGAAGCCGGTTCCACCATGGTACGGATCGGAAGCCTCATTTTTGGAGAACGAAAATATTTCGATAATAAAAGTACAGCATGATTAACTTAACCACAAATTATCTGGGACTTCCCCTGGTCAGTCCATTGATTGTAAGTAGTTGCGGCTTAACCGGTTCTGTTGATAAGATCAGCCGGTTTGCTAATGCCGGAGCGGGGGCCGTAGTTCTCAAATCTTTGTTTGAGGAACAGATCAGGTTCGAGGCCGGCATGCAGATTCAAGGTAGCGATTATCCCGAAGCACATGATTATATCTCGCAGTATGTGAAAAGTAATTCGCTTGAAGAGTATCTCAGACTGATCGAATCAGCAAAAAAGGCGGTTAAAATTCCAGTCATTGCCAGTATCAATTGTATCTCTGCATCCGAATGGATTTCATTTGCCAAAAAAATAGAAGCTGCCGGTGCAGATGCAATTGAATTGAATGTTTATTTTCTCGCTTCGCATAAAGATGTACCGGGTGAAAAAATAGAAAGACTTTATTACGAGCTGCTTCAGAAAATAAGGGAAGTAGTTGCGATTCCCCTGGCCGTTAAGATCGGGTACCAGTTTACAAATCTTGCTGCCACTGTCAATAACTTGTACCTGAGGGGTGCAAAAGGTGTTGTACTTTTTAACCGGTTTTATGAGCCCGATATGGACATAGAAAACATGAAACTTACCCATTCGGAAGTTTTGAGTTCACCGGCCGATATCCGTCAATCCCTGCGGTGGGTAGGCATACTGTCGGATAAAGTTGAAAGTATTGATATTGCCGCCTCAACCGGCATTCATGATGGGAAGGCCCTGATAAAGCAGATCCTTGCCGGTGCCAAAGCGGTGCAGGTTTGTTCAGTTCTTTACAAAAAGGGAGAGACACAGATAAAAGTGATGCTCGATGATGTGAAATCATGGATGACCCGGAAAAAATATAATTCAATTGCTGATTTCCGCGGCAAACTGAACTATAGTCATATTGCCGATCCGGCTATCTATGAGCGGTCGCAGTTCATGAAATATTTCTCCGACTTTCAATAACGGGGCCATGAGGTCATGTCGGATCTTTGTGGAGATATTTCTGTGGCTGGCATGCCAGACTCTATATTGCCAGGATACTGTCTATGCCAGGGAAGTCATCAGCCGTTTATGTGATCAAAGCATGCATGGAAGGGGATTTGTGCGAGACGGGGATCATAAGGCAGCTGATTACATCCGGCATGAGTTTGAAGCAAACGGGATCCTTCCGTTTGAAACCGGTTTTTTTCAGTCTTTTCCGATTAGCATTAATACATTTCCCGGAGCTATGAGAGTTTCCCTGGACAAAGAGATGCTTGTTCCGGGACTTGATTTTATAGTTGATCCGGCCTCTCCGGGATTAAATGGACGTTTTACTCCTGTCTTCCTGAATGCATCCGACGTGCTGAAGGGCATATCAGATAATTTATTGAACAGCGCAGGCAATAAGGTGGTTATTGTAGATGCCCGTGAACTGGCAACAGATAATGCAAATGCAAAAGGTTTATGGAATGAGTGGAAAAATCTGCAGCAACTTGATAATCCTCACAAAATAAAGGCATTGATAGAAATTACGGATGAAAAACTGGTTTTCGGAGCAGCCACTGTATTATCGCTCCTTCCAATCATCATGATCAAGGGCTCTTCTTATCATTATCCGGTTACTTCCCTGGATATTCACATTAAAAACAAATTTATAGAAGAATACCGAACACGAAATGTTGTTGGTTACATTCCGGGAACGGTATGTCCCGATTCCTTTCTTGTATATACGGCACATTACGACCATCTTGGAATGATGGGAAAGGGTACTTTTTTCCCCGGTGCAAATGACAATGCCAGTGGTATTTCCATGATGCTTGGACTGGCACGTTACTTCAGCCGGCATCCTCAGAGGTATTCTGTAGTGTTTATCGGATTTACCGGTGAAGAGGCAGGTTTGCTTGGATCCGGCTTTTTTGCTGATCATCCCCTGGTAAGTCTTTCAAATGTGAAATTTCTGGTCAATCTCGACCTGGTGGGAACCGGCATTGAAGGCATCACCGTTGTCAATGCAACTGAATTTCCGGATCAGTTTGAAATGCTTAGCCATCTCAATGACACCGGCCGGTATCTTGTGAACATCAAAAAGAGGGGCAGGGCCTGCAACAGCGATCATTGTCCTTTTTATAACAAAGGAGTGCCCTGCTTCTTCATTTATACACTGGGCGGCATTGCGGCGTACCACAGCCTGGATGACCGGCCGGAAACGCTTCCGCTCACGGCATTCGAAGCGCTGTCGAAACTTTTGATAGCTTTTGGGGAGCGTCAGTAAATTTAGTTATGCGGTTTTGCAGTTCGGCTATCCCGTCAGGGACAGCCTGTCGGTAGAAAGAAGTCGTCCAGTCGTGCAGTTCGGCTATCCCGTCAGGGATACCCTGTCGGTAGAAAGAAGTCGTCCAGATCGTAGTCAGGGCGCTGAGAAACAAAGAATTAAAATTACCTATAAGCTGAGTTTTCCAGGTTTATCCATTTAAATTCCCTGACATTCATCTTAATAAACCCATACAAAGTATCTTTTGCGGAAAGGATCCGGAATCCCAGATATTTGTCATTTAATTCTCCCCATCCGGTATAGGTATTATTGACGAATACCCATACGTTTGGTTCAGGTTTCCTGAAAATATCATGGGAAAATGAAAAATTTAAAGGATCCATGCCATGGTACCAGTGATCGTCCCTGTTTATTCTATAATTCGCATCCAATGCTTTTGGAGCAATAAGTATTGAATCCACATACGTTATTTCAGTTCTTGCAGTATCGGCATAAACGATATATGATGTTTGCTGTATTGATTTTACCGTTGTATCTGCAATAATCTCACAGTTTTCAAAAGTCTTGATTATTGCCCGTTCATTAAATTGTGTTTGTCCCAGATACCATGAATAATATGAGATTATCTCCATATCAGGCTTGTTATCATGATTAATATCCAGCACAAGGGATTTCTGATAATATTGATCTTTTGTATTTATTGTATCATTAAACTCCTTTAGGAGGGCGTTGGAGTAATCTCCTGTATATATATAATTCCACTTTTTGTGATCAAAATCATTGGCATCTTTTGCACAATCAGCAAGGCACAGGACCATTAACATCATTAAGGAAAAGCTTACTATTTTATACATATCCTGAACATTTTATACTCTGCCTTTGTCTCATACTTAATTGGATTGTGTGTTCCTAATTCTAATTATAATTCATAATTCATAATTCATAATTCATAAATCACTCTATGCTTTCTATAACCTTCCTCAGTTCCCGAAAAAGGGCAAGCTTTTCATCTATGACCAGATGTTCGGACTGCCTGAGGTACCGGATACAATTCATCCTGGCCTCGTCGGTTGCATTGGGGAACGATTCCTCCAGCACTGTGAAAGCCTCTAATGAGGTAAGGTAATCCGAATCAATAAACAATTTGGCAAACACAGGAAGATTCCTGCTGAAGTCGAGTCCCGATTGCCAGCATGCGGCAACAAAGCCCGGCAGTTGTTCACCGAAATCCATATTTTCAAGTGATGAAGCTATGACCGGAACGGCATCCTGCGATTTGATTTCTCCCAGAAGGTTCAGGATCTCAGACCGGATGATCAGGGGAGTTTCCTTTCTGATCATCTGAAATAAAACGGGCAACATTTTAATTGAACCGGAATTCCGGATCTCATATATTGCGGGTATCGCCTGATCCGGATCAAGTGATTCAAGCGCACGGTTCCATTCTCTTTCGATACTGCTTTGTTTTTCCATATATTGGATTTTTTAAAATCAGATATGGTTATGACGCATTTGTTCATTCATGAACCGTATCTCTGTATTCTATCAGCAAAACCTGTGATGTTTTGGCTGTAATTCTGTACCGGTCATCGATACGATGATTCACAACCCAGACGATGTTCCCGGCCGATTCAATCACCCAAACATATTGTTTGTCGGGCAGGGGTACTTTATTGTCTATCAGAAAATCGCTGATCTTTTTCGTTCCCTTCATTCCCAGCGGGTGAAAATGATCACCTGGTCTCCACCGCCGTAAGGTGAGTGGAAAAATAAGCCGATCCCAATCTAAAACTGCATACCTGTTTTCTGAAGGGATTGTATATCCCGGATTTACTTTTATGCTGCCCAGTGTGAGATGAATGGGATATGTCAACAGCACAGTGTCAGGCTCAATTTCAATCTCGGTTTCGATGGGTACCCGGTTTTTAGTAATGATAAGATGGGTCCGGTCCCGCGTTATGGAATGGGTGCGGGTAATGAAACGCTTTCCGGGAGTGGATTCAAACGAAGACATGATGGACCGGACCAGAAGTGGCGTGCAGCCAAATTCCCTTAAAAGTTCAAAAAGCAAGGTTTCAACTGCCGGGTATTCATTGAGTTTTTCAATGTCAATAAGAAATTTATCGGGCAGTTCAATCCATACCGATTTTTTTATTTGAGCCAATGCCAGGTTAAGCAGTTGTTCTGTCTGGCTGAGGCGCGAAATCGTATCAGTGGCATTCTGCATGAATGCCGGATTGATGGCTTCGAATTCCGGAATTAAGACATGTCTGATGCGGTTGCGGATATACTTTGTCTCGGCATTGGAAGAGTCTTCTCGCCACAACAGCGAATGGGCATCTGCATATTTGCGGATCTCTGCCCGCGATGCAAACAATAAAGGCCTAATAAGAAATCCATGTCTCGGCCGGATTCCTGAGAGACCGCGTATGCCACTTCCACGAGCGAAATTGATAAGGACGGTTTCCACCATATCATTCCGGTTATGACCGGTAACAATAAAATCGTATCCGTTTATTTCCCTGATGTTTTCAAACCATTCATATCTAAGGTCCCGGGCAGCCATTTGAATGGATATCCCGTTTTTAGCGGCATACTCCTGAGTGTCAAAATGGTTAACAAAACAGCTGACATTCATCTGCAGGGCCAGCTTTTCAACAAAAGCCTGGTCACTGTCCGATTCCTCACCCCGTAAATGAAAATTGCAGTGCGCAAAATCGAAATCAATTCGTGCCGTATGAAAGAGTTCTGCCATTACTACAGAATCAATGCCTCCGCTTACAGTCAGCAAAAAGCGCTTTTCCGGGGAGCATCGGCAGACAAGTTTCAGGTATCTTTCAAATTCCTTTTGCATAATTCCGATAGATTTTCCGCCAATAGGAAAGTTATCTATTTTTTTTGATTAATAAAAAACCTGACAGGTCGCTTCCTGTCAGGTTAATTAATTACGTAAAAAAATATGCCTAATTTGATGCAAGATAGGATGCGACACTGTCCTGGGTTGCTTTCATGCCTTTATCACCCTTTTGCCAGCCGGCCGGACAAACTTCGCCGTTTTCTTCATTGAACTGAAGTGCATCGATTACCCTGAGGGCTTCTTCAACACTTCTGCCAATTGGCATGTCATTGACCAGCTGGTGACGGACAATTCCCTGCTTATCAATTAAGAACAGACCGCGATAGGCCTGTGGTATACCAATAAATGTAGCCTGGCCAGCCTCATTATAATCATATGTTCCAGCCAGAACATCATAATTCTCTGAAATCGTTTTTGAAAGGTCAGCAACCAAAGGATACTTTACGCCCTTGATTCCACCATCTTTTTTTTCGGTTTGCAGCCATTTCCAATGCGAAAATTCTGAATCGGTGGAACAGCCAACTACTGCTACATTACGTTTTTCAAATTCTTCAATTTTATTCTGGAATGCAATGATTTCTGTAGGACAGACAAAAGTGAAATCGGCGGGATAAAAATAGAACAAAACATATTTTTTGCCCAGATACTGGTCAAGTGAAAAATCATTGACGATTTCTCCGCCATTAATAACTGCTTGTGCACTAAAAGAAGGGGATTTTTTTCCAACTAATACAGCCATGTTGTACGTGATTTAATTAATGAATGAATAAATAAATTGTTTAACCGATGCCAAAAATAGTTAAATTAGTTTTATCTGAATGGAATATCTCCATCCTCAGGATTTAATTCAAAAGTAGCTGCCATTGGCAGATATAATAAATCATTGGACAAATGAAGAAATTAAGATTTATATTTTTTTTCTGCTTTTTGTTTATTACAGTTAGTTTCTATGGAACTGTTTCAGACAAACCCGGAATTGTTAAAATTTTCGTGGAATGGCAAAATGAAAGGCCATCTGGATCCGTCGAAGTGCTAAACGGCAAATTGGAAAACCTTTCATTGGCCATAGGCAGAGGTAAGGCCAGGGAAAATCATTTTGAATTTTATGCAGCCGGCCAAAGCCGGATTGAGATTTCCTTAAAGGATGTGAACACAGGTCCCGGGAGCGGGACAACGCTGATATCTATCCATACAGCGAGTAATTCCTTTTCTTTCTTTTTGAGAGATGTAAACGCTGATTATCCGATCTGGATACCGCAATATCATGTTGTGGTTTGCCAGTCAGGAGATAACCGCTCTTACAGGCAAATAGAACTTGACATAAAGAACCGGAATCTTCAGTCAGAGCTTCAGAAAATGGAGAATGAACCTGAAGAGTCCTATGATTCGGCTGCAAGCCATACCCGTAACCAGATTTGTCCGACCTGGCTCGGAATTAGTCGCGATGTGAGGATATTTGAAATGGGATTACCACAGGATATGGAAACGATCATTCCGCGAATGGCTTCTTCTGACACTAAACTGCCTGAAGCAAATAACACCGGCGAAACATACTGTTACCTGGCGGGACGTGGACAGAGTGTTGAACCGAATGCTCCAAGAAGGCTTGAGGGCGGCGTGTTGCCAATACTCCACAGTTCTCTGCTGGATGATGGGGTTGAATATTATACCACATCCTTTGTTTCACTGGAATCCTCTCCTTTGATTTCAAGCACACCCATTGGCAGTCATTATCTTGTTGCAGACAGCTGCAGCTATGGGCACATGTTTACCCGAAATCAGAAAGATCTCGCAAAATCACGGATGAATGAAGAATTAAATAAAAGTGAAGAAACCGTATTTTATTACAGGGCAGTGGCAACCAACACATCATCCGTGCCGCGTTATGCATGGTTCAGGACTATCAAACCAGGCAGGGGTTGGTGGGATAAAAAGAGCTATTCCTACGACAGGGAATCAGGCTTATCAAGTTATTCCCCTGACCGGGTTTTTGGCATTTCAAAATTAAACGGAAATCCATTGCCCAATGAAGAGATTGCTGTTTTGCTGAAGCCCAACGAAAAGGCAGTTTTTGAGTTTTGCCTGCCTCACAGTCCGGTTTCAGCAGACAGGGCAAAATTGCTTTCAAGTCAGTCCTTTACAGAGAGATTTGAAGAATGCAAAAGTTACTGGCAGGAAAAACTGTCCCATGCTGCCCGGATCAAATTGCCTGAAAAGCGAATTGAAGAAATGATCCGGGCCGGGTTATTGCATCTTGATCTGATCACCTATGGCATTGAACCAGGTGGCGTCCTCGCGCCCTGTATAGGGGTATATTCACCTATAGGAACAGAAAGTTCGCCTATTATTCAGTTTTATAACAGCATGGGGCTTCATGAAACAGCCAGGCGATCACTGATGTACTTTCTGGAAAAGCAGCATGATGACGGCATGATACAGAATTTTGGGGGATACATGGTTGAAACGGGTGCTGCACTCTGGAGCATTGGTGAATATTATCGGTATACACATGATACGGCCTGGGTGAAACAAATTGAACCCAAACTCCTGAAATCATGTGAATTTTTACTCAGGTGGCGGGAACTGAATAAAAAGGAGAGCCTTCGCGGAAAGGGATACGGAATGATTGATGGTAAGGTAGCGGATCCCGAAGATCCGTTTCATCAGTATATGCTTAACGCATATGCATATCTGGGTATTAGCCGTGTTGCTGAAATGCTGCATGATATTGATCTGTCAAATTCAAACCGGTTGATCCAGGAAGCGGAATCATGGAAACAGGACATCCGGATATCATTTCTCAATTCCATGGCCGGTTCACCGGTAGTGCCCATGGGTGACGGAACCTGGTGTCCGACTGCACCACCCTGGACTGAAGCCAGGGCTCTGAGACTGCTCTATCTTACCCATGAGACTTTCCTGTCACATGGAACATTTACCGTTCCGGATGCCATGCTGGGTCCTCTCTACCTTATCTTTTGCGAGGTGCTGGATCCCCGGGAGCCGGTTTCGCGGATGCTGCTGGATTACCACCAGGAATTATTTTATCAGCGCAATGCAGCATTTAGTCAGCCATACTACAGCAGGCACAATTGGGTTCAGTTAAAGCTTGGAATGACAAAACCTTTTCTGAAAACTTATTATAATACTTTTTCGGCAGTGTCTGACCGTGATACCTATACTTTTTGGGAACATCTGTACAAAGTGAGTGTCCATAAAACACATGAAGAAGCCTGGTTTTTGATGGAAACCCGCTGGATGTTATATCTCGAAGAGGACCAAACGTTGAAATTACTTGCAGGAGTGCCGCGAAAATGGCTGGAGAACGGCAAAGAAATTGAAGTGACCAACGCTGCCAGTTATTTTGGACCGCTCTCGTTCCGGGTTGTCTCAGATATCGATAAAGGATATATTGAAGCAACCATTGAATGCAAATCGGAACGAATGCCTCAGCAGGTGATCATCAGGATACCCCATCCCACACTCGAAAAACCTGTAAATGTAATTGGAGGATCATACAACGATGTTGACGAAACGGTAACTATTGAGCCATTTAATGGCACGGCAAGCATCAGATTGGAATATTGATGGAGAAATCCTGAAATCAACTGCTGGTTGATTTCAGAATAGCCTCCAAAGGTACGGTAAAAAGATGATAAGGCCCGCAATCATTGCGATAAAGGAGGACAGAAGGACCGCGGCAGCTGAAATATCCTTGATCACCCTGATCTGCTCATTTTTTTGAGGAGATACAATATCCGATAATTTTTCAATGGTGGTATTGATCATTTCAGCCGCCAGCACCAATCCCATGCATAAAAGTACCAGCACCCATTCCAATCGCTTGATATGAAGCAGAAATCCCATGATCAGTACTATGCCGGATATGAATAAGTGTATTCTTGCGTTATGCTCATATCGAACAATATATATAAATCCCTGGGCTGCATACCTGAAACTTTTCAGCCTGGCTGATATTGAAAACTGGTTACTAGACTTTTCCATGATCCTTTGTTTTGCTGTCCTGCTAAATTAAGATTTCCCTATATTAATTTGATCTTAATGCGTTTAAACCTGTATAAGATCCATACTTTGAAATTATTCAACTGAGGATCGGGATTTTACCGGTGAATACCAGTCGATTTTTCGCGAGAAGTACATGACAAGTCCCAGGATAAACACCAGTCCAATATTGCCAATGATCAAAGAATAATTGGCCAGCTGCAAAATTACAAACAGGTAGATATATAGGGCTGCCAGGGTCACCGTCACAGTTAGAGTAACTTGTTTTTTAGAATATAGCGAATGCGCATATACCGCAATCATTCCGATAATCACTGTGCCTGCAATCAGGTAGGCAATAGTGAAAGGAATATACTCAGCCAGCGCAGTCAGTAATGAATAGAATATGCATAAGGCAATACCCACCAGGAGATAGTTGAAGATATGGATCCGGACGGAAGTCATGATCTCGGCAAAGAAGAAAACAAGAAAGGTAAGCACGATGAAAAGGATTGCATACTTGGCGGATCGCATCGATTTCTGGTAGGTATCAACCTGGGTGATCAGGTCAACCCCGAAGGATGATTCGTCAACTTTATATTGATTATCAATCCATTGCTGGGGATAATTCCGATTGAGCTGAAGAATATTCCAATGTGCCGTAAACCCATTCACATCCACCTTTTGATTATCGGGGATGAAAGCTCCCTTAAACTTGGGCGAGGTCCAGGTAGATGTCAGGTCAACATTGGTTTCTTTACCGAGGGGGATGAAATTCAGGCCCGAGCTTCCGTTCAAATCCACGTCAAAGGAGAATGCCACCGGGGATGTAAAACCGATCTTCACCGGCGCATGTACGCCTGAAGGCACTATTTCCCGGCTTATTGTACCGGGAATAACAGGCGAAACTGAATCACCCCAGTGAATCTGGATGTTCTGGTTTATTCCCCGCATATCCGGAATACCAATTTCAATCCATGCATCAATGCTGGAAATATCTTCCCTGGAGATCTTCAACGCTTCCAGGTCAGGAGGCAGGAAGTTACCGGTTACATGAAGTTTTGACCGGTACGTGACAACACGGTAAATACCTCTGTGCCTTACCTCCGGTTCTGCATTACCGGTTATTTTCAGGTTTTCGGGAAGAAAATGAACATACCGGGTAATGCTTCCGGTGGCATTCTGACCGGGTTTTGGCAATGTTACGACCTGAAGTGTGAGGACAGGGGCTGTCAGTGTCTGCTCATTTCCCCATAAAGCGGTTACTTCATTGATCGTTTCATTGCTTCGTTGTTCCCTTTCGCGGATCAGGTTCATGATCATCATAGCCGGTATCATTAGCAAAAGAGATAAAAAGGCAATCAGGGCAAGTTTAAGGCCCACTGAGTTAAACAGGCTGTTTTTTACTTTTTCTAAATTTTCCATGGTCTTGAGATTTTAAAAGTACTTTGTAATTCAAAGTTAAATGGTAAAAAAAATAGGTTTGAGGTTTATGGTTTGAGGTTTGAGGTTTTATGGTTTGAGGTTTGAGGTTAATGTTTTGTTGTTTGTTTTCCGTGGGTTCTGATCCACGGTTATCGATATCTGACCCCTTCGGGGTCGCAAATACTGCATGACTGCATGACTGCATGACTTTCTTCGCATTAGCACATTACCACATTTTCAAATTATAGTTTTTCATGGTTTATTGTTCATTATTTATTGTTCTTTCGCTGTCCTTGTCCCCAATAATCATGGCCAGGCAATCCAGATGTTCCCGGAATGAAGTTTTTCCCTCTGGTGTTGCCATATACTTGGTATTTGGCTTGCGACCGATGAATTGCTTCTTCACTTCAATGAGCCGGTTTTTTTCAAGGGCTGAAAGGTGACTGGCCAGGTTGCCGTCAGTTATATCAAGCAAATCCTTCAGAGTAACAAAATCTACGGATTCATTTACCATTAAAACTGACATGATACCTAACCTGACCCGGCTTTCAAATTGCTTATTTAGTTTTGAAATTAATTCCTTCACCTGTTCACTATTTCCCGAAGGGATGCCTTCGGCATGTCTTTCATTTTTCACGTCTGGCTGCTTCATAACGGAAGTACATCATTGACCCATAAAAAATATGCATAACGCCAAATCCGAAAGCCCAAAAGAGCAGTCCGTATCCGGGAAGCCACGACG
Source organism: uncultured Bacteroidales bacterium (assembly GCA_963808745.1). Classification (GTDB taxonomy): domain Bacteria; phylum Bacteroidota; class Bacteroidia; order Bacteroidales; family UBA10428; genus UBA5072. The sequence continues at coordinate 182,185 of CAWEGX010000013.1, forward strand.
CCATCAAACCAAGGATGATCTCGGAAATACCCAGCACCCTGACTTCATGAAAAGTATATTTACTGGCATTTAGCAATGCGAGTCCATAAAACAACAAGGTTGCAGGAGCCAGTAAAAAAACCAGGTGATGGGATAATAAAATCAAGCAGAAAATTCCGCCGCTTGTCAGCGGGATTAACAAGTTTACCACCATTCTTTGTGCAGTATTGTCCCAGACTTTCAGACCCTTGTTCCGGGCTTTCCGTGTTGTGAAATATATACCTGAAGCGATGGCAAGAATCAGAATAACCGATGCGTCCAGGACAATAAGACGCCAGGAATGGTTGAATCTTAAATAGGAAAATCCATTGAAATAGCTTTTCATATCGAAAAAACGCTGATCAAAACCAAGGAAGAAAAAGGCGATTCCTGAACCAATAAGGGCAATAATACCTGCAGCCACACCTGACAATCCGCTCAGCGAAATAAAGCGCGAAGAGCGTTCCATCATGTTCCGGATCTCGGTAAGCTGTTCAATGGGTTTCTGATTGATTTCCATTTTAAAAGTACTTTGAGATACAAAGTAATTAAATTATAATATCATTGCCAAATTTTTTCTGTTAATATTTAACAAACAAAATACAGTCAGGGTATCATCTGACTGATTTAATTTTACATTCGTATTCTCTTAAAACCAATTTAATGATGAAAAACCACCCATCCAGGATCATTCTTTTTATTCTTGTTATTTCATGCCCGTTATGGGTGTATGGTCAGGACAAAAAAGCCGTTAAGCACAAACTGAAAAGCATCACGGAATATGAGCAGAAGTATGAAAAAGGGGTTGCAGGAAAGGCGTTGAAGGAATCGGAGATCCTGTATGACAGTGATGGCAATGTTATTGAAGAAACCGAATACAAACTGGGAAAGGTGAGCAAGCACGTTACCTACCAGTACAATGAGGATAATAATAAAATCCGTGAAACCGAGCTGGACCCATCCGGCAAAAAGATAAAGGTCACTGAATACAAATATACCGATGAAGGCTTAAGGACTGAGAAAATAGTCTACGACGCGAACAATAAGATCCTGTCAAAAAAAACGTATAAGTACGAAACTTATTGAAAACGGTGACTGGTTGCGGTGACTCACACAAACTGCAGAACTGTATTAGCTGCATGATAATGATTTCTATAAATATGTTGGAAATAGTAGAGGCTGGTATGCCAACCAGCCTCTCAAACCTTAACTAACTTATGAAAAAACTACAGCCTCTGTTCCATGAAGAGGTTTTAGCTATTTATAACGTTTCTTGATTAAATTAATCAGACATGCCTCAGGCAATCCGATGCAGTTGCTTGCCATATGTAAATTTTCCCCTTTGTAAATAAAATAGTTGTACAACCCGTCTGTAGCCTGGACGCATTTGATTTTGCAATGACCATAACGGTATAGACTGCAGTCTTTTGATCTGCAAATCAGTTCCATAAAAACCTTATGATTGGTAGGTTTTCCATTCTTATACAATGGAAGTTTATCGAACTCACGGCCATTTAATGAAAAGGAATTGACCATATCTACCGGAATGGACATTTTTTCACCGTTTTGCAGTACAACCCTGGCTTTATAAGCATGGATACTGATCTCCGTACAAAAATATTTGCCTTTCTGTGATGCAATCCAGGAGCCAGTAGGTTCATTGGCAATACTATCAAGGCAGAAGAACACAATCCAGAAAAGAAATACTGACATTTTCATAACGTTTTCCTCCTTTCTTAAGTTCGGAATTCCTTTTGAACTGATAAATCGGAAACCATGAAAACCAGGATAAAGATATGAAACCAGGAGGGCAGTAAATCCTATACAACCAGATCAAAAATTTGTGATTTTAGCTCAAATGAAAACTTGAATTGCCATATGATCAGAAGCGTGAAACAGTCAGGATCATATTGACTTTGCATATTCAAAGGGGAAACCCCAAATAATTTTTTAAACGACCGGTTGAAATAGGAAAGGTTATTAAAACCTACTTCAAGGGAAACCTGGGTCACATTGCCGAAATGCTGTTTTAGCAAACTGGCAGCACTTTTCAGTCGAATTGTCCGGATGAATTCAGTAGGAGATTGTCCGGTCAGTGCATGCAACTTACGGAAAAGGGTGCTGCGGGTCATATTCATTTCTTCTCTTAATTCGGTTGAGATCGAAGTTTTCATCATCCATATGTTTTTCAACTAACCTCTATAGCCTTGTTCAGGAATTTTTCATCCAGCGGGGTAATTGAAATATCACTGGGTTGAAGGGTAACTTCCCGACTGAAACCGCTCCCTGAGTTTTCTGCGTTGTTCGATCAGGTTGGAAACCCTGGCCTTTAGTTCAGCCATATGAAAGGGCTTGGGTATATAATCATCGGCTCCGATAAGATAACCGTTTATCTTATCCTCCAGGGTAACTTTGGCGGTGAGCATGATGATCGGGATATGGCAGGTTCGTTCATCATTTTTCAGTTTTTCACAAAGTTCTTTACCATCCATGTGGGGCATCATCAGATCAGTGATGACCAGATCAGGGATCATCTCAATGGCTTTTTTCAGTCCGGCTACACCATCAATGGCTTCCAGAATGGTATATTGCCTGGATGAAATTATCGGCCAGTTGCATCCGGATATCCCGGTTGTCATCAACTACAAGTAAAATAGGTTTTTTTTCCGGGATTTTTCTTCCTCTAATTGGATTAGCCTCTTTATATTGTGTGCAGATCCGGTCTAAGATCAACACATTCCGGTGACTTCTTTCAGCAAAATAAATTCGGATTCTTTCAGGTGGTTTTTACCCAACGGAAGTAATACTGTAAAGGCGCTGCCTTTTCCGGGTGCACTTTCTACCACTGATATCCCCATGAAGTAATTTTACCATATCGCGGGTCAGGGAAAGCCCAATGCCAGTGCCTCCACCTTCCGATTTCAATGATTCCTCTACCTGGTAAAAACGATCAAAGATCTTTTCCAGGCTCTCGGCAGGAATTCCCGGTCCCGTATCTTTGACTGAGAATTCAAGGAACTGTTCCACCAGGCTGATCATCACTGTTTTTATATACTGCTGTAAAAATGATTTCACCTCCTTCAGGTGTAAATTTAAAAGCATTGGAAAGCAGGTTACTGGCAATCTTCTCCAGTTTATCCGGATCAAACCAGTATTTCATTTCATACATTTGGGAAATGACAGACATAGTTAATACTTTTAGTTTCCGCAAGAGAAATAAAAATGCCTGCAATCGCCCGCAGGTGATTCATCACATCGGCTTCGATCAGTTCAAGTTTCATTTTACTGCCATCCAGCTTTGATATATCAAGCAATTGATTGACCAGGTTCAGCAATCGCCGGACATTTCGCTGAACCATATTCAGTTTTCTTCGCTCTTTTTCATTACGCCGGGGATCATCCAGTAATTCTTCAACCGGGCTTTGGATCAGTGACAATGGTGTTCGGAACTCATGTGATACATTGGTGAAAAACCGGCTTTTAAGTTGTTCATGCTCAGAAATCTGTTGATTTTGCGCTTCAAGCAGATCTCTTTGAGAAAGGATCTCTTCTTTCTGTTCCTCAATTTGACGGGTACGTAAATCAACCTGCCGTTTCAATTCCAGTTTTTCTTTTTTCAATCGCCAGAGACGCCAGCGGATATACACAAAGATTAAACATAAAACAACCAGCACATATATACCCCAGGCGAGAAATGTCGTCCACCAGGGTTTATGGATTGTGATTGTGAGTGAAATACCCTCTTCGTTCCATACTCCATGGTTATTTGAACCTTTAACCCTGAAAACATAGGTTCCCGGATCCAGATTAGTATAGGTTGCTATCCGGCTTTTCGCATCGGTGTATATCCATTCTTTATCATATCCTTCCAGTTTATAGGCATATTTGTTTTTATAAGGCTGATTATAATCCAACGCGGCAAATTCAAAAGACAAATCATTTTGATTATGTTTAAGATTAATCGACTTTGTATAAGATATATTCCTGGTTAAAATCGCGTTCTTGGTTGTATTAGCCTTAACTGATTTATTGAATAGACGTAGATCAGTTATAACAATTGGAGGAACATAATTATTTGTTTTGAAGCTATCCGGATGAAAGCTGTAAAATCCTCCGTATCCGCCAAAATAAATCCTGCCATCCTTGTCTTTGAATACGGCGTTTCTGCTATAATTTATTAAAGGAACTCCATCATCTTCATCAAAAACTTTTAATCTTCCGGTTTGTCATGTTTAAACGACACAGTTTTTTATAGGTTCCTATCCAAAGATTATTATGATGATCAGAAGTAATTGACATTACTTCTTGAAAATCTGTAGTTTTCGAACAATTTATAATTTTGATTTTCGCCTGTCTTTGGATCCAGTCGATGAATTCCTGTTTCATTTCCTATCCATAAAAATCCATTATTGTCTTCATAAAAAATGTAATTATTTGAAACGCCAATTTCGGCATCAATAAGTTTATTTTTATTCATTACGGGTGTGAGGTAAGGATATCAAGTTTGGAATTGAATTCAATTTTATGGATTCCATTAAAAATTACCAACTGCCCATATTTCACCATTCTTCATTTTAATCAGGGAACCTTTAATGTTCGCTGTACTAAATGATGATTTATATATCTTTTGATTTTCATAGTTGTATGCAAATAAACCTTTAGTGGTTGCTATATATAATAGCTTTCCATCATCCAGCAATATCTAATTCTCCAGCCATCCTTAAATCATCTGCTATTTCTGAATGGGGTAAAGGATCACGAAATTTTCCGCTGTTGAGATTGAATTCAAGTATCCCTTTATCGCAGCCGATCCATAATAATCCATCAGATGAAGCGGGTATAAAACAGTGTAATTTTATTTCGTTGATCCGGGATCATACTGAGTAACCTTGTTACATTCCTGTTGTAATTTTATATAATGCTTTATAATTGATTAAAATCCATATGTTTTCCAGATTGTCTTTATAAATATTACATATTTTAATACTATTGAGATTTTGGATTTTAAGTTTTTCATAACCGTTAAATACCAATCGGTTCATTTTAAACTTCGATACTCCTGCAGTAAATCTGTGCAATCCAGATTACTCCTGACTTGTCTTCAAATATATCATTTACCCTAAACCTCAGTTCCATATCGTTTGGATATGTTGTATTATAGCCTATTAATTCAAAGGAAATTTCCTCTGATTTATTGGCTTTATTAATCAGGTAGATTTTTTTATCCACCATAACAAGAAAATTATTATTCCGGTCAACGGACAGTATATTAATACTCTCTCCGCCTGTTAACTTTAATGAAAAATTAAGCAACGAAACATCAGGGTCATTACCTTGAAGTGCCATTTTGACATTGGTAAGCAAGTAAAGGCCTTTTGAATCCAAAATCCATGAAGAATTTTCATCAATCGGTAATATTTTTCTGACAGATTGAATTTCCTGCCGCAATCCGCCGGATGTAATCCTATCCAGTCTTATGAAGTGTTGATTGCCCCTTTTTAAAAAGAAAGAGACCCTCTGCACAGCCCACCCATATATTTCCCTGCTCATCATTATTAATAGAAAACACAGCATTATCCGCACCCTGTTTTTGATATGGAGGTTGAAAAGGATCAATTTTAAAACTATTATTTGCGCCCTGTTTAAATATCTCATCTTTTGTAATTGAAGTTTTCAATTTTTCCCTGTACGATATTTTAAAAAGCGCTGCCAAATCAGATGCCCATATATTGCCTTGATAATCTGAATGCATAGTTAATCCAAAAGGACTCCCTCCTCGTGTTGATAAACCAGCATTGACCTTTCTTTTTCCGGATCATAAAGTCTTATTCCTGAATCTGTCAATAGCCAAAGCAATCCCAGGGTGTCCTCAACTATTTTATAAATATTACCAAATGAACAAATTTCACAATCGTGCTTATCACTTATATAAGTTACATCATAGCCATTATGTCTGTATAAGCCGGTTTGACCTCCCATCCAGATAAATCCTTTGTGATCCTGCATAATGCAGTTAAATTCATGGTCAGCAAGCCCTGGTTCATCAGGGAGATGCTCAAAATTTATTTTGGAATTCTGACAAAAAAGGCTGGGAATTGATGCTATAATTAAAATAATAAGCAAAACCTTTTTCATAACAGATGGTTTTGGCCAGTAAGGCTGGGGAATATCTATTTATTTAGTAAGATACAAAAGTCCTGATCCAAAGTCAAGTAACAAATAATTAACTAAATATACATCTTTTTGAATTGAGCTTCACCAATCCCGGGAGCCCAAAAACTTGACGTTATGATTCAAAAAAAAATCCTGCCGTTCAGGCAGGACTTTTTAAGGTTTCAGTTACTTCATTTATAAGTCAGTTGCAATCCAAAATACTTACAGACATTTTCAAGCGTTTCGTCTGTCAGTGCCAGATGCAATTTGTCACCATATAAATAAAGTGCATAGTTGGTAACAGTATCATGGGGTTTGATGGATTCAAAATTGAAGCTTTCATATCTGTAGAAATTCAATTCACCCTGTTTACCAAGAAGTTCCATGAAAGCCATTTCACCAGTTGGTCTGCCGAACTTATATAACGGCATTTTGTCAAATAACTTTCCATCTACAGAATAAGAATTAAGCTGTGCAATGGGTAACTTAAGCACTTTACCATTCTCCTACACTATCCGGGCATTGGAAACACCAAAGCTGATACTTTTCATGTTCATTTTACCCGATTTGGATATTATCCATGAACTGGTTGGTTCAGCTGCAATTCCCGCCAGGCAATATCCTGCAGCAACTATAAGAACGAATAACTTTTTCATTTTTTTTCCTCCGATGAGTTTAGTTAAAATTTTACTTTTTTAAGGCCGAAATCTGAAGTAAAAATAATGGAGGAGGGGGGGCGAAATCAAACACAATTGATCCATTGGTTTGAAGAATGGGACCAAAAAGGGATTTTCTACCGACATCAAATCCCTACGGGATTATTGTCTGACTGATCACCCCCGTTTTCTTATCCTTGAGAATCAGCTTCACAGAGCCGTCAGGCATGGTCTCTTTTTTTACCAGGTAATGGCCGGCATCATAATCGCGAATGGCATGGATGGGTTCTGACTTGTCCTTGCCCCGCCAGATATCGAGATTTACCGGCTCCCATTTTTTTGTCTTTGATGACCGGTAACAGGCATCCATGATCTCATTCACCACATACCCGTCATAGAAGGTCTCATGTGGCTGGGTCTTGTTTTCAAAGGCACGGAACATGTCCGTGAACATGTCGGTATATCCCAGTTCTACAACCTCATCGCCCACAGGGAACAACCATCCTTTTTCGGTCTCGGCTTTTTCTGCCACATAACCGCCCTTGCTTGACGCTGTGAAAATTTCAAAACCTGTTCTCAGGAAATTATTCACCCAGATGGTGCCTTCAGTACCCATGGCTTCATCCCTCAGGTCCATTCCGCCGCGGAATGACCAGCTGACTTCAAACTGGCCGATGGCCCCGTTTTCATACCGTACCCAGCCCAACGCATTATCCTCGGCTTCAATGGGCTTTACCAGTGTATCTGCCCAGCACATCACCTCAACCGGGCGGATATCTTTGCCAATGTAATTCCTGGCTATTTCAATGCAATGACATCCCATATCCAGCAACACTCCTCCACCTGATATCTCTTTTGTCCAGAACCAGTCGCTGTGCGGACCGGGATGTGTTTCCCTTGACCTGGCCCAGATCACATCCCCGATTGCTCCTGACCTCACTGATTTCAGCGCTTTTAAGGTTTTTGGGGTATAAACAAGGTCTTCCATGTAACCATGCGTCACACCGGCTTTTTCTGCAATCTCAAGCATTTTCCGTGCCTCTCCGGCATTGCATCCAAGCGGTTTGGTGCAAAAAACTGCTTTTTTTGCCCTGGCTGCCAGTTCCACTGCTTCGAGATGCAGGTTATTTGGCAGTGCTACTACAACAATATCAACCTCAGGATCATTAACCGCTTCTTCCATCGAGGTGGTCCATTTTGGTATTCCGTGTTTCCGGGCAAAAGTCTTTCCCCGGCCTTCATCCCGTGAGTAAATGACATGTACTCCGTCACGGCTTCTCTGACCATGAATGGAATAAGTATAAAAATCACCGATAAATCCGGCACCGAGCATGGCTACTTTAGGCATAGTTGATAGTTGTTAGTTGTTAGTGATTAGTTGTTAGTTGTTAGGTTCGTGGGTTTTACCCACGGTTATTGATATCAGGCCCCTTAGGGGCTCAGTGAGCATAATGCATCGATTGCACATTCGCAAATTCCACATTAGCACATTAGCAATTACTCGCAATTGTTAATCTAATCTTTAATCTTTTAGTCTTTTATCTTTATGCCCCAAATAAAAATACATTTTTCCTATGAAAAGAATTACATGCCTGGGCATATTTTTGACCCTTTCTTTTTATCTGGTAGCACAAATGTATCAGCCTACCTGGGAGTCAATTGATAAAAGACCTGTTCCCCAGTGGTTTACCAATGCAAAATTTGGTATTTTCATTCACTGGGGCGTCTATTCGGTTCCCTCATGGGCGCCGGCCAATGCACCTATTGGCGTTTATGCAAAATATGCCGAGTGGTACTGGTATAAAACTACCGTGAACTCAGGTGAAGAGTACAAATATTTCAGGGCATTTGATTCCACCATGTATGGGGCAAAGCACAAATACGCGGATTTTGCCGGACAATTTAAAGCGGAATTGTTCGATCCGCAACAATGGGCCGACGTTTTTGTAAAGTCGGGTGCAAAATACGTAGTTCTCACCTCAAAACATCATGAAGGATTCTGCCTGTGGCCCAGTGAACAAAGCTGGAACTGGAATGCCGTGGATATCGGCCCTCATAGGGATCTGGCCGGCGATCTTACCCGGGCCGTGAAAGCCAGGGGACTGCATATGGGCTTCTATTATTCTTTGTATGAGTGGTTCAATCCCCTTTATAAGAACAATCTGGAGAAATATGTGGATGATCACATGATCCCGCAAATGAAGGACCTGGTGACCCGTTATAAACCTGACATATTATGGACCGACGGGGAATGGGATCATCCGAGTGAAAAGTGGAAAAGCACCACTTTCCTTTCGTGGCTATACAACGAATCCCCCGTAAAAGAACAGGTTGTTGTAAACGACCGGTGGGGCAAGGAAACCCGATCGGTACACGGAGGGATTTATACAACTGAATATGATCTTGTTGGTGAAATAAAAGGAATAGGAAGTGCTGCCGCACATCCATGGGAAGAATGCCGGGGCATAGGAACTTCCTTTGGCTACAACCGGGTGGAAGACCTGAATAATTACATGAGTTCAAAGGAATTGGTGGATCTCCTGGTTGCTAAAGTGTCATCAGGCGGCAACCTGCTGCTTGATATCGGCCCTACTGCAGATGGCCTGATACCGGTTATCATGCAGCAGCGGCTGATCGACATGGGTGACTGGCTGAAAGTAAACGGCGAAGCTATTTATGATTCACAGGTATGGCAAAAACAACCTGCCACCGCAATTCCAGATGTTTATTTTACGAAAAAGGGTAATGATTTGTATGTCATCTGTACAAAATGGCCCCAGAAAACCATCACCATTCCCGGCATACATTCTTCCGGAAGAATTTCTCTGTTAGGATCATCTGTAAAAGTAAACGCCCGGGCAAATGGCAAACTAACCATTGAGCCACCTTCAATTAATCCCGGAAACATGCCCTGTTCACATGCCTGGGTATTTAAGGTGGAGAATTACCGGGATTAACAGTACTTTTTATGCCTGAAATGCGTATACAGATCTTAGACTAAAAAAATCAGCATGATATTACGGTGGACTTTTGCCTTTTTATGGATAGCAGGTATTTTTCAGACTTCTTATGCCCAGAATATCACAATAGATCATTGGGAAACGGTTGTAATGGCCAATGACACATGGCATTATTTTGTGGGATTAAATGCCGGACCTCCTTCCGGCTGGCAAAATACCGCGTTTAATGATGCCACCTGGCTGCAAGGTCAGGGGGGATTTGGCTATGGTGACGAAGATGACGCGACATTGCTTTCCACTCCCCCGAATCCTTATTCGGTGTTTATCCGCATGAAGTTCACTATCCAGGATACTTCGAAAATCAGCATGGCTCTTTTGAATATGGACTTTGACGATGGTTTTGTGGCCTGGATCAATGGCATTGAAATAGCCCGGGCAAACCTCGGCACGGTTGGTGATTATCCTGCTTTTAACACCGCCGCCACAGATCATGAGGCCGTGATGTACAACCAGATGACTCCGCCTTCTTACCAGATTGCCAGACAAAAGCTCAGAGATTGCCTCCTTAATGGCACCAATGTAATTGCCATACAGGTGAATAATATGAGCAATACTTCCAGTGATATGAGCTGTATTGCTTACCTGTCGGTGGCTATGAAAACTGCAGGACTCACTTACCGCAATGTTCCTGCCTGGTTTGAGGACCCATATGTTAGCTTCAGCGGTTCCACTCTTCCTTTGGTTATTATCAATTCCGGTTCCAATGTTATCCAGCAGGAAGTTAAAACAATGGTGGACATGGGTATCATTGACAACGGACCCGGGAAAATGAATTATGTGACAGACGATTGGAATAATTACAACGGAAAGGCAGGAATTGAGATAAGGGGTTCCTCTTCCACCATGTTCGACAAAAAGAATTATGGCATCGAACTATGGGAATCGGCAGAGGATGATACATCCTTTTCTTTGATGGGCTTGCCCGCAGAAAGCGACTGGATTTTACATGGCCCGTTTTCCGATAAAACTTTGGTGCGCAATTACCTGGCCTATGCTCTTGCCCGTGATATGGGCCATTATGCATCAAGGACCCGGTTTTGTGAACTGTTTCTGAATGATCAGTACCGGGGTGTGTACGTTTTGATTGAACGTATTAAACGTGACAGTGCCCGTGTAGATATTTCCAAGTTGTTGCCGACCGATGTTACCGGTGATCAGCTTACCGGAGGGTATATTGTAAAAATAGACAGGTCAGCCGGGGATTATACAGATGGCTGGTTCTCTCCTTATCTTGGAACAGGAGATGGAGGAAGCGCCCCGTTTTTTGCCTACAATTATCCCCAGCGTGATAAAATTGGCCCGGGCCAAAAAACCTACATTAAAAATAAGATCACTGCTTTTGAAAATGCACTTCACGGAGGCCAGTACCTCGATCCGTATGTTGGCTATAAGACGTTCATCGATGTAAGCTCTTTTGTTGATTACTTTATCATGGTTGAATTGAGCAAGAACACCGACGGATACAGGCTGAGCACCTTTCTTCATAAGGATCGCGATGGCAAAGATCCCAGGCTTCATATGGGACCTATCTGGGATTATGACCTTGCATTTGGGAATGCCAATTATTATGATTCTTTTAATACCTATGGATGGAATTATACATTCGTATCGGACGGGTGGGGGACGCCCTTCTGGTGGAGCAAGATGCTGACTGATCCCTATTTTTTGAATATGTTATATTGCCGGTGGCATGAATTCAGGCAGGGTGTATTATCCGATGAATCCATGCTGGCACGCATCGACTCTGCTACTTCGGTTATTGGTGAGGCAGCGGACCGGAATTTTGACCAGTGGCCGATCCATGGAGTGTATGTATGGCCTAATTATTACGTGGGATACACTTTTGAGGAGGATGTAAATTTTATGAAAACATGGATAACTGCCCGGGCCGCCTGGCTTGATGCCAATATTCCGGGAAACACCTGCCTTTCACCTGTAAATGATAAGGATGCCACATTTACATTTCTGTTAAGGGCCTATCCAAATCCCGCTGTCGAAGAGGTTAATATTGAAGTTCAGAATGAGAGATCTGAAAAACTGAGCCTGGAGATCTTTAATTATACTGGCCGGCTTGTATATAGCAAACCCTTATCAGGAGAGCCTTTGATAATTGAAAAAGTGAGGCTCCAGCCGGGTGCCTACCTTATTAAAGTAGCCGGCAAAGAAAATTCCAGGACAGAAAAGATCATGGTTCATTAATTTCAAAGCCTGTATTCCAGGATCAATGTTTCATATGGCTGTAAAGTCTGTTCATCAGAATTTGCAGCCATTTGGACCTGATTCTGTGCTTTGGGCAACTGGAAATTTCTGCTGAGCGCATCAAAATTTCCTGCATTCATTTTTAAGATTATTCTGTATTCATCTATTCCGGTTAGCATAACTCTCTGTTTTTGCCTTGTCATATTTGAAAGAAACAGCAGGCCGGAATCTTCACCTGCCACTGTGAAACCGTCTATAACCAGGGGATTTGTGCTATAGCTTCCGGGAACCCGATATTTTCCTTTATTCAGGATCGTCCTGAATATATGAAATATGGGAAAAATCATTTCTTTGTTTGCATTAAACTGCCCCGGCCAGCGGCTGCCATGCTCTCCCATGAATAGGCCCCGCTCCCCGACTGTTTCATAATATGAAATACTGGTTACCTCTGAATCAAGCAGGTACTTCAGGCTTCCGACCGTCCACACAGCACCAAAAAGAGACATCTGGCGCGGATCCACACCCATCGGCATTACCTGGTCATCCGTGAGCAATTCATAATTATCGCGGTTGGCATTAAACCGTCTTTGTATCGTCACAGGCGAAACAATGACTGGTTTATGCATTTCAAATTTTGCTGCACTTTGAACTGCGTATTGCTGGGCAGCTGTATTTTCAATAAGTGTGCGTTCATCAGAAGCATGTTCCTGGGGATGTACCGCGAAAGTAATAAAGTCAATATCTTTAAAATCAGGACGGGAACGGTTTAGCTGGGCGAAATTGCAATTTGTTCCTGTCCCGGCTGAAATACCGGGAAATTCCCTGCGAATGGCAGGCATCACAACTGACAGAAGGTTAGTCGAAGTTACTTTGGCATTTCCCGAAAGGACAATGATGCGTGCAACAGGAATAGGGCTTTGGTGATAGAGGGTGATGAACTTAGCCAGTTCAGCTCCCGGATCATCCCCAAAGATCAGGCAGATTTCTGCAGGAAGTGATGCTTTTATTGACTCTCCTGAAAGAATCTCAAATTGTTTTTCCCAATGCATGCCGAACAAATGCAATTCACCACGAATATGCGAAAAACGTATATTTTTAAGGATTCCGGCCTCATGCACGGTTAAAGGCTGTGTCCTGGAACTTACACTTACTCCTATGTCAGGCAATTTACCCGCCATGTGTTTTCCCACCCTGAAGAATATCTTTTCATCCTTCTTTTCAGTATCCTGACATTCACCTTCCAAAGAAAATTCAATACTTTGAAATAATGAGGTACCTTTTGTGACTTCCACAGGATAAGGTTGATCGAGCGGGGTGCTGTATGTTTTATAGGATGCATCTGTCCAGTTTCGCTGATCCTCAGTTTCAAAAACATCTCCCTCGAAATGCAGCCTTGCTTCCAGTGAATTATTGATTTTCCAGTGCATGGCCCGGATACCCTTAAAGGGCTGATGTGGTGAAATTTCTACAGGAAACAGGCCCCTGGGTTGAACTATTGTCAGGATGTGTAATTCTGCAAACATGTCCTGCACAGTTTATAATGGGATGAAGGATACAGAAGCCGATCCTGTTTTTCAGGAACGTAGAATTTGCTTTACCTGTCATTTCAAGGATAAACCGGTTTGGCGATGTGGAAGTTAATGAAATGCCTGCTTCAAAATCTATATCATTATACCTGTAATGTGCCTTGTATCCGATCTCAAATCCATTTCTTTTTTTTCTGATTCTTTCTTCAGATATATCAGGGGAAATAGTCAGCCATTCCTTATCCCTCACTGCAAAATAGATCATCCTGATTATTTCATAACCTCCTGCACTTATATAACGAAGGTTACCTGCTTCATAGAGCATGCTGATATCTCCTGAACGGAGGATATGAGTTGCAGGCATGTCAAGCCCTTTTCCGTTTAATTTAATACCCCGGATCATGATGGATTTAAAGAGATTTTCTACTGATGAGCCTGAAGGGATTATATAATTTTTCTTTATCACCTGACAGGATAAGCCCGGCCGCTGTTTTTCCCATTGCCTCGAAATCGGTTGAAACCACCGAGATGCCTCCTTCAAGCACTTCTTTCATAGGAGAGTCGTCAAAAGCAATAATTCCAATATCGTGCCCGATTTTCCAGCTGTTTTCCTTTGCCTTTTTGATCAGGTAGATCAGGTCATTGTCGGGAAAAACGATATACAGTTCGCCCGGTTTGATCGCATGCTCACGGATATTTGGAATGACCATGCCGTTCAGATGATGATCAGCAATAAACTGCTCAAATCCCCTGACTGATCCGTCCGGAATGAACTGGAATTTACTGGGCGACCTGGCGAAGATTATCTGCCTGTAATTGCTGATCTGATCAATTCCGCTTTTTAATGCCTCATATATATCCTCCTTAAAATTCTGGCAAATACCGGCATATTTTCCCTTTAAGCGCGGAACTTCTTTATCAATGATCAACAGCTTGTTTTCCGGGATCTTCATCAATACCTCCGAAACATCATGATTAAAATGGGGCATGATTACGTAATAATTGAACTTTCCAAGGTTATCCCTGATGAGGCTGTTGAAACGTACATCGTCATAATGATGAAAGAACACCTGAACTGAAGCATTGGGCCCGATATGCTGAATAAATGAATCATACAGCATTTCCTTGTAAGTATTGATCCGGTCAAACAACATAAAGATGTTTAACTTTTTTACCACCCGGGTATGGCTGATATAATATCCCTTTCCCCTTTTTGAAACCAGGATGCCGATACGGCAGAGATCATCATAGGCTTTCAGCACAGTGCCGGGAGAGATGCCAAATTCACGGCAAATATTATGGATAGAAGGGACCTTGTCGCCTTTTTTCAGTAATCCCTGTTCGATGGCCCTGGTAATCGATTCCTTGATCTGCTCATAAATGGGTGTGATCCATTTTGTGTTAATTTCAATAAACCCCATGTTTTTTTTAGCAAAAATATAAAACTCTTAATTATATTTGTAATGAATAGGTATGAATAAGTATATAAAGGTATAAATAAGTTTCAAAAAATTTCCACTATGATCCTTGTTCAGAATTACACACTTGCCGTGCTCATGTGCGTCCTTGCCATGATTTGCTGGGGTTCATGGCAAAACACACAAAATCTTGCAGGCAAATCCTGGCGGTTTGAATTATTTTACTGGGATTTTATCCTTGGGATCCTCCTTTTCTCACTTAGTTATGGCTTTTACTTTTGGCAGCATGGGTGCATCAGGGAGGGACTTTATTTCCGATCTGAAACAGGCTTCTGCCGGAAATCTCCTCAGTGCAGCACTGGGGGGGGCCATCTGGAATCTGGGAACACTGCTGCTTGTGGCGGCCATTTCTATAGCCGGTATGTCGGTCGCCTTTCCCATCGGCGGTGGAATTGGCTGGATACTTGGCATTTTCATTAATTATGCAGGGAGTCCTGAAGGCAACCCCTGGTTTTTATTTGGCGGATCACTTGTCATTGTATTTGCGATATTGTTCAGCATGATTGCATACAGACGGCTTGCCTATACACAAAAAAAGGCTCCCTTCAAGGGTATAATGTTATCCCTGGCTGCCGGTTTGCTGATTGCCTTCTTTTACCGCTTTGTTGCTTCCGCTATGGATACAGAATTTGTTCCTGCCACCGCCGGTAAAATTACTTCATACACTGCAGTTGTTGTTTTTTCTCTCGGGGCCTTACTATGCACAATTCTGTTCAATCCGTATTTCATGATGAAACCTGTGCAGGGATCCCCGGTAAGGATGTCGGATTATTTCAATGGAACAGGGAAGGTGCACCTTTTTGGTTTGCTGGGAGGTGCCATATGGTGCCTTGGCAATTCAGTCAGTTTTATGGCGGTTGGATCAGCCAGTCCTGCCATATCCTACGGACTCAGTAATTCCGCTCCTGTAGTTGCAGCCTTATGGGGAATATTGGTGTGGAAGGAATTCAGGGATGCGCCCGGCGGCACGAATCGCCTTTTATGGCTGATGTTTGCCTGTTATTTAATCGGGTTGTCTATGATTGTGTATGCGAGAATAGGATGAGGAGATGGGTGGTGGGTAACGGTATTGCCCGGAGGCTCAGATAATCAAGGCCTGCAGGTTGCCTGGAGGGCATACGGTATAGAAAAACAGTATTCGGTAATCAGTATTCGGTGTTTAAACTAAAATTTATGAAAACAGTATTCAGTTTTATATTGATCTTTTCCGGTGTGTGTATGGTTAAAAGCCAGATTGTGCCGAAGTCCGGACCCTCTGTTGATCTTAAACATGGCAGGCTGGTAGTATCTGATAATCACCGTTTTTTACAATTTCAGGACGGGACACCTTTTTTCTACCTGGGTGATACCGGATGGGAATTCTTTCACCGTCTCACATACAAGGAGGCTGAAAAATATCTTGAAAACCGGAGGCAGAAAGGGATTTACTGTCATCCAGGCTGTCATACTTGCCGAACTGGACGGACTCAATACACCAAACCGGAATGGAGACAGGCCATTCACTGACAATGATCCCGGGCGGCCGAACAAGGCCTATTTCGCATTCGTGGACAGCCTTATCCGCCTGGCTGAAAGCAAGGGGATATTCATCGGATTGTTGCCAACCTGGGGTGACAAGGTAGACAGGTCTTCCTGGGGCAAGGGCCCGGAGATTTTTAACCCGGAGAATGCCTTTGCCTATGGAAAATTCCTTGGAGAACGGTATAAAAATTTCCCGAATATCATTTGGATCGGTGGCGGTGACCGCTCAGGCGGCACCAATTCAAAAAACACGGGATCCAATTTTCCGGTGTGGGATGCCATGGGCAAGGGAATCAAATCTGCCGATCCCAATCACCTGATGACTTTTCATCCCTGGGGAGAAAAAAGTTCCTCGGAATGGTTTCATAACTGCGACTGGCTTGATTTCAATATGGCCCAGACAGGTCATGGGCAACGCACATATGCGATTTACCGCATGATACAGCAGGATTATGCCCGTACCCCGGTTAAGCCATGCATGGACGGGGAACCCCGGTATGAGGACCATCCGATAAACTGGCAGCCAGATTCACTGGGGTGGTTCAATGAGATGCATGTCAGGCAGGCGGCTTACTGGAATCTGTTTACCGGTGCTCACGGGCACACCTATGGCTGTCATCCTGTATGGCAAATGGCAGCTCCCGGACACAGCCCTGTGGGTTATGCACGCCATTACTGGTACGATGTGCTTGATCTGCCGGGTGCATCTCAAATGCTGAACGTACGGCGGCTCATTGAATCCAGGCCTATGCTGAACAGGGTGCCTTTTCCTGAAATTGTACTGAATCCGGGTGATGAATACAGTCATATTGCAGCCACCAGGGGCGACGGATACATCATGGTGTATACCCCCCTGGGAAATGAAATTGAGTTGGATGGAAATTTGCTGCCGGCATCAAAATATACAGTCTGGTGGTTTGATCCGCGATCGGGAAAATCAATTAAGGCCGGACCCATTGAAAAGAAAAGCCGGCTTTGTTTTATGGCTCCTTCGCGGGGACCAGGCTTTGACTGGATATTGGTCCTGGATGAAGATGGAAAAAACTTCAATCCCCCGGGCACTGAGAATTATCAGAATAAACCATGAAAACAGGGATCAGCACTTATACATATACCTGGGCCATTGGGGTTCCGGGCTCTGAACCGGAAAAGCCCATGACGGTCTTATCTCTCATCAGTAAGGCAGCCGGGTTTAAAGTCGACTGTGTTCAACTGGCCGATAATCTGCCACTCAACTGGTCGGATAAGGAAGAAATGTCCGGTATCCGTAAGTTTGCACAAAACAGTCACATGGGTATTGAAATCGGGGGCAGGGGACTGACAGAAGAAAATCTTCACAACCATATTGAAATGGCCGCCTATTTTGGATCTCCGATTGTTCGCATGGTTATCGACGGTAATAATTATTATCCTGAAATGGATACGATCTTGTCCGTCATCAGGAACAGCCGGGGGGAACTGGAATCCGAAGGAATCATCCTGGCCCTGGAAAACCACGATCGCCTGCATGCTTCCACATTCAGGGATATTGTGGAAACCTCAGGCAGCCCCAATGTAGGAATCTGCCTCGACTGTGTCAATTCAATTGGCATCGGGGAGGACATTGAAACTGTACTTAAAAGCCTTGCGCCATACACGGTTAATCTGCATATAAAAGATTTCAGTGTAAAACGTGTTTCGCATAAGATGGGATTTGTCATAGAAGGAACACCAGCGGGGCAGGGACTGCTAAATCTACCCCGCATTATTGAGAGACTGCAGCCATATGGCCGGTGTACCAGCGGGATCCTGGAATTATGGACACCGCCGGCTGAAAGTATTCGGGAAACCATTCAACTTGAAGAAGTGTGGGCCCGGGTGAGCATAAGCTATATGAAACAAATTTTAAACAGCTGATATGAAAAAGAGAATAACCCTTGTAGGGGCCGGTGGAAAAATGGGACTCCGTTTGACCCGGAATCTTAAGAATTCGGCCTTTGAAATGGCCTATCTTGAAGTGAGCCAGGCAGGCATCGACAAACTGAAAGAACTTGATGTAGCTGTATCGAAAGAAGAAACGGCACTTGCAGATGCCGATGTGGTCATCCTGGCTGTCCCCGATACTCATCTGGGCAAGGTATCGGCACAAATCATTCCAAAGATGAAGGAAAATACCCTGGTGATGACGCTGGATCCGGCTGTTGCAAGGGCCGGGAAGCTTTTTCTCCGTAAGGATGTGGCTTATTTTATAACCCATCCGGCACATCCTTCGGTATTTAACTGGGAACCGACGCCTGAAGCCCAGGCTGACTTTTTCGGCGGATCGCTGGCTAAACAGCCAATTGTATGCGCCCTCATGCAGGGTGCAGAGGAATATTATAACCTGGGTGAACAGATAGCACGGCAAATGTATGCACCGGTCTCAAAGTCCTTCAGGGTGACCATGGAACAAATGGCCCTCCTTGAACCTGCCCTGGTGGAAACACTTTCATCCTCCTGCCTCGACCTGGTGAGGGAGGGCATGGAAGAGATCATAAAACGGGGAGTGCCTGCTGAGGCTGCCCGTGAATTTCTGCTGGGACATATTAATATTCAACTGGCTGTTCTGTTTAAAGAGCTGCCAAATGCAGTATTCTCCGATGCAGCCAACAAGGCCCTGCAAAGGGGACGAAGCATTCTCTTCAAGGAAGACTGGAAGAAGATCTTTGAACCGGACAATGTGCTGCAACAGGTAATGGACATTACTTAACAATGTGCTAATGTGCTAATTGATAGCTAATGTGCTAATGTGCTGAATGTGAAGAAAGTTATGCAGTTATGCAGTTTTGCAGTCGTGCAGTCAAAGCGACCCCGAAGGGGTCTGATATCGATAACCGTGGGTGAAAACCCACGGAAAACAAACAACTAACAACTAACAACTAACATCTATGACAAAATATGCTGTATTCGGATGCGGTTTTTGGGCAAAATTTCAAATCGGAGCCTGGTCCGAAATTGAAGGCGTTGAATTGGTTGCCCTATATAACCGTACATTGGCAAAAGCACAAAAA
Source organism: uncultured Bacteroidales bacterium (assembly GCA_963808745.1). Taxonomy (GTDB): domain Bacteria; phylum Bacteroidota; class Bacteroidia; order Bacteroidales; family UBA10428; genus UBA5072. The sequence continues at coordinate 201,785 of CAWEGX010000013.1, forward strand.
CTGGCGGAAATGTTTCATGTGCCCCGTGTATATGACAGTGCTGAAGAATTGCTCGGAAATGAAAAGCTTGATTTTGTGGAAATAATCACTGATGTAGATACACATGCCCTGTTCACGGAACTGGCAGTTAAGCATGGCGTTAAAAACATTATTTGCCAGAAGCCAATGGCCCCCGATTTTGAGACGGCCAAACATATGGTGGATATTTGCAGGAATGCAGGGGTAAATTTTTACATCCATGAAAATTACCGCTGGCAGGCACCGGTGCGTCGTTTCCGCGAAATCATGGATTCAGGCATTATCGGCAAGCCTTTTAAGGCCCGGGTTTCATTCCTGTCAGGATTCCCGGTTTTTGACAATCAGCCCTTTCTCAGGAAGCTGGATAAGTTTATCCTCACAGATATGGGGTCACATATCCTTGACGTCACCCGTTATCTTTTTGGAGAGGTTAAAACACTTTGGTGCCAGACCCGTTCAATTAATCCGGGGATACAGGGTGAGGATCTTGCCGTGGTGATGATGGAAATGAAAAACAGTATGCCTGTATATACTGAGATGTCATATGCATCCATAGTTGAACATGATTCATTCTCTACGGTCTTTATCCTGGTTGAAGGCGATAAAGGTTCAGTATATCTGGGCCCGGGATTTGAAATCCGGACAACAACCCGTGAAAAAACCACTTCTGAGATTGTGAAATTTCCGGGCTATTCCTGGGCCGACCCGAATTATATCGTGAATCATGAAAGCGGCATACCGCTCAGCCGGAATATCCTTGCAGACATGCTCAGAAAGGGAAAAGCTGAAAACACGGGGGCCGATAATTTCGAAACGGTAAAACTGGTTTGGGCCTCATATGAATCAGCGGCTACCGGAAAACTGATTGACCTGGATTCCTTTAACGGAGCTGGTAACTATATTGAATAAATCGCCGAAATTCTTCCGGGGAAGAGACGGTTTGTTATATTTGCACTGAAACAAACCAATTTTTCCGGAATATGGAACTTCGTATTTTTGAGTCACCAGAGCAACTCAGCGAATTTGCTGCATCAATAATCATTTACAGTATTAAGACCACTGATGGCCTTTTACTATGCACGGCAACCGGCAATTCAACAACGCTGACATACCAGAATCTGGTTGAAAAAAAGCGGCAATTTGAGACGGATACGCTCCGTATTCTGAAACTGGATGAATGGGGTGGAGTACCCATGAGTGACCCGCAATCCTGCGAAGTATACCTGCAGGAAAATCTGATTAAGCCTTTGGGTATTGAGGAAGAAAATTACATTTCTTTTCAGAGCGATTCAGAAATTCCTGCTGATGAATGCGCAAGAATTCAGGAATACCTTGAAGAGCAGGGACCCATTGACCTGTGTATTGTTGGACTCGGATTAAACGGGCATGTTGCCTTGAATGAGCCTGCGGATGTCCTTCAACCCCATTGCCATGTGCAGGAATTGTCCGCAAAATCCCTCAGCCATCCTATGGCGGTTGGAATGACTGTCAAACCATCATATGGATTAACATTGGGCATGGTTGACATACTAAATGCCAAACAGCTCATATTACTGATCAGTGGTGCAAAAAAGGCAGAAATAACAAAGGAATTCATGACAAAAAAGATCACTACATCCCTGCCTGCTTCCCTGTTATGGCTGCATCCGAATGCACTTTGCCTGTGCGACCGGGATGCGTATAGCCTGGTAGAATAGATTTTCAGCCTCAGTAACTTAACCCGAATCCGAAGGCAAATAACGGATCTTTCGAATCATAAGGAACATCTTCCTTTTGATTTCTTACTGCATCCATGGAAGAAGGCAGTTCAAATGGTAGTTTTGCAGCCGGGTTGATCTTCCCAAACAGTACATCCAGGACTGCTTCATCACTTGCCCCGAAATTGGCAACCAGTGCTTTTGCATTTTCAGCGATTTCGGGAATTACTGCCGGCCTGTCGAGATAAATATCCACCACTGCTGGTGCTTTCTTTAAAAGACCAAGTATCCTTTCTTTCTCTTTTCCCTTAAAGTCAAGATCTCCGGAACTGAAAAGCCTTCCAAGAATCCCCGCACCTTTGATTGGTTGCGAGGGAGCACGCAGCCTGATAATGGCCACATCCGCTTTTTCGGGATCGGTAACTACAGTTCCGTATTTGGCGGCCTTTTTGGCGTCCAGGTTTTCAACAAAAATTTTCAATCCCGGTTTCAGTGGAAGCATATTAGCCGATTGCATCTTTTCATTTTTAAGAAGAACAATGGATTTCCGCTGGGCAAGTTCTCCTTCGGCCATAAACCCGGGATTTCCCACCACTTTTACTGCATTGTCCACATTTACAAAAGGATCATCGAATAATCCCAGCCGGAACTTTACCCGCAACAGCCTCTTTACGGAGCTGTCGATCCGGCTTTCCCTGATCTTACCTTCCTGAACAAGTTTCAGCATCATTTCAGATAACGTTTCACCGCCAAACTGATCAACCCCTGCATCCATTGCTTTCAGCATTCTTTCCTCCGGCGTAGCCTTTTCCATGCCTCTTGCCCGTGCAGGAAGGATCATAAATCCCAGCAGCTTCACGTCTGAAAGAATTCCCCAGTCTGTGCATACAACGCCATCGAAATGGTAAGTATTCCGCAGCAAACCGGTGATCATTTCCCTGTTGAAGCTAAAACCAACATTATCACCCGTCTGGTCCATGGGAACCCCGTAATAGGGCATGATTTCCGCCGTACCTGCTTTAAAGGCAGCCTCGAAGGGGATCAGGTGATATTTGAAATTATTACCCGGGTAAATCTGACCTTTGGCCACAGGGAAATGTGGGTCAATGCCTTCTTTCTGAGGTCCGCCGCCGGAAAAATGCTTGGTCATGCAGACCACACTGTTTTTGCCAAGGCTGTCACCCTGGAATCCCCGTATATAGGCATAGGTAAGCTTTGCGGAAAGAGCAGCATCCTCGCCAAAGGTACCGTTAATCCTTCCCCATCGCGGTTCGGTTGCCAGATCTGCCATGGGATGAAGGGCAACCCTGACTCCCACAGCCAGATACTCCTGCCTGGCTATATCGCCAAACCGGGCAGTGAGTTGGGAATCGCCGATGGCGGCCAGACCGGTTGGCTCAGGCCAAAGCGAGAAATCGCCCGAAAAAGCACTCGCCAGTGGATTTGTGCCATATTGATTGCGGGGATCGCTTGCAATAGTGACCGGCATTCCAAGCCGGGTCCGCTCAGCCAGTTTCTGCAGGTTGTTGTACCAGATTGCCATCTCCTTTTTCCCTGTTCCGGAGAAAATATTGAAGTGATTCATTTTCCTTTTAAACAGCAGATCCGATGTTCCGTTACTGGCAAAGGAAAACAGGTCGTTAATGGCTGGCTTCTCTGAAATGGCCCCGTCTTTTTTCATGCTTATGGGAGGTATGAACATCATTCCCACTTTTTCATCCAGGTTCATCTGCGAGATGAGATCATCCACCCGGACCTCCATTGGCTGACGTGCATCCTCGTAGGGATCAAGCTTTCCGTTTTTGTTCAGGTCCCTGAAGGTTATTCCTTCCAGGGTCAGTGTTTTTACTTCCGGTCCGGCCAGAGCCATATTCTTTTTTGCCGATCTGTTTCCTGATACCGTAATCCAAAGCGCGGTTACAAGGATAATCACAAGCAATAAGCCGATCACTGATGCAAATGATATCAGTAAAATCCTGAAAAATTTCTTCATGATATGAGGGTTGAAAGATGGATACAATAATTAAAAATAAGAAAAATCCGGTATCATCCTTCGCGGGTGGGCAATTTTATAATTCCGGGGGTGTCTGTTTTTCTGAAGCATCCGTGGCCTGATCAACGAGGTAAATAATGGATTTATAGCTTATTCCGCTGTGAAGGCTTAATCCTATTTCACAGGTGCGGCTTGTGCTGAATCCCCGGGTGACATCAGATGTAATTTGTGGTTTCAATGCCTTCAGGGCTGAAGTATTCAGCTCAGGATATGTGAAGCCCCTGTCACCGGCCCACCCGCAGCAGCCAACATCTTCAGGGATCAGTATTTCGGCAGCGCACATACTGGCAAGTTCCTTCAATTGCTGTTGAAGTCCCATTTTGGTATTGCTGCATGTACTGTGAATCGCTACCTTCAAAGGAAGTTGCCGGAATTTCAGACGCGATGGAAAGAATGCAAGAATAAACTCTACGGGTTCATATAATTTCAGGCGTTTGTCGAGGGTCTCCTTCATCCTGAATAAACAGGGGCTCATATCACAAAATACAGGGATTATACCATTTTCCGTGGCCCTCAGCAAAGCTTTTTCCAGTTCAGCTGCTTTTTGTTTGCCCTGTTTCTTAAAACCCTTGCTGTCAAAAGCCATCCCGCAGCATAATTCATTAATATCCTCAGGGAATACCACTTCGAAACCGGCCTTCTCCAAAAGTGCCTGTGATTTTTGATACAGGCTGTCCTCTTTTCCATAGTCGGCCGATTTACCCATGGCCCGGTTTATACATGAAGGGAAATAAACAACCTTGTCCTTACCAGCCGTCATGGTTTTTGTCACATTCAGCCGCGGTGCCCCTGCCGGCATAAAAGGATTCCAGAGTGGGATCATTCTGAAAGAAGCCCGGTGTAAAAACTTTGTGATGTTAGTCATGATTTTCGCACCCAGCAGCCTGTGAATAACAGCCGTAAAATTCAAACCCATCCTGAGAAAAGTGACAATACTTCCCATGTTTCCTGCAACCAGGCTGGCGAACTTTTCAGCAATTGCCCCATGATGAGCAAACCTTAGTTCCTTGATCAGAATTCCGGTGTTGATATCAACCGGACAGGCAGTTGCACACAGTCCATCCGTGGCACAGGTAGCATCGCCATGATACCGGAAATCCCTTTTAAGCCTGGCAAGCTGCCGTTTGTTGCCGCTTTCTTCCGACAGACGTGTCATTTCCCTGTATATCACGATCCGTTGTCTTGGAGTAAGTGTCAGGGATTTTGAAGGGCAACTGACTTCGCAGAATCCGCATTCAATGCAGGGATCGATTATCGGATTTGCAGCCGGATAAGATTTGATATTTTTAAGATGGATCTCAGGATCATCATTCAAAATCACACCTGGATTCAGCAGATTACCGGGATCAAAAATCTGTTTTATTTCGCGCATAACGTCATATAACTCGTCTCCCCATTCTTCCCTGACAAAAGGAGCCATATTTCTGCCCGTGCCATGTTCTCCTTTCAGGCTTCCATCATAACGGTAAACGGTGAGTCTGACGATTTCATGCATGAATTCATTGTAGTTGGCAAGACTTCCCGGCTTACTGAAATCCGGGGTGATCACAAAATGAATGTTGCCATCCAGAATATGTCCCCAGATAACCGTCCGTTGATACCCGTACTTTTCAGTGAGTTCTCTCAGATCAGTGAGGGCATCAGCGATAACATCCTGCCTGAAAGCGAGATCTTCAATGATGCATGCAGTTCCTGCCGGGCGGGCGGCTGCTGCAGAGGTAAACAATCCTTTTCTTACCTTCCAGAGTTGCTCATACCGGATCCGATCTGTGGTAAAACCGACAGGGAAAAGGGTGTCGACGTTTTCAAGTACTTTTTTGATCTGAAGAATCTGTTTTTCAAGGGATTCCTTTGTATAAGCGGAGGTATCGATCAACAAGGCTGCGGAATCGTCACCCAGCTGTTTTAATTCATCCGGCATACCGGGCCTGTCCTGCACCGACCGTAACGCATTACGGTCCATCAGTTCAGATGCAGTAACCATGCAATTTTTTAGCAAACGGGGAAACTCGCAGGCAGCTCTCAAGGTAGGAAAGAAAATCAGGGAAGTTGCCTTTAGGGGAAATTCCGGCACTGTCTTCAGGGTTACTTCCGAAATGAAACCAAGTGTACCCTCCGCACCAACCATGAGGTGTTCAAGAATATCAACAGGATCGGTGAAATCAATCAGTGCATTGATCCCATAGCCGCATGTATTTTTCAATTCATATTTATGGCGGATTTTTTCCGACATCCTGTTGTCTGACCTTACCCTGGCAGCGAGATTGGACAGTTGCTCAAGCAGGCGGGCATGGGAGCCGGCAAGTGCTTTCCGGTCAGCAGGCTTCCGGGTATCCACAATCGTCCCGTCTGCCAGAATAAGGCGCATTCCCAACAGGGTATTATAACTATTATATTGAATTCCAAAGGCCCCTCCGCTGGCGTTATTTGATACTATTCCGCCAATTTTTGCCGAGTTTATGGAAGAGGGATCGGGACCGATCCGGCGGCCAAATCTTGCCAGCCGGGCATTTGCCATTGAGCCTGTGATGCCGCATTGCAGGGTAACCTCCAAACCGTTCTCTGAATGGAAACCCGAAAAACCATCGCCGATTTCTACCATTACGGAATCAGAAACGGTTTGTCCGCTTAAGCTGGTTCCTCCTGCTTTAAAAGTGAATGAAATTCCTGATTCCGCACAACATCGGATAACGTGTATGATTTCCGGCTCTGATTCCACACGTACCACAATATCAGGGACGAGGCGGTAAAATCCTGCGTCTGTTCCCCTGGCCAGTTTATTGAGCGGGTCGGTGAAGATCCTTGTTGCAGGAATGTTCCTTCGCAGCTTTTTGACCAGGAGTTTTATCGAAGGGGAATGGGACAACTATTATTATGTTTGGAATAATAGCCTAAAGATACAAAAAAAGACCTCCGGGGTTTTAAAACCACGGAGGCCTAATGTCATTTTCTGATTTCTAAATTGTCAAATTGTCAAATCGTAAATCGTAAATCGTAAATCGTAAATCAATTTGTTGCCATTTTTTCAAGTACTGAACTGGCCATCAGGTTATTTCTCCGGAGACTTTCCTTGTTCATTTCAAATTTCATTACGCCGTTTATAGGAATGAAATTGATCATTGATCCCTTATCAATCAATCCTTCCGTTTCAGAAACGATGAGCGTATTGCTTCCGGATGTTTTTTGAACCAGTGCACTTATCTTATTGCTCTGCCAATTGGCAACGAATACAATTTGCTGGTATCCCGAAACTTCATTCACAGAATTAAAAAACTTTACTACAATGGGCTGCATTCCAACTTTCATGTTTTGAGTCAGCTTTGTCATTTCAGTAAAAAGTTCCTTATTTCCTACGATCGTAATCACAAAGTCACCCGATTTGTTTTCTTCCGGCCAGTTAATATTTCGTGAAAAATTGTAAAGGCAATTGGAAAGATACTTCGTCATTGAAACAATTTTCACTTCCTGGGATTTGCCTGACTCTGTAAATGAAAACAGAAGTAAAAAAACTACTGTCATCCTAAGGCCTGTCTTGAAAAAAGATATTCTCATGTAATTAGATAAATTATTAAATTAAACAAAACATTTATTGAGGGTTAGGATGGTCAATGTATGAAAAAACCTTTCATTGAAGGATTTATATCGGAAAGAAGGTTTTTCTGGAAAAGTCATACTTTCTTTACGCAAAAAAACCCAAAATGTTTCAGTGACCCGGGCTTGAAGTTTCCAGGTAGGTTCCGAAACCTGCCAGGTGTTTCTTATAATAAATTTCGTCCAGACTGCTGATGGAAACTGATTTACCCTTGCCTGGAGCATGAATGAACTGATTATTGCCAAGATAAATGCCCACATGAGAGATCTTTTTCCCACGGGTTACAAAGAATACAAGATCCCCGGGCCGGGCTTTATTAGCCTTGAGGTGCCGGCTTTGTTTGTATTGGTCATACGAAGAACGGGGCAGGGTATAACCAGCGTTTCCATAAACATATTTCACATAATCCGGAACAATCGAAACCATTCTCATTGGATTGGCTGTAATGATAGCTTACACCAATAAACCTTATTGCATCGGTAACCAGGACGGATCTTAATGAGTCTGTCACCACCATGTTCTTTGGTGTGTTGTTAACCAAGGCTGGTGGGTCTTCATCAAAGATTACCCTAAAATCAGATTGTGACCAGCTTTTAATCGTTAACACAAAAAGCAGAATCAATATCTTCATATAATTTAACTGCATACCTTTCCTATAACCGCAAAATCAGGCTGAATATTGCATTCAACCCGGATCATTCCTGTAACTTTCAGATAAAAATATTTTGTCAAATCATGGCTTTATTGGCAGGGAAAAGTAGAAGGCAGCACCTTTATCTACCATTCCTTCTGCCCAAACCCGCCCCTTCATCCGCAGTATGATGCGCTGAACAATGGCTAATCCCACCCCGGTACCCTCGAATTCACTTGTTGAATGCAATCGCTGGAATACTCCGAATAACTTGTCATAATAGGCCATGTCAAAACCGGCTCCATTATCCTTAACAGAATATACATTTTCCGTTTCGGTAACATGACAGTCCACTTCAATGACCGGTTTGGGCTTAAGTGAAGAAAACTTTATTGCATTGTCTATCAGGTTCAGGAATACCTGCCTTACAAGGGAGGGATCACCATAGGCATCGGGAATATTATGCAAACGGAATTTGGTTTTTTTCTTGTTTTGCATGGAGATAAGGTCCTGGAATACTGAATCTGCCATTGATTTCATACTGATCATCGAAAATTTGAGTTCCAGCCGGCCCAGGCGCGAGAGAGAAAGGAGGTCATCAATGAGATGCCCCATCCTTTTGGCGTTATCTATAATAATTTGAAGAATCCGGTTAACCTCCGGATCGAGGTTTTTTAAATGTTCTTCCTGGAGAATTTTGGAAAAACCATTCATCGCCCTGAGAGGGGCACGGAGATCATGAGAAACAGAATAACTGAATGCCTCCAGTTCCTTAATTGCCATTTCAAGCTGTGCTGTTCGCCTGCTGACACGATCTTCAAGCTCTTCATTAAGCTTAACCAGTTGTTCCTGAACTCTTCTTTCGTCCTCTACCACGCTTAGCAGTGCCAGTCGTGATTTATCTGCTATTTTCAAGAGATGTAAGGCTTCTTCCGTGGCAGAACGTGCTACTTCTTCAGCTCTTTTACGCCTGAAAGCGACGGAAACCATCTGTGTAAATGATTCCAGGATGTCCATAGACACTTCGGGTTTGTCAGAAGCAAGTGATACAGTGGAAGAGCCATATAGCTCATTATCAATAAAATAAGATATACTAAGGAAGCATTTAATTCTTTGAATTTTTTGAATGGATATTCCCAGTTGTTTGGGGATCAACCCAAAAGTAGCCTCATGAAGCGTATTGATAATACGGATGGGTTCATCAGCCATCTTGCGGTAAATTTCATCGCTAACCGGGAATTCCACCTCTGAAACCGGCTTTCCACCTACAGCCTTAAGCAGTGTTTCGGCAACCACCGCCTCCATTTCCACATGTTTCAAAAGCAGGCGTTTTTTAACAGGATCATAAATACTCATCGTGGCAGATACTCCTCCGGTAAGTTCCCTGAGTTTGTGCGAGATATCAGCATAGATTCCGGGTGTGTATTTTTCTGCATTCAGAACGATTGATGTTTCATTCAGTATTTGAAGGCCGCGATTAATGTTTTTCAGTGCCTCCTCAGCTTTCTTTCTGTCTTCTATTTCCCGGTATAAGTATTCTCTGTTTATTCCTTCTTCCGATTTTCCTGACTGCAAATAATTATCCATTTTTTTCTTTTGCATAATTAGTCCTGGATTAATATTTCAATGGCAAGTATGATCTTCGGGTATGTGTCATCCTAATTTTGAGTCATTCATTTCACCTGCAACACTCGCATATCGGATGGGCTTCCCAATTGATAAAAGGAGTTCATTTACTTCCTTTTTTAACTCTATTACCCGGTTCTCCCGGTTTAAAGTTACTTCATGCCAGCGTCTGAGCTCCTCATATTGAACCTTGATTTTTTCCTCAGCTTCTATGCGTTTTGTTATGTCAATTACCGTAGTAAGCAGATGGGAAATTCCTTTAATTTGCACGAAAACGATTGAGATCAGTCCAAAAATTAATTTACCTGATTTTGTTCTGAAACATGACTCATGGCCCAGGACATGGTTTTCTTTTTTTAATATGTCAATAATCTTTTCCCTTTCTCCATTTTCGGCAAATAGGCCCAGTTCAGCTACTGTTTTACCAATTACCTCATCACGTGTATATTCCAGTTGGTGCAGAAAGGTCTCATTTACATCAATTATTTTGCTTTCATGAGGTGTGGAAATTGCCAGTGCAGCAGGACTGTTATAAAAAATATTGGAAAATAACCGGGCTGATTCCAGGATGGATTCATCCACCTTTTTTCGTTGGGTTATATCCTGGATGATGCCGTAAACTATTCCTTTTTCCCGGTCGAATGTGGCCTCGGAATGGATATCTTTTACCTCACCTGTATCTGCTGCTATAATCTTAAATTCAACAACATAAGGAGTATCATTTTCCAGCAGGTTTTTCATGGCCTTATTGAGCAACGGACGGTCATCGCTTAATGCAACATTTTTTATGTAAGCTAAGGATAATTCATCCTTATGCACGCCATAAATTTTTACCGCCCCTAAGGACGCAAACATTTTCTGTGAATCAATATGAAGTTCCCAATTGCCGGTTTTGGAAGCCAGTTCGGCCCTGTTGAGCCGGGCCTCACTAATGCGGATCTTCTCCTCGGCCTTTCTCCGTTCTGTCATATCCAAACCAAAGGCCCAACTGTAGGGTCCGCTGGATCTGAAGCCCCAGGAGATGCACCTGATGGAACCATCCATACATGTGACAAAGGCTTCAACTGGTTGAACTGTGGCATTCGTGTCAAGAGTCTGCCTTATTTTTTCTTCCCATTCAGCCTTGATCTGTTCCCGGTATTTTTTGTCAGGATAGGCGATGGGCCACCATGCATCTATCGAGGGAATATCCTCAATCGTGTAACCGAACAGCCGGATAAATGTAGGATTAAAATATTCCACTACCTTTTCGGGACCTGATAAGATGCATATGGCAAGAGGAGAATTTTCAACAATAGTTTTGAACTTTATCTCCTCAGAAGCAAGTTTTTCTTCCTGGTTAGAATTCACCATAGCTTCATATTATTATAGTTTGAGTACATGGTAAGCGGTCACATTTTTGTTGTTTGAGATCTTCAACAGGTACGTTCCTGCAGGGAAAGAGCTCATATTCATTGAGAAGCCATCCTTAATGTTGATTTGGGTTAGCAAGAGCCGGCCAGTGCTGTTGAAAAGCTCCACTTGCAGATCTCCCTGATCACCTGAAAATACTATGTTCATAAAATTCTTAACCGGATTCGGATATACCAGAATCTCCAATGAGCTTTCACTATTTTTCAGGGTTGTTGTCATACTTTCGCTACCGCCCCAGGCTCCAATGTTGGTAGGCATGCCGTCCAGGCCGGGTGATCCTGCATCAATGCAGGGTGATGATTCCTGCAGACTGAAATCGTTATGTTCAGGATCAGTAAGCTTCGGATCACCGTAAATATTGTGATTTCCGGGCAAAGCTTCACCATCTGAAACAGAATATGAAATGGTAACTGAAGAGCTTGATTGCGTCAGAATTTCTGTTTGTGTAGTAGCGGAAAATATCGTGTTTTGCACAAATGCAGTGCCTCCTGTCTGGGCACTTCCTTCCTCACTGTGATAACATTCAATTCCCCAGGTATTATGATAGATTGTATTGTAATTCGCATAAACAACTGCTTGGTTATGAACCTGTAGACCAGCATCATTATAGGAGTATATGTTATTTTCAATATAAGCCAGGGAGGTTTCTCCCACGGTAGTGCCATAATTGCAGTACGAAACCTGGTTGCCGGCAATCAGGGCATACTTGCTGCTCGTTCCGATGTCAACACCATCATCACTGAAATGTGAAATGATACTGTTCAGAATAAAACAGGAATCCACATCATCCAGATCAATGGCATCGTTTTTGCTTCCCTGTGCAATTGTTCCACCCATACCGGTAAGCCTGATTGAATCGATATAAACCCTTGGGGCCTATGCACCGCAATGCAATCTTCCCCGCTTCCGGTTGCCTTGCTTTCAATAACACAATTTGTAACCGATATGTTGTTTCCTCCTGAGGCCCATAGAAACATGCTTCCTCCCTTAAACTGGCAATATTTCAAATCAATATCCGCATCGGAAGAGTTTATCCTCTGCCATGCTGAACCGCTGTTTGAAACAAAATAAATGCTGTCTGTCGTGGTTCCTCTTGCATATAATTTACCATTCACAGTCAGGGAAGCCCCGGCATCAAATTTGATTACAACCCCGGCTTCAATTTGCAATACAGTTCCTGTACCGGTCGTCAGATTTCCCTGGATAAGATACGGGGAATTGGCTTTTGAAAGCAGCGTATCTGAATTGAATACAGAGGGCAGGAGTGTCTGACTGCCGGCCATCAAGGCAAGTTGTATGAATGCAGATAGAAAGCGTAAAACGCCTTATAGAGCGAAAAATATTTGTCAATCATTATTTCCGGATGATTTTTAGATAATAGGATTGATTTGTTGTTGAAACATGCAATATATACAAACCGGGCTGGACCTTTATGCCATTTGCATCATTTCCTTCCCAGGTAATGTTTTCCTCATCCCCTGCCATCTTTCCTGAAAAAAGCGTGGTGATCAGACGTCCGTCTTCACCCAAAATAGTAATATTCACAGGACCCTTGTTTTCAGAACTGATATGGATGGTGATCCTGTCATCGAAAGGATTGGGAAAGGCACTGACAACCTGTTCCAGGAATTACATCCGGTGTTTCAGTTACAAAAGGAAGGTAGTCATACATTTGATTGCTGATTATGGTTGGACGGTTCGTGAGAAAATCGCGGATAGCCTGAACGTTATGTTCCCACTTTGTGTTATCAGGGGCCCACCGGTGTAATTCACCCTCCATTTCGGGTTTTATGATCTGGTATAGTGAATCCAATACAGCAATTGAATTTTCGGGTTTGAAAACAGTCTGGAGCAAGGTACGCAACCGGGCGGAATAGATTTTTTTGAATTCCTCGTTTTTCATGAGGTTTCCTGTAATATTGTTTGCCCAGTATAGTCCGCTGTGGTCGGTTTCCAGAGCTCCAAATCCGTCCCATTCCGGATTATTGAACGCCCTGTCTGCATCCCAGATTGACAAGTGCCACTTTGAAGAAGGCCGAACATCACGATACATTGAAATCCCCCATCCCCATGAATAGTAAACCGTACATTGCACAAAAGCCATCAGGTTCGCAAATTCATCCATATCAAGCACTTCAGCAAGCTTCTGATAATTCCCCGGAAGGGAAAGATCACTGTTGATGGCCATATCATACATGGCCGACCAGTTCTTCAATGTTCCGTATTCCAGGTCGGGTCCTTCATTCCTGAGTCGCACAAGGTCAAAGTCAATAAGGTTGGTATGGGCTTTAATGAAGTTTTCATCAATGCTTTCCCGCAAATTGTAAATGCCCCAATACTGGTTATTCAGATAAAGAATAATGAAGCTGCTCAGCTGTTTCACTCCGCCGGTTTTTTTCCATAACTCAAGCGCCAGTGCGTCCCTGAGCAAGGTTCCGACATCCATGGTCATGTCATCATCATAACCTGGTTTTACTACCAGTTTCTGAAAAGACTGTACATTCTCAGAACCAAACACCGGATGATTGAATTCCGGGCTTCCGTAATCCCCCCTGAAGAAAAAGCGGAATCCTTTTTTTGGCATGAACGTGGAACTGGCACCCTGTATTCTGAGTCCTGCATTCGCTTCAGCATCAAGATTACCGTTTACAAAATAATTGATCCGGCAATATCTTTCCCAGGGTTCTTCATAATTTGTATATATACCTGCAGGACCATAAAGATTCAGGGAATCGGTAAGAATTGCCATGACAGGCAAGGTAAACAAAGGGCGAAACAGGTATAAGCCGCTGTATGGAATGCTGCTGACATATCCGCTTTTGGCATCCACTGCGTTGATTACCCTGGTTTGGTTCAGAATCAACGGATCTTTGTAAGGGAATGACGACAGGGTAGGGATCGTATTATTTGTTGCGTAGAATATAGAATCACCTTCCCTGGCCGGGTTTAGGTCCAAGTTGAATGGAAGCATTGTAAAAACCCGGTTTAACATTCGGAACAGGCGGATCGAGAACACCTTTAAAAGCCTGGGAATTATTTTCTGATCCGGGTGTGGGTGATGAGAAGTATTTCCACGAATAGGCGGTGCCCGGCATCCTTCCCTGGGATATATTCAGGTATTGTTGCCCGTAATAAACAGAATCTAATAACTGATTGGTTGGTGAATACAGGGCGATCACCCCTCCTTTCGATGAAATATTAAAGTTCAGGTGGTTTTTGCCCTGGCTGTTATCATCATCAGCCCATAAAAGAAGGAAACCATGGGCAGGTACAATCAGTTCATTGCCAGTTGATGAAAACTGAAAACGGGTGGTTTGCGCAAGATCATCAGTAATGTAATATCCGTTCAGGTTTATGTCCAGTCCCGAAAGATTTGCAATTTCAATCCAGTCATCATATTCCAGGTAATTGTCCGCAATTGTGGACACGTTTTTTGTCTCAAATTCATTGATTTTCAATGATTGCGACGTTCCCTGACTAATAACAGATATGCAAAAAACAAAGGTTAACAAAATGCTCTTACTCATCCGTCGTGTATAATTGGTAAAGATAGGACAAAGCGCGGGGTTGTCAAAGTTGCTGAACTCGAATCGCAAAAGGCCAGGACTAAACTTTTTAGGTAACAGTTTGTTCTACACTATTAATCATATTTAAACAGTTTACACCTAAACAATTCAATGACTATGAAAAAATTAAAATCTTTCATGATTATCCTTTCAATTGCAGTATTTACTGTAAATACCATGGCACAGGATAAGAATAATAAAGATATGGCAAACATGAAGGATTCAAAAATCGTTCATCCTGCTGTTTGTGTGCTTTATCCTACCCAGGGCAGCAAGGTAACCGGAACCGTAAGGTTTACCCAGGTAAGCGATGGGATTAAAGTAGTTGCAGAACTGAAGGGATTAACCAAAGGAAAACACGGGATCCATATTCATGAATGCGGTGATTGTACCGCTCCGGATGGAACGTCCGCAGGTGGACATTTTAATCCGAAGGCAATGAGTCACGGAGCACCTATGGATGCCATGCGCCATGAGGGAGATATGGGAAATATCGAAGCTGATGAAGCAGGTAATGCCCTCCTCGAGTATGTAGATAAAACTATTTCATTTGACGGAGATGCTTCAATTATCGGCAGATCAATAATTGTACACCAGAATGAAGACGATTTGAAAACGCAGCCCACTGGAAATGCCGGTCCCCGAATAGCTTGCGGTGTAATAGGAATTGCCAAATTGTAGATAAAATTACGGTCCCATGCGGATCATACTTGTTTTCGTATCCACAGTGGATGGGAAAATTACGAGATGGGGAGATCCTAAAGTTAGTTCCTGGACATCAGAGGAAGACAAAAAATATTTCAGGAAAATATGGAATGAGGCGCCATTGATAGTTATGGGCAGCAATACATTCCGTGCTGAAAAACTGGGATCTCTGAGGGATCACTTCATTATAGTCATGACCCGGCACCCATCCACTTATAAGGATATGGAAGTAAAAGGCCGGCTTGAATTTTCAGATGAATCACCTGCCCGGCTGGCTTCCCGTTTAAAAAAGGCCAATTTCAGAACAATGTTGGTTGTTGGAGGAGCACATATAGCCACCTCCTTTCTAAAGGCAGGATTGATAGATGAAATATGGTTGACAATCGAACCCAAAATTTTTGGCAAGGGAGGGAATTTTGTTATTGAACAGGAACTTGACCTTGAATTACGGCTGATAAGCTGCGAGCGGGTCAACCCCGAAGGTACTCTGATTACAAAGTACAAGGTGCTTAAAAAATCAGGAATACCGGATTAATTAAGTCTTAGATGCTATGCATAAATTAGTTGATTTAGAAACGGCAAGGTCATCTAGGTGGGTTTATAAATGGCATCTATTTTTTTTGCCAGGTCAAAATCCATTTGCGTTATACCCTTTGCGGTATGTGTATTTAACGATATGGTAACCTGGTTATATACGTTTTTCCAATCCGGGTGGTGATCCATTTTTTCCGCCTCAAGGGCAATTCCCGTCATAAATGAAAAGGCTTCGATAAAATTTCTGAATTTAAATTCACGGGTGATAGCCGTATCTGTTTGGGTCCAGCTCTTTAAATTCAGAGCCAGGTAACTTTTTACTTCTTCCCTTGTTAGTGGTTTCATATGGTTTGAATTAATTCTACAATACCGTATGCGCTCCGCGCAATAATTCATCATTCATAATTCATCATTCATAATTTTCTGCAATACCTTATGCGCTCCGCAATCACAGAACTGCAGAACCGCAGAACCGCAGAACTGCATAACTGCATAACTTTTCTTCTATATGATCCCCGAAAATCGATTGATGATCTCCGACAGGAATGAGGGGATTATCCCCAGGAGAAGTATACCGATCACTACTATGGCAAGGACCAGGTTTCCGGTGAATGATAAACGGACATGCTCCGCAGATTCGGACTCCGTAAACATGATTTTTATGATCCTGAGGTAGTAATATATGCTGATTACACTATTGATTATCAGGCTCATGACAAGAATCCACAAGCCTGAGCGAATGCCTGCCAGCACCAGGTAGAACTTGGCTATAAATCCGGCCGTTAATGGAATGCCAGCCAATGAGAGCAAGGCCAGGGACAATACAATTGCAATCCAGGGATTTTTCCAGAAAAGGCCTCTCAGGTCTTCTGTATTTTCAGCCTCACTTTCGCAAACAGATAACAGGGAAATGATCCCAAAGGCACCTACGGTGGTGATCATGTAGGAGATCATATAAAACACTGCTGCCTGGGTCCCAAGTTCTGTTCCTGTCAGCAGGGTGATCATCAGGTATCCGAGGTGTGCTATGGATGAATAGGCAAGCAGTCGTTTAAAGTTGGTCTGGTTTAAGGCAAGAAGGTTTCCTGCAAACATGGAAATCACGGATATAACTGAAATTATAACAATCAATGTCTCAGACTGGGAGCCCCGGATGGCAAAAAAGAAGCGTATGGAGACAGCCAGTACCGATCCCTTTGAAATAGTGGCAATAAATGTTGTAACCGGGGCAGGAGCTCCCTGGTATACGTCAGGTATCCACATGTGAAAGGGCACCAGGGCCAGCTTAAATCCTATACCCACCAGCATCATACCAATGCCGATGAGTATGAGGGGGGATATGTCAGTCCTGGTAAAGTAGCTGGTCAGATTGCCAAAGCTCATGGTACCTGTGGCTGCATATACCAGGGCCATTCCAAACAACAGGAAGGCGGTGGATAAAGATGCAATAACCAGAAATTTTACCCCGGCCTCCACACTGTAATCCCTTTGCTTAACGTAGGCAATGAGAACATACAGGGAAATGCTCAGCGTTTCAAGTCCAATAAAGAAGGTTGCGAAATGGTTTGCCGTTACAAGTACGCAGGCACCCAGGGTGGCCACGAAAAGCAATACAAAGTATTCTTCCCGATGTCCGCCATGCTGTGTAAGATAAACATAGGAAATGACAGTGATGAGCATGCAAACGAACAATAATGCTCCCAAAAATACAAGGCTGAAATTATCAATCACAAGTAAGGGTTCAATCCGGTGGGGAATATCCGGTGCGACAAAAAAGACAGAAAGAAATGCTGCTGCAAACATGAAGAGCGAAAAGCCGTAAATTACTTTAAGGTTTCGGGATACAGTGATGGTAAGCATGATGATAACCGGCGCACTTGCAACAATCAGCAAGGGAAGCAGGCACAGAAAATCAAGTTTTGTCATACTACTGTGCATTATTTTTCAGCTTTGTTGTTTCAGAAGGACTAAAGTGTTCATCACTTAGCACAAATTCACCCTGCCGGATCTTTTTATCATACATCCGGCCGGTACCGTTGAGTGTTTTCAAAATGGCTGGTCTGGCAGTATTGATTACCGGTTGTGGAAAAAAACCCAGGTAGAAAATTACAATCACCATTGCACCCAGTGTAAATGATTCCCTCATGGAAAGATCCTTCATGGTCTTATCTGAATTTTGTTTTCCATAAAAGACCCGTTGCATGATCCGGATCGAATACATGGTTGCAACCACCAATCCGATACTGGCAAGGCAGGCATAAAGCACATCTGCCTTAAAAACTCCTGATAATGTGAGGAATTCTGCAATAAAATTGCCCAGACCCGGAAGTCCCAGTGAAGCCATGACAAACACCAGTCCAATGGCTCCCAGGGCAGGCACCTTCTCCCATAAGCCTCCCATTTCACGGAGGTCACGGGTATGCAAGCGCTCATACAGCTGGCCTGAAATAATAAACAGGGCACCTGTACTGATTCCATGCGCGATCATTTGCATCACCACACCCTGGTATGCCATCTCATTAAAAGCAAAGACACCCAATACGATAAAACCCATATGATTTACGCTGGTATAAGCCACCAGTCTTTTTAAATCAGTTTGTGCAAATGCCAGTATGGCTCCGTATAAAATGCCTGCCACGCCCAGGATCATGCCAGCCGGTGCAAAGACCTCAGATGCATGGGGGAATAGCGGAATAACAAATCGCAATAATCCATAGGCCCCGGTTTTCAGCATCAGTGAAGCCAGTATCAGGCTTCCTGCTGTTGGGGCTTCTGTATGTGCATCCGGAAGCCAGGTATGGAAAGGAACCACTGGCAATTTCACAAGGAACGCAGCCAAAAAACCGCCCATGATCAGCATTTCGGCCTGTGGGGTCATGGAAGTGCCAATCAGTTCGTGGTAATCAAATGTATACAGGCCTGTGTTGCGACCATGAATCAGATAAAGGGCAATGATGGCAATGAACATCAGCAATCCGCTGGCCTGGGTAAAAATGAAAAACTTATAGGAAGCATAGATCCTGTTATCATGTCCCCAGATGCCAATCAGAAAATACATGGGGATCAGCATGACCTCCCAGAAGAAGTAAAATAAAAACAGGTCCATTGAAAGAAATACACCTGTAATTCCAGCCAGAATAAACATGATGTTAAAGTGAAAGAAGCCGGTCTTGCTGGAAATTTCACGCCACGAAATAAGAACCGCAAGTATTCCGATGAAGTAGGTAAGGATCAGCATGAGAAGGCTTAATCCATCCAGGGCCAGGTGAAGCTTAATTCCGAATAAGGGTATCCAGGATCTTGAAAATTCAGTTATCCATGCACTTTGCGGATCATAGCCCCGGCCATAAACAGACAGTACCAGGAGTAGATCAACACATCACCGAAAGGAGGGAAACATAGCGCGAAATCGCGGGATTATTTTTTCCGGTTAGCCAGGCTATTATACCCCCGGCCATCAAAACAAGGATGAGGTATACGAGTATCATACTGTTAGCATAATAGTCAGTAAAATCACAAGACCTGCGGTCAATACAAGGGCATATAACCTGAGTTTGCCATTTTGCGACCTGCTGAGCAAGCCATTCATAAATTGGGTGGACTGTGCTATATAAGTAAATATCTTATCGAGCACGTCGTTTTTGTTAACAGTGGAAATCCATTCAACCGGCCTGACGATCAACCGGTCATACAGCCAGTCGAATCCCCATCCCTTATTGAAAAAGCCATTCAATCCGGGCTGGTTAAACAGGGCAGGGAACGATCTCTTTTTATAATAATATACATAAGCCAGCCAAACGCCGCCCAATGCTATAAAGGCTGAAATAACCTGGAACAACCACTCGGGAAATGCCTCGCCTTTCAATCTGATTCCGGGAAAAAGCGGGTTTAAAAAGGTCGAAAAAAGGTGAACCGGTCCAAGGTTTTCAGGCAATTCGATAAAACCGCCGGCCAGCGAAAGAAACGCAAGAACTACCAGCGGAATTCCCATCAGAATACCGGGCTTGTGTTTGGGCTCAATTTTAAGCTTTCCGAAAAAGGTAAGGAAGATCATTCTGAAAGTATATAACGAAGTAATCAGTGCACCTGCAATACCGGCAAGCCAAAGCCATTTGCTTCCCATACCGGACGACCATGAAAACCAGAGGATCTGGTCCTTGCTGTAAAAACCAGCTGTGATGAGGGGCAGGGCAGACAGCGATGCACCACCAATGAGGAAGGTGATAAAAACAAGGGGAAGTTTCTTTTCGCAAACCTCCCATTTTGTGCATATCATGTTCCTCATGCAGCAATAAGATCACACTTCCGGCTCCAAGGAAGAGCAGTGCCTTAAAGAAAGCATGGATCATGAAATGGAAAATGGCTGCGGACCAGGCTCCGACTCCCAGGGCAAGGAACATATAACCTATCTGGCTTATTGTTGAATAGGCCAGTACGCGTTTCAGATCATGCTGGTTTAAGGCACTAAAGCCGGCAATAAACAGGGTGGCAGCGCCGATGATGGCAACCAGGGTCTGAACTGCAGGTGCCAGACTGAACAGTACATGGGTCCGGGCAATCAGATACACTCCGGCCGTTACCATGGTAGCTGCATGGATGAGTGCACTGACCGGCGAGGGACCGGCCATGGCATCAGGCAGCCAGGTCTGCAGCGGCAGTTGGGCGGATTTTCCCACCGCTCCTCCCAGCAGAAGCAAAGCAGAAATTACTGCAAGGGGCGAGCCGGATTGCCATTGAACAGGCGCCTGCTGCATGAGGGTATCAATATCCAGGGTTCCAAAACTTATAACCAAGAGGAATAATCCGATGATCATGAAGGTATCACCAATACGGGTAACGATAAAAGCCTTGCGGGCTGCATTGTTATTTTCAGGATCCTTATACCAGAACCCGATCAGCAGGTAACTGCATAGTCCCACTCCTTCCCATCCAAGGTATAGCAGCAAGAGATTACCTGCCAGCACCAGGACAAGCATGGAGGCGACAAACAGGTTCATATAAGCGAAAAAGCGTGAAAATCCCTCATCGTCCTGCATGAATTCAACCGAATACAGATGGATCAGGGCACCCACAAAGGTGATCACAAAGCAAAACACCAGGGAAAGGGCATCCAGTTTAAGGGTTATTCCGGCAGTAAATCCACCGGTGTTCATCCAGGTATACAGGGTGGACGTGACCGCGGTTTTCGGCCGGGTTTGAGGAGAGAAAGCTAATCCCCGAAAATATGGTCAGTGCGGCAGACAAACAGACAGAACCAACGGCAGTTATGGCAACGGCCCGGCGTGAAAGCATCCTGCCAAAGAATACAATAATCAGAAAACTGAGAAAAGGCAAACCGGGTATTAGTCCAATATAGGCATCCATCTGCAACGGTTTAAATTACTTTTTATCATGCAACTTTCTGAGGGCATTGGCATCAAGAGTTCTGAAATGGTGATACATCTGAAGGATAAGGGAAAGTCCGACAGATACCTCCGCCGCCGAAACCGTCAGTATAAAAATAAACATTACTTGTCCGTCGGTCTGCATCCAGTGTGATCCGGCAATTACAAAAGCCAGGCCAGCACTGTTCAGCATGATTTCAATGGATAACAGCATGTAGATAATATTCCGGCGTACGAGAAAACCGACCAGGCCGATCAGGAAAAGCATCCCGGCAAACAACAATTGAATTTCCATTGATATTGTTACCATATCTAAGCCTGTTTGTTTATTACCGTCTTTTCTTCCCCGGGTTGTTTTACCAGGAACCGGTGAATGACTTTTTTTTTCTGTTTGCCCAGATGATATGCCCCGATTATACCAGCCATCAGCAGCACCGCCGAAATTTCCACGGCAATAAGATAGGTGGTGAATAGGGAAACACCGACTTGTTTGGGAGTGATTATAACAGCTATTGTATCCACCGAATGCAATTGCTTCATGGCATACACGAGCAGGATAAGCAGGGCACATGCCAGGATAACCGGTAAAACCCACATTCGGGGTTTCAGCCATTTATTTTCAATTTCTTCCTCCAGGCCAATGTTGAGGATCATCACAACAAATATGAACAGATACCATGATGGCACCTGCATATACAATAACTTCAAGGGCTGCAATAAAGGGTGCACCCGAAATAAAAAATATGATTGAAATGGAAAGAAGTGACAGGATCAGGTACAGCAGGGCATGAATGGCATTGCGGTTGGTGATCGACATCAGGGATGAGATCAGGGCGATGGATGCTGCAATAATAAAAATCGTATTCATGTATTCACTGAATATTATTATTCTAATGGATCAGACTCTTCAAATCAACCGGGGGTTCTTCGTTTTCACCGGTTCCGGTATCTTTCACGCCCATATCTACCCCTGCCACACGGTAAAAATTATATCCCGGATATTTTCCCTGACCGCTGATCAGCAGGTGCTCTTTCTCATACACCAGGTTCTGACGGTCATATTCCGCCATCTCAAAATCGGGGATAAGCTGGATAGCATATGTTGGGCATGCTTCTTCACAGAGACCGCAATAAATACACCTCGAAAAATTTATTCTGAAAAATTCCGGATATCGTCTTCCGTCCGTATCCTCAGTCGACTGCAAAGCGATGCAATCCACCGGGCATGCAGCAGCACAAAGATTACAGGCAACACATCTTTCTTTCCCGTCAGGATCCCGGGTCAGCACAATCCTTCCCCTGTAACGCGGCGGTAAATAGGGCTTCTTTTCAGGATATCCCCTCGTTTCGCGTTTATGAAATGCATGCAGGAATGTGATCCATATGCTTCTTAATATACTTATCATACCGTTTTATAGATTAATACTGCACCAGTGATTAATATGTTGAGCAATACCAGGGGCAAAAGAACTTTCCAGCCCACCTCCATAAGCTGGTCATATCTGGGGCGGGGAAGCGAAGCCCGGATAAGAATGAACAGGCAGATAAAAAATGCTGTTTTGAAAAAAAACCAGAATGCAGGCGGCAAAAATACGGGACCAAGCCAGCCCCCGAAGAAAAGGGTGGCTATGAGCGCAGAAATAAGGGTAACACCCATATATTCACCGACGAAGAACATACCGAACTTCATTCCCGAATATTCGGAATGATATCCGGCCACCAGCTCGCCTTCTGCTTCGGGAATATCAAAAGGTGTGCGGTGGGTTTCTGCCAGACCGGCGATAAAGAATATCACAAAACCAACAAACTGTGGAAATATAAACCAGCCTCCCCGCTGCGCTTCAACTATATCACGCAGGCTGAAGCTGTCAGCCATCATAATGACACCTACAAGTGACAGGCCCATAAATACCTCATAGGTGAGCATCTGGGCTGAGCCACGGATAGAACCCAAAAGGGAATACTTATTGTTTGAGGCCCATCCGCCCAGGACTATGCTATAAACACCCAGGGAGGAATTGCCCAGAAAGAAAAGCAGGCCAATGTTGGAATCAAGTACAAGGAATTTGTCGGTAAAGGGTATAACGGCAAATGTGAGCAGGATGCTGCCTACCAGAATACCGGGCGCCAAAACAAATACCCTTTTATCGGCAAAAGGGGGAATCCAGTCTTCTTTGAAAAAGATCTTTATCACATCGGCAATGACCTGCAGCAGGCCGAACGGACCCACGCGGTTCGGACCGTATCTGTCCTGGAAAAGCGCCAGCAGCCTTCTTTCAACATATATAAGGCCTGCGGCGATGGTCAGTACAATCAACAATACACCTGCAATGATAAAAACATACTTCATATTGAATCCGTTTCAAAATTTATCTTCAATACCGTATGCGCTCTTCGCAATCGTAAATCGTAAATCGTAAATCGTAAATCGTAAATTGTCTACAATACCATATGCTCTCTAGCAATACCGATTACCGATTACCGATTACCGATACCGATTACCGTTCACCGATCACCCCCCAGGCAGGCAATCGATAAAAGGCATTTCCGGCAATAAGTGGAAATACCTGCAATGCCATCCGGAATATGAGGATCTGTCAGGATCTCAGCTTCCAGGTTATTTTCATTTATGCTGATCCTATAGACTTTTCTATCGATGAGCTTTAATTTTGTTGCCATTCCAATACTGAGCAGAACAAAGGGTCTTGGAATTAGTTCAGCAATTGCGTGAGCATGAGCACTTAATTCCTCTGATCCGAAAATACGATGTACAGGGATAAACAGAAATTCCCCGTTCCTTTGTCTAAAAGCTTCGGGAATCCCACTGGTTGCATCAATCCCGGCAGCTACTGCAGTATCGAATAGCCGTACACCGGGATTTCCATCCCTAACCTCACCATCGGGTACTTTAAGATATTTATTGATGGCCTGTGCCGAATTCCATCCGGGTGACCAGTAATAGGGGATCAGCTCAGCCGGGGGATATCCCTTATATCCCTCCATACTGAATTTCAATGGGGAATCTGCATCTGTCGGCGGCCCGGGTTCACTGACATTTTTCTTGGCATTCATGGCAGTGCGGCCGCTGAATCGCGATGTTTGCCGTGCTATCTTTTCGTTATAATATCGTGAACCCTGCATCCGGCATATGGTCCTTGATTCCTGAAAAAGCAGGATAGGCTTCTGCGAGAGAATCAACCACCTCGTCAAATTTTTGCCATGAATGGATGTTTTTGCCGGACAAATTCATCAGGTCAGTGATCCATTGCCAGTTTTCTTTCACCGGATCTTTGGCGGGCAAAGCACTGTAATACCTTTGTGCACGGCCTTCATGGTTCACAATGGTGCCTGCCGATTCGGCATATACGGCTGAAGGGATCACAAGATCTGCTTTGCGGGCAGTGGCATGTTTCAGGTGATCGAGTACAATAACATGCGGGCATTTTTGAAGAATTTTATCCGCCTGCTCTGCCGGAAGTCTTCTGTACAAATCGTTTTCAAGTATGATCAGAACCTCCGGAGGCTGGTTATCAATTTTGGCAAGGACATCGTTCAGGTTACTTCCCCCCATCATACCAAGTCCGGCACTGTTGCTTTCGGGGAAGGTAATTGCAACGGATACTTTTTTATTCTTTTCTGAAAGCGCCTGGCATATTTCGGTCACGGCATCCAGTATTCCGATACTGCCCCCGGCAATACCGGTGACAATCAGGGGATTTTCAGCTGCAAGAAGGGACTCGCTTATTCTGGAGGCCAGTTCCTTCAATGATTTGTCGGTTTCTTTATTGTCAGAACCGTCAGAAACCGTGACAGATGCAACTGCAAAGCCCAGGCGGGCTAAATCATCCGGAGCTGCATAATATGTTTCGGTTGCAACATCATCGAGTTTGGTTGAGAAAGGCGTGGCAATGAACAAAGGACTTTTAACCTCATGATTTAACTGTCGCACAGCGGAATCGTTCCATTCAGGAATTCCCATTTTGGCAGCAATGCCAATGGACTTGTTGCGGATGCATTGGCGGACCGACAACGCCATCATCGGTGCCGTATTGGTTATGTCTTCTCCCAGGATCAAAACGGCGTCACATTTTTCAATTTCTTTAAGGGATGGTACATGCGCTATGCCTGATCGCAAAATCCCCAGTGCTTTTTTTACCAGTTCATAGTCCTTTGATGAAACTCCATGGTAGAAATGATCTGTTCCAACAAATTCTGACAAGGCAAAATTTGCCTCCAGGGAGGCCCTCGGAGAGCCAATTCCCATTAATTCATTTCCTTTAAGGGAAGCTGCAAGACCCGTCATTTGATCCAGTCCCTGAATCTCGATCAAGGCATCTTTTTTTGAGTCCCGTACCAGGATCTGCCTGATCCTGTCAGTGCTTTCAATGAATTCGTAGCCAAACCTTCCCCGGTCACACAGGAAATAGCCGTTTATATCCCCGTGATAACGGCTCAGTGTCCGCCTCACGGATCCATACCGCTCACCCAGGATGGTATTGCAGCCCACACTGCAATGCACGCATACCGAGGGTCCATTGGTGAGGTCCCACTTACGGGTAAAATGCTTTTTCAGGGTTTTGTCGGTGAAAACACCTGTTGGGCATACTTCTGCAAGGTTTCCGCTGAACTCGCTTTCCAGGGTTCCTTCCTGATGACGGCCAAAATAAACGTGATTTGCAGAACCATAAACATTCAGGTCTTTTCCGCCCGCATAATCCTTATAAAATCTTACACATCGGTAACATTGGATGCACCGGTTCATTTCATGCTGAATGAAGGGACCCAGGTATTGATTCGTATAGGTTCTCTTCTTAAATACAAACCGCCTGTAATTATGACCGCTCATCACGGTCATGTCCTGCAGGTGGCATTCTCCTCCTTCATCGCATACCGGGCAATCATGGGGATGATTGGTCATAAGTCCTTCCACAACGCCCGCCCTGAAACCGGCAGCATCTTTATCATCCATAGAAACCAGCATGCCATCGGTTACCGGTTCCATGCATGACATGATAATTTTGCCCGTTTTATCGTCTGGATTTGCAAATTTCTTTACGGCGCATTGTCGGCAGGCCCCCACCGATCCAAGGGCTGCATGATAGCAAAAATAAGGAACATCTATACCCAGGGCAATGCAGGTTTCAAGAAGATTCTTGCCTTCCTTTGCCTCATAAATAATACCGTCTATCTGTATTTTTATCATAATCACCTCCAGGGACAATGTTTCTCATGTATATGTCTCAGAAAATCATCCCTTATAATATTTTAGTCCGCTTTGTAAGGGTTCCATGGCACCGGGTGCATGAGCACAAAAGGTATTGCCCGGTCCCATATACCGGGTATGAAACGACAGGATATCCATATCTTCATCCCGGGCCGTTCCGTCTTCAAACGACTGCAGTACCCTTTCGCTCCAGGGAAGGCCTTCCCTGCAAGGAGTGCACCAGCCACAACTTTCAAGCGCAAAAAACCGGATCAGGTTTTTTATAAAAGCTACCGGACAGGTTTTATCATCCAGCACGATAATGGTACCGGTTCCCAGCCGGCTTCCCACTGCCTTCACCGAGGTAAAATCCATTTTCGTATCAAGGTGTTCTGCCATCATGAAATCAGTGGAACCGCCGCCCGGGATAATTCCGCGAAGCACATAACCATCCTGCATGCCTCCTGCATGTTCTTCCATGATCTCGCGCAAGGCTGGTTCCCATGGGAAGTTCCCATAAGTCCTGGTTTTTTAACGTGACCGCTTACCCCGTATATTTTTGTTCCTCCTTCACCGGTAAGGCTGAGTTTAAAAACCAGTCGGTTCCTTTCTCAACAATATGCGGGATCCAGCAAAGCGTTTCCACATTATTCACCACTGTTGGCTGTCCAAAAAGTCCGCTGGTGGCAGGGAACGGAGGTTTGGCGCGGGGTATTCCCCTTTTTCCTTCCAGGGAATTGATAAGGGCTGTTTCCTCCCCGCAGATATACCGGCCGGCACTGCTGTGAAGATACAGATCGAGGTCGTACCCCGTGCCCAAGTATGTTTTTGCCCAGGTAGCCGGCTTCATAGGCTTCTGCGATGGCCCTGCGCAGAATGATCTCCGCTTTTTTATAGGCCCACCGGATAAAAATATACGCTTTCTGGGCCTGTATGGCATAGGCGGCGATGATCATGCCGGCAATCAGCTGATGCGGGTTTCCCTCCATCAGGAATTTATCCTTGTAGGTTCCGGGTTCCATTTCATCGGCATTGGCGATAAGGTATTTAATACCTGTTCCATGTGCCTGTTTTGGAACAAGGCTCCACTTGAGTCCGGTCGGAAATCCGGCCCCTCCGCGCCCCAGCAGGTTGGATGCTTTTACCAGGCCAATCACTTCATCCGGGGTCATTTCCTTCAATGCCTTGTTCACTCCCCGGTATCCGCCGGCAAGCTCATATTCCTTAAATCCCGGAGGCTTTTCCAGGTTAATATGTTCTGTTAACGGAGTTTCCATAACCGGCTATCTGTAATTTTCAAGAATTTCATCTATCTTACTGATTTCTATTTTATTATGTAAATCATGATTGATCATCATCGAAGGGGCATGATCACAATCTCCCAGACAGGATATTGGCAGGAGGGTAAATCTTCCGTCGGCAGTGGTTTCACCAAACCGGATCGACAATTTTTCGGAGATTTTTTTATAAACCGACTCGTATCCCATGATCATGCAGCTGATGTTATCGCAGATAAGGATGATATTCCTGCCAACCGGTTTCCGGTATATCCGTGTATAAAAAGTGGCAATGCTTTCCACTTCTTCAGCAGGCATTCCCAGCTCGGCTGCAATATCCGAAACCGCCTCATCAGAGATCCATCCCCGGTGTTCCTGCACAATTTTCAGGGCGTCAATGCAGGCTGCCGCCGGGTAGGGATAAAGTTTTGTTTCCTCCTGTATTTCTTCTTTTTCTTTAGGGCTTAGCATATTGTATTACATTGATTAACTTTTTTAATTAACCGGATAATCACCTGTCAAGATCAGCCAGCACCAGGTCCATGGCACCCAGGATCGCCAGCAGATCCGGAATCGTATATCCCCGGCTGATCAATGGAAGCATTTGCATATGGGCAAAGGTCGGGGTGCGGATCCGCGCCCTGTAAGGCGAGGTATTGCCATCACTGACCATATAATATCCATTGCTTCCTTTTGCTGCTTCCATGGGGATCATGGCTTCCCCGGCCGGGATCACCGGTCCCCAGGTCACTCCCAGAAAATGGGTGATGAGGGTTTCAATATCCTGCATGGTTTTTTCTTTCAGGGGCGGCGTTGTCAGCGGGTGATCCGATTTATAGGATCCGGCCGGCATGTTATGCAGGCATTGTTCAACTATGCGCAGGCTTTGCCGCATTTCATCCATCCGCACAAGCGACCTGTCATAGCAATCGCCGTTTTTTCCCAGGGGTATGTCGAATTCAAAATTTTCATATCCGGAATAGGGACGTTTTTTCCTGAAATCAAAATCCAGGCCTGTGGCCCGGAGCCCGGGACCTGTCATTCCCCATTCAATGGCTTCCTTTGCAGTAAATGCCCCGATGCCGATGGTTCTTTCCTTGAATATCCTGTTTCGGATGGTCACCTTTTCAAATTCACGGATCTGTTTTGGAAAATAATCCACGAATTCCTGCACCATTTTTTCCCATCCATCCGGCAGATCATGCGCCACACCGCCTATCCTGAACCAGGAAGGATGCATCCTGCCTCCCGTAATGGCTGATACAATATCAAAAATTCTTTCCCTGTCGTTAAAAGCAAAAAACACGGGCGACATCTGTCCAAGATCCTGTGCATAGGTTCCAAACCAAACCAGGTGATTGGCAATACGGAACAGTTCGCGTCATCATCATACGGATCACTTTTACCCTGTCGGGAACTTCAATTCCGGCCAGTTTTTCAACCGAAAGCAGATAGGCCAGGTTATTGATCACCCCGCACAGGTAATCGATCCGGTCGGTATAGGGAATATAGGTATGCCAGGTCTGCCTTTCACCCATCTTTTCTGCCCCGCGGTGATGGAAACCGATATCGGGAATGACCTCTACAATATCTTCCCCGTCCAGCTGGAGGATCAGTCTTAGTAAGCCATGCGTTCCCGGATGCTGGGGACCTATATTCAGGAACATGAAATCGGTATCTTCATTTTGCGATTTCAAGTCCCCATTCCTTTGGATCAAATTTCAGATCATGATCTGCAATTTCCCGCATCTGGTCTTCGAGGACAAAGGGACCTGCTTCAGTTGCCCTGGCAGGATATTCTTTCCTTAGGGGATGGCCTTTCCAGGTGACAGGCAGAAGTATCCTGCGCAAATTCGGATGGCCGGTAAATTTGATTCCAAACATATCAAAAACCTCACGCTCATACCAGTTGGCAGAAGGCCAGATATCTGTTATACTGATGATTTCGGGATATTCTCCGGTAAGCGGGACCTTGATCCGGATATCCTCATTTCGTTCAAGCGATACCAGGTGATAGACTATCGTAAAATCACTCCGGGGTGTATCTTGTTTTGTCAATTTTCTGCGTTCATCGATGGCTGTAAGATCATACAGCATGCTGAAAGGCTGGGCGATCCCGTTCTTCAGAAAATCCAGCAGTTCTTTCAGCTGGTCAGCTTTTAGCCCATACAGTAAGCGTTCCATCTGCGGTGGACTGTGTTTGCAGAATTGACGAATTGCCTAACCGTGTGCTGATTTCTGAAATCAATGAAAGTGTATCATTCATTTGAGAATCGGTTTATTTTTGAGCTACGGAATGATGCCTATATTTCATTCATGGGCCTGATACTGCCCATTTTCATGCGATCGGGTGTTTTCAGGTCCCGAAAATTTATTTTTTCGGGACGCGTAATCCCCTGGTTTCCGATAACCCAGCTTAACGGCCTTTTTTCCTTGCCAATCGATTCCCTGAGCAGCAATAATCCTTCGAGGAATGCATCGGGGCGGGGAGGGCAACCGGTAACATATACATCAACGGGAAGAAATTTATCCACTCCCTGCACCACGCTGTATATATCATACATACCTCCCGAATTGGCACATGAACCCATGGAAATCACCCAGCGGGGAGCCATCATCTGTTCATACAGCCGTTGAATGATCGGAGCCATTTTGATAAAAACGGTACCTGCAATAACCATCATATCTGCCTCACGCGGGGTGCCGCGTATTACCTCACCACCAAAACGGGCAATATCATAGCGGCTGGTGATGGAAGTAGCCATTTCCACAAAACAACAGGAAAGGCCAAAATTAAATGGCCATATCGAGTTTTTCCTTCCCCAGGAAATCAGATCTTCCAGCCGGCTGAATACTACTGATTTCTGGATGGCTTCATCGAGACTGTCAGATTCCGCTTTATGATATCAGCGGGTTTGGTTATCGTCCACTTCATAATAACTGCCGGTTTTTATATTTCAAAATCTTCTTTCCCTGGGGTCCGAAATCCAGGGAACCGATCCCGATTTCATAAACCAGCACTGCAAGCAAAATTCCTATAAATACCAGTATACCCAGGTAACCGGCCAATCCCAGTTCGCGGAATGAAACAGCCCAGGCAAGGATAAATACAGCATCCAGGTCGAAAATCACGAAGAAAATGGCAATCAGATAAAAATGGGAGGAAAATCGTAACCGGGCATTTCCGGTAGGCGGGATGCCCGATTCATACGGCACATTGGTCAGCTTTTCCTTGTGCCTTTCACCGAGCACCCAGGACAGGCCGATCATTACACTGACAATTACAAGCACGATGCCTGCATAAATCAGAAACGGCCAGAACACTATAGCTTGAAGAGTTATCATAGAATGAAAACTGAATTCTTACCTAATGTTTTCAAAATAACACTTCAAACTAAAAATTGTTATGACTTAATCGGTTTTTAGCCCGATGAATTCCATAATTGCCAATCCTGAGTTCTGAAAATATGCCTGCCGGATCTGGACGCCGGCATAATAAGGGAGGTTAATCTTCCTGAAGAGTAGTATTAACTTGGAACAGGGTGTATTGGATCAGCATACCGTTATCTTTTCACCCTGCGAAATTATGGATCTGAATAGTCAAAATAAATCAAAAAACTTACTTACTTTTTTTGAAAAGGTTATTTTTACAGAATATTTAAGGCTGTTCATTTCATCGCAAATTCACTTATTTCAAAACCAATTTTATTTACAGGTGAAAATATTATTCGTAGAAGATGATAGCCAGATTGCATCTTTTGTAAAGCTGGGTTTGGAAAGTAACCAATTTTTCGTGGATGTTGCATATGATGGCGTCATGGGAGAAAAGCTGGCCCTTCAAAAGAAATACGATGTAATTGTTCTTGGATGTAATACTTCCCGGTGTAAATGGATTCCAGTTATGCCAGATATTGAGGAACAATAATATTAAAACTCCTGTATTAATGCTTACCTCACTGAATTCCACGGAGGATAAAGTGACGGGTTTTGAAAGCGGTGCAGATGATTATCTTCTGAAACCATTTGCTTTCCAGGAACTGCTGGCAAGGATCAGGGCATTAAACCGCCGTAACAATGAGATGATCCTCAGTCCGTTTTAAAGTCCGTGATCTCGAATTAAATACAGTTTCCAGGAGGGTGAAAAGAAGTGAACAAGGACATTAAACTCACCACACTTGAATACAAACTGCTGGAATTGCTTCTCAGTCATCCCGGCAAAGTATTCGAAAGAATAGAAATCTCGGAAAAAATATGGGGTACTAGCTTCAATACAGGGACGAATTTTATTAACGTACATATCAATTCCCTTAGGAATAAAATTGACAAGGACTATCCCGACAAGCTTATTCATACAGTTAAAGGAATAGGCTATGTCATTACAAGATGAAGATTAACATTTTTTAACATTAAACACAATTCTTAACCTTATCTTAATCTCATCCTAATTCATACTTAATCTGTTTTATTCATCTGCTGACCTAATTTTGGTAGTACAGTAACTGATCAATCAGATCTAATTCCAGAGATACCTAAAACCAAAATTATGACAGCAGTTGAATTCAGCTACCAGTTAACAAGTCTCCATGATAACTTATCGCGTTTCGCTTATTCTTTAACCCTTAACAGGGAGGATGCTATGGACTTGTTGCAGGAAACCATGCTTAAAGCGTTAAGAAGCAGAAGCCAGTTTATGGACAATACCAATTTCAGGGCATGGACCTTTACCATCATGAAAAATACCTTCATCAACAGTTACCGAAGACATATGCATCAGCGCACTGTTTTCGATAAAACTCCGGATGCACATTATCTGAGTCAGAATCAGGACACATTTTATGATGTTCCTGATTCTGTATATTCGGCAAAAGAACTTTCGGCCATGATAAACAAGCTCGGCGATGAATACAGGGCACCGCTTCAGATGCATATTGCCGGTTATAAATATAAAGAGATTGCCGATGACCTTGGACTGAACCTCGGAACCGTAAAAAGCCGGATATTCTTTGCAAGGCAAAAACTCATGCGGTCGCTTTCCAACGAAGTTACTGACTGAAAACCGGCAGTATACTGCTAACACGGAATAGAGTCCATTTACTTATATACTTCCAGGGAAATTTTGGTATCCAGAAGTTTTTCGAGGGGCAGTGAAAACCTCATTTTCCGGCCTATCCCGGTGGCCTCGTTTACGCTGTATCCTTTGCTTTTAACCAGGTAAGCCATTAGAAAGTCGGTTGCCCTCCCTCCGCTGGCGCAATGGAGAAATATCTGGTCATTTCTGTTTAACAGAACAGACAGCGTGTCAAGCTTTGCAGGAGTAAAATCCTTCTGGCCATCTACGGGAACGGAGTAATATTCAAAACCCATGTCCTTGCAGATATTTGCTTCATTGAAAGCACCTGAGGTGAAATCGGTATTTTCTTTTTCCGAGCGAAGATTTATTATTACACTAACTCCCCTGGAATGCAACCACTGTAAGGTTTCATAGGCAGGTTGTGCGCTGATATAATAATTCTGATAATGGTAAAGACTTTTGAAGTCGTTTATTACTTCAACTGAATCTGTTTTAACAGGACTCACCTGGGCACCAAGATTCACGGAGGCGATGATTAGTGCCAGAAACGCAGAACAGTTTTATCATAGGATGATTGAAATTTATGTAAATATAATACTGCCACGCTCCTCATCCAAGACAATCCTGAGGTAATTATCGATTTCCTGCTGCATTTCCTCTACATGGGATATGACTCCCACAATCCGGTTTTCTTTTCTGAGTGATTTGAGCGTATCAAAACGATGGCAAGCGATTCCTTATCAAGTGATCCAAATCCCTCATCAAGAAAGAAGAAATTCTGATTGGATTCGGTGATTTTCTGGATGCTGTCGGCAAGGGCAAGCGAAAGTGATAAGGCCGCCTGAAATGTCTGACCGCCGGATAAAGTTTTTACATTTCTTACTTTCCGCCGTTGAGAAAATCACGACCTGGAAATTATTGTCATCTGTAACTTCCAGACTCAATTTCTGCCGGTTAATTTATAGAATCGTTCATTGGCCGCATGACACAATTCCTGCAGATACACGTGAATATAATTTACAAATCCGCTGGCTTTAAACAGCTGTTTCAGTGTTTTTATATCCTCACCTCTTGCAGCCAGTGCAGCCATGCGATCATTCATTTCTGTATATGCCAGCAGGTCGGATTTCATTTTAATCAATTCACCTTCCAATTTGCCCAGATGCTGATTTTTGCAGTTATCTCATCTGCGGCCGCATTAATCCGGTTTACCAGATGCCTGTGGATTTCTTCATCATAGTGTTTTTCACCGATATCCGATTTAAGTGTTGCCAGTTGCCTGGTGGCAACAGCCAAATGACTGCCGGAAGTCGGTAACTTTTTTTTGTCATTTTCCATATCCTGCTGGCGTGACAGTATATTTCTTACTTCAATTGCCGAGGCAAAACCGGAATGCGATAATTGTTCTTCTATGCGGGCTTTCACGATTGCCTGTGATTTCAATTCACCTGCAAGTGCTTCCCTGTTTGCCTGCAGCCTGCCGGAGATATTATCATGAGTTTGCTGAAGATTTGCCAACTGTTTGCTGATCAATTGAAAATTGTTTCGGCATCCGCGTATTTTTTCAGCAGATCCTCCCTTTCAAATTTGATTTCATTACGGCACGATGAAGGAATTCCCCGGTTTTAAGCAATTCAATCTGTTGCTGAAGAGTATCCGATTCGGTATCGCTGGCTGTAAGCTGATGCTTAGCCTCATCAATGATCCGGAGATTGTTTTCTTTCAGACTCTGATTTTCATCCAGTTGCTTATTGAGGTTTTCTGATTGTTTTTCACCTTCATTGATTTTTGACCGGATATTTTCCGGCCAGTCTGGAATGCCGATCGAAGTTCAGTTTCGTCCGTGAAAATATCCCATTTGAACTGGCTCTGGTGAAGACTGATTTTAGTATCCTGGTCAATCAGCTTTCTGCTGCAATTTTTCCAGCACATCCTTTTTTGCCTGGATCCGGGATTCGGTTTCCCTTACCTTTTTCTGATTGCATTTCAATGTCCCTGATCAGCCGGTCACAATCCAGTATTTTGCTGCCTGATCAACTGAGAGTGCATCCTTTACATTCTGCGAATTAAATGGCAATGGATGAGACAATGATCCGCAAAGAGGGACAGGGTTTTCCTTCCTCCAGGTTTGTGGCATATTCTTCCAGCTGGGCCTGCAGGGAAAGATGTTCAATTTCATTGCCCAGGCGATCTTTCGAGAATGATTAACCCTGTTCTTTTTATTTTCGAGCAGTTCCCATGTTTTCAACGAGATCATTGCCTTCGGGAATTTCACTGAAACATTCTTCCTCCCAGAGTCCGGATACTTATTTTATATAATTCATCGATCTCATTACGCGATAGCATTGATTTCATCTTCAATTTCATTTTTTGCTGATTCAAGCTGCTTTTTTATCGCATACCATTCACGAATCATCAGATAACAGGGCCATATCAGGATATTGCAGTTTCCATTTCCGGAGGTTTTCCTTCAGTTCGTCCTGTAGTATTTTGATTTTATTAATTCCTTCTACTGTTTCCTTTAAGATCTTTTCCGAATGCAGGATGTTTTCGGTTAATTTCCTTCCAAGCTCCTGTAAGCTCATGTAAGCTTTGCGATCTTTACAAGTTCTCCGGCCTGGCGGTTTAGGATCTCCCTGCTTTCAAATTCGAATTCTGGACTGTTTCAAAATTCAATTTACATCAGTGAGTTCCTGGCCAGCCTGGGTCAATGTTTTATCGTCCTCATCAATGCTTTTTTCAAATCGCAGGATTTTTTCCGAAATATCTTCGGCAGATTCGAAGAGCCCTTTGAAATTCAACTGGCAGTATTCATATTCCCGCAGAGATTTTTCAAGATCGTTGATGACCGGCTCCTGTTCTTTCAGTTGATCGAGTGCTAATTTCTGTTTCTTTAATTTGTCTGACCAGGTCTCTCAATTTTCGCATTTCCAATTCCTGACCTTGCTGAAGGAGCAATTTCCTGTTGTTTAGTTTCAATTTCCTTCTTTATAGTGACCAGGTTCTTTTTCAGCTTCTTCAATCTGGACTGGTTGATTTCGCCCAGCTGCTGCAACTGGCCTTCAAGGTTTTGTACCTGTTGATTATTTCTTGATTCCAGCGATACCACCTTATAGAATAATTCAAATTTATCGAGGTTGAACAATTCGCGCATCATTTGTGTGCGTTCCGTATCTCCCAGTTGCAGAAATTCCTGGAATTTTCCCTGGGGAATAATGATGGTACGCTTGAAATTTTTATAACTCAGGCCGATAATGGATTCCAGTGAACTCACTTCAATGGGTATCCAGTCATCGTTTATCTTTTTATAGGCAGTATGTTCAATGGCTTTTACATCATTGAATTGCTTCGAATTTCTCCGGCTTTTTACCACGGTGAGATATTCAGTATCCTGTTTTCCGGCGGTAAAGATGAATTCGATAAGCAGTTCATTCGATTTCAGGTTCATCATGTTATAGTACCTGTCGTCACCTGTAATATTCATACGGTCGGTCCGGCCGTATAATGCATAGGAAATGGCTTCGAGAATCGCCGATTTGCCACTTCCCACGGGTCCGAAAATCCCGAAAATATGTGATTCGGTAAGTCTCCTGAAATCAATGATTTGTTTTTCCTGGTACGAGTACAGGCCCTGCAAGGTAAGTCGGATTGGAATCATAATTTACGCTGGCGTTTTCAGTCCTGGTCGTTTTCAGACAATACTTCTTTCAGAAGTTTCAGGAGGTTTTCATTGGGATCCTGGCCTCTGGCATGTTTAAAATACTAGATGAAAAGGTCTTCAATGCTTTTGGTAAGATCAATCCGGTCACCGGAGTCATTCTGCCATTCGTTCCTGTTTTTTACATCGGGAATCAGCATTACAATGCCTTCGTGGGCGGTATACAATTTTTTCCGTTCTGCGGCGGTGAGATATGTTTCGGTTGCCATGGTGAGTTCAACCAGACATTTCGGATTTGATGTCAGCCAATCCACTGCTTCATCAACGTTTTCAGCGCGTTTTCGCAAAAGCGGAAGACCCTTTGAAAGTTCGATCTCCTTTATACAGGCTTCTTTACCCGGCAGAATTTCCGCAACGACCACATATTTTTTCTGATCGGCTTCGCTAAAACTATAGGAAAGGGGACTGCCGGAATAGATCACATTTCCTGTGGAAGATCCCACTTTTTGTTTACGGTGAAGATGTCCGAGGGCTGTATATTGGATCTGAGGCGGTATATTTTCGGTATAAATTACCTGAGCTCCGCCAACATGCAAAATTGGTTTCTCATCTTCCGGTTCTTCCGGCACCGGATCTCCTTTTTTCATTAAAAGGAGATGGGTAAGCAAGATATTTATCCCCTGGTTCATCACAATGCAAATCAGCAATTTGTTTCCACTTCTCTTCCAGCAGTTTTCTCAGTTCTTCTTCAGCATTACTGCTGCCCAGGTAGGTTTTAAGCCGGAATTCATTTGCATAGGGGGTAAGAAGAATCCGGAAGGGATTCATCAATCCCCGGGAAGGAAACATTAATAAAGCCTTCTTCACCTTCGGAAACACTTAATCCTGTTTCAAGGGCAAAGGGGGAAACAATGCGAGTTGGGATACCCCGCAAAAATAATTCCGCATTCGCGGGCCAGGGGATCGGGCGCTTCAATCCGTTCAGGAGAATCATGGTTTCCCGCAATGGCGATCACAGCCCGGGTTCCATTGGCAGAGAGGCGTTTCAGCATTTTGTAAAACAGTTCAACCGATTCGGTAGGCGGATTAAAGGTATCAAACAGATCACCTGCAATGAGAACGGCATGTACCTTTTCCCTTTCGGCAATTTCACATATTTCGTTTAACACTTCCTGTTGTTCCGTATGGCGTGAAAAGTTGTTGAGATATTTGCCCAGGTGCCAGTCGGAAGTATGAAGAAGTTTCATTCTTTACATGTTGATGAAACCTCAAATTTAGAAAATGTTGGACCAAATCAGGCATTTACTTTTTGCAGAATTTCCTCTTTTGCAATTTTAATGATGGCGGCAGCACTTCTGTCAATGTCTTCCAGGGTCGTCTTCCAGGATGAGACACTGATCCGCATGGCTGTCTGGTTTTGCCAGATGGTACCCCCGCACCAGCATGTACCATCTTCCTGGATTTTTTTTATGACCCTGTTGGTCATTTCAGCATCTCCGAATGATACCAGTACCTGGTTCAGTACCACCTCATTCAGGATCTTAAAACCGGCACTTCTGAGCTTTTCGGCAAATACTGCAGCAAGGTCGCAGTTTCTGTTTATCAAATCAGCAAGTCCGTTTTTACCAAGCATTCGAAGGGCAGCCCAGACTTCCACACCGCGTGCCCGCCTCGACAATTCAGGTACATACATGAAGGGGATACGGCTGCCGGTCTGCACCAGATAGGAAGCATTCTGCGCCATCGCTGCTGTTAATGATTTGGCATCTTTAACGAAAGCTATTCCACTGTCATAGGGTATATTCAGCCATTTATGCGCATCAGTGGCCCATGAATCGGCATTTTCAATGCCACGGGTCAAATGTCTCCGTTCGTCGGTGGCATTGGCCCAAATGCCAAAGGCACCATCCACATGCACCCATGCATTTTTTTCATGCGCTATATTCACAAATTTTATCAGCAGGATCGAATGCTCCTGTGTTCACGTTTCCTGCCTGGATACATACGATAGTTGGCCCCTGAAAACGGGGAATCAGATCAGCCCGCATTCTTCCCTGGTTATCACAGGGAACACGGATAACCCTTTTCATTCCCAAACCCAGCAGACTGAGCGCTTTTAGCAGACTCACATGAGCTTCTTCGCCAATGATCACATTGATGGGTGGGGCACCAAACAGACCGTCTTCCTCCACATTCCACCCTTGTGTGGCAAGCAATGAATGCCTTGCAGAGGCCAGCGCAGTGAAATTTGCCATGGTGGCACCTGTTACAAATCCTGCCTCTGTTTCCGGAGGCAAATGCAATAATGAATTCAGCCATTTGCGGGAAATATTTTCAAGACAGGCTGAGATAGGAGAAGAAACTTCAAGACCGGCATTCTGATCCCAGACGCCGGCCATCAGGTTGGCTCCCACGGCAACGGGTAAGGTGCCGCCTATCACAAATCCGAAATACCTTCCGCCAGTATTTCTAACTGTGGCAGGGTGATCCTATTGTATCCAGTTCTTCAAGCACCAGTTCCGGATTCTATCGGATGTTCCTGAAGTTCAATATTCAGCCTGCTCCAGATTTTTTATTGCTTCATGCTGTTGGAAATACTTTCCGGGAGTCAGTATTTTTGGCATATGCCTTTGCCTTTTCTGAAAACAGGTCAATAATTCTGATCAGTTCATTTTCATTGTCTGCATTGTTCATGAGCCCCTGATTTATGATTAATGTTGGAATACCAAATTACCACTAAAGCCGTAAAACATTTAAGTTAGTAATTTGTTTGACAACATTCGTCGCCACAGGCAGTGTCGGAATGGGGCTAGGCTTTGGTTTTCCTGTTTTGTTCGATGAGCTCGTTTATCTCATCATCCGTCAATTGATCAATTGACCGGCTGTCATTGAATCCTTCTGTTTTTGGCTGGGAATGATCGTATCAGCCTCATATTCCTTTAACAATTCCAGAAGTCTCGATTCATATTTTACATGTGAAATCAACTGAACCTTATACTTTTCGATCTCACTTCCCAAGGGATTTATTTTCCTTCCTCAGCAGCTCAATCATTTTTTTTAAATCCTGAATTTCCTGCTTCATCTTTCCTCGTTTTTTGCTTAGACACACTTATACGCATATTTTCATGAACAGGATTCATTTAATTTGATTTTTTCTTTTCGGGGCCGCTCAGCGGATTACGATTGTAGCTATATACATCAGTTATTGATTCTGTTGAATTCTATGATTTTAGAATCTTCAAGAGCAATTATTTTATTTTTTAAACGAATGACAGGAATTGGACTTTCTTTTTTTGCATATATTGCTGCCCGGATTAACTCGCCTTCCTTCCATTCCATATCAATTTTATAACCGCCTCTTGCTTTCAGACCCGTAATTCTTCCTGTTTTTAGTTCATCGGGTAATGCAGGTAAAAGAACTATCCCATCTATGTGCGATTGAACAAGCATTTCGGCAATGCATCCGGGAAGAGAAGCAGAGCCATCCAGTTGGAAATGGCAATACAAATCACCCTCCATATAAAAATCTTTACGCTCCCAGTGATAATCTGCATGCTGAAAGGTGAGTCCGTTTTCAAATCCTTCTTCGGTGAGCATCTCAGTCATAATTTTATTGGCACGGTTTCCGTCCGATAATCTTGTCCAGCACCACATCCGGTGAGCCCTGGCCCAGTTACCTCCTGAGGCTAATTCCTGCATCGGAAAACGTCCGTCTCCTCTCATATCCAATGACTTTTTTGCTGCTTCGGCCAGTTCCGGAGTTTTTATTGGATCTATTTGTTGCCCGGGACAAACTGCATATAAATGAGCAATATGCCTGTGGTGACATTCCGGATTATCAATATCTTCATACCATTCCTGAAGTTGACCATACTTTCCAATCTTTAACGGCAAAAGGTTTTGTCGGATTTTCAGAAGAGAATCAGCAAAATTATTTTCACCCAGTATTATTGCTGCGCTTGAAGTATTGGTGAATAAATCCCATATCATTTCAATATCCTGATAGACTCCCGGAAGGCAAAAATGATATTTGTTACTGATGGAATCATGAAAAGCAGGATTAAGACCATTTTCTGTCATCAAGGCACCATGTTCGGCTGAAACTGATGGTGCAGTAATATAATACCCTTCAAATCTGATCAAGGTTTTCAAGCCA
Organism: uncultured Bacteroidales bacterium; assembly: GCA_963808745.1. Taxonomy (GTDB): domain Bacteria; phylum Bacteroidota; class Bacteroidia; order Bacteroidales; family UBA10428; genus UBA5072. Next base: position 242,369 of record CAWEGX010000013.1, read on the forward strand.
GAATACTGATGCATCCTTTAAAAGCGGATAAGCCTGCTGTTTGCAGATATTGTGTATCCTGGGTAAACGCAAACTGATCCCATACGTGCTGGCAATGCCAGGCTGCTCCCATCGGATACATACCCCATGGATGACCACCAATCGGTGCAGCATGTCCCCAGATATTACCGGTTGTATGACTGACCCAGCCATCAGTGCCATATATACGCTTTGCAACTTCCTTCCGGAGATGGACAGGTTATCGATCCAGTCGATATAAGCTTGCTGACATTCAGCAAGATCAGTGGGACCGCATGACCAATAGATTTCCTGGAGATTTATATTACTCTGATAATTACCTGCCCATGGTGCAGCATTAAAGGTATTCCATACTCCCTGGAGATTGGCTGGCAGGGTATTGGGACGTGATGAGCTGATAATCATATACCTGCCAAGATTAAAGGCAAGTGTTTTATAACCCGGATCGGATTCACCTGATTTCAGTCTTTGAAATCGCTCATTTGTCGGAAGTTTTTCGGTTTTCTTGTTGCCTTCAACTGATAATTTAACCCGATCGTATAATGACTTGTAATCAGAAATATGACTCTTTTTTAGGTTTTCAAGTCTTTTTGATCATTTCTGAATTATGTCCCCGGTGATATTCTCAGGTCATCACCAGTATAATCAGGATATTTCATCTCATAATTGGTAGCAACAGTCAGATATACTCAACCGAATCGGAACCCCTTACAGTTATGGAATCTCCAACCTGTCCCAGAGTTCCCCCCTTGTTCCTTATACTGTATCAGAACATTAAAGGGCCGATAATTTTTATTAATGTAATCCTTTCACCTGATAGGTGTTCCCTGAAATTTCAATGAATGAGGAATCCTGTATGACATCCATGCTTAAATTAAATGAGATTTTTTTGGGATTGCTCGCCGAAAATCTCATCGCCAGCACCCGGTCAGGATAAGAACAGAAATACTCTCTTTTAAATTAAGTCTTGTTAAGATCGTATTGAATCAAACCCAACGATTTTTCAAGATCCAGGGTTCTTTGGTAATTACCTGGTTCCGCATTATGATTCAGGAACTTTAATAGAGAGATTTCCAACTGAAGTGAAATTGCCGAATAGTTCTGATGAACCAAAAAAATTGTTCAGTAACCAGACTATCAGCCTTCCGGATTTCCCCGTTTAGTATTGCTTTCCTGATTACCGGAAGTGATTCTTTGGCATTTGGATTTACCCCTGCTTTTGCCCAGTTGCCATTTGCCGGTCCACCTGTCCAAATACTTTTTTCCGATAATGCAAAAACTTCTTCTTCAACCCCGCCAAAAAAAGAAGCACCAAAATAGCCATTCCCCAGATGCAAGGCCTGACTATTCCAATATTTTGCCGGATATCGGTACCATAATCGATTATTGTTGTCGGGTAAACTTTCTTTTTCCGCACAGGAATAACAGAAGAATCCTGTTAAGATAGCGATAACTACAGTTTTTACCTTCATATTTAAAATACTTTTATATTGGCTGACCCGGGTTTATTTGAAATCCATACCATTTCGTTTATACACTTTACGTATGAATCACTGTTAATTGATCATAACATAAATATATGATTTATTTCAGAATGCCACGATAACGTGATTTTGGTCAGTATATAAGATTATACAGGTATCCGAATAAAACTGACCCCACCAGTCCAAATGCCAGAAACATAAAAAACACCTTAGGCTTAACGATGCCCCAAACGGCCATCATGGCGGGCAGGGTTGTTACTGGTCCGGCAATAAGAAAGGCAAGCACGGCCCCGTTGTTCATGCCCAGCGTGATCAACCCGCTTACCAGTGGCAATGCGGTTAAATTGGTTGTGTAAAAAGGAATGCCAATCAGGGCAGCGATTAAAACAGAGAACGGATTGTCGCCGCCTATCCAGCCGGAGATAAGGTTTTCGGGAACATAAAACCTGATGAGCGCATTGATCAGAAATGCAAGGGCCATAAACTTTGCAACCAGTGAAAATGATTTCCACGATTCTGCCAGGATCCGCTTTGTAATTTCCGGTTTTTTTGCAGGCACCTGATCACCACATGGACAGCTGCTGCCAGAATGGATTGAAGGGACAAATACTGGTGCTGAAACACAGCAATTAACCTTCACATTTCTCACCCCGTTTTGGCAGGATGGCCGATAACTGCACCATTCTTAGTTTTTGGGCAAATAAACCGATTCGTACCCTGGCCGGTATCAGGGGCCTGTTTGTTTTTAGGACACTTTCTCCGAAAAATCCGTTTTTCTGGGCCAGGTGAGTGATTATTCCTCCTGCAATGCTGATCACAAAAGTGGCGGCCAGTCTCCATACCGATAATTTCCAGCCAATGGTGGCAACACTTAGCATGAATATTTCCGGATCCATGGAGGGTGAAGCGATCCAGAAAGCCATGACAGGTCCCAGGGGAACTCCGCCAATAAGCAATGAGGTGATTACCGGAATAACCCCACACGAACAAAATGGGCTAAAGGCCCCAACAATGGTTGCCAGCAATATGGAAACCATCGGTTTTTTGCTTAGGGCTTTGTTAATGTGTTTAGACGCACCTGACAATTTTATTGCAACGGCCAGGGGAATTGTTACCAGAAGATAAGGCCAGATGTGAATGAACGATTTGAAGATAAAATCTGCAATTTTAAGTATCTGATCCATGGTTGTATTTTTTAAAGGTGAAACAAATTCAATTTTCACCATAGACGCGATACATGAAAAAAAGACGCAGAAGAAAGAAGGATTTCCAGAAATTTAATATTTCATCCGGCTGTCAGGCTTTACCAGGATTACAGCAACAGCAGTTTTTAGAAATGCTTAGGACTGTTCCGTATTTGTCAAATTCATAATGACAGCATTTGAGGAGCATATCTTTTAATAATTTCCGTGATCTCTGAATCCTGGATTTAGCAGATGAATATGGAATTCCGATCTTTACCGCATATTCCTTCTGGCTAAGACCTTCCAGTTCTGTCAGGCAAAGCGCTTCACAATATTCCCGGGGAAGATCGTTCATCATTCCGACCATATCCTGCATGGCCTCATCCATCACTTTATTATCGGTTTCTTCTTCCTGTTCATCCCGGGCCAACTGCGAAAGGTTTATGGATTTATTTCGCCTGTAATAATCCATGATCCTGTTCCGGGTAATCTGGTAAAGCCAGGGTTTAAGCCTCGATTCATCCTTTAATGTATCCAGTTTCAAATGGATCTTTATGAAAACATCCTGCAGGATATCTTCCGTAACATCCTTGTCAGGAACCTTACTATATATAAATGATCTGAGTTTGGATTCAAAATCCTTCCACAGATATTCAACCTTGGTGGCAACCATATATTATCCAGCTTTGTTTTAAAGTGCACGGTTAAATATGACTCCAGTACTTCTTTTTAAATCGCAGGGCAACATCCACAAGGAGAATAAGGACAGGTACCTCAACCAGCGGGCCGATTACGGTCGCAAAAGCAACCTGGGAGTTTATTCCGAATACAGCCACTGCTACTGCAATTGCCAGTTCAAAATCATTGCTTCCTGCAGTAAATGCCAGCGTGGTCGTTTTTTCATAGCTTTCACCCATCCACAGTGAAATAAAAAAAGTACTGAAGAACATCAGGGCAAAATAGATGGTGTAAGGGATAGCCACCCGGATAACATCCAGCGGCAGATCAATGATTTTTTCACCCTTGAGCGAGAACATAACAAAAATTGTGAAAAGCAGCGCAACAGGTGTTAGCCATGATACTGCAGGAATATACCTTTTAAAATACCAGTCATTGCCCTTCCATCTTCGAAGGAGTAAGCTTGAAACCAGTCCTGCCGCAAACGGAATTCCAAGATAGATCAACACAGTTACTGCTATGTCCGAGATGGAAATCTGAATTATGGATCCTTTTAATCCAAACAAGAGGAGGCAGATAAGTAATAAACACATAGGCATAAACCGAATAAAGAAAAACCTGGAAGAGGGCGTTGAAGGCAACCAGGCCGGCAGCCAGTTCTGTATCTCCCTTTGCCAGGTCGTTCCATACCAGCACCATGGCTATGCACCGGGCAAGACCAACCAGAATAACACCGGTCATCAGGCCCGGATGATTATGCAGGAAGAGAATGGCAAGAAAGAACATGACAAGCGGGCCGATGATCCAGTTTTGCGTAAGTGACAAACCCAGCATTTTTGGATTATTGAAAACCAGGGGCAGTTTTTCGTACTTTACCTTGGCAAGGGGTGGATACATCATCAGTATCAAACCAATAGCGATTGGAATATTGGTTGTACCCCTACTGAATGAATTCCAGAAAGAGGTAATGCCCGGCCAGAAATAGCCGATCATTACCCCTGCAAACATTACGGCAAAAATCCAGACCGTCAGATAGCGGTCAAAAAATGACAGACGCTTTGTTGCGGAATCCATGATTATTATGATTTGGATGCTGTAACGGTTATACTGAAAATGCCCTGTTTGCTTGCCCTGTATTCTTTTAATTCCGATTCATCCAGGTAATTTATAAGGATCTCATCGGGAAGGGTGATCTGTTTTTCCTTACGAATCTGAATATCACCGAAACCGGCCTGACGGATAGTTTCAAGGTATTCTTCCTTTTGCTGCGCACCGGCAACACATCCGGCATACATTACAGCCTCATTTCGCAATGTTTCAGGTAGTTGTCCCGACAAGACCACATCCGAAATACAAAAATGTCCGCCTTTTTTTAAGACTCTGAATATTTGGGTAAAGGCTTTCTGTTTATCCGGAACAAGATTCAACACGCAATTACTGATCACAACATCAAATGTATCCGAAGGAAGAGGCATTTCTTCAATGTCTCCCTTTACGAATTCAATGTTTGTATATTTCAATTTGGCAGCATTTGCCCTTGCTTTTTCCAGCATAGCATCGGTAAAGTCCAGTCCGGTTACCTTACCCTTTTCACCAACAAGTGCCCTGGCAACGAAGCAATCATTCCCGGCACCTGAACCCAGATCCAGAACTGAATCTCCGGGCTTTATCCCTGCAAATTCGGTCGGCATACCGCAACCCAGGCCAAGGTCAGCATCCGGGTTATAACCCTGCAAAGTGCTGTAATCATCACTGAAAATTGTATAGCTCGTATCACCGCAGCCGCAGCCACTGCCACAACAGGATGACTGATTCTGTACTTTGTCCTGAGTGGCTATTTCAGCATATTTTTCTTTGACAACCATTTTTAGATCTTCTGCTTTCATAATTGTGGTTTTATTTCATCAATATATAATTTATAAAATGCATTTTTGATTTCATCCCTTACCCGGCGGAATTCGTTCCATATGAATTCATCACTGCCAGTAGCGTGGGATGGATCCTCAAATCCCATATGCAATCTGTTTTGAACTTTTCCGGAAAATAGCGGACAAGTTTCATTGGCATGATCACAAACAGTGATCACATAATCCCATTCCTCATTGAGATACTGATCAACCAATCCCGGCTTATGGCTGCTGATATCAATTCCTGATTCGCGCATAACCTGGATGGCTTTTGGATTGACCTGAGGGGCAGGTTCGGTTCCCGCTGAACGAACAGAAAATCTATTGTCGAAAGATTGAAGGAAACCATGCGCCATCTGGCTCCGACAGCTGTTTCCGGTACATAGGATCAATATCTTCATATTAACATGATTTACAGCTGATTTCCACTTCTTTTATCTGATCGAAGAAATCACCGAACACCTTTAATAACCGGTTAATCTCGCTGCCACACAGGCAGTAATTAATCTTCAGTCCATCAATTTCTCCATGGATAAGTCCCAGTTCTTTAAGATCCTTCAGATGCTGGGAAACGGTACTCCTGCTTAAAGGAAGCTGGTCGGATATATCACCTGATATGCATGTTTTTGTTTCTGCAAGATACTGAAGAATGGCAAGACGGGCAGGATGAGAAAGTACCTTTGTAAACCGGGCCAGTTCCTGTAGTTCCGGTGTGAATACCTCTGTTTTAATCATAACGGGTAAAAATATATGTCGGATAAATACAACATATGTTTAATGACGTAAAAATACGACATAAATTTCTAATTTGCAACATAAAAATTAACCACAGAGTTCTCAGAGTTTTTCACGGAGGGCGCAAAGGTTTTATATTAATCACTTTTCATATGCAAAGTAGCCTCATTTTAAAGCAAGATAAGTTATCCGGACTTGGCGGATGCAATCAGAAGCTCTGAGACCTCAGTGCAAATCCCTGTGAACTCTGTGGTTAAAAAATGGTTCGCTGACGATATTCCCTGTATCCCTTAAATCTGCTTATCAGCTCCAATTCTTCCAGGTACCTCCAGAACAATACATTGGCAATAAACACCATGGCGAGTACCAGGGAAAAATATGCCCCATAAAATACCGGCAAACCAATTAACCAAAGAATAAAAGCAAGATACATCGGATGCCTGATCCTGGAATAAATTCCGTGGGTGATCAGGTCACCTGCATAAGTTTCAAGCGATTTGATGGTTGATAAAGCAATAAGGAATATAAGGACTCCCAAAACTACAAGCATGAGTCCAAAATAGCTTATCACTGGCGGTAATTCCATGTGGAATGCATCCACATTGCAGAGCAGGAACCAGGAAAACCAGAGTACGATCATATTGGTAAAAACAATGATAAACGAGTGTTTATCAGGTACCAGGCGTTTCCTGTGTTTTAAGATCTCATAAATTGTTCTGACAATATGGGCGAAAATACAAATCCCTGCCAGGATGAAAAATAAATTATTTTTCATGATTGATATTTAGTTATTGGTTTTCCTCCTGGTAAACGGAATTAGCATGGGTACTTCCTTCTGATACCGGATATAGGAATCCCCGAATTCAATTACAAGTTTTCTTTCTTCAAGAATGGTTCCAATGACAACATATATTGTAAGCACAGCATTCACGATCACATCTGCAATTGTAAAGGAATGGCACCATAATATGACTACAACAGCAAAATACATTGGATGCCGGACAATGCCCAGTAATCCACTCTTTTTCAATTCTGTATTTGAAAGTTCTTTTTCAGTTTTATTGAATTTCATAGCCTGCCTGAAACCCAAAAAGTGTAATACATCATAATCAATAAGAAAAGCCTTCACAAACACCAGAACACCCAAAGTAATAAGAATATACCGGAAAATATTCAAGGTCGTTGAATATGTGATAACAACCTCATGATCAAGCTGAATTGTGAAGCGGATGATTGGAAAAAGAAGTAGTGTGGAAACAAGTACAAAAAACAGCCGGTAAAAAGCATAATATTCTCTAAGCAGGCGCTTCATGATATTGCTAAACCAGATGCTTATCATGAAGCTGTGCAGGAAGCAATATGCCGACCATATCAGGGTAATTACCAGGTATTTCATAAACTTTTTCCTAATTTAAAAAAAGACCGGTATCCTGCTATACCCCCCCTTTAATCTTCAGCGATTTATCTGCGTTCATTGTCCAATTCCGGGGCAGCAGCCTGCTACTTTGACGCAACGTACGCTTAAACCATACATTTTGTTAAGGCCTACACGGGAAACGATAGTAAGGTTATTACCCACACCCCTGAACCAGCCGTTGATATCATTCTCCCCGGTTGAGGTCCACCAGTCGCCGCTCAGGCCCATATCGGAAAAGGTTCCGTCGGTACTGCGATAACCGCCCGGAAGGGCTGCAAAACCTACCTCGCTCACAGAGACATTTTGTTAACGACACATGCATTATATGAACAGCAAGCAATCAAAAATATAGTAAAATAAAATTATTCACTTAATAATTGAAATCAAAATGAACTTACCTCAACATGAAATGTTAATTAACATGTTTCATAATCCCAAACTTAACCATCTAATTAACAGAAAAACAATTGAAGGGTAAAAGTTAAATTAACTGATTTTCCTCTTCAAAATAATATGAAGTATATTATTAAATAGGATATAAGTATCTTAAAGTATTAATCACTTCTCACGTTTGCTTTCTCACAGTTTACTTTCAATTTTCAGTTTTGTCTTTGATTTTCACAAGTGAAGTTTTCAGAACGCCTTGCAGTTTTTTTGAGTAGCGGTATTAACCCTTAATTAAAAACAAATGGCCTATTCACCCGAATTGAAAAATGCCATGGAAATATCCTCTTCCATTGCCAGAGAATATAGCCATAACACCTGGGGACCTTCTCATTTGCTAAAAGCTCTTCTTCATAATGATATAGGTCTGGCAACCCTTCTGTCATCGCATCAAAAGGATATTCATTATTTAAGGGAGTGGGCGGATGTTCGTCTGGAGAATTATCCCCGGGCATCAAGAAAGACTGAGTCACCCGAACCCGACAAAGAAGTGAACAAGGTTTTTGATGTGGCTGATCTGGTGCGGATTCAGACCGGAAAGGATTTTACCGATCCGTTATGTGCCTTGATTGCCCTGTTAAAACCCGGTTTGGTTTTTACGTCCGAGCAGTTGAAGTCTTTGCCTGTTACACAGCAGGAAGCCCTTCTTTTTGAGCCGGTTGCTGAGGGAACCCCAACAGAAGAACCGGTAAATGAACCAGCCAGGTTATCTTCTGAATCCGGTGTGCTGGCAAAATATTGTATAAACAGAACAGAGGCTGCTTCGCTCGCAAAAACTGATCCCATTATTGGAAGGGAAAAGGAAATGCGAATGATCATTGAGGTTTTTGGAAGAAGGACCAAGCCCAATGTGATTCTCGTTGGAGAACCCGGCGTAGGCAAGACTGCCCTGGCTATGGGTCTGGCTCAGAAGATCCAGAATGATTCGGTTCCGTCCTATTTAAAAGGCAGTTCAGTGTTTGAACTGAATACAGGCGCCCTGGTTGCCGGTGCTTCCTATAAGGGTGAAATAGAGGACAGGGTAAACAAGGTGATCACTGAGATTAAAAAATATAATAAGGCCATCCTTTTTATCGATGAAATTCACATGCTGCTCGATAACAAAAGTTCATTGCAGGGTATTGCCAATTTGCTGAAACCTGAACTGGCCCGTGGCGAAATAACGGTGATGGGAGCTACCACGCAGGAGGAATATCAAAAATATATTGAGCAGGATGAGGCCTTCAGTCGAAGGTTCGAAGTAATAGTAGTGGAAGAACCCGATGTAAACACCGCCATCAGGATGTTGCAGTCTGTGATGCCACTGTATGAAAAACACCATGGTATCTCCCTGAATAAGGATGCCATTCAGGAAGCAGTTTACATGTCGAAAAGATATATAAAGGAGCGGAGGCTTCCGGATGCTGCCATTGATCTGCTTGACCGTACAATGGCGTCAGTTAAAACAATGGAAACGACGGTTCAAAAGGATCTCGATATATTGCATGGATATCTTGATCCGATAAAAGATCTGAAAAGTGCAAAGGAGCAGCAGGATGAATACAAATGGCTCTATCAGCAATGCAGGAATACTATCAATCCTATGTTGTTCAGCCAGATCAACGACGGAGATTCAAAGATCGAGGAAATGGAATCGGCTGAACAAATGAAGAAATTTGTTGAAGATGCATTTAAATTGTTGCGATCTGCCAGGCACTCAAAAAAAGGATTCTATCGATAAGCATGATATTGCCTCGGTAATGGCTTCAAAAACCGGGATTCCCCTGGGAAAGATCAAGCGGAATGAGCGCGACAAACTCATCGGGATGGAGGATATATTGAAAAGGCGTGTTATTGGCCAGGATTATGCCATACATGCGCTTTCGGAATCCATCCTGGAATCCAGGTCAGGATTGATCAAAGGCGGACAGCCTATCGGTTCATTCTTCATGCTGGGACCCACGGGAACCGGAAAAACTGAGCTTGCCAAGGCCCTTGCTGATTTCCTGTTCAATGATGAATCGTACTTTATCCGGTTCGATATGTCGGAATTTAAGGAAGAACATTCTGCTGCCTTGCTTTATGGTGCCCCTCCGGGTTATGTCGGATACGAAGAAGGAGGTCTGCTGGTGAATAAGATCCGTCAGAAGCCCTATTCCGTTGTTTTGTTTGATGAAATTGAAAAAGCGCATCCTTCGGTATTTGATCTGTTCCTGCAAATCATGGATGAAGGGAAAATACATGACCGGCTGGGCAAAGAAGGTGATTTCTCAAATGCGGTTGTGTTGTTCACCTCCAATATCGGAAGTGATTTTGTTTCCCGGAAATTCGAAAACAAGGAAATTCCAACAACAAATGAGATGATGGAGATCATGACCCAGTATTTCAGACCGGAATACCTGGCCAGGCTCACTGAAATTGTTCCTTTTGCGCCCATTTCGGAAGAGAACCTGGTGAAGATATTTGACATCCATTTAAAAGAACTTATCCAGCTATTGTCAAAGCAGGGTATCTACGCCTTGAAATTTCTCCCGAAGCCAAAAAACAGATCGCATTTGAAGGATTCACACCAAAATATGGAGTCAGGCCCTTGAAGGGTGTCATCAGAAATAAACTCAGAAGGCCCATTTCCCGGATGATCATTCTCGAAGAAATTAAAAAAGGCTCCCATATCCTTATTGGATTGGGTGCCGGAGGAAATATTATATGGAACACGAGCAATGACGAAGTCCCTGGCTCAACCCGATATAGTTGAAAGCGATAAACAATTGATTGACAAACTGGAATAAACTAACAACCAACAACTAACAACCTTAACAACTAACAACTAACAACTAACAACTAATCCATGTCCCAGCCAGCAGCCCGATTAGGAGATATGCACATCTGCCCGATGGTAACCCCGGGTTTACCTCCCATACCCCATGTTGGAGGACCCGTTACAGGTCCCGGTGTACCTACAGTTTTAATTGGTAACCAACCGGCTTCAGTGGTAGGGGATATGTGTGTTTGTGTTGGACCGCCGGATGTCATTGCATGCGGGTCTGCCACTGTGCTGATCGGCGGAAAACCGGCTGCCCGGATGGGTGATACGACGGCTCATGGCGGAAGCATCGTACTTGGTTTCCCTACGGTTTTAATCGGATAGTCGGGCTATCCATGCTATATATTGATTCATTGTGATTTAAATACAGTAATAACTTAATATAATAATAACATGAATACTTATGGAATTGGCGGCGAAGAAAGAAAGGCCAACAATGCGGCAGAGGCAATTTCCGATATTCCTCTTAACCGTACGCTTTTCGTCGAAAAATTAACAAATGATCCTGCATACAAACCGGAAGTTGTGCATGATTTGAAAAACATTGATGAGGTTTTTCAGAATTATCAGCCCGAAGTGGAAATGGAGTTTGAAACTGAGGAAGGTTCCTCGGTGAACGAGGTCCTTCGCTTTCAAAGTCTTTCGCATTTCGGAAAACAGGGCATTATTGCCCAGAGTCCATTTCTGCAGAATCTGAATGCTGAAGTGAACGACCTTCAGAAAATCATCAAACAGTTTAAATCGAATAAAATCTTAAAGACTGTACTCGAAAATCCGGATGCTAAGGAAAACTATTTAGCTGCCCTGAAAGCACTTGTGCAGGAACTTGAAGATGCTGAAGTCTCACTATAATATTTACTACAATGGCAAAAGAACAATTGGAAAAAACCGTGGAACAAGCTGAAGCCAAAGTGGCTTTGCAAAGTTCCGAAATTCTGGAAGTCAGTGCCCAAAAGCTTAGCAAATATGGCGGGTTCAGCATACTTGAAACTACTGTTGACGGAGTTCAGAATTTAAATCCCGAAAAAAAGGCCCGTAAAAAGATCTTTCTTACTGAGTCAGGAAAGGATTTGGAAAGAAAGCAACTGAAAAAGAGGTTAAATCTCCTGATTGGACTTTTAACCAATTCTACCTCGGTATCTGATATGATCCAGGTTTGCGAATCGAAGGTGGAAATTGTGCAGGGCTTGTTGAAAAACAATGTCAGGAAATCACTGGCAGCAACCCGGGATCTTGAAACGGCCTATCGTTCGGTAAATCTTTTCCTGAAGAATACTGAATCGGAGAAGATTAAAAATGTTTCCTTTCTTAATGCTGATCCCGAGCAACTCAAGGATCTTGATAATACCACGTTTATTGATGCCGTTTCACAGGAACTGGATAAAAATTACGACAGGCTTGACCTGCGTGATAATTATTCACTGATGGTGGTTCCAGGGTACCTGGGCTCCAAAAAAGTGGTTGACAAATGGGCCAAGATTGCACACAAGAATAAGGTTATGCTTTTAACGGATTTTGAACATCTCGATGCGCCGGATGATGTGTTGGAATTGTTTGAATCGGCTAATCTAACCGGAGGCGATGAGCATTTGTCAAATGTGATCATGACCTGCAATTGGCTTGTTGGCCGCGGTAAGGCTGCTGATATTGGTGAGGAAGAGGATTTATATGTTCCGCCATCATCTGCACTGGCCGGAAAAATATACAAAACCTTGATGTCACAGGTCACCGCAGGTAAGAAACACGGCGGAATGAACGAGGTGGATGGTGTCCGCTTCCCTCTTAAGAAAAGTGAAATTGCCATGTTGGAAAAATCCGGACTGGTGCCCATGGTTTTTGAATACGGAGCCGTAATGGCTTTTTCAGCAAAAACTCTTTTCAATGGCGATAACCTGGGTTTACAAACCTATTCGGTTGTCCGTGTATTTGATTATGTCACCAAGGTGCTAATTGATTTCCTCAACAGAAGGGCATTTGAGAATTTCACCGTCAACACGAAAATGGATATTCAGAAACAGATCATGAAATTTCTGAGTGGTATTACCGGTCCTAATAACCTGATCGAAAAATTTAAACTGATCCGGTTTGAAAGAGATCCGGTGCAAAAAGACAGAATTTACCTGGATATTCATATGACCCCTTATTTCCCTGCAAAAAACTTCCTGATCAAACTGGATGGCACCAAGGGAGATGATCCGGATTCAGCAGAATGGAAATCTGAGTATGGTCAGGAATAATGGTTGCCAAGGCGGAACTTGTCCTGGAAGGTAATACATATCTCCTGAATTCAGTTTCGATAGAGATTGAACAAGCTGCCGATCAGTTCGGGAGACCTTCCACTGCCGCAAAAGGAGGGAAGATAGAGATTGAACTGTTTTCTGTTGAAGATGACTGTGATTTTCGACTGGATGGTTCACATCAGAAAAACCCTGAACGGCAGCATTAATTTATATGAGGCTGACTTTGAGACAAAACTCAAGGAGATAAAGTTTGAAGATGCCTATTGTATAGAATTTAGCGAGAGTTTGATGAAGCAGCCGAAGATAGCCTTGTAACAAGATTTAAAATTTCAGCTGAAAAATTATCAATCGGAAATATCGATCTGGATAACCAATGGCTTAAATGAAAGGAACTGGTAAATAGTTTGGTTTAAATCAATGTGAATAATGGCTTATACGGCAGAACTTAAAATTGAAGGCAAAACATTTCCCGTTATCACTTGTGAATACAGCCTCTGGCAAAAGGCGGATTTGTTCGGAAAACCAGTCCCTAAAGTATTTGCAAGGCCAATCAGGCTCGAGATCTATGGCACCGATGACGAGACCAATATCTCATGGGCCACAAACAACAAAAAGAAACTGAGCGGTTCCATTTCTTATTTAAAAAGCGACCAATCAGTTTTTAAGGAAATAAAATTTGAAGATGGATTTTGCATTAAATACAAAGAGTTGGTGGTGATCTCAAAAGATGGTGGTTCGGGCGCCCCCTACAGGCATTATCTTGAGATATCGGCCAAATCGATCAGTATCGGGGATATTAAGCACGATAACCACTGGTAGAAAATTATGAATTATGAATGATGAATGATGAATTATTGCGGAGCGCATAAGGTCTGCAGGAGTCATGCAGTCATGCAGTCATGCAGTTAGCGGCCCTGAAGGGCCTGATATCAATAACCGTGGGTAAATCCACGGATTGCGCGGAGCGCATAAGTAATATAATGTAGAAAATGGCGAAACAGGTAAATGTAGATATTGAACTGGAGGGAGGTACTAAACTCTCACATTGCATTAGTCTTGTCATCCGGCAGGAGTTTGGCAATCCGCATTCTTTTGAAGTCGTTGTGCCTTTTGAAGTTCTTGAAGAAAGCAGTGAAAGCTTCTTCAATAAATCTCATGAAACTGTAATGGGCAAGATCATCCAGTTTTCAATAAAACCATCTTCATCAGATGAATCGATGAGTTTTGATTTTAAAGGAATTGTCACTTCCATTGAATTAAGGAATAACAATGCGTTTAATCCGTGTTTTTCCTTGAAAGGCACCAGTACCGATGGATTACTGAAGGATGGAATACAAAGGAGAACCTTTGTGAAACAAACGCTTAAGCAGATTTATGATAAGGTGCTGGATAGTTATCCCCAGAATCTTTTGAAAAGGAAAATCAGGATTGACGATAACCCTGCTCTTGAATATGTTGTGCAATACGATGAGAGTAATTTTGATTTCTTAAAGCGCCTTTCCCAGGAACATGGGAACTGGTTTTATTATAATGGATTGGAACTGATTGCCGGATCGAATGAGGATGATTCAACTGATTTTCAGATTGACGGTATTCAGAATTATAATATGTCCATTTCAATTCTTCCCTCCCGGTTCGGGATGTATAACTACAATTATCAGAAAGATGAAGAAACCTCCGGCATTTCAAAGGATCAGAAACTGAACGGGCTTAACAAGCTGGTCAGCTTTGCACTGGATAAATCTGAAAGTCTGTTTTCCCAGGAAAACCAATTCGTTAGTGTAAGTGCCATTGAAAACGGCTCGGAAATCAATGACCTTGTGAAAATGGTAAAGACAAGGCAGACCGGTGACTATATTCATTTTAACGGTACGGGAGAAAGCTGCGATTTGCGTTTAGGTAAGATCGTTTCTGCAAAAGGGATCCTTTATAACGATGATGACAGCAGTTCAGAGGAAAATCTTGGAAAATACAGGATAACTCAAATTACGCATATTGTGGATGAAAACGGTTGTTATTCGAATGATTTTATTGCCATTCCGGATTCACTGCCTCTTCCCCCAACTTCACCCGATTTAATTAAACCGTTAGGCCATATTGAGATTGCAGAGGTAATGGATAATGATGATCCTGATAAACTTGGCCGGGTTAAGATCAGATTCTTCTGGCAAAAAAGCGATGCTGAATCCGTTTGGGTGCGGGTATCCACCTTATACTCCGGTGAAGGAAAGGGGATATTATTCACACCGGAGAAAGGGGCACAGGTGATCGTTGGATATGAACATAACGACCCTTCGCATCCTGTGCTTTTGGGCAGCCTGTATCCGAAATCCGGCGGGGAATCCTATACATCCGACGACAATAAACTGAAGGTGATCCAAACCAGGGGGGGCAACCATATCACCTTTGATGATACAGACAATGATCAGCGCATCACTGTTTCAAATGAAAATAATACAGGTACATCATTGATCCTGAGCTTTAAAAATGACGGGAACATCGAAATAAAAACGAACGGTTCGCTGTCTCTTGAAGGAAAAGATATCAGCATCAAATCACAAACGCTAAAAATAGAAGCGGATCAAACCATTGAAATCGAAGCTCAGCAGGGTACCAAAATAAAAAGTGCCCAGTTTAAAGTAGATGCCGATGCTTCACTCGAAATGTCAACCCAGGGCTCTCTGAAAATGGAAGGGACCTCGGTGGATGTGGAAGGAAAGGCGATGGTCAATATGAAAGGCGGACTGATCAAACTGAATTAATATAACAGCAACAGAAATATAGACAACTGAGTTATAAACTTTTAAAAACCAAAATTATGCCAAGCAATTTTAACCAGGTAGCGATCTTGTTCATTAATGACAACTCCGATGACATCGGAATAGTCTCGAATTATGCCATTAACTTTAACCAGGGAGCAGGTACGGTTTCTGCACACATTACATGCAGTACCAATTATAACGACAAGAGCCCTCTTTTTGACTATTTTATCCAGAATCAACCGGCTACATTGAAGCTATTGGTAGAAAACACCATCAATTCTGCAGGGCCGACAACCCGGACAATCGAATTTCAGAATGCCATCTGCAGGGATTACCTGGAAACATATGATATGAACACCCAGTCTTCAGAAAACGTGAATGATATGCTGGTTGTAATAACTATCCAGGCTGATGGAGCAACCATGGGTGAAACGAGTTTCCCGGCATAATTCTATTGATCCACCCTTTGACAGGAAATAATGTCATTATTGATTATTCCATTTTCCTGGAAGGTCAGATCCGGATCAATGAATTTGTTCCTTTTCCACCATGATGTTTTAATGTAGAATATCCATGGGTAAGGTTGCTGGTTGCTGTTGGTGATTTCGATGATGTTTTGCGGATGACTTTCGTTATAGTCGCTGATAAAGATGTAAAAAAGTTCACCAAAGGGCATGTTGCTCGGAGCTTTTGCCTTAAAGTTGGTCAGTGAGGTTTCGCTTATACTTTTTAAAAATTCAAATTGAATGATCAAAACCCTTGACAGATCTAGCAAATCGAGATTGGGCATGGCATGATCCAACGGATAATACCATTTTTTGAAAATCTTATCCGGGATGCTTAAAAAAAGTTCAAGGGTATACATGAATAAAAAAGGAAGGGGAAACACTACGAGTCCCATGGCAAAAAGGGCCTGGGAGGTTTTATTGAATACGAAATAATTCAGGACCAGAACTGCAACGCAGCCCAGGAAAGTCAACAAAATCGAAAAAAGCAGGCTTTTCTGAGGTTTCAGATCCCTGAAAATTGCTTTAATCAGGAAAATATGAATTATTCCGGTAAGAAGGTAAGCCAGCAAGATGAACAAAAAACGCGTTTGAACGGATATGGAAGAGATCAGGCCGATACAATTGATCAATCCGAAAAGTATAAGGGATACAATGATATAATAGATGAAAATTTTATAGGGCGATTTCTTTATGTCCGGTGCAGCCATACAGTAAATATAATAGACCAATTTAAAGATTTATTCTTAATTAAAAAAACGGAAATCAAATGAGCGCATCAACAAAAGCAAATGACTGGGAATGTGTTGGAGTGGCCACCGCAGGTGGAGCTGCAGGTGCGGGAGCATCAGTTACCATGTTCCAGTTCAGAAGTAAAGCTGCCGACTTCCTGGGAGAGTACATTTTTGTTGGAGGCGGTATAGGAGCAGGTGGAAGCTTAAATTCTGCAGTAGCTCCAAGTCCGACAGACCTGTATAATAAAGGCCAGGGTATGAATTACTGGTCAAAAATAACTTCAAGCAGACCATTTTCTTCCGATGACTTAAGCAATTGCATGGGATTAATGAGCTCTGCCGGGGTAAGTGCCGCTTACGGGTATTCCCTGGTTTATATCACAGCAGGATTGTTCGATGTCCTTTTCAAGAGCCAGTACATTGGGGGATGGGGTATTGGAGTCGGCGTCTCTGCTTCAGTGATGAGAGGGTACTTTATAAGACTTTCAACGAAAAGTTACTATTGATATTTTAGTAAACAATTATTAAACCATTAATCACTTATCCTATGAAAAAGTATTTTATCCTGGCATTTATCTGCCTCCCATTTCATGAATCTTAGTGCCCAAACAGCCGACTCCAAAATTTACTTCAAAGTATTTGGAAATTATGCCCTTCCTACTTCTGCTTCCTACCGGAGTACAAGTTACACTTCAACAGTTGTAAATAATGACTATACGTTCAATACAATCAAGGATGGCCTGGGGATGGGATTAAGAGTTGGTATTGGGGTAGGAATTGTCCTGAATGATTTCATTAACGTGGGACTGGATGCGGATAACTATTTTGGTCCGACGATAACATCGAGCAATCTGTATTATTATGATAACCAGGCGGGACTGGTTCAAATCAGCAATACAAGCGTGGATTACCAGGCCAAAATTGCTACAGTCAGTCCGAACATTACCTTCAAAGCATTATCCCAGCCTAACTTTTTCATTTATAACAGGCTGGCCATTAAGGTGGGCGTGATGACAAAGGTGACTGAAAAGACCAACAGTGAGTATAATGAACGATATATTGAAGATATCAACATCAATCCTAATCCGACAGACCATATCACCAAATCCAAACAGGATTTTGAATACGAGGGCGGGCTCCCCTTCGGATTTTCGGCAGCACTCGGTTTTCAGGTGAAACTGACTGACAAGATAAGGTTCTTTACAGAAGTTGAATATACCCATCTTACCTATAATCCAAAAAAGAAAGTGATGACCCAGTGGATAAATAATGATGGTTCTGAGGTAGATCTTAGTGCACAGGACAAAATACAGGTTGAAACGGAATATATGAAAAGCTACACGATCAAGGATGGACAAACCAATGTCAATGCTCCCAATCCTCAACCTTTATTAAGAATGCCATTTTCAGGCATTGGTCTGGGAATTGGATTGATCTACAGGCTGTAAGATAAAAATGTGAACAATATGAATGATTCAGGCAATTCACTCTATACCCTGCCATTGAGGCTGGATAAGATTGTTAACAGAAAACCACTTGCATATTGTTCCCTTCAGGAATCAATTGCCCAGAATCTGTATTTGCTTATCACTACTGATTTCAAGGAGCTCAGGTATGATCATTCCTTTGGATGCAGCGTATGGGAACAGGATTTTGAGATCCTGGCAAACATAAAGTGGAAAGATGCGATATCCGGCTCCCTGGAGGAGACCATCAGGAAACATGAAGAAAGACTGAATAATATCAAAGTGAAAGTTGAAATTGAAGAATACAAGTTCCTGAGTAAGGAAATGATCCGGATAAAGCGAAAACTCATCATCCGCATTAACGGATTCATAGCTAAAACAAATGAGAAATTTGAATTCATGGAACAGATCTTTATAGCTCCTTTCTCATTGGAATAATCATTAAAGAAATTTTGCAGCATGATAAACCTCGATAAGAAATCATTTGACAAGGAAAGGATAAAAAGCAGGATTCTCAAAAAAGCCGCCGATCTGTGGGGCTATAAAGAGGGCGAAATGGAATCTTTTGACCCCCTGGTAAAATTACTCATTGAGGCATTTGCGGGTGAATTTGAAAAGATAAGTTATGAGATCAGTGAAACTCAGTTCCGTGTCATTGAAAGACTAACCGGATTGATCAGTCCGGAACTCGACATTGTAAAACCTGCCTATGCCATCATACAAACAAAGGCGGTGGACAATGGTACGACTGTAAACCGCACTGCCCAGTTTTTGCTGAAAAAGCCGGAGGACAGGATACAGAATTCCGGAAGCAAGGAAAATACCGACGTGTTCTTTTCACCTGCAGGTGAATATCCAGTCTATAAAGGAAGCATATTGTGCTGCGTTACACAAAGAAATGTCTTTGGTTTTGAAAACGGAACGAAAAGGACCTACCTGGTAGAAAATGATGGAAAGGATTTTGAGGAATATAATACATTTGGCTTGGAATTGATCTGGAAGAAGAGGCCTCATCATTCAACGGAATGAGTTTCTTTTTTGACTGGTAAAATGAACCGCAAAAGGAAATATTCAGTCAATACCTGCCTTTTACTGAATGGAGCTTTCATACAGGTGAAAGGATAAGTATACAGGCAGGATTGAGGGGTAACAAAAAGGAGGACAGCCTTGACAGACTATTTGACATTTCCGGAAAACTGGAAGAAGCAGGCATCCCTGCTTTTTTCAAGATATTTTCTCACAATCACCAATTCCACCGAGTCCCGTGAAGTGAGATCCAAAGTGAAATATCCGGGAATTTTCGAAAAGAAATTTACCGTTCAGGAATTAAAATCATTTAAAAAAGATTTGTACTGGATAAGAATAAAATTTCCGACTTATTGTCCGCCTGAAATCCTGAACAACATACTTTGTGCGATTAATTGTTTTCCGGTTTTAAACCGGAGAATTCACAAAATAAATTACAAAGCTCAGAAAACAATCAACGTCATCGCCCTGGAATCGCCGGATTCCTTTTTGGCTGTAAGGGAAGTAAGAAACGACAGCAACAGGGTTTATAAGGGAATTCCGCTTGCAGGCCTGAAGGAACTCGATGTATCAACCTATACAATCCGGTCTTCTATTAACCGGCTGGATCAGCGACAGGCCCAGGAAATGCTTAACTATCTGCTTGAACTTCTGCAGGATGAAGGAGCATCTTTTGCTTCAATGGGCGAGGATTTTCTCAGTTCCCAGATCCTTGAACTGAATCAGAACATTGCCAGGCTGGAACAACGGGTAAAAAAACAATCTGAATTCAAATCATCAAATCCTTACATTGTTCTGAATGCCCTGTCACCCGGGGAAACCCTGTTTATTGAGTATTGGAGTTCGCAGGGTCAAGGTGCGAATAATATTCCTTCCGGTAACAAGGTAACCCTTTTCTCAGGTTCATTATCTCGATAACAACTCAACCTGGTTAATGACCACAACAAGGGGCGGACAGGAGAAACCAAGGGGAGAACAAAAAACAAACCTTTTAAGAAAGAGCCTGTTATCGAGAGACCGGATTGTTACCCTAGAAGATATAAGGGCGGCATGCTGGGCGGCCATGACAGAAAAAGCAAGGGACATCCGCATCAGAAAAATATTCGAAACCGGGTCAGTGCCTTCAACCGGATTTATCCGGACGATACTGATTGAAATTATTCCGCAGGATACCCATGCGAATATTGAAGATGAATGGACGGCTGCCTGTGAGGACCTGAGATTGACATTGGAATCCAGGATCTGCTGCAAACTGGCCTTATAAAATTGTGGTAAAAAAATAAAAATGAGCATTGCCAATACTCCTTACCTGTTTAATGAGTACCCTGATCTGAAACTGGAATTTATCCTGGGGGAACTAATGGAATCCGGACTGGATCCGGACGAAGTTGTTATCAATGCACTGGGGATTTTCAGGAGACGATACGGAAAAGACATTGCAGCCGGTGAAATAAGGGAATACAGGACAAACAAGAGACAGTATGTAAACCTCGATATCAACCGCAATGGCATTTATGATCTTTTGCCCAAGGGACTTTTTCATCAGCCCCAAAACAGGATTAATAACATTTCTCCTGCACAGGCTATTGAGGAATACAAATTGCAAAAGCAAATTGAGAAAGATTCAAGAATTTTCTTTCTGCCCTTTGAACAGGAAATTTACAGGTTATTGCTTCTGCTCGAAGCTGAAGAAAGAAAAAGCATTTTTGATGTTCAGAATGTGTTCCGAAGCGAAGTATTTATTGATTTTTGGAATATTCCCGATTTCTTTAACGAACGTCAAACCTGTAACTTACTGTATTTACTTCCCCTGGCGAGTTTTATTGTGGGAAATTACAGGCTTACAAAACTATGTCTGGAAAGTATTTTGAATGACCGTTTTGAGATCACAGAGTCCCTGCCATTGAATCATTCAGTCCCTGAAACCGGTTTCGCGGATTTAAATAGTGTTTACCTCGGCGTTGACTTTGTTATTGGGGAAAACTACCGGGAAGTCTCTTTCGGCCTTGATGTGTATATTCATCCCACCGAGGCAGAAGATATCATCAGTTACCTGGAAGGCGGAGAGAAACTTAAAATCCTTCAGTTCATGTTCGACTATTTATTGCCTTTCGATTGCGATGTTACCACGCATATCGTATCAGGCGAAATGTTTGAACTGAGGGAGGAATCATTCATTCGAGATTGGGAATAAATACATTGATTTAATTAAGGCCACCAGCCTCAAACCTCAAACCTCAAACCTCAAATAATCTATTCACACCCCACCGGCGGTTTTTTCAACTTGGCAGTAATCTCCGTTACTTTTTGGGTGGCTTCTTTTTTAATTGATTCGAGATTCGAATTCTGGTATTCTTTGAATACCACCAGGGCAGACTGGTAAAGGCCTTTTCTCTGATTGCAGTTTGTGATCCTTGATTCAGCCTTGCTTTCATCACTATAGCCCTTTGACATGGCAAGCTTTGCCTCAAGTTCAGATATCCTGGTCTGAAGAGGGCGTAACATCCACGGGAGCCGCGTCTCCCTTTGAAGCCTGTGCTAATTTCAACTGATCTTCACAATCTTTCAATTGAAGTTGTAGTTTTTCTACTTCTTTGTTATTGGCTTTGCCACCTCCACCTCCTCCACCTGCATCACCGGGTTTCGATGCAAGAATGATTTTATAGGTTTCAAGTTGCGATTCTGTTTCCTTGAGTTTGCTATTCAAAGCTTCAATTTGTTCCATATTTATACCCTTTTCCTTGATAGTCTGCCTGAGCAAACCTATCGTGTTCCTGTAAGTCAGGAAGGCATCAAGGGAATTGATGATTCCCAGGGCCATTTTTTTATTTGAAGGAAAGATGAGTGCGGCAGAATCTCTTTTTGTTTCATATACAATTGTCTGTATATGATCTTCATATTCATTTATCCGTCGTAATGCTCTGGGCCTGATCAAATTCATTTGTCATCTGGTTGAAAGAGGCATCCAGGGTTTCGAGCCCTTTTAACTGCCTGCCCATAGAATCTATAAGCATAACCAGCTTCTTCTGTTCATTCACGGCATGGTTGAGGTTGGTATTTTCTGCCTTGAGTGCATTATCGGGAACATACAATAAAAAGACAAATCCCAGAACCGCAAAAATAACTGTCACGGCATAGAACAAGGAAAACTTCCAGATAGCATTGGTTCTTTCACTGCTGTTAAGAGGTTTCATAGACTTAGATTTATTTTGGGCATAGAGATTCGGAATTATAACTGAAATTATGATAAAGGACTCCATCTTGATTTTGTTTTTTCCGTATTTTCCTTTGCCACATCATGTTCCACAATGAAAACGCTTTGACCTTTTCTTTTGCCGATGAATTCAAGCTGGCTCAGTATTGAAAACAACTCAGAGATCATTTTTAAATAATCGTAGATGGGTGACAGGCTGAGTAACGGATCATTGTGATTATATGCATAGTTTATCAGGAAATCATTTGTCCGGGTTTCGAGATTCCCGGCAGATAGATTTGTCCATTCACCCAGGTAGGTAAGCAGTTCTTCCCTTTCCTTGGGTGTGAGAAGTGTAAGAATTGTGCTGATTATATTGGGAACCTGGAGCAATAATACAAAAAGATATACAGGAGGCTGGCTCGGGATAATGGCCTTAAAGTGTAAAAGTCCTGAGGAAATATCAAAACCCAGTTTCTCTGAAAGCATGTATATGCTGGAGCTTAGCGATGTCTTCTGATCCTTTGATCTTATTTTTTGCAGAATAAGGAAACAGCTGCGTTCAATTTGTAAAAGTGAATCACCTGCTGCATTGTAAAATTCTATTAAATTGGGATGGCATTGAAGGGTGGTACAGGCAGGAATAAATTCCTGGTGGTGTTTAAACTCGCCCTTTTTATAGGATAGCTTTCCAACGATAAGCGAAGAGGACTCAAACTGGTTGAGATTTACCTGTGTGCTTAGAAATAAATCCAGCCTGTATTCAGGATTTGTAAAAGGATTTCGTGGTGGCAGTTCATTTTCAAGCGGATCGCCGAAGGGAACCCTTTTAAACGGATTCACTGTAAGGGCAATATAAAACATTGCCTCATCGGAAAATGCAATATTATTGCCACTGAGCAGCTCATTTGAAGGGATGTGCAGGGACAGTGGCCTATCCTCAAGGATCTGGATCCTGCATCCGTTGGGTGTAATCCCGATACAGGTTTTAAGCGTAATATGAATGTTTCCGGCCTGGTCAACATTTATCTGCAGGTCATTGGAGTTTTTTCCATAAGGCAGTAATCCAAAATTCAGCGACGTATGCGAGGTTGAAATGGAGTCCCTTATTTGATCGTCAATTGAGTGTTGAAAAGAAAGTAAATGGCTTTTGGAAATCTTCATTCCGTCTACCCAATTTACCGGGAAGTGTTTTATTTCAGATGGCATGATGTAATGTTTTCAGGGCTGCAAAAACATACAACATTTTAAATTCAGGTAAGTTCAAAATTATCATCATGTGGGTTTGCCTCAAAATATGTATATTGGCAGTAATCAATCATAAAAAAATGAAAAAAACAGGGCTGGTTCTTATATTGGTTTTTTCTGCCTGGCATTCTTATGGACAGATCAGGCTACCCCGTTTGATCAGTGATGGAATGATCTTGCAGAGAGAATCACCGGTCACGGTCTGGGGATGGGCATCCCCGGACGAGAAGATCCTGTTGGATTTTAACGGCAGGCAATACAGCGCTGTAACGGATAAACAGGGATCATGGAAAATCACCTTACCGCCTGTTGCGGCCGGAGGTCCTTATGAAATGACTTTTACCGCCAGCAACAGGGTTGCCGTAAAAGATATTTTGTATGGCGATGTGTGGGTATGTTCGGGACAGTCGAACATGGAATTTATGATGGAAAGACTGTTGCCATTATTTGAAACGAAATTGCCCGGGACTGATAATCCACAGATAAGAATGTTTAAAGTTCCCCAGAACTATAATTTCAGGGCAGCTCAATATGATTTTCAGGCAGGAGAATGGCAGAAGGCAACATCGGAAAGCGTGCTGAAATTTTCAGCAGTAGCCTGGTATTTTGCCAGCGAATTGTATAAAAAGTATCATGTTCCCATTGGGCTGATCAATGCCAGTTTAGGGGGTTCTCCGGCTGAAGCCTGGGTCAGCGAGGATGCAATAAAGGAATTTCCGGCTTATTATGCTGAATTGCAAAAGTTTAAAAATGACTCACTGATCACCAGGATTGAAAATCAGGATAGGAAAAGATCTGACGATTGGTATAAGATGCTGAATGCGAAAGATGAGGGGTATAAAGATTCATTAAACCCATGGTATAAAGGAAACATGCAACTTACCGATTGGATGAACATGGACATTCCCGGTTATTGGGCGAACGGGCCATTGGGTGCAGTGAACGGTGTGGTTTGGTTTAGAAAGGAGATCAATGTTCCGGCGTCAATGACAGGTAAACCTGCCAGGTTAGTATTGGGGTGCATCGTGGATGCGGACTATGCTTTTATAAATGGTGTACAGGTTGGAACCACCGGTTATCAGTATCCTTCAAGAAAGTATGCGGTTGCTCCGGGTATTTTGCATGAAGGAAAGAATATTGTTATTGTGCGGGTTATCAGCAATAAAGGAAAGGGAGGATTTGTTGCCGGCAAATCATACGAATTAGTAACGAAGGATGAGCGCCTGGACTTAAAAGGAACCTGGCAATACAGGCTGGGAGCTGCGATGGACCCCCTGGAAGGACAGACCTTTGTGAGATGGAAGCCAGTTGGGTTATTCAATGCAATGATCTCACCGCTATTAAATTATACGATTAAGGGGGCTGTCTGGTACCAGGGAGAATCCAACGCCAGCCGCTATTCTGAATACACAAAACTGTTAAGCACACTGATCAGTGACTGGAGAAGCAAATGGAACCAGGGAGATTTTCCATTCCTGTTCGTTCAGTTGCCGAATTTCATGGAGGCTAAGGCCCAGCCATCGGAAAGTGAATGGGCCCTGTTCAGGGATGCCCAGATGAAAGCCTTATCGGTGCCAGTGACTGGCATGGTGGTGACATATGACATTGGTGAATGGAATGATATTCACCCGCTGAATAAAAAAGAAGTGGGCGTAAGGCTGGCCCTCACAGCCGGCAAAGTTGCCTATGGTGATGGAAAGGTGGTTTATTCCGGACCGGTCTACAGGTCTTTTAAAATAGAAGGGAATAAGATAATTATCTCATTTCAAAATACTGGAAGCGGATTGATGGCAAGGGGAGGGGAATTAAAATATTTCTCTGTTGCCGCGTCCGATGGAAAGTTTGTTTGGGCAAAGGCTGTCATCCAAAATGACAGGGTAGTGGTCTGGAGTGATGAAATTCAGCATCCTGTTTCAGTCAGGTATGCCTGGGCCGATAATCCTGAAGGAGCCAATCTTTATAACAAGGAAGGTTTGCCGGCCGCGCCGTTTTGGATCAAATAGGGTTTGCGGCGCCATTGTTTAACCACAGGGGACTCAGAGTTTTTCGCAGGGGACACTGAGATTTCTGTTTTAGCCACAAGGCACTAAAAAACTAAAACACTTCATATTTGTAGAATCTGTGAAATCAGCGAGAAAAAATGCGCTGCGTG
The DNA here is from genome assembly GCA_963808745.1 of uncultured Bacteroidales bacterium. Lineage (GTDB taxonomy): Bacteria > Bacteroidota > Bacteroidia > Bacteroidales > UBA10428 > UBA5072. The sequence goes on from CAWEGX010000013.1 coordinate 268,366, forward strand.
GATCAATATTTACCGCATTTCATCTTATTTCTAAACACGGCTAAATTTTGTATATTTATTTTGCTATTGGCCTGAAAAATCAACCCAATGAAGCACGAATACCCTCAAAATTATGCCCGGTTTTACGATCTGATATATCATCAGCTGAGAGATGGTGTTGACAGTGAGTTCTTTCAAACCCAGATCAGCCAGGTGAAAGGAAAAATCCTTGAAACCGGAGTCGGTACCGGAAGATTTTTTGTTGATGCATTAAACCAGGGAGCCGATATCTATGGAATTGACATTAGCCAGTCAATGATAGATGTATTATATGCAAAGCTCAACAGGAATCAGCAGAACAGGGTTAGCCTCCAAAGCATTACAGATTTCAAATTTGACTTTAAATTTGATTTAATAATTGCACCTTTTCGGGTATTTATGCACCTTATCGAAAAGGAGGATCAAATTAATGCTCTTAATAATGTCTGTCGGCATTTAAATAAAAATGGCAGGTTTATTTTCGATGTATTCAATCCGGATTTGACCCAGTTGCTCAGTAACGCAGACAATGTAGTTGATTTTGAAGCGGAATATGGGCCTGGCAAGAAGATTAAACGGGCAATTTCAACCTGGCCTGATCTGTTGAATCAAACCATTAAAATTCTGTTTCATCTTGAATGGGATGATGCATTCGAATTGAAAACTGAAGACTGGGTGATCCAATTAAGATATTTCTTCAGATATGAATTAGAGCACCTGGTTGAACGGTCCGATTTCAGGTCATATAAAATTTTGGGTGACTATACGGGAAATGAATTAACCCAACACTCCAGGGATTTTATCCTGATTTGTCAAAAGTAATCTAGCCACTGAGGCTACAGAGTTTTGCACTTACTGTTACCTTTTTTTAAAGTATTTGTACAATTCAAACCAGGCTATACTGATCAGGCCGGCAGCAGCGCAAAGGAGAGTCTCATTCAGACTGATTTTTTCAAAAAGAAAAAGGTTTAATAAGAAAGGCACATTCAAAATGAGAATAAGGAAAAATATTGCCCCGCCTACTACCCATTTCACTGTTTTATTTGGTAAAAGGATGATTTTAAAGAAGTTGTAGGTCCATGAGCGGTTTGATATAATTATAGCAATATTGGAGGCAATAAGGGTCACAAAGGTTAAAGCTCTGATTGCTTTTTCGGAGTGACCTGTTTTGATTGCCCAGAAAATATACAAGCAAGGTAACGACCAGAATTCCGATACCCTGGAAACAGCCCAGCAATATCTTGTTTATTCCAAAAAATGGTTCGTTGATATCTTTCGGTGGCCTGGACATAACATTCTTTTCCTCCTTTTCGGCCTCAAAAATGATGGAACAGGCCGGGTCGATGATCAGTTCCAGGAACACAATATGCACAGGCCATAAGAATTAATGGCATATTGGCAAATAATACGGGTATCAGTGACAAACCTGCAATGGGAACATGGATGGCAAAAATATATTCCAGAGCCTTCTGAAGGTTATCGAAAATCCGCCTTCCCATTCTCACTGCTCCCACTATAGATGCAAAATTATCATCCATCAGCACAAGTGATGAAGCCTCCCTTGCCACATCAGTGCCCTTTTCTCCCATTGCGATTCCAATGTTGGCGGTTTTCAGGGCGGGTGCATCATTCACCCCATCGCCGGTCATGGCAACTATCTCCTTATTTTTCTTCAATGCATTAACGATGATTAACTTTTGTTCGGGAATGACACGGGCAAAAATGTTAACATGCTTTATCTTTTCACAAAGTTCATCTTCGCTCATCTCCCTGAGTTCGCTACCAGTTATGCATAATTCCGGATTTTTCAATCCGATATCCTTTGCAATGTTTTTTGCCGTTACAGGATAATCTCCGGTTATCATGATAACCCGGATACCTGCTTTATGACATTCCTTCACAGCATCCGGCACATTTTCCCTTATGGGATCCGATAATCCGATCAGACCGACAAATTCAAAATCAAAGTCATGTTGAATAGCCGGCAAAATACCCGGATCAACAATTGCATTTGCAACACCAATAACCCGCAGGCCGGCAGATGCCATTTCGGCCACAGATTGATCATACTTGTTCTTTGCCTCAATATCCAAATGACAAAGATCAAATATTGCCTCGGGGGCACCTTTTGCAGCGATCACCTTGCCATGGTTGCCCTTGCTGATAAATACCCTCGACATGGCAAGCAATTCCTGCGACAGGGGGTACTCTTTTTCCATTTCCCAATCCTTATGAATATGTTCTGTATTCTGAAGATACTTATCGCCAATCAGGGAAATTGCTTTTTCCATCGGATCGAAAGGATTTACCTGGCTGGATAAGATTCCATATTCGATAATCTGATGGAATGGTTCCGGAAAATCACAATCTGGAGAGACGGTAAAGAATTCACTACCATTAAATAACCGGGTAACCGTCATTTTATTCTGGGTAAGTGTTCCGGTTTTATCTGTACACAACACTGTAGCAGAGCCCAGGGTTTCAATGGCTGCAGGTTTACGGGTCAGAACACTATTTTTCGACATCCGCCAGGCGCCAAGGGCCAGAAAAACGGTAAGAACAACCGGAAATTCCTCGGGAAGCATAGCCATAGCCAGGGTAATTCCTGCAAGGAATCCTTTCAGCAAATCCCCCCTCGTTAAGGTATAGATTACAATCACAAGCACACATAAGGAGGCCCCGATGATTGCCAGGCGTTTAACCAGGATGCCCATTTCTTTTTTGAGTTTCGTCGGTTCTTCCTTAACAGACTCAAGAGCCATCCCGATTTTTCCGATTTCGGTTTGAATTCCCGTAGCTGTTACCCTGACAATCCCGTTACCCTGAACGATCATTGATCCTGAGTAAACATATGGAATATCATCACCACCGGGGGTAAAAACCTTATCACCCTGTTTTGTTTCCCTTTTTCTTACCGGAACAGACTCGCCCGTAATAAGGGATTCATCTGCCATAAGGTTAACACATGACAAAACCAAAGCATCTGCAGGAATCCTGTCACCCTCCTGTAAAATAACAATATCATCTGTGACAACATCCCTGCCGGGGATCCTTTTTTCAATGCCATTCCTTATTACCAGGGCTCTTGGACTTGCAAGGTCCTTTAAAGCGTCCAGCGCTTTCTCAGTCTTTTTTTCCTGGTAGAATTCAATACCCATAATTACAAAGACAAAGCCCAATAGCATCAGGCCTTCCTCCACATCACCCAAAATAAGGTATAGAGTTCCGCAGGCTACAAGCAAAAGAAACATAGGCTCTTTCACTACTCCTAGGGCTATTTGAAATATGTTTTTGGGTTTTGAGGAAGGAAGTTCATTAAAACCCTCTTTTTCAAGTTTAATCCTGACCTGTTCATCAGTTAAACCACTATACTTATCTGCTTTAAATATTACACTCATAGTTATTTTAAGATTAAAATATCCTCTGCAGGAAAATAAATTAGCCTGCAGAGGTAAATACAACAAACCATATCCTGGTTATAACATGCTAATCGAACAATTCCGAAAGAAATCCTTTCTTTCTATGTCTGTTATAATCATATTGTTTTCTATCATCGTAGTCGTGCATATGATTATGAGGATTAAAGTTTGAGCTATCCTGTATTCCTGCACCACGCTCAATGATTTTATCAAGTTCGCCCCGATCGAGCCAAATACCACGGCATTGGGGACAATAATCGATTTCAATGCCCTGCTTATCGGACATTACCAGCGTAACATTACAATTTGGACAATTCATAGCCATTATTTTAAACTTACCAACTAATAAAAATTATATGACCGGTTTGACCATGTTATGAGTCATTATTTCCGGCGATTGAATTCTGATAGTTAAGAAAGTTCAGGCGGAAGCCAAATGGTAAAATGTAATTTTTGGGGAACGAAATAATCCGGAGATGTAAAACGCCTGCAACCTTTATTTTCAAACAAATATCGATTGCCGGGAAGAATTGAATGGGTTTCATCGTCCTGCGTAGGTTCCTGATGAATTGATCCCAAAGTACTTTTTCCAGTGGAAGTGTTTTCTATCCTATTCGTAACATGATCGAAATAATCATGCACACCATGTCCTACATATGTAAACACGGTTAATAAAAATAATGAAAAAACGAACAGAGGTTTGTAGACTTTCATCGGTTCAAATATAAAGAAAGTATACATAGGTAGCTATTATCTGAACTTCATTATCTTTTCAACCTGGTCGCGATAACTGCTGCCAACTGCCAGCTTTTTTCCACAGATTTCAATCATATTGCCTTCGAGGGATTCCAGGTATTTGATTGAAACGATAAAGCATTTGTGTATGCGGATAAACTGATCCCTCGGGAGTTTTTCTTCCAGTTCCTTCATTGAAATCAATGCTGTGATTTTTTTCTGTGTGGTATGAAACGTAACATATGCTCTCTGACCTTCAATGAATATCAAATCATCATAATTAATTTTATAGAGTTTTCTGTCAGCACGGATGGTCATATAGGTGCGTCCTATCCGTTCCTTTTCAACCATATCAACCACCTTGTTGATCGCTTTCAGGAACCTGTCAAATGAAAATGGTTTTAATAAATAGTCAATCACATTGTGTTCATATCCTTCAAGCGCATATTCCTTGTATGCAGTTGTTAAAATGATATAGGGCTGAGGATTCAGTATTTTCAGAAAATCAATACCTGTAATATCCGGCATCTGGATGTCGAGAAACAGGATATCAATCGCATTTCTTTTTAGTTCATCCATGATCAGCAGGGGGGAATTGTAATCACCTACCAGATCAAGAAAGGGCAGTCGTTCAATATAATCCCTGATATACTGCCTGGCAAGATATTCATCATCGATTATGGCACAGGTTAATTTCATAGGATATCAATTTCCAGTTTAACTGTATAATTTCCTTCCTTCTCATCAATGGTAAGAATGTGTTTGCCCGGATATATAATTTCAAGCCGTTGCTGAACATTAATTATTCCTTTTCCGGAACCATTCATGATCTTCCTGGCAGAAAATATAGAGTTTTCAATGGTAAACACTACTTTACCCGATGCTTCATTCAAATCAATATTTATATAACCGTTCCTGTCCTCCTCAATACGGCTATATTTAAAACTATTTTCAATAAACGGGATGAACAGCATGGGGGCAATTCGGATATCCGGATTTTCTATGTGACTGGTAAATTTAATTTTTCGCTTTCCGGGACTTTTCATTTTATAAAATCCTATCAGATTCTGCATATAGTCGATCTCATTCCTGATCGGTACCTTTTCCATAGTGCAGTCTTCAAGCACATATCGAAGCATTTCTGACAATTTCAGCACGCTCTCCGGTGCACTCTCCGATTTCATATAAGTTAAGGAATATATATTATTCAATGCATTGAAAAGAAAATGCGGATTGATCTGGGCCTTTAATAACTGAAGTTCTGTTTGCAGTTTTTCTTCCATGATTTCTTTGTTGCGGATGATCTGATGGTTCAGCATATTCTGAATGGAATATACAGTTCCTATCAGATAGATGAATGCAAGCCAGAACAATTGTCTGAATGATATGAATACCTCAAACCAGTTATCCCTGTGATGTCGCCTCTCAGGATGCCAGAATATCAATTTATTAATATGATGTAAGATAAAAAATGAAAGTAAAAGAAGCACTACGCTGGCCAGAACATATATTAATTTGCTCTTTTCATAATATTTGGGGAATACATAGAGAATATTCAGGTAGAATGCCATTGCAAAGAACAGGAGACAAATCATTTCAAATACGAGAGCATTTGGTGAATGATCATCTCCCGGTGAAAATGCAAGGCCGATTACAAATATAGTGAGCCAAAAAACTGTCTGAATAATGACTTTTTTTAGTCGTTCCATTTTTATGTTTTTTACAAAACAGTGCCTCCAAGTTACCTATTTCAAAACAGATTGCAATAGGATAGCAATCGTGTTTTGTGAGTTAAATTATTCTCACTTCTTTACTTCAAGTATTGCCCGTGCAAGAAGTTTGCTGTCCGCAGATGTCAGGTGGTATATGCTTTCTTTGGATAAATCCACATCTGCCTGGTAAATTTCCCGCACTCCATCGATGTTTATTTCAAGTTCAACTGAGAATTTTTTAGTTGCAGTTGTCTTTGTACTTAAAAAGAAATTTCCTGCAGGAGTTGCTCCTTCAAAATTGGGTTTTATTCCACCGGAAGAAGCGAACCATTCACTCAGCAATTCAGGTTTCAGGTCAACCGTCTGCATCCTTCCTTCAAAATGCTCCCTGTGCTTATTCTGTGACCTTTTTGAAACCAAATTAATCCTGGAAGGTACAAACAGGTTTTCGACAAACTTGCCGGAGGAATCGGAAACCCAGATGGCTATAAGCGGAGCCGAAGTTTCGTTACTTTTTTGAATAATGAATTGAAGATCTGTGCCATTAGAGGCTTCATTGGTTTTTACGTCTTCGAAGGAATTATTCCTGGAAAAATGACCTTCTTCCCTTTCTCCGTTTTTTTCCCTGCCAAGTTCTTCTCCGGCGTGTGCCACTGCAGAAAAGGGACCCAGGTTAACTGCGGAACCAATGAGAACCAATAAAAGAACTATGCTCACCATGATGAATTCTTTGCGGATACCGCCTATTTTTTTGTCGCGGGTATAAAGTTTCAGTGAATTCCAATTGTTCACCAGATGGAAGATTGCAAAGGCTACGAAAAGCAAGCCAAAAATCACATGTATGGTAGTTATGCCGCCACGCGCCCCAAAATACATGAGAATACCGGTTATGGCAATGGCCAGGAATCCAAACGTTACCGAAAGACTTACCAAATATCTGTTTTTCATAATGTAAAATATTAAATTATTGATTTTTAACATGCAAAAAAAAGTGCCAGGCCACCGCACTTGCATGCATACAGCGGCAGGATAATATCATTCTCACAACCTGAATGTATGGGTATATTTTAGCATAATGGTCCGGTTATAAAAAGAAGGAGGCTTTGGAATTTCATTCATGTCATACTGAATACCACGATATTCATTATAAACCAGGTAAAAGTCATTTCCTTCCCGGGGATTATATCGAAGCCTGAAATTGGCAATAAGTTCATCCTCCGTATTCACGTATTGCAGCAATACTGTGGCGGAAATTTTTGTATTCAGCATATACAGGGCCTTGACGTTGGCCGAGTGAATATTCAATTCATTGTTGGTTTCGCGGTCAGGGAACCGGATGGCCTTGAATTCATAAGCTGCAGACAGCTGGAGGCTGGCCGAAAGATTAAGGCTGGATTCAATCTCAATACCATAATTCCAGCCGTCAAAAAATCCGCCACCCTCCAAATCAATACCTGCTGAAACAGTTTTGGACTGAGGAGTGCGTATTTCACCGCGAATACCAGTGAAGGAATAGTCTCCCGATTTTATCCAGATACTATCTGTCAACGGGAAATCCTCTAATACACCCTCTTCCACATATTCTACAGAAAACTCACCGCCAATTTCCTTTTTGGTATTGAGTTCAAATCCGGGTCCGATCCGCAAAGATTCCTGTTTTCCATCCGAAAGCCGGGTATATCGTTCTCCCCTTACATTGATATTATAGTTAAATAGCTTTGATTTTTCACCAGGCATCCATCCATAAAGCATTCCTCCCTGAAATCCCTGCATTCCCGGGCGCTGGACAAAACCAATTCCAGGATGGAATTTCTCACCGGAATACGAGTAGTTGAAATTATAGGCAAATCCTTCTTCTGAACGGCGTTCCCAATTCAGCATAAAAAAAGAAGGATCCATGGAGGTCAGATTGCTTTCAATTTCATTATCATAGGATTGCGCAGCTTTTACATTGAGATAGTCATCTCCGAAAAGCCTGAAAATCCCATCCAATCCATAGGCATAATTTTGTTTCCCATTCATGCCCAGCCGTGAAGTAAATATTCCCCCGACATATGAATTGGGATTAATGACCTGATGCCGCATTCTCACTACTCCAAAATTTTCACCCGGTGTTTCTTCAAATTCCTTTGTTTGCATATCCAGGAGGCCTACATCCCACTTGCCTATCCGTCCTGTCATCCTGGCGCCGCCAAATATTCTGATGGGTTGACCATCGTCAGAAATTCCAATATTCCGGCTATAGAAAAGATCTGACATTCCACCCAGGTTAAAACTGAACAAACTCGATCTTTCCTGGAAAAAAGACCGTTTTTCAGGGAAGAAGAGATCATACCGGTTAAGATTCACCTGCTGGTCATCAGCCTCTACCTGGGCGAAATCGGTATTGGCAGTCAGATCGAGGGTGAGGTTACTGTTAATACTGTATTTAACATCGAGCCCGGCGTTGTATTGCGGATCTTCATTGAGAACATAACCTGTTTCAGTATCATTCATCTGCCAGTCGCGTGAATATCCGCCGAGAATATAGGGTGACACATACACTGGTTTCAAAGGTCTTGCCCCGTTAAATTGAATTGTTGTGGCCTGTGAGGGTTTGCTGGTGGCCATAAATCCATATTTTGGATCAATTGCCGGCCATGTGTCTACTTCGCTGTTCGCACTGATGGTGCGGCTGATGATCAGTCCCATTAAAGCCATATCATCCTTTGGTTTAAAGCGAAGACTTGAGAAGGGAATACGCATTTCCACATACCAGCCTTTATCATCGATGGTGGTTTTAACATCCCAGAACGTATTCCAGCTGAAATTCAATGCATCAAAGCCGGGAGGACCCTCACCACCATTTCCTGCCGCATCATTCGATATGGCATAGTCTGTTCTCAGGCCAGTTGGCGTGGTAAAGAAAGCAAGTCCGTTTTCATTGTCATTGTAAGTATCCAGCAGGATTCCAAACGAATCATAACCAAACAGCATCTCATCCCTTTTCTTGCTGTTCGCGAATATTTTTTTTGCATCCCGCATGAACAAACGGGCACCTACCCAAACATATTCATTGTCATAGGCAATCATCACCTCAGTGGATTCCGAAGGATCGTTACCATAATTTGGCCGGTTCATCTTAAGGGGAAAGTATGCCATTTCGTTCCAGGCACTTTCAAAGGGACGTCCGTCGAATTCTACAGGTTCAGAAATCCTTTTGATAACCGAAGGCTCCTGGCAATATATAAAACTTGTTGCTATATGTGAAAGAAAGAGCAACAATATCAAAGAATTGATTTTCATGTTCGTTGAATTCATATTTATGGTGTAAATATTCACAAAACCCATAAACCATGAAAATTAATTGAACCAATTCCCTGTTTCCATAAACAAACTAACAGTTTGCCTGAAAAACACTGTGATTAATGAGCAACCAATCCCGGTTGTGCCTTTTAAGAATTGATGATATCATTTCTTTTGGCTACATTTAGTATCATTTGCTTTAAATTTCATATAATCAAAAAAGCTCAAATAATCAGGATTTCAAGGGGACCTCAGTTTAAAACGAGAGGAGGTCATATTTTGGCGATGATATTTTTATGTTCATTGATATCAGCCATAAAGGTCCTGTTTATGGGGGAATATCTGGGTTCATTCATTCTCTTGATCATCAGTGTTATCCTGATTAATGTTGTTTTGGATTTTCACGGCATAGAAGTGGACACACTGGTTCATAAAATCCGGGATTATAAAGCTATTCTATGGTTTAGAATTGGCAAGTGGCAAAACATGAATGATTTCAGGTGGATTCATTTGAAGCAGGATAATGTTGTGGTCCGCACATCGGAATATGCAGAGCATCAATCAGAAACATTTCATTATTATCATATCAAACTGGTGGACGAGATAAATAAAAGAGAAATTTTCCTGGCCGAGTATAAAAACTACTACAGGGCGCTGCATATTTCAAGACAGGTAGCTAGTGCAACCGGATTAGGATTCCGGGATTTTTTAAAAGCGGGAAATTCTTTGGCTCCCCGTATATCTTAAAATTCAAAATTGGATCTTAAAGTTTCAGGAAGTCAATAATATCCTTTTTCCTCCCCTTGATTACAAGACGAATATCCTTTTCAAGAACAAATTCTTTATCAGCTTTCAGGTAATCAATTGATGTCCATTTCTCAAGCGAAGGAGTGGATAGCTTCTTGTCCGGAAACTTCAAAGATAAGATGGTTATGTTTTCCATTTCTTCCGGATCAAGTTGTGATAATTTTCTTCCAATATATTCCTCTGGAATACTAACCTCTGCAATTTTGACATCATCGGTTATATTAAAAATGCTCCAAACTCCCTCCATGATTAACTTTTCTGCAAAAACTACTGCAGTATCGTATTCGGGATTAATGGTATTTGAAACACCCAATGCATTTAATACCGTTTTATGGATCAGGGAACTTTCACGTCCGTATAAGTTTTTGTACACCCAGTTTTTTGAGTAAAGCAATGGTTTTTACCGATGATCCGAAGTCATCGCCAATGCAAACAACAACATGATCACAGTCTTTCAAGGGCAGGGATTTTAGGGCATGGATATCTGTAATATCCATGCTTACCGTGTTTTTAATCGTATCCTTAAAAAATTCAACTTTCTCCATGTCCTTATCAACGCCGATTACATCATGTCCCAAAGCAGTGAGTTTTTTTGCCAGGGACGCTCCGAAATTTCCCAAACCAATGATAACAAAGTTCATGCGATCTGTTTTTTAGGTTATTAGAATATTTTCTTTTGGATATCTGTATACCGAGGTTTTTGAACTTCTAAACAAGGCAAACAGTAAGGTCAATATACCCATACGTCCCATAAACATCAGTAAGACCAGGAGTATCTTGGATGATTCCTTCAGAGCGGGTGTAATACCCAGCGATAATCCCACTGTGCCGAAAGCAGATACACATTCAAAAAGGACCTTAAGCGGCCCCTTATCCGGTTCCAGCAGATGCATGATCAACGATGCACATCCCAATATTACAATCGATAATATAATAATAGCAAAAGCCCTGTTTACCGATCGTTCATGAAACTCCCTTTTATGGAATTCTATATGCCTTTTCGTTTGTGCAATTCGGAAAGCATTTAATATGGCGATCGCAAAAGTGCTCGTTTTAATACCACCTCCTGTTGATACGGGAGAGGCCCCAACCCACATCAGGAAAATCGTCAAAACAATGGCGGAAACTGATAGGTTACTCATTACGACACTATTATACCCGGCAGTTCGGGGCGTTACAGCGCCCAAAAAGGAATGGGCAATTTTACCTGGCAAATCCATGCCCAGGAGGGTGTGGTTTTTTTCGAAAATGAAAAAGAAAACGGTTCCCACAACAATTAAAAAGAGCGTAGTGTAAATAACCAGTTTTGAGTTCAGGCTGATCATCATGGGAATATAGGCTTTTTTACGGCCATATCGCAGCAATGAAATGATACCTAGAAATTTATACTTGATATATGTGTACAAATTTAAAAGGATCGGAAACCCGATTCCGCCCAATATGATCAGGAAACTGATCACATAAAGAATGGAATAGGTATTACGAATCCTGTAATCGTTCAAATTGTCGGTTAAAGTCGAAAATCCGGCATTACAAAACGCCGAGATCGAATGAAATACTGAAAATCTAATTCTGCTGCCGATGCTTGTAAAATAATGGCTGTCAAGGCTAAAATACAGGAATGCAGCTCCAATCATTTCAAATAGCAAGGTTATAAAGATTACCTTAATTAAGATCTTGCTTATTTCGGATACATTATCCTCACTAAAGAAATCACTCAGCAAAAACTTTTCTGAGAAAGACGTAGAACCTCCTTTGAAAAACAAGCCAAAAAAGCATGTAAAGGTCATTATTCCAATGCCGCCTGTCTGAATAAGAATTAATATGATACTTTTTCCGAGGACGGTAAACCGTGTGGCCGTATCAACCACTGTTAATCCTGTGACACAAACTGCACTGGTGGATGTAAAAAGTGCATCCACAAATGAAATTGGCACGGTTGTGGCGTTGGGAAGTTCCAAAAGGGCTGCCCCGACAAATATGATAGACGCAAAACTGAAAGCGAAGAGTTGTGCCGGATTTAAGACCAGGGTCAGATTTTTGATATCAAATCTCGATAACTCAAAAACAAATAGTATAAAAATTAAGATGGAATAGTAATAATGATTGTTCAAAAAGTCAATATTTCGGTCAATGTTTAATGTAAATGAAAAGAATAAAAACAAGCCGGCAGAGGAAAAAATGAAAAAGTCCGAGCTAAAACTTCTAAATCCGATGCAGATTATGGCACGGAGGAGGTAAATAATAGCCACAAAGGTAAACAGCCAGTGATAATAGGCATAGTTTAAGGGTGAGATTTCGGAGTATTTATTAACGCCTACAACGATGATGATCCTGATTAGCATGATTACAAGCAGAAGCATTAGCAAATAATCAAGAATCGGCCTGATTTTCCTGTTAACTATTTTGGATCTGTTTCTAGAACCAAAAAAAGGCCTGTTGGAATGCATCGATATATTTATGTAAAATAGCGGTGAAAATTACACTCAATATAAGAATTAAAAATTAATCTGCATATAGTTTATCCAACTTTCAAAATGACACCCCGTCGGGGTGGTTACCTCCCCGACGGGGTGTCAAATAATGTATGAATGATATAAATTATATGATGAATTGTGTAATGCTTGCCACTGCCATATCAGCTAATTTTATATCAATTGTTGGAAGTACTCCTCAATTTTATCGATGCATTTACATGCTCATGTTATAGAAGGTTTCAGCAACACAGGTAACCAAATTGCGAAACGGCATCGGTACTGATAATATAACAACTTCAAAGAATTCAGATGCGGTTAAGAAATATTATTATATTATCTGTTATTGCACTATTCATTAATGAATCGGTATTCGGACAGGTATCTCCTTCCAAAACTGATTCAACCAAAGTATACAAGGATATTGAATCCTATTCCAGGAAGAATAAGTTTACCCGGTTTATGTACCAGTTTTTTTTCAAACCGGTGACGGTCAGTTCCGCAAAAAAGAAAGCAAAAAAAAGGGATACAGGAAGCTGATCCAAACATCCTATAGTGCCTTTGAAGGAAAAATAATCAGGAATATAAATATTACGACACTGGATCCGTTCGGCTATTCAATTGCCGACACAAGCGTGTCACCTCAAGGATCCATGATTAAACATGCAAATCAGATGCACATAAAGTCCAGGGAAATCTCTATCCGGAATCTATTGCTAATTCACAGGAACCAGGAATTTGATTCATTACTTGTAAAAGAATCTGAACGATTGGTGCGATCCAAAGGATATATACATGATGTTTCATTTTTCGTGTTTTCCACTTCAAAAGGATCAGATTCTGTTGATATTTATATTCGTGAGATGGATAACTGGAGTCTTGTTCCCAGGTTCAATGCATCTACGTCAAGCATGACCTTTGGTTTAAACGATAAGAATTTTGCAGGTATGGGCCATGATTCTCAAAATAGTTTTACATGGTATCATACGAATCATTCATATGGTTATAAGGTTGGCTATTTAATTCCAAACATCCGGGGTACTTATATTAATTCAAAACTGCTCATCAGCAGGGACCAGTACAATAATACATCGAGAGGCTTTGCAATAGACCGGCCGTTCTTTTCTCCTTTTGCTAAATGGGCAGCAGGTGTAGCGGTTAATTACCAGTACCATAAGTATTACATTTATACAAGCGATTCGCTTTTGGCGGAGGAAAGATTCAAATTTAATACACAGGATTATTGGGTTGGAAACGCAATCCGCATATCCAAGGGAAATACTGAAAAGGATCGCACTACTAATTTTATTTCCACCCTGCGTTTTTTACGAATGCGGTACATCAATCAGCCGGATGAAATTAATGTCAATCAAAAAATGTTTTCCAGTGAAAATTTCTATATGGCAAGTATTGGCATATCAACGCGAAGATATGTGAGAGATAAATATGTTTTCAAATACGGCCTGATTGAAGATGTACCCATTGGAAAAGTTTTCAACCTCACAGCCGGTTATCAGAATAAAAACAACGCTGACCGGCTATATTTAAGCGCCCGTATTTCTTTCGGCAATTATTTTTCATGGGGATACCTGAGTTCCAGCTTCGAATACGGAACTTTCTTTCGTGCAAAACAAACTGAACAGGGCCTTATTACTGCTGACTTAACTTACTTCACCGGCTTAATGGAAATTGGAAAATGGAAATTCAGGGAATTCGTTAAGCCGCAAATCGCAATCGGGTTGAACCGTTTTTCTCAGGATAGCCTGACACTTAATAATGATCATGGTTTAGATGGATTTAACAGCCCCCAGTTATCAGGGACAAAACGCCTGCTTTTAACACTGCAAACCCAGTCATACGCACCCTGGAATTTATGGGGATTCCGTTTCGGGCCTTTTCTTGGCCTGGCGATGGGTATTTTAGGAAATGCCGGAACAGGATTTAAATACAACAAAGTATATTCTGAAATATCCCTGGGTGTGCTAATCAGAAATGATAATCTGGTAATTTCTTCCTTTCAGTTCTCGGTTTCATATTATCCATCGATTCCCGGAATGGGGCAAAATATCTTTAAAGCAAATACACTTAAAACTACTGATTTTGGCTTCAGGGACTTTGAAATCGGAAAGCCCGGCATAATGCTGTTTCAATGAATCAGCACCGCTCCAATTAAATGTGTGAATGATGTAACTCTTGTCACAATTGTGTAACAGTTACTGATTCCTGTACCCTTACCTTTAAAATATATTAATCATACAGGAGAAAAATATGAAAACAAGAATCATTTCAACGAACAGAACAGTCTATTACATTATAGCCCTTTTGGTTATAGTGATAGCTTTCCTGCTTTTGGGCGGCGGACCCTGGATAAAAGGAGATGATGCCTGCACATGGGTCGAATAGTATGGCTAACCTGCGTTGGGCGCAGATTCTGATTGGCGCAGTTATCGGTTTTCTGATAGGTATAATGGTCTCCAGAAGAAGGTGAAGATCATGAAAATTCTACTCATTGGATTAATCGCGTTTTCCTCATGGTCGGTATTATCAGCGTATATCTATGTATGTAAGATAAAAGGATTATGCTATGAAACAAATACAATTCAAACCGATACTGTCAGTCACCTTGAAATGATCGCTGAGGGCAATGCTCAAAAGCCCTCAGAGGTTAAGAAAACAGTGATCCCTGAAAATCTGATCATCTACTTTGCATTCGACAAATCAGAATTCAGTTCCGATCTCAATGCAGACAATTATTTTGAAAAATCAAATGTATATCTGGATCAAAACCCACAATTCAGGCTCAATATTACCGGCTATACCGATGCAATTGGATCCGATGAATATAACCAGGCTCTGGGCTATCGGCGGGCTCAAAGTATGCAGCATTATTTTGAAAGCAAGGGCATACCTGAAAAGAAAATCATAATCGAATCAAAGGGAGAAAAAGATCCTGCAGATGATAATAATACAATTTCCGGAAGAGCAAATAACAGGAGAACAATAATAACGATAACCAAAAATCGGAAATAATCATGAGCACTATACTAATTCTTTTAGCACAAACAAAAAGTGGAGCAACCATTGAAATACTTTCTATTATTACTGGTTGCAGCAATCATGGGTTCTGTAACTGCATGGCTTTATTATAAGTCAATTTATGTAAAGAAAGCTAATGAATATTGAATCTAAAAAGAAGGACTTGAATAACCAAATCGTCAGACTTGAGTGCGGATAAAAGTGATTTGCATGACAGATCTTCATGGAAAAGGACAAAGTAACGGAACATCTTATTCTGGAAGTAAATGCTCTTAAAGCACTTCATGCAGAGGCTGTTAAGGAAACAGATGATATGACATGTAAAAAACACAAGAACTGAACAAATGCTGTATGAAAAGGATGAAGCATTGGTTCATATTACACAACGAAAGCATTTACTCGATTACAATAGTTTTGGAACAGCGACTGGAAGCAGAAAAAGATGATCTGAAAATGATCAGCGGTATAGGTCCTTTTATTGAGGAAAGATTGCATGCATTGGATATTTTTACTTTCAGACAGATCAGTAAATTCACTGCCCAGGATATTGATACAATTAATGATGCCATTGAGTACTTCTCAGGGAGGATCGAAAGGGATGAATGGGTTGCACAGGCAAAGGAACTTGTTCATAGCAAAGATAAAAGGAACAGATCTTCTTGAACGGATTAGTGAAAGAAAAGCACGGATTTATTATAACAGAATAGGAATCGCCAAAAAAGAAGAAGCTGATGATTTAACCATAATTAGTGGTATTGGCGGATGGATTAATGGAAAAACTAAATGTCCTGGATATTTATACATTTCAGCAGATCAGCAATTTTACCAAAGAAGATATTCAATTGGTTACTGAAGTAATTGAATACTTTCCCGGGAGAATTGAAAGAGATGAATGGATACTTCAGGCCAAGGAACTTATTCGAATCGCAGGTAAAAAGTCAGAACTCCTGAAACGCATCAGGGAAAGGAAGGAAATAATTTACTATGACAGGTTGGGAGTATGCCCACAAACACCAGGCTAACAATTTAACCCTGATTAAAGGAATTGGCTTATGGATCGAAGAAAGGCTCAACCTGCTGGATATATATACATTTGAACAAATCAGTAAGCTTACATCAGCTGATATAGAAACCATTACTGAGATATTGGAAATTTCTCCCGGTCGAATCAAAAGGGATAAATGGGTTATACAGGCACGTGAACTGGTAAAATTGCCCTTATCCATCGCATAACTAAATAAAGTTCATACATTATCTAACAATTTAAAAATCAATATTATGCCAATCTTAACTGTTTTACTTATCCTCATAGCCGCAGGTGTTCTTCTATGGCTTGTCAATTCATACATTCCCATGGATGGAAAATTAAATCCATATTGAATGTAGTGGTAGTAATCATAGTTGTTGTATGGCTCCTGAAAGTATTTGGACTTTTTCATTATCTGAGTGATATACACATTTAGAATCATCATAAAAGCCCCTAAATTCAATTATTTACGGGCTTTTTATGTTTGATGATAATTCAGATATAAAATCCTTTTTTCGGCGGATTATTGATCTCTTCAGTCGCCCGGTTTATGTTATCCCTGTTTTAATGAACGGAAATGGGTGAAATAAATTCACGATTGTAACAAATAAATAATCAATTAAGCCTCAATCCAATGAGAAAAATAATGGTGTTCATAATTATAATGACTAGATTTCTTTAACTAATTATGGTCAAATTATGGCTGATCATACAGGTAGTTGATAAATATGACGATATACCTCAACAATATATTAATGAGGTGAAAGAAAATGTGGCTGAGTATATGCTGGAGAATCCCATAGTGAAGGTATATATGAATAGGCTTGGATTTATTGGAAGCTGCGTATCCAGCATTATGATGTGTACATATATACAGAATCGGGTACTCCTGAAGCGTATACAACATCCTACTTAAGAGCATGTCGAGCCACATGGGGAGATATTTCATAATACAACTGGATGGATATATACTTATGGGGAAGAAGATTGGTGGACAAGTGCAACAGCAAGAAGCAGGACACAGGCCGGATTTAGCATATTCTAATCATATTGGCTAATCCAATATCAGCAATAGGATATGGATGGTGTTGAAATGGGGTATGCAAGTGGTTCTTCAGGAATAATCTGCAACTGATCCGTATTATGGATGTCATTGGTATGGATAATACAGTAGGGGGAGCTGTTGGAGATAAGTATTGGGGAATTGATATTGGTGATTCAATACTGGTAATTCATGAAATATTGGCAATATGGATACTACTTAGACTGCAACACAAGCATATATTGATTATTGCGATACAGAATAGTATTCCAACTAAGGTATTCTTTACAACAGGACCTGTTGATGATGATATGATATTAAGCTGTTAGAGAATGGATATTCAAGGCAGCATTGAAAACAGGAACAATCAGAGATTATGTTAAAGCCGATCCAAAAAGAATATTATTTGATTATGCGGATATTTTATGTTATGATAATGATGGTAGTTTAACTACAAATTCCTGGAATGGACATACATTTCCAATAATTACGAGTGCTAATGATTTACCGGATGCAACGGGTCATATATCAAATGCTGGTGCATTAAGACTGGGAAAAGCTATGTGGTGGATGCTGGCAAGGATGGCTGGATGGGATGGCGGAAATATCAACTGTTCCGGTAACCGGCATAACAGTTACCGGTGCAGGCGGGGCTAACTACCATTATCAACCGATAATGGCACTTTGCAATTAACTGCAGCCGTTAGCACCTGCTGATGCCACCAATAAAACAGTTACCTGGTCCATTCAGAACGGAACCGGACAGGCTTCCATCAGCACATCGGGACTTGGTTACAGCTATTGCCAATGGAACAGTTACTGCCAGGGCAACCGCCAATGACGGATCCGGCAGTATTTGGAACACTCATGCTATAACAATTTCCAACCAGACGATTCCTGTAACCGGTATTACAGTTACCGGAGCTGGAGGGGCTAACACCATATCCACCGACAATGGCACACTGCAACTAACTGCAACCATTACTCCTGCTGATGCCACCAATAAAACCGTTACCTGGTCCATTCAGAACGGAACCGGCCAGGCTTCCATCAGTACATCCGGATTGGTTACCGCCATTGCCAATGGAACAGTTACTGCCAGGGCTACAGCCAATGACGGATCCGGAGTGTATGGAACACTATGCTATTACCATTTCCAACCAGGTGATTCCTGTTACCGGTATTACGGTTACCGGAGCAGGTGGGGCTAATACCATTACCTCCGACAATGGCACGCTGCAACTAACTGCAGCCATTACCCCTGCTGATGCCACCAATAAAACCGTTACCTGGTCCATTCAGAACGGAACCGGACAGGCTTCCATCAGCACCTCGGGATTGGTTACTGCCATTGCCAATGGTACAGTCACTGCCAGGGCTACAGCCAATGACGGATCAGGAGTATTTGGAACACTATGCTATAACCATTTCCAACCAGATTATTCCTGTAACCGGTATTACAGTTACCGGAGCAGGCGGGGCTAACACCATTTCCACCGACAATGGCACTTTGCAACTAACTGCTGCCATTACACCTGCTGATGCCACCAATAAAACCGTTACCTGGTCCATTCAGAACGGAACCGGACAGGCTTCCATCAGTGCCTCCGGATTGGTTACTGCCATTGCCAATGGAACGGTTACTGCCAGGGCCACGGCCAATGACGGATCAGGAGTATTTGGAACACTTACTATAACAATTTCCAACCAGATGATTCCTGTAACCGGTATTACAGTTACCGGTGCAGGCGGGGCTAACAACAATCTTCACCGACAATGGCACACTGCAACTAACTGCAGCCATTACCCCTGCCGATGCCACCAATAAAACCGTTACCTGGTCCATTCAGAATGGAACCGGACAGGCTTCCATCAGTACCTCGGGACTGGTTACTGCCATTGCCAACGGAACGGTTACTGCCAGGGCTACAGCCAATGACGGATCGGGAGTATTTGGAACACTCACTATAACAATTTCCAACCAGACTATTCCTGTAACCGGTATTACAGTTACCGGAGCAGGGGGGGCAACTACCATTTCCACCGACAATGGCACACTGCAACTAACTGCAGCCATTTCACCTGCTGATGCCACCAATAAAACCGTTACCTGGTCCATTCAGAACGGAACCGGACAGGCTTCCATCAGTGCATCCGGACTGGTTACTGCCATTGCCAATGGAACAGTTACTGCCAGGGCCACGGCCAATGACGGATCAGGAGTATTTGGAACACTCACTATAACAATTTCCAACCAGACGGTTCCAGTAACCGGTATTACAGTTACCGGAGCAGGGGGGGCAACAACCATTTCCACCGATAATGGCACGCTGCAACTAACTGCAGCCATTTCTACCTGCTGATGCCACCAATAAAACCGTTACCTGGTCCATTCAGAACGGAACCGGGCAGGCTTCCATCAGTGCATCCGGATTGGTTACTGCTCATTGCCAATGGAACAGTTACTGCCAGGGCAACCGCCAATGACGGCTCGGGAGTATAGTGGAACACTCACTATAACAATTTCCAACCAGACGGTTACTGTAACCGGTATTACAGTTACCGGAGCCGGAGGAGCAACAACCATCTCCACCGATAATGGCACGCTGCAACTAACTGCAGCCATTATTACCTGCTGATGCAACCAATAAAACGGTTACGTGGTCCATTCAGAACGGAACCGGGCAGGCTTCCATCAGTGCATCCGGATTGGTTACCGCCTTAGTAAATGGAACAGTTACTGCCAGGGCAACCGCCAATGACGGATCAGGAGTATTTGGAACACTCACTATAACAATTTCCAACCAGACGGTTACTGTAACCGGCATTACAGTTACCGGAGCAGGAGGGGCAACAACCATTTCCACCGATAACGGCACGCTGCAACTTAACTGCAGCCATTACTCCCGCTGATGCAACCAATAAAACGGTTACCTGGTCCATTCAGAACGGAACCGGACAGGCTTCTATCAGTGCATCCGGATTGGTTACCGCCATTGCCAAGTGGAACAGTTACTGCCAGGGCAACCGCCAATGACGGATCAGGAGTATATGGAACACTCACTATAACAATTTCAAACCAGACTGTTACAGTAACCGGTATTACAGTTACCGGAGCAGGGGGGGCAACAACAATCTCCACCGATAAAGGCACGCTGCAACTAACTGCAGCCATTTCACCCGCTGATGCAACCAATAAAACGGTTACCTGGTCCATTCAGAACGGAACCGGTCAGGCTTCTATCAGTGCATCGGGATTGGTTACAGCTCTTGCCAATGGAACAGTTACTGCCAGGGCAACCGCCAATGACGGCTCAGGAGTAATTGGAACACTCACTATAACAATATCAAACCAGACGGTTACAGTAACCGGTATTACAGTTACCGGAGCCGGGGGGGCAACAACCATCTCCACCGATAATGGCACGCTGCAACTATCTGCAGCCATTTTACCCGCTGATGCAACCAATAAAACCGTTACCTGGTCCATTCAGAATGGAACCGGGCAGGCTTCCATCAGCGCATCGGGATTGGTTACGGCTCATTGCCAATGGAACAGTTACTGCCAGAGCAACCGCCAATGACGGCTCAGGAGTATAGTGGAACACTCACTATAACAATTTCAAACCAGACGGTTACAGTAACCGGTATTACCGTTACCGGAGCCGGGGGGGCAACAACAATCTCCACCGATAATGGCACGCTGCAACTATCTGCAGCCATTTTACCCGCTGATGCAACCAATAAGACGGTTACGTGGTCCATTCAGAACGGGACCGGACAGGCTTCTATCAGTGCATCGGGATTGGTTACAGCCGTTGCTAAGTGGAACAGTTACTGCCAAAGCAACCGCCAATGATGGCTCAGGAGTAAGTGGAACACTCACTATAACAATAACAAACCAGACGGTTACAGTAACCGGCATTACAGTTACCGGAGCCGGGGGAGCAACAACCATCTCCACCGATAACGGCACGCTGCAACTATCTGCAGCCATTTTACCCGCTGATGCAACCAATAAGACGGTTACGTGGTCCATTCAGAACGGGACCGGGCAGGCTTCTATCAGTGCATCAGGATTGGTTACTGCTCTTTGCCAATGGAACAGTTACTGCCAAAGCAACCGCCAATGACGGCTCAGGAGTAATTGGAACACTCACTATAACAATAACAAACCAGACGGTTACAGTAACCGGTATTACAGTTACCGGAGCCGGGGAGCAACAACAATCTCCACCGATAAAGGCACGCTGCAACTCTCTGCAGCCATTACTACCCGCTGATGCAACCAATAAAACAGTTACTTGGTCCATTCAGAATGGGACCGGCCAGGCTTCTGTCAGCACATCGGGATTGGTTACAGCTATCACCAATGGAACAGTTACGGCCAGAGCAACCGCCAATGATGGATCAGGAGTATTTAGGAACGCTCACTATAACAATTACAAACCAGACGATCCCTGAAACAGGATCCATTGTGAGAAGTGACGGATGCAGCTTTATCAAAGCCCGAAGTAGAAATCCAAAAAATGAAACCCCGGCCATGGCTTTTGATAACCTTAACAGCACGAAGTGGTATAATTTCAATACAACCGGAGTTATATGGATACAATACAAGTTCTGCAGAGGAGTATCATATGCCATCAATTCATACAGTCTTACCTCGGCCAATGACTATCCGCTGAGAGATCCCAAAACAATTGATTTGTATGGTTCGAATGACGGTTCAAATTATACACTGCTGGATTCAAGGACAAACATTGCCTTTACATCAAGGTTCCAAACGCAAACCTTTACCTTTACGAATAGTAAGTCTTACCAGTATTATCGTTTCGAAATGAAGGCTAATACGGGGAATGATGGTCTGCAGGTATCTGAAATTGAACTGATAGAATCTGGAGAGGCCGGAACGCCGCCCGATGCTCCTTCAGCTCCTAATGCTATGGCAGCTTCGGTTACTTCCATTTCGCTTACATGGCAGGATAATTCATCTAACAGGACTGGGTTTGAAATATATCATTCAACAACCTCCGGAAGCGGGTTTGCATTGCTGACAACGACAAGTGCTAATGTGACCAGTTTTAGCCACACAGGATTAACTGCTTCTAGCACCCATTATTATAAAGTAAGGGCTATCAATGTTCATGGCAATTCAGAATTCAGCAGTGAGGCATCCGCTACTACTCCGTCCGGGTCCTCTATCGTAAGAAGCGACGGATGTGGTATTATCAAGGCCCGAAACGGAAATCCGGTAAATGAAATCCCGGCTATGGCATTCGATAACCATAATAGCACCAAGTGGTACAATTTCAATGGATTCGGAATCATTTGGATCCAGTATCAGTTTTGCGGCGGGGCATCCTTTGCAATCAATTCATACAGCCTTACCTCTGCTAATGATATGCCTTTACGTGATCCTAAGACTGTCAGCCTCTCTGGTTCCAATGACGGGATTAATTTCGACCTTCTTGATACTAAGACCAACATAGTCTTTACATCTAGATTCCAGACACTGACCTTCAATTTTAGCAACAGCACTGCATATATGTATTACCGGTTTAACATGACCGCTAACAAAGGTAACGACGGGCTACAGATAGCTAATATTGAATTGATTGAAACTGGTGCAGTACTCAAGAGTGCACAGATGGTCACATTCAAAGAAGGCCTTATTGCAGTATCTCCAAATCCTTTCAGGGATGCGCTCACCATTGATTACATCCTGCCGGAGGACACACATGTAAATCTTGTAATCTATGATTTAAATGGAAGAGTTATTAAGCAACTCGTGAATGAGAACCAGGCTGAGGGGAGCCACCGTATTGTATGGGATGCCCTGAATAGCAGCGGCTATAATCTGCACAATGGAATTTACCTCATAAAAATTGAATCTGCTTTTGGCACAGAAATATTAAAGATCATTTATTTGGAATAACCTGTCTTTTCAGAAGAAAGTAGAATCATAATAAAATAGCCCGCAAATCCTATGATTTACGGGCTTTTTATATTTGATGATACTTCAGATTTAAAATCCCTTTTTCGGCAGGGTGTTCATTTCTTCCGAAGCCCGATTTGTGTTTTCCCTGTTTTTACCCGGGTTGAATTGATAACTTAGTTTGAACCAGCAGAAAGGCTGGGATACATTTACATTTCCTTCGTAACGACTGTAGAAATTTGATCCCTCAATTTCCGAGCCCTGATAAATAAAGTTCCTGGCAAACGGAAGTGCACTTACTATGCCAATTTTAAATCTCTGTTTGATGGTTTTTTCCAGCGAAAGTATATAGAGGGCTCCACTGAAAGAATTGCTCTGAATATTAGTTGTCGGACTCGCGTATTGAAATACCATCGACAGGGAAAGTTCGTGCCTGAATGATAAAATGGCAGAAAGACCTGAATCAAAACCCAGGTAATGCTTGTTTTCAATTTCATATCGTTTTGCCAGGCTGTCACCGTAAGTATTGAGTCCGTATATTTTGATATAAGGATTGAAGGTTACAATGCCCAGTTTTAGTGACCCTAATAACTGCAGGCCATACTGATGCATATTCCCAAGGTTATTCACCTGGGTTTCGAACGCGCCGGTATCGTTGATAAAGGTTAAATTATCAATACTATTGTTCATTTTGTTAAAAAACAGGCGCGAAGTAAAATAATTGCCTTTAAACTGGATGGAATGCTCTAAAAAGAGACTGCCAAGAAATTCGGCATCCAGGAACGGATTGCCCCTGGTAACCGTATATGGATCATCAACAGATGTGTATGGATTTAGCTGGTATATATCGGGTCGTATAATTGAACGGTTGTAGGACAGCTGTAAATTTTGACGGGAGGTGAGTTTATAATTGAAATTAAAATGTGGAAAGAAAGAAAAGGCGGTGTTGGTGAAATTATTTTCCAGGCTTGATATAGACTTTTCTGCACGTCCACCCAGGTTTATATCGTATTTTGTTTGTTTATAATCAAGTGTCCCATATGCTGCAAATATTTCTTCCGTATAGGTAAAGTCCGGTATATTTCTGTCCTGTAAAAGCTTGTATTTTGCTTTAACGCCGGTGCCAAAATTAACCTTTCTCCAAACTGGCCATGTATAATCGAGTTTTATGCTGACATCATTTTGTTTAGGTTTGACGGTATTGACCTGGGTCGCCTGATTATAATCATTTTCGACGGGTGTGTATTCAGTGGAATTTTCAGCTTTCAGATTGTAATTGCTGATTTCAAAAATTAAAGCATGCCCTTCCTTGGCAAAATCGTGTTTATAGTACAATGAATAGAAGGAGCTCTGGTTCTTGTCAGTATCCTCTTTTTCGGCTTTCCAGTAATTATTAATGCTGTCGGATGTTTGCAAATCTGCCATGCCATCCAGCTCCCGGGAATATGGATTATAGAATGCGTAAAAATTAAGCTGGTTATGATCATTTGCAATATAATCGAATCCATAGTTGAATCTTTGTGACCAATTCTTTTGATTTACATACTGGTTTGAACTGATCCCGATATTGCCGTTGTCAGTAAATTGTTCTCTGAAGGTTTCTTCATGGATGTCCAGGTAGGTAAATTCGCCTTTATATGAGGTGTACAGATTCAATTTATTGTATCCATAATTCAATGAGTAAGTTGGGCGAAGAAATATCTGTGAACCTGAAGTGGGTATTTCAACGTAAACTTGTCCGGAAATTCCGGAATTCTGTTCCTGTTTCAAAATAATATTGATCGCACCTGTCGCATTACCATCGTAGTTCGAGGAAGGTTTGCTTATGATCTCCACTTTGTCAATTTGATCGGGGCTCAATTGGCTGATGAAACTTCCGTCCCGCTCTTTGCCGTCTACAAAGATCAGGATGTTGCGGCTTCCTTCCAGCGAAATGTTTTGCATCAAGTCGATCTGAACGCCGGGAATAAGTTTCAGGACATCAGTCCCCGTAACTGATGCATCCAGCATCTTTTTGGTCATGAAGAATGTCGTCTTTCCGGTTTCCGATTTTGCTTTTACCCGCTCACCAATGACTACGGTTTCTTTAATCATAACGGCCGTATCCTGCAAAAAAATAATCCCCGCATCCACAATTCCCGGATTTACGACATTAATATTTTGAGTTACCGGTTTATAGCCAATTACAGATACGAAAAGTCTGTAGTTGCCCATTGGGGCAGGACTTATTACAAACACACCGTTTTCATCGCTTATAGTGCCTCCGACTGGTGCGGAGTCGGAGGCCTTAATCAGGGCCACGCTGGCAAAGGACACAGTCTGATTACTTTTCATATCAATCAGTTTGCCTGTGATTGATTGTTTTTCCTGAGCATTAATTCCTGAAATACTAGGCATTAGAATTACAAAAATCATAAGATTCATTTTCGCAAATCGACGGATTGATAATTTGAAAAATCTGTTCATTGCAGTAAAATTTTTAGGTTTCGCTGACAAAGATTAGGCTTATCTGATTGTTATACAAGTTATTGGTATGTATAGCAAGGATTTGTTGCCAACTGAAAGAGTAAGGATAATTTTTGGTGCGGACTGTAATTTTTTGGGACGAATGGATTACCGGTACTGCTTCAGGAGCTGATCAAAATCGCGTGTTTTTTGTCTCGATACCGGAATTACGGTATCAATTCCGCTGAATTTTAAACGGTATCCCAGGGTATTCCCTTTTTGTGAAACAACCTGTTTAACATTTACTATAAATGCCCGGTGAGTCCTCATATAAAACGGAATTGCCGATAGCTGTTGTTCTATGTTGCCAATGGAATTGCGGATGGTTTTTTTCCTGATCTGATTATCCACATTTAAATGAAACACCACATAATTGCTGTCCGCTTCAGCAAAAATAAGCTGCCCGGGATAAAAGCTCAGTTCTTCCTTTTTAAGTTGGGAGCTAATCTCAATTAATTTTTCTGGTTGGTGCAAAGATGCAGTATTGATATCGGGGTTAAAGTTTTTCACTATATCCGCAACAAACAGATGACGGTAATTTGTGGCCGTGAAAAACATAAATGGAATAATACCGATCAGGAATGCATTTAAACAAGAATCGAGGAAAGTAAGGAGATTCCATCTCCCAACCGGTGTTTCCATGAGGAAGCCGATAAAATAAAGGGAGATACCCATGCCCAGCAGGACAAATAAAACAGATATAATTTCCTTTAAAATTGTCCATTCATCACCATTTGAAAAATACCTGATCTTTTTCAAAATTCTGATCACAAAAAAGATGGGAACATATAGTATGCCAAGATATATTGCCATGGTAATTTCGAAACTGAAGAAACGGGCCTGGTGAGTGTTAAGCGGTTTATAGAGAACAAGAAATGCGAAGCAGAAAGCTATGAAAATCAGTGTTCCCAAATACGGTTTCTCTATGATAAAATTCTGGGGATAGTTCTTGTTTAGTATTTTGAGAATCCTGGTCATGGATGGATAGGCATTTTATTGTAAAATTATTTTCCAATTTATTAATTATTCCGGTAACAACAGTGAACTTTTTTTCCCGGTTTTTATTGATTGTATATAAACTGTTTATGGTTATAAAAGACTCCTTTTATGAAAACTTATAACAACCGGGAAAGATATATACTCAAATTATTCTATTCTATCCAGGTAATGTTTGCTATGCTTCTTCTTCATGGATGTTATTCCGTAAGAATTTCAAATGTTAACGGTGTGCCTGAACCCAATCCTGTCAATTTTGAGGAAGGCTACTATCGGGGCAAAGCAGTCATGATTATTGATACTACTGTGAATCTGAAACTTCTCGAAAACGAGGTTTTAGTTCTTCAGACCTGTCCGGAAGGTTGTTTTCAGACTGTAGAATACAGGGTTACTCTCGGTGATGTTTTGCTCAGTGGAATAACCTTTGGAAAGATGAGAAAGATCAGGGTTAAATATGTATGTCTAAAGGAATCCAACGAATAATACCAAATCATGGCAGACACCAAAACATATTCTATAGGTCAATGGGATACATTTCACAATAACGGACCTTTTCCCACAAAGATCCTGTATGATCTGCAGCTTGAACGGCCTGAGAACATGCCTTCCGTAATTGACAGGTATAACGATGCTGCCAGGGAGGTACAACAACTGATACAGGATTGTATTAACCACAACGAACGGTTCAGGGCATATGGTTCCGGATGGTCATTATCAGAAATTGCACATCAGCAGGACAGGATGCTTTATACCGGCAGAATGAACCTGAAAAAGATCATAGACCAGGATGAATTGCATTCTTTGTCGATTTACAATAAGAATGACCTCTATTTCTTTGAATGCGGTACCACCATCAAGGAAGTTTCCGAATTTCTTTTTGCACATGGAAAATCGTTGAAAACCAGTGGTGGGAGTAACGGGCAGACTATTGCAGGTGTGGTATCCACAGGCGTTCATGGTTCTGCATTTGATGTGGGTGCAATACAGGATTCCGTCGCCGGCCTTAACCTGGTCATCGGACCGGGACCAGATGATAATGTTTATATCGAAAGACATACACAACCGGCTCTGAATGATGATTTTGCAAAAAAGATCAGGGCCCGGGTAATCAGGAATGACGGGTTATTTTATGCAGCCCTGGTTGGACTGGGTTCCTTCGGTTTTATTCATGGGGTGTTGGTTGAAACAGAGAATCTTTTCCTGCTGAAACGATACACTTTTAAAATCAAACCCGAACAAGCCCTGAAACTTGCAGAAACCCTGAATTTCAGGGATTCTGATTTTAAAATTCCGTCTGAACTTGATGCGGACGGGAAAGGTATAAGACCTTACCATTATAAGGTTTATATAAATCCTTATAACAAGGCTGAAGACTACGTAATTGAGATCATTTACAAAAAAGACTACCGTTCCGATTATCCAAATCCCATCCCGGGGATAAAGAAAGCAATCTACAAAGATCTTTCGACCTGGATAGCCAGGTTTGCCGAGAAACACAGCCGGTTGATCCCCAAATTCATCGGGGCATTAAAGGGGCAGATTTTCCCGGCTCTTGACGCTGAAATGGAGGGAACCCTCAAAGATATATTCTGGGATACCACCCACAAGGGTCCTGCTTTTGCTTTTACCTTTGGTGTAGATATCAGCGATACGCGAAAAGCCCTCAACTTATTTATTAAGGTTGTTAATGAAGATGGTCCGATTCCCGGGGCTATGGCATTGAGATTTGTCAAAGCATCAAAAGCGACTCTTGCGTTTACTAAATTTCCAATGACCTGTATTCTTGAAATGGATGGTATACTTTGGAAAGACAATGGTAACATGATAAGCCTCGGGGATATTCAAAAGAAATTGCTGGAAGCCTTTGTTAACGCCGGTATAAAATTTACCATTCATTGGGGCAAAAATGCAGCATGGTCATTCCCCGGACTGCTGGATTACATGTATGGAAATAATGATGACATATGGAAGGACTACAGAAGTGCCTTACTTTCAAAGCAAATGGCTGATCTTTTCTCCAATGATTTTCTGAATATGGTAAAACTTTCCGATTACCGGGTTAACGCACCTAAAAACCTTGTTGACTCATTGCTTTGGAACTCCGTTCATAAGCTCATTATAAAAGGCTTTTCCTGATCAAGCTGTATGTGAATTCATTGCCCCATTCACCAATGGCTTTTTTGCAAAGGCCGATAAATTCGTTATACTCATTTATATTGGCAAATACCTGGCAACCTGCCGACCATTTGTTAACGAATTGGGATTCGCCAGTGGGGGAGGACCGGTGAATATTTACTCCAAAAAAACCTGTTTGCTCCTTACCGGATGAGAAATCGAGTTTTTTATCGCGGTTAAAATCACGGATAACGGTTATGGGTTTTAATTGTACAAGGGCTTCATATTGTCCCTTATGCTTTCCAAGCTGGTATGCGCCTATATACTGGTTTTCTTTAAGTATGGCAGTGCCCTGTGATGAGATCGGGTCTTCAAGATAAGATAATCCGGGATCGGTCGTCGCCTTATATTTTTTCAATGTCCAAATATTGTCATTGCACCAGAAGACCCAGATTTCATCATCGAACCTATTGGGCTCGGTGCTTTCATTGCGTATGCCGACAATGTTTAAATGATAGTTTTTATTATCGTCATTTCTGAAAATCCGATAATTTAAGTTGTTGAGGGTCTTACAAATTCGTGCAACTTCATCGGGGACTTTTTCGACAGGACCTTTCAGTTTAATTTCGGTAGGTTGATCAGTCGGCTTATTCAGGGGAAGCGTTTTGTTCCTTGCTTTTATCTCCCCTGTATCAAATAAACTGAAACGATGTGCAGCTTCCATAACGCTTTCGCCCGGCATGGTGAAAAGCTTGTTGCTATATAGATCCTTGTAATTATTCATTGTATAATAGTTTTGCAGTTTTGCAGTTTTGCAGAGCGGGATACGTCCTTACCTGAACCACCGACAACTGACCACCAACTACTGCCAACACCGATTACCGATTACCGATTACTGATTACCGACTACCGACTACCGGTTACCTCCTTCATCAATTCGTCGGTTGCCTGATCAGCTGGTTTATATTCCGCTTTAATGGTACCATTTTCAAATCTTTTCACCACAATCGACATGGCCATCGCATTTTCATCGGATGCAGAACAAAGATCGAAAATATGCTGGCCTTGAACAGTTGAACTGCCTGATCTGAATAAGTTTTTAAAAGAAGTCCTAATGCGGGTAAGAATTGAGGCTGAAACCGGCCTGATATGAAAATCCAGCTTTACTTCATTCAGGCATAGATACCTTTCTTCAGCAAATCCAAGATGTATATCAGGATTGATATTCACTCCCACAGGCCTGAATTCACCGAATTTTTTCCACATTACAACCTGTGCATAATGCATACTCATATCGGCTTTAATTACCTCTTCTAAAATATGCGCTGCCATGCCTCTAATATGTTTGCCGGCCTGAATTTCCTTTTCAGTTTTGTCCATATCGTTAATATATTCTGCACGTTGTTATGGAGCAGCGGCCATTTCCCCCATTGATACCTGGTGATAAAATTCAATACGGGAGAAATGACTTTTATTACTTTTTTGGACTTTCTGGTATTGGGATGTTCTCAACAATGGCCGATATGACTTTATCCAATCCCGCAGGTATTTGCGTTTCACTGATATGTAGTTTTATTTCCAGGCTACCGCCCCGGTTGGATACATTTTCACGCGTACGGCTGTGTTCTATTGAACCTGAGAGGCTTGCGTCAATGAAAGCAGCCAGTGCTCCTTTGGTGGATGCTTTGAGCTCAGCCTTCTGAAGCGACTTATCTTCCTGCCTGTAAACCTGCGAAATGTTGTAGTTGAAACTAACGCTTAAGGAATCAAAAGTCAGGTATGGCACTTTTACAATTGATAATAAGGGAACAATTACCTCCTGGCCCTTTGTTGTTTTACCATTTGCATCTGTTACGTCTGAGTTGATTTTGAAGTTTACAGTTTTGTCTTTAAGGCTTTCTATAAAATTCAGGGTAACACTTGCAGCCGCTTTATGCGCTTCAATGGTTGTTAACAAGGGCGTAGCTATAATAAATTCCAGGGGAATTTTTGTGAATTCGGCCGGGGAGATTGTCGGAGGAAGATTTGCATTTTTATCTTCGGCAACCGAAGATTCCTTTTTTTTATCATCATCAGCCATGGCTCACTATGTTTAGGTTAATAATCCTACATGATTCATCTTATTTTGACACTATGTTTTTGGAATTACATTCACATTGGATGTAAGCGACGTTAATAATTTGTCAAGCCCATAAGGCATATCAGTCGTACTTACATTTACTTCGATTTTGATCGACTTTTCATTTCCCTCACTTCTTCCGAATTCACCCCTGATCCGTTTAGGCTTGATCAAAAACCATGGCCGCTCACCGGAGGCTCCTTTTACGGTTCCCATCTGGTTATAATCTTCGGTAAATTTCTTGACATTCAGTTCAAACTTGAAATTGGCATTTTCCACTCCCAGGGGTTTTATAGGCAAAATTGCCAGGTTAGGGATATAAATGCTGGTTGGGTTTCCTTTATCATCGAAATAGTCGAATTTCTGCATTCTTAATTCATCCCACTCAACTTTCAATGCCCAAAGTTCCTTAGTTTCTTTAATAGTCAGGGTGTCCTTTGATTCAAGTTCAAGTATTCTTTTCTTCGCAACATCCACAGCCTCTATTTCATCTAATATTTCTTTGTTTTTATCGGGATCTTTTTTTAATTCATCTTTCTCTTTTTCCGAATACTGATAGCGAAATCCCATTTGCAGGATAAAACTTAAAAATGCCCTTGCAGCATGAACCTGGGCCTCAAATATTGCATTCAAAGGAGCTAATAGGGCTGCTGACAGGGTTATACTGTCATCCTGTTCAATGTCGGGATTCTTGCCCTGATTTTTGTTGGATTTGTCTGCCATATTATCATTATCAGATTAATAGGACATTTTATGGGAACTAAACAAGAATTACAGAAAATAGTTCTTGAATAATTTGTGTTTTTATATTATGAAGGTAAAGTGATGAGTTGTGCGAGGACAATTGTTATTCCATTACTGTAGCAACATACTGACAGAACTGCGATTTTACAGTATTTAGCAAGATTTCATCTGTTTTATTTTGTTTATAAACTAATTGTATGCCCTGGGAACATTCTCCCATTATATTGTAATTGACTGATATACTTATTTAAACTGAATTTGAAAAGGCTCACTTATCTAAAAAAAAATATAGAAATATCATAACTAAAGACTGGGATTAGTGTTTATTGCGATGTAATTAAAGATCAAATGAAGAATAGCTTTGAAACATTTGAATTTGTTACGAAGGACGGAGTTACCTGCAATCTGAAACACTTGATCAAAAAGGGGCCTAAACCCCGGGGAGCCGTTCTGCTGGTTCATGGAGCTGGTGTAAGGGCTGATATTTTCAATCCCCCAACCAGAAAAAATATAATCAGCTTCCTTTCCGAAGAAGGATATGATGTCTGGCTTGAAAACTGGCGCGCCAGCATAGATCTTGAACCTCGTCAATGGGACCTTGACCAGGCTGCCTTATATGATCATCCGGCCGCGGTTAAAAAAGTAAGCGAGTTAACCGGGGCCAAAGAAATGAAGGCCATAATTCATTGCCAGGGAAGCACGAGTTTTATGATTTCATCTGTTCTGGGTCTTGTCCCTGAAGTAAAAGTCATCATAAGCAATGCAGTTTCACTTCATCCGGTAGTGCCCAGGTTTTCTGCATTCAAATTGAATTTTCTGTTACCGATTATTAAAAAATTAAGTGATTATCTGAATCCGGCATGGGGTTTAAAACCTACGGATTTCAATTCAAGACTTTTCAGGTTTCTGGTTAGAGTAACCCATTGGGAAAAGGATACATTGGTAGGCAAGCTTGTAAGCTTTACCTATGGCTCCGGCTTCCCTGCATTGTGGCGACTTGAAAATCTTGATAAGGCAACCATGGATTGGATACAGTATGAGTTTGCCAAAGTACCTGTTAAGTTCTTTGATCAAATGCAAAAGTGCGTTAAGGAAAAGGTCCTGGTTCCTGATGTGAAAAACGGTCACATGACCACCTATCTGGATGAAATACCAAAAACCAATGCCCGGTTTGTATTCTTTGGAGGCGAAAAAAATCTTTGCTTTCTCCCCAAAAGCCAGCAAAGTACCTTCAGCTACTTTGATGCCTTAAAACCCAACTATCATAAATTATTCATTATCAACGGCTACAGCCACCTCGATATATTTCTCGGTAAAAACGCTGACAAAGATGTATTTCCAATCATGATCAATGAACTTAACCAGCCGAACCATGAGTATACCAAAACGAATTAAACGTTATGCAGGCCGTTACGCACTCGTAGATAACATCCCTTACACAATGCCTGTAAATGCGCGTAATTCGCCTGCCTTAATGGCCGGTTTTTCATGTAATTACGAAAAAGCCAATGCACTCATCCCCGGCAATGAGATACACGCATTGAAGTTGCCAAACGGTAAGGCCGCACTGCTTGTCACAGTGATCAATTACCTTGATACCAGTATCGGCAAATATATTGAATACAGTATTGCCATTGCATGCACCCATGGGGCAAAACCGGCTCCCCCGATCCTTTCTGCAATTTTTATGAAAAAATACGGAACGGGCCAGTATATTCTTGATTTACCGGTTAGCAGCGAAATATCCGTCAAAGGCGGTAAAGGCATCTGGGGCATGCCCAAACACAAAGCAAACCTGAATTTCGAAGTTACAAGCTCCATGGTTTCCAGTCAATATGAAAAGGACGGACAATTTGCATTCAGGGTGGAAATCGACAGGCACAAATCCCCCAGCATCAGAATTAAAGTCGGGACAACCAATTATTGCCGGTTTAGAAATATGCTTATGGCCTCGTATATCTATTTCAATTCAAAGGTTGGGATCAACCTGCTGAAAAAGGCCACAGGAAGGCTTTTTATCGGGGACCATCCCAATGTGGCTCATTTGAAAGAACTCGGGATTAACAGCGATCCTTTCTTTACCATGTTCATGGAAAGTGCAAATGGTATTCTCGATGATCATTTTCAATGCTGGTTTATGACGTATGATAAACCTCCGCAAGAAATGCCTGAAGGGCTGGAAAGTATTTTTCACCTGGGGCTCAGTGAAGACTGGCTTACACCGCCTTCTTTCACTGATTATCAGAAGTATAAAATTTAACCACTGACTAAATACCTGTATTATGAACAACTTCAAAAGAACTTTAGTTGACCTTAATAATGCCTATATTTTCTTCTGTTCTTCTGTTTATCTGGGCATGTTCTGGTCGCTTCATTTTTTTTGGTTTCCTCACTATCCTCATACGCTGAACCTTGGGAATTATTACGATGCCATTATTCCCCAAACCACTACGGCTACAAAGTATTTTTTTATTACGATTCCCATTATGGCAGTGGCCATATTAGTAATGCTGATTACGGAATGGAAAAGCAGGTTAAGATGGGTTCCCATTTTATGGATTCCGGGTTTGCTCGCACCGGTGATCGTGCAACAGGCATTTATAGAGAAGATCAACAATCAGTTCATTGCCGGGGTTTCAGATATGGATACGCTTAAAACATTACTGACAAAATGGATGTTTCTGAACGATGTGCGCTTTGTGATACTGACCCTGATGTGGGGAGTCACCATGTATTTTTTCCTCGCCAAGGCAAGACAAAAATGAATCCAACACCCTAATTCATGAAAAAATACCTGAACCTGGCCATACTGATCATATCATTTATAACCCTCATTTCAGGAATTACCCAGCTTTTTTTTCCGGAATTTGTTTTGAAAATGACGGGTGCAGAGGTATCAGAAACCAGTTCGCACTTTTTTGCCACTATCGGCATGTTTATGATCCTGTTCGCGGGATTGATGATTCAAACCGTATATAGCAAGGATACCGGGTCTGCCGCTATTTTTTGGAGTGCGATGCAGAAACTGGGAGCAGGCATTGCCGTTATTGCCGGCATATTGAAGGGCTTGTTTGCCTTACAGGCAGCCCCCGTTGCCGGTTTCGACCTTCTTTCGGGCATATTGTTTTTTTACTATCTGCAATACAGAAAAAGAAATGAAGGCCATTAGTTATTTCTTCTTTTATACATATATCGGCACTGTGGTATTCGCCGGATTTTGGGGCGCTTTTGTTAATCCTGCATATGATCAGCAATTGTTATTTCATATTGATGTACATCAGCTTCCCGATGCATCACGAATTAATTTACTAAGCCAGTATAGATTTTTAAGAGCGCTGGAACTGGGCTTTGGTATTTTCTCCCTCCTTTTCGTGAAACTCATTTTTACTGTGAGGAAATACAATCTGCTTTATCTTTTAATTATGACATTGGGCGTTCTTGCCCGTATTTTCTCCCTGATTTTTGACGGATCCCCTGACAAAATATTTTATGTGTTCCTGGTATTTGAATTATTGGGTATCGCCTTCATTTTCAGATATACTAATAAATTAACAAGGATGTATGCCATTCAGTAATAATCCAATAGTTGCCAATCAATATGACGGTCCGCGCCGATCGATAGTCCTGGCCGGGGGAGGAGTACGCCTTGCCTACCAGGCTGGTGTTTTGCAGGCTCTTCAGCAGTCGGGTCTGCAATTCAATCACGCAGATGGCACATCAGGCGGAATATTTAACGCAGGCATGCTTGCCTCAGGTCTCAATCCGGATGAAATGGCCGACAACTGGCGTTCACTGGAACTAAAATATTTCATGTCTGCCCTTCCCGTTAAAAGCTACTTTCGGCCTTTCAGGCTAACCGGGGTTGGTGATGCCGATGGCATTCGAAAAGGCGTATTTCCTTCGCTGGGTATAAATATTTCTATAATCAGGAACAACAAAGATTTTATTACCACCTTCAACGTATGTAATTTCTCGGATAAAACCATTGAATCCATTCCGGGTGAGACAATCTCCGAGGATCTGATGATAGCGGGAGTTTCACTCCCTATTTTCATGCCCTCAGTATGGATTGATAATGCCTGGTATACGGACGCTGTGTGGATTAAGGATGCCAACTGATGGAAGCCGCAAGGCGTGGCGCCCAGGAAATCTGGCTTGTATGGGTTATCGGAAATACCCGGGCCTACCTGCCCGGCTCCTTTATTCAATATGTTCATATGATCGAAATGAGTGCCAATGGCGGACTTCTCGAAGAATTCCAGCAGCTTATGGCTTTAAACGAAAGGATACTGAAAGGAGATTCACCATTTGGGCAGACAGAACCAATTCGTCTGCATGTAATCAAGCCCCGGTTTCCCCTGCCATTGGATCCGGACTTGTTCCTGAATAAAATTGATACCCATGCCCTGATTAATATGGGATATTCCGATGCCATGGAATATCTGCAATTGAAACGTGATACAAAAAAAGGAGCCTTACTGTTTGGCACCGGAGTACCCCTTGACGGTTTTGCCACAAAAATGAGTGACCCGGGTGTTTCACTTAATTTTCAGATGCTGTTCAGGGGAGTATTAAAGATCAGCGATGAAACAAATCAAATCGTATTGAGAATGGCTTTCAACCTCAGAAACCTTGGAGGTCAAATCCTGCTCTTTGTAAATGCAAGCATCTTCATTAAGTCCCTGGGCAGGGAATTATCAACATTTAATAACAAAGCCGAAATATGTAACAATCAAAAATCAACTGAAATTGTTGTTAATTCTGACTTTCAGAGTGAAAAAGGGAACTATCATTTACAGTGCGTGATTCCCCTGAATTCATATGCTGATTGGAGACTTGGCCTTGAATTCAAAAAGGCCCGGATACAATTGTTGAGAGAACAGGATAAGGATGAGCAGGTGATTGGAAACGGCATATTGATGCAAAATACCGGCGACCGTCTCAGGTACTTGTTTCGCTGCAGTTTATACAACCCCGAAGGTTTGCATAAAAGGAAGACAAAGCATCAAATGATGAAATGGATTTATTTAACTGGAGCCACTGGCAGTGGCAAAAAACCACGTCAATGAAATTCGAAAAGCAAAAAATGGTAAAGTGGTTTAGTGTACCACAACTTGCATCATCAGGAGTTAAAGTACTGGTATCTACTGTTTTTGGAAATTATGCCGATAAAAGGGAAGCTGAGGCAACTCCAAATACAGACGGATTTTATGACTATTCCGAAAGAACTGAGATCTGGCTCGATTATGTTTCTGATACAGGTGATGGATTTGATTCTACCTTCACCATGGCCAGCCTGATTGCAAAGGACAATTTAACATTCGACCCGTCAGGTAAAACCGGCCCTGTTTCCATCCCGCGAGGCAAGGTCCTTATCATGGGGGGAGACCAGGTTTATCCTACACCGGGGAACAAACAATACTGGAACCACTTGCAGGTCCCCTTTAACGCTGCCTTTCCCTGGAAAGATAATGATGACGACAGGCCTAATTTGTTTGCAATTCCCGGAAACCATGATTGGTATGATGGATTGGGCAGTTTTCTGAAGCTCTTTTGCCAGGACAGGTCCCTGGGAAACTGGCTGACCCGCCAAAAAAGAAGCTATTTTGCAATTAAACTTCCCTACAATATTTGGATTTGGGGAATTGACATCCAGCTACATGCAGATATTGACCTGCCACAGCTTCAGTATTTTGAAAAAATTTCCAGAGAACATATGGCAAAGGGTGATCGGGTAATGTTATGCACTGCAGAGCCAGCCTGGGTTTATGAAGCAACCTCCAACAACTACATCTCATATGACCGGTTTGATTTCTTTGTAAACCGGTTCTTCTCAAAAAATGAAATCAACATGGTGGCTGTGCTAACCGGCGACCTGCATCATTATGCAAGATACGAAGAGATTGTTTCACCGGGAAATGCCCGGCAATATTTTACCTCCGGCGGCGGAGGTGCCTTTACTCATCCAACACATGTTTTGCCTGAGAAAATTGAAGGCCGGCGAACCATGAAACTTAAAAGCTGTTTTCCGGGAAAGGAGAATTCGCGTAAATTATTGCTTCAAAATTGGTCATTTCCCTTTCATAATTTCAGTTTGCCTTTCTTACTTGGAATTATGCACCTGTTTGTTTTATGGTTACTGCAATCAAATGCCTATGTTTTTTCATCACATCAGTCTTCCTTTCTTGAAATAGTCGCACGGACTGATTTTTCCGGTTATTTGGATATTTTGTTTTTGAACCTGGCACATAACCCGGCAGTGGTGCTGTTAAACCTGGCAATTTTCGGTGGTATTCTTGCATTCACGGATACCGGGGCCGGTAAATACAAACAATTTTATCTCGCGGGAGTACTTCATGGAATTTCTCACCTGGTGCTTTTGTATTTACTGATAAGGGTTTTTTCAGTACTCAATCTGGAAGTTTTTAAACTGAGTATTCATTCCCTGTGGGTAAGTCTTTTTTATATTATTGAAATGCTTTTCATAGGTAGTGTTATTGTTGGATTTTTATTTGGTTTTTATCTGATCCTGTGCAATCTGATTTTGGGTTCGCAGGGTGGCGAGGCTTTTTCTGCATTACGACATACCGGTTTTAAAAATTTCCTGCGTATCCGGATCACTTCAGGTGAAATAACCTTTTTTCCGGTGGGTGTTCAGAAAGTGGTTACCAATTGGAAGGACATTGGAACAGAAGAAGAACCAGGATTCACCGGAGATGAAATCAAATACAGATTAATAGAGCAACCCATTGTAATTAAAAATCATGAAAATATATGAACAGATTATCTAAACCAATTACGGAGCTAAAACCAGAATATGAGGTGGTAGTAATCGGTTCTGGTTATGGAGGAAGTATTGCAGCTTCCAGGATGGCACGCTGTGGAAGGAAAGTATGCCTGCTGGAGAAGGGAAAGGAATTCCTGCCCGGTGAATTTCCTGAGCACTTTTCGCAAGCCCGGTCAGAGATGCAGATAAATTTGCCGAAAAGGCATATTGGCCCGGTGAATGGTCTTTACGAATTTGTTACAGGCGAAGGGATTAGTGTTTTTAAGGGATGCGGATTGGGCGGTACCTCCCTTGTTAATGCCAATGTATCTATTGAAGCCGAAGAAAGAGTTTTCGCCGATCCATGCTGGCCGAAAGAGATCAGGGAGGATATGGGATCACTGCAAAATGGATTGGCACATGCGCGGAATATGCTCAAACCCAATCCTTATCCGGAAGGGAAAAACGGGTACCCGGTGCTTCAGAAAACAGAGGGGATGAGGAAATCAGCCTTGTCTATGAATGAAAAATTCCGGTTTACTGATATTAACGTAACCTTTGAGGATAAACTCAACCATGTGGGAGTGCACCAGAACAGGTGTAATAATTGCGGAGATTGTGTTACCGGGTGCAATCACACGGCCAAAAACACAACTCAGATGAATTACCTGCCTGATGCATTCAATCATGGTGCTGAAATTTTTACCGAGGTATACGTTACGCATGTTGGACAAAGCGGCGGAAAATGGCTGGTATACTTCAATATCCTGAATTCGGGCCGGGAGAAATTCAATGCGCCTGAAATGTTCATTCTTGCCGATATGGTCTTTATATGTGCCGGTTCGGTGAATAGTACCGAAATACTGTTGCGGTCCGCAAAAAAGGGTCTTGGTTTGTCGGGAGTTCTTGGCAAACGGTTTACCGGCAACGGGGATGTGCTGGGTTTTGGATACAACAATGACTTTACTATCCATGGAATTGGCCTGGGAGCAAAGGCCGACAAAGGAACTTTGCACAATGTGGGTCCCTGCATAACCAGCGTAATTGATATGCGCAACAAGCCTGAACTTACTGATGGCATGACCCTGGAGGAAGGAAGCGTTCCCGGGCCCATTAAAGGAATTCTAACGCCGGCTTTTATTTCATTGGCCAGGTTAATGGGCAGGGACACGGATAAAGGATTCAATGATTTTATCAGGGAAAAATGGCGGGCATTAAAAAGCCTGGTTGGCGGAGTATACCGGGGTGCTATTGATAATACCCAGGTTTACCTTGTTATGACCCACGATGAAGGAGACGGAGTAATTGAACTTAAGGATGACCGGCCGACCATTACATGGAAGGATGTTGGCAAGGAGAAGATCTTTCGGAAAGTAAGTGATAATCTTAACCAGGCTACGAAGGCACTGGGTGGAACCTATATTAAAAATCCCACATGGACAAAACTAATGGACTTTGACCTTGTCACGGTTCATCCCCTGGGTGGATGTGTAATGGCCGATGATGCTTCCTCAGGGGTAGTGGACCATAAAGGGCAGGTATTTGCCGGTAATACCGGAAAAACATTATATCCCGGATTATTTGTAATGGACGGGGCCATAATACCCCGGCCCCTCGGCACAAATCCCCTGTTAACTATTTCCGGTCTGGCTGAAAGAGGATGCAAAGTCATTGCCGACGAACGGGGTTGGAAATTGGATTATTCGTTCCCACCTGTTCCTGAAAGACCTTCAAAAAATAGTACGCAAGGCATTCAATTTACAGAAACGATGAAAGGATATATTTCAACAGATGGTCAGCAGGATTATAATAAGGCCTATGAAAACGGTAAAGCGAACCATTCTCCTTTCGAGTTTACTTTAACTATTCATACTGACGATGCTGACCGTTTCATTGCCGAGGCAAGCCACGAAGCAGGAATGACAGGAACAGTCGTTGCTCCTGCACTGTCGAAAAGTCCGATGACGGTTACAGGGGGAAGATTCAATCTTTTTATCGCTGATCCGGTGGATCCTTCGCGTAAGAAAATGGACTATGCAATGCAAATCAATTCAATAGAGGGGAAATCATATTTCTTTAAAGGATTTAAAGACGTCCGGAACGACAAGGGTTTGGATATGTGGAAGGATACTACCACCCTGTTTATTAAGGTTTACAACGGAAAATCCGAAAAAGATCCTGTAATGGGTTTGGGAATCCTTAAAATTGAAATCGCTGATTTTGCAAAGCAGGCTACCACCATGAAAGCAATTCATCCTTCCACCCGTTCAGAAGGCAATAAAACCATCATGAAATTTGGGCAATACTTCGCCGGAAATTTGTGGAATACTTATTTTAAAAGTAAGGAACCTGACCAAAATTAAAATCCTATGCTATGAACAGGAATTATGATCCAGGCCCGTCATTAAGAATATTGAAAATATTCCGGTCACTGCCGGATTACAGACCCAATTCTGAACTGTTCTGGCTGGATTGGGGCCCTGTTTTCTACCGGGGCCGGCTTGACGGATCTGCAAAAGTGCTGTTGATCGCCTCCGATCCCGGACCTACCGAGAGAATTGCAAACCGTGTCCTTGTGGGAAATGCCGGACAACGGGTGCAAGGATTTTTGAATAAGATCGGACTGACGAAATCCTATGCCTGTCTGAATGGACATGCTTATTCCTTATTTCCCAGCAAATTAAGCCAGGGGATTCAACTTCTTTCGGATCCGGGGCTGACTAAATGGAGAAATGAATTGTTTGACAGTA
The DNA here is from genome assembly GCA_963808745.1 of uncultured Bacteroidales bacterium. Lineage (GTDB taxonomy): Bacteria > Bacteroidota > Bacteroidia > Bacteroidales > UBA10428 > UBA5072. The sequence goes on from CAWEGX010000013.1 coordinate 309,851, forward strand.
TCACATCCGGGAAGCTGCAAGCTATTGTGGCTTTTGGAGCGCTTGCCCAAAAAGCGGCAGAGCTATGGAATACCAGGCCAGATGTCCCGGTATTCAACACCTTTCATCCAAGTTACCGGGAATCGGAAAAAAAACTTCTGGACGACTGGAACAGGGTGGTACTTGAACTCAGGAATATCATCACACCCGATAAAAAGGTGAATACCACCGAAAACGCATATGGAACCGTGTTCGAAGAAAAAGACTATTCACGGATTCCATCATATGACCTTCCCTTTGGCGTCCCGCAATTTATGGGAGATGATAAGTGGCGGAGAATGGGTACTGGTAACAATAGTGTAAGCCGGCCTTCTCCGGATGATCGTCATACGCTTCTCTGGAAAGCTCCAATTCAATAACTGTATGAACCTGGCAGGAAAAATCGTCGTTGATCCGGATAACGAATTAACATACGGGTTACAGGGCAATATTGTAACCATGAATGCTAATTTTGACATTATAAGGAATGGTATAATCTGGATATCAAAAGGCAATATCCTTAAGCTGACAAAAAAGACGGATGGAATTCCGGCAGAGTTTACGGATGTAAAAGTGATACAGACAGGAGGAACCCTGTTTCCCGGATTAATTGAACTTCACAACCACATTTCTTACAATATACTGCCCATGTGGCTTGTCCCCAGGACATTCAAAAATCGCAATCAATGGAGCGGCAATTATCCGCCTTATAGACAGTTAATTACAAAACCGATGGAGGTTATAGCCAATTCTCCCGGTTACCTGGAAGCCATTATAAGATATGTAGAGTCGAAGTGTTTGATAGGCGGGGTCACTACTACCCAGGGAATTACGTTGAGCAGCAGGGGTGATATCAAAAAATACTACAAAGGGATGGTCAGGAATGTCGAAAATACCGGAGAGGATGATTTGCCCTTTGTACACCCGAAAATTTCAGATGTTGCGGCAAAGGATATATTAAAATTCAAAAAAGAACTCGATCGTGCGAGTACCTTATTGTTGCATTTAAGTGAAGGTATTGACGCCAGGGCACGAAAGAATTTTGAAAACTTAAAATTACCCACAGGGGAATGGGCTATCAGCGATCATCTGGGAAGCATTCACTGCAATGCACTTGGGGAAGCAGATATTAAAATTTTGAAAGAAAACGGGGCCTCTATAATCTGGTCTCCCCTCAGTAATTTATTGTTATATGGAAAAACTGCAGACATAAAATCTGCAGTCAGGGAATCGGTGCAGATTGCTATAGGTTCAGACTGGTCGCCCACAGGAAGCAAAAATCTTTTTCATGAGCTGAAGATTGCCTGGTCATATGCGAAACAAATGGGTGTATTAAGCGAAAAGGAAATTTTAACCATGGGAACTATCATTCCTGCAAAAATTATCAAATGGGACAAAAAATTGGGATCCCTTGAAGTGGGGAAAAAGGCAGATATGATAATTATGGATTTTTCGTCAAATAATCCATATAAATTATTCCTTGAAAGTGATGAAACTAAGATCAAACAAGTGATCATAAATGGTATACCGCGATATGGTGAAAAGAAATATTTTACGGAACTTAATATAAACGAAATAGAAGGTTATGATATCGGGAACAAAAAGCATTTCTTCTTTTTCAGAACTCATCATCCTGAACCTGTTCTCATTAATATTGGTATTAATGATGCAATAAGTATGTTGACAGATGGGCTGAAAAATATCCCTGACCTGGCTAAGGAGTACGATGAAAACAATATTAACAATTCAAGGCATCCGGGTTTGATGGGAATTCAGGGTATTTCATGGCAACTTGTTTTGGACCATGATGATACCGAAACGGGAACATTAAGGCGGAACGTAAATAAGAAGAACAAGGTTTTGGGCGCAATGGGAAATACTTCCGATATTTTGAAGGATCCTATGGAAGTTGATGTTTTTTCAGTCGCGAATGATAAGGAAAAATATTTTGAACAAATACGTAATCAGAATAATCTACCGGAATTTATCAAGCAGGAAATCTTCAGTTTATACAAATAATATTCCATAATCTGCCGGAATTTCCGGCAGATTATGGAATAACCATCATGTTAAGGCAATCTACTTAACTACTTTCAGATCGCTTTTCAGCTTTTCAAACAATGCCTTGTATTTATCCGGCACTTTTTCAGGTTCAACCGGCGTCGTAACATCACCAACCGTCAGTTCCCAGTAGTTTCCGTCCTTGACCCGGGTGGCGGAGGGATCGGATTTAATTTTTTTAAGCAGCGAGGCCAGGTCCTTATCAGACAGGTCTGCTTCAATCTCCGCAGCTTTTATTAACGGAATAAATCCGCCCGTTCGTACAAGTTTTATTTTCATGGGTCTGATTTAAACTTTTGCTTCCTGCCATCCTTGTTTCACAGCTTTTACCTCAGCACTGTTTATTCCATAAGATTTTCTCCGCATGAGAAATGGTCAGATTTTTCACATCCGTAAATTTGGCATTTTGAGACAATGCCCTATCAGTTAATACTGCATACCAGATCCGTCCTGCTTTTTCCCAGGAATAACCGCCCATATTGAATGCGGCAACATAAAAAGCAAAATTCGGAATTCCTGAGTTAATATGTACTCCGCCCCAATCACCTGATGCCGTATTCGGCAGATTTACATATTTATCCATAGTAGCAGGTTGCGGATCATCGCCTAATTCAGGATGATTTAGATAAGCCGGTGCCAGGTGCTTTCATGCTGCGAATTGCATATTTTGCACCTTTCATCACCTTCTCTCCAATAAGCCAGTTTGACTTTCTTAACATCCTGGTTAAAATATCTTTGCTTAATCATAATCCCAAAAATATCGGAAAAAGACTCATTCAATGCACCGGCCTGGTTTTCATAACAAGGTTGGACTCATTTTCTGTAACTCCATGGGTAAGTTCATGACCAACCATATCGATATCATTTGTGAAGCTATTGAAAATTATACCATCACCATCTCCATATACCATGCGTCTTCCATCCCAGAAGGCATTATCCATTCCTTTATCATAATGCACATATTGCAGAATAGGCAGACCCCTGTTATCAATGGAATTCCTGCCAAATAACTGGGAATAAAAATCCCAGGATGCCTTACCGCCCTTGATTACATTTTTTCCTGCAACAGAAACAATTTTCCTGTTGGTTTTGGAATCCCACAATTTTTTCGCCTCCCTGAAATCAGTTTTTTGCTTGCAGTCATAAACTGACATCTGCATGGTAGCTTTAACAGCCGCTGTGCTAACAACACCAAGAACGGTTTTCTGACGAAGGTTGGAATTTTGGAAAAAAGGTTCTGTCATTTCGGAACCGAAAACTCCTGAAATTCGAATTGATTGCCAGATCTGCAACTTTTTTATTGCTCGATTCCATCAACTTATTCAGCATGTATGGCGGAACGATGCAATGAATCGGATTGAATTGGTCTTTACACATGATGAGTAGGATTTAGTTCATAGATAAAATGTTTTTAATACCGAATATGGAAGTAACAAAAACAACTTACTGTAAATAGGAACAAAGTCAGATATAAATTTGCCTTTATCGCTGAGATAATCTATCAAACCAAATTATTCATGCGAAGGCTAATGCGATTGCCAATTTGAGAAGTGAAAACTAAACGGATGTAAATTTAAGAAATATAGCATTTTAAGTCAAGATATTTTCAAATAATTTCACCCGGGTTCATAAAAATGCTGCTTTATTAACATCAAATATGCCTGTTACGAACAATTGAAATTGAAAGATGTTTGTTTTTTGAATTGGTTCTTGATTTTAAAGTTTCTTTTTCCCTATTTTGACAGAGGAAATAATATAATTGGATTGTTAACAGGCAATGGTAAATGAAATATATGTGTTACTTATAAGCGTTACAATTTAAAATCAATACAATGAAAAGAATATTGCTTCTTGTCTTTTTGGGACTTCTATCATTCAATTTTATTCAGGCTGACATTTATTTGCCTTCTCTTGTGCTCAATTTTCCATTTGATAATGATGCCAATGATTTTAGTGGTAACGGAAACAATGGCACTGCCGATAAAGTAGATTTCAGATCAGGTGGTACCGGCACCATTGGAGTATTTGGCAAGACAAGTTCCGTTAGTGTTCCTGACAATAGTACTTTTGATTTCTCATCAGTTACTGGAGTATCTATAGCAGTAAGGGTAAAACAAGAATCCAGAACGAATGGTTACATAGTAGTAAAAATGGGTCCGGGTGGAAGAAATGATGATGAATACTCACTTGCCTTAACTGATGATGGACATGTCACTGGCGGATTTGTGCAAAATTCCTCGAATTTCAATGGAGTTACTTCTAAAAGCATATTAAATATAGATACATGGTATGATATCATTCTAATCTGGAAAAAAAGTGGTGAAATCTTCCTGTATATAGATGGTGATTTAGATACAACGACAACATCTTCGGTAACCTCTATACAAAATACAAGTTTTCCTCTTATTATTGGCGATCCTGATACAATTTCATCAAATTCAATTGTAGGTTCAATGGAGGATATCTATATATATAATCGCGCCCTGACCAGTGGTGAAATTGCTGAATTTTCCATTTATCATAAACCGACTGGATTAAATCCGAATTCAATAGAAGATGATTGTATTCTGTATCCTAATCCCGTTTCAGATGAAGTAAATATTTCATCATCAGTAGATTTCAGAAACTCTGAATATAGGATAACCGATATGGGTGGAAAAATACTGATGTCGGGATTTCTAAATACTGAAAATCATAGACTGAATTTAAGCTCCTTTAAACCAGGATTTTACAATATTCTAATCGATAATGGCACAAGAACTATCATTAAAAAAATATTGAAACAATAAAATCATTTGTTGCCGAATCATCATTAAGTTACTTCAGCAACCTAACCTAAAGCGCAACAGGAATTTTCGGATTGTATTCAAAGCGTTCTCCCGGGTAATATACCCGTTGAAGATAAAGACCCGATGGTGGTGCTGAAAGCTGCGATGGCCTGTCGGAATATTGATCCATGAAACCCTGTATTTCCTTAACGGATAGTTTTCCTTTTCCCGCGTGAACCAAAACCCCGGTGATCCTGCGAACCATCATCCAAAGGAAATGCGAGCCCAGGATATGGATGATGATCTGGTTCCCTGATTCCCTGACATCCAAATAACTAATATCCACAAGCGTTGATTTATCCTCAGCGGTTGTTGCTCCAAAAGATGAAAAATCATGAAATCCTTTGAATATAGCAGAGGCTTCCTGCATTTTGTTAACCGACAGATCTTCTTTTACCCACCAGACATAGCGTTTGCCAAAGGCTGAACGTCGCCGCGAAATGATGTACAGGTAGCTTCGGGCCACCGCATTATACCTGGCGTGGAACTTTGCGTCACACTTTTCCAGTTTTAAAATATTAATATCGTAGGGTAAAATTTCATTTAACCGCACTAAAATGGTTTTCGCGTGCATTTCCGTTGGGATATCGAGGTGGGCTACCTGACCCAGCGCATGTACACCGGCATCGGTACGGCCGGCACCGTATAATTCAATTTTATTCGTGTCAAATAATTTCTGGCAGGCCTGGAGCATTTCACCCTGAATGGTTTTCACACCGGTATTTTGCTGCCAGCCATGGTATTGTGAACCTTCGTATTCAATAAGAAGTCGAAACCGGGACATGCGATATAATTAAGGGGCAAAAATAGAGAATATACGGGAAAGAATTCCGGCCGGTATTAATAAAGTCCGCAGTGCTTGAATAAGTTATATTTTAATGAATCGATTAGATTCTTAGTGGCAAAAGATTGTTAAGCCGGTCGCCGCTTTCGACCGCACGGGGTAACATATTTATTATATTTATGCTATATTCGAATAAGCCAAAATTCAGATAAAATGATAAACCAGCCTTTTTCACGAAGAGAATTTGTAAGGCTCTTTGCAGGAGGAACTGCCGTAATGCTCATCTCCTTTAATACTGCATGCAGGAATAAAATAAGCCAGTGGCGTTATCTCAATGAAGAAGAAATTAGTCTGCTGGATGCAATTGTTGAACAGATAATTCCAACAGATGATTTCCCGGGTGGAAAATGGGCCAATGTGTCAAATTTTATCGATAAGCAACTGAGCACATATTATATAAAACATCAGCTTGCATATCGTGAAGGTCTTTCGGCCTTTGAAAAAACTGTAATTCAGATGAAGGGTAAAAAGTTTGTTGAGCTTCCCTTTCGCAGAACAAACAACAATACTTGAAAAGATGGAGAAGGGAGAATTTTCCGGCGAATACTGGAAGGATCACCCTTCGGCTGATTTCTTTGACATGGTTAGGCAGCATTCCATGCAGGGTTTTTATGGAAGTCCTGTTCACGGAGGAAACCGGGAATATATTAGTTATAAAATGCTGGGACTTGATTATCCAAATGTTATCGGACAAAACAGGTACAATGATTTAAGCTGGCGTAAATACAATCCTAAATCTTCCGAAAATGGCAAATAAACATGTTAATGCGGTTGTGATCGGTGCCGGAGCCGGCGGTGGGGTAGTGGCAAAGGAACTCGCTACAGGAGGTCTCTCCGTGGTGCTTTTTGAACGTGGAAGATGGCATTCTTATGACGAACATGGGGATGATGAACTGACTTCTCAACGGACTTTTCCTCTTAAATGCGGCTTTGGCCCGGATAATGAACGTAACTGGAGAATGAGTCCTGATGGGAAGAATGGATGGACAAAGGTTTTCCCTAACGACTGGAGCTATGGGAATAATGCAGCCTGCGTTGGCAGCGGAACAGTCAGCTATGGTGCAATGGCCTGGAGATTTCAGCCTGAGGATTTTCACCTTAAAACCAAATATGGTGCCATACCAGGCAGCACACTTGATGATTGGCCCTTTAGCTACGAAGAACTGGAACCTTATTATGAGAAAGCTGAATATGAGTTAGGGGTATCCGGCGATCCTACCCATGATCCTTTTGTACCTCCCAGAAAGAATCCATACCCTATGCCTGCCTTTTCATTTAACAGGGAAGGTATCATCCTGGAAAAAGCTGCAAAAAGACTGGGTTTACATCCGTTTCCAATACCCATGCTGCGAAATTCAGTGCCTTACAACGGTCGTGCTGCCTGCATCCGTATGCGAACATGTGTGGGATATGCTTGTCCGGTGGGCGCCAAGGCCGGCACACAGAATACTGTAATTCCTGTTGCCTTAAAAACCGGGAATTGTGAACTTCGGATAAACTGCATGGTAAGTGAAATAATAGTCGACGACAGGGGAAAGCGAAAGGAATCAGGTATTTTGATGCAGATAACAAGCTGCAGGAACAAACTTCAGACCTGGTAGTTGTATCTGCTTCAGCAAGCGAAACCGCAAGACTGCTCCTGAATTCCAAATCAAAGTTATTTCCACAATGGGGCAGGCAATAATAATGGATGGGTAGGCAGGAATTTCCAGGATCATGCATATACCGGAGCTTATGGCCTTTTTGAGGATGAAGTGTATGATGATGTTGGCCCTGGTGCCTGTGTAGCCATAAATGATTTCAATCATCGTGTTCCCGACATTATTGGAGGCGGGGTATTATGCAATGAATTTATCAGAATGCCCTATCAGTTTACATCCATACGCCCTTCAGGCAGCAGGATGTGGGGAAAGGATCACAAGGATTTTCAGAAGCAAAATTTTAAAAGACATATCGCCGTGCACGGACCAGTGCAGGAAATGCCGGTATTTGACAAAAAGGTTGAGGTAGATCCTGTAGTCAAAGATTTCTGGGGAATTCCTGTGGTCCGGATCAGTGGCTTCAGGCACGATAATGATATTAAGGTCGGACATTTTCTGGCCGATAAAGCAGAAGCCTGGTTAAAGGAAGCCGGGGCTATTCAAACATGGCAGGCTGTTCCCGGTAAGGAGAGTACTCCCAGCCAGCATCAAAGCGGTACCTGTCGCATGGGTAATGATCCAAAAACCTCTGTAACCAATAAATATGGACAGCTGCATGAAATTGACAATATCTTCATTGCCGATGGAAGCCTTCATGTGAACAATGGTGGTTATAACCCTGCACTTACCATACTTTCACTGGGATACTGGGTAGGAGGCCATATAGTTGAAAAGTGGAAGGGGACAAAAATGAAGTAACTGAACTGATTCCTGGTCTCTGGTTTTTGAATTTTAATGAATACCGTCCAAATGAAAAAGATAATTATTATTAGTTCAGGTATCCTCCTCCTGGTTTTGGCGTTTCTTGCTTTTTACTCGCGCTGGAATGCAGCTTCGCCAGCAAAGACCTGTGCAAGCTGTCATGAAATTTCGCATTCGGTCGACTATTGGGCCGGGTCGGCACACAGGAATATAGCCTGTAAGGAGTGCCATGGTACAGCACTGAGTGAAGGTTTGCATAGTCTGAAGGAAAAGGGAGCGATGGTTTTTCATCATATCGGTAAAACAAAACCTGACCATGTAGGAATTTCAGAAGATCAGCTTCTGGAGGTGATGCAAAGGTGTAAAGGCTGTCATCAAAAAGAGTATGCTAACTGGAATTCCGGCGGGCATGCTATGAACTATTCCGATGTTTTTCTAAATTCTGCTCATAATAAGGCCGAGCCCATTTATGAGGATTGCCTCCGTTGCCATGGTATGTTTTACGAGGGTACCGTTTCGGATATTGTCGAACCATTTGATACTGCCGGCCCATGGAAATTGAAAAATGCAAGTTTGGGAGAACGTCCTGCAATTCCATGTTTTGCCTGCCACCAGGTTCATCAGTCGGGCTATCCCGGAATAAGACAGAATCTTGAAACGCCTGCTTCCCTTCATTATTCAAGGATTAAAAAAACATTTACTTCCTTCTATTACAGAAGGGATAGCACGTATTTTCCGGTTTTATCGCTTACTTCTCCGGAGATAAATTACCATTCAATGCCTGTTAAAGTTTCACAGGATCCAAATCAGAGCATATGTATTCAGTGCCATTCTCCAAATGCATTCAATATGGCAGGCACAGGTGATGATCGCACTCCCAGGGGAGTTCACGAAGGGATAAGCTGCCTGGCATGTCATGCTTTGCATTCCAACTCGGCGATAGCTTCCTGTAAAAATTGTCACCCTGCCATTTCCAACTGTAAGCTTGATGTGGAGAAGATGAATACAACCTACAAAGACAAGACCAGCATAAACAACATTCATTTTGTCGCATGCATTGACTGTCATATTAAGGGAAGGCCATCAAAAAAATTCTAATCCATATAAATATTCATCCTATGGAAAATAACAGGTTGTTTTTTCGAAACATGAAGTTCATGTTCCTGGCCGCGGTAAATTTCTTTCTGATATATTCAGAGTTGGCTGTTGCACAGGAAAGGGATTTGTATTCCGATACATGGGTGGCATCTGATGCCCTGGGCCGTAAAATGCCAACTTTTGAAATGGTTGGCCCTGTGAAAAATGACCAGACCCGGGTAGTCGGGATCTTTTACATCACATGGCACACCGACGACAATGCGAGTATGAAAAGTCCCTATAATGGAGATGTAACCAGGGTGCTTGCCACGGATCCAAATGCACGCCTGGATCCCAATAATCCGGCATGGACAGAAACTTCGTTTCACTGGGGCGAGCCTGAATCAGGTTATTATCTGACGAAGGATGAGTATGTAATCCGCCAGGATATGTCCATGCTTACCGATGCCGGCGTGGACGTTCTGGTGCTGGACGTTACCAATGCAGTGCGCTATTGGGAAGAATGGGATGTTCTTTTCACTGTGATGAAGAAAATGAAGGCTGAGGGCAACAAGGTCCCTGCATTTTGCTTCTGGGCTTTCAACGGTCCGAGTGCAACCGTTGTGCAGGACCTGTATGAGAAGATCTATAAAACCGGGAAATACAGGGACTTTTGGTTTTATTGGGATGGGAAGCCTCTGTTACTCTACAATAACAATCCAACAGTTGATGCCGTTGGTTTCAATATTAAGAATCCCAACCCGAATTATGATGCGGCCGCTAAAACCGACAAAAACAATCCGCACTATGGAGATCCCGACTATACCGAAGAATTTTATGAAGATTATACCAAAGAAGTGAAGAATTATTTTACCCTTCGGACGATGTGGTGGGGTTATTATGAATGGTTGGGCAAACGCTTCATCGGTACGGAGGATAACTGGAGTTTTGGTTACAACATGGCTGATCCGAAGGTAAAAGCCCTGAAACCGGAAGAACTGGTTTCAACACACAACGGGAAACGCGAAGAGGCTGCGGTTACCCCGGCGCAGCATCCGTTTAACATGACAAAGGTAAATATGGGTGTAGGCAAATCCTGGTCGCGTCAGAATGGAGAACCCAAACTAAATGAATATGATTTGCCGGAGCCAACTTTTGTTCCCTGGCTGGGGAAAACAGTGAAAAATCCGGAGGGCTACGGTATCTATTTCCAGGAACGATGGGATGAGGCTATTGCTGCCAATCCTGAATTTCTCTATATCAATGACTGGAACGAATGGAAGGCTGGCAAGTTTACCACGGATAATTTTCCGAAAAGCCAGCTCCTGGCTGCTAATCCGGATTGGACGTCCGACCAGTTTCCTGATGGAGGGTACAATACCATTCCCTGGCTTGGGCGGAACAGTCCGTTCTTTTTCTGCGATCAGTACAATGCCGAATTTAACCGGTGCCTGCAACCAATGAAAGATGGCTACACCGACAATTACTACATGCAGATGGCTCAGAATATACGCCGGTATAAAGGAGTGCGGCCCATTCCCGAGTTGAAGGGACTGCATCCGGTGAAAATAGACGGTGATTTTACGGATTGGAAAACGGTGAATCCCGGGTACCTGGATACCCGGGGAGATGTATTCCACCGTGACTACAATGGTTACGCCGGACTGCATTATACAAACAATTCGGGCCGTAACGATATTGTTACCGCCAGGGTCAGTATGGACAAGGCAAATGTTTATTTTTATGGCGAAACCGATAAGGCACTTACACCGCATACCGGGGCTAACTGGATGCTGCTGTTTATCGATGCAGATCATGATCCAAATACAGGATGGTATCGGGTATGATTACCTTATTAACAGAAAGGTAGTGGACGGTGAAACCACCACCCTGATGGCCTATGATCCGGACAATGCCGGTAATCCCTGGGTTGAAAAAGCCAGGTTGAATTACAGGTATAATGGCAATGCACTTGAACTGGCCATACCGCGTAAACTTCTCGGATTTGCCGGGAATGCTTTTACTTTCGATTTCAAATGGTCCGACAATCCGGCCGATCTGAAAGATCCCATATCCCTTTGTACCGACGGTGATGCTGCCCCAAACCGGAGGTTCAACTATCGGTGTATCTGGAGCGAATGATGTAACCTTATCAGGCTTTTTCGAGCGCTACTGCCGTTGACTCAGCAATTCTTCCCCGGGTATCCGTGACCTTCACCGTGTAGGTGTGCGGCAGACTATCGCTCAGCGTTTCTGACCAGGTTAACGGTTCTGTGGTGAGCTGCGGCATGAAAGGCTGTTCTTTCACTTTTGACCCGTCGCGCCAGATTTCATAGAATGCCAGGGGTGCGTCTCCTGCATAGGCTGTACTCCAGGCAACGGCAATTTTTCTTGCCTCGTTCTCCAGGCTTTGTTCAACGGTCACTTCTTTGGGAGCTGTAAGGGATACCGCCTGCGTCTGGAAATAATTGGTCTTCCCTTCCTTAGCCCTTCCGGCCATATTCTCTATGGCTATCCTTTCAGATCCTGTAAGCCCCTCCGGAAGGATCTGGGCGGCATCAAGGTTGTTGCTGAGCTGACATTTCGCATACTCATCACTGATCTGTCCGATGCCGATGATCACCAGGTGAACTCCGGGGGTGGTAAGGGCATATTGTACAAGTTCGCGGCTCGGCAGATTCTGATCACCAACAGAACGGACCACGTGCTCCTTCTTATTCGACCATTCGGCAGGTTTGGTGTACATGGCGCCGTCAGCGAAGACCTTCATGCCGATAACACCCATGTTCTTGGCTGCAGCCAGCGGGATCACATTGTGCTGCATGTTGAACATCAGCTTGTCGTTTGCATTGATGGCCACGAGCATGGCATCAAGCAGGTTTGTGGTATCGCGCCGGATCATATACATATTCACCGAAGGATCAAAATGCCCGGAAAACCCAATGTGCCGGATCAGCTTCTCATTTTTCGGATTTAATCCTGTGCGGTTAGTCCCGTCGCGATAATCGCGCAGGGCCGCCAGGGCACCAATGCGTTCGGCATTGGGATCGGTATTGTCGAGCCCTTCATACAAAGCATCCACTTCCTCACGGGTATTCAGGTTATGGATCAGCATCAGGTCAAGATAGGCCCCTTCGGGATAAGTGCCGTTGCCATCCCCGAACAGCTGTGACAGCGATCGGTGGAGGTCATCCACGGTATGCGTACCAGGCTCCCCGTTGGTCCAGTTGTTCACCCCGGGCACTTCTCCGTCGCCTTTTGCAAAACGGAGATGGGTTTTCGAGGTGAGGAAGATCGACTTCCTCAGCTGCTCATTATACCCGCTGGCTCCGGGGATCAGGTTCAGCTCCCGGAATGCTTTTCCAAAATTCATCTGACTGGGTCCGTACAGGTTGGAAGTATCGAAATAGTTGATCCCCAGATCAAAAGCCTTCAAAATGATCTTCACCGGATCAACATCGTCGGGGGTCCACTGGATGGAGGCCTGCCCGCCGAGACCGAGCGTTGTGACTTCAAATCCAAGTTTGCCAAATACACGTTTCAAAGGCTTTGCCTTACCGGAGCATCCGGTGGCCAGGACAGGGACAACAGCAGCAGCAGCAGCGGCCACAGCTGTAGTTTTTACAAACCGGCGACGATTCATGCGATGCTTCGTTTCCATGGTTATTTTTGTTAGATGAAGTAGAACTTGTCTTTGTCTCTATAAAAATACAAATTAATCCATTTTGAAAAGTGGTTTCAGGGACAAAATGAAATTTCGTATTTTAGTAAAAATTCATATCAAAAAAAATGAAGCTTAAGATCCTTCCACACAGATGCAGTAAGGACGCTTACCTGCTTGCTGCTGCCCGGTATTATCCTGAGCAGCTGTAAAAAATCGGATGAACCCGTACGGATTGAGCAATGGACAACCCATGAAATTGCCTTCGTATCCGAAAACACTTATCAGAATGGGTATACCGATGTGGAGGTTTGGGCCCGGTTCACCAATGAACTGGGGGATACATTGCTGCGACCCGCATTCTGGGATGGCGACAATACCTGGAAGATACGCTTCGCTCCGCCGGATACAGGGAGTATTTGGTCATGGACCACGTTTGCCTCCGTGCAGGACAAAGGTCTCTCCGGAAAAACCGGTGTGTTGAGATCGGTTGCCTATACCGGGGGAAACCGGCTCCTTCAGCACGGTTTACTGCGCATGTCATCGGGAAAACGAAACGTTGTGCATGCCGATGGAAAACCATTCCTGGTCATCGGCGATACTCCCTGGGCCATTCCCTTCCGGGCTACGCCGGAGCAGGTGCAGGTGTATGCCAAAGACCGGCAAGGGAAGGGTTTCAATACAGCCCTGTTAATGTCCTTACAGCCCGACCGTTATGCCGAAGGACCTGAGACCAGAAATACCCCGATGGGCTTTGACCGGGCTTTTAAGGACCTGCCCGATGGACACCTGAACCAACTGAAGCCGGATTATTTTCAAACCCTCGACACACTTATTCAGATCCTGGTCGATCATGAGATCGTTCCGGTATACCAGCCGGTTTTTCACGGGTTCGGCTGGAAAGGTATGACCGTGCTGGGCCCCACGGCAGATCCGGCAGAATATTCACGGTACTGTAAATACCTGGTGGCACGGTACGGCAGCATGCCGGCATTCTGGCTGGTGAGTGGCGATGCACATGGTCTTGATCCCGGGGTGAAACCCGGCGGGGAAATAATTGAACAATGGGATGCCTACCGCCAGCCCACGGGTATTCATTACAATCCGGCCGACGATTACCTGGCTTCCTGGGCAAACGGTGACAGCACAAGGTGCTTTCATTATAACCGCTCCTACCAGGAGGAAACATGGCTCGATTTTCAGTGGGCCCAAACCGGACATGACGGGAAACACCTTTACCACAAGGTGGAAAGAATGTATGAGAACAAGCCTGTAAAAGCAAACCTCAACGGCGAGCCCACCTATGAGGCGATGGGCGGTGGCAAAAACGGCCTGGGCTGGTGGCAGGGTGAAGAAGCCTGGAACCAGCTGATGCATGGCGGCACTATGGGCGTGGTATATGGTGCCGCAACGCTCTGGCAGTGGAAGGTGACTGCCGATGAGACCGGATGGAATGAATGGACCGATGCCCCCATGTCCTGGCGCGAGGCACTTGATCTCGAGGGAAGCCGCTACGTTGGGTATGTGTCCCGGGCCTTTGAAGATTACGATTTTACCGATATGGAGAAACGATGGGACCTGGCAGGGAACAACAGGCCCCTGTTGGCCGTTGAGGGCAGGTTTTACGTTAGCTACCTCGAAAAAGGGGGCCAGATCAGCATCCGGGATGTACCCGAAGGCCTCCCCTTCCGGTGGTTCGATCCGGCAACGGGTGAATTCACAGAAGGCGGGATTACAGTAGCAGACGGGACATTCATGTCCCCGGGCAGGCAACCCTGGGTGCTGATCATCGGGGAAAGAACCACCTTGCCAGAAAGGCCTTGAAACAAGCATATAGAGGCAATTCTTTCCCCGCCAATGGTCGGGGCGAGAAGACTCGAACTTTTGACCCTCCCGATACTTCGTGTCGGGATACGCTAGCCAACGGAGTTTATCCCGATGGAATCGGGTCTCTAACGTTTAATCAAGACCTTTCCTGAAATCCTGTTCTTTCCGTTAATTACATACAGGTATAATCCTTCATGCAGGTGGTTTACAGAAACCTCTTTGTTCCCGTTCAGTTGCCGGGAAGCCACCACTCTGCCCTGCATATCATAGATCTCAATCCAGACCGGTCCGGCTTCGCAGATATCAAATACTACATAATCAGCGGCCGGGTTGGGCCACACGCGTGGCATGAGTGAAGCATTACCGGCAATCTCCGTGATATCTGCCGTGGAATAATAATAAAATCCCCGGTCCACATAATCCCACCCGCTTTGATCGTTATTCCGGCGATAATACGCATAAAGATTCACATTGCCGTTGACATCATAAGTATAATCGTATTTTGTATTGTACATCCATTCATCGGTTATCGTGTCCCAGACATATCCCAGTTCCAGGATTTTTTCCCCATTGCCATCCCAGCCATACTCATTCTTTGAAGCATTGAACCACTGGCTAAGCGTATTGTCCCAACCGGTAATCATCAACCCGGTTTCATGGCCGTCACCATTAAAAGTGTATTCATACATATACGAAACCACCCATTCGCTTATAACTCCATCCCAATGATAGCTGATGAATTGGGTGCAGATTCCTTCCTCAGCAATCGTATACAGATATTTCCCGTGATTGATCCATTCGCTGTTGTCTTCATCCCACACCCTGTATATTTCCTGGATCATGTAGCCTTTGTCGTCATAGGTGTATTCATACCTGTAATCCTCAGTCCACAATCCTTCTTCATTGTGCCAGAAATAGCTTACTTCGCTGCTTATGTTCCCTCCGGCGTCATAGAAACACTCCTGCCGGTGATTATTCATCCATTGACCTGTGGTGGTATCCCAGCGACTCCCCATGGTCAATGTCAGTTGCCCGGCTGTATCGTAAGTATAATCCTCTTTGTATTTATTCCTGTCTCCCTCCGTTTTCATCCAGGAGCCATAAATTTTCTGTTCAAGCCTTCCCCCGGGAGAATACGTGAATTTTTCCTTCCAGCGGACTGACCAGAGACCGGTTGATCCGTTATATCTTTCCACCACCACTGAATCGAGAAGTTGATTCAGGTCAGAAGCTGATTCATACCTGGCATATGATTTGCGGGTCGACCCGGCAAAGTTATCGTAGCTGCCGGGTGGCTGGCAGAATGAACTTTCAAGGGAAAGCAAAGCCAATATAAGGGAGCAAGATAACCTTGTCAGATACCGATCCTGAAATGGCAATGCCAGGTTACAAATAATATTGCTTTTCATGTCTTTTTTTATCTCTTTGTTCCAGTCTGAGTTGCATGCGGCTGCGTATCGATGAATATAGAGGGTGGAGTTTCAAGTCAGTCCAGCTTTCACCCTTCCATGTACTGCTAATTACTTCCTTCCTTGCATGTCCATTATTTGCACACGATGTGTGCCATAGATACCGGTTACGATCATAATACTTGTCATGGTGGGATTTGGATAGATAATTACTGAGTTGGTTTGATCTTCAATCAGGCCTGTACAGGATCCGAAATATACCTGTATGATAGGCAGCTACAGTGATGGCAGCATCATAGGGGCTGCCAGTGTAACAATAACCGGTAGTTACAGTATGTCTTCGTTAGGGCTCAGGGAAATTCCCTCAATATAATTATTATGTCCTCCAATATCGGTCACCACCAATCCATTGGTGCCAAATGCTGTATCCCCGGCTCCATTACTCGTAAGTCGTCCCACCAGAAAATCATGCTTTCGGTCTATAAAGTAATCAGTGTCACCTCCGATGTATATTTACCATCCGATTGACGATTGCGCATATATAAAGTCATCGGATACGGGACTTCGCAAGGTTGACCAGCCGGCAACTCCAAAGGTGTTGTCAACATTACCGTTGGTTGCATTTAACCTGTAGCCAAATATATCATGGTCGCCGCTGCATGTTCATAATCTCCAAATACTGTGAGCGTATTATTTTCTTTATCAAGGATGGATGCACGGATCGACCCATTAAATCCTCCTGCCTTCGAATAAAGCAACATACCATCTTCGCCAAAATCAGTAACCGGAATTCCTTCCGGAGGCTGTATTTCACTATAATATTACTATCAACACCCGCATCAGTTTGGAATGACCGATTGCAAACAGATACTCGTTAGAGTTGTCAATTTCCAGTTCACTGAAGGTCCCGTTGTGGTCCTCATAATTTACAATTCCACTGGTGCCGAAGGAAGCAACAGGTCACCGGTTTCATCCAGCATGATCATCTGTGGACAACTAATATCATGGTTTTTGCCACTTAGTATTATTTGATAGGATTCCATTCTGGAAGATTTCCACATCATATACATACATATGAATGGTTTCATCGTAAAGATCCCATTTTCACCAAAGGATTCATCAAGACTGCCATCTGAAAGCAACTTGCAGCAAACGGCAGATACTTGCCTTCAATATAACCGTAACCCGCAATTAATATTTTATTATCCGGCAGTGTGACTAAACCATTGGCTTCTTCAAAACGGCCAAAGTCTCTCCAAAACCGTGTTTGAAATTTCCGAACTCAAGCGGAACTCCCCGTTCATCGAAAGCCATAACCAGAGCATGGCAGGATGAGCCGGTTTCATAACAACCCGGGATAACGAAATTTCCATTTGCAAGCCATCTGATCTCATGTGAGTATGTTAGAGTATCCACCCAGTTTTCAAATAATTCCTTCGTGGCCGAATGCAGGTTCAGATCACCCGGATCCTGCGCCAAAAGTATTAACGAGGCCATTATGATAATATGGACAAGAATTTTCTTCATGATTTTGAGATTTTACAAAATATTTGGTTCCTAATAAGATATTTGCTTTAAGTTTTGGGTATACTCCTGAGCTGTAACCTGAAATAGCGTTTTCAGCTTTTCTATCTCAGCCTGCAGTTCTTCTATCTGATTCTCCTGGAATTCGATACGCTGCTGCTGCTCCTGTATGGCCCTGGTCAGGATGGGGATGAAATCGTTGTACCGGAGTTCCAGCATGCCATCGTCGGTCTTGCTGAGAAGACCGTAATCGTCAATTCCTGCTTCTTTCATCAAGCGATTCTATATCCTGGGCAATGAATCCCGCCTCACGGCTTTTGTTTTCATTGTTCTTTCTTATATAATCCACTGGTTTTAATTTGCTCACGAAATTTATCCCGTATGGCAATTCTCTTACGGATTCCTTCCACCTTATGTCGGAAGTAACCGTCCATGCTACCTGAATACCGGCATAAGTAATAGCTGTATTCCCCATGCGGATCTGGTTGTTTCCGGTGTTTGAGGGCACATTGGCCAAATTTCCTATGGCTATGTTATTTGTGCCAGATCTCAGATTTTCGAGTGCACTGGAACCTATTCCAACATTATAACCGCCTGATGTGTTGTAACGCAGTGCCCATTTTCCGACAGCCACATTTGCACTCCCACTGGTGTTGCTATAAAGTGCCCATGCTCCAAGTGCGGTATTGGCATTTCCTTCAACATTATAACTTAGTGCACCGCAACCATTTGAAGTATTCTCAAATCCATTAACATTCCTGAATAAAGCATATGCACCAGTGGCAGTGTTCTGATATCCGCTGGTATTCACACGAAGAGCTTCATTGCCCAAGGCTGTGTTATTTACAGCATCGTCGTTTGACATGAGCGCCTCATAACCGATGGCGGTGTTTCTGCTGCCTTTTTTATTACTGTACAAAACGTCTTTACCTACAGCTGCGTTCTGATCACCCTCTGTGTTGGATGCCAATGCGCGATAACCAAATGCGCTGTTTCCTGATCCCACATTGTTCAGGAATAGAGAACCGTAACCGCTTGCCGTGTTGTATTCACCAGAAGTATTCAGGCAAAGTGCAGCACTTCCCATGGTCGTATTCGAAACCTTATCTCCGCCCCCTCGTCCGATCCGCAGTGTGTTGATCTCGATATCGCCCTCCACATCCAGCATTCTTCCCGGTGATGCTGTACCGATACCCAGCCTGCCGTTGGTATTATCCCAGTGCAGGTTGCTGTTGTAGCTCAGGCTTGATGTACCTGTCCAGAAAGTCAGTTTGCCCGAAGCTCCGGTCCCTGTATAAAGGCCCTCATGCGTATGGGAAGCAGCAGCTGCACCAATATCGCTCAGCACCTGCGCGGGAGTGCGCTGCTGAAGAGATGAAGCTGTGCCGGCCCGAAGGTAATTGCCATCCGTATAGGAAGAAATTCCGGTTCCCCCCCGGTCCGCTTTCAGTGTCCCTGAAGTGATGTCACCGGCCGAATGGACATGGATCCCGGAAGCATATCCCGCACTGGCATGGTTACCCCAACCGTAGGCTGAGTTCCAGTTGGCAATGTTGGCAGCCGATATTCCATTAGCCGGATGTGCTGTATTCATCGCATCAGTTATTCCATAACCTGCAAGGGTTGTAGGTTTTGAATTTAGATCAGCAAAGCTACCGCTGGTGGCCACTGTGGTAAAGGATGGTTTGCCGGGAATGTCGTTCCATGCCGGCAACCAGGAGACCGGGCGATATAACCCGTCATGGTTACCCCAGCTATAGGCAGTGTTCCATTGTGTTATATCAGTGGCTTCAATACCGTTGGCGGGATGTGCGGTGAACACAGGGTCTGTCTCTGTCCCCGCGCCTGTCCCCGAACTTTTGGCATATAGGGCATACGGGACACTCAGCAGCTGGCTGGTGCCCATCTCAATACCATCAACCTCAATTTTAATAAAGTACGGACCATCCGCCCAGTCAATTACCTCAAAATCCCCTGGATTTACCGAGCCAACCTCGAGATTAATCAATCCCTGACTATTGGTGGTGGTATGATGCGTTTCACTGAAAACAGGACTTCCTGAAGCACTTGACTGCAGTATCGATATTGTCACGCTGACAGAGGCATCTGTTTTCACTGTGCCCGATGCATCACGCAACACAGGCCTGGTAATTAAAACCTTCAGGGGCCTGGGAGAATGCTGGGATAAAATGAAAGCATAAGCACTAATAAGGCACAGACAAGCACAGGTATGCCGTACAAATGAGTCTGAGCGTGGGTGAAATTTTTTATTTTTTTCATCGCTTGCTAATTTAGTGTTTGATAATTTCAAATGTCTTTATTTCCATTTCGGACTTCATCACCCGCAGCAGGTACAAACCGGCCGGATAGTTTTTCATATTGATGGCTGTAATATTGCTTTCCGGCTTTTTTTGTTCCAGTACCTTTCCGTTCATATCATAAAACAGATATTTAAAATATTGTACTTCAGCATTTTTCAGCTGTATCAGCAACAAGTCGTCGGTAGGGTTGGGATAAGCTTCAACTGTATAAGGAAGTCCTTCAAGGCTTTTAACAGCCGTAACCACAATGCCGGGTTGTTGAAAACCTTGTGTAAGTATGTTGTCGGCAGCCGATAATGTGGCAATAACCGTTTCTCCCAGGGTCCATGTCATATTGATTTCGTCTTCCTGGCAAATGCCTCCCGAAGAGGCAATCACCTGCAGCAACTGCGCCTGGATATTGCTTGTCCAGGCAGCCTGAAAAAGTAAAACCAGAATTAATAATCTTTTCATATTAATAGGATTTAGAAAATTTGGATAAAAGCATATTTCGTTTCATTCATCTGTAATCAGAAGCTTTCCTGTGCTGATCTCATTTCCACAAATTATCTTATAGATATAGATACCGCTTTCCAAATGCCCAATGAATATTGGATCGGGATTGCTGAGTTTTTGTATTATAACTTCCCTGCCTTCTGAATCATACAATATCAACGTTGTTTTATCCGGAACCCGGAGCAGGTCAGTTTTAATATAGCTCCGGGCCGGATTGGGGTAGATGATTTGATCCTGGATGGATAAAGGGTGGGGAAGCGGGGTAGGTACCTGGTGATAATAGTAGGTTTTCCGGAGATCATATATCCATTCACTTTTTTCCTGGTCCCAGTCATAAAAAAGATCCTCAACTCTTTTATCCTGATCATTATATGAATACAGGACCTTATCATAATCAGTCCATTGCTGCAGTGAACTGTTCCAAACAAAATACAGTCTTTGCAACTGGTTTCCCCTGGAATCATAAGTTAATTCCGTTTTATTGTCGAGTAACCATTCTGCTTCAGTTTCATTCCAGTCGAAACCTGTGTAAAGGACATTATTCCCGTTCTCATCCCATTCATAGTTATACCGGGTTTCCGGGTTCCATTGTGAAGACGCTGCAATCCATGAATAGCCTGTGCTTTCAATCAGGTTGCCTTTCGCATCATAACTGAACTCATCTTTGTATAGATTTACCCATGCACTGTCAGAAGTATCCCAGCCGAAAAAGATGTCATCTGAAGTATTTCCATCTTCATTCAGGTTGAATTCACCTCTCACCACATAAACCCATTCTCCTTTAAGATCGTTCCAGTCGTAGTAAATGTAACTGAGCATTTTTCCATTACTATTATTAATATAGGTTTGCTTTATCCCCAAATTTCCATTCGCCTGAAGTTGTATCCCATATGCTAAGAACTGATTGAATCATATATCCATTGGCATCATTGATGTAATCATCTTTCCAAAGGTTCACCCAACAATTTGCATCATTGTCGCGAAAATATGCGGCATATTGTACCGTATTGTTCATTTCATCATACTTGTACTGGAATTTGGATTCAAGCCGCCATTCTTCAGTGGCGGTTATGAATTCTTCATAAAGGATTGAATCGAGATTATCCCAATTGGTTTGGGTTGATTTAGGCAATAGCCGGTTTCCGAAATCCGGTTTCTGGCACAAAACAGGGTTAACAAAGGCCCAAAGGCAGGTAATGAAAATTATCGATAAGGATGGCCGTATCATAGGATAAGAAATTAGTTAATAGGTTACCATTTCTTACCCTTAAATTACATCGGCGAAGGCTGGTATTCAATTATTTGTGCTGAACAACGGCAGCCGGGGATGAACTGCAGAAAACCAGGGATGTAAGTAGATAATGACCTGCCAGGCAGGAATCAAATCTCCAGTTTCAGTATGTTTTTCACCTTTCCGAGGTATGATCTTCCAATGGGGATTTGAATTTTCTTAAGCCATACGGAACTATGGTCAATGGCAGTGATGTATTTTAAATTGATACAAAATGATTTATGGACCTGTAAAAAAGAATCAGAGGGCAGTTTTTCAACGAATTCTTTCAGAGTTGAACGGACAAGATGTTTGTTTTCAACGCAATATAGTTCCAAATAATTTAATTCTGACTTGATCCAGATCAGATCATCAAATCTTATTTTGATGAGCATATAATCCTTCCGGATGAAGATACTGTCCCTTATAACAACACTGCCGCCGGCATCACTCTCATTGAACAAACCTGAGCTCCGTTTACTGGCATAATTGAAAACGGCAATTTCAATCGAAGTATACAGATCCTCCTTTGCAAAGGGTTTGACAATATAACCGTCAGGTTTAATCTGTTTAGCCTTTTCAACCGTTGCTGAATCCGCATAGGAAGTGATGAAAATAACCGGTATGTCAAATTTTGCACGGATGGAACCGGCCAGTTTGATTCCATCATCTTTTCCCCGAAGATGGATATCGATCAAGGCAATATCAGGGACAGTGTGACTGAGGATATTTTCTGCCTCAGAAATGTCACTTGCAATGCCAACGACCTCATAATCAAATTCCCGCAACATGCCTTTCATGTCCTCCGCAATGATGAGTTCGTCCTCAACGATCAGGATCTGGATGGTATTCATATTATTGCCATTTTGCTTTCAACCTTAAATTTACAAGATTATCCTGAAGTGTTTAAAGAAAAGGATATTTTAATAGTTGTTCCTGATTCATTACTGAAATTCAGTTTGGCCATGATCTGTTTTGCCAGGATATTAACCAGTTTTAATCCCAGGCTGGGCGAATTTCCAGGATCAATTCCGGCAGGAAGTCCTGTTCCATTGTCCGATATACGAAGCATGCACTGATGATCCGGATTTTTGCGGAACTCAATTTCAATCCGGCCTTCAGCATGATCTGTAAATGCATATTTATATGCGTTTGTAGCCAGTTCATTGGTGATCAGTCCCAGAGGGATGGCCGTATCTACATCCAGATTTATTTTATCGGCGTGAATGGAATGTAAAATCTTCCTGCCAGGCTTACAGTAGGTATTTTGAAGGGATGACATAAGCTGCTCAAGATACTTTGGAAAATCAATATTCGTAAACCGGTCTGACTGATAAAGCAGCTGATGGATCAAGGCCATGGATTTTACCCGGCTTTGACTATCCATAACCGCTTTTTTTGTAACATCATCTGTCAGGTTATCTGATTGCAGATTAAGCAAACTGCTCACAACCATCAGGTTATTTTTTACCCTGTGATGAATTTCCTTGAGCAATACATCTTTTTCACTGTCGGCTTTACGGATCTTTCGATAGCTCTTCAACATGAAGATCAGGAAAAAGACGACCAATGTGCCCACAACAAAAGAATAATTTCGGATCAAGCGATTCTTTTTCAGTTTGCTTTCAAAATCCATTCTTTCCTGCATATGACGCATCTCGATCTCATTCTGTTTTTTTTCAAATGTTCGTTGCATTTCCAACTGCGTGATCCTTTTGAATGTTTCTCCGCTATTAAGACTATCACTTATTGCATCATTCATCTCCATATAAGCCAAAGCCTTTTCAGGATTCTTTTTTTCTTTATATAGTCTGCCGAGAATCTTGGATGTCTCCATTATTATATCCGGATTAGGATATTGTTGTGCCAGGGCCAGACTTTTTTCCAAATATTGTATCGCTTTTTTACGATTATTCCGGTAAACATAAATCTTGCCCATAAGCATATAATTCCTGGCAAGTTTATTAAAATCACTGATCCGGATATTTATCTGTATGGCCCTATTTAAAAATTCCATTGCATGGTCAATGCTGTCCTTTTTAAGTACATAAGTGTAAGCAATGTTGTGAAGGCAATTGCTTATGGATGGATTGAAATTCATCCTTTTACTGAGTTCAAGGGATTTCAAATGATATTGCAGTCCGGCAGAATAGTCTTTCAGTGCGTTATACGCTTCTCCCAAACCGGTATATGTATTGGATAATTCATATATATCATTCTGATCAACAAGGATTGCTTCCTGTTTCTTCAAATATTCAACCGACGTTTTATATTCACCCAGGTAAAAATTAACATGACCGATATTTCCCATTGCATTGGCCATTTCTGCCGGATCATTCATTTCTTCTGCCATATCCAGGGCCTTATAAAATGCCTCAATGGCCAGACTCAAATAGGCATGGTCCACATAATGGTTTCCCAGGACGGTATAGCTATTTGCTATCTTTCCTTTGTCTCCCGTTTTATCCGCTGCCAAAATCAGCTCGTTAACCAATGAATCAACCTGCACTGTGTTATTCAATTGTTTCTGAATATAGATCAACCCTTCAATACAATCATAGACCTTACCATAATCTCCCGCTTCCGTCATATAGAATTTTGCCTGTTTGGGCACATTCCAGCGATTTTGGCATATTCTGCAGTGCACTGTAAGTGAAGCTCATGCTGAACTGCGTTTTTGCCATGCCTGGTATATCATGGATTTTAATAAACGTATTATAGGCCTTGTTATAATAATTGAGGGAACTGTCATAGAGATATTTATAAAAATAGGCAAGACCCTTGATCCAATATGCTTCACCAGTGCCATGGGCATCTCCTTTGTTTTGAGATAACTTCAGCGAAGTGTTCACGAAAAATATCGAGCTGTCAGGATTTTTCCTTACGAGCAGCGAGTGCACGGTGGTTTGATGAATTTATGGATGATGTATCTTCTGTAACTACGGTGTTTTTATAATCTTTTGCTGACCGGTTGATTTTGCATGAAATGAATAAGAGACATAAAGCCACGATGCAAATTATCCTTGAAATATCCATCTTGAGAGTGTAATGGTTGGCCTTCGACTTCTAAGATAGTAAAATTTTGGTTATGCAGGCAGAAAGTTCTGCAGTTATGCAGTTTTGCGGTTCTGGCAGTTCTCAGTTATGCAGTCTCATTGCAGTCACTACATCTGCTCCTACATAGTCTCAGTAACACACCAAACCTATACCCCTATTTTAAATACTGACTTTTATGTATATTTGCAGTTTTAAATGTAAAAAGAGGAAAGAAATCCTATATGGCTGATTTTAACCTTGTAATGCCCAAACTGGGCGAGAGTGTACAGGAAGCCACCATTACAAAATGGCTTGTAAAACCCGGTGATATGATCCAGGAGGATGATTCACTGCTTGAAATCGCTACTGATAAGGTGGATTCTGATATTCCATCTCCGGTTGCCGGTAAGGTTCTCAAAGTGCTTTTTCCTGAAAACTCCCTCGTTCCCGTAGGTGAAGTGATCGCTGTGATCAACACCGAAGGTAAAGGCACTGTTGATGAAACTCCCGCTGCGGCATTGGCAAAACCTGAA
The DNA here is from genome assembly GCA_963808745.1 of uncultured Bacteroidales bacterium. Lineage (GTDB taxonomy): Bacteria > Bacteroidota > Bacteroidia > Bacteroidales > UBA10428 > UBA5072. The sequence continues at coordinate 335,157 of CAWEGX010000013.1, forward strand.
TCTGAAAAAACCAATGGCGACGCTCTGCCTGTTGAAAAGGAAGCTGGTGTAGTTGCTGCTGAAGCGGAAACCGGTAAAGGCCCCTCTTCCGGAAGGTTTTATTCACCTCTCGTGAGAAGCATCGCCCGCAAAGAAAATATTTCAGAATCAGAACTTAATTCGATTCCTGGTAATGGAACCGACGGCCGGGTTAGAAAAACGGATGTACTTCAATATCTCGAAAAACGCACTCACCAGCCGGCATCCGTGAAACAGGAACCTGCGAGACAGGACCAGGCAAAACGGCCTGAACCTTCGAAGGTAAATATTACTATACAGCCGGGTGATCAGATCGTGGAAATGGATCGTATGCGGAAGCTTATCGCTGATCACATGGTCATGTCAAAGCATACCTCTCCTCATGTAACCAATTTTGTTGAAGCCGATGTAACTAACCTGGTTTTATGGCGTGAAAAGATAAAAGATGACTTCCTTAAGCGTGAAAAAATCAAGCTTACCTTTATGCCGGCCTTTGTTGAAGCAACCGCCAAGGCCTTAAAGGAATTTCCCGGTGTCAACGCATCGGTTGACGGGGATAGGATCATCCTTCGTAAAAATGTGAACATTGGCTTTGCTGTAGCCTTGAAATCAGGAAACCTGATTGTGCCGGTTGTCAGAAACGCAGATCAGAAAAGCATACTGGGCATTGCCGTTGAACTGAACCGGCTGGCTGAAGCCTCCCGTAATAATAATCTTTCTCCGGATGATATTCAGGGTGGCACGTTTACCATATCCAATTTTGGTACTTTCCGCAACATCACCGGAACACCCATCATTAATCAGCCGCAGGTAGCCATCCTGGCAACCGGCAATATCGAAAAGAAGCCGGCTGTCCTTGAAACTCCCACGGGTGATGTGATTGCCATAAGGCATAAAATGATCCTTTCACTGTCCTATGATCACAGGGTTGTGGATGGAGCTCTTGGCGGCATGTTCCTGCGAAGGATCGCCGACTTGTTGGAAGAATATGAAATTAACCGTACGATATGACTGTATTGAACATTGCTGAACCTGTCGTGAGTGTTGCTTCTGCAACGACCAAACCGGAAGAAACAGACATTCCACGCCGTTTTGGTATAAAGACCACAGATAAGGAAACACTTTCTCACTGGTTTCATCTCATGGTGCTGGGAAGGGCACTCGATGACCGTGCTCCCAATTATTTAAAACAGGCCATTGGCTGGTCCTATCATGCCCCTTATGCCGGCCATGATGGTATTCAGCTGGCCATAGGCCAGGTTTTTAAGCGCGAAACGGATCATTTGTTCCCCTATTACCGCGATCTGCTTACATGCCTTTCGGGTGGATTAACAGCTGAGGAGATCATTTATAACGGAATATCCAAGGATACTGACGTGGCTGGCGGTGGCCGGCATATGTCAAACCACTTTGCCAAACCTGAATGGAACATTAACAATGTATCATCCGCTACCGGTAATCATACACTCCATGCTGCAGGCGTTGGCAGGGCCATGAAGAAATACGGTCATAAGGGTGTTTCAATCAGTTCACAGGGTGAATCCTCAGTCTCTGAAGGATATGTGTATGAAGCGATAAATGGAGCCTCCAATGAAGAATTGCCTGTGATTTTTGTTTTTCAGGATAACGGTTACGGTATTTCTGTGCCGAAAGCTGATCAAACTGCCAATCGAAAAGTGGCTAATAATTTCATTGGTTTCAAGAACCTCCGGATTATCCATTGTAACGGAAAAGACGTTTTCGATTCCATGAATGCTATGGTCGAAGCCCGTGAATGGGTGCTGCAAAATCAAAAGCCATGCATTGTGCAGGCAAACTGCGTTCGCATGCATTCTCATTCCAATTCGGACAGGCATGAATTATACAGGGATGACCTGGAACTCAATTATGTTTCGGAATATGATCCACTGGGCAAGTTTCGCCGTTTGCTGATCAGATATAAACGGCTAACGGAAGAAGAACTGGTTGCCATTGAAGAACAGGTAAAACTTGAAGTTAAAGAAGCCCACCGTAAAGGAATGGCTGCTCCTGATCCCGATCCGGCCTCTGTTTTTGATTTTGTTATGCCGGAACCCTATCCGGCAGAGAAATATCCTGATGGAATTCACCATATTGATGGTCCGAAGATGAAACTGATAGAGGGTATCAATGAAACGCTCAAAACTGAATTCAGATTAAATCCGGATACATTCCTCTGGGGACAGGATGTGGCAAACAAAGATAAGGGCGGTATTTTTAATGTGACCAAAGGTATGCAACAGGAGTTCGGACGTGAACGGGTATTCAATGCCCCCATTGCCGAGGACTTTATCATGGGTACTGCCAATGGCATGTCGCGGTTTAATAAGAAGATCAGGCTTGTGGTTGAAGGCGCTGAATTTGCGGATTATTTCTGGCCGGCCATGGAACAGTTTGTTGAAACAACCCATGAATACTGGCGTACCAAGGGCCAATTCTCTCCAAATGTTACGGTCAGGCTTGCTTCTGGCGGTTATATCGGTGGCGGACTATACCATTCACAAACGATTGAAGGCGCATTGACCACTTTCCCGGGCGTACGAATTGTATATCCTTCTTTTGCGGATGATGCAGCCGGATTGCTCCGGACCTGTATGCGCAGCGAGGGCTTTACTATGTTCCTCGAACCAAAAGCCCTGTATAATTCACCAGTAGCAGCAACCCCAATTCCGGATGATTTTGAGGTGCCTTTCGGCAAGGCACGCATCCGCAGGGAAGGAAAAGATCTGTCTGTCTTCACCTACGGCAATACTACCCATATGTGCCTCCAGGCAGCTGAAAAATTGTCACTCGAATCGGGCTTAAGCATTGAGGTCGTTGATCTCCGGTCGCTGATCCCACTCGACAGGGAAACCATATTGAATTCTGTTAAAAAAACGGGTAAAGCCCTCATCGTTCATGAGGATAAGGTATTTTCAGGTTTTGGTGCTGAACTGTCTGCAACCATAATGGAACAGGCGTTCGAATTCCTTGATGGACCTGTCAGAAGAGTTGGTTCAGCCTTTACCCCTGTTGGCTTTAACAGGATACTTGAAAAGGCCACCCTGCCGAATACGGATAAGATTCTGGAAGCCATGCGGGACCTGGTAAACTACTAGAGGGACTAGAGATGAGAGGTGAGAGGTGAGAGGTGAGAGGTGAGAGGTGAGCCAACCAATCAACTAACAACTAACAACTAACTACTAACAACTAATATGAAAAAAATTGGATTGATTTACAGTTTCAATACCAACAAAACATCCCTCGCTGCGCGTAAAATTAGCGAAGAATTTGAGGCCGGCCAGATCGATCAATTGAATGCAGAAACCATTACTGAAAAAGAGTTCTTATCTTTCGATAACCTTATCCTCGGTGTGCCCACCTGGTTCGATGGTGAATTGCCCAATTACTGGGATGAATTTGTGCCTGCCCTGGAAGATCTCGATCTGAAAGGGAAAACGATCGCCATATTTGGAAATGGCAATCAGAAAGGCTATCCTGAGAATTTCCTGGATGCAGTGGGCATCATGGCAAATCTTCTTGAAAGCAGGGGAGCAAAGCTGATTGGTTTTACCCCGTTGAAAGGATATGTTTTCGAAAGTTCGAAGGCAGTCCGGGGAGAACAATTTGCCGGACTGGCATTGGATTTTGAGAACCACGGAACCCAGGTTAATTCACGAATTAAAAAATGGGTCGAACAGTTAAAGGGGGAATTTAAATAGGGACGAGGGACGAGGGACGAGGGACAAGTAGGTACTGTGAGAGGTGAGAGGTGAGAGAGTGAGAGATGAGTAGTAGTGGCAACATTTTGCTAGTCGGGTGTTTTCAGTTCACGAGTATCCTTTCAAAAAATTTTATTTCTGACGAAATTTTCACACATGAAATCAATCCTCTTATTTTTCGTTCTTTTTTTATCCTTTAGTTTGAAGGCACAGGAAAAGATCACCCTTTACAATCCTGAAGCTGACTCGCGCAAAGATTTGGAAATGGCCATACAAAAGGCTCAAGAGCAGCATAAGCATGTTCTTATCCAGGTAGGAGGCAATTGGTGTCCATGGTGTATAAGGTTACACGGTGTGTTTGAATCTGAAGCCAGGATTGATTCAATCCTGAAATCAGATTATGTGTTTCTGCTGATCAATTACAGTAAGGAAAATAAAAATGAGGTCGTACTGGCTGACCTGGGATTTCCCCAGCGGTTCGGCTTCCCGGTTTTGCTGGTCCTTGATCAGGAAGGTAATCGTCTGCATACTCAAAATACCGCATATCTTGAAAAAGATAAAGGGTATGACACAGATAAAATCATCGGATTTTTACTCGACTGGAATGAGAAAGCCCTGGATCCGAAATCTTATACTAAGTGACAAGGGACTGGGGACTAGGGACAAGTAGGAAAGAATCCCGTAGGGATTAACTGTCGGTAGAAACAGGAATTTACATTTATGAATTACGATTTATGATATACGATTTACGATTGATTTGCGCGGAGCGCATACGGTATTGTAGGAATTTACGATTTACGATTTGTTGAATTGAATTAAGAGATATGTTTGATTCATTTAGAAAAACGGTAAATAATACACCGCATAAAGGTGGCATACTGGGAGCATTATTGGGTGCTGCTGTTTCACTGGGTACACATAAAACCAATGACAAGCTCCTGAAGACTGCGGGTAAAACTGCCATATTCGCTGGCGCCGGATTTCTTCTGGGAGAATGGATTGAGAAGCTCCTGAAAAAGAAATAGGTATGCCCTCTGCGACACCTCCTTGCATTGTTTACTTAAATGGCCGGTTCATCAGCAAAGATGAGTCGTTCATCTCCACCGATGATCGCGGATTTTATTTTGCTGACGGGGTATACGAGGTGGTCAAATATTATAAAGGCCTTCCGTTTTGCTTCGGGGATCACATGATCCGGCTGAGGAATAGTCTGTCTTCGGTTAGGATTGATTTTGATATTTCTATGCTTGGCAGCTTATGTGATCAGCTGATCGAAGATAATTTGCTGAAAGATGAATATGCTGGCGTATATATTCAAATCACCAGGGGAGTTGCTCCAAGAATCCATCGTTTTCCAGGCATGGAGGTAAGGCCGACATTATTTATAAGAGCGTTTACCATGCCCTCATATCTGGATGATTTACGGAATGGCATTCGTGTGATTACCCGTGAAGATATCCGCTGGTTGCGATGTGATATAAAGTCAATTGCATTGCTGCCAAATACCATGCTTTTTCAGCAAGCGGTTGAACAGAATGCAGGGGAATGTTTCCTGGTAAGGAACGGGAATTATACGGAAGCCACTCATTCCAATATCATGGCTGTGATGGGAGAAACAGTTTTTACCCATCCAGACTCAAACCTGATCCTTCCCGGAATAACAAAAAAGGTGCTGATCCGACTTTGTGCTGAACTCGGAATCAGGCTCATTGAACGACCTGTTGCCAGCAAGGATACCAACCTGTTTGAAGAGTGTTTTATAACCGGGACCGGAAGTGAGGTCATGCCGGTTGTTGAAATCGATGGCAAACCTGTTGGCAATGGCAAACCCGGACCTGTAACCGTACGATTGCAGGAGAGTTTTTTAGAATTACCTATGGAAAACAAATATTAGATGTTGATAGTTGATAGTAAGAAAGTTATGAATTATGAATTATGAATTATGAATTTGAGGTTTGAGGTTGAGGTTTGGTTGCAGAACGCAGAACTGCACGACTGCATGACTTTTTTTCATAACACATCAGCACATCAGCACATTAGCACATTAGCATATTAACTTTAACAAACAACTAAATTAATGTCAGATCTCCTCCGCTTTTTCATTGACTTTGTCATCCACATTGACAGACACTTATTGGAAATTGTTACTAATTACCAATCATGGACTTATGCTATACTTTTTCTTATCATATTCTGCGAGACGGGACTTGTTGTAACCCCCATATTGCCTGGTGACTCATTGCTTTTTGCTGCAGGTGCCGTTGCAGCCATGGAAGGAAACCCGATTAACATTTATGCACTTGTATTATTGATGTTGCTGGCAGCATTTATTGGTGATAATACCAATTATTTCATCGGAAAATTCCTGGGTTCAAAAGTCTATGAGAAAAATTACAGGCTTATCAAACGAAAATATCTTGATGATACGCACGCATTCTATGAAAAACATGGAGGAAAAACCCTGATCATTGCCCGTTTTATGCCAATCATCCGCACCTTTGCCCCTTTTGTTGCAGGTGTAGGGAAAATGACTTATCGCAAGTTTATCATTTTCTGCATTGTGGGCAATTTAATGTGGGTAAACCTGTTCTCTTTTGCAGGTTATTATTTTGGCAATATTCCTGCAGTAAAGAGAAATTTTTCACTGGTTGTTTTTGCCATTATCTTCATATCCTTTCTTCCTCCGGTATATGCCTTTGCCAAGCAATTTTTCAAGAATAGAAACAAAGGAGGGGAGCAGACTGCCTGATGCCGGTTTCTGGATACTGGATTAACTGCAAAACTGCGAATTACAACTGCAAACGATCAACTTCTTGCATTAATCCCTACAGGATTCAAACTGCAGCAAAACTGCAGAACTTCAAACTATTCCTCGCTCGTCACTGTTTCCATGGTCTTGTTCCGCAAGGCACTGATTCCGATGATGGCAGCGATGATCAGTAAACCTCCGGCCAGGATCCGGGTTGATAGCGCTTCTGAAAAGAAAAAGAGCCCCATTGTGGCAGCAAAGATTATGCGCGACGAAGAAACCATGGATCCTGCCTTGGCCTTCACATTCTTATATCCCATTGTGAGAAGAACCTGTCCCAGAACACCCATCAATCCGCTTCCGATGAGAAAAGGCAGGTCACCGGCCCGGGGCATTTCAAAGACAGGAACCAGCATGAATGCATTGCAGACAGCCCCGATAGCCATCAGGTAAAATACGATCAGCACCGTTGAGTCATGTTCACGGGCTATTGACAGTGTAATAATGGAAAAAGCGCCAAAAATTCCGGAAAGAAGCCCGATGACATCGCCTTTATTTATATGAGAAAAATCGGGAAAGATCACAAGGTATATTCCTATCATGGCCATGGCCAGAAACAGTAAGGATATCTTATGCAGTTTTTCGAGTTTGAAAAGCGGTGCAACAAGAAAAATAAAAACAGGGTAGGTCATGTTCAGCATATTGGCATTGGTGACTGAAGAATGTTCTACAGAATAAAAGAAGGTGATGAGGGCGCAAAAACTAAGGATAGCCCGGGCAACCACAAGTGGGATTTTTTTGGGTACAAAGGATGTCCTGGTTTTCAGCATGTAAAGGGTTGCCAGGATGACACCCAGGATCAACCTGCAAAATGTAATTTCAATGGCAGGAATATCGGAACTGTTCGTTACAAATTTGGCAAACACAGTAGCCGACGCAAAGCAAAATTCGGCCAATATTAAAATGTAAATTCCCCTATTCATTGTTCATGTGTTATCTGTTCACTTGTTCATTGAAATTACACAGAGCCCGCTACCACCAGCGCTACACCCGCCAGAATTCCTGCTAAAACAAGTCCCCTTCTTCGCAGACTGGTTTCCCTGAAATAGAGGGCACCGGCTGCAAACACAACAACGGCAGATGACCGGCGTATGATAATCAAAACCGATACAAGCGAATGGTCAAAAGAAAGTGCTTTGAAATAGAAAAAGTCAGCAACCACCAGCACTATTCCAATCAGTGGTATTGCCCAACGCCAGACGAACTGTGTGGTAGTATGCCTGGCAGGATACCAGATGATCAGTAAAATTACAAGAAAAATCAATGCCGTATAAACCGAGAACCAGGCCTGCATGGCAATACGATCATATTGTCTTACAAGGTATTTATCCAGCAATGCACTGGCACTGTTGAACAGAATGCTCAAAAAAGCAAAAAATATCCATCGCTTATCACGCTGATCACTTCCCCTGATATTTCCACCGAATGACATGGCATAATAGAAACCCAGGGAAACGGCCACTCCTGCCCACTGAAGTCCATTCATTTTTTCTCCATAGATGATAATTGCCCCCAGCATGGTCCATACAGGACCGGAAGCATTTAAAGGGGCCAAAAGGGTGACAGGAAGATGTTTTACCGAGAAATACCCGAAAAGCCAGGCCATGGAAACAATAACAGATTTTAGCAGAAATAATGCATGGCCGGCAGGAGCAACATTGGGAATATAAATCCGGCAGGTTTGTGAAAATTCCGGAATAAAGGCGGAAATCAAAAGAAATGGTATAAATATCAGTGCACTGGCTACCGAACCATATAACAGTACAGGTAGTACTGCATTTTGATTCAGGGACACCTTTTTAAAGATTTCGTGAAACCCCAGAAACACTGAAGAAAATATGCCGAGCAAGATCCACATTGGCTGACAAGTATACAAATTTCCTGTGGATAAAAAGATAGTACCATGATTATTCACATTTGGCACTTAAATTGTCGTTAATTGGCTATATTTCACAGGCATTTCTCGCAATTAATATCTAAGCTGCAAATCCATGAAAATTACAATTCATCTTCTTATTTTCAGCCTGTTGCTGGTTGCAGGTTGTTCCCAAAAGGAATCTGTCATTCCGCCATCCGCAGTAATTGCTTCGTTTGAATCGAAGTTTGGTAAGGATATCAGTGTTGTGTGGGAAATATCTTCTGATAAATCCAGTGTGGGCAACTTCACATTTTCCGGCCATCCTGCAAAAGCCTATTTTAATGAGAATGGCAGGTGGATTAAGACAGAAACGGAATTTATATCCAGCGAGCTTCCCACGGTAATAGTAAAAACTGTGCTGGGTGCTTACATGGGCAGTACTATTTCAAAGTCACTGAGGATTGATGAATTTGAAAAAGAAACCATTTACAGGCTTTCCCTCAAAAGAGGAGGTAACCTAACCGAGGTGGAACTCACTCCGGGAGGGGTGATCCTGGGCACTCCGATGATGAGGTAGTACCGCCGTTTATTCCGAAATCATTTCCGGAATTCGGCAATTGTCAACGGTATTTCTTGCAATACCGGATGCACTCCGTTGCAATAATCCATAATTCATAATTCATAATTCATATTCATAATTTCCTACAATACCGAATGCGCTCCGCGCAATCATAAATCGTAAATCGTAAATCGTAAATCGTAAATCACATTAGGTAGTTATACCTATTTATTTTTAGTAAAAGCTCCCATAGCAGCCGGGGATCGAATACTTACATTTGTTAGGATTCATATGCCCCGATGATTACTGACTACTACAAGGAATTGACCTCTGACGTTCGTTTCGCCGAAGGGTTGACAGGATGTCTGAATTGCGGTACCTGCACAGCAATTTGTCCGGCTGCTGAATTCTATAATTATGATCCCCGCATTATTGCTGAAACCGTTCAGACCCGTGATAATGATAAAATTTATGAATTACTGACAGGCAATATGATCTGGTATTGCGGTGAATGCATGTCATGCAAGACCCGCTGTCCCCGAAGTAATGCCCCCGGTTTGATCATCATGGCCCTCAGGGCGCTTTCTATGCGGACTGGTTTGTTTACCGAATCGGAAAAAGGCAGGCAGCAGTTAATGGTAAAAAGATCGATCGGTGAATGGATACTGAAATATGGGTATTGCCTTTACCGTGAAGAAATGACAATAGAAGACCATCCTGAGCAGGGCCCCACCTGGGAATGGCAAAATAACAATCTTGATCAGCTTTTTGATCGTTTTGGCGTGAAATACAGGGGAGACGGACCCGGTCCGCTTCGCAAAATACCCGAAGATGCCATGGATGAGTTACGCAGGATATTCGATGTAACAGGTGCAACTGACCTGTATGAATTTATTGAAGAGCAATCTGCCAAAAAGGCGGCCGAGATGGGACTGGAATTCGACAAGCGCCTCGATTGCAGGTATATGAATGAAATTTATAACCATAACAGCGGCATACATACAAAGGAATAACAGATGATTATTGAAGGCAAAAGACGGCTTTGGCAGGAATACCAGAAAGAAATTGCAACTGATAATTTCTTTTATGTACGCAGTTGTGTAAGGCAGAATTTTTTTCCGGGTGCCGAACAAACCTTTCTGCGAATTTTGCGTGAGGGCCTGGGAAAGACTGTATATGAGAATCCGGGACATACCACCTGCACAGGAATCGGTTACCATTGTGATATTGTTCCTTTCAACACCACCATGACCGTTGTGGCAAGGCAGTTTGCCCTGATGACAGAATCCGGATGTGAAAACCTGGCTGTTTCCTGCATAACGTCCTTCGGTTTATACACTGAAATTCTTGAGACCTGGAAGCATTTTCCGGAAACAGAGGCCAAAACGCGCGAATACCTGCGAAAGGCAACGGGCCGTGAATTTAATATTCCGAAAAATCTCGCCCACGCCAGTGATATCATTTATAAGCTTCGGCATGAAATAGTTGACAGGGCACCTTATAAGTTAATTAATCAAAATACAGGTGAACCGTTGAAAGTGGTTGAACACATCGGTTGTCACTATTCAAAAATGTTTCCTCACAAAGGCGTGGGCGGGGCGGAATATCCTTATGTTCTGGCCGGTCTGGCTGAAGCCCTTGGCGGAGAAATAGTAGATTACCCCGAGCGCAGGCATTGTTGCGGTTTTGGTTTCAGACAGTACGTTGTAAAAGCCAACCGGGGTTATTCTCTGTCATGCAGTAAAAAGAAATTTGATTCCATGGAACCCTATAAGCCGGATATGATCATTACAAACTGTCCGGGCTGCCCCTATTTTCTCGACCGGTGGCAATACGTGGTAAGTGAAATGAATGGAAAGACTTATGGTGAAAATGGTCATGGCATACCGGTTCTTACCTATGAAGAACTGGCGGGCCTGGCACTTGGCTATGATCCATGGGATATTGGTTTACAGACACACCAGGTATCGGCTGAGCCTTTACTGGTGAAGATGGGAATTGATTTCGACCCTGAAAAAAAATACCTGGGAAGAAACGGAAAATTTATGGGACGACCGGCGAAACCGGAACACCTAAAGATTGATATGGATGAACTTTTAGTGATGAGTGACAAGTGGCCGAGGTTGAAGTTGTCACGTGTGATAAAGATCGTTAGAGACAAGGCATTGCCTTGTCTGCTACAACGAAGATTTCCATACCGATTACCGAATACCGAATACCGAATACCGAATACCGATTACAGATGAAAAGTGTAGCAATAATAGGAGGAGGAGTTGCAGGAATGGAAGCTGCAGCGCAGCTGTCTGGCCGCGGGTTTTCAGTGACTGTCATTGAAAAGAGCGACAGACTTGGGGGGCGGCTTAATCAATGGCATGCATTATTTCCTTCGCGTGAACCGGCGCACCAGTTGCTTGCCCGGTTAAAGCAAAAAATTAACGGTGTAAATTTTGTTTTCAATGCATCAGTTACCGGTGTTGAAAGGAATGATGATGGCTTTGCCATTCATATCGATCACAATCGCATGATCACGGCGAATGCTCTTTTGCTCACTACCGGCTTTGATATTTTTGATGCAGGAAAAAAAGAAGAATACGGATACGGTATCTATGACAATGTGATCACTTCAGTGGATCTGGAGAAAGCGTTTAACTCTGGCAAGCCTTTGCAGACCGTCCAGGGAAATAAGCCAAAACGCATCGGCTTCATTCATTGCGTGGGATCAAGGGATGAAAAGGCCGGTAATATGCATTGTTCAAAGGTTTGTTGCGTAACAGCCGTAAAACAGGCAATTGAGGTGAAGGAAATGTACCCTGATACTGAAGTTTTTCTGTTTTACATGGATTTGCGGTTATTCGGCAGGCATTATGAGGAACTATATAAGGAGGCCCAGCAGAAATACGGAATTCAGTTTATCCGGGCAAGGCTTTCGGAAGCATTTGAAAATCCTGACGGCTCTGTACAGATCAGGATTGAAGATACGCTGCTGGCCAAGCCTCTGAAAATGACACTTGATATACTTGTTTTAATGGTGGGAATTCAACCTGATAAAAAACCAGATAATATGATAGATAAACTTGGATTGTCGAAAGATGCTGATGGATTTCTGTTACAGGAAGATCAGTATGTGCTGCCGTTCAATACCGGGATAGCCGGGTTGTATAGTGCAGGAGGTGTCACGGGACCCAAAACCATTGAAGAAACTCTAAATGAGGCAAGGGCAGTGGCCGCTGAGATCACTACCTTTCTTGGTGATTGCATAACATATTTCAGCCCCGAACGGGTTGTAATTGGTTTATGATCAATTTCGGGTATACTTTACAAAACGACAGGCAAATTGATTTTGATTCGAACTGCCGGCGCATCATTGACTTTGTGCGGGCAGGAGAACCTTCAGTTGACTGGTGCATGAATTGCGGAACATGTGCTTCAGGCTGCACTGCTGCCATGTCAGCCGAATACAGTCTGCGCCGTATGATCAGTATGGCCAGGCGGGGCGAAGAAAGGGAAATTATTTCCGGTATTCACCGTTGCCGTTTTTGTGGCAAATGCCTGAATGCCTGCCCCCGTGGAGTAAATACCCGAAATATTGTTTATCTGATGCAACTTGCTGTAAAAAAAATAGCCAGCCATGAAATTTGATTTATTCGTATTGCCTTTTACACTAGGACTTCTGTTTCTGCTGGGTTATCTGACAGTTACCTATGCCCGGTGGTTTAAACAGATGAACAGAACAGACCGTTCAAAAGTTATTACCGGATTTTTCAGTTTCAGATTATTTGGCGCATTACGTGAAATCATCAGTGAAAGTCTGTTGCACAGAAGGATATTTTTGAAGAACAGGCTTCTTGGCTTCATGCATATGAGCCTGGCATTTGGCTGGTTTTTACTGATTGCTGTCGGTAACCTGGAAAGCCGCATTTATCAGCCGGCAGGAATGAATCCACCTTATGTTCCGATCTTTTTCCGTTTTTTTCATTCCAATCCCGGTGTATTTCCTTTGCACGGTGCATTTTCATTTGTAATGGACCTTTTACTCCTTTTGGTGCTTTCCGGTGTTATGCTGGCCCTGGCCAAACGGATATATTCCCGTGCGTATGGAATGAAAAGAACAACAAAACTTCTGCCGGGAGACCGGTTTGCATTAACATCATTATGGCTGATCTTTCCGCTGCGTCTGCTCGCAGAATCGTTTACTTCAGAAGCACTGGGAGGAGGAGATTTTCTGACTGCTTCGACAGGGCATTTTCTCGGGCACTTTCTTCCGGCCGGCCTGTTGTATTACCCTGCATGGTGGGCATATTCCCTTTCCCTGGGTGTATTTTTTGCCGCTCTTCCTTTTTCAAGATACATGCACATTCCTACCGAGGTGGTGCTGATTTTTTCGCGCCATTTCGGACTCTCTGAATCAAACGTCAGGACTTCCTTTACCGAGGTGGAAATCAATTCCTGTTCGCGATGTGGTATATGCCTGGATACCTGCCAGCTGTCTTTTGCAGCAGAGATCAATACGGTTCAATCTGCCTACCAGCTGAAGGCAATCCGTTATAATCAGATTAAGCCACATGAAAGCCTTAACTGCCTGATGTGCGGAAGGTGTGAGAAAGCGTGTCCGGTAGGGATAGATATCAGCAAAATCCGAATGATTACGCGGAATGAAATGAATGGAAAGACACCTGATCCTTCTTTCATCCAACAGCCAATGCCTGGTGCCCGCAAGGCCGATGTACTGTATTTTGCCGGTTGTATGACACACCAGACCCCTTCTATAAAAAAAGCCATGAAAAATATCCTCGCAGAAGCAGGAGTCAATTACTGGTTTATGGATGAAGACGGAGGAATGTGCTGCGGAAGGCCCATGATGCTTGCAGGACACCTTGAACAGGCATCTATCATGATGCAGAAGAACAGGAAACTGATCATCGAATCAGGTGCCACAACCCTTGTCACTTCCTGCCCGATATGCTTTAAGATATTTGCCCGGGAATATGACCTGAACATCCGCGTGATGCATCACTCACAGTATTTGCTCGAACTGGAGGAAAAGAATAAAATTCACCTGAAGCCGCTGAATGCTAGTGCAGTTTATCACGATCCCTGTGAATTGAGCCGTGACATCAGGGTTTATGATGAGCCGCGAAAATTATTGGGAGGAATCGTACGTTTGGTTCAGCCTGAGTTTGAAAAAGAAAACTCACTATGCTGTGGCAGCAGTCTGGCCAATTTTACAGCCAGCGAAGATATTCGTCGTAAGGTGGCGGGTGATGCCTATGAAAAGATCAACCCGAATAAGGCACAATACCTGGTTACTTCATGTCCCTTATGTAAAAAAGCCTTCGAAAAAGTTTCCGATGTGCCGGTTCGCGATATCGCAGAGTTGGTGAGCAGGTCAATGATATTGCCTGAAATTAAGGAGCCGGTTTACAAGCAAAAGAAGACTATTGCGATGCGCAGCCTTGTAATCGATTAATTGTTTTTGTTTATTTTCAGCCCTTCCAGCAGTTTTTCACGGCATGCCTGTTTTGCCTGGTCAATTTTTTGCCGGACTTCAGCGTTGTCAATCGCGCAATTGCTCTCCGTAAAATAAGGATTGCGGGACTTATTCATTTCACGGATCAGCTGATTGATCAGTTCAGGATCGGTATAACCAGCAGGTGTTCTGCTGAATTCGAGGTAAGGGTGGTCATCCGTATTGGCCGGAGCCCCTTCGGCAAATATCCTCAATTGCCTGTCATCCATCAGCCTTTTGCCGATCAATGATTCCGTACTGGCAATACCGGGTTTGCTGTACCTTCCAAAATGATCAATGCTTGGTAAAACGCTGGTTGAATAGCGCAATAGTCTGTATTTTGTCTTTTTTTCCGTGCCAGCAGCATTACTTTGCCCGGTGACAGGTACCAGAGGCTTACTTCGGGAAATACATTTATACATGCCCTGACAAGTGAGCGGAATTCCTGTTTGTTTATTCCGGTGAGGGGAAGTACCTGGGTCAGCAAACCATGGTTGGAAAGCCTCGCAAAACACGTTCCGTAAAAACCGGAGGTGAAAAAGGACGGTGTGTTTTGAAAGCTTGTATATCCTGCTGTAATTAAATCAAAGGAAACAGCATTGCGGGTAAGAAATAGCCGGGCATCCTCAATGGCAATATTCACCCGGCTGCTGGTCAAAATATCCTGGTTATCATCGCTAAATGCATTGGCAGAAAGAGTAAGCAATTCAGGATAAACTTCGGCAATATAAATGGAAGGAATATCGCAATCTTCAAGTGCAGAAGCAACAACTCCTGTACCAAAACCAATCACAAGAGACGATTGGGCAGGTTGACCCATCACGCAGGAGAAAATGGCAGGAAGCATCTGAACCTGTTCCTTCCCTGTTACCTGGTTATTCACTCCGTCAATGTATAATCCCATCTGGCCATCGCTCAATTTGCGCAAGGTTACCAGGGTGCTGCTGCCTTCCTGTTTTTGAGTGATCAGGTTTGGGTCATTACCGGGACGTATCCAGCCAAGTTTAACTGCGCCAAAGAGAATTCCCGTCAGAAAGGCAACTGAAATGGCTGTATAACTTAACCTGAAACCACGGATCAGCCTTGAATCCATTAGTAATAGAAAAATGCCCGAAAACAAAGCGACACCGATCAAAATAAAAACTGAATAAAAGGAACTGACGAAGGGCAGAAGGATATAGTGAGTGATCACTACCCCGAACATAACGCCCATATAAAAGAGAGAGCCAAGCTTACCGTTATAGCGTCCCGAATGTTGAATACGGCGCGGATATATTCTTGCGGAGAGAGGTAGTAAAATACCTGTGATCACAGCCGGAAGCAGAATAAAGGAACAGATGGCAACCAGCTGGCATGCAGCGGATCTTGCCCAGTTATCCGTATTTCCTGCAATGGCTTGCATCGCTGGGGCAGTAATTGTAAAAAGCAGGAATGAAAACAGAATGATAAAGCCGGTAAGAATTTCGAGGGAGGCCATCAGCAGATAGCCATTTGCCATACCGCTGGTAATTCTGTTATACATGGACGCGCCTGTTGCCAGGCCGATAAAAAAAACAGCCAGTATCACAATATGTACCAGTGAAAGACCCACAGCATTGCATGTTCCGTTATTATCCTTGATGCGATGATCAGGAGTGAAGCGCTTGCAAAACCATGAACAGCATGTACCCTGATCATGGCCCGGGTTAATTTGGCACCCGCCTCAAGAACCGGTTTTCGTTTGCGGAATATCATGGCGGTATTTCTCACGCGGGATGCCATGATAGTGCTGACCGGCTAACTGCACTTTTGACTTTTCACGGATAAGGATGAGAACTGACAGTCCTGAGACAATAAAGAACAGGGAGGATGAAAACAGCAGGGAGCGTTGCATTCCGGTCTGTCGGATATAGAAACCATATATGATAAGGCCTGATGCAATGCCCGAAAACAAAATGAATAAGACCAGGCTAAGCCGGTTTCCTGCCTGCAAAATATGTTTTGTAAACAGCCGGCTAAAAACCGGCACTACTGCGCCAATACAGGCGAAGGGTACAAAAAGGAAAAGAAAAGATAAAATGATCCGTATAAATCCCATGCCAAATGATGCCGGATGAAAGTCACGGATAATCGAATTCGAAGATCAACAAAAGCAAGTTGTATGCCAGCGGGTGTAAAAGTGCATATAAACCAAGAATTCCCTGTAAAACAGTAAAGATAATCACCTGATCCGGAAGCTTGTCTGCCATCCGTCCGCCGATGCGGCTTCCTGCGGCCAGGCAGATAAAAATTACCGCCAGGATGGACGTAACTGAGAACTGGTGAATGCCAAACAGGTTGTGGTATACCCTGAACCAGGTGAGCATGGCGATCGAGGATGCAACACCTGAAAGAAAGAGAACCGGATAAAAAATATTTGGCAGACCCCGGCCGGAGGAATTCATAATTCATAGGATATCCTTCAAAACTAATGAAAAAATCTTACACATTTCAAGTCGCAAATCTTTCAACATAATAAGTTCTCAATGCGTTTGGATTAATAAGTAAAATAGCTATTTTTGAAAAACTGCAAGTTCATAAACCTTTTGTAAACCTAAAATCATAATCTATGAAAAAATGTACTTTTTTACTTGTATTCCTTTTGCTGGCGGGGTTAAGTTCCCTTATAGCACAGGAAGTACAGGTTAAGGGAAGGGTTACTGGTTCGGAGGACGGTATGCCGGTCCCGGGTGCTTATATCATTATTAAAGGGACCCAGACAGGTACATCTACGGATGTGGACGGCAATTATTCAATTTCTGTTCCTGCTGATGCTACCCTTGTAATCAGTTCGGTAGGGATGAAAACCCAGGAGATCGTGGTGGGAGGAAGTTCCGTGATTGATGCTGTTCTACAGCCTGATATAATCGGAATGCAGGAAGTAATTGTTGTAGGATACACTACGGTGAGAAAAGAAGCGAATACCGGTGCCGTGAATGTGGTGAAAAGTGATAAACTGAGGGATGTTCCCGAGAACAGTTTTGATAAAATGCTGAGCGGAAAAATTCCCGGCGTAACAATCAACTCCGCCTCAGGTCAGCCAGGTGCATCATCCCAGATCCGTGTAAGAGGTATTACATCTCTTACTGCAGGCAATGAGCCGCTGATTGTTGTAGATGGATCTCCTGTAATGCAGGGTGATCAATCGGTATTTCACAAATACTTCAAATGCGCTTTCCTCCATCAATCCGAATGACGTGGAATCCATTACGCTACTGAAAGATGCATCGGCAACTTCCATATATGGATCACGCGGTGCCAATGGAGTATCTGATCATCACCACCAAATCGGGTCAGCTGGGAAAGTCAAAGGTCGATTTCCGGGCTTCCTATGGTATGTCAAAGCTGGCAAATGACAACGGTTACGGCGTGATGACACCGGAAGAACTGGTTACCTACATGCGTGATGCGGTAACAAACAGTGGATTTGATCCGGATGATCCCTCAGCCGGAAATGGAAGATATTATCGTTCCGAATTCCCTGGCTACGGGAAAAACATATGACTGGATGGATATTGTGACCCGCACAGGCAAGTCCCAGAATTATGAGCTGAAGATCAGTGGTGGCAATGAGAAATCGAAGCATTACATTTCAGCAGGATATACGGATGATGAGGGTGTATTTTATGGTGTTGATTATCAGAAATACCAGTTGCGTGCGAACATAGATCAAAAAGTAAATAACTGGCTTATCTGCAGGTGTTCGCATCAACGGAGCTTATACGTAAACCAATGACGTGCCCATGCAAGATCTTATATTATGCCAATCCGTTTTTTGCCGGGCAAATAATTGCTCCCTGGTCCCCTTATACAACGATGACGGTGAGTATAATCTGGACATTCCGGAAAACGGAAATACCAATCCACATGCCAATGCAGCCTATGATGATCAATGGGAAAAGCAGAATCATATCAATGGTACCTTGTTTTTAGAAGTGAAACCATTCAAGGGATTCACTCTAAAAACAAACAATTCATATGAGATAACCGATGGCGAGGGCAGAAGATACTGGTCCGACAAATCGGATGTGCAACAAATCCCGTTGCCACGCTGCAAACTTCCAATTCAAAATACTACCCAGATTAACAACATCAAATACGGCAGCCTATGACCTTCAACATGGGTGACAGGCATAATTTCAGTTTTCTTGGCAGGCCAGGAAGCTACCCGGAATGACTACAATTCCTTTTATATCTATTCGCCCGATGTCAATCCTGATATTCCATACCCCACAACATCCACATCAGGTGATGATGATGGTGATTATGAAGAATCCACACATACCATGCTGTCATTTTTCGGAATTGCCAATTATGACCTGGCGAAGAAATATTTTCTTAAAGTTCACTATAAGAACAGATGGAAGTTCAAGATTTGGAGAGGATACAAAATGGGGCACATTTTATTCGGTTGGCGCATCCTGGGTTATTTCAAATGAATCTTTCATGGAATCACAGAACATGCTTCGATATGCTGAAAATCCGTGCCAGCTATGGAATCAATGGAAATGACAGAATTCCTGATTATGCCCAGTGGGGTTTATATGGATCTGTGCAATACAATGGCGTAGATGCAATGGCACCCTCAAATTTACCAGAACAAAAACCTTACCTGGGAATTGAACAAAACTTATAATATTGGAGTTGACTTTGGCTTTTTAACGCGATTCACAGGTACAATTGAGTATTATCAGCGAAAAACAACTGACATGTTGTTGCTGACACCACTTTCAAGGACCACTGGATTCAGCAGTTTCCAGGATAATGCCGGAGAAGTGAAGAATACCGGTATTGAAGGATTGATCAATGCCAATTTGGTAAATACCGATGTGAAATGGGATGTGGGATTCAATATCTCTCATAACAAGAGTGAAATTCTGTCCCTGTCAAGCGGCGAAACCCAATTCATTGATGCAGATAACAACCGCATTATTCATAAGGTGGGGGAGAGCATGTATATGTTTTACCTGTTCGACTATGCCGGCGTGAATCCTGTTAATGGTGAAGCGTTGTGGTATGATGCCGATGGTAAAATCACAAATAAGTATGCCAATGCCAGACAAATAGTGGCTGGCAGTCCCGAACCGAAATTAACCGGGGGTTTTAATTCAACGGTATCCTGGAAAGGAATTTCCCTGGATATCAATTTTGAGTTCAGAACCGGCAACAAGGTGATCATCGAGGAAAACCGCTATCTCAATTCCGACGGTTATTTCTGGGGTGCAAACCAGGCAACTACAGCACTTGATTATTGGAAAAAACCGGGTGACATCACCAGGAATCCAAAACCATTGGCTGACAATTCCACCTATTCAAATGGATTCAGCAATACACGCTGGATGCAGAATGGTGATTACCTTCGCATCAAGAACCTGACACTTTCTTATGTGCTGCCCTCAAATGTAGTTAAAAAGTTGGGCGTCGGCCAGTTGCGTATTTATACCAGTGCCATTAACCTGTATACTTTTCATAAGGTTGATTTCTGGGATCCTGAGCGTGGTATAGATGGTACCGGATTTGGAATCTATCCGCAGACCAAGAAAATCATGTTTGGCATTGAACTTTCCTTGTAACCCTTAAAAATGAAAGCGATGAAAATAAATAAAATACGGTTTTTTGGACTGGGTCTTGTCTCTCTCCTTCTGTTGTTCTCAGCATGTGAGGATTTTCTGACCCAAACCCCTAAACTGGAGCAGACAAATGAACTGACCCTGTCCACTTTCAGGGGATTGACCTCCGCAACAGTGGGTGCCTATTCACCCTTATATTCCACAAACTGGTATGGACGTGATTTCGTTGTCACAGCCGATCTGAAAAGCGGTAATGCCAAAATCAGCCCGATTACCTCAGGCAGATTTCAAACTGAATACCAGTGGGCAAATGTAAGTACATCAACAATTGATCTCTGGTCAAGTGCCTATACCCTGATTGCCAGGACCAATAATGTGATCAATGCTCTGCCCGGTTTTTCAGAGACAGGTGTAACCCAGGATCAGCTTGACAATCTGAAAGGTGAATGCCTCTTTCTTCGTGCACTGGGTTATTTTGACCTTGTTAGATTTTATGCCCAGCAGTATTCATCAGGAACTGACAATCCGGGAGTTCCCATAGTCCTTATAACTGAAATCGGGGAACCTGCCCGGAATACAGTTGGTGAAGTATATGCGCAGATCCTGGCCGATCTTACTGAGGCCGAAGGGTATTTAAGTGCAGATAACCAGCACGGGACAACAGATCCAAAGGGCTGGGCAACAAATAATGCAGTAAAAGCTTTACTCGCCAGGGTATATTTGTATATGGAAAACTGGCAGGCAGCTGCAAATTATGCTACTGAAATCATTAATTCAGGAGAATACCAATTATATGATACCACCACCTATACCACATGGGATAATGGTGGTGCATGGGGTACAGATGCTGCTTCTGAAATTATCTTCGAAGTGTATGGCGCAGAAGGCAATTCAAGTCATGGCAACTGGGATGTGATCTCTTATATTATGTCTCCTAATGGTTATGGCGATATTGGTGCTTCTCATGATGTGTACGACCTGTATGAGGACAATGACGTCCGTAAACAATTGTTTACTTCTGTTGCAGAACATCCGGGCGCACTGTGGTCACTCAAATATCCGGGCAAAAACGGAAATCTTCGTGAAGACAATATTCCCGTATTGCGTCTTGGTGAAATGTACCTGATCCGCGCCGAGGCATTGCTTCATGGAGCCACAATCAATGGCGTGCAGGCAGTGGATGATTACAATGCAATCCGGGAACCTCTGGGTCTGGATGCAACTACATCAGTTGATCTGAACAATATCTACGATGAAAGAAGACGTGAGCTTTGTTTTGAAGGGCACCAGTTATTTGATCTGGCACGCACAAAAAGGTCACTTACCCGGACAGATTATGATGGTTCGGTGAACAAAGATGTTCCGTTCCCGGATTTTAAATGGGCTATGCCTATAATCCAGGCTGAACTGGATGCCAATAACAATATGGTACAAAACGAAGGATATTAAAGACTAATAAAGCACTACCATGAAAAATACGTATAAACTATTATACATAGTCATGATGGCGTTCATTTTCACATCCTGTAAAAATGATCCTATTATGTTCGACAGTTCAAAAACATTCGTGGCCTTCACATCTTCCACAGCTTCCGTTGTGGAAAACGAGAATGCCCTGGATATTCCAGTAATGGTTGCCGGCTTACCCGGCAGCCCTGCAGTTACTGTAAATTTTGAGGTAAGAACAGAAGGTCTTGCCAATCCGGCTGTGGAAGGAACCGATTTTACGATCCTGTCCGAAGGTTCGGTTAATTTTCCGGATGGAAGTGGGATGGCCAATATTACTATCCATCCAATTGACAATGATGCCTTTACCGGAAATAAGTCTTTTGAATTGGTGATCACTTCAAATTCAAAAAATTATCCTGCAGGAGCTGAAAACGTTGTTACAGTTACCCTGAAGGATAATGAGCATCCCCTGGCAAAATGGATCGGAAACTACTATGTGGCTGCTGTGAGTTATTACAGTCCTGGTGAATATGATGAAGCCTGGTCTGTGACCACCGAAGCTGACCCGGATGATGTCAATAAACTGATCATTACCGGTGTCGCTGCACCCGGTTCAGGACCCATCAAGGCTACAATCAATCTGGAGGAAATGTCGATTACACTCGCTCCGGGACAAATACTTGGTGATGTTTATGGTGCAGGAAATATTGTTGTATATAAAGGGACAGATGCAGGTGACGACGTTATTAAGGAAGATCCTTTAATCGGGGTTATTGAAAATGATGGAACCATAAAGATTGACCTTTGGGGAGAATTGATCACCGATGGACAGTATGCCGGTTACTTATGGGATGTTTTCAATACAACCTGGACAAAACAATAAGCTGTAAAACATCGTATATAAAGGCCCTGGCTATTATTAAGATTCCGGGGCCTTTTTTTTGAAACTGTCCGGATATGCATTAATTTTGCAACAGTTTATTTATTCAATTGTTTACTGTAATTTACGGATGATCTCATGCGTCGGATTCTTATCATAGGGTTGATCTTTTCAGTATGCTTTTCACAGGGATATGGGAATGCCGTTACCATTCAGGATGTCCGCAATGCAGCACAGTCTTTTATAGCATCTGCCTTTCCTGCCGGGAAAACTTACCAGATTGTTGAAATCATTCCCATGAAGAATGGAACCGAAATTCCGTTGTATGCCGTGAATCTAAAGCCGGGCGGATGGGTGCTGATTTCAGGGGATGACAAAACGATTCCTGTTTTGGGATATTCAGTTTCAGGTTCTTTTGATGCAGCTATTCCTCCAGGAGCAGGTGTAGGTGAATGGATTAAACACTATTCAAGGAACATTGCCGGTGCGTCACAGGATAAATCCCTGAAAAGAGATTCACGCTGGGATGGCAGTCCGGGCTCATTTATTCTGAAATCAGCCGCCATTACGCCTGTTGCTCCGCTGATCCCCGTTACCTGGGATCAGGATAAAAACTGGAACATCTATTGTCCCACTGACGAAACCGGTCCCGGGGGGCACGCCTATGTAGGTTGCGTGGGCGTATGCATGGCACAGGCCATGTCGTATTATAAATACCCGGCACAGGCAACAGGAGACAAAACATATTATCACAGTACATATGGTACAATTGTGCTGCATTATGACAGGGAGTCACCCTACGAATGGGATTCCATGTCGCTGAATACCCCAAACCCATATAACAGCAAACTGCTTTATCATTGTGCCGTTTCAGTAGGTATGGATTTTGGGGCCGATGGATCTTCTGCGCAAACCAAAAATACTCCATCTGCGCTGGTGAGGTATTTTAAATACTTCAGTGGAGCAAGGTATGTCGCGCGTTACGATAATGACACTACATGGACAAACCTTCTGATAGATGAACTGTCGGCAGGAAGGCCGTTAATTTACAGCGGTTTTCCTGAAGATGACAGCCCTGGCCATGCATTTAACATTGACGGCGTGGACATGCGGGGTTATTTTCATCTGAACTGGGGCTGGAACGGAAAATACAATGCCTATTACCTGATCAATAATCTCCGGCCGGGTACTTTTGCTTTTAACCGTGACCAGGGCGCTGTGATCAATTTACGGCCTCCTGTCTATTGTCCCACAGATTTGGACCTGACTAAAAAAACCGTTAAAGAAAGAATGCCGGTCGGTACCTATGTGGGCAGGCTCAAAATTACAGACGAAGCCCCGGATAATCAGTATACATTCACATTAATGGGTGACTCCATTGGGACAGGGGAGTACCTTGCGGCTGATTTTTATCTGTCACATGATACATTGCGGACAAGCAGGGAATTTTTATACAATGACCAAAACGAGTTTCCTCTGTATATAAAGGTACAGGATGAGTTTGGTCACGTTTATACAGAAAAATTTGCGATTTCAATTCTCGAAAACTCAATTCCTTCGGGAATTTCCAGTAATGACAATGAAAATTTCACTGTTTACCCGAATCCTACCTCAGGAAAGATTAATATTAAGATACCCGCTTCGTTAAGGGGTATTTCATCAATAAGTCTCATTGATCCGCAGGGGCGTATTGTTCTTTACAGGGAGTATCAGGATGATAAATACCATTTATGAATTGGAATACTCAATTCCCGGTTTGTATTTTCTGCAGATCAAACCCATTAACAGCCCCCCGATCCTCAAAAAAATAATTGTGTTTTGACAAACGTCCTTTTTTTGGAGATAAAGGTCCTTATTTCATCCATAGACAATTCCATATTGCAGGCGATTCCCTCTGAATGCCCCGTAAAGTCCGCAAATTAGCGGCAACTGCATAAATATTACATCAAAAAGTAAATTTATTCCCATTAATATGATGAAAATCAGTATTATATAAAATATATATTATTTTTTTTTATATATAATTTTTTATAGATTTGAAATTGAAACATGAGCTTCTCCTAACCGGAAGTTTAATGACGATTAACCTATTATAAACCTAAAATTCTAATTTATGAAAAGGATTACAAGTTTGCTTGTATGCTTGCTCTTATTTGGCTTCACAGCCATTTTTGCGCAGGACATACAAATTAAGGGGACGGTTACGACTGCTGATGACGGTAGTCCGCTTCCCGGGGCATATATTAAAATTAAGGGTGCCAATACTGGTACTGCAACGGACTTCGAAGGGAAGTACCAGCTTACCGTGCCCGGCAACTCTACCCTTGTTTTTTCATCTATTGGCTACAAGGATCAGGAAATTACACTGGCCGGCCAGAGCGTTCTTGATGTTGTGATGGAGTCAGATGTCACACAGGTGGATGAAGTTGTTGTTACAGCTCTGGGTATTTCCCGTGAGAAGAAATCACTGGGATATGCTACTCAGGAAGTGACAGGAGATCAGATATCTACCGTGAAGTCTGATAACTTCATCAATTCATTGTCAGGTAAGGTTGCCGGTGTCAATGTGAAGGTAAACGGTAACATGGGTGGATCAACGAACATTATTATCCGCGGTTCAAAATCACTGACCGGAAATAACCAGGCATTGTTTGTAATTGACGGTGTTCCTGTAGATAATTCATTGACCAATAACTCAGGCCAGACAACAGGACGTAGCGGTTATGACTACGGTAATGCTGCTGCTGACATCAACCCCAATGATATTGAATCAGTCAATATCCTGAAAGGCGCTGCCGCCTCTGCTTTGTATGGTGCACGCGCTGCTAACGGCGTTGTGATGATCACCACCAAGAAGGGTGCAGCCAACAAGGCCAAAGGTTTCGGAGTAACCCTGAGTTCAAATGTCACTTTTGCCAAGATTGATAAATCTACCATGCCGGAATATCAGAACCAGTACGGTGGTGGATACGGTCCTTACTATAGTGGCGGCGAGCATCCCGGTCTGGAAGAAGTTGACATCGACGGTGATGGTACGGATGATTTAATGAATCCTATGTATGAAGATGCTTCCTATGGAGAAAAATTCGATCCCAGCCTGATGGTTTACCAGTGGGATTCTTTTGTTCCTGAATCAAAAAATTATGGAAAGGCCTATGCCTGGGCTCCTTCACAACATGGCCCGGAAGAATTTCTTTGAAACAGGTGTTACCTATAATAATAGTATCGCAATTGACGGAGCATCTGAAAAATCAAATTTCAGACTAGGCTATTCCAATTTCAATCAATCCGGTATCATGCCAAACGGTACATTGAAAAAGAACCAGTTCGATTTCAACGGATCCTATAAAATGAGAGACAACTTAAAAGTATCTGCCTCTGCAAACTATGTTAATACACAGGGTAAAGGCAGAAACTCTACCGGTTACAGCGATAACATCATGACCTCGTTCCGTCAGTGGTACCAGGTTAATGTTGATATGCTGGAGCAGAAAAATCTTTATGACAAGACCGGCAGAAACGTTACCTGGAACCGTACTTATTATGATGATGAAGTTCCTCTTTACTGGGACAACCCTTACTGGGTAAGATACAAAAACTATGAGACTGATGAGAGAAACCGTTTGATCGGCTATACTCAGTTAGATTATAAAGCCAATGACTGGTTAAGTTTCATGGGCCGTGCTGCAATCGACACCTATAATGAATTACAGGAAGAAAGAAAAGCAGTAGGTTCAGTTGCAGGTGAACTTGGTGTAGGCCGTCCTGATGTAACTTCAGGTTATTCAAGGTATACCCGTACATTTATGGAAACCAACATCGACCTGATGGCTAATTTCCATAAGAACATCACTGAGAAATTCAACATTACCGGTATCTTGGGTACCAACTTCCGCAGGAATAAAATGGACCGCGTTTTTGCATCAACAAATGGCGGACTGAGCGTTCCTGAAGTATATGCCCTCAGCAACAGCCTTGACCCCATGCTTCCTCCTGAAGAAAGACTGGCCAAGATCGGTATGAACGGCTACTATGCAAGCGTGTCACTCGGATACAACAATATGTTCTTCCTCGATGGAACATACCGTATTGACCAATCCTCCACGTTGCCGAAGACCGACTGGACTTATATGTATCCTTCTGTCAGCGGTAGCTTCCTGTTCTCCGAAGTGCTCGACGCCCATTGGCTCCAGCTTGGAAAAATCAGGTTGAATTATGCCGAAGTTGGTAATGATGCACCCTGGGCCAGCGTATCAGATACTTATGTTCCGATAACGCCTTTTGGAACTTCAATGGTTTCGGTTGCTTCAACCAAGAACAATGATAAACTGAAGTCAGAAAGAACAAAGAGTATTGAAGCAGGTTTGGAAATGAGCATGTTCCAGAACAGATTAGGTTTTGATGTTGCTATTTACAAACAGAATACGATTAACCAGATTATGCCGGTTACCATATCCTTTGCAACCGGTTATTCTTCGAAATATGTAAATGCAGGCGAGATACAGAATAAGGGTATTGAACTTCACCTGTATGGCGTACCTTTGAAAATGGGTGAATTCCAGTGGGACCTTACAGTGAACTTTGCTAAGAACGTCAATGAGGTAGTTTCTCTTGCAGAAGGCATTACGAATCTGCAGATCGCTGCCTTACAAGGTGGCGTTACTATCAATGCCCGCGTTGGTGAGCCTTATGGTACCATCCAGGGAACTGACTATGTTCTTACGAATGGTCAGAGGACTGTCCGTCCCAATGGACGCTATCTGAAGTCCTCAACATCAGACAAGGTCATTGGTAATGTTAATCCCGACTGGACCGGCGGTATTTTGAACGCATTCCACTACAAAGACATCACCCTGAGTTTCCTTATTGATATTCAACACGGTGGTGACATATTCTCACTTGACCAGTGGTATGGCCAGGCAACCGGTTTGTACAAAGAATCTGTCAGGATGAATGACCTCGGTAACCCTATCAGGAACCAGGTTTATACAGACTACAGCGATCCATACAACTCCGATGACTTCCAATCCCGGCGGCATGATTTACGAAGGAGTTCTGGCAGATGGAACACCTAATACACTGCGTGTTGAAGGAGGCGATTACAGATTCGATGGATATGCTTACATGCCTAACAGCAGATTCGTATATGATGCTTCCTATGTAAAACTTCGTGAAGTTGTACTTACCTATAACCTGCCTTCAAAACTGATGGCAAAGACCTTCATTGAAGCTGCTTCATTAAGTTTTGTTGGTTCAAACCTCTGGATCCTGAGCAAGAATCTTCCTTATGCCGATCCTGAAGCAAGCCAGGGAGCTGGTAACATTCAGGGATGGCAGAGCGGTCCCTTACCGGCAACAAAAAATTATGGATTCAGTCTAAATCTTAAATTCTAATCTTTGAAAATTATGAAAAACAAATATTTCATATTATTGGTACTCATTGCCCTTTTTGCGGCCTGTACCGATAAATTTGAGGAATTCAACACGGATGTAAAGAATCCTGCTGTTGTAGCCGGAGAGCCGCTGTTCTCCAATGCCCAGAAAGACATGGTTGACCAGATTTCAAGTACCAATGTCAATCAGAATGTATGGAAGTTGTATGCCCAGTACTGGACAGAAACAACCTATATAGATGAAGCCAACTACGATGTTGTAAACCGTACCGTTCCGGACTATCAGTTCCGCGCATATTACAGGGGCTTTATACGCGACTTCCAGGAAGCAACCAAGATCATTTCTGAAACTGCTGCCACAAGTGCAATAGGCGAGGTTGAAAAATCAAATAAACTGGCCATCATTGAATTAATGGTTTGCTATGCCTACCAGGAACTGGTTGACATCTTTGGCGATGTTCCTTATTCACAGGCCATGGATGTAAATAACATTTCACCGGCATATGACAAAGCTGCTGATATTTATGCAGACCTTATCAGCCGTGTTACCGCAGCTACTGCAGCATTGGATCCTGCACAGGGTAGTTTTGGCGGTGCAGATGTTATTTATGGTGGCGATGTTGCAGCATGGATCAAATTTGGTAATTCCCTGAAAATTAAATTGGGTATCTCCATAGCTGACGCTAATGACGGTCTGGCCAAATCAACAGTTGCATCCGGTATTGCCGGTGCATTTACATCCCATGCCGATGATGCTCTGGTACATTATTTTTCTTCAAGTCCTAATTATAATCCGCTCTATGGCGACCTTGTAGCCAGCGGCAGAAATGACTTTGTACCTGCAAATACAATTGTGGATATTATGAATACCCTGGAAGATCCCAGACGCCCTGCCTATTTTGAACCAATGGAGGACGGAACTTATTTGGGTGGTCCTTATGGTTACTCTTCACCGTATGCCAATTACTCGCACCTTTCAGCCTGGATCCATGATCCCACATTCCCCGGTATCGTGATGACCTATGATGAGGTTCAGTTCTACCTGGCAGAAGCAGCTGCAAGGGGCTATACTGTTCCTGAAACAGCTCAGACATACTATGAAAATGGTATCGCTGCTTCATTCGAGTATTGGGGTGTAGCTGACGCTGCAGCATATATTGCCAAGCCTGAAGTAGCCTGGGATGCAGCTAAGTGGAAAGAACTGATCGGCACACAGTCATGGCTTTCATTCTACACACGTGGATTAGTTGGCTATACCACCTGGAGAAGATTGGATTACCCGATTTTCAATCTTGCAGAAACCATATCTGCTTATAATGAAATTCCTACAAGGTTCACTTTTCCGGTTAATGAGCAAACTTTGAATAAGGTTAGCTACGAAGCAGCCTCCGCCAGTATTGGTGGTGATCTGCCCTCAACCCGCATATTCTGGGATGCCCAGACAGGAACGGGCAAGTAATCTGATTATTATTCTAAAAAAAGACCCGGCAGTTTATTCTGCCGGGTTTCTTTTTCTAAATGCAGATTAAGATTTACTTCATCTTTTTGGCAAGCATAAACGGGGCTATATAATATACATTAGGATCCACTTTGGATTCCTTGGTCTGGTAAGGCAGAAATACGTCTTCACCCGGCTTCCAGTTGGCGGGTGTCAATCACATGCTCCTTATCGCTCATCTGTAAAGCCATAATCGTCCTTTCAATTTCATCGAGATTACGACCTACTTCAGATGGGTAAAAGAAGATTGCCCGGATTTTGTTTTTGGGATCAATTATAAAAACGCCACGTACATCTTTTGTGGTGCTATACGGGTTATGCAACATGCCGTATAGTTTTGACACATATTTGGTATTGTCATCAACAAGAGGAAATTTAATGACCTGAGGCGCCCTGCCCTTATAATTCAGCGTATCCAGGGTTAATACCCAGCTTGTGTGCTGGTAAAGCGTGTCGGTTGACAATACAACAATTTTAACATCCAATTTTGCAAATTCGTCCTGACGCTGAGCCAATTCAAGGAACTCCGATGAACAAACAGGAGTAAAATCTTTGGGATGACTAAACAGGATTTTCCATTTTGAGGAATAATCACCAGGGAAAGTAAGTTCTCCATTTGTCGTTTTAGCAGTAAAGGAAGGAGCCTGAGAACCAATGAGAGGAATCCTTGAATCTGAATTCTCCTGAGACCAAAGGCCGGTTGCCGAGAAAATCAAAACACTGAATAAATGCAATTTTTGTTTTCATGTTTGTTGAATTTAAGTAATAGAAATGAAAAGAATAAAAAGCGTTGGTATGGAAATGAGATATGTAATTTTTGATGAAATGAAGGCGACAATGTGAAAAAGATGAAATTGTGAAGGCATCTATTTATTAATTTAAAGATTATTCAAATAATGAAAGGAAGAATAACGGATATAAAGATACGAATATCTTATAATAATGCAAATATTTTGAATATTTTTTATTTCAATTTCAAAGTATATTTCAGATACCTAACGGATTATCCGCTTCAGAAGTGCCGGATCGTCTGTAAAATGGCAGAGAAGATTGCCTGTGTTCTTTTTTTGTGACATACAATCACTGTCGGAATTTCCTTATCTTTGCGTTCTGGTTAAAATGGTGTCTAAACTGGTCACTGAAAATCAAATTATTTTGTATAAGAGGTTATTATGGATAATTACAACATCAACCACCTGAAAGAGCTGGAAGCGGAATCGATCTTTGTGATCCGGGAGGTGGCGGCACAATTTGATAAACCTGCCATGCTATTTTCAGGCGGAAAAGATTCAATCGTGATGTATCACCTGGCTCGTAAGGCATTCTGGCCAATGAAGGTTCCATTCCCCCTGCTGCATATAGATACAGGCCATAATTTTCCGGAAACCCTTGATTTCAGGGACGAACTGATGGAAAAAACCGGTGGCCGCTGCATTGTCGCCTGGTGCAGGATAGCATTGACCAGGGAAAGGCCATTGAAGAGACGGGCATCAATGCCAGCCGTAATATGCTGCAAACAGTTACCCTGCTTGATGCCATTGCCGAATTTAAATTTGATGCTGCCATGGGTGGCGGACGACGTGACGAGGAAAAAGCACGTGCCAAGGAACGTTTCTTTTCCCATCGCGATGAATTTGGTCAGTGGGATCCGAAAAACCAGCGCCCGGAACTCTGGAATATTTTTAACGGCCGAAAGAGAATGGGTGAACATTTCAGGGTTTTTCCAATCAGTAACTGGACTGAAATGGACGTATGGCAATATATTTATATGGACAATGTAGATATTCCGACTTTATATTTTACTCATCAGCGTGAAGTATTTAACCGCGATGGTGTATTGCTTGCCTCTGCACCTTTCATGAAAATGAAACCGACTGAACGGATTGAAAAACTCGATGTACGTTGCAGAACCATTGGCGATATCACATGTACCGGTCTTACCCTTTCACGAGCCAACAGCCTTGAAGATATTATCCTTGAAGTGGCTGCTTCCCGCACAACCGAAAGAGGCGGCCGTTATGATGACAAACGTTCCGAATCCGCTATGGAGGACAGGAAGAAGGAAGGATATTTTTAAGGGACAAGGGACAATGAACAATGGACAATGTTGATAGAATAGATATGATAGATAGAAATACTAAAAACTGAAAGTTAGGAATGACTTAGCTGCAGAACCGGAAAACTGCAAAACTGCAAAACTGCATAACTGCAAAACTGCAGACTGCAAGACTGCATAGACTCGATTACCGAACACCGAATACCGATTACTAATTACAGATTACCAATATGACATCACAGGAAAACACGACGGATATCTCGATATGGAATTGCTGCGGTTTACCACCGCAGGCAGCGTAGATGATGGAAAAAGCACACTCATTGGCCGGTTATTATATGATAGCAAAGCCATATTTGAGGATCAGCTGGAGGCTCTTGAAAAGGCAAGTATAAACCGCGGTGAAGAACAGATAAACCTGTCCCTGCTTACTGATGGCCTGCGTGCAGAACGTGAACAGGGCATAACCATCGATGTGGCATACCGTTATTTTGCCACACCCCGGCGAAAATTCATTATTGCCGATACCCCAGGCCATATCCAGTATACAAGGAACATGGTGACGGGCGCTTCAACGGCCAATGCAGCACTTATCCTGGTTGATGCACGAAATGGCATTGTTGAACAAACTATCCGGCATTGTTTTATCGCTTCCTTGCTTCAGATTCCCCATGTTATCGTTTGCGTGAATAAAATGGACCTTGTTGGGTACAAGGAAGAGGTATTCGAAAAAATCCAGCATGATTTTAACCGGTTTTCCGATAAGCTCGATATTCGGGATATTTATTTCATTCCGATCAGCGCATTAAAGGGTGATAATGTGGTTGACCGTTCACAGTACATGAACTGGTACCAGGGACCCACGCTGATGTATTCACTGGAGCATCTGCATATCAGCAATGATCAGAATTTTATAGATCCCCGTTTTCCTGTTCAGTATATTGTAAGGCCCAACAGTGATGAGTATCACGATTTCAGGGGATATGCCGGCACGGGTAGCAGGGGGTGTATTCCGTCCCGGGCGAAAAAGTAGTTGTGCTTCCATCAGGATTCACAAGCCGGATAAAGTCCATTCATATGATGAATGAAACGCTTGAACTGGCTTTTCCTCCCCAGTCGGTAACCATTACACTCGAAGATGACATTGATATCAGTCGGGGCGATATGATTGTGAAGGAAAATAACATGCCGCAGAAGAGCCAGGATATTACCGCCATGATCTGCTGGCTGAATGAGAAACCGATGCGTCCGGGTGCAAAATACTGGATCAGGCATACCACCCGGGAAGCCCGATGCATTGTTCAGGAGGTGAATTACAAAATAGATATAAACAGCCTGGGAAATAACTATGAGGATAAGAATATTGGCTTGAATGAAATTGCAGAGGTTTCACTTCGCACCACACAGCCGATGTTTTTTGATTCATACCGGAAAAACAGGATTACCGGTTCCCTTATTCTGGTGGATGAAGGGACAAATGAAACAATTTGTGCGGGGATGATTTTGTAAGAAAGTTCTGCAGTTCTGCTTTTGCAGGTTTTGTGGTTATTGAATCAGCCCTTTTGAATCTGGTATTTTCAATATTTGGAAATCGAGTACCGCAGCGTCACCGACCTTACATACCAACACCGATTACCGATTACCGATAACCTTCTCACCTCCTTTAACGATGCGTATAAACACCGCTTTCCTGGTTAAATATGCCCTTTTCATCCAACCGGTCAATTCTCACCCATCCTGAACAATGGATAATCTTACTGTCGGCACAGAACCATCCCTACATGATTAATCTTTCCTTCATCATTGCAAAAAAAGGCAAGATCGCCGGGAACGGCATCTTTAAACGCAGAAATCAACTGTCCGGCATGAAACCTGCTGGTCTGTATCCCGCTGGAAGAGCAAACTCCGTGAATCTTATAAACGGTTTGTATAAAACCAGAGCAGTCAAATCCAAAAACTGATCTTCCACCCCATAAATAGGGTGTATTCATATATTGGCAAGCGCGGTTTCAAAAATCTTTTGTGATGCCGGAAGAAGTAATTCGCCGAATAAAGATCTAATCCTGAATTTCTGTTTCCCAATCATGAATTCATGATTGGCTTGATTATAAAATGGAAGGGTGCTCCCAGCCGGAATTAGTTGTGATGATCCGTCCGGCATTTCAATTTCAGCTGATTCTGGAATAAAGAACAGGCTGCATCTGGTTGTCCATTCCTTTCTGCAAATCGGCTTCATGAAAAAATTTGCGGTCAATCCAGCCTGTATAATGATCGAAAAGTGTACGTAATCTTCAACCATTTATCCATGATCTCGTCTACAATATAGTATTCACCAAAGAGTAGCTGGCTGATCATCTCCGATTGTTCCTGGGGTGCTTTCCTGAGAGGTATAACGGCAACCATGGCAAACGCCGGTTGTGCC
Source organism: uncultured Bacteroidales bacterium (assembly GCA_963808745.1). Taxonomy (GTDB): domain Bacteria; phylum Bacteroidota; class Bacteroidia; order Bacteroidales; family UBA10428; genus UBA5072. The sequence goes on from CAWEGX010000013.1 coordinate 368,912, forward strand.
TTCCGGATGATTTTTATCGGCTAAAGTTTTTGTCATAAGTGATGAACATCGATAACTATTTGTTGTTTAAGAAATATCAATGAATAATTTTTCCTTATTTTGTACGAAGTTAGCGTAAGCGTAAACATCTTTTCTCTAAAGTACAAAATATAACTATTTGTCACAAAGGTCATGATTTTGAATTTCATACGTACCCACATCCGTTCAATTGTCATCCTGTTCTTTTTTGTGGTCACATCAATCATTATCATATACTTATTGCCTCATGAAGGAAAATTCATGTTTGAATACCAGAAAGGCGGTTTCTGGAAACATGAAAGTCTGACAGCTCCATTTAATTTTCCGGTTAATAAGACCAAGGCTGAAATCGACCATGAGCGGGATTCAGTTTTGGGTGAATTTAAGCCCATTTTTGTTCTTGACAACAAAATTGGCAGTCAGCGGCTACAGGAGTTGGATGAAGATTTCAACGCCCGGTGGATTGAATATTCCATGTCGCTCTTTAAGATCCCTTCACGGGATGAATATAAAACAAATCGCAAATACGCAATGAATCGCCAGCTTGAGACGGATTACCGAAATTACCTGGCGTTCTCTTTTAAGCGAAATCTACAGCAAGGGAATCATTGATTTGAGTCCGCTCGAAGAAAACGGGCAGGTAAAATATAAGGAAGTAACGATAGTAAAGGGAAATGTGGCGGAAAATTATCCGGTTACATACCTGTTTACCCCGAAAACTGCTTATGAGTATGCCACAACCCGGTTAAAAAACAGTATACCTAAAAAGAATAGTCTTCCTGTACATAAGTATGACCAGTTCTTTATGGATTTTCAGATCAATAATTATCTTTCGATCAATGTTACCTATGATGAAGAGCGATCCACCAAGGTTCATCAGGGACTTCTGGAAAGTATTTCCATTACGCGCGGGTTAATCCAGGAAGGCCAGGGAATTATTTCAAGAGGAGAAAGTATTACCGACGAAAAATTTATGATCCTCGAATCATTGAGGCTGGAATACGAAAAAAACCTTGGCTCAATGGCCCGTCAGCTTGTGATAATTGGCAAATTCATCCTCGTTTTTGCTTCCCTCATGGTTATTTTCCTTTTTCTGAGAAGCTTCAGAAGAGAAGTATTGGAAAGTTACAGGAGAGTTCTCTTTATTCTGCTCACCATAGTTCTAATGGTACTGGTGGCCAGCACCACATTCAAATTTAACCTGGTGAGCATTTATTTGCTTCCATTTGCCATTCTCCCCATTATTTTAAAGACATTTTATGATTCCAGGCTGGCCCTGTTTATTCATATTATTACCATTTTGCTCATTGGTTTTTTTGCTCCCAACAGTTTTGAATTTGTCTTTTTGAATGTGGTGGCCGGCATGGTTGCCATTATTAGTCTGACTAATGTATACAGACGTTCAAAACTCGTTGTTACCTCCCTATATGTGATTGCTGCATATTCAGTCATTTATCTCGGTATAGCACTGGTTCAGGAGGGCAATCTGGCCAGGATAGAATGGAAATATTTCCGCCTGTTCGGGGTGAATGGTATATTGGTGATGATTTCCTATCCGCTGATCTATATGTTTGAGAAAACATTCGGATTCATGTCAGATGCCACGCTGATGGAATTGTCGGATACAAACCAGCCTCTTCTCCGTAAGCTGGCAGAAGTTGCTCCAGGTACCTTCCAGCATTCATTACAGGTGGCTAACCTGGCAGAAGATGCAGTTTTCCAGGTAGGTGGGAATCCCTTGCTTGTCAGGGCCGGTGCATTATATCATGATATTGGCAAAATGGAGGAACCGCTTTATTATATTGAAAACCAAACATCCTCAATAAATCCCCATGATAACCTTGAATTCGAGCAGAGTGCCCGCATCATCATTGATCATGTGAGAAAGGGAGTGGATCTGGCAAAAAAGAACAAACTTCCCGAAGCAATAATCGATTTTATAAGTACACATCATGGCACTACAACAGTGCAATATTTCTACCGTTCCTATCTGAGAAAATATCCTGAAGCCGATGTGGATGTCAGGAAGTTCTCCTACCCGGGACCAAGGCCTGGTTCAAGAGAGACCGCTATTGTGATGATGGCAGATTCAGTTGAAGCTGCTTCCAGAAGCCTGAAAGAAATTACCGAAAACACACTGGACAAGCTTGTTGATTCCATTATTGGCAATCAAATGAGAGAGGAACAGTATAATGATGCCCAGATTACATTCAAGGAAATTACCACGATCCGTGAGGTTTTTAAAAGACGCCTGCGTAATATTTATCACGCCCGTATTTCCTACCCGACATAAAAAAACCCCCCCGCCGAGGCGGGGAGGGTCTATTCTTTAATTTCTTCCCCTTGTAAAGTTGATAGTCGAATGATTACTGAACTACTGCTGCTGTATCGGCGGCAACTGTATCAGGAGTTGCTACAGGAGCTTCTTCTACTACGGTTGAATCAACTGCAGGAGCTTCAGCAGTTTTTGATTTGCAGGAACTCAGGGCAATAACACCAAAGAATACAAAAGCAACAAATAAATAAGCTATCTTTTTCATTTTTTTAATTTTTGATGTGAATTATAAGTTAATTAATCGCAGCAAAAATAGTAAATAAATTTATTCCACAATTTTATTTTATTAGTAATTTGAATAATAGTGTATTAAAAATGCAAATTAACGGTTTGCTTTTACTATATTTTAACATTCCTCAATTTATAAGCCTAAGAAAAACAATAATTTAATTGAACTAACATGTTAGGATACTTGTTAATAAAAATCAGGCATTATTTATAATGAAAATATTCCAGGCCTTTTCGGAATTTTTTACTTTCGCTGCGCTCTCCTTTTTTATATGGGTGTCTTTAACAAATCTCCGTTTCCTGCGTTAATTGTATTCAAAAAAAGGAGGCCTTTGTACAAAAATAATATAATTACATATGGCAGGCCTTAATTCCTATTTTGTTTAGATATGCTTAATTCATACCGCTTAAATTTCTTGAAAACCGGCCTCTTTTTATCGCTTTGTTTGTCTTTGTTTTCTTCTGAATTTATCCGGGCTCAAACGGATACAGCTGAAATCAATACCAAAGTCACAGAAATTGACCAGGTGGAAGTTACGGGTTATCGGAACCAGTCAGTTTTTACGGATGGATCCCGGGTAGTCACCGTAATCCGGGGCGATGAACTTGAAAGGGCAGGTATCCAAAGTCTGCAGGATGTAATGGAATATGTATCCAATGTTGATGTCAGGCAAAGGGGAGGGTATGGTGTACAATCGGATGTGACCATCAGGGGTGGATCATTTGATCATGTGATGGTTCTTCTTAACGGAATAAATGTGAGTGATCCGCAAACCGGACATGCAAGTATGGATCTTCCTGTTGATCCGGAAATGATTGAACGGATCGAAGTGCTTGAAGGTTCAGCGGCACGAGTTTTAGGTGCCGGAGCATTTACAGGAGCGATAAATGTTGTTACCAAAGGAGATACTACTACACAGGCTTCTGCAAGCCTTTTTATGGGCCAGTATGGTTTTCACCGGATCAATCTGAATGCCATTGTGAAATCACATAATTTCCGTCATATGCTTTCCTTTGGTGATGCCTCTTCAAAAGGATACATGGAGGATACCGATTTTAAAATAAAAAATGGCTATTACAGGTTAAATTATTCCCATGAAAATACAGCCATTGATTTTCAGGCCGGAATACAGGATAAGAAATTCGGTGCTGCAGGATTTTACTCTCCACGATTTCCAAATCAGTACGAGGAGACGGGCCTTTGGTTTGCCAGTCTGAGAGCCTCTACCGGTAATAAAGTCAAAATTTCCCCATCTGTATACTGGCGCCACCGGAGGGACCATTATTTACTCGACAGGGATAATCCGTCGTTTTATGAAAATTATCATCTCACCGATATTATAGGAAGCCAGTTCAATGTGGCCTGGCGGATGCATAAGCTGCTAAACACAGTGGGTGTGGATATCCGATCGGAAAATATTATAAGCAACAACCTGGGGTTTGTGCGTCCCGATCCCATACCGGTAAGAAGCACAGATAGCGCATTTTATACAAAACAATACGGAAGGACAAACATAGCCTATTTCCAGGAACACGTTTTCAATACCGGAAACCTTCGGATTTCCGGCGGTATCATGATTAACTGGAATTCAGCTTATCCCGACAAGCCATCTGTATTTCCCGGACTGGACCTCAGTTATAGGCTGTTTCCTGGCACCAGTGTTTACTTCAGTTTCAACAGGGCATTGCATCTGCCAACATTTACTGATCTGTTTTATACTGATCCGGTAAACCAGGGAAATATTCATTTGAATCCAAACAGGATGATCTCTTATGAAGGAGGTGTCAAATTAGAAGGAAAAGTGGCCATTGCCAATCTGGTTTTTTTCTATAATTCAGGAAAAGACATTATCGACTGGCTATGGTCATACGGACAAAACCGGTTTAGTCCCGTTAACCTCGAATACTTCAGATCAATGGGATTAGAGACAAATCTCGTTTTTCATTTTAATAATGCCAGTGGCATAAATCCTATTCAGTCCCTGGCAGTAAACTACCTGTTTATGGATATTGACAAATCTGTAAATGATTCCGTATCCAAATATGATCACCTTCGCAACAAGTTATCAATCACCGTAAGACATCGTATATACGGTAATATAGAAGCGATTTGGTCAGTGAGTTACCAGGACAGGGTAGGAGAGATGATTAACTTCAATACCACTGAAAGCGACTACTATTCAGAACCCTATAAACCTTACTGGTTGCTGGATGGTACGCTAAACTGGCATATAAGGCATCTGGTTTTGTTTGCCACATTAAGCAATATTCTGGATACAAATTACACGGATGCTGGTTCGGTCACTCAGCCCGGACGATGGTTCAAAGCAGGTATTGCGCTAAAACTGGGAAAAAGAGAAAAAATGTAGGAGACTGACTGTCTTATACTTCCTCTTTCACCTTCTTTGTGGAATGTGCCTTGATAACCCTGAGATTTCTGCCAGCAACTTCTTTCCCGTCGAGGGTATTAATGGCCTCCATGGCCTCTTTTTTATCGGGCATTTCAATAAAGCAATAGCCTTTGGATTTGCCGGTAGGTTTATCACGGATGAGTTTGATTGTCTCAACCGTACCCATAACTTCGAAGATCTTGCTGATATCTTCTTCACTTAAGGTGTAGCTGATATTGCCAACGTAAATTGTCATAAAACATTTAAGTTTATGGTGAATGCATTAAAAGTTATGAAGAATAATCTTCAATTACAAATATTGACAGAACCAGAGAAAATTGCTGTGTTTTTCGTATCTGCAAGAGCGCTGGACTGTCTTTGCTTGTAAAACAAATGACTATCTTTTTTGTTGAATAAAATTTTTTTATGAATTAAATATCATTCCAGTTTTCTCCCCTTTTAATCCGGCTGATTTGCATTTCAGAAACTTTAAATGTGCGGGCCAATACGGCGCCAGGGACACCCATATTCAGCTGATGTTTGATAATACGCACATCGGCGATGGTTAACTTGGTATAATGTCTGGGATCGGGGGCCTCATATGCCGAGCCAAGAAAGTCCTTCCAGCCATTCCATTCTTCATAGAAATACTCGGGCCGGGCAGGCATGTTAGACGGCCGTTCTTTCCAATGGAGGTATTCTTTAGAATTCTTTATTCCCGATTCCCTTGAAACACGGGCGGCATCTTTGTATCCCAGGTAATAATGTGACTTTTTCTGTTCAGGGTAACCCAGGAAATCCCTCCATCCTTTCCATGTACCTTTTCGCATAAAATACTCATCTGGTATTCTGGGAAACCTGCGTGGAAGGTGCTTTTTATTGCGCTTATAGGTATCAAACTTTCGAGCTGAATTTACTCCCTGGGGTACCAATTTTTCAATCGCATATTTTCGAGCCAGGGTATAGGACCATTTCAGTATATTATCCCAATCACTGATTTCTAACTTTTTCATGGCCTTGGTTAATTTCTGTTAATATAATAACCAAGTTTTGGCCAAAAAGTTATAGAATAAGAGACCTAGTCATCTTCTTCATTCTCGTCATCCAGAAAGGATGCCTTTACAACTACCGGATCAGAAGCAGGAAGTCCCCGTCCCTGGGCACACATTCCGTTTTTACCGATTATCTCCCATAACTTGATATCGGGATATCTTACAGAAAGCAGTAAAGCCATCATGGAAAATACCTTTGGACCCTGAGGAATGATCATTACTTCCTGGTTTATACGATGATCTAAACAGCAGGATGTTAATAATGTGTTAATTGAATCAGGATGATTCATGTCATACCTGAAAATGTGGCTGGAATTCAGTTTGTCGAGCAGTGACTTATTGTTTTCTGCAACTGAATAGGTATAATCAGGATCTGTCCTTGATTGTGGAACAAATGCCAGGATATTATGAGGCCGGATTTTTGTAATGGCCTCAATAAGCAGTTTTGAATTGTTATCGAGCCCGGCAATGATCGTGACCGGCTTTTTCCTGATCAGGCTGTCTTTGTCATGAATAATGGGACCAAAATATTCAGTATTGCTTATTTTTTTTGTTTGTTCGAAAACCTTGGGGGTATAGGAAAGAAACAGATTTATTTTTTTCGATTTAAAGTTATTCCGGGTAATGTTATCTACTATTACAGCGTACCATTTTTTAGGCATACAGGAGTAATCAATCAGTATGTTTTGTTTTTCCAGGTTATTATTGCAAATTTCACTGACCAGTTTTTCAATAGCCAAAGATTCCGTCACGGATCCTGTATAGGATTTGAAACCATTGGCGGCAAAAAAATCCATGTTCCTGTTCCTGTCGGTACAATTATCCTGCTCATCAATTTTCAGCAGAAATTTAGCGGCAGTATTCAAATCCAATTTGGAAGCCAGGTAAAAGCACCTTGGCTGATAGCCACATACTGCAATAAAATAGTCAAATTGCTCATGGCGGAGTTCACTGTAACCGAGTTCGCTGATGTGCGTAAGTTCCATGGTAATCCCAGACTACAATTTGTTTACTTTATTAATCATCAGATCGTTAGGGAGGATACCAAACCTGTCGGACGAAAATTCAGGTTTTATCCTGTTTACAAAGTACATATCAATTTTCCCCAGATTTTTTGTTTCGATTTTACCACGGTAATCGCAATCGAAGAAGTCCTTAACATACTCATAGGTAGTACCGGAAATATTCACCCAGCCAACATGCCCGCTTTGTTCCATACGACTTGCAATATTTACGGTATCACCCCAGATATCATAGGCAAATCGCTTTTTCCCCACCACCCCGGCCACCACAGGGCCTGAATGAATACCAAGCCTGAGTTCCCATACCGGCAGGTGATTCAGGACCTTGGAATCGTTTAATGTATTCATGTAGTTTTGAATCTCCAGGCCGGCCAGAACCGCATCAATCGGATTGCTCTTATTGCTGAGTGGAAGTCCGCCCGCGCACATATAAGCATCGCCGATCGTCTTAATTTTTTCTATATAATGTGCACCTGTAATCTCATCAAATTTGGCAAAATAGGAATCAAGGATACTTACAAGGTCTTTTGGATCAAGCGTCTTGCTAATATTTGAAAAACCCTTGAAATCTGTAAAAAGTACGGTCACCAGTTTATACTGGCGCGTGCCGGCCTTTCCCTTGGATTTTAATTGCTTGGCTACCTCAAAGGGCAAAATATTGAGAAGGAGTTTTTCCGATTTTTCCTGTTCCTCTTCAATGATCATTTTCTGCTGGTTGATCTCCCCCTTCTGAACTTCGAGCTGGGCATTGGCTTTCTCCAGGTGCCTGGTGATTTCTTTCATCCGCTTGTATTGGGCATTCAGCTCCTCTTCCTTGATCTTGAAAGGGGAAATGTCTACCTCAACTGCTACCAGTTTTTCAATTATTCCGGCCGCGCTCATACGTGGGGTTATGAAGATCTGAAGCCACCTGCAATCGCCATTTCGCAGGTTAACCTTACTTATGCATTCAGTGGATTTTTTTTCTTTCAGACACCTGTAAAACAAATTGCCAATTTCTGAATCCGGTGCAAGTCCAAATATAGTTTTTCCGCGGGTAGCCCGGAATTCTTCCAGGTTAAAGCCATGCAGGAGTTCAAAACCATCATTTACCCATTCAATTTCGCCCGAAGGATTGATCAGCATGTAGGCAAAAGATGTATGAGCAGAGGTAACCATCAGTTTTTCAATCGTCTGAATGTCCTCCTTGACATGTTGAATTTTTTTGTCAATATTCCGGTAAGAATCAACTACCTCGATGGCTTTTTTGAGCCTGCTGTTGAATTCATTTACAGCAATGGGTTTATTTATAAAATCAAATGCTCCTGCATTGCATAACTCATCAACGAATCGCTGTGATTGAAAAGAGGTAAGCACAATAACGGGAATTCTTTTCCCGGTTTCCTTTTCATGAAATAATTGGAGAACACCATGTGAATCCTGATCGTCAGCATTAATATCCAGTAAAACAAGATCCGGCTGGTTGCCTTCTTTCTGCATTATTTCATCCGACATTTCATCAGTTGGCATAATCTGGAAATTGTAACCTGAATTGCTCAGGATTTCCATGATCTGTTCCCTGTTTTCCTGGTTGCTGCTTATTAAAATTATCCTATAATCCATACATACACAATGCCATAAAGGAATGAGCGCTTCCTGTTAATTTCTTAAACGGATTATTGCTGACAAAGTTATATTGATTTGAAAGGCAATATGCAAAAAAAACCCGGCCTGACAGGCCGGGTTTTTTTAATATGGTTCTTAATGGAATTCCGACAGCGTTTCCTTAATGATATCGATAGCTTCAAACAGCTGATCTTCAGTAATAACAAGCGGGGGAGCAAAACGGATAATGTGGTCATGTGTAGGTTTAGCAAGCAGTCCGTTTTCTTTTAATGCCAGGCATACATCCCAGGCGGTTTTTCCGTTTTTGGGCTTTATTACGATAGCATTCAGCAGTCCCTTACCACGTACAACCTCAACCATTTCATGATCTCTTTCAAAAGTTTTCAGTTCTTCACGGAAGATAGCACCCAGCTTTTCTGCATTTTCAGCCAGCTTTTCTTCAACAAGCACTCTTAAGGATGCAATGCCTACTTTGGCCGCCAGGGGATTGCCTCCAAAAGTGGAACCGTGTTCACCTGGTTTGATACATAACATAATTTCGTTGTTGGCCAGCACGGCTGAAATAGGAAGTACACCACCTGACAGGGCTTTTCCCAGAATCAGAATATCAGGACGAACACCTTCATGGTCACAGGCAAGCATTTTGCCTGTACGTGCAAGTCCTGTCTGTACCTCATCAGCAATGAAAAGTACATTATTCTTGCGGCAAAGCTCCCATGCTGTTTTCAGATATCCGCTGTCGGGAACGTATACTCCTGCCTCACCCTGGATAGGCTCAACAAGGAATCCGGCTACCGATGGATCCTCAAGTGCTTTTTCAAGTGCTTTGGTATCATTATAAGGTATGATCACGAATCCAGGAGTGAAGGGGCCAAATCCTTTATAGGAAGAAGGATCGGTTGACATGGTAATAATCGTAATGGTTCTCCCGTGAAAATTATTCTCACATACAATGATCTTTGCCTCATTTTCAGCTATTCCCTTTTTCTCATATGCCCATTTCCGGCAAAGCTTCAGGGCAGTTTCAACTCCTTCTGCGCCTGTATTCATTGGCAACAGCTTGTCATAACCCAGTAATTCGGCAGTATATTTTTCAAACTTACCCAGGCAGTCATTATAAAATGCCCTGGATGTAAGTGTAAGTTTCTTTGCTTGTTTTTTCAGTGCCTTGATGATTTTTGGGTGGCAGTGTCCCTGGTTGACTGCCGAGTATGCTGAAAGAAAATCATAGTACTTTTTGCCTTCAATATCCCAGACAAAAACTCCCTTGCCTTTTTTCAATACTACAGGCAGCGGATGATAATTATGAGCACCGAATTCATGTTCAAGATTTATATAATCCTGGTTTGTAAGTGTTGTCATATTCCTATCTCTTTACATATAATTAAACAAAAATACAGAATTTACTTGCGCAAGTTTTGAATTATTATTCAAAAATAAAATGACAAATCGCAGTGTTGAAAGATATAAAATAGTAACTGCAGTTGCCGGTGATTTGCAAAAAAATGAAACATTTTTTCATAAATACTTGATTATATCATTCCACCGCTTATTTTTGAATAATATTATAAACTAACTCATCAACGCAAATGGAACAAAACGCGATGCCTGTGGTGAAATTTTTCAATGGTAAAAAAATACCGGTTGAACTTCACAAAGTTAGGGTGGTACAAAAGCTGCACCTGAAAAAGATCGAAGATAGATTTAAAGCAATAGAAGAGGCTGGCTACAACACATTTCTCTTAAATACCAAGGACATCTTCCTGGATATGCTTACCGATTCAGGAACCAATGCCATGAGTGACAATCAGATTGCCTCCATGATGCAGGCTGATGATGCGTATGCAGGATCGCAGAGCTATTACAGGATGGAAGCCGCTTTGCGTGATGTATTTGGCAAACATTATATTTTGCCTGTACACCAGGGCAGGGCAGCTGAAAACATAATTTCCCAGGCCTTTATTAAAAAAGGCGATGTAATTCCCAATGAACTATCACTTTACGACTACCAAGGCCCACATGGAGATTAACGGAGGTACCGTTCTTGAGATATATACGGATGAAGCCCTTAAGATCAAGAGTTCAAATCCGTTCAAAGGAAACATCGATATTGAAAAATTGAAGAAGGTTGTAAAGGATTATGGTAAGGAACATATTCCCTTTATCCGTATGGAGGCTTCAACAAACCTCATTGGGGGCCAGCCATTTTCAATTAAAAACATGCGTGAAGTGAAGGCAATTGCCGACGCAAACGGAATCATCATTGTTCTGGATGCAAGTCTCATTGGCGAAAATGCCTATTTTGTCAAGATGCGGGAGGATGAATTTAAAAACAGCTCGGTAAAGGAAATACTGCGTGAAATGTGCGGACTGGCTGATATCGTTTATTTCTCAAGCCGGAAAGTCAGTTCCACGCGGGGTGGTGGCATTTGCACCGACAACAAGGACCTGTATATGAAAATGCGCGACCTGGTTCCCCTGTATGAGGGATTTTTGACCTATGGCGGTATGTCAACCCGCGAAATTGAAGCCATGGCAGTAGGATTGTATGAAACCTGCGATGATACGGTAATCAGTCAGTCTCCCTCATTTATTGCCTATGCTGTTGAAGAACTTGATTCCATGGGTGTGCCTGTGGTAACCCCTCCGGGTGCCCTCGGATGCCATATTGATGCAATGTCATTTCTTTCCCATGTTCCCCAAAGCGAATATCCGGCAGGAGCCCTGGCAGCAGCCTTGTTCATTGCTTCAGGGTGCCGTGGTATGGAACGTGGCACGATTTCAAGTGTAAGGGATGAAAACGGAAATGATGTGCTTGCTGACGTTGAATTATTGCGCCTTGCATTTCCAAGGCGTGTATTCACCCTGTCACAAACCATGTTCATGATCGACCGCGTAAACTGGCTGTATCAGAACCGTAAACTGGTGGGTGGATTAACATTTACTGAGGAGCCTGCAGTTCTCAGGTTCTTTATGGGAAGACTTAAACCTACCAGCGACTGGACAACAAAATTGATAAAGAAGTATAAGGAGGATTTTGGGGATTCTCTTGTAGAGTGACATGTGACGATAGTGACTCGTGACAATGAGTATGACATAATAAAACTGGATGTCTTTAACACGACAGTTCTTATTGTTGCAGATGGTCACCAGTCACTTGTCACTGTCACTGTTCGTCACTGAATTCAATCATTGCCTTCATCACCCCGTCCTCATATCCCGCAACCATATCAAAGGCGCGGGGTGTATCGGAAAAGCTGAACCGGTGTGTTGCCATCAGGCTCACATCAATTTTACCGGTCGACATGGAATGAAGGGCGTCTTCCGTACAATCCACCTGCCTTCGGATATTCTGGATGATGATTTCTTTTCTGCGGGCCACATCGGCCGGTACTTTCCAAAAGTCAAATTCAGGAATACCTACAATAACCAGCTTGCCTCCGGGCTTCAGCAATTCAAAAGCCTGATCAAATGCTTCCTGCTGGCCGCAGCATTCAAAAACCACATCAAGCATCAGGGGTTCGAGATTGAGAATATCCTTTACCACTTCCTGTTTCTCAACATTGCCTGTATAGGTTGCTCCTGCTTTTTTAACAACCTCCGAGCCGCCCATCCAGTTTGTCCGTCATATAAATGTATTCGCATCCCTCCGCTTTGGCAGCCAGCAATACACTCATTCCAATCGGGCCCGAACCCGAGTATACCAATCCTGGCTCCGGGCATGGGTATCGATTTTTTAACTGCGTATACACCGATAGCAAGGGGTTCAGAAATTACCGCCTCATCAAGACTTAGATTGTCATCTATCTTAATACAACTGGTTTCGGGCATGACAATATATTCCGTAAGGCAACCATCGGCTTGTCCCGGACAACCCAGAAACCGCAGCTTTCGACAGGTATGATGCCTGCCGGCTTTGCATTGATCGCATTCCCAGCAGGGCATGGCAGGCTCAATGGCAATCCGGTCACCGGTTTTCACCCGGGTAACCGAAGGTCCGGTTTTTACTACAATGCCCGCACCTTCATGTCCTACCGGGAAAGGATACTGCACAACCTGGCTGCCGATTCTGCCAGCAACATAGTAATGAATATCTGATCCACAGACACCCACTACCGACATTTTGATTAATACATCATCATCTTTTTTCAGCACAGGATCCGGGATATTTTTCATCTCCATCTTCCTGATGCCTGTGAGCATCATGGCTTTCATACCTTACAACAGTTGGTAAGGAACAAATATAATTTCTTTACCCGAGATTTTTGGAGGGCAGAACAAATTTGAATGTGGAACCCTTGCCGGATTCGCTTTCTGCCCAAATTCTGCCATGATGGATGGCTACATAACTTTTGCAGATAGCCAGACCAAGTCCGGTTCCATGCTCCATGCGGGTGCCATTCGTACTCTGCAGTTTTTCAGATGCTAAAGAGTTTTAGCAGATCTTCCTTTTTTATGCCAATTCCGTTATCGGCTACATCGAATTCAACACCTCCGGATACGGAAAATGATTTAATAATTATTTTGCCGCCCGGGTTACAAAATTTTATGGCGTTTGATATCAGATTCACAATACTGTCCTGATCATATTCACATCTCCATAAACCTTCAGATTGGCTTCAATTTCAGTTCTTAATAAAATATTTTTTGAATCTGCCTGGAATCCGCAAAGACGGATTATTTGTTTTACGGGCAAATCAGCATCAAAATATACCGGATTAAAAGGTTGCTGGATCATTTTGAAGCCTGCCCCAGTCAAGCAATCTTACCAGAAAACTCAATGTTTGTTCGGTAGCATCCTTTATAATGCGGGTATACATCACCGATTTATTCAGTTCGCTGTTAATTATGCTGCTGTTTAATAGTTCGCAATATCCCAGGATTGTATTAAACGGACTGCGAAGATCGTGAGCAATTACAGAGAAAATATTATCCTTATAGGACCGAATTTCGTTTAAACCGGATTTCCTTCTTTTGCTCCGGAAAATTATTGCATGTTTACAGGCAGGGGACCAAAAGCTGAAATCAAAACATATGTTCCGTTAAGGAATCAATTCTTTCTCCAATAAGGTAACATTCAGTAATTACCGTCCTTGCTTTTGATCCTGCTTTCCGACTTATATGAAAAATCCGGGGTATTTAGTATTTTGAAACACATCGTCAAATGCGTGATTCAGAAAAAACATCCAAGGTGGAAAAGTGCTTTCCAATCAGATCATCACGCTGATAGCCCAGTTTTTGAACAACTGCATCATTTACTGCTGTAATGATTCCCTGCGTATCAAGTATCCATAAAAAGAACGGTCTGATCGGATTTAGAAGTCTGGTTCAACTTTCGTTTCCCGGATAGCGGTATGTATCAGATTCATTAATTGCTTTTAACTTGCCTGGAAAATTCGTACAGGCTGAAATTGAAGTACATTTTTTACTTTGTCATAAAAATGATGTTGATTCAGAGGTTTGTTGAATACTAGCTTCAACACCCAGTTTTTTCGCTACATATAAATAATAAGGTTTGCTTCCGCTAATGGCAATAATCTTTAAATTCGGATGATGCTTTTTTGCCTCCCTGATCATTTCTATTCCTTCCATACCAGGCATAATGATATCGGTTATAACCAGATCATACACTTTGGTTGAAATTTTGTCCAGACCTTCCCGCCCGTCCGAAGCTTCATCAAATTCAAGATTTTCATTCCGGAAAAGGTTAATGATCAGCCGTCGCATCATAATATTGTCATCTACCAACTAATATCTTCTTCATATAACCTGATTTTAGTATGCATTTTGGAAAACAGCACGTTTATAAAAGTTTGATTATATGATGTTAAACGACTGGCAATAATTTAGGTTTGAAATATTAAAGTAACAACCTGGAATCATTGACGAATGATTCAAATTGATAGGTTAAATGCAATCTGAAGAGTTTCAGATCAAGCTGCGGATTTTTTCTTCAATTCCTCATTGAATATATTAAATTTACCAGACGGATTATTATTTATGCTTGTCATATCCACCAGGTAAACAGTTCACTGAAAATTCAATATATACATGAAAAGAATTCTAGTAACCGGAGGAGCAGGATTTATTGGATCTCATTTATGTGAAAGGCTTTTAAATGAAGGGAATGATGTAATCTGTCTTGACAATTATTTCACGGGATCAAAGGAAAACATAGCCCATTTGCTGGACAGTCATTTTTTTGAACTTGTAAGACATGACGTGACAACACCCTATTATGCGGAGGTGGATGAGATTTACAATCTTGCATGCCCTGCATCTCCCATCCATTACCAGTATAATCCCATTAAAACAATCAAGACCTCTGTTATGGGAGCGATTAACATGCTTGGTCTGGCAAAGAGAGTGAAAGCTAAAATTTTGCAGGCATCAACAAGTGAGGTTTATGGAGACCCTGAAGTGCACCCTCAGTTTGAAGGATACTGGGGGCACGTAAATCCCATCGGAGTCCGTTCTTGTTATGACGAGGGAAAGAGATGTGCAGAATCTCTTTTTATGAACTACCATTATCAAAATGAGGTAAGAATTAAAATTGTCACGTATTTTTAATACCTATGGACCAAGAATGCATCCGAATGATGGCAGGGTAGTTTCGAATTTTATTGTACAGGCACTTGGAAACAAGGATATCACAATTTTCGGAAACGGGAACCAGACCCGGAGTTTCCAGTATGTGACTGATCTGGTTGAGGGAATGATCACTATGATGAATAGCCGGGATGATTTTAAAGGACCGGTTAATATTGGAAATCCACAGGAATTCACAATTGGGAATCTCGCCGAAATGGTGATCCACCTGACAGGCTCAAAATCAAAAATAATCTATATGCCTCTTCCGGAGGATGATCCCATGCAACGTCAACCTGATATCGGTCTGGCCAGGAAAGAATTGAATAACTGGCAACCAACCGTGGACCTTGAAACAGGATTACAATATACAATAGATTACTTCAGGAAAAAACTCCATTTTAACTGAATTCCTGGCCTACTTCCAGGCCGGCATAATCTTTGAACAACAGACTTATGTTTGTCATGTTATGCCTATATTCGGTGAATAATTTAATGTGAGGCCTATGAAAAATATCAGCAAAAGGAAATTCCTGGTAATTCTCGCTGCATCGGTGATTTTTGGTGTCTGCAGTTCATCAGTTAATAACGGAAAAATCAGTAGCTCAGGCAGGCAGCCGGAACTGAAGGACTGGGTTAATCAGGGAGTTAATGCAATCGGGTAATAGCTTTTCTTTTGACAGAAAAGACGCAAGTTTATCCACAAAAGCCGGCCTGCAAAGTTTCACCTTGAATTTACACCTTAAAACAACTGCGGGAGCAGAAGGGATAATCCTTTTTCATGTACCTTCCGATGGAAAGACCTTAACCAAAGGATACCAGGTTATCATCAACAACAGTGATTACCGGGCCGGAAATCCTCAGAAAACGGGAAGCCTGGCTTTTATCCGGAATAATTTTGTTCGTAATGCAGCTGATGGCCAATGGTTTGATATGCAAATTTCAGTGAAGGCAAACCACATTTCTGTAAAGGTTAATGATAAGCTGATCAGTGATTATATAGAACCCGACAAACCACAGCGCATGGCAGGTAAGGAAGGGATGATTCTTTCGTCAGGACGGGTAATCATACAAAAAAACAGTGCTGCAGGAAGTATGCTAATTGACAGGATCAGCCTTGCATCCTTGCCGGATTCGCCCCGTGAAACCCCGGATCCCCTGACTGTTGATTCTGTGGGTGAAGCACTTACAAAGCTCAATCAGATGGGTTTTCCGTTAATTGACTTTCATGGTCATTTAAAAGGAGGTCTTACTGCGGACCAGGTAAGCGAACATGGCAGGAAATATGGCTATAATTTCGGGATCTCCCCTAATTGTGGTTTAAATTTTCCGGTGACCAATGATTCATCATTGATTGCCTATTATAATAATCTGGCTCCTGAACCCGTATTTAAGGCTATGCAGTGTGAGGGAAGGGAATGGATAACTCTTTTTTCGCCTGCAGCCATAAGCAAGTTCGATTACATTTTTACGGATGCCATGACATGGACTGATAACAAAGGACGGCGAATGAGGTTGTGGATCCCGGCAGAAACGTTTGTAGATGATGAACAGCAATTTATGGAAATGCTGGTAGGAAAGATTGAAGCCATTCTGAATAATGAACCGGTGGATATTCACGTTAATCCTACTTATCTGCCCGGAGTAATTGCAGCGAACTATGACAGGCTATGGACCCCCGAAAGGATGGACCGCGTAATCAAGGCATTAAAGAATAATGATGTGGCCCTTGAAATTAATGCCCGGTTTAAAATTCCAAGCCTTGCCTTTATCAAAAGGGCCAGGGCAGCAGGAGTTAAGTTTTCCCTGGGTACAAACAATGCTGATAATACCGATCTGAACCGGCTTGAATATTGTATAAAAATAATAAAAGAAGCAGGGATAACACCGCAGGATATATTCCTGCCAAGGCCTTCAGGAGATAAAAAGGTATTGAAAAAGGGGCTGCCGGCAAAAATTACCGGATAAATTAAATTACAGAATATTTTTTATGCATTTTTGCAAAAAAATGCAGAATTATTTAATAAAAGGTAGTAATGAGAAAATGGCGCATTGAGGACTCAGCGGAACTGTATAATATACAGGGATGGGGAGTTAACTATTTTTCCATAAATGAAAAGGGAAATGTAACTGTTTCACCACGCAAAGATGGTTTTGAAATTGATTTGCGGGGTCTGGTGGATGAGCTGATCCTTCGTGATGTATCGGCTCCCATGCTTATCCGGTTTCCGGATATCCTGGATAACCGGATTGAGAAAATGGCGAAATGTTTTGAAGTGGCAGCTGAGGCATATAAATATAAGGCCCAGAATTTTATCGTTTACCCGATAAAGGTTAACCAGATGCGTCCTGTGGTTGAGGAAATCGTCAGACACGGTAAGAAATTCAATATCGGACTGGAAGCAGGTTCAAAGCCTGAACTTCATGCCGTGATCGGTATTAATGCTGACAGCGACTCCCTGATCATTTGCAATGGTTACAAGGATGAGGATTATATTGAGCTTGCCCTGCTGGCCCAGAAAATGGGTAAACGGATTTACCTGGTTGTTGAAAAATTAAATGAGCTGAAATTGATCGCTACGGTTGCCCGCAGGCTTAAAATAAAGCCCAACATGGGCATTCGTATCAAGCTGGCGAGCACGGGAAGTGGCAAATGGGAAGATTCCGGCGGAGATGTGAGCAAATTTGGACTGACCTCCAGTGAGGTTCTGGAGGCAATGGATTTTCTTGAAAAGAATAAGATGAAGGATTGCCTTCACCTGGTGCATTTTCACATTGGCAGCCAGGTGACAAAGATCCGTCGAATTAAAACTGCTTTGCGCGAAGCATCACAGTTTTATGTGCAATTATATAAAAACGGGTATAATATTGATTTTGTGGATATTGGTGGCGGATTGGGTGTGGATTATGACGGAACCCGCTCAGCCAACAGCGAAAGCAGCGTGAATTACAGCCTGCAGGAATATGTGAATGATTCAATTTATACCATGGTGGATGCCAGTGATAAAAATGGTATTCCCCATCCCAATATCATTACCGAATCAGGCCGATCCCTTACAGCCCATCATTCCATTCTTATTTTCGAGGTGCTGGAGACTACTACTTTGCCCGAATGGAGTAATGAAGCGACACCCGGACCGTCCGATCATGAATTGGTTCAGGAGTTGTATTCATCATGGGACAGGTTGAATCAAAGTGGTATGCTCGAAACATGGCATGACGCAGAGCAAATCAGGGAAGAGGCACTCGACAGGTTCAGCCTGGGCTTGCTCGATCTGAAAACCCGTGCCCAGATTGAACGCCTGTTCTGGTCAATTGCACGGGAGCTTTACCAGATGACCAATGAAACAAAACATATTCCGGAAGAACTAAGACATCTGCCTAAGATTCTGTCGGATAAATATTTCTGTAATTTTTCCCTGTTTCAGTCCATGCCTGATTCCTGGGCAATTGATCAGATATTTCCTATCGTTCCGCTTCAAAGACTTGATGAAAAGCCTATTCGTGCGGCCACCCTTCAGGATATAACCTGTGATTCTGACGGGAAAATCGACAATTTCATTTCTACCCGGAATTTCTCATACTATCTTCCTGTGCATCCTATTAAACAAAAGGAACCCTATTATCTGGGTGTATTTCTTGTAGGGGCTTATCAGGAGATCCTGGGTGACCTTCACAACCTGTTTGGAGATACCAATGCAGTGCATGTTTCGGTTACCGACAACGGATATGAAATTGATCAGATCATCGATGGTGAAACAGTGGCCGAGGTACTTGACTATGTTCAATACAATGCAAAAAAACTGGTGAGAACCGTGGAAACATGGGTGACCTCGGCAGTCAAATCGGAGATCATCACAGCCGAAGAAGGGAAAGAATTTCTTTCCACATACAGGTCGGGATTATATGGATATACGTATTTGGAATAAATAGATCCGAACAGAGAAAGGTGATAGGCTAATTTGGTTAATCGGTAATCGGTAATCGGAAATCGGTAATTGGTAATCGGTGATCGGTGATTGGTGACTTGTGCCGCTGACGATGATGCTGATGTAGATTGAGAGATGCTGTATAATTGCACCAAATTGCTTTTCCAATATCCAAATTATAAGAAGATATTGCGCTATTCACCATTCACCATTCACCATTCACCATTCACTTTGTCAAATGCAGAACCGCAGAACTGCAGAACATTTTTTATTCCCCGATAATCTTCACCAGCACCCGTTTTCTGCGCTTACCATCAAATTCGCCATAGAAGATTTGTTCCCAGGGTCCAAAATCCAGCTTTCCTCCTGTAACCGCCACAACAACTTCCCGTCCCATCAGCGTTCTTTTGATATGGGCATCGGCATTATCCTCAAATCCGTTGTGTTTATATTGTGAATAAGGTTTTTCAGGGGCCAGTTTTTCAAGCCATACTTCAAAATCGTGATGCAGACCCGATTCATCATCATTAATAAAGACGCTGGCACTGATATGCATGGCATTTACCAGTATAAGGCCTTCCTTCACCCCGCTTTCAGCCAGGCATTTCTCAACTTGCCCGGTAATATTGATAAAGGCCCGTCGGGTAGGGTACTTCGTACCATAATTCTTTCCTGTATGATTTCATTGCCTTATATTTTTTCTACAATACCGTATGCGCTCCGCGCAATTCAATTGTAATTCATAATTATCGTAAATCGTATTTTAATCGTAAATCGTAAATCGTATATTATTTCTACCGACAGTTAATCCCTAAAGGGATTCATTCCTGCTTGTCCCTCAGTCCCTCGTCACTATTCCAGTTTCAGATCTGCAATTATTTCATTGATCCGCTGATCCAGCGAAGCACTTACCTTTTTGTAATCAGCAGCAGATTTTAAATTATCCTTCACCCCGAAATAGAACTTTATCTTAGGCTCGGTTCCCGAAGGCCGGATTGAAATTTTGCTGCCATCGGCAGTGAAAAACTGCAGAACATCCGATTTGGGGATCTTGATACCTCCATTTTTCCGGTTCGCTCTTTCAATGCAGGCATTATCCAGATAATCCATTATTTCAGTCATAGGAGAACCGTTGATCTTTGATGGCGGATTTTTTCTGAAATTCACCATCATCCGATGGATTTCTTCCTGGCCCGATTTTCCTTTCTTTTCGATGGATATCAGTTTTTCTTTGAAGAGACCATATACCTTGTATATTTCGAGTAATTGCTCATACATTGTTTTGCCCTTATCCTTAGCATAAGCGCAAGCTTCGGCAATGAGTGCGCAGGACATCACTGCATCCTTGTCGCGGACAAATTCTCCGGCAAGGTATCCATAGCTTTCTTCGCCGCCACCAATGAATGTCTGCTTTCCTTCAAACGTTTTGATTACATCGGCAATGTATTTAAAGCCGGTGAGCACATCATAGCAGGTTACCGAGAATTTGGCTGCCATAGCGGCCAGCAATTCCGTGGTGACAATGGTTTTTACTATATACTCCTTGCCTTTTAATTTGCCGTTTTCCGACCATTTTGTCAGCAGATAATGGATGAGCAGGGTGGCCGTCTGATTTCCATTCAGTATGATATATTCTCCCTGGTCATTTCTTACTACAATTCCTACTCTGTCAGCATCCGGATCGGTTGCCATAACAAGATCCGCGTTTGTATCCTTGGCCTTCTGAATGGCCATGGCCAGGGCTGAACTTTCTTCAGGATTCGGGGATTTTATGGTCGGGAAATTACCGTCGGAAACATCCTGTTCGGGGACATTCAGAATATTGGTAAAACCAAATTTTTTCAATACCATGGGAACAAGCTTCACCCCGGATCCATGAAGCGGAGTATAAATGATCTTCATATCTTTTTGCCGCCTGATAATGTCGTGTGCAAGCGATAGGCCGGTGATCTGGTTTGTATAGATATCATCAATTTCAGCACCAATTGATTCGATATTTTCAGGGCGTGCTTTGAAGTTGACTTTATCGGAAGAAACCTTTTGAACTTCCTCAATGATCAGTTTATCATGGGGTGAAATAATTTGTCCGCCGTCATCCCAATAGGCCTTATAGCCATTGTATTCTTTGGGATTATGGGAGGCAGTAATGACAACCCCGCTCTGGCATTTAAAATAGCGGATTGCAAATGAAAGTTCCGGAGTAGGCCTCAGTGAATCGAAAAGATACACTTTAAATCCATTGGCGGAAAATATATTTGCAGTTGTTTCTGCGAAGAGCCGGCTGTTATTCCGTGAATCATGGGCAATCGCAACTTTGATCTGCGGTACGTTTTTGAATTCCTGTATCAGGTAATTGCTCAAGCCCTGGGTGGCCATAGCAACAGTATAAATATTCATGCGGTTGGTGCCTACGCCCATAATGCCGCGCAATCCCCCGGTACCAAATTCCAGGTCACGATAGAAGCATTCGATTAATTCGGCTTCATTTCCGTCCATCAGTTCCTTTACTTTATTTCTTGTCTCGGCATCAAATGGCTCTTTGAGCCATTGGCTGGCGCGACTTTTGACACTTGTAAGCAGATCCTGGTTTTCCATGGTTAGGATTGTTAAGGTATGATCAAATTTCCTTATTTTTTTTCAAATTTTCGAAGGCTGTTGATAAACTATCTTTCCAATAGGGTATTTCTATCCCGAAAGTACGCTTGATTTTTGATTTATCCAATACACTGTATTCAGGGCTTTTGCAGGCAGCGGATATTCAGAGGTTCTGATGGGTTTCACATGGCAGTTTCTATTGACCCAGGATCATAATTTCCCTGGCAAAATCATACCAGCTGCAAACTCCCTCATTGGAGTAGTTATAAATGCCCGGGATAAATTCTTTTTTTTCTGAAAAGGCGATAATTTCCAATCAACGTCTGAGCCAGGTCTCCTGTATAGGTTGGAGTACCTGTCTGATCGAAAACCATTCCCAGTTCTTTCCTTTCATTACCCAGTTGAAGCATGTTTTTCAGGAAGTTTTTCCCGAACTCGCCGTATAACCATGATGTGCGGATAATGATGGCCAGGGGATGATCCCATAAAGGCTTTTCACCTTCAAGTTTGCTTTGGGCATAAACAGATGCAGGAGCCGGTGTTTCGGTTTCAATATGGGGAAGGGACCGTGTTCCATCATACACATAGTCAGTTGAGATATGAATCAGCCGGATTTTATGTAAATCTGCCATACCAGCCAGAAGCCTGGGAATTCCTGCATTCACTTTAAATGCAGCTTCCTGTTGGTTTTCAGCCTGGTCAACGGCCGTATATGCCGCACAATTGATGATATAGTCGGACTGATGGCCGTGAAAAAATTCATTTACCCTGTCGGCTTTTGTCAGGTCAAGATCATCATAATCGATAAATGAAAAGGTAAAGTCGGGAAAGGACGGGGAAATATTCCGCAGGCTGCTGCCCAGTTGTCCGTTACCCCCTGTTACCAGGATATTTTTCATACCAGTCAGAGTATAAAATTGTATTCAGCATCTTCAAAACTTGAAAGCTGGGCATCCCTTTCTGAAACAATGCTTGCTTTGGGATCAATTTTCCAGTCAATGTTCAGGAGCGGATCATTGTATACAATTCCTCTTTCTGAATCCTTATTGTATAAATTATCGGTCTTATAATGTAGTATGGCTTTATCCGAAAACATTGAAAAGCCATGCGCAAATCCTTGTGGAACAAGCAACTGATGTTTATTCTTATCGGAAAGTTCAATTCCGTACCATTTTCCGAAAGTGGAGGAACCTTTGCGCAGATCAACGACCACATCAAAAACAGTTCCTGTGATTACACGCACGAGTTTGGTCTGCGCAAAGGGCGCAAGCTGATAATGCAATCCCCGGATTACTCCTTTTACTGATTCGGATTGGTTATCCTGGATAAAAACGTATGGAATTCCTGCTTTTTTATATGTTTCCTGGTTATAACTTTCATAAAAGTATCCCCGGTTATCTTCAAAAATACGCGGGACAATAATGACAAGTCCTTCGAATGGTGTCTTCTTTACTTCCATCAATTATCTTCAACATCAAAATTAAAAATCTGTTCATTTACAATTTTCAGGAGATACTTGCCATATTGATTTTTGGCAAATGGCTTTGCCAGTTCAATCAGCTGGTCACGTGTGATAAATCCCTGCTTATAGGCAATTTCTTCAATGCATGAGATTTTCAGACCCTGTCTTTCTTCAATGGTCTGAATGTAAACAGATGCCTGGAGAAGTGATTCATGGGTGCCTGTATCAAGCCATGCCATTCCTCGTCCCATGATCTTTACATTCAACCGGTTTTCATCAAGATACAGGCGGTTGAGATCGGTAATTTCAAGTTCTCCCCTTGGGGAAGGTTTCAGGGATTTTGCCTTTCCAACCACATCATTACCATAAAAATACAAACCGGTAATCGCATAGAATGACTTTGCCACAATTGGCTTTTCTTCAATACTGATCACCTTGCCGCTTTTGTCAAATTCAACCACGCCGTATCTTTCGGGATCATTGACATAATATCCGAAAACTACGGCGCCGTCTGTGATTTTAGCTGTTTCCGTGAGTACCCTGCCAAAGCCATGGCCATAAAATATGTTATCACCCAATATCATGCATACAGGTGAATTCCCGATGAATTTTTCACCGATAATGAAAGCCTGTGCGAGCCCGTCAGGAGAAGGTTGTACTGCATAACTGATCTGAAGTCCAAGCTGGGTGCCGTTTCCCAGCAGATCCTCATACAGGTGAATATCCTTGGGGGTGGAGATGATCAGGATCTCACGGATATTTGCGAGCATCAGCACAGCCAAAGGATAGTATATCATCGGCTTATCATAAATCGGAATGATTTGCTTTGAAATACTTTTTGTAATGGGATACAGGCGGGTGCCGGAACCACCTGCCAGGATAATTCCTTTCATATGTGAAAATATTTAAGATACAGTTTTTCTGCCAATGCCGAAATAGGTAAATCCATTTTCAACCAATTCAGCCGGATCATAAATGTTCCGGCCGTCAAAAATAACTTTTTCCTTCATTATGCGGGTAAGCAATTTAAAATTCGGGATCCGGAATTCAGGCCATTCGGTAACAAGGACCAGTGCATTTGCATCGATCATCACATCATACAGGTCCCGGCCGAATTCAACCTTGTCGCCCAGTATTTTTTTGGCTTCTTCCATGGATACCGGATCATAAGCCTTTACAATGGCACCTGCCTCCAGCAGTTTTTCAATGATCCTGAGCGATGGAGCTTCCCGGATATCATCTGTATTGGGTTTAAATGACAATCCCCAGATACCGAATATCTTTCCTTTCAGATCGCCGCCAAAATGGTTTTCAATTTTCGTAAAAATGACTTCTTTTTGCCTGATATTCACATGTTCCACAGCTTCAACAATCTCCAGCCGGTATCCGATGTCAGCAGCAGTTTTTATCAGTGCTTTCACATCCTTGGGAAAGCAGGAGCCTCCATAACCAATACCTGCGAAAATGAATTTGTTCCCGATACGCGGATCACTGCCGATCCCTTTTCTTACTGCATTGATATCAGCACCAACCAGTTCACACAGGTTTGCCAGGTCATTCATGAAACTGATTTTTGTGGCCAGCATGCAGTTGGCAGCATATTTTGTCATTTCCGCCGAAGGAATGTCCATATAAATAATCGGATGTCCGTTCAGCAGAAACGGATGATATAATCGGTTCATTATCTTGCGGGCCTGTTCGGATTCTACGCCAAGGATGATCCGGTTTGGCTTGAGAAAATCTTCCACTGCAGCTCCTTCTTTAAGAAATTCCGGATTGGAAGCCACATCAAATTCAATGGAAACACCTCTTTTGTCGAGTTCACCCTGTATAGCTTCTTTTACCTTTATGGATGTTCCGATGGGAACAGTACTTTTGGTAACAACCACCATATAGGAATTCAGGTTCATCCCGATATCACGGGCGGCTGACAGCACATGCCGGAGGTCAGCACTTCCATCTTCACCCGGAGGAGTTCCAACGGCAAGGAAGATTGCTTCCGTATCCTGAATATTGTCTTTCAGGCTTGTTGAAAAAGTGAGCCGTTTCTTTTCAAGATTTCTCTTCACCATGGGCTCCAGGCCTGGCTCATAAATGGGTATTATCCCCTGGCGGAGTTTTTCAATTTTTTCTTTGTCGATATCCACACAAACGACATCTATGCCAGTTTCAGCAAAACAGGTGCCTGTAACAAGTCCAACATAACCAGTTCCGATAATGATTGTTTTCATGGTATTCTAATTTTTGTATATGGCGCGATAAAAATAGTGTATACTTATAATAATAGAAAGGAGTTTTGAAAAGATTCCACTAACTGATGTAATGTGTTGGTTGAAATCATATAACAAAGGATGATCTGTCAGTGTTTAGAAGTTCACTTTTTTTATTTTTTTGCATATTTTTAGTTTTTTAAGCGGGAAAATGATAGTTTTGCAGCTCGTTTTTAACAACATAATGTCTAACTTACTAAATTTTAATTTATAATTTAATGGTTGAGAATAATAAAAACAATCTGGAGCAGTCTGACAGCCAGGCTGAAAATGCTGAAAACCAGATGCAACAGGAACCAGTGAACGTTGAAATGACCGAAACTGAAAATGCAAATACTTCATCACAGCCCGTTCAGGAAACGGCTACCGAGGTGATTACAAAAACTGTATCCCCCGTGACGAAGGCAGACGAAAATCAGGCAGTTGATGTAAACATTGAATCCGATCCCGCATTCGACTGGAACAAGTACGAAGAAGGTGATTATCAGACAGAATTACAGAAAACAGACCTTGAAAGAATGTATAACGACACCCTGAGTGCCATCAAGGTAAATGAGGTTGTTGAGGGTACCGTTATTTCAATGAACAAGCGTGAAGTTGTTGTTAACATCGGTTATAAATCCGAAGGTGTGGTTAGTTTGAATGAATTCAGGTACAATCCTGAACTTGCAAATGGCGACAAAGTTGAGGTTTATATCGAAAGCCAGGAAGATAAAAAAGGCCAGCTTGTTCTTTCCCACAAAAAAGCCAGGGCATTAAAATCCTGGGACCGGGTTAATGAATCACTTGAAAAGAATGAAATTATCAAGGGATATATTAAATGCCGCACTAAGGGTGGAATGATCGTAGACGTATTTGGCATCGAAGCATTCCTCCCCGGTTCACAGATTGACGTTAAGCCCATCAGGGATTACGATATCTATGTTGGCAAAACCATGGAATTCAAGGTTGTTAAGATTAACCATGAATTCAAAAACGTTGTGGTTTCCCATAAGGCGCTTATTGAGGCTGAACTTGAACAACAGAAGAAAGAAATTATTGCCAAACTGGAAAAGGGTCAGATCCTGGAAGGAACTGTTAAGAATATTACTTCCTATGGCGTATTCATCGACCTTGGCGGAGTTGATGGTTTAATTCATATCACTGACCTCTCCTGGGGCAGGATCAACCATCCGGAAGAAATCGTTCAGCTCGATCAGAAATTACAGGTTGTTATCCTCGATTTTGATGACGAAAAGAAACGTATTGCACTTGGTTTGAAACAGCTTACACCGCATCCATGGGATTCACTCGACGCCAATATCAATGTAGGTGACAAGGTGAAAGGCCGTGTTGTAGTTATGGCTGATTACGGTGCATTCATTGAAATAGCTCCCGGCGTAGAAGGACTGATCCATGTTTCAGAAATGTCATGGTCACAGCATTTACGCAGTGCACAGGAATTCCTTAAAGTAGGTGACGAAGTGGAAGCTGTGATCCTCACCCTCGACCGCGATGAACGGAAGATGTCACTGGGTATGAAGCAACTTAAAACCGACCCATGGGAAAAGATTGAAGAAAAGTACCCGCTGAGCAGTAAACATACCGCAAAAGTTCGTAACTTTACAAACTTCGGTGTTTTTGTTGAAATTGAAGAAGGTGTAGATGGTTTGATCCATATTTCTGATCTGTCATGGACCAAAAAGATCAAACATCCGGCCGAATTCACAAATATTGGTGAAAATATCGATGTAGTTGTTCTTGAGATTGATAAGGATAACCGGAGATTAAGTCTTGGTCATAAACAACTTGAAGAAAATCCCTGGGATGTATTTGAATCAATTTTCACAGTTGATTCAATTCACGAAGGAACGATCATTGAAGTTACCGATAAAGGCGCAGTAGTTGCCCTTCCTTATGGCGTTGAAGGTTTTGTTACCCCGAAACACCTCATTAAGGACGACAACAGGCCGGCAAAACTGGATGAAAAACTGCCTTTCAAGGTCATTGAATTTTCAAAGGGTGCCAAGAAAATCATCGTGTCGCACAGCAGGGTTCATGAGGATGTAAAACGTGCCGCATCGGATGCAGAACGTAAAGTAACATCTGATACAACCCATAAAACTGCCAAAAAGATGAAAACCAGTATGGAGAAAACCACGCTGGGTGACATCACTGATCTGGCGGCCATAAAGACAGAGATGGAAAAGAAGGAATCCAGGAAGAAGAAGACCGAGAAGAAGTCGAAAGAAGAGGAAGAAAACCAGGTTGAAAATGAGTAACATTCAATATATTTAAATTTTTTCATCATGGAATTCAAGATCGAAAAGCTTAAAAACTATACTTTCATCCAGGTGTTGGAAGAAAAGCTCGATACTCACATTGCACCGACTTTGAAGTCAGAGCTCGTACTTGTGTCAGGAAATGGTGAGAAAAACATCGTGCTTGATCTTAGCAAATGCAGGTACTGTGATTCTTCCGGGCTTAGTGCAATCCTTGTGGCAAACCGTCTTTGCAAAAATGCCAATGGTACCTTTGTTCTTACCGGTTTAAATGATGCTGTGGAAAGGCTTATTACAATTTCCCAGCTTGACACGGTGCTGAATATTGCGGTTTCAGTGGATGAAGCAACAAAACTGTTTAGTGAGGCATAAAATTATTATTTAGTGCTCAGATGTCATTCTCGTTGACGGTATTGGGCAGCAGCTCGGCTGTTCCCACAACCAAAAGATTCCCAACCGCTCAGGTACTTAATGTACATGAGCGGTTTTTTTTAATTGACTGCGGAGAAGGAACCCAAATCCAGCTAAGGCGGTTTTCAGTCAACATGTCGAGGATCAATCATATTTTCATCAGCCATCTGCATGGAGATCATG
The DNA here is from genome assembly GCA_963808745.1 of uncultured Bacteroidales bacterium. GTDB lineage: Bacteria > Bacteroidota > Bacteroidia > Bacteroidales > UBA10428 > UBA5072. The sequence continues at coordinate 397,261 of CAWEGX010000013.1, forward strand.
TTTTCGGATTGTATGGATTGTTTTCATCCTATAATCTGCTTGGAAGAAAATCTGATTTGCATGTTTATGCATATCGCGATCTCGAAATTACCCTGGATCATTTTAAAAAACAGTTTGGCATAAACATGTCCTACAACATCATCTTTCATCCTTTCACTGCCGATCAGCCTTATGAAATATATAATGACAGGCGGATGACGGTTCATACACTGCCCTTGCGGCATAGCGTTCCGGTGGTGGGATTTATTTTCCGGGAAAAGCCCAGGTTACTGAACATCAGAAAAGATAAGATCACTCAATATAGTCTGGGAATCAGGGAAATACGGAGTATAAAGGAAGGCAATGACCTGGTAAGGGATGATGGGACTTTCATACCAAACAAAGAACTTACCCTCCCTCCCGTAAAACCCAGATCATATGCTTTTTGCACTGACACATCCTGTTTTCCCTCGCTGGCGGAAAGCTTAAAAAATATCGATCTTTTGTATTTTGAGGCTACCTTCATCCATGAGGACAAAAAACTGGCAAAGATTACAAGCCATTCAACATCAGTACAGGCAGCTACCCTGGCAAAAAAAGCCGGAGTGGGTAAACTGTTGATGGGACATTTTTCAAACCGCTACAGGAGCGTCAGACAGCTTTTGGCAGAAGCAACGGAAATATTTCCCAATAGTTTTGCCGCTGAGGATGGAGACACGTATATGATTCCTGAAGTGCATGAGGACCTTTAAAGACAATAGCCGTAAAAAACGTATATTTGCACTTTATTTCAGATTAATAAATCCTTTGTGGAAGAAAAGATAATAATCCTGGATTTTGGTTCTCAATACACCCAGCTCATTGCACGCCGGGTGCGTGAACTCAACGTATATTGCGAAATCTGGCCTTTTAATAAAGCGAACCTTCATGACCCTTCCGTAAAAGGAGTTATTCTTTCAGGAAGTCCCTTTTCAGTGAGGGATTCCAATGCACCCTTGCCTGATCTGAAAGGTATTAAGGGCCGGTTACCCGTTCTGGGCATTTGTTATGGTGCACAATACCTGTCGCATTACTTCGGTGGGGAAGTAGCTCCATCCAAACACAGGGAATATGGAAGGGCAAACCTTGAGATAACCGATCCTTCATGCATACTTTTGCAGGGAGTCAGCAACGGTGCACAGGTTTGGATGTCGCATGCCGATACCATTGTTAAGATCCCTGAGGATTATCATATTGTGGGAAACACAAATGATGTGAAGATAGGAGCCTTTGTAATCAGGGGTGAAGATACTTTCGGGATACAGTTTCACCCTGAAGTATATCATACCACGGAAGGATTAAAAATTCTGAAGAATTTTGTTGTAGATATCTGTGGATGCAAACAGGATTGGACTCCCGAATCGTTTATTGTTGAAACAATCGGAAATCTGAAAAAGACCCTGCTGGATGACAAGGTGGTACTTGGACTCTCCGGTGGTGTTGATTCATCGGTAGCAGCCGTATTGCTTCACAGGGCCATTGGAAAGAACCTTACCTGTATTTTTGTGGATAATGGATTATTGCGCAAGGATGAATTCCAAAGCGTATTGACATCCTACCAGCATATGGGTTTGAATGTACATGGAATCAATGCCCGTGATCTTTTTCTCGAAGATCTGAAAGGTATTATCGATCCTGAGAAAAAGCGCAAGAGCATTGGCAAGAATTTCATTGAAATATTCAATCGCGAAGCGCACAAGATTGAGGGCGTGCGCTGGCTTGCACAGGGCACTATTTATCCCGATGTGATCGAGTCGGTTTCTGTAAACGGTCCGTCTGCCACAATCAAATCGCACCATAACGTGGGCGGATTGCCTGAAATTATGCACCTTAAAGTGGTTGAACCATTGAAACTGCTGTTTAAAGATGAAGTACGGCGGGTTGGAAGAACCCTTCAGATAGATCCAAATATTCTGAACAGGCATCCATTTCCCGGACCCGGACTGGCTATTCGCATCATCGGCGATATTACAGCTGAAAAGGTACAATTATTGCAGGATGTAGATGATATTTTTATCCAGGGCCTTCGCGAATATGGCCTTTATGATAAGGTATGGCAGGCGGGAGCCATATTGCTGCCGGTTCAGTCGGTTGGTGTAATGGGAGATGAACGAACCTATGAAAATGTGATTGCCCTAAGGGCAGTTTCGTCAACGGACGGTATGACGGCCGACTGGTCGCATCTTCCATATGAATTTCTCGGTTATATCTCAAACAGGATCATAAACAGGGTAAAAGGAGTTAACAGGGTGGTTTATGACATCAGTTCAAAACCGCCCGCAACAATTGAATGGGAATAGACTATTTTATTAATTGAGGTCAGAAATATGTACAGGCGTTGTATGAAAAAGAGAATAGGCTGCAGTTTATTGATCTTATCCATATTTTCAGGATGGGGTTTGCACGCGCAGATACTGAATGAACAAGTGATGAAATTCGGTACTGTTCTTGACAGGATTGAGAAATATTATGTTGATTCTACCAACCAGGAATTGCTTGTTGAAGATGCCATAAAAGGATTGCTGAAGGAACTTGATCCACATTCATCATACCTCACGCCAAAAGAGGTAGAGGAAATGAATGAACCGCTTCAGGGTAATTTTGAAGGCATTGGGGTATCTTTCAATATTCTGAATGATACAGTTTATATTATTTCGCCAATTTCAGGAGGCCCGTCTGAAAAGGTCGGTATTATGGCGGGTGACAGAATTATTAAGGTGGATGGCAAAAATATAGCCGGCATTTCAATTAACAATGATCAGGTTTTCGGCTTACTGAAAGGGAAAAAAGGTACCCGGGTAAACATCAGCATCTTAAGAAAGGGAGAAGGACTTATTGATTTTGATGTCGTCAGGGATAAAATTCCGATTTATAGCGTTGACGCCAGTTACAATGCAGGAGACGGCATCGGCTATATAAAGCTGAACAGGTTTTCCATGACAACCATGGAGGAATTTCAAAAAGCGATCAAAAGCCTCAAAGAGGAAAATGTAAAAAACCTGATCCTTGACCTTACCGGCAACGGAGGTGGATATCTTGATGTGGCAATCAGTCTCGCTGACCAGTTTCTTGAAAGTAATAAGCTGGTGCTATATACCCAGGGTGTCAATAGTCCCAAGCAGGAATATTATTCTACCCGTGATGGCAGTTTTGAAAAAGGACACCTTGTAATTCTTATTGATGAGGGATCGGCCTCTGCGAGTGAAATTGTAACCGGGGCTATCCAGGATTGGGACCGGGGTATCATTGTTGGCCGGCGTTCATACGGAAAAGGATTGGTACAGAAACAAATGCCATTGCCTGATCGATCCATGATCAGGCTCACAGTAGCCAAATATTATACTCCTACGGGCCGCCTGATCCAAAAGCCATATAAAATGAACAGGGATGACTATGATAAAGATTTGCTCAACCGTTACATGAATGGTGAAATGGCCCATAAGGACAGTATTCATTTCCCTGATTCTCTCAAATACTATACGTTGAAGAATACCCGTCTGGTATATGGCGGTGGGGGTATCATGCCCGATTATTTTGTGTCCATCGACACAAGCTATTATTCTGATTATTACCGGCAGCTGATCAGGAAGGGATTGCTAAACCGTTTTGTACTTCAATATGTGGATACCCGGAGAAGTGAACTTCACAAAAAGTATCCTGATTTTGCAAGCTTTAAAAGTGGTTTCACACTCACGGATGAATTTATGACCAGTTTTTATAATTTCGCATCAGAAAACGGGCTTCAAAAAAACGATATGGACCTTGCCCTTTCAGGAAATCAGATACAATTGCTGCTTAAATCCTATATTGCCCGGGACCTCTGGTCAAACAATGAATTTTTTGAAATAGTCAATGACAGTGATCCCAAATTTGAAACCGCGATGAACATTCTGCGGAACTGGGACAAATTCGAGGTAATGTTGTTAAATACAAAGTAGCTGACCTGCCTATGACCATAATTGTGCATGTAATGCAATGGTTAGAAGTGCATTACATAAAAATATTTGAATGGCTGGCTACAATTACCGGTTTTATTTACATTTATTATACAATTAGTGAAGATATTCGGCTTTGGCTATATGGAATAATATCTTCGGCATTGTTTGTGTGGGTATTTTTCAAGACTTCAATATATGCCAATTCCTTATTATACATATATTATGTGATCATTGGATTTTACGGCTGGTATACCTGGTCGCGGAGCGAAAAAGAAAAGGATAAAGGGTCGAAGTTCACAATCCACAGCTCATCCGCAAAAAAGCTGATTGTTTATATTTCAATTTCAGTCCTCTCTGCCATACCTGTATATTTTATTTTAAGAAAGTTTTCTGATTCAGTTGCCCCACTGATTGATGCCCTGCTTACAACCGGCGGTATGGTGGCTACATGGATGCTGACTCAGAAACTGATTGAACAATGGATTTTCTGGATTATAATAGACCTGATATGGTGCGGCCTGATGATTTATAAAGGTATGTATCCCACCTTACTGCTGTTTATTGCTTATACAATCCTCGCCTTTAAAGGATATTTTGAATGGAAAAAAGAACTGGCTTTGTCGGTGACAAAATAATCCGGATTGTTTTAACCGGCCCTGAATGCACGGGAAAATCCACACTGGCAGTCCAACTTGCACAACATTATGCTACCATTTGCATTCCGGAATATGCCCGTGAATACATAGGCAGCCTTTCACGTCCCTATGATTATGATGACGTTGTGCATATTGCCGAAACGCAGGTAAAGCAACTTGAGGAATATTCAACTCATGCCAACAGGATATTGTTTCTAGATACATACCTGATTATTACAAAGGTGTGGTTCGATCTCGTTTATAAACACCGACCGGAATGGATCGATAAAGAATTGTCAAAACATTCGGTTGATTTTTATTTACTTTGTGATACCGATATTCCCTGGGAAGCAGACCCGGTAAGAGAAAACGGAGGTGCCAGGCGTGAATATCTTCTGGAATTATATAAGAAGGAGCTCCTGGATTTTGCATGTGAATTTGGAATAGTGCAGGGATCGGGAGATGAACGCCTCAAAAATGCAATCAGGCTGGTTGATAATTATATTCAAAAACTGACGACCTATGTTTGACATGGTAGCAAAAACCCTGTTTGGGATGGAGGATGTTCTCGCTTCAGAACTTTCGGAACTGAACGCTCAAAATATCCGTATCCTAAACAGGGCTGTATCATTTACCGGTGATAAGAAGCTGATGTACAGGGCTAATTACAATCTCAGGCTGGCTCTGACGATACTTGTTCCCATCGGGGAATCGGAATTGAAAAATGAAAATGATCTTTATCCCTATGTCCGCAGTATTCAATGGGATAAATACATGAGTGTGGATGAGACGCTTGCCATTGATGTAGCCTTGAAATCTGACCTGTTTACCCATTCGCAATTTGTTGCACAAAAGATCAAAGATGCCATTGTTGACCAGTTTCGGGATAAATATGGCCGCAGACCTTCAGTAGATCTTGAATTTCCTTCCCTCAGAATAAATGCCTTTTTAAGTGATAAAAGAATTACACTCTCCATCGACAGCAGCGGTGATCCATTGTACAGGAGAGGATACCGGTTCAAGCAGGGATTGGCTCCACTCAATGAGGTTCTGGCTGCAGGCCTTATTAAAATGACGGGTTGGACAGGAGATGTTCCTTTCGTTGATTTTATGTGCGGATCCGGCACTATTCCTGTTGAGGCGGCCATGATGGCAGCAAAAATTCCCCCGGGGTCACTCGGCCGTCCTTATGGTTTTCAAAAATGGAAGGACTATGATAATGATCTGTTTCGGGAAATTGAAAAGGACTCAAAAATTGAAAAACAGGAGATCAGAATATATGCTTCGGACATTTCTCCCGAAGCGGTGCGTCTGGCAACAAGCCACGCACGGAATGCGCATGTAATGGAAAGTATCAGTTTCAGGGCTTGCGATTTCAATGAGGTGACTCCTCCTGCCGGGCCTGGGGTTATTCTCATTAATCCACCCTATGGTGAACGGATTATTCCTGAAAATATTAATGAACTGTATGCCATGATTGGCAGTAAATTCAAGAAAAGCTTTGAGGGTTATACAGCCTGGATTTTCAGTGGAAATTATGAAGCAATGAAACATGTTGGATTAAGGCCATTCCGAAAAATACATCTTTTCAACGGCCAGCTTGAATGCAGACTAAACGGTTTTGCTTTGTATTCAGGATCCAAAAAAGCAAGCAAGCAGGTCATTTCGTAACTTGAAAATACATGTTCGTCAACAACCTGTAACCCTTGTTTACAAAAAAACGTTGACTATCTGTATTGATTTCGTAAAAATAGTTATATTTAAATGACAGAAGAAATTGGATGTCCGGTTGCTAAAATCGGGAAATACCGCAGTAGGTTATTTCAAGATATTTTTTTATATATTTGTTGGGCATTCGATTTTTCTGTTAAAAAGCAACCAAGCCTTTTATGAGCTTTAATCTAAAGGAATACTACTCCAATCTAAGTAAGGGTGATGTTTTGCTGGCATATAAAGGCAGTATTACTTCCGATCTTATTAATGATATCCTTGAAGCGGTTGAAAAGAAGCTTGAGGAGGCAAATGCAGAAAGCAAACTTAGAAAGAAAATTTACAACGTACTGGTAGAGAGTTTGCAAAATCTGTTTCATCATATTGAAACCAATCATGAAGGAATAAAGGAAGAACTTGACCCAAAATTCGGCGTTCTTGTCATTGAACGTGAGGGTGAATTTTATAAAGTTACTACCGGAAATTTTGTGAACACCAAACGCATTAAGTTTTTAAAGGAAAAAATTGACAAAATCAACTCACTTACAAAGGATGAGTTGAAGGACATGTATAAATTCATACTGAACCATCAGAAGCTGTCAGCCAAAGGTGGTGGGGGACTTGGACTGGTTGACATTGCCAGAAAATCAGGGAATAAACTGGAATATGAGTTTTATGTGTATGATGACAATTATTCTTTTTTCAATTTAACAATCAGGGTATAATTACAGTTTCTGAAATTCATAATTACTTATGGAACCAATTAATATTGAGGGCAGTCCTAAAACACCATCTATCAAATTTGATATTGAAAAAGGAATTCTTGAAATAAGGGGAAGGTCAATTCCCGAAAATTCCATTGAATTCTACAAGCCACTGGTAGATTGGCTTGATGAATATTCAAAAGATCCGGTTAAAAAAACACAGGTGAATATACATCTTGAGTATTTCAATACCAGTTCCTCCAAATGTATACTGGATGTTTTTAAAAAGCTGGAAGCCATTCATAAGGCAAAGCATGATGTAGTCATTTTCTGGTATTATGAGGAAGATGATGAAGATATGCTGGAAGCCGGTGAGGATTATGAATCCATCATCCGGATACCTTTTAAAATGGTTGAAATTGTAGACTAATACTTTCTACGACTGATTCGTCCATCTCGAACTTAATTGTTCAAGCAGATCAAGAAATCTTTTTAGCAGCCTGAAATACAGGATCAGGTAAAGCATCAGTGTAAAACACCAGATGATAATTGCGTTTACCGCAAAAGTGCTGTAGTAATTTCCAAAGACCATCTTCCTGGGGGCATAAAAATGGGCTTTAATAAACCGGGATTCAGGATCAAGGTAAATGGGATCCATTTTCTGATATAACTTTCCTTTATATTCAATGATTTTGTCAAGCTCATTGTTGTTTTCAACAAATTCAGTGAGCTTTTCATTATGATACATTCTTTTCAATTCAAGAAAATTATCCTTGTCGGAGGCTGTTTTCTGTAATTCCCTGATCAGATTATCCTTATTGTCATTGGCATTGTTGTAAATGCGCATATAGATCTTATTCAATACCTTCATGAAATCGCGGGTCTGCTTTATTACATCCGCATTTACACTTTCCGGGGTTAATCGTGTCAACGCCGGAAATTCTATATTCTGAATGTGGCTGATCGGTATTTTTTTAATTACCGGCAGTTCATGCGTATAGTTCATTCCTTAGCAGGTCTACTGCTGTTTTAAATTTTTGAGGTCTTGACTGAGGATTGAGATTGGATTCAATATAATCTACCTTTTTTTCCAGTTCCTTAATCCAGTAGTTTTTTTTGTATTCCGCAATGCTCATGGCCTTGTTCACAGTGTAGAATTTGGCATCATAATCGTTATGCATGAACTGCTCAACAACCAGTGCCTCATAACCCCATCGAGCCGTCATAACTTCACCATAAACCGGAATATTGCCCGGCGATGATATCCTCGGATTCAGCTTATCATATTTTACAATTACACCGCTTAGGATGATTTGTGGAATAACAAGAAAGGGAATCAGGATATAAATGGTGACAACTGTTTTAAAACTGTCGGAAATAACAAGTCCCATCAGGTTTGACGATACCCATGCACTGAAAAGAATGAGCCAGTAGTCAAAAAACATGCCCTTTACTCCCGAGGATTGAATTTCCGATCAGTACAAAGGTAAAAGCCTGAATGGCAGATATGGTAAGCAATACGGCGACCTTTGACAACAAGTATCCCGACCAGCTGAGATTCAAAAAGGCTTCGCGCTTAAGAATTTTTCTGTCCTTTATAATTTCTTCCGCGCTGAGGGTCAGTCCCATAAAAGTGGCCACGATCACGGACATGAACAGGTAAACCGGCAGGTTGCTGTTATCCATGAATACATAGCTCCCTTCACTGGTCTCACTTACATTGAAATACTTAATGATGAAAGACAGGATGAAGGCAAGTACAGGGGCTTCCAGCAAGGTAATAATGAGATACTGGGTGTTTGAGATTTTGGATAATACATCGCGGGTAATAAATACCCTGATCTGTTTAAGCAAGCCTGGGATCTTAAAGGATATGGTAGGCACCTGTATCTTCTCCTCATTTCTTTCTTTCCCGGGTTTATCGGTTTTTGAAAAAAATCCATGCCATTCTCTGGGTGATATTTTCCTGATTCGTGTTTCTTTGCCATATTCATCGATCACCAGCGACTCAACAATGTTGAATATCTGTTCGGGATTGACATTTCCGCAGGCATGGCATTCACTGTCGGCCCAGTTGGCATGATGTACCTTTGATTTGAAGTACATGATGGAATCAACCGGATTGCCGTTGTATATCAGGATAACCGCCTGTATCCAGGATCAGCAGGTTATCAAACATTTTAAAGATATCGGAAGATGGCTGATGGATTACAACAAAAATCAGTTTTCCCTTCAATGTCAGATCTTTAAGCAGATCAAGAATATTTTCCGAATCCCGTGAAGACAATCCGGAGGTAGGCTCATCAAGAAAAAGGATTGCCGGTTCACGAATAAGTTCAAGTGCGATATTCAGTCTTTTACGCTGTCCGCCGCTGATTTTTTTATTCAGCGGAGTGCCCACCTGGATGTCCTTTGATTTCAAATAGGCCCAGGCTGTGCAGCATGTTGTTCACTGTTTGAACAATAAGCTCTTCTGAATAATTATCAAAGCACAGCCTTGCATTGTAATACAGATTCTGATAAACAGAAAGTTCTTCAATCAGCAGGTCATCCTGAGAAACATGACCAATTAATCCCCTGATCTTATCCTCTTCTTTATGAATATCGATTCCGTTAATAAGCACCCGGCCCTCAGTTGGGTTCCACTGATCCGTTAAGAATATTCAGCAGGGTGGACTTTCCTGCACCGCTTGATCCCATAATACCTACAAGCCTTCCGGATTCTTCACTGAAATTTATTTTGAACAGTCCGTTTTTTCCGTTTTTAAACCGGTAGGTGACATCTTCTGCCTCAAAAACAATCACCGGCAATTCCTGGTCATCTTTGAATGCACTGACAAGATCACTGAAATACAAGGGTTTTACATGGTGATTCCGAATTGAGGTTCCGGTATTTAAAACATATACCTTGTCTTCCTGCAGGATCTGCCCGTTGAGATACAGTTCACTTTCGCCCCTGTATCGCAGAAAATACATGCTGGCAGATGATACATGAATGATCCATATTTTACCGGTAAGATATTCTGAAAATATATGCTTGGTTTCTGAAGCAGGAGGCTTTTTTTGATTGTCAATAAGAAGCAGCGATCTGTTATTCGGAACCTCCTGAAAAGAATTGAGCGTAAAATCACGGATCAGTTCGTATTCTTCTTTGGGAATATAGAATGATTCGGCAACAGCGTTAATAAAGGCAAATTCCTGATCTGTGACCTCATTGCCATCGGATTTCACAAATTCAAACAACTGGACAAGGACAATAACTTTTTGTTTCTGGGCCAGTTCTTTATTAATTTCATTGCAAATTCGCAGCACTTTCACGGAATCTGCCCCGATCCTTTTATTTCCTCTTTCATTCTGAAGCATTTGATGCTTCGAATAATTAGAATCAAATAAAGTGATATAATCTTTTACCAATTCATGATTCAGCTGCCTTTCAAGGAAAGAATGGACAACAGTCCGCCTGTCCTTTCCATTGCTGTAGGGACTGGCGATAATTGCAAATAATTCCATTAAAGCTTTGAGAATCTTTTCACTCATTGCTTATATCGGGTTTTCTGAATTGGGTATTTCATGCTCATCATTCATTCTACGTAATACTGGTATGCAGGTTTCAAGCGCGGGATATGTTCTCGCAGATCTCGCAGATTTCGCAATTTAATGCAGCTCAATTCTCGCAGAGATTTTAACACGCAGAGAAAATTGTATCACAGAGCTACAGAATCTTTTTAACGTCGGTCAATAGCTCTCGTCTGCTCATTTCCGCAACTTTGTGGCAATCTCATTGTATGATCTATGTTTTCCAGCAAATCTCCCGCACTTTGCCAATTAGTCACCAATTAGAATAACGATGAGCCAAATTGACATTTCTAGTGGTTACTTATTGTCAAAATGTCAAGTTATTCGCTTCTTAATGAGGTGGTTCATATTTGACATACTGAAAGAAAAACGTTATGAATCTGGAAAATTTCACAACAAGGTCTCAGGAAGCCATTCAGCAGGCATTTACGCTGGCCCGTGACGGCCAGCACCAGGCTGTTGAAACCGGGCATCTGTTAAAAGCCCTTCTTATTTCAGGAGATGGTATAGCTGATCAATTACTTGAGAAAGTCGGGTGTTCAACTTCCGCTATATCGGAACGGCTTGACCGGATAATTAGTTCGTATCCGAAGGTAACAGGAGGAGAACAATATATTTCGCAGGGAACAAACAGGGCACTTCAGAAAGCCCTCGACAGTTCAAAAGCAATGAAGGATCAGTATGTTTCAGTGGAGCATTTGTTGATCGGACTGGTGAGTGCCGGTGATAGCATAAGTCAGTTGTTGAAGGATTCAGGATTAAATGAAAAAGAATTAACATCATCCATTATGGACTATAGAAACGGAAAAAAGGCAGATACACAATCAGCCGAAGATACATATAACTCGTTGAACCGGTTTGCCATTAACCTGAATGAACGGGCACGGAACGGAAAACTCGATCCGGTGATCGGCAGGGATGAGGAGATCAGGCGGGTTCTGCAGATACTTTCCAGGCGAACAAAAAACAATCCAATGCTGATTGGCGAACCCGGCGTTGGTAAAACTGCCATTGCCGAAGGCCTGGCACAACGGATTATTTCAGGCGATGTACCTGAAAATCTGAAATCAAGATTGATCTTTTCACTTGATATGGGTGCCCTGATTGCAGGTGCAAAATATAAAGGTGAATTTGAAGAGCGACTGAAGGCTGTGATCAAAGAGGTAATTGATGCTGCCGGAGAGATCATTCTTTTTATTGACGAAATCCATACACTGGTTGGTGCCGGTCAGAGTGAAGGGGCCATGGATGCTGCCAATATCCTGAAGCCTGCCCTGGCAAGGGGTGAATTGCGGGCAATCGGTGCCACCACCCTGGGTGAATACCAGAAATATTTTGAAAAGGATAAAGCCCTGGAACGCCGGTTCCAGGTTGTGATGATCAATGAACCGGATACGGCAAGTGCCATTTCTATTCTTCGCGGACTGAGAGAACGATATGAAAATCATCATAAGGTAAGAATTAGAGATGAAGCCATCGTTGCTTCTGTTGAACTTTCCCAGCGCTATATAACCGGCAGATTTCTTGCCTGATAAGGCCATTGACCTGATTGATGAAGCCGCTTCCAGACTGAGGCTGGAAATGAATTCGGTTCCCCAGGAAATTGACACACTGGAACGAAAGATCCAACAGCTTGAAATTGAAAGGGAAGCCATTAAACGGGAAAATGATCAGGTAAAGGTGACCATCCTGAGCAAAGAAATCAGCCAATCTGAATGAAGAAAGGACAAAATTAAGGGCCAAATGGCAATCGGAAAAAGAACTGGTTGAGGAGATTCAATCAGACAAACAAAAGATTGAAAACTTCAAACTGGAAGCCGATCAGGCTGAACGTATAGGGGATTATGGCAAGGTGGCCGAGATCCGGTATGGCAAGAATACGTGAATGCTGAAAAAAGATATTGAAGATTTGAAGGAAAAACTGGCTGGACATGCAACAAAATTCCGCCATGATAAATGAGGAAGTTACGGCGGAGGATATTGCCGAAATTGTATCCAAATGGACAGGCATTCCTGTAAGCAGGATGATACAGGCTGAACGCGACAAACTGCTGAACCTTGAAAAGGAACTGCATAAGAGGGTTATCGGCCAGGATGAAGCCATTGCTGCCGTTTCCGATGCGGTAAGAAGAAGCCGTGCCGGTCTTGCAGGATCCCCGCAGGCCGATAGGTTCATTCCTTTTCCTGGGTACCACCGGTGTTGGCAAGACTGAACTTGCCAAAGCCCTGGCCGAATTGCTGTTCAACGATGAAAATTACATGACCCGTATCGATATGTCGGAATACCAGGAAAGACATACGGTTTCGCGGCTGGTCGGAGCACCTCCGGGATATGTGGGGTATGAAGAAGGGGGCCAGTTGACTGAGGCGGTAAGAATGAAACCCTATTCCGTGATCCTGCTCGATGAAATTGAAAAAGCGCATCCCGATGTATTTAATATCCTGCTGCAGGTACTTGATGATGGACGTTTGACGGATAATAAAGGAAGGGTTGTTAATTTCAAGAATACGCTGATCATCATGACATCCAATATTGGTTCGTCGATTCTGCAGGAGAATCTTGTGGACCTGAATGATGCCAACCGCGAAGCAGTACTTGAAAAAACACGGAACGAGGTTTTTGAAATGGTTAAAAGAACATTCAGACCCGAGTTTCTGAACCGGATTGATGAGTTGATCATGTTTACCCCGCTTTCGGTGAAAGAGATCAGGGAAATTGTGAGATTGCAGTTAAATATTGTGATCCGTCAGCTCGAGGGTATTGAAATGAAACTCAGGATAACGGATGCAGCCATTGACCTGATCGCCGAACAGGGATTTGATCCGCAATACGGGGCCCGGCCTATAAAAAGACTCGTTCAGAAAGTTGTACTGAATGAATTGTCCAGGCAGATCCTTGAGGGAAAAATAAAGAAGGACCAGGAAGTGCTGATAGACAGGGATAAAGAAGGTATTACGATATCGGCTTTGAACCTAACTGACTGACGTAAAACTTCAAGGCACTCATCCAGAGTGGGGTAGAGTTTAAAGACATTGTGCAGTTGAAGCAATTTGAAAAGTTCCATCACTTCAGGTCCGATATTGCAAAGCCTGAACTGGCCTTTATTGTTGGCGGCTGTTTTCAAATGGAAAGGAAAACACCAAAACCGGAGCTGTCAATATATTTGATTCCCTCGAGGTTCAATATCATCCGGGTACCGGGAGTATTGAAAAAACTTTTCAAATCTTCCTTAACGGGTTCCGTGATCAATGCATTAAACCGATCAATGTTATCAAATCGAACAACAGCTATGTTATTAATTTTCTCAGTCTTAAGCATATTATTTGATATTAAAAGTATAGTTCGATATTTGCACTAACCACTTCCAGTTCCTGTAAAGCAATCGCGGGTACCTGTTTGAATTTTTCAACAATGCCTGCGTAGCTTTCAGGTTTTTTTCCATCCCTGGCAAAGTTTTCAAGATCTTTCAAATCGGACTGCCAGATCCTGCAGCCCCATAATGGAAACTGAGGATTTTGCCTTATGGGCCAGTTTTCCCAGATGATTCATAATCATGGCTGGCCAAATGTGTATCCATTTCCAGTTGAAAATTCGGCTACCTGGTCCCTGAATATAGTGATCATTTCCAGGACCAGTTCCTTATTCCCGCCTGACATTTCTTTCAGGTATGATAAATCAGTTTTCATCAAAAACAGAATTTACTTTCATTAAGGCGATGGAATTTTTTATAAATATATATCAATTTTTGTTGATTTAAGCCTTACAATTGTCAGTTATTTTAAACCAGGTCCGTAACAGGATTGGCTGATTATGGTAAAAGTCATATTTCACTGATGATATTTTTTTTATTTTTGATTACTACGTGAATAGATAAATAATGAAAAAGACAGCTTTTAATATCAGGCATCATCAATTGGGTGCCCGTATGGTGGAATTTGCAGGTTATGAGATGCCTATCGAGTATACGGGTATTAATACTGAACATATGGCTGTCAGGAATGCGGCGGGATTGTTCGATGTATCGCATATGGGTGAGATCTGGGTAAAGGGTCCAAAGGCCCTTGAGTTACTGAATTATGTTTTGTCCAATGATCCCCGGGTTATTGTTCCGGGAAAGGCACAATATTCTTGTTTTCCCAACGGCAAGGGCGGTATAGTGGATGACCTGATTGTTCATATGTTCTCAAAAGAACTATACCTGCTCGTTGTCAATGCTTCCAATGTGGAAAAGGACTGGCAATGGCTGAATGATAATAACCATGCCGGGGCTGAACTTGAAAATGCTTCTGACCGGTATTCCCAGCTGGCGGTTCAGGGTCCACAGGCCACACAGTTATTGCAGGAACTGACAAAGGTTGATCTTCGTGCTATGCATCCCTTTACATTTGTTACAGGGGAGATAGCCGGACTGCAAAACGTGATCATTGCTTCAACCGGGTATACAGGATCGGGAGGGTTTGAATTGTACCTTGACCATGCATGATCCTCTTCCATTATGGGACAATAATTGATGCAGGAAAGAATTTTGGCCTTCATGCCTGTGGGACTTGCTGCAAGGGATACATTACGTCTCGAAATGGGATACACCTTGTATGGAAATGATATTGACAGCACAACTTCACCTATTGAGGCCGGCCTGGGATGGATCACGAAATTTTCGGATGACCGTGACTTTATTGATAAGGACATTTTGCTTGCACAAAAGAAGAACGGTGTAAGCCGCATGATGACCGGGTTTGAAATGATTGACAGGGGAATCCCCCGCCAGCATTATTCATTGTTCAATACCAGGTTGGTAAATATTGGCGAAGTAACCTCCGGAACCATGTCTCCATGCCTGAAAACAGGGGATTGGCATGGCTTATGTTCAGCCTGAATATGCCCAGCCGGGAAAAGAAATTTTTGTGGGCATCCGTGATAAAATGCTAAAGGCCCGTATCGTTAAAATGCCTTTTTATAATCCTGCCTGACTATTTAGCTGAACTGTCAATCAGCCATCAACTTCAACTATAAGCTATTTACCTCCGGTTCGGCATTTACCAGATCCGATTCAATGTGTCCGTCAAGCAGCCGGATGATCCTGTGTGCATGACGTGCAATAGTCTCTTCATGAGTAACAAGGATGATCGTATTTCCCTTTACATGGATATCATGAAACAGATCCATAATGTCAATTGATGTTTTGGAATCAAGATTACCGGTAGGTTCATCTGCCAGAATAATGGCCGGATTATTCACCAATGCCCTGGCAACAGAAACACGTTGTCTTTGGCCTCCCGAGAGCTCATTGGGTTTATGTGTCCATCCTGTCGGCCAATCCAACACTTTCAAGGGCTGCCCTGGCCCTGGCAATTCGTTCCTGTTTTGGTACGCCCGCATATACAAGGGGAAGCATCACATTTTCCAGAGCTGAATACCTTGGTAACAGGTTGAAGGTTTGGAAAACAAATCCGATTTCACGGTTCCTGATCTCTGCCAGTTGATTATCCACAAGTCTGCTGGCATCCTGACCATTCAGAATATAAACTCCGGAAGTTGGTGTGTCAAGGCAGCCGATAATATTCATGAGGGTGGATTTCCCGGAACCCGATGGGCCCATGATCGCAACGTATTCATTCTTGTTTATATCCACGGAGATCGATCGCAGTGCATTCACAACTTCCGGTACCGGGGTAATAATTTTTTATGATGGATTTGAGGTGGATAATTTTGTTCATACAGGCTCAATTGAAACTTTAAAATTAACATTAATAACCGATTGCTAATAGTTGATCCGGAATATTTGCCTTGGCGTTTGTGATATTATTAAAATAAATGCCCATATGGAACAAATCAATAATTGTACCCTGGCTGGCATGTGAACGTATTTTTCTCCAGGCTGCTCTCATATCATGTGACCAGTTAATATCATCAAAAATGAGAATTGGATTTTTACCCGTTGCCGTAAAAGCTGAATAATATCTCCAGGTGGCTTCAGCAGTATGATTGCCGTCAATATACACAAGATCGCCCGGCTTGATGTATTTGACCAGCTGCGGTAGCACATCATCAAAAGAACTGTTAATAACCGTAATATTTTTTATGCGGTTAATCCTGAAATTCCTCGATGCCAGTTCGGCAAGGTGGGGATTGCCCTCAACTGTAATGACTTCTGCATGTCGGATTTCCGGTGGCCAGGTATTGAGTGCTGATGCCTGCAGCGGTTCCCATTTCAATGATATGTGAAGGATTATAATGATCTTGCCATGCGATATAATAAGTCTGCCATTACGGTCGTTTACCGAGGCAATCCTGGTTAAATCCGCCAATGGTTCTGTTGGGAAGCTTTCTTTTGCTTCCGGCGCCAAAATCTACCGATGGTAATGGGGTTGAATTCTGCAACAGGACAGATCTTCTGTTTTCGATCTTCTCAAAATCGGCATTCATCAAAGCATCATTCAGCACATTGATCTGAAAATCTATCAATAAACGTGCCCGGGCCCTTCGGATAAAGGGCTTTAATCCGGTGAACAATCAAATGAATCGGATAGAGCAGGTGATTCATGGTTGCAAAATTAACCAGTATTCTCTTTCTCTGTGTAAATCTTTTTGGCAATCTTGAGCAAACTTTTGCGATATTTACGCATCTCCTTAACATCATGAGCGATATACTGGACAAGGAAATTAAGTATCTGAAAGGGGTTGGACCCAAACGGGCGGAAATGCTTGAAAAGGAATTAGGCATTCTAACCTGCCGGGATATCCTGTATTATTTCCCTTTCAAATATATTGACCGGTCGAGGATTTATAAGATCAATGAAATTGACACTACCCAGACCTTTATACAGGTAAAGGGAAAGATCTCGCATTTCAGGATGGAAGGTCAGCGATATAAACAGCGCCTGGTGGGCATTTTTACCGATGGTACAGGAA
Source organism: uncultured Bacteroidales bacterium (assembly GCA_963808745.1). GTDB lineage: Bacteria > Bacteroidota > Bacteroidia > Bacteroidales > UBA10428 > UBA5072. The sequence continues at coordinate 414,755 of CAWEGX010000013.1, forward strand.
TCCTGGAAATGGTATGGTTCAAGGGAGTGCAGTGGGTAATGAGCAATTACCAGCTAAATACTGAATACATTGCGTTTGGCCGGCCCACCATTTTCAATAATAAACTTTCCATTGCTCATCCTGAGCTGGAAACCACAGACAAGGAAGATAACACGTTGTATTCACCCCTGCAGCCACAATACAGCCTCACGGAAAAGCTACGGAACAGTTTCATTACTTCCAAGACCATACTCACCGGATGAATGGTCAGATTTTGTCCCAGCTTAATACAATTCCGGAAACGCTTTCCTGATACCCTCATAGACAGGCAGAGGCTGATGGACCTTGTTTGAGGCAATCCGCAACATTCATTTTCCTGAAAACAACGATAAACTGCATAAGGCCACTTACAGGCTGAAATTTGAGGAACTGTTTTATATCCAGCTGAATATTCTCGGTCAGAAGAATAAAAGGCAGATACTTTCGCATGGAATTGTCTTTTCAAAGGTTGGGGACAATCTGAATAACTTCTATAAAAACCGGCTTAAGTTCGAGATGACAGGTGCTCAGAAAAGAGTGATCAGGGAGATCCGGAAGGACATGGGTTCAGGAAGGCAAATGAACCGGTTATTACAGGGAGATGTAGGAAGCGGAAAGACACTGGTTGCCCTGATGGCTATGCTCATTGCCCTCGATAACGGATTCCAGGCCTGTTTGATGGCACCTACCGAGTTACTGGCCAATCAGCATTTTGCTACCATTTCCAATTTTCTTGAAGGGATGTCGATCAGTGTGTATCTGCTTACAGGATCCACAAAAAAGAATGAAAGGGAATTGCTGCATGAACAATTGCGCAGTGGCGAACTGCACATTATTATTGGCACACATGCGCTGCTCGAAGATGTTGTGCAATTCAATAACCTGGGGCTTGTGATCATTGATGAGCAGCACCGGTTTGGCGTTGCACAGCGTGCACGGCTGTGGAAAAAAACGGAACAACCACCGCATGTACTTGGTTATGACGGCCACTCCCATACCGCGTACCCTGGCTATGACTGTTTATGGCGACCTGGAAGTATCTGTGATTGATGAATTGCCTCCCGGCAGAAAGCCGGTTCAAACTCTTCATTATTATGAATCAAAGCGGCTGGTGCTTGTTTGGATTCATGCGTAAACAAATCCAGGAGGGAAGACAGATATATGTGGTTTACCCGCTAATCCGTGAATCGGAGAAACTGGATTATGTGGCGTTGGAGGAAGGTTATGAGGCTATTGTGCGGGCTTTCCCTCCGCCTGAATACAGCGTGGTATGCGTGCACGGGCAGATGAAACCTGAGGAAAGACAGGCAGGCATGCAGCTTTTCATTCAGAAAAGGGCACATATCATGGTGGCTACCACGGTCATTGAAGTGGGAGTGGATATTCCCAATGCATCCGTTATGATCATTGAAAATGCCGAGCGATTTGGATTGTCGCAGCTTCATCAGTTGCGTGGAAGGGTAGGCCGCGGAGCCAGCCAGAGTTACTGCGTTCTGATGAGTTCGTACAAATTATCAAAAGAGTCGAGAAAACGGATTGAAACCATGGTGGAGACAAATGATGGATTTGTGATAGCGGAAACCGACCTTAAGCTTCGCGGACCAGGGGATATGGAAGGTACCCAGCAAAGCGGAATGCCGTTCGATCTGAAAATTGCAAACCTGGTGCACGATGGCCAGATATTGCAAATTGCCCGGGATGTTGCAAATGAAGTACTGGATGAAGATCCGCAATTATTAAAACCTGAAAACCAGGTTTTAAAAACCCAGCTTCGCAGCCTGCTGAAATCCCAGGTGGACTGGAGTTCTATAAGCTGAAAAAGGGACGAGGGACAAGGGACTGGGACAGTCGGTACAAGGGAATGAGCATGACCATCCCGTGAGGGATTGCCTATCGGTAGAAACTTGAAATCTTGCAGAATCTCTACTGACGAGATATCCCAGAACTGCAAAATCTATTATAGTCCCAGGGCTTCCTTTCCCTGTTCAAAGACAATATCTACCGGAATATCCTTTTCTTCGATCCGTTTCAGGGCTGATTTCAGATCCTCATCCATATTACCATATTGTTGCAGCATCATCCCGGCTTTGTCATAATCACCGTCTCCCTGAATGGTGAGGATCATATTGGAAAGGGAAGCAATCGCGTCTTTCATTTTGTCCATGTCAACATGATATTTTCCTGTGGAATCAACGGCAAACGCCCCTTTTTCCTTAAAATAATTGAACCGTACAAGATTTGCCTTGCCATGTGCACTGGAAGCACCAAACCGGATTGATCTGAAAATTCCCGCCAGGAATGTTGTATATTCATTGTTAAGGTCAACATCAAGTTCACCCATTTCCTTCAGTCTGGCTTCAAGATAAAGACCAAGGATATCGGCTTTTCCTTCTTCCAGCGTAGTATACTGTTCCTTAAGCGCTGATTGTACCGAACCCTTGCCGTTTATTGTTTTCATACATCCCAAACCATGGGCAACTTCATGAAACATGACATTGGAGAAAAAGGCATCGAATGTCACATGCTGAAGCTGATCGGCAGGGATAAGTTCAGTAGCGATGGGAATAAGAATTTTATCGAATTTGGCCTGCATGGCATTTTTCAGCTGCAGCCGGCGGCTTCCTTTGGCTTTATTTACCCTATTATCATTGGGAAGATTGATGGCAATTGTCTTGCTGCCTGCATTGCAATCTCCTGCATAATAGATCACATCATAAGCTCCCAGATCGGAATTGCTGCCGGGCATTTCCGTCTTGTATTTCGGGTCAACCGGCAATCCTTTCTGAAGTTTGGGCAGAAGGGCACTGTAATGGTTCAGCTTCTTGCTCCATTCAATATCCTTTACAAGAATGTATGCTTCATGCGAGGCCTTATAGCCATAAAGCTGGTCTTCATAAGATTCGATGGGTCCGATAACAAAGTCCATCACATTATTTTTCATATCCATCCAGGCAAGGTCACTCATGTAATAATCATCATCGAGAAATGCTTTGGACCGCAGTTCAAGATATTTTTTCAGACCCGGATCATCAGCATATTTTGAAGCTTCCATCAGCAGGTCTGACACTTTTTTTACCTGGGGAGCAAAAGCAATATGATAAGGAACAACGATTAATTTTCCCTGGTCATCACGCCTGATCAATGTATAGAGTCCTTTTGCTGTTTTGTCAATACTATCCAGTTCATTAAATTCCTTTTCAGTCATGTTCACCGGGTAAAAATTGGCGCCCGGGGGTTTGGTTCCTTTACCGGCAATGAAGGGTTTATTATTGTTGAGTCTTTCCCATGGGCCATAATTGATCAGCACCAATTGTTTTTCGGCATCCGTTTTCAGGCTGTCCAGCAGGGATTGTTTATCCCCGTAGGCTTCTATCCAGAATATATCATCCATTATTTTTGCAGCCTCGATCAGCAGGGGAATCATTTTCTTTTCATTTTCTGACAATACGCTCAGGTCGGTGGTCAGCTTAAAAGACGCAAAATCGTTTAATTTCATCATAGCAGAATCAGGAGTTGGAACTGTTGCGGTTTGATGCTTCTTGCAAGAATTAGTAAATACAGTCAAGCATAATGCCATGGAAAGAATAACAACAGTTTTCATAGATAAATATTTAGTGAAAAATAACATTTCAACTAACCTTAAGTGTGTAATTCTCACGGTAAATATATAAAAAATTAATAAATGACACCCCGTCGGGGTGGTGGGGGGGGGACCCCGACGGGGTGGTCCCCAAAATAACGAGGTCCGGCCTGTAACAGACCGGACCTCATAAAATAACGAAGTCCGGCCTCTAATGGGTCGGACTTCAGAAACGATTACCTGTTAACAATCTTTATGACCTGGTTTGTGGCATTAGCTTGAATATGAGCAAAATAAACACCTTTGCGTGAGATTTGAATTGTAAATTGCTGTATACCGGCAGGGCGTTTTTCATTGACAAGTGTCTGAACCAATGAACCTGTTACATCATAAATTTTTACTGAAATCACTGAAGCAGCAGTCAGATCAACCTGTAAGTGTGGCTGATTCACTGAAAGGATTCGGATATACAGATGCAATTTCGTCCTTTTCCAATGTGTTATCAATTGCACTCGGAATTCCTTCATACCATGATGATGCGGTAAGAACGGGTGAACCTTCCATCGGCATGAAATCGGGGCATCCAGATTGAATGGATCGGTCAGTTGAAGATCATCGTTGGAAACAAGTCATTGGTTCTTCCAGGCAGCATCAGGGAAATAAGTGCTGTCGAATCCCCCGGCTAAGGGTGTATTATTGCCTGAAAGGAATACATTCATCACTTTCAGGTCACCATTGGTGGCATTAGCCTGTGCTGCAGTACCATCAATGAATAGGCCTGTTGGCCATCCGGCGGAAATTGTATTGTAGATCTGAATACTTGTATTTCTTCTCAGGTGCATGGCTCTTTTGTAATTGGAATTTATACTGGTTTCCTTTGTTGCCATGGGGCCAAAGCTGCTTACATTGCTAAACAGGGCGTTGGTCAGAGGTGCATCTGTTGAACCGGTGGCATCATTGTCGGATTCAAAACCGTTGGATCCCGATCCCGGGTCAGCAATTGCCGGGTCGCGTAAAGCAACCGCATACTGAACCATTCCACGATATCCGTAATCAGTATCAAAATCATCATCCCATCCGCGGAATGCAATCAGGTGCTTTGCATTCACATACCGCCGAAGAATTCATAGGAATCATCTCCGCTATAGGAAACCTGGATATTGTCAATCGTCGTTCCGTTTCCGACGCCACCCAAGGTCAACCCATTGATTTCTTTATCGGGCTGAAAGGCAATACCGGGGAATTCAATTCTGACATATTTAAATATTCCTGAATTGTCAGCATCATCAGATCCGCCATAAGTTGAAGTAGGACCTCCTTCAATAATAGGATCAACCTTATTGACCGTAGCCTTTCCAAGAACAATAACTCCGCCCCAGTCGCCATATGAACGGCTTCCGGCATCCTGGTTTGATGTAAATACGATAGGATTATCCATGGTACCTTCTGCCATGATTTTGGCGCCTTTTTCAATGATCAGCGCACCCTTGTTGGCCTTGCTGCCGCGGATCACTGTGCCGGCATCAATGGTAAGCGTTGCACCATCTTTCACATATACCCATCCGTTCAGATAATATGCTTTTGCATCCGGAAGAAAATTGGGTGCATCAAGATTGAACGGATCCGTTAATCCCAAGTTCAGCATTTGAAGCCAAGTTTCATATTGTTCCTGGCTGGCATCCAAAAAATACAGGGTGTCGAAATAGTCTGCAAAATAATCCCTGCAACCGGCCAGAATAGTATTTCTCACATTCAGATTACCGTCTGTTGCATTAGCCTGGGCTGCGGTGCCATCAATAAACAGACCTACTGCATAACCTGCAAGAATGGAATTAAATATACTTATGTTGGTATTGCGCCGGAGGTGCATTCCCCTTTTAAAATTTGAATTGATGGTTGTGGAGAGGGTAGCCAGAGGTCCGAAACAACTGATATTCGAAAATACAGCAGCAGTCAAAGGAGCATCAGTTGAACCGGTTGCATCATTATCCGATTCAAAACCGTTTGATCCCGATCCCGGGTCAGCAATTGACGGATCACGCAGGGTAACGCAAAACTGAACCATTCCATGAAATCCGTAATCGGTATCCCAATCATCATCCCATCCGCGGAAGGCAATGAGGTGCTTTACATTTACCGTACCGCCGAACCATTCATAGGAATCATCTCCGCTATAGGAAACCTGGATATAGTCAATGGTGGTGCCATTTCCGACAGCACCCAAAGTCAGACCGTTAATTTCCTTGTCGGGCTGGAAGGCAATACCGGGAAATTCAATACGGACATATTTCAAGATACCTGAATTGTCAGCATCATCGGATCCACCATATGTAGAGGTTGGACCGCCTTCAATGATCGGATCTACCTTATTGACAGTGGCATTTCCAAGCACAATCACACCGCCCCAGTCGCCATAGGAACGGGAACCTGCATCCTGGTTGGATGTAAATACGATCGGGTTTTCCATTGTTCCTTCTGCCATAATTTTTGCGCCTTTTTCAATGATCAGCGCGCCTTTATTGGCCTTGCTTCCGCGAATCACTGTACCGGCCTCAATTGTCAGAGTAGCTCCGGATTTCACATATACCCAGCCATCAAGGTAATATACCTTGTCGGACAGTCAAGGTCATGTCAGTGGTAATATCTCCTGCATCCAGGGTATCTGTAACGGCAGGATAAGTCTGTATTTTGCGGGTCCCAGTTGGCCCATCCGGCTGTCCAGTCAGTGGTACCAAAAGCACCTACATAATCCACCTGTTCAAAAAACGCATTGCTGACTTTAGCATGCGTAAAGTCGGCTGTTCCAAAAATGACGGAATTATTTGAGCTCCAGGTTGTATTGGAGGTTATATCCCCGGCAGGAATCGTATCTGTAACAGCAGGATAAACTGTTGTCATGGGTGTCCAGTTGGCCCAGCCCTGGGTCCAGTCGGCATCTCCGAATGCACCTATATAATCTACATGTTCAAAAAAATCATTATCAATGGTTGGTTGCGCATAAATGGCCGTGATATTCAATCCCAATATCAGGCATATGGCACAATAACAGTTTGTAAAATTTGTTTTTCATAAATATTTTTATTGGTTATTAAAATTATGGATCAGGAATAGTAATATGATTCATGTTGATGAATTACAGGATTAAGTGTAAATCCTACAGTGAAAGCTCTTGAAGGTTTGTAAACCTGGTTTTTTTGCACCCGGTTCTCCTTATGTTCGGGATCATTTGGCAGCAACTGTACAATCTCATTCTGTCTCAGTTCATAAGGCTGATTAAAGATGTCCTTGATGCCGCCTTTCAGCACAAAATTCTTTCCAATTTTTTTATTGATTGTCAGATCAAGCAGGTTCCGGGGGATCTGGTACATATGTGGATTGGAAGTATTCCCCACAAAGGCTATTCTTTCACCGATCACATTATACATGACACTGACCATCAGTCCGATTTTCGGATTATCATAATATAAACCCGTATTGATAATATAGGGAGCCTGACCCTGCATGGCCCGTGATAGAATCCCGCTCATTCGGATTATCTGTTTTTAATTGACTGTGGATGAGCGATCCATTGAAAATCAGGACAAAATCCTTGAACGTTCTCAGGAAATTATTGCTGTCTTCCAAAGCCTCGAAGTGATTTCCGCATATCGAGTTCAAGTCCGATAACTTTGAGCCGATTGGCATTGCCGTAATTATAATTCAGTCCCGATCCGGCATTGATAAGATGTGCTTCAATGGGTGATTCGAAGTGCTTGTAAAATCCTCCCAGGGTGATCATATCCCCGGCTGAAGGAAATATTTCATACCGGAGATCAAAATTGTTGATATAGCAATTTATAAGCTCCGGATTTCCATAGTATGTGGCTTTTTCCTCGAAATTGTAAAAAACAAAAGGAGCAATCTCCCGGAATTCAGGCCGGTTGACTGTGCGTCCATAGGCAAACCTTACAAGGCTTTTGGATGTCAGATCATAACTCATATTGACAGAAGGAAACAGATCGAGATAGTCATTATCCACAACCAGCGGTGTTCCGTTATCATAATAGCCGTTCAATAATCTGGCGGTTTTTTTCCACCCGGAGGCCACCGTAAATCTTAAATTTGTTTACCGGAATATTAATTCCCATATATCCTGCGAGCAGTGTATTGCTTGCATCGTAGGAATCCTGCAGATTAGTAGCTTCATCCACTTTAATACCATCTGTATAATTGATATTTTTATCCAGGAACAAGGTATCAATAGGCACATAGGGCAGGTTCCAGTTGAATTGGCTTGAATTGCTCATGGCAAAACCGATATTTCTGGCGGAAAAAGACCGGTCCTTTATTTTCAATCAAAAGACCCGATTTGATTTCGGGTTGAAAATTTCCCATTGCAAGCTTTTGGGAAAAATTCAGTCCGCCTGAATAAACATGTTCATACATATTCAGGTGTCAGGCGACCCAGTAATTTCGGATCCGCATTGAAATTTATCGAAGTAGTATAGGGTGCATTCGGGCCATTATCTTCATTCCTGTTTTGTTCAATCCTTCTGATATCGGGCATGCAATTTATTGGTATATGCATAGCCGAGTGTCCAGTTAATGTTTGTCCTGCCTTCGTTAAAATTCAGATCGCTGCTGAGTTGTCCCGAATAAATGCTTCTTGACTGAAATCCCAGTTCCGTACCCCTTTTATAACTGCCGCCATAAAAATCCCGGCCATCTCGCAGCAGGGATGTTTTATCACTGATCTGATTAAAGAAATTCCTGAATTCGATCTTCTGATTATTCCCGAAAACCAACAGCCAGTTAAACAGTCCGTTCAGCTTGGTTTTTGTCGAATAATTGTCATCATAAAAATAATAGGAGGTATCCGGGTGGTCCTCAGTTACATTATAATCCTCGTATCCTGCACGGAAAATATTCCGATATTGGTTTCCTACACTATAACCAACAGAAGTTACATTTCCAAGAGAAACTTTTCCGATAAGGAATTTATGGATCACATTAAACTGGAATGACTGATCAGGAATTGCCTTGTCTGCATGTGGATACCAGGTTTTGCCAAATGCCCTTCCCAGCTCGGTAATCTTTTGCCTTGTCTGCATCAGTCGGATTGGTCCGACATATTTTTGAATTCTTCCGTGGAGGGAAATCCGGCCGGAAGATTCCGGGTTCCGTCATCAAACCCTAGCCAGTCGGTTTTTCCACCCTGGTAGGTATAGAATTTGTCAAAAGTGGTATACTGCCGATAGCCGGCTGCATAGGATAACTCCATGGAATTGGCATCCACAGTATTTTTGGTCTGGATTTGAACAACTGCTCCGGCAAAATCAGCCGGTATTTCAGGGGCCGGAGTTTTATATAAAACTATATTGTCAATTAATGAACTGGGAAGAACATCAAATGAAAAGGCTCTGCCTGTCAGATTCGGAAGAAGGCGTACTGATCCCGTTCAGCCATACTACATTATATCGTTCATCAAGTCCGCGGACATTAATGAATTTACCGTCCCTTACGGTTACTCCCGGCACCCTGGCGATTACTTCCGATGCATCCTTATCCTGTGACCTGGAAATTTGTTGTTTCGAAATTCCGCTCACCACCTGGTTCCCGCTTCTGAGGGAACTGATGATAGCCATTTCAGTATCCGTACGTTTATTGGCGGTGACTTTCACTTCACCGACGGAAATGGCAGAAGGTTGCAATTTCATATCCAGCGATACCGATTCACCCTTTTTTACCTCGACCCTCGGGATCATCTGTTCATAGGATACATAACTGATAACCAGGTTATATGATCCTTTTTCCAGGCCATCAAGCGAATAATTGCCGCTTACATCAGTGGTTGTTCCTTTGGTCGTTCCCTGAATAAGAACATTGGCACCAATTAATTCTTCACCTGTTGTTGCATCGGTAATTTTTCCCTTAACGGAACCTGTTTGTGCCAGTCCGCTATAGGATGTCAGAAATAACAAAATAAAAATAAGAAGCGATAAAGTGGGGTAGCTGATGAGTTTCTGAGGTAGATATCTTATTCATATTCGACCAGATTGTATAGATTACTTTCCGGCCACGAAATTAGATCCCCAGTTTTACCAGTATATTATGCCTGCGTTAAGTTTACGTTAAGTTAGGATTAAGCCAATGTTACATGAGAAAGAATGCTTAGGAAAATATCCGGAATTTAAAAAGACCGGTTTTCTGCAGCGCATATGAAAGGGATACTCCCAGTACACCCAGGCCATAGCGGATGCTGCGGGAAATATTGATGGAAGAGGCTTCGTCGAAATAGCGGGTCGGACAGGTAATTTCTGCTATTTCATATCCGGCATAAAAAATTTGTGCCAGCATCTGGTTATCAAACACAAAATCATCTGAATTCAGCTTGTAATTGACTTTTTCCAGTACATTTCTTGAAAATGCCCTGTATCCTGTATGATATTCAGATAATTTCTGATTCATCAAAACATTCTGAAACAAGGTTAAGAACCGGTTTGCAATGTATTTATATATAGGCATCCCTCCCTTTAGGGCGCCCTTGCCCAATATCCTTGAGCCAAGCACCACCTCATAAACACCATTGGCAATCAGGTAGCACATTGAATGGATCAGCATGGGCGAATACTGGTAATCGGGATGCAGCATCACAACAATATCCGAATTGATCTCCATTGCCTTATCATAACATGTTTTCTGGTTTCCGCCATACCCCTTGTTTTCAGTCATGGACGATTACATTCCTTATCCCAAGTTCTTTTGCTACCTCCGGGGTTCTGTCCCTGCTCCGGTCATCCACCAGGATCACATGGTCAACAATATCAAAAGGGATTTCCTTATATGTTTTTTCAAGGGTTTTTTCCGCATTGTAGGCAGGCAATACGACGGTAATCGTTTTATTATTTATCATGGTACAGACTTTGGAATACGTTTGAAAAAAGAAAATCCGTTTTTTTCATAAAGCAATTGCAAATCAGGATATTTTTCCTGATAATGCTCTTTTTTATATGATTTGGCAGAAATATAAACAGGTTTATCAATGGTTCCTTTTAACAGCCAGTTTTCATCTTTGGAATTGGTATTCTGATGATCCCGGGATTTTCCGTAAAAAAGCTGCGCATAACTTTTGTATCCCAATGTCAGCATATAGGCATCTTCATCACTTACTGATTTAAAGAATTCCACGGCCGTATGCTGCGAATATATTTCAACACGTGGCATGATCAGGTACATGGACAGAAAAATAAAAACAGCCACAAGTCCGGTGAGCAAATACACTGCTTTTTGCCTCTCCCTAAACCAGAAAAAGGCAAAAAGAACAACGCCTGCAATGAGCACCAGGGAAATGACAAATTCATATCCATGCCATCCGGCATTCGCATTCAGGCATGCCACTGCAAACGGATCATGAATTTTCTCAACCAGGATATCTTTGTAAAAATCCACAAACGTTAAAACTGCAATGATCATGGCCAGGAGAATTCCAATGATCACGATAAGCACCCTGACAATTTTTGTACCAGGAGCGAAGCTGTGTCTGAATAGTAAACCCACCATGCTGCAATGAAGGTCAGGGGAAAATAACACAGGGAGGAATAATGGACTATTTTGGTTTTAACTACTGTAAAGAGAATAAGTACAACCCAGAATAAAATCAGCATCCAGGTTAAGAATTCCTTTTTGTTTCCTGTGCCCTGTTTAGATCCGAACAATGCCGGTAAGGCCAACAAGGATGCAGGAAATACGCCAAACAGCAAAACAACAAAATGATAGAATAAGAAACCCCGGTGTCCTGCGCCATGCGTCCGGAATAACCTGATCTGGTATTCAATAAAATCGGCAATAATGCCCATATTTCCTTTCAGGATCTGCAGAATAAACCAGAATCCACCGACAAAGGAAAGCACTGACAAGGTAGATAAGAAAATCGGTAAACCTGATCCTGACTTTGAATTTGTGAATGATGAGATAAATGCCGGCACTAAGCAGAAAAACAAGCAGGGCGACCGGACCCTTCGTCAGAATGGCCAGTCCGATAAACAAGGCTGATCCGGCGAGCTTGAATGTCCTGTTTTTATCTGAAATAACAAACAGATAACATTGGTATATTCCCAGGAAAATAAACAGGTTAAACCAGGGATCGATAATGCCCGATTTGAAATAAATGAAGTGGCAGTATGGATCCGCCATACAGCACAACCCAGGTGACAGCGAATTTTTTATCAGCAATTTTATTGCCGATCCGGAAAAGCATCAAAAGCGTAATTATTCCGCAAAGGGCATTCGGGAAACGGGCCGCAAATTCATTGATCCCGAATATTTTCATCGAAACTACCTGCATCCAGATGAACAGGGGAGGTTTTTCCCAGAAAGGAATGAAATTTATTTTCACGGTCAGGAAATCATGACTGACAATCATTTCCCTGGCGGATTCCGCAAAATTAATTTCATCCCAGTCGAATAAATGCACCTGGCCGAGAAAAGGAATAAAAAACAGGGCTGAAATAACGAATATTCCGGCATAATAAATGATCAGGCTGCGATCGTTGGCCTTATTCATTCTTTCCGGATTTTATCAGTGACCATTGATGCCATTTCAGGTCTCTGCTGTAAAAGGCAGGATATAAGGCAATTGTTCCGATCACACCAATCAGCGATCCTGCCAATATATCCATCAGGAAATGCTGGGACAGGTATACTCTTGAATAGGCCACAGTGCAGGCAAGGATGAAACAAATCACTTTGATAAACCGGTTACGGCTGAAAATTGCCAGACTGAGAAAAAGTGCGAATGCGCTGGCCGAGTGGCCTGAAGGAAAACTGTGCCCATTCAGTAAACGCACTCCGTCCACAAGATGCAGCTGGACAGTATCATGAAAATATTTTACAGGGCGCTGGTAATCTGAGAAAACAATCCTTTTAAGAATTTGCACAACCAGTCCGGTTGACAAATAAGCTGTTAAAAGGAATACCGATGAACGAAGGGAATAAAAAAGCAGCAGACACGCCAATGCAGATGACAAAAATTCCATCCCCCAGAAAAGTAACATGACTGAAAACCCAATCAAAAAAGCCGGAATTGTGACCATTCATCCAGATATGTATATCAGGTTTTGAATAAACAGCCAGTACAAATCCTGCCGCCAACAAGTGATTGCATAGGGAATCAGGAAGAAGAGGTTATTTTTCAGTACTTTATAAACCATATGCCTGTTTAGGTGGCGGCAAAAATAATAAAAATAGTGACAAGTGACGAGTGACAAGTGACAAGGAGGAAAAATTCCGTCAGGGATAGCCTGTCGGTAGAGGAAGTCTATGTTTCGCAGTTGACCTCTATGCCCCCGCTGCAGGTTAGGTGGATTTACGACATGCTTCTCTACCGACAGTAATCCCTACGGGACTCGTCCCTACTTAACAATTCCCGAGAATCCCATAAATGCCAGCGACAGCAATCCGGCCGTTACCAGGGAGAGGGGAAAGCCTTTCATGCCCTTTGGGGTATTTGCCAGGGCCAGTTGCTCACGGATGCCGGCCATAAGGATCATGGCAAGGGTAAAACCCGTAGCAATGCTGGCGGCATATACCACACTCATTACAAGGCTGAAATCTTTCTGAACTGCAAGTATGGCAATTCCCAGTACAGCACAATTTGTGGTGATAAGCGGAAGATAAATACCCAATGCCTGGTAAAGTGCCGGTGCTGATTTCTTGAGAATAATCTCAACTACCTGCACAAGGAAGGCAATTACAAAAATAAAGGTTATCGTCTGCATGAACTCGATATGCAGCGGAACCAGCACATAGTTCTGTATAAGATAGGTGACCAGGTTGGCAAGTGACATGACAAAAATAACAGCCACTCCCATTCCGATGGAAGTTTCGGTCTTATTGGAAACACCGAGAAATGGGCATATTCCAAGAAACTGAACCAGCACAACATTGTTGACCAGTACGGCGGAAATGATCAGTAAAATATATTGCATGGCCTGAAAATTAGATATTGAATTTATATTTGATCCTGTTCATGATGGCAATCAAAAAGCCATAGGTAACAAAGGCACCCGGAGGCAGCACGAAAATGAGAATGGTGGTGGCATTTTCACCCAGCAGGGGAATATTGAAAATTGAACCATTACCAAGTATTTCACGGATTGATCCGATCAGGGTGATGGCCAGTGTAAAACCCAGACCCATGCCAAGACCATCCAGTATGGAAGGCAACACGTCATTTTTTTGGGCAAAGGCTTCAGCCCGTCCGAGGATAATACAATTTACTACGATCAGGGGAATAAAAATTCCCAGGGCCTTATACAGATCGGGGGTATAAGCCTTCATCACGAGGTCTACGATTGTAACAAAAGTGGCAATGATCACAATGAAGGCGGCAATCCTTACCTTATCAGGAATATAATTCTTGAGCAGGGAAATAAAGAGATTTGAAAATACAAGAACAAAGGTTGTTGCCGATCCCATTCCGAGTCCGTTGGCCGCCGCAGTAGTGATTGCCAGGGTAGGGCAGGTACCCAGGACAATCACGAAGGTCGGATTTTCCCTAAGCAGGCCGTTTGTAAAAAATTTCAGATTTCCCATTGAATAAGCGGATGTTATTTTTGAATCAAAGTGGAATCATGCGTATGATTTAATATTATCAAATGCCCGCTGCAGGGCATCGCAATATGCCCGGGAGCTAACAGTAGCTGCAGTAATGGCGTCTACCTGGCCACCATCTTTTTTAACCTTAAGTTTAAAGGCAGCCGGGTTCTTTGCCCATAAATTGGTTACTGAAATTCGGGTTCTGCCATTTTTGTGCCCAGACCAGGTGTTTCCCGGTGTTGCAGAACAATGATATTATAAATTGAACCATCAGGCAGAAATCCGGCCATCATTTCCGCATGACCCCCAAAGCCTTTGTCGGTATAACGTCTTAACTGCATATCCCACCGGCTTGTTTTTATGGGTGAGTTTATAAATCACAACACCATCCTTTTCCGTTTTTGCTGCTGCAGGATCATTATCGAATTCAGGCAGTACCTGTTTGATGGAATTGATTTCTTTTTGTTTCGATGCGGTTTCAATAGGTCCCTTTGTCTTTTCATAAACGAAGGCAAGCGTTGCTGACATTACAATGGAAATCATCACAAGGGAAAGCACCATATTGAGCAGGGTGGATTCGAGTTTTTTAGACATGTTTTACCTCCTTTCCAAACCTTGCCGGCTTGATGTATTTATTGATCAGTGGTACAAAGGCATTCATGATCAGAATGGCAAAGGAAACCCCTTCGGGATACGCCCCAAAAACCCGGATCACTACCGTAATGATACCAATGCCAATGGCAAACAGTATCATACCGGGCTTTGTCATGGGAGATGTAACCAGGTCTGTTGCCATATAAATTGCACCCAGCAGGATGCCTCCGGTTAAAATATGAAACAGGGGAGATGCATTTTTTGAAGGATCGATCAGCCATAATATTCCGGTAAAAATATAAACGGTTCCTACCATAAATACCGGGATATGCCAGGTGATGATCTTTTTATACAGAAGCCATGCAAATCCAAGCAACAGCGCAACAGCGGAAACCTCGCCAAGGGAACCTCCCATTTGTCCGAGAAACAATTGCATGTGATCGGGCAACTGTTTCATCACATCAGGAACAGCCTCCCCGTTTCTTACAGCCTCCTTTAACATACCCAGCGGGGTGGCGCCTGTAACAGCATCTGTATATTGTAAGCGGGATACCAGCGGCAAAGGCCAGCTTGTCATTTGTACCGGGAATGAAATCAGCAGGAATACCCTGCCTACCAATGCCGGATTGAACGGATTATTTCCCAGGCCGCCATAGGTCATCTTACCTACACCAATTGCAAACAATGCCCCAATGACAATCATCCACCAGGGCAAATTGGATGGCAGGTTGAAGGCAAGGAGCATCCCGGTTACAATGGCTGAGCCATCACTATATGCGAACTTCGGTTTTAAGAATATATTTCTGGATGGCCGATTCAAAGAGTACACAGGATGCAATGGAAACCAGGGTAACAACAAGGGCTCCGGCTCCAAAAAGATAAACTGAAACCAGAAATGCAGGTACCAGCGATAAAACCACACCATACATCAGTTTTTTTACTGACTGGGTGGTGCCGACATGCGGAGAGGGTGAAACAGTTAATAAATTATTCATTATTGTTTTCTTGATCTGATGATTTTTCCAACCTGTAGTTTGCCTAATCTGATGAAATCAAGGAGTGGGCGGTTAGCCGGACAAATGTAGCTGCAGGAGCCACACTCCATGCAATCCATTATGCGTTCCACCTCCAGTCTGTCATAATTCTTCTGTTCGCTTAATGGCATAAGGAGATAAGGTTCAAGTCCCATGGGGCAGGCTGAAATACATTTGGCACACCGCACACAGGGTTCAATACTCTTCCTTTTTGATTCTTCCGATGGAAGGATCAGTATTCCGGATGAGCCCTTTACAATAGGAACATCGCTATTGATAAGGGTTTTTCCCATCATGGGACCTCCACAGATGATCTTTCCGGTATCTTCGGGCAAACCACCTGCACACTGTATAAGCAGTGATACAGGTGTACCAATCCTTACCTTATAATTAGCTGGCTGCCTGATGGATTTTCCGGTTACCGTAACAATCCTTTCAAAAAGGGGTTTGTTTTTTTGAATCGCTTCATATACTGCATAAACGGTACCCACATTGAAGGCAACAACACCCACATCAACAGGTAACCCACCGGAAGGTACCTCCCTGTTAAGAATAGCCTTGATCAGTTGCTTTTCTGCTCCCTGAGGGTATTTAACCTTTAGGGCATGTACTTCGATACCCTTATGTGTCATGGCTAGTTTTCGCAGCAACTGGATGGCGTCGGGTTTGTTATTCTCAATGCCAATATGAGCCACCTTTACCTTCATGGCCTTTTTGAGCAACTCAATACCGACCAGGATTTCCGCACCCTTTTCAATCATTAGCCGATGATCAGAGGTGAGATAAGGTTCACATTCAACGCCGTTGATTACAAGGCAATCTATTTTTTTACCGCGGGGAATTGTCATTTTTACCTGTGTAGGAAAGGTAGCGCCTCCCAAACCCACAATGCCTGATTCTGCTATTTTGGACAATATCTCTTCCCCGGTAAGCTTAATTTCCTTATCGAGGGCCTCGTCACGAATTATCGATTCAAGCCATTCATCGCCGAAAACCTCAATAAACACAGCTGGTTTGCGGTATCCGCTTACGTCAGTCACATCCTCTATCTTTAATACCTTTCCCGAAACGGAGGCATGAACATTTGATGAAACAAATCCGTCTCCATGTGCAATAACCTGTCCGGTTTTAACAACATCTCCCTTGCTGACTGAAATTTTTGCCGGCGCACCAAGGTGCTGTGAAACGGGAATGATGGCCGTGGCAGGTAAGGGCAGGGATTGAATGGAGGTATGAGCCGAAAGTTTTTCTTCAGGAGGATGTATTCCTCCCCGTGTGAATGTTTTTAGCACGTTATTCCTCTTTTTGATTAAGTTGGGTACTCAAGGCAGATGATTCAGCAATGACCTTCTTTACGGGAAAACCAAATTCTATGATCGAATTTGTCGGGCATTCAGGAACACATTTTCTGCAAAGCCGGCATTTTTCCGAATCAATAAAAGCCAGGTAAGAGTTTATTGTAATGGCTTCATAAGGACATACTTTCAAGCATTTGCTGCATCCAATACAGGCCACCTTGCAGTTTTTCCCTGCCAGGGCGCCCCTGTCCTTATTCATACAAGCCACATATATTTTTTTATCGCCCTTCCATCTTTTTCTTAACTCAAAAAGATTTTTGGGACATGCTTTAATACAGGCTCCACAGGCAGTACATTTCTTGTCATCCACCACCGGTAATCCGGTCAGCGGATCCATATGCAACGCGTCAAAATTGCAGACAACAACACAGTCGCCACATCCTAAACAGCCATAACTGCAGCCTGTTTCTCCGCCATACAAAAGAGATACAACAGCACAGGAAGAAACGCCATCATAATGGTTAGTAACAGGCCTGAATTCGCACGTCCCATTGCATCTGAGCACAGCAATACGCGCTTCCTGGGTGTCAGCCTCTCTGCCCAGTACTTTTGCTATCTTCGCCATAACTTCATTCCCTCCTACCGGACAATATAAACCATCCAGGGTTGCAGCATTAACCATGGTCTCGGCCAGATTGCGGCAACCTGCATATCCGCAACCGCCGCAATTGGCAGCAGGTAATTCCGCTTCCACGAGGTCAATACGGGGATCTTCAAATACTTTGAATTTCTGCGCCACAAAATACAGCACAACGGCCGATACTGCACCCAACAGGCTTAATGAAACAATTGTAAATAAAATACTCATTCTGTTTTATGAATTGAAAATGTAAAGGTTCTTCTCAATCTATCCCTGAATACATATAAAAAAATAAAATAGGGAATAAGGATCAGAAGGGAAACCAGACCGGCAATCCAGTCAGGAAGTCCACAGGCGGATGATATCAGTAATGTTGAAATAAGCAAAACAAATGGAATGAAATAACCCAGTAATATGGCTTTGTTACCCATGCTTCTTGACATTGTTACCTGCACCCATTCCCCGACAGAAAATAATTGTGAGGGATTATTAACTTCAATGATTCGTTCCGAAGATTGAGCCAGGTTGCATAATCCCTGGGCGCTGCAATGACCGCATGCAGATCCGCGATCAATCCTTACGGTAATCCTGTTATCGTTTATAGATTCTATAATCCCCTTCTGTTCAAAGCAGACAGAAGTATTTATGTATGCCATCACTGTCTTTCAGTATGCATAAAAATAATCATGATCCGGTTACTTAACATTATGATAATGTCATTTTTCTACAATTTAGGATCATTTTAAATAAGCCTGATGATATCTTCCATGTTGTGAATAACATTTTCGAACTTTTGTCAGTTTATTCTGGGTACTTCTTTATTTTAGCATCGTTTTGTGAGAAAAAAAATATGGCCAAAAAGAACAACCCAGAAGAGAAAACCAATGGTAAATCCAAATCCGGTTCATTTCTAAAAGACGAGCGTTTTAAGGTTACCCTTGGTATATATAATCTCAGTATTCGGTATTTTGCTTTTTATTTCTTTTGTTTCCTACCTTTTTACGTGGAAGACAGATCAAAGTTTTGCATGGTCGCGGGTTATTTCAGAACCCGATTACCAGGTTGATAACTGGTCGGGGAAGATCGGTGCTTATTTCTCCAACCTTTTTATCAACCGTTGGTTTGGTATTGCTTCGTTTGCGGTTCCCTTTCTGTTGTTTCTCATCGGATTAAGGCTGATGCGCATAAGAATCCCCCGGTTAGGCCGTACCATCCGGATTACGGTTATCGGCTTTCTGCTCTTATCTATTTGGCTTGGTTTTATCCTTCGTGACCTTAACGGCCTACTTGGAAGCGGACTCGGCGGTAAACATGGTCTTTATGTCAGCGACTGGATGAAGGCATTTGCCGGACTCCTGGGGGCCTTTTTGATACTTCTGGCTGTTACCATGATATATATGGTTTTTTCATATAAAAATACATTGAACTGGCTCGAAAAGATATTTGCCATCAGAATCAAACTGCCGTCCAGGCCTGCCACTGAAAAAAATATGGTTGTCCAGCCCGGTCAGAAAGAAGCGGCGATGCCTTTTGATGGATACAATGACCTTGTTTTTGAAACCGAATTCAACCGGCATGAACGCCAGGGCAAACCTGTTATTATTGCCGGAACGGAACCTGCAGAAGACGACGTTGAACTGGTGGTTGAAAAGCCCGAGGACAATGTTGAACCGGTAGAAGTATTGCCGGAAAAATATGATTAGCTCGAAGATTATGATCCCACCCTTGATCTGCCGCATTACAAGATGCCAACCATTGAATTGCTTGAAAAACATGATACTGAAAATTCAAGGGTTACAAATGAGGAGCTTGTAAGCAATAAGAATAAAATTGTTGAAACACTGGCTCATTATAAGATACAGATTGATAAAATAAAAGCAACCATCGGTCCGACGGTTACACTGTATGAAATAGTCCCGGCTCCCGGTGTGCGGATTTCGAAAATAAAAAGTCTGGAAGATGATATAGCACTGAGCCTGGCTGCATTGGGAATCCGTATTATTGCGCCAATGCCCGGAAAAGGAACGATAGGAATTGAAGTGCCCAATCAGAATCCGGAAATTGTATCCATGCGCTCTGTGCTTAGTTCAAGAAAATTTCTGGACAACAATTTTGAGTTGCCGGTGGCCATGGGCAAGACCATTTCAAATGAGACATATGTTTTTGATCTGGCCAAGATGCCTCACCTGCTGCTGGCAGGGGCAACCGGACAGGGCAAATCGGTGGGACTGAATTGTATCATTTCATCCCTTTTATACAAAAAGCACCCTTCGCAGCTGAAGTTTGTGCTCATCGATCCGAAACGGGTGGAACTCACGCTTATACATCGCTTGAGAAACATTACCTGGCGAAAATTCCCGATGCCGAAGAATCCATTATTACCGATACCAAAAAGGTTATCTATACACTGAACTCCCTGACTATTGAAATGGATCAGCGTTACCAGCTGCTCGAAAAGGCAGCGGTAAGAAATATCAAGGAATACAACAATAAATTTATCAAGCGTCATCTGAATCCTGAAAAGGGACATCGTTTCCTTCCTTATATAGTAGTAATTGTGGATGAGTTTGCGGACCTCATCATGACGGCCGGCAAAGAGGTGGAAACACCGCTTGCCCGTCTTGCCCAGTTATCAAGGGCTATTGGTATCCACCTTGTTATTGCCACACAGCGGCCTACAACCAATATTATCACAGGTGTTATCAAGGCTAACTTCCCTGCCCGTATTGCTTTCAGGGTAACGTCAATGATCGATTCAAGGACAATTCTGGATTCTCCGGGCGCCAACCAGCTTGTTGGACGCGGCGATATGCTTTTTGCACCGGGCAGCGATATGATCCGGATTCAGTGCGCATTTATTGATATACCTGAAATGGATGCCATCACTAAATTTATTTCTTCCCAGCAAGGGATTTTCAACCGCATTGTATCTTCCGGAATTTGTTGAAGAGAATGGGAATGCTGAAATCGGAGATGTCGACCTTTCAAAAAAGGACAACCTGTTTAATGATGCAGCCCGGCTGGTGGTCATACATCAGCAGGGATCCACTTCCCTTGTACAGCGTAAATTTTCTATCGGATATAACCGGGCCGGCCGGATTATGGACCAGCTTGAGGCTGCAGGTATTGTCGGTCCTCCCGACGGCAGCAAACCCCGGCAGGTTTATTACTCGGATGAATACAGTCTGGAACAGTTTTTGAACACGTTAAACAAATAAAGATTCATTATGAAGATAAATTATTTGTTTACCCTGTTCCTTTTCTTTTTTATTTTTTCCCGTTAAGGCCCAGCAGGAGCAGGTTACCCAGGATCCGGCCGCCAAGGAAATTCTCGACCGTATTGCTGCCAAAGCAAAACAGATGAAATCAATCCAGGCAGATTTTTCGATTTTGGTGGAAGACAAAAAGGAAAATACGAAGAATACTTCCACCGGAAATCTGCTGATGAAAAAGGAAAAATATAAAATATCCACCAGGGAAGTGTGGTTTATTTTAATGGTAAAACAATGTGGACACACACAATTGATGATCAGGAGGTGATCATCACTGAACCTGGCAATAACGAGGAAGATTTTATGAGTAATCCGGCCAATATTTTTACCCTTTATAACAGGGATTTTAAATACAGGTACATTCGTGAGACCACCCGCAACGGACTGAAATTTGATGAAATTGACCTGTATCCCAAAAACCTGGATCAGCCTTATTCCCGGATCAGGCTCCTGGTGAGCCGGATTAATGATATGCCCGAGGTCATCACTTCATATGGCAAGGATGGTATAAATTATACAATCACACTTACCAATTTTCAACCCGACCGTGAGATCAGCGATACCCTGTTTACCTTCGATCCGGCAAAGAATAAAAAGGTTGAGGTGGTGGATATGAGGGGAACGAAGTAGGGAGAGAGGTGAGAAGGGAGAGATGAGAAGGAAATCCCTTTAGGGATTAACTGTCGGTAGAAAATGAGATGAGGGACGAATAACAAGCCAGAAAATCCCGTAGGGATTAACTGTTGGTAGAAAAGAGATTCGTATATTAACAGCAAAAAATTTAAAACCCCGAAGTCTTCATTCTTCGGGGTTTTGCTTTGCTCGTCCCTTGTCACTTGTCACTACTTCACAGGGATATTCTTCAAAGTCTCTGCCAGGTAATCCCAAAACTTACCGACGCTTTCAATATGCACTTTTTCATCAGGGGAATGCGGATGTCTGATAGTGGGTCCAAAAGAAATCATATCGAGGTTTGTAAATACTGCGCCGATAATGCCACATTCAAGTCCTGCATGAACTGCCTTAATTTCAGGAACCTTATTATACATCTTCTTATAAACCGACTCCATTGTTTTCATAATGGGTGAATCCATGTTGGGTTTCCATCCCGGGTAAGAGCCGGTGAACTCAACTTTTGCGCCGGCAATTTCAAATAATGCCCTGATCGTATCAGCAAGGTTTTCTTTTGATGATTCCACGGAGCTCCTTAACAGACAATGGATATTTATGCGTTCAGCATCTGTCCGAACTATGGCAAGATTGGTGGATGTTTCCACCAGGCCCGGAATTCCGTCACTCATGCGAATGGCACCATTTGGGCAACTATAAACACTGGCAACCACTTTTTTCTGCAAATCGGATAACATTACCCGTCGAGGGCTTATCAGCGCGTTTACATTCAATTGTAAGATCTGGTTCCGTGGCTGATAATTCCTTTTTGATTGTATTTGCAAATGATTTGGCCAGTTCCAAAAACTGTTTTTCATTTTTCTCAGGAATAATAACAGTGGCATGTGCCTCGCGGGGTATAGCATTTCTCATGTTTCCCCCTTCAACTTCACATAACCGGAGACCATTTGCTTCAGCAGCTTTATAGATCAGGCGGAAAAGCACCAGGTTTGAATTACCCCTGCCGAGGTTAATGTCGAGTCCAGAATGTCCGCCTTTTAAGCCCGAAACGGTTATCATGTAAGGAATATAACCGGCGGGTACAGATTCTTTTTTATATTCAAACGAAATATTGGCATCAATACCTCCGGCGCATCCCACATACAGTTCGCCTTCATCTTCCGAATCAAGGTTCAGCAGGATATCTCCTTTAAGTTGTCCCGATTTCAGGGCAAAAGCACCGGTCATACCGGTTTCTTCATCAATGGTAAATAAGGCTTCAACCGGACCATGAACCAGTTCCTTTGACTCAAGTACAGCCAGCATGGAGGCAACGCCAATGCCGTTGTCAGCACCCAGTGTGGTACCGTTGGCCTTAACCCATTCACCATCTATATATGCCTCTATAGGATCTTTCTCAAAATCGTGTTTTTTATCGTTGTTCTTCTGCGGAACCATATCGAGATGTGATTGCAGAATAACACCTTTCCGGTTTTCCATGCCTTTTAGGCTGGTTTGCTGATCACCACATTTCCAACTGCATCAACCGAAGTTTTTAATCCCAGGTTTTCCCCGAATTTCCTTACAAACTCAATGATTCTGGCCTCATGTTTTGATGGCCTGGGGATTTGTGTCAGACTTTTAAAATTCTTCCATACCGGGGCAGGAGCAAGCAGATTCAATTTTAGTATTCATATATAAGCTTAATTAAAAATAATGTAGATGACTAAATTACTGAATATTGCTTAAACGAGGCAGGATTTTTGTCATGTTCTCTTTCTTCTACCGACAGGTTATCCCTAAGGGATTTTTCTTCCTTGTCCCTCGTCCCTTGTCCCTCGTCCCTCAATGATGATGATGGTGTCCGTGCATCATTTCATGATGGGGCGTATTGCCGTCAATTACTTCAAAATTAGCCATCATTCCCGCTGCATGATGCTCAAGTATGTGACAATGATACATCCACGTGCCCGGGCGATTATCAGGCATCCATGCGATTTTTACCCTGCTCCTCGGCGGTAAATTGATCGTGTCTTTCCATGCCCGGTATTCCGGTTCTTTGCCATTCTCTTCGATAACCTGGAAAAAGAATCCGTGCAAGATGAAACGGATGATCCATCAAACTGGTGTTTGATATTTCCCAAATCTGAAGATCACCAACTTTAACTGGTTTGTCATTAACATGAACATCATCATTTACGAAAAAATCCATTCCGTCTTTCAGGCTTGGCACCTACAGAAAGTTTAACCTTTCTTGTTATTGCAGCATCCTGCTTGCTAAGGGCTCAATCTTTCTTAATGTTTCAGGGATGAAAGCAACTGAAGGTATTTCTTTTCCAACCTTTATGGTTGCAAATTTCTGGCGTTTTGCCCTGAGGAATAGTGCTTCTGTTATAGCGCAATGATTCTATCGAGAATGTTTCCCCTTCATTAAAAGGCCCGGCTGCAATATCTATTCTCTCTCCCGGGGTTATTAAAATTTCAGTTCACTGTTCGGGGATATTCAAGCAAGCCACCATCTGTTCCGATAATTTTAAACTCTTTACCGCCCAGATAAAGCAAAAAGTATCTTGCACTTGAGGAATTAATAAAACGCCATCTTTCTATCTGGCCGGCATGAATATTTATTTCTTGGATTTTCTTTTCCGTTTATTAACAAGGTATTTCCCTGGCGACCATCATGCCTTTCAATGACGCGGGGAACAAACCATCCCGGTTTTGTAAATTTACTTATCCGCATTAAGCTTCATGTCATCAATCATAAATACTTTTTCTCCGTCTGTTACCGGATCCTGCAAGTCCTCAACAATCAGGGCACCATACATTCCTCTTTCCATCTGAACAGTTTCATTGGCATGAGAATGATACCAGAAAGTTCCTGCATCAGGCAGTACAAAGCGATACTCGAAAACTTCACCGGGCTGAACCGGTTTTTGAACAGCATCTGTTCCATCCATTGAAGCAGGTATGCGCAATCCATGCCAGTGTATCATGGTAGGCTCTTTAAGATTGTTAGTAAGCCGCACAACAAGGGTGTCTCCCACGTTAGCTCTTAATTCCGGACCCGGCAGTTGTTTATTGAATCCCCATGCTTCAATTGTTTTTCCGGGTGCAATTTCCCAGTTAAATTCACTGGCTTCGAAATTGTATTCTACCACTTTAGTTTTCATTTTTATTCGTTTTTAGATTAATTTATTTTTATGGTTTGGGATAAACATTTTATTTCAACCGGATTCCAAATCCAAATTCTAATGAGATGCTTGCCATGTTTCCATCAATAGCCAGAATATCAGAACTTTCAAACGGATATGGATAAAGCGGGATATACATCCGGTAACTGAAAAAATATTTTTTCTTTCCAATCTTCAGGCTATACATTAACCCTATATCAGGACTCCATGAACTTACCGAAGCGGATACCTTTTCAAATTCAGGATTTTCCAGGGTTTCCTTAAAAGCATCGTATTTTACTCCTGCAAGAAAGGAGATAGTATGGGATGAGTTTTTCAGATAAAGGGAGGTTCCAATGCCAAATTTCTGACTGATGGAATAATTGTAGTTGGTTTTTATATAATTAACATCGCCAAGAAAAGCATCGTTAAATGAATAATAGGTATGTGCAACAAGGCTGAGGCGTTTTTTTACATTCCACTGTATCAGGTTGGATATAAGCAAATCAGACGAGGGCATAGGGTTTATGCCAACTGCGGGTTCAATTGTTAATCGTTGAACAGGGTATTTGATTTTCACATTTCCTGGCAGAGTCATTCTGTGCGCCTGAAGCTGAGAGGGACAGGGCCAGGAAAGAGATCGATATATATAGTATTGTTTTCATATTATAATTTCTTATTTAGTGTTGAGTATTTTTAGAATTGATTATCTGTTTTCAAAGTAAAAGTTTAGTCCTTCCACAATGTTTGGTTTTTTTGAACCCATGTGATTCAGGTGAGGTTCAATATGACTGCTGATTTCCAGTTTGGGATAATTGTTCTCAAGCAACTGATAAAATGCCTTAAATGGAGCGAGCATCTGCCCTGAGTTTTCCATTTCACCCAGACCCAAAAACACCAGTTGAGGATTATTTTTATTGATATTCCGGTTTTCCTGTTCGAGCTTAAACACTATTTCATTTGCATACCATAAGGATGGACTGAGTAAAAGGTAATTGCCGAACACCTCGTTGTGGTTTGCAAACGCATAGGCTCCAAATAATCCGCCAAAAGAATGGCCCAGAATAGTCCTGCTCATTCTGGATGAATCAGCACCATATTCATTTTCCATTTTTGGAATCAATTCATTTTTGATAAAGAGCATAAATTTCTCCGCACCTCCGCCACCTTTTACTGCGCCGCCGCCACCTTCTACAGGAGTATAATCAACCGCTCTGTCATTGCCGTATCCGATGGCAACCACCAGTACATTTGCAGCGTCAAAATCATGGCTTATATTTTGGCATTTTTCAGCGACAAAACTGAAGTTTTCATCACCATCCAGTACATAGATGGTAGCATACTTTTGGGTTTCGGGATTATAATTTTGAGGCAGGGCAACTTTGATATTATATTTTGCTCCATTGGAAGTTGACAGGATTGAAAAGTTGCTGGTCAGGTCAGGACTGAAAGTACTCCTTCTGACATGAAGCCAGGACAAGGAATCAACATAACGGGTATCAGTGTTTTCATTTTTTATGTTTTTATATTTATTGGTTTATATGGAGGGACAAAATTATATCCTCCACCCATGACGGATGTTATGTTATTTTGGGCAAGGATTATAAGATTTTGGGATCAGGTCTTCTTGAGCGCTGTCGCGCTTCGCAATTCCTGCTTCTTTGAAGTAAGAAGGGGTAAAACCGGTTACTTTTTTGAATTGGGTAGAAAAATAGGCTGTACTGCTGTATTCCAATTCAAAAGCAATTTCAGAAAGAGTCATTTGCCCGCAATCCAGCAGCTCCTTTGCTCTTTTAATCCTCTGTTCAATAAAAAAGCTCTCAATAGTTCTCCCTTCTATTGCGGAGAATGAACTGCTGAGGTGGGTATACTCATAATTCAGGTGTTCCGAGAGGTAAGCCGAAATATTGAGCTTCATTTCCCTTTCTTCAACATCATTTCGTGCCCGCTTAATTAAAAGAATCTTGATTTTTTCAATTAACCCGGATGTGTGGCTGTCAATTAATTCAAATCCCACGTGTTCCAGCTTCGCCACGTAGGATATTCCTTTTGTTCCCCGCTCAACTCACTGGTTAGATGAATCTCACCATAGCGGACTTTATGAAAAGATATTGCCCCTCTATTTAAGATCTCTTCTACTGAAAGCAGGCAGCGAGGGCAAACCATATTTTTAATCAGTAAAATAACCATCAGAATGTGTTTGTTTGGCTGGGTTAAATAACTAAGAATTAGGAGATATATTATTCTTTCACAGATTATTACCTTGTGCTGATAAAACACAATTAGCCTGATTTGGTTCATTTCGAGCCTGATTGGATTCTCATTCTCATCTCCTCATGCTTCATGCCCTAGTACGATTTTCAAACCTCAAATTTCAAACTTCTACCAACTTCAAACTTCAAACCTCAAACCAAATTATTGGTAACAAATTCCTATTTTTGGCGTTAGTATTAAAAAATCAGAAAATATGAAATCAATTATATTATCCCTTGCGTTTTTGTTCTTCTGATGTCATTCAGGCTCAAACTCCCGTTAAATGGTACACTGTGGAAGAGGCATTTGCACTTAATAAAAAGGAGCCCAGGAAGATATTGATCGATGTATATACTGATTGGTGCAAGTGGTGCAAGGTAATGGACAGTGAAACCTACAGTAATCAGGTCATTGCTGATTATCTCAATAAGAAACTTCTATGCTGTTAAATTTAATGCCGAACAAAAGACGGACGTGGTTCTGAATGGCAAAACCTATAAATTCCTTGCCTCCGGGGGACGCGGTTATAATGAACTGGCAGCTGAATTGCTGGGCGGACAAATGGGTTATCCCTCAACAGTTTTTCTTGACGAGCAGACAAAAATGATCCAGCCTGTTCAGGGTTATATTAAAGCCAGGCAATTTGATGGCATCATCCGGTTTATTGGCGGAAACGATTACAAAACCAAAAAATGGGAAGAGTTTCAGGCCAGGGTATAATTCGCCCATTGCCTGAATAATCAGGCAATTTTCCGGTAGCGCCAGGTAGCCAGGCTGACCGAAGCTACCGCATACACCGACATATTCAGAAAATCTCCCCGGATATCGCTCCAACCCGAACCTTTCAGGAGGATCATCCGGATCACCCGCATGAAATAAGACAGGGGATTAATGATATTTACCTGCTGTGCCCAATGCGGCATACTCTCGGCCGGTGTGAATATCCCGCTCATGAGAACGAAGGTGATCAAAAAGAAAAAATTAAGGAACATGGCTTGCTGCTGGGTTTGTGAAACCGTAGATACAAGTAGTCCCAACCCCAGGATCGCAATAAGATATACCGCGGCAAAACCATACAGCAGCAAAAGGCTTCCTTCAATTGGAATATGAAACAGAATTCTTCCGAGAAACAATCCAAAGCCCAGTTCAAATAAGGCAATTAGCCAGAAGGGAATTAATTTACCCATGATAAACTGATACTTATGGATGGGTGTAACATTGATCTGCTCAATGGTACCATTCTCCTTTTCAGCCACAAGATTCAATGAGGCCAGGATCATGCTGATAATTGTCAGAAGGATTACAAGGATACCCGGAACCATGTAATATTTGAATTTCAGTTCACTGTTATACCAAAAGCTATAGGTGATATCAATATTGGCGGGCACCTGGCTGATCAGGACATTTGTTCCCGAAGAGGCAAGCAATTCACGGTTAAATCCATTGATGATCTGTGATGTATAGGCACTGATCAGTCCGGCGGTCATGCCATTGATCGCATCTACCTGCATTTGCAATGAGGAAGTGCCGGTACGGTATAGATTTTTTTCAAAATTTGGCGGGATCACCATGATCAGATCGGTCTTATTGCCCAGCATCATTTTTTCCGATTGTTCTGTTGAAAAGCAGTACCCACAAGGGTGAAAAAAGGGGAATGCAGGAATTTGGCGCGTTAATTGCCGTGAAACCGAGTGACTGGTCTTTATCCACCAGGATTATTTTGATATGCTTCATGTCCATGGTGGCGGCATTCACCAGGATCAGAAGCTGTACAAACGGTAAAAGAAATATCAGCGGCAGCATGGTCCTGTTCCTGAAGATCTGCCTGAATTCTTTTCTCAATATGATGCCAATCGTTCTCATAATCACATATTGTTATTGTAATCTTTCCTTAAACCTGGCTGCACTGATACCTATAAAAACGGTCAGCATGGAAATCATGACCAGGGTTTCCTTCCATACCTGTAATATGCCGGTTCCTTTCAACATCACACTCCGGATAACCGTAATAAAATACTTGGGAGGCAGCACTGCACAGAGCCATTGGAGCACCCTGGGCATATTTTCAATGGGAAAAATAAAGCCGGATAGCAGCATGGTTGGGAGCATAAGTCCGAATGCCGAAATAAACATGGCCTGCTGCTGGCTGCTGCTCACGGTAGATATCATGATCCCGAGTGAAAGTGCCAGGGAAATAAACAGGATGGTTTCGCCGAATAACAAGACAATATTTCCACGTATTGGCAATTTGAATACAAAGTAGCCCAGCACCAGAATGATCAGAGCATTGATAAATGAAAGCAGAATATAAGGCGCTACCTTTCCTGCAATGATCTGCAGAGGTTTCAGCGGAGAAACCAGAATTGCTTCCATCGTTCCTGTCTCTTTTTCACGGGCAATTGAAATGGATGTCATCATGGCCGAAACCAGCATCAGGATCATGGCCATGGTTCCGGGCACAAACATGAAAGCACTTTTCAGGTCGGCATTATACATCATTCTTATCCTGGGTTCAATGACCATGGGGAGATTTTATTCCTTTGTTCATATCAGCAAGATAAGTGGCCACAATGCCCTGTGTATAGGTGACGATCATTTTGGCTGAATTGGGATCGGATGCATCGGCAATGATTTGCATATGGGCCGTTCCATCTCTTTTCAGCCGTTCTGCAAACTGATTTTCGAAAACGACAACTTCCCTGATTTTTCCGCGCTTAAAAATCTCTTCGAGTTCTTTAGAAGAGGTAACATACTGATCAATCCTGAAAAACCCGGAAGCCAGCAACCGGGCAGAAATTTCACGGGTAACGGGGTCTTTGGATTCATCGAGAATAGCAATTTTCACATCCTGGATTTCATTGCGGATCACATATCCGAAGATCAGGATCTGGGCCAGGGGTAGTCCAAATAAAATGATGAGGGTGCGATAATCCCTGAAAATATGAAGAAACTCCTTTTTGACAAACCCGATAAATTCTTTCATCTTGTTAATCTTTTGTTTCCCTAAATGTACAGCCAGGTTCCAAACCTGTCTAACCCAAATTTTTCACTGTAATCCTAAGCCCCTAAGCCCCTAAACCCCTAAGCCCCTAATTCACCCCCTCGCAATCTTCAGAAATACATCCTCCATGGATTCGGCATCATATTTCTTCTTCAGATTTTCAGGTGTATCCAATGCCTCAATGCGGCCATCTGCCATGATTGAAACACGTTCACAGTATTCTGCTTCATCCATATAATGCGTCGTTACAAATACTGTGATTCCCCTGGCGGCAGCCTGGTAGATCTGTTCCCAGAATTGCCTGCGGGTTACAGGATCTACTCCGCCCGTCGGTTCATCAAGAAATACAATCTTTGGATTATGGAATATGGCCACTGAAAAGGCCACTTTCTGTCTCCATCCAGGAGGAATATCCCGGACGACTGAATTGGCAATGGATGACAATCCAAGTTCTTCGATCAATTGTTCTGTCTTTTTGCGAATGTCAGCAACCGGCAATCCATAGATCCCGGCATAAAACTGGATGTTTTCGCGAATGTTCAAATCCTCATACAGTGAGAATTTCTGGCTCATGTATCCAATGTTGCGCTTGATCTGCTCTCTTTGGGTATACACATCGAACCCTGCAATCTCCAGTTTGCCTGAAGTGGGGAACGACAGTCCGCATAAAATCCGTATGGCAGTGGTTTTTCCGGCTCCATTGGCACCCAGGAAGCCAAAGATTTCACCCTCGTAAACCTCGAAATTTAAGTGATCGTTGGCTACAAAATCTCCAAATTTCTTTACCAGGTTTTCAACCTTAATGATGGGTTTCCGGTTATTCATGTTTTCTTTCCGTTTCGATGTTTTCAACGGCACTGATAAAACAGTCCTCAAAATCAGCCTTGATTTCTGTTATTCTGGCATCCGTAATTCCCTGTCCGGATAAATATTCCTTTAGCCAGCCGATACCTGATCTTCCTGATTCCATGGTGACATGGATATATTGCCCGAACAGGTAGGCACTTTTTACTTCCGGCATTGAACGCAGTATCTTTAAAAGTCCAAAAAGGTTGGCTGATTTAATTTCAAGCAATTTTCCGCTGAAATCCTTCAGTATTTCTTCAGGTTTGCCTGAAAGCATAATCACGCCATCCTGCATGAGTGCAACAGTGCCGCACCGGACCGCTTCATCCATATAAGGCGTTGAAACAAGGATGGTCATTCCCGTGTTTCCCAGCTGCTGGAGCGTATCCCAGAATTCTTTCCTGGAAACTGCATCAACGCCGGTTGTAGGTTCATCCAGAACGAGCAGGCGGGGATTATGGATCATTGCACACGACAGGGCAAGCTTTTGCTTCATGCCACCTGATAAATTCCTGGCTAGCCTGTTTTTATAAGGTTCGAGCAGGGCATAAATGGGTTCAATCAGCTTATAATGCTGTTTGATTGTGGTTCCAAAGATGGTTGCATAAAAGTTCAGGTTTTCCTGAACTGTAAGATCCGGATACAACGAAAACCGACCGGGCATATATCCGGTAAACAGCCTGATTTGCCTGTAATCTTTATGAGTATCAAATCCAAACACCTTTACAAATCCCTCATCCGGCAGCAGCAAGGTGGTGATCATCCGGAACAGCGTTGTTTTTCCGGCACCATCGGGCCCGATCAGACCAAATAGACTGTTTTCGGGAATAACAAAAGAAGCTTTGTTAACCGCAGTAATTTCGCCGATATGATTTAGTTGCCTGATGGATTTCAATGGTTTCCATAACGGCGAGGCTGGTTTAACCTGATTCTCAAGATAGTTGAGGAATAATTCAAGCAGCACTTTGTTTTCAGAAAGATTAATCAGGCCTGCCGATAAAGCGCTTGCATCCTGAATATAAGGTGAGGAAACAAGTTCTTCTCCTGCATGATTGATCATCAGACTGATATTTTCAGGTTTTATTTCAAGATGAAACTGCAGGGCCAGTAATATTCCATCTGCTATATACGCCTGAACCGGTGTGACTGCTGATGAACCAAGCAAAACGGCACCCGCGGGCAGGTCGAATGTATCTCCATGCCAATGGAATACGGTGGCTTTCGCCGGTAGGCCGGGGAAAAGCATTCCGGATTCTTCACCCTGGTTGAATTCAACAGGAAACCAACCGATCTCAGTATACCTACCGGGATATACCTTGTTTCCCAATGCCGATGCAATGAGCTGTGCACCAAGGCAAATGCCCAGAACCGGTTTTTCAGATTCCCTGCAGTGTCTGATCAGCTCTTTTTCAGAGGCAAGCCAGGGAAACGCTTTTCATCATTCACACTCATGGATCCGCCCATAATTATCAGCATATCAAATTCATGGATAAGCGGGTAACCGCGGATCATGATACAGATGAAATTCAGTCAATGAATATCCCTTTGTCAGGATCCAGTCTTCAATCAACCCAAGTTTCTCAAACGAAACATGGAATAAAGCAGCAATCTTCATGGTGCCATGATTTAGTTTAGAACAATTTATTTTACTGAAACCTGATTCTTGTTTCTGAAAATTACTTCACCGGGCATTCCGATTTTCAGGCGTCCGTCATTATTAACACTTACCTTGACTGCATATACCATATTGACACGTTCTTCACGGGTTTGAATGATTTTGGGAGTGAATTCAACCTGTGAGGATATCCAGCTCACTATTCCGGGGATTTTATGAAGGTTTCCGCCGGTACTGTCAATCATTACATCAGCAGAATCACCTATCGCGATGGATGGCAATTGTTCTCCGCTTACATATACCTTAAGTTCCATTTTGCCCATATTGGCAATTTTGTACAGCGCCTTTCCAGGGGAAACCAGTTCATTTGCCTCTGCATATTTTTCGAGAACAATGCCTTTAATCGGATTGAAAATCCTGCATTTTTCCTGCAGATTTTTTACATCTTCAATCTGGGCCATTAACACAGATCTTTCTCCGGCAATTATATTTTTTTGGGTTCGGAGTGCCTCAGTCTGCATATCCATGGACTTTCAGCTTTCCCACAATTTCATCATATTGCTGTGCTGTGGCTGCTTCTTCCTGTTTGAGCTTTTCTATGCGGTCTACTTCCCTTACAAGGTTAACCCGTTGTTCATCCTGCACCCTGAGCTGGGCTTCCAGGTTCCGGAGCCGGGCAGCAATTACGGTTTGCTGGGCTGCCAGCTGGTCCATTTTAATTGATGTGGAAGTGGTATCGATCTTGCCCACAAGCTGACCGGGTTCAAGAACAGCTCCTTCATTTACATTCAGGAAGGTGAGGGTTCCTTGTGATTGGGCAGAAACGATCACTTCATCAGCCTCAAAATTTCCGTAGGCATCGGCATCTTTGTCGGATTTTCCACATGCCGATGCAAGAGCCAGAAATATTCCTGAAAGGATTATGATACGCGGGAAAAGCTTTTTCATATAAAATGGATTATGGTTTAATATTTTCACTGTGAATTATATTTTGCCTTTTAACAGCAAATAACTATAAGCAGCCTGCAATTTCATGATCTTGTGATTTTCGAACTGAAGGCGGGCGAGTAATTCGTTATTTACTTCAGAAAAATAATCGGTCGTTGTGATGGCTCCGTTGGTTAATTTGGCAAAACTGGCCGATGCAATTGCCTTTCGGAGTCTCAGAATTTCTTCATCCTGTACAAGAAGCTGATCGTATTTTGCCTGGTTCGTTTTTTCAGCTTCAAGCTGGATATCCAGCTGATCATCAAAAGTTTTTCTTTTCACATCCAGAATACCCTTCTGAATTTCAAATATCTTTTTCTGACGCTTGCTGTCACCATAATTCAGGAAATTCCATTTCAGTCCTACGCCAACCGAGTAATAGCCATGAAAATCCTGGCTTACAAAATCATATCCGGGCCTTCCATAACCAGCCTGTGAAAATGCAAATAATTTTGGCATGTCAGAGGCAGTGACGAGATCCTCACTTGCCTGCAACCTGTCTTTTTGTTTTTCGAAAACAAGGTATTCCGGCCTTTCTGTTTTCGAATCGAAAACCGGAGGTTCCCTGGGAAGAACAGCGCCTGTATTTTCGTTAATCGTTGTGTCAAGAAGAATGGAAAGTACTTTTATAAGTTGCTGGCTCGTCAGATTAAGTTCAAGCAATCTTTGACGATATCTTAATTCTTCGGCGTCCATGGCAAGCAGGTTTTCCCGGAGCAATACACCATTTTCAACCCCGGCACGCACTGTTTTTTTCCGCTCCTGCAGATCATTTATGGAAACCTGCAATACATCAGCACTTTTCCGTGTCAGCAACAAGGAAAAATATGCCTGGTTTACCTGTTGTTTTATGCCAAGCAACGCTGCTTCCACCTGGTGAATATCAGCCTGGCTGGATGCCTTTTCAACAGATTTTTGCGCTTTTGTCATGCCTCCGTCATATATCTGCTGGTTGATGTCGGCCCACACCTTATATTGATCGAGTGGGATGGCAGGAACCGATACAGGCAGATTTCCCATGAGCCCGGAGAAATCAACCGTTTCGGAGTTGTATTGTGCCTGGGCATTGGTGCCAAGTGCAGGAAACCAGTTAGTACCCAGATTTTTGAGTTTATATACCAGGGATTCCTCCGACAATGCAATTTCATCATTTAAAGGACTTCTTCTTTCCGCCGTTTTAAGGCATAATTCCAGCGAAAGGGAATCGGGATTCTGTCCAAAAAGGCCTAAGGGCAAGAGGAATATGCATAGGAATGGAACTGCTTTCATATTATGCTTTTATTGATTGGATAATAAATTCGGTCACTTTATTTTTTCTTTCCCGCAAAAACTGCTGATAGGCTGCTTCATCATTTGCAAAGAGGATCCTTTGCATCAACGGCCTTGCAGCAATGGGAAACACACACAATGCAATCAGGTTTACAATGAGATGACGTGGATCCACGGGGCGGATATGTCCTTTTTCAATTTCTATGGCAAATTGCTGAATAAATATTTGCGGATTTAACCCTGTGCCCTGCATTATCGCAAATATTCCATCCGGGTTTCTGTTGATTTCATGTAGGATAAATGCGGGAATGAACTCATTTTTCAAAAGCATGTCCATGTATTCAGCCACAATGCGTTCTATTTTAGTAAAAACGGATGCATCTGAATTGAGAATTTCCTGGATCTGGGGAACGAAGTTCTGAAAAGCATAGCTGAACACAGCGGCAAATAGCTTTTCCTTATTTCTGAAATAATAGTGGAGAAGCGACTTATTTATCCCGGCCTCATTGGCAATCTGCTGCATTGATGTGCCATCGAATCCGTTGAGGATAAAGATCTTTTTGGCAGCTTCGAGAATACTTGCCTTCAGTATTGAAAAGGGCTGGATTTTCATAAATTGACCATTTGATTTAATCGATTGGTTTAACCAATTGGTCAAAGTTATTACAATTTATTTATCCGGCAAAAATTTTAATGAATAAATTGATGATTTATGAAAATTTTTTCAAGATCAATGAAAAGTCAACAGGGGATCAAAAAGCACACATCATTATAGAATCTCCACTTTCATGGCATTTAGAAATAAATCCCTTTTTGCCCGGGAAACAGGAACCTGCGAAGAATCAACCATTTCAACAAAGCCACCGTCAGTTCGTGCATAGGATTTTACATGTTTCATATTAATAAGATGCGAATTATGAACCCTGAAGAATCTTCTGTCCTCAAGAAGCTGATGATAATCATTAAGACATCTTGATACAAGGTATTTTCTCCTGCCTAACATGTGGAAGCAACAATAGCTTCGCTGTGCTTCAATTCTTATAATATCATCAATGAGTATGAACTCAAATCCCATGGATGTGGGAAGGGAAATTTTTCTGGGAGTTATGTAGTTGAGGTTATCCAGTAACCTTTTAATGTTATTCAATCTGGGTGTTTCAGGAGATACCCGGATCTTCCTGACGGCATGGATAAGTTCAGAAATATCAACTGGTTTGAGAAGATAATCAATTGCATTGTATCGGAATGCTTTGATGGCATACTCATTATAGGCAGTAACAAAAATAACTTCAAAATTCCTGTCAGGCAATAGGTTGAGCAATTCAAAGCCATTACCGGAAGGCATTGCGATATCGAGCAAAACAAGATCGGGCATTTTGGTTGATATTTCTTTGTGGCCGTCAGAGATATTATTTGCAGAACCAACCACATCAACTTCCGGACAGTACATCTTGAGTGCGCCGCAAAGAAAATCAACAGCGTCCTGTTCATCATCTATAACTACTGTTTTTAGCATGGTTGGTCCAATTAGTTAAGTAATGGTAAATAGAGCTCTACACGGGTGCCTGCGGGTTTATTGCTATAGTCCTTTAAATCAATGTATTGTATTCCAAGCTTATTCCCGTATAATGATTTCAGCAACTTTATTCTTGCCTGTGTTATGGATCGCTCCAAGTGAAACATGGTTACTGGCCTCACCATGTTTTAGCCTCTCCGCAGATTCCCTGCCAATTCCGTTATCTTCAATGGTACAGAAGATCGACTTTTCAGATAAATTAAACGTAATCTGAATCTTGCCTATCCCTTCTTTGTTTTGAATACCATGCCATACGGAATTTTCAACAAAAGGCTGTATCAGCAGGGAGGGTATCTTAAAAAGTATGGGATCAATTTTATCATCAACCGTAATTTCATAATCAAATTTCCCTTTAAACCGGATAGATTCCAGTTTCAGATAGAGCGAAAGAACCTCGATTTCATCCTGTACTGACATATATTGCTTCTGCGAGTTCTCCAGAATTTTTCGCATGAGTCTGGAAAATTTCGACAGATATTCCAGGGAATTTGAAATATCATTATGAAATATAAAAGATTGCAGAGAGGTTAAGCAGTTGTAAATAAAATGCGGATTCATTTGCTGATTGAGGTTCTGCTGCTTCAACTCTATGATCTTATGTTTTGTCAATAATTGCTGGTGCCTCAGAATCAACAGTGTGATGATAAGAATAAGGCTGAAAAATCCACAAAGAATAATAATGACGATCCGGCTCCTATTGATACGCATATGCTGAATTTCATTCTCGCTTTTAAGCAGCTTGTTTTCCTGTTCATGGCGCTGCATTTCATAGGTTGTTTGAATTTCAGATATTCGCTCATTCATTCTACTGTTGCTGATCTGACCATTCAGTTCATGATATTTTATGAAACTGGCCAGGGCATTGCTGACAGAACCCTTTATGGAATCGAGCTGGAATTGATGATAGTAATACAGGCTTAAAACTTCCAGATCGCCAGAAGCCTGGGCCAGATTGAAACAAAGTTTCAGGTTTTTCTCGGCCTTGTCGTATTGCTTTAATTTTATGTCCAATCCCACAATACTCAACAGCGTCATGGATTTGGCTGTCAAATCATCTGATTTGTCAAGAATTTCCATTCCTTCCTGCAGCATGGAATTTGCGTCACTGAAGTTTTCTGTCAGGGCATATATATCGCCCATGATCTGGTAGTTCAAACCTATGCCGTATTCATTGTCAATTTCTTTATTAATGGCTATTGCTTTTTTACAATATTTCAATGCCTGATCATATTGTTTCAGATGCCTGTATGCCAAAGCCATATCATTCAAAGCACTGGCATAATAAATCTTATCTTTACTTTTCTCAGTAGAAATGAGCGCTTTACTATAGTACCTGACTGCTTCCTTATAGTTGCCGGCTTTCATATGGATCTGTCCAATATTTGTATAGAAAAAGGATTCCACAAGGTCAGATGATTTATGGCTAAATTGAACTATAGTTTTTGGCAAAGTACCATGCTGATGCATGATTTCGAGAAGTCTGATTCCCTTATGTGAATTCTCCACCGAAAGATCGAGTTTCCCTGATATTAAATAAAGGTGGCTCAGGTTATTATATATTCTGACTTGTTCCAGTGTATCCTTGCGCTGTTCATCCAGAGTCAGGGATTTTTTGTAATAATATTCAGCTTCATTGAAATCACCGTTAACCAGGCTTGCATTGCCATATAGGGTGTAATACTCGTATAACATGCTGCTATCCTTGCCTTTAGAGACAGAGATAAGCCTTTGAAGCAAATGCTTACTCAGAACCGGATCAGTTTTCGTATAAAACTTTGCGGAATCATATAGAGTCTTCAGTATGGATGAATCCTGAAGTGATTCAGAACTAAAATCATCCAAATCTGAAAAATTGCAATTTGCTCCTGAAAGATTCAGAATCAGAAATATTGCAATGAGTGCAAGCAGTTTATTTAAAGAGAATCTCATTGATCAGGGTTATTATTTATTTGAAATACTGCCCTCACATCAAGAATCATTCATCTTCACTAATACTAGGACCTCCTGTAAACGAAAAACCCTATAAACATAAAAGTGGTTGAGATCCTTAAACTCATTTTTTATA
The DNA here is from genome assembly GCA_963808745.1 of uncultured Bacteroidales bacterium. Lineage (GTDB taxonomy): Bacteria > Bacteroidota > Bacteroidia > Bacteroidales > UBA10428 > UBA5072. The sequence goes on from CAWEGX010000013.1 coordinate 453,157, forward strand.
GGATTGATATATTGATTTAAAGTTAAAGACGGCGAATTGAAAATCATGCTGCATGAATTGATAAGAATAAAAAAGTTGAGGATGTCTCAGTTTCGAGACAGCCTTTTTTTAATCATAAAGCAGTTAATGGTATTATCATCCGGAAAATAAACAAAAGAGGGTGTCTCGACTTTTGAGACACCCTCTTTGCCTGAGAAATCTATCAGGGTTCATCTTCTAAAAATCCGGTTCTTCGATAACCAGATACAATTAACGTATCACCGGCAATTCCTGTAGAGCCTTCCAGATCTTCAAACCATAATTCAAAATAAATACTATCTGCAATAGCGCCAGAAGGCCGAAGCGAGGCATCTTTTATAACTTTGCCGTTTCTGACCAATACTTTGATGTCATATCCGTCAATCGCATTTACCACTGTATCCTGGCTTCCAAATGTAAGTGCTGTTAGATTGACAGGTATTTTCACCTGGTATGTCCAGAAATTTCCCTGGTCATTTATCCACATCACCTGCCCGTCGTCTGCAGATGTATTATAGGTAATCAGGCTTGTGAATCCATACCCAAAAGGATCAGGGCCATATACCGGATGGTCATAGCGAACATACCATTCTCCGGCAATTTCAACCACTTTGGACTCCTCATTTACAAATTCCTCCTTTTTATCACAGGAAGAAAGCATTATTGCAAAAAATGCGGCAAGCAATATATATTTTTTCATAGTGGTAACTTTTAGTATTGAACCTGTTCCAATTGTACATGAAATACCCCATTATCAAAATCTGCGGTACTCGTGAAAGTGATCTTTTTATTAACCGCATCAACCTTAAAATCAGTAATATCAGCTACATTGCCAAAATCCGGAGAAGCTGCCTGGCTTATAGTAAAATCATTGGCAGGAATATTATTGGCTGTTATCACAGCTCCCTGGAAAGCAAAGCCATATACCGTAATTCCTTGCCAATAGAATAATACCCACCCAGGGCACAGGATATTTCGAATTTATTATCTTCCGTTTTCCAGATATAAATATACTTCAGGTCGGTATACTGGGGTATAACAGCAAACGACGGGGTTCTCTGCACACTGCTCAGGTATATTCCCTCAAGGCTTGTAACCAGATCTCCGGTAGGCGGTGCAACATATACTGTCCTGATGGCGGTACCAACATATCCATCCATGTTTGTGGCAGAATAGGTAATTACGTATTTGTCAAAAACATCAACATTTACTGTTGTTCCGCTGTATCCTGTCACTTCCCCAAGTACATCAACACTTACTTCAAGTGGTTTTCCGTCTTCCGTGGCTGTAACAGTTCCATCCTCATAGGGTTCTCCGATTGTATGAATAATTTCGGATTCACCTTCCATTTCAAACAAGGGGAAATAGGTTATTCTCGATTCATCTTTGTATTCCTTTTCACAGCCACTGAATGGGATAATCAGGGCAGCGAACAATATATAAACTAGTTTTCTGTTTTTCATGGCATTGTTTATTGTTGATTCCACCATACTCTTGTTTGCATTACCGTGGCATCCGGTAAATCCTTGTATTCAGCCGCATTGATATTAAAATTTAATTCACTGTCGGGATAGGGTAGCCTTTTCGGAAAATTACCATTTGAAGCACCCTTCTTGCTGTAAATCAAGGTTCCGGGTATATAGGCTTCGGGCAGATCTGTCTCGCGACCTTCCGGTATGGCAGTCTGCACTTCGGGGGCTGCAGTTTCGGGATAGCCGGTTCTCAGGCATTCCAGAAAAGCTTCTGCACCTCTTTGTCCATCAGCTGCGTCAACCCACTTTTGCATGATTATTGCCTTCAACTGGGCATCGAAGCCTGTGGATGGGAATTTATATATTGAGGTGAACAAATTCATACCGGTTGTATCAGCTCCCATGCGCCCAAAGGAGTTTAGCACCCCTTCCTTATAATAACTTTCAGCAGTGGCTGCATCCCCTAACCGCAAGTAGGCTTCAGCCAGCAGGAGGTTGGTTTCTGCCTGAGTCATTAAATAAACCGGCATTGTTGCTGTTAGAATTGGCTTTGAAATAACGTCGGGAGCATTCCACACGGTGGAAGGAATTTCATACGATCCGGTTATCATACCATCTATCTTGCCACCAACTACAGCGAAAAGCGACTGCAACCTTGAATCGTTGTTGTTTTTCAGATACGTTGTGAAGGTAGCGTTAGCCCTGATATTCTGGCTGGTATTTAACTGGCGCTGGTCAGCCTCGTACAGCGGATTTGATTTACTGTCGACATCTTCAAAATTGGTCAAAGCAACATCCCTTGTCAGAAAAGAGCCGTTGGCTAACAAACCGGTTAATTCAGTATTGGCCCATGCAGTGTTGACATTATATTGCCTTAAGATTATTCTCAATTTCAGTGTATTGGCAAAATCAATCCAGTCACTGATATTTGCATCCAGCAGTAAATCGTAACTGGCATACCGGGCAGGGATAAAACCACTCACATCTTTGCCCAATGCATTGTTCAACAGTTCGTAAATAGAAGCATAAACCTCTTCTCCTGTGTTGATGACTGGTGTGAAGTTTCCTTCCTCTCCCTTAAATGCTTCATCGTAAGGAACATTGCCATAGAAATCAACCAGATATTGAAATCCATAAGCCTTTAAGGTCGATGTCATGAGAAACAATCCCCAATTTTCTTCCTGTTCAGCCTTCAGATGGATGATCTCATTATCGCCAAGCCCATCCCGATACATGGAAAGATAAGAACCGTCCACACGGTTGTCATTACTGCTCAGGGTATAGGTTTCAAATACTTTGTATTGTGAGGATGTATTGTTTTGAGCCCAATGCTGTGCCCAAAATGAACCAATCAGGCCGTAATCGGCACTCATAACAGAAGCAAGTCCTGCCTCAGCAGATGGTAGTATCAGGTAGTCTTCAACATTCTCAGGAAAATTCGGATTCTCATTCACATCCAGGAATTCACTGCACCCGAAAAGACTAAGAATCAGAATACTCAATATTATTGCCGTATTTTTCATCGTATTGAATTTTAATTTTAAAATGCAACATTTAGCTTAATGCCATAAGATCTGGTCTGTGGCAATCCATCAAACTCGCCGAACAATCCTTCAATACCGTTTCCAAAAGTTGACATTTCAGGATCGATAAAGCTATTGAGAGCCGGAGTCCATAAGAACAGGTTGGTGCCATAAACTGCAATGTTAATATTGATTAATCTGGCTTTTTCAACAATTGATTTTGGCAGGGAATAGCTTAATGATGCCTCACGGAGCTTTACATAGGTTTTCTCAATAATCCTGTTCCTTTCAATAGGTTTGTTTGTATTGCTGTCATAGTATTCATGCCAGTTATTAAAAACCGGGGTGGCATTCTCAACATATGTTACCTGACCCGCTTCATCAGTAACCTCCTGCACAGAATTCGGAATAACCCAGGGTCTTCTGTCATTGGTTAGGGACTGTTCGCTATTACCTGACCACATGCAGCTGTTGGCAGTATTGGAGTACATATGTCCGCCCTGTTGATAATCAAATAAAAAGGCCAGGTTTATACCCTTAAATGAAAAGGTATTTGAAAGAGACATTTTATAATCGGGTACCGAAGTTGCATATAAAACTTTATCCCCTTCCAGGGGTAATCCGTTATCACCTACAATTACCTGGCCATCCGGCGAATATTTATATTCAGGTATCCTGTACTGACCCAATTGTTCACCGGGAATTGCCACAAATTCTGTTTCATAAGCCGAATTAATCACATATTCTTCCACTCCCAGTTCTGCAGACAGCTCATCCAGGATGGTGTTACTCTTCGTGAAAATATAAGTTAAATCCCATCTGAAATTCCCCTGCTTAACAGGTGTCAGATCCAATTGCAATTCAACTCCACTGTTGGTAATCTGACCCAGGTTTGTGGTTTGTATATCAAAACCAGAGGACCCGGCAATTGTAGCATCAAAAATCAGGTCGGTCGTTACTTTTTTATAGTAGGCCAGGTCAAGTCCAATCCGGTTGCTAAAAAATCGCAATTCCGTTCCTATTTCAAAATCCTTTGAAAGTTCATTCTTTAAATTTGGATTGCCCAGTTTGCGGTATTTTTCAAAAGCTGCCACACCACCCACAGGATAATTGGTAAACCCATAACCTCCATTTCTCAGTATAGCCGCCCTGTAATAGGGATCGAGTGAATAGGCCGGAGCATCGTTTCCGGCAAGGGCATATCCTGCTCTCAGTTTTCCGTAGGTGAGGATACCCTTTGGTAAAAATGATGAAAATATAAAGCCCAGGTTGACACCAGGATAGAAGAATGAGTTGTTATCTTTAGGCAGTGTCGATGACCAGTCATTTCTTCCGGAAAACTGCAGGAACAGGTAATCACTGAAATTCAAGGATACTGTTCCAAATAGCCCCACTGATCGTCTTTTCTCCCTGTAGGTTGAAACATCGGCACTCCCACTGATATTGGTAACACTGTAATAATCAGGAACTACTAATCCTGACGCGATGGTTGTTAATCGCTCTGATTTTCTTTGATTAACATTATTACCAATTACAACATTATACTCTAAGAATTTTTCTCCAATATCCAGCTTTCCATCGTAATTAATAAACAAATCGGAATTAACCTGGCTAACGGTTCTTCCCTCCTCTTTTACCATACCGGCAACATCATTTTCGGAAGAGTTTGGAGAACCCGGAGTTTTTCGGGCGATTGCACTGTACCTTTGATAAAAATTGCTGTACTGATCCAGCCCGCCTCGCCACGAAACACTCAGACCCTTAACGATTTTCCGGTTAAAATCAAAGCTGCTGATCAGCCTGTCCTGTTCAAAGTCGTTTCCATTTTCATTTATGGTAAAATATGGATTTTGGGCATACAGATTGAAATAATTATCTATATTATCGAATTTGTAATTATAGTTCCTGTAAAGAGGCAGATAGTGATTTACCGGATTCGCCAGCAATTCCTGCATTACAGCTTTTCCGCCACCGGCATCATCTCCCTGGCCGCTGGCCACAGCATTGATTTTCTTATTTGTATATGATGCGCTAAAGCTAATTCTGGTTTTATCGGTTCCGCCATTCGCCTTAAATGTCAGCGAGTTTCTCTTCAGAATATCGGCATCACCGGGAAAAACTCCATCCTGGCTGGTATTGGCATAAGAGGCATAATATCCGATTTTTTCAGTGCCTCCTGAGAAAGAAATCGCATTGTTAAAAGTATTGCCATACTCAAAAAAATCACGAAGGCCATTTTCCTGGTATTTGAATGGCATGATTCGCTGAGAGTTGTCAACAACATTTCCGGTCAGTCTCATAGCTCCATCCATAACAGGACCCCAGCTGCCATTTTCCTCATACGCAAAATGACCACTCCATCCTTGTCCATATTTCTTCTGGTAATATGGCAGACGTCCTACTGTTGTGAGGGTATAGGAAGACGAAAAATCAACCTTCAGACTTTGATTTTTTTTACCGCTTTTTGTGGCAATTATTATAACACCGTTGGCGGCTCTTGTTCCGTAAAGGCTTGTCGCAGCTGCGCCTTTTAATACACTTATGGTTTCAATGTCGGACGGATTGATATCAGATGCGGCATTGCCAAAATCAACAGTCAAATTGGCTGTTGTGGCGGCTTCCGTGCTGTTACCGCCGGAATATTGATTATTTACCGGTACACCATCAATAATATAAAGTGGTTGTGTACTTTGTGTTATAGAGGACAATCCTCTGACGATCACACTTGTGGAGGCACCCGGAGAACCTGATGTCGAAGATATGGATACCCCGGCAACTCTCCCTGTCAAGGCCTGGGTTGCATCGATCACCTGTCGATTATTCAGATCCTCTGTATTGAAGTCCGATACAGCGTATCCAAGTGATTTTTTGGACTTTGTTATTCCCAATGCAGTGACCACTACCTCATCAACCATGGTAACTGATGATTCCATCACCACATCAATAATTATCTGACCCATTACAGCAATTTCACGATCTTTCAATCCAATGAAAGAGAATATCAGGGTAGCATCAGCAGGCACTAATATCTGATATTTTCCATCCACATCGGTTACAGCGCCGGTATTGGTCCCCTTAATTTTTACATACACACCTGGAAGCGGACTGCCATCTTCTGCTGAAGTAACTGTCCCCTTAACTTGTATGTCCTGTGCCATCGAGGAACAGAAGCCAAATAAGAGCAGGCATAAAATTAAATTCAAAATGATTTTCATAAGTTAGTATTTTAGGTTTTACATAGTCCATGAATGGCGATTTGTTGACTAATTGCCAGCAAGGAATGTGTTACCGCCACTAACACAACCGTAAATAATACTTTCTTCATAAATTTTCAATGATTTAAATTTCAGGCACCATTTCAAACCAGGGTAAAACGGCATTATAGTGGAAAAAGAATGCTGGAAATCTGGTTGAACCCGGAATATATGCAAAGAACTAACCTATTATAACCTATTATAAACCTGAATGAGTCGTTTGTCATTCCAGCATTTCTTTTCCCTGGCTAATAGTAAAATTATTGATAGAAGCAGAAATATCTATCAGCAGTTTCCCTGATGGCAATTACGGTTTTCCATTTGTACGGATGAATTTTCCGATATCATTTTGACGATGTTAATTTGAAGAATAGGGGGATTACCATTTTCATGCCTATATTTGCCATCTAGGCAATTTAGACAGTTAACAAATTTTAACGAATTTTTAAAACTTTCTGTGCTAAATAAACGTTAATTTTAGGACACAAAATAAAAGAACCTCTATGAAAATAAGAAATGTAATCCCTGCGCTTCTCCTGTCAATGCTGTTATTAATATGGTTTTTCCGTTATAAAGGCCCAGGATGCAGCCAAACCTGCATCAGGAATTGAATGGACTTCAACCACAATTGATTTTGGAAAGATTGAACAGGGAAAACCCGTTTCCGCCGAATTTGAATTTAAAAATCCCACCATGGTTCCGCTGATTATAAGTTCAGTAAGGCCAACCTGTGGATGCACCATTGCTGATTATCCAAAAGAACCAATTCTTCCGGGAAAATCAGGTAAAATAGCTGTTACTTATAATGCAGCAGCCGGTGGAGCTTTTACAAAAGCGATTGTTGTTACTTCAAATGCTACAGAAGGCAATACATCTTTAATTATTAAAGGTGAAGTGGTTCCTAAAAACCAGTAAATTTCTTCTCTCTGAAATATTTTCTCTATTATAAAAGCGGTCCCGATAAATGGGACCGCTTTTTTTTCATCCTGAACACGGGAGCATCATCCCAATAGCGAAGTAAGGGAACTCCCAACATTAAGACGTAACTACATTTATACAGCAAAGTCTAATTTTTCCTTCAAATACAAAGGTGGCAGGGCCTTCGAGCCAGACATCGGTGATGTGGCTGTCATCCCTGAAAAAAGATACTTTAAGCTGACCTCCCCGGGCATGCACTGCGGATGAAAAACTGCCATGATTGATGCCTTTCCTTATCCCGGTACATATTGCTGAGGCAACAATACCGGTTCCACAGGCAAGGGTTTCATTTTCAACACCCCGTTCATAGGTTCTTACGGCAATATGATCAGGGTATTCCTGCACAAAATTGACATTGGTTCCCTGGTCTGCAAACCGCTCATTATATCTTATTTTCCGTCCTTCATTAAATACATCCAGCTTTTCAATTGATGACAGGAATTTTACATAATGCGGAGAACCGGTATTCAGGTAATAAAAATCTTTTCCGGTTTCAATCTCCGAAACATCAATCATTTTCAGTCGCACATAATTATCCGAAAGCAATTCTGCTTCATGCACCCCGTCAGCGGCAGTGAATACAGCTTTCCTGTCAATAATTCCCAGTTTATTGGCAAATGCGGCCAGGCATCGGCCACCATTGCCGCACATGGTACTTTCATTGCCATCCGCATTATAATAAATCATGCTATAATCATATCCGTTTTTTGGCCTGAGCAGCATCAATCCATCCGCACCAATTCCAAAACGGCGGTCACAAATAAATTTCACAAGATCCGTCCGTTTTTCCGGAAATTGCATTTTCCTGTCATCGAGAACGACAAAATCATTTCCGGCACCTTCATATTTATAAAACGTCAGCTCCATCCGGTTTCCGTTAAATTATGTTAAACCAGCACAATACCCGGACAAATGTCCTAATTTTGAGATCGGAAATTTGTCCGAAAAATAATTTATCAATTTCAAATTAAATTATTGAATAAAGATAAAGCTAAATTATTACAAAAATGAAAAAGAGACAGCTATTAGTAATTATGTTAGCCTCAGTAATAGGCGGTTTGGTTGCGGTATTCGCTTATTCGGCTATTCTCGACAAAAAAGAAAAAAACATTGTATCCACGGTGAAAGAACCAGTCAGTATGGTCAGCCTGAAAGCAGGACTTGACAGTTCGACTGATTTTACTGTTGCAGCAGAAAAAACGATTGAATGTGTAGTAAATGTTAAAACACAGTCCACAGTTTCATACCGAAATCCGATTTATGATTTCTTTTATGGTGACCATTACCAGGGTGATAGGGAGCCGGTGACCGGCATTGGCTCCGGGAGTTATCATTACGGCAGACGGATATGTTGTCACCAATAATCATGTGGTTGAAAATTCGGAGAAGGTAACGGTTACACTGAATGACAAACGTGAATTTACAGCCAAGGTAGTTGGTACAGATCATTCCACCGATCTGGCCCTTCTTAAATTCGATGAAAAGAATCTGCCCTTTATCTCATTTGGAAATTCCGATGCCATGAGAGTGGGTGAATGGGTATTGGCTGTTGGTAATCCGTTCAATATATCTTCCACTGTTACTGCCGGTATCGTAAGTGCAAAAGGCAGGAGCATGCAGATTATTGATGATAATTACAGAATAGAATCTTATATCCAGACCGATGCTTCGGTTAACCAGGGAAACAGCGGGGGAGCGCTGGTAAATCTGAAAGGGGAGATGATTGGCATCAATACGGCCATTATATCACCTTCCGGTGGAAATGTGGGAATTTCTTTTGCAATTCCTTCCAGCATCGTGCAGAAGGTAGTACGTGACCTGATTGAATACGGAACCGTTCAGCGTGCCATCATGGGCGTAAGTATAACCGACATCACAGCTGAACTGGCCAAGGAAAAGGAATTGCCTGAACTCGGCGGTGTATATGTTACCGACGTAAATGAAAACAGTGCGGCTAAAGATGCAGGCATTGAAAAAGGAGATGTAATCGTTCAGATTAATGACGTTAAAGTTAACAGTCCTTCCGAATTGCAGGAAATTGTTGGAAGATATCGTCCTGGCGACAAGATCTCGGTTACGGTAAAAAGAAAAGGCAATTTGAAACAATTCGAGGTTAAATTACGTAACCTACAAGGCGACACGAGCGTCGTTAAAGCAGGAACCTACGAAACCATACTTGGAGCAAAGTTTACTAATCTGGATGACCGGGAAAAAAGCAAACTCGGAATTAAAAATGGTGTAAAGATCAGTGAAATTCAGGAGGGCAAACTGAAAACTGCTGGTGTAAGACCCGGATTTGTGGTTACCCAGATTAATAATAAACCGGTCAATTCGGTTGATGAGCTGAGCAAGATCATAAACTCAATTAAGGGAGGAGTATATTTAGAAGGAGTATATCAGAATGGCGAGGTCGCCTATTATGCTTTTGGACTGTAATAGCAATATTTTGATTATCAATAATATTAGGCTTGCAGTTTGCAAGCCTTTTTTTTAATTTAAAATTTTAGATGAATAATTACTAGGAATATAAATATAAAATAGCATAAATTCGGACAAATTTTTTCAGGAATATGAGACAATTAAAGATCACAAAATCAATTACCAATAGAGAGAGCGCTTCACTTGACAAGTATTTGCAGGAGATTGGCAAGGAAGAACTGATTACTGTTGAAGAGGAGGTTGAGTTAGCGCAGCGAATCAAGAAGGGTGATAAGTCAGCACTTGAAAAACTTACACGTGCTAATCTCAGGTTTGTGGTTTCGGTAGCTAAACAATATCAAAACCAGGGACTTAGCCTGCCTGATTTAATCAATGAAGGGAATCTTGGATTGATTAAAGCAGCAGAAAAATTTGATGAAACAAGGGGATTTAAATTCATATCCTATGCAGTATGGTGGATCAGACAATCCATACTGCAGGCCCTTGCTGAGCAGTCCCGGATAGTCCGGTTACCTCTGAATCAGGTTGGCTCATTGAATAAAATTAATAAGGCATTTTCCAAATTCGAACAGGAATTTGAACGCACACCTACTCCGGAAGAACTTGCAGAAGCACTTGACCTGCCAAAGGAAAAAATTTCGGATACACTGAAAGTTTCCGGCAGACATGTTTCAGTTGATGCTCCGTTTGCCGAAGGGGAAGACAACAGTCTTCTCGACATTCTCATCAATCACGATTCACCCAAGGCGGATAAAAAGCTGATCAGTGAATCCCTGATGAAGGAAATTGACCGGGCATTGGCAACCCTTACTGAAAGGGAAAGAGATATTATAAAATTTTTCTTTGGAATCGGGGTCCAGGAAATGACACTCGAGGAAATAGGAGAGAAATTCGATCTTACCCGCGAACGTGTCAGGCAGATCAAAGAAAAAGCAATCCGACGCCTCAGGCATACTTCCCGCAGCAAATTGCTGAAGGGATACCTCGGATAGAAAATCATTAAACGGGTTCAATTTTGAACCCGTTTATTTTTGTTCTGCTTTAAGCAGATCAAACAATATTGCAAGGATCTCTGAAGGTTATGAACCGAAGATTAATGCACTTCGAAGTATATAATTCTGTGTTCTTCTTTAAGTCTTGCAGTTCTTGCAGTTCAGACATGCAGCTCTTTCAGCCATCAATTAGCAACATCAGCATCAACTATCAACATCAGCACATCAACAATCAACACATCAACTAACTTTTAGTTTTCATCTTTTACTTTTCATTGTCAGCTGTATCCTCTTCCTCGCCACATCCACCTCCAGCACCTTTACCTGCACATGCTGATGCAGTTTTACCACATCGGCCGGATTACTTACATATTTATCTGCCATCTGGGAAATGTGAACCAGTCCATCCTGTTTTACTCCTATATCCACAAAGGCACCAAAATTGGTAATATTGGTAACAATACCCGGAAGCACCATGCCCGGACGAATATCTTCCATCGAATGAACATCCGGAGAAAACTCAAAAATTTTGATACCTGAACGCGGATCACGCCCGGGTTTGGTGAGTTCATTCATAATATCAGTCAGTGTAGGAATCCCGATTTTTTCATCCGTAAATTTCTTTATATCCACACTCTTTTCTCAGTTCTTCATCCTTCAGCAGATCAGATACAGGTCTGTTAAAACTTCCTGGCCATCTTTTCCACAATATAATAACTTTCAGGATGCACAGCACTGTTATCCAGTGGATTGATCCCGTCCCTTATTCGCAGGAATCCGGCAGACTGTTCAAAAGCCTTTGGTCCCATCCTGGCAACTTTTTTCAGATCTTCACGCGATTTGAAAAGTCCGTTTTCTTTCCTGAAATCCACAATATTTTTGGCCAGCTGCGGTCCCAGTCCCGATACATAGTTCAGCAAATGCATGCTGGCTGTATTTAAATCCACACCCACCGCATTCACACAACTTTCCACAACCTGGTCAAGTGAATCCTTTAGTTTATTCTGGTCTACATCATGCTGATACTGTCCCACACCAATTGATTTCGGATCAATTTTTACCAGTTCGGCCAGCGGATCCATCAGTCGGCGTCCAATGGATACGGCCCCGCGAACCGTAACATCAAATTCAGGAAATTCTTCCCGGGCCACTTTTGAAGCCGAATAAACCGAGGCACCGGCTTCACTTACAACAAAACCTTTATATCACGATCGAATTTTATCCGGTGGATAAATTCTTCCGTTTCGCGGCTGGCTGTTCCATTTCCAATGGCTATTGCTTCAATTTTATATGAATTGACCAGGGTATTTATTTTCTTGATAGCCATGGCGGTTTCCTGCTGTGGCTGGTGGGGAAAATGGTTTCGTTATGCAGCAGATTGCCCTGTGCATCCAGGCAAACTACCTTGCATCCGCTCCGGAAATCCGGGATCAATCGCCAATACCCTTTTCTGACCGAGGGGAGGGGACATCAGAAGTTGTTTCAGATTTTCGGCGAAAACCCGGATAGCCTGCTCATCTGCCTTTTCTTTGGATTGTGCCCTGAATTCAGTTTCAATGGCCGGTCCAAGCAATCGCTTATAAGAATCCTTAATTGCCAGCGCAATTTGTTTTGCACATTCACCGGTGCTTCTTATAAATTGTTTTTCGAGCATGTTCTATGGCCTTTTCCGGATTCAGGTTCAATGGATATTCGCAGGAATCCTTCTTCTTCTCCCCTAAGCATGGCCATGATCCGGTGCGAAGGACACCGGTTAAGCGGTTCGGAATATTCAAAATAATCCTTGTATTTAATACCTTCAGCATCTTTTCCCTTTATTAAGCGCGAAGAAATGAGGGCACCGGTTGAAAACAGCCGCCTTATTGAATTCCGGGCACGCTGATCCTCATTGATCCATTCTGCAATGATATCCCGTGCACCCTGCAACGCATCCTCTGCCGTTTCAACCTGATCATTCAGGTATTTCTCCGCTTCCTGATGCACATCTCTTACTGTCTGATTCCTTATTAGCCGTCGCAAGGGGTTCAAGGCCTTTTTCCCGGGCCGCAGTTGCACGCGTTTTCTTTTTAGGTTTGTAAGGAAGATAAAGGTCTTCCAGTTCTGTCATTGTGGCTGCATTCTGAAGCTTCACCATCAGCTCATCCGTCATAAATCCCTGTTCTTCAATGGATTTAATAATGACTTCACGCCGGTTATCCAGCTCAAGGTAACGCATATTCTGTTCCTGGATATCCGCAATCTGCATTTCATCCAGGCTGCCGGTCATTTCTTTCCTGTACCGGCTTATAAAGGGTATCGTGGCTTTCTGTGCAAAAAGTGAAAGCGTATTTTCAACCTGCCATGGCTGTAAATTTAAATTCCCGGCAATTAATTTTATGTAGTTTTTTTCCATGCTGAAATGTCAAATTTGGGACGTAAAAGTAGCCATTTGTTATTACATTTGATGAGTCAAAAAGACTAAACTAAACAGACCATTCCTTCATTTCCAATCACTGTTCGTTCATGCACGGATTTCACATATCCAGACGGGAACCTTTTACAGCCACATTTCGCCGGGTTATCATCGAGCAGATCATGATGGCAATGGATTTATGCCGGAGATCGGTGGAACAGCCTGATATAGCTACACATGAGATCAGGAAGAACATAAAACGGATACGCGCAGTTTACAGCCTGTTCAGAGAAGCAACAGGCAAAAAATCATATCACCTGGGTCACGATCATATCCGGACTATCAGTCGCCTGCTTGCTCCACACCGCTTAAGTAAAGTTTATTGCGATTGTCTTTCCGAGATTCTCCTGGACAAAAGACACCCTGTTGATCCTTTGGTTATTGGGACACTCATGCATCAATTTGAAACAGATCATCAGTTACTTACAAATGAAATTGTTGAAAAGGGCATCTATTTAATGAAGTAATCATCCTGCTGACAAAAGAAAAAGACCGGATTGAAAAAATGCCTCTTTCCGAAATTGACTTTATTATGCTGGCAAACGGAATTAAGAACTCCTATGTTGATGGCAGAAATAAACTGGATTTGGCGTTAAATCAAAACACGACCGAAAACCTGCATGAACTCAGAAAAACTGTAAAATGCCTTTGGAACCAGTTGATACTCATAAGGCCGGTTTGGTCTTCCATGATTGGTTTGAATATCCACAACCTCGATGTTCTTGCAGAAAAGCTGGGCAAGGATCATGATTTATCTGAGCTAATTCATTATCTTGCTATTCAGGGCAAAAGCACCGGCAGCATATTTCCAGGGGAACTCACGGACCATATCGAAATAAAAAGAATAAATTTACAAAAAAGCATTAAGCCACTGGCTGTCCGTTTGTTTTCAGAAAAACCGGGAGCCTTCAGGAACCGGTTGATAGGTTACTATAAGATTTTTAAAAGTGATAATTAAAATTCTCATTATTAAATAATTAATTGGCTCACTCATTTTCACATGGGTTTGTTTTTCACCTATTATTGTGCAGGAAGACGCCGAAGGCAGCAAAGATACTGCTTTGTTCTCAAGAATGCCCGTTACAGACCACCGACACACCGCTTACCGATTACTGATTACCGATTACCGATTACTGATTACCGATTACTGATTACCGAATACCGATCACCGTCTTTACTTCTTATTCACGGAGCCCGCGCTGGAGGTACGAATCTCCCTGATCTTTGGCTCTCCGCGATAGTTTATGTCCCCGGCACTGCTCGACCGGAAACTGGCCTCATCGGTCACATAAACCTTGGCATTTCCGGCACTTGAAACAGAAACATCTCCGGTTTTGGCGATCAGATCATAGGCGTTCAGATCTCCGGCACTGCTTAAATCAGCTTTTAAAACATTCGTTTTTCCTTTCAGATATGCATTTCCCGCACTTGAAATGGATATTCCTATCTCACTGGCCTCTACTTCAAACCTGAGATCTCCGGCACTGCTCATTTCAATGTCCAGTTTATCCGTTTTAAATGGTGTTACTCCGGTAACATCACCCGCGCTCGAAATTTCAATACGCTCAAGGGTTTTACAGGTTACATATACCTTTTTCGTTTTGGCAAAACGAATGCTCTTTTCAGTGAAAATATGCAGTTCATTGCCACTGACCTCTGTTCTTATCCAACTTTGCAGATTCTCATCAGCTTCAACTTCAAGGGTATGATTATCCCCCTGGGTAAGGAAAACATCAATTCCGCTTCCTACTTTAATGCTATTGAATTCTGAAACATCACGGTTCTGTTTGACCACATGGCCGTTTCCTGTAATTGAATCCTGGATGTTTATCATACATCCTGAAAGAAGCACTGCAATTGCCACCAGACTGGTTAAGCTGTAAATTTTCATGGTTTTTGGGTTTTTCAGATTTATATAATGACGTAGTTCCGGCAAAGTTGCTGCATTAAGATTTTTACTGCAACCAGTAAACTGAGGCGCCCCGGAATTTGCTTTTAATAATTTTGGAAAATTAAAGTTAGTACAAAAAGGGAGACATGTTGAAATAATACATATCAATTGTAGACCAGTATCAGATTTAAGCCTTATTTTTACGTGGGTTTTTTTGAAATGATCCTTTTTGAAATCAATATAGAGATGGAGAACAAGAAGAAAATACTGATTATTGATGATTCAAATACGGCCCTGGTGCTCATGGAATACGCTTTAAAAGAAGCGGGTTACATTTCTCTTGCAGCATCAAATGTGAAAGAAGCGACAAAACTGATGGAGAAACATTCTCCCGATCTTATACTGCTGGATCTGAGTATGCCTGAAATTTCAGGATATGATTTTTTGAAGAGAAAGAATGAACTTCATATCGATCATATACCTATTATAATTGTCTCGGCATATGATTCTGTTGAATCCATTGAATTAACCCGTAATCTGGGTGCCGTGGATTTTATTGCCAAACCCATCCGGCTGGATGCCATGATGGATAAGATCAAATGCTATTTGAAAGGATAGGATGCCTGTAGTTTATTTTTCTTAATATTAACCTGAACTAATAAAATTACCATTATGAGGCGTAAAGGACTAACAATTAGCATCATATTAGTTTTAATCCTCGTATTTGCAGGGGGAATACTCTGGTTTTCGAGAAAGCATATTTCTGAAAAGCATTTATTAAAAGGTACCGCATTGCTCCAGGAGAAAAAGTATTCGGAATCACTGGATGAGTTTCAAAAAGCATACAGATGGTATGGCCGCTCTGCCAGGGCACTTTTGGGAAAAGCCCAGGCGGAATATTTTTTAAACCAGTTTGGTCCTTCAGAGACCGATATAAATAATTCACTGGCTATTGACAGTACGCAGACTGATGCCTGGTTTTACAGAGGTCTTCTCAGCATTAAAGCAAACGACCAGGCAAAGGCTATCGTTGATTTTTCAAAAGTGATTTCAATGGATTCGCTGTATGCCCGTGCATATTATCATCGCGGACTTGCCAAAGCGGCTCTTTCCGATTTTATGGGGTCGGTGGCAGATTACAGAAAATCAATGGACCTTGATAAGGGGAATATCGAAGCCTATTTGAAAAGCATCGAGGCTAAATCTGCTGTTGATGATTATAAGGGAGCTATTGCAGATTATGACAGGTTACTCAACGTGGATCTGAATAACGGCGATGCACTGGCCAGTCGTGGATATTTAAAGCTCAATATAAATGATCTGGATGGGGCATTAAGTGATTTCAACAAGGCCCTGGCTATGAATCCTGAAAATGTTGACATTATATATAACCGGGGTTCCGTGTATGCAAGGAAGGGTGATTTTAATTCTGCCTCAAAGGACTTTACTGTTGCAATCAGCAAGAAGCATAAATTATATAAGGCTTATTACAACAGGGCATTATCCTTCCTGAATCTTAATAAGCTGAATGAAGCAACCCGGGATTTGAATGAGGTAATAAAAGGAGAGCCCGCAAATGCCGATGCATACCTTATCCTGGGCGTAATTTATTCGATGAAGAAGGATATTAATAGAGCCATGTCATATTACGACAAGGCCATTTCGGTTAAACCAGCCTTTGCAGAAGCCTATTTTAACCGGGGGGTATTAAATGGAAATCAGAATCTTCATCAGCAGGCTATCCCCGATTACAGTAAGGCAATTGAACTTCGCCCGAATTATCCCGAAGCATATTATGAGCGTGCTGTTTCGGAGCTGAATCTTCAGCAAATGAATCCGGCATGTGATGATTTGCATAAAGCAAAGGACCTGGGATTTAATGCAGCGGATGAACTTATTAAGCATCCATTGCGGTAAATCCGGAGATTCAAAGACAATATCTCAAACTGAAACAAAATGAAAGTGTTTGAAAAAGCTTTGATGGCGCTCTGTTTATTGATGTATATCTCATCAGCGATTGCCGCCGATACCTTAAAGATAAATCTTACCTACAAGCACCGGCTGGATAAAGAGGGCCGCACCCAGGGTTATATTACTAGTCAGTCAGAAATTTTATACACCTGAACAGCAATTGTTCCGTGAAATTAAGTACAATGAGCAAAGCGGTCAGATCGCGGAATTATACTTTTTATTTTTACAAAACGGTAAATTATTTACTGAAGAATGCTATAGCCAGAATGACAGCCTGATGTATATTCTTAAGCATGGTTATGATGCAGCAGGCAGGGAAAATGAGGTAGTACGACTGGAACCCGGGTCTGGCGGACTGGAAGCGACAGGCAAAACAGTTTACTCATACGATAAGGCAGGTAAACTGCATCAGCAAAAAATATATTTCGGCAAAAAGACTGGTTCAATTACCAGCTATGTGTATAATAAGGATGGAAATCTGCAGTCGGAAAACCGGAAATTCAAAGCGGTTTCAAATCAAAGCCTGAAAGCTGAGACCAGGTCATTTTCATATAGTGCAGACAAGAAGCTGGATAAGGTGTCGGTAACCGGAAAGGATATTACCGGTCAATCGTTTCAGCGGTCTGAAGCATATTCCTATGATGAGAAGGGTAATTTATCTTCAGTTTCTATTACAGGAAATGATTTGCCTGATGGACTTGTTAAAACATACAAATACCTGGGTTCGGGATAAGATCAGCCTGTATGAGGAAAGTAATACGGCAGGAAAATACAGTCTGATCCTGCAGTATGACTATAAGAAACATTACATGGATCGGGGAACGCAGGTAAGTTATTTTGCCACCGGAAAGTAGCAGGCACCTTCATTTTAGGCAGATAATTGTTTATTCGCAAATGTTTAGAGGATGAAAGTATTTGAAGCCAGGCAGATACGGGAGATTGATGAGTATACAATCCTGCATGAACCTGTAACATCCGTTGAACTAATGGAGCGGGCTGCAACAGGATGTGTAAGATGGCTGTCTTCACATATTAAGCCTGATGAGCCTGTAAAGATCTTTGCAGGACCCGGAAACAATGGAGGTGATGGCTGGGCTATTGCAAGGATTCTGGCTGACAGGGGTTATATGCATATCAGCCTTTATTTACTGCAAATCAGCCGGATTATTTCAGGTGATTCTGTTATTAACCGTCATCGGCTGGAAGAACAGAACAAGGTGCCGGTAATTGAAATAAGCAGCGAAAGTGATTTTCCAGTCCTTGATAATCATGATATAATTATTGATGCGTTATTTGGTTCAGGACTGTCGCGGCCACTTGAAGGACTTTCCGCTGCACTCGTAAAATTTATCAATTCCTCAGGTTGCACTGTAATTTCAGTTGATATTCCCAGCGGGTTGAAAACAGATGATCAGGGGCAAATCACGGAAAATGCCGTTATCAAGGCCTCTCATACCCTGACTTTTGAATTTCCGAAGCGTTCATTTTTTTATGCTGAAAATGCCATATACACAGGTAATTGGCATATCATTTCAATTCATCTTCATCCGGCCGCTATTTCGGAAATAGAAACCCCGTATCATTATATTCTGATGGAAGATATACTGAAAATCTTCCGGGAAAGAATTAAATTTTCCCATAAGGGATTGTTTGGGCATGCCTTGCTGATCTCCGGTTCATACGGTATGGCAGGTGCAGCCATACTGGCCGCAAGGGCTGCTCTGAGGGCAGGTGTGGGACTGCTGACCACACATGTTCCGCGAACAGTTTACCCCATTATCCAGGGAGCGGTTCCCGAATCCATATTTGATATTGACAATGATGAAAGGTACTTCTCGGGATTGACAGGCGGAAAGCACTTTTCAGCCGTTGGCATCGGACCCGGTATTGGAACCATGGATATCAGCATAAAAGCCTTTGAATCACTGCTTAAAAATTCAGATGTTCCACTGGTGATTGATGCCGATGCGCTGAATATGCTGTCAGAAAAACCGGTATTGTGCGGACTATTGCCGGCACGGTCAATTCTAACTCCCCATCCGGGTGAATTTGATCGCCTGGCAGGCAAATCTGATTCCGGATTCATCCGGAACCAAAAGCAGATTGAATTTGCCGCAAAATATAATGTAATAGTATTACTGAAAGGTGCATATACATCCATTGCCATGCCGGATGGTACCTGCTGTTTTAACAGCACAGGTAATCCCGGTATGTCTACTGCCGGAAGCGGTGATGTACTGACAGGCATTATATTGTCGTTATTGGCACAAGGATATCCGTCATCTGACGCCGCTTTGCTGGGTGCATTTATACATGGTCTTGCGGGTGATATGGCCGCATCGGATTATGGCCAGCAGGCTTTGATAGCTACAGATATTATTGACAATTTGGGAAAAGCATTTTTAAAAATCGAAAACCATGAACCATATGCATAACTTCAAATTAATTACGCCCGTTTTATTGTCCCTGATGCTGGCTTGTTCCCCAACAGGTAAAATTTCAGTAACCAATGTCAATGATTCAGGATTCAGGCAAGCGGGAATGTTTCTCTATTCACTTCCCCAGACTGTTCTCGATGTGACTGTGGAGGCCGATGAAACAGAGATCCATGCCTGGTCCTTACCGGCAATATGCTGCAAAATACCTTGGCATTCAGAATGTACCCTCAAAACCCGAGTATTCATGGACCTTAACAAGGGTTAAGGTTGCCATGCATCTGGAAACTGATCCGGATTTTATATTTGCGGCACAGGGATCTTTTCAGCCGGATGTTTTTCCAGGTCTGGTAAAATTAATGCAGGACAGTATGATCCTCGACCTTAGCCGGAATCCGGAAAAATATGTAACCTATAACAACGTTCCTGAAAAAACTCCCGAACCCTATTTTACAGATCTATCCATAAAGAGAAATTTTGAAGCAGAAAAAAATGTGGAAGTCAGCCTCGTGATGCCCGATTCAAATTATGCGTCAAGGCCGGCCAGCAGAAAAACCCTGAAGGAGAAAACGACTGAGCAGAAGGCTGAAGAAGCAGCCAATTTTCTGATCAAATTAAAAAAACGCCGTTTTAAAATGGTTTCAGGCCTGAATGATTCAACTCCGCAGGGGGAGGCAATGACTGCCGCTTTACAGGAACTGGCCAGGGCTTGAAGAGGCCTATTTGTCACTTTTTATAGGGAAGAAAACCGTTTATCATCATCAGCGCAATTACCATTATACTCCTGCCATTGGAAAGAAAACGGACAGAGTAGTGCTTCTCAGATTTTCGGACAATGAAGGATTTCTTGATGCCCGTGAAACCAGGCGGTAAGCCGGTTTTGTTCGACCTGACCGGCACAAGCAAGACGAAAGGACTGGAACAATCGGCATCCTTTGCCCATTTGGATGATAATATGATTTTATACAGAATACCTGATCTGGTTAATGTAAAACTTATATATGGTGAGGCCATTCTATCCGAAAGCCCTCATGCCTGTTTTTCAGTCGGGGGCACTTGTAAGGATGGAATTGCAGCCGGTGAAGTAGTGAGGTAATGCTATAGTACTACCCGGTTTCTGCATCGGGAGGTGCGGTGATGCAAATTTTCCATCTTCAAAAATCAACATATATTTATTTTCGTATATTTGGCCACATTTTGTTGCTGTTTTTCTCACGGAATCAGTTTAATTATATTTATAAAGCATGAGCAGTGAATCACTTGTATTATTCTTTATCATAGGCATTGTACTGGTTGGTGGCGCGGTGGTTTTTTCCGGATTTATTGCCCCCTCCTCTATTAATCCCGCTAAATCGGAACCCTATGAATGCGGTATCCCGGTGCAGAGTCCTGCCTGGATACAGTTTAATGTTGGCTATTATCTCTTTGCCATCATTTATCTCGTATTTGACGTTGAAACAGTATTTATATTCCCATGGGGAGTGGTAATGCATACTGTGGGTCTTCGGGCCTTTATCGAGATATTAATATTCTTTGTTGTTCTTGGGCTTGGACTGCTCTATGCCTGGCGTAAAAATGCACTTCAGATGGGTTTAAAGATAAAATCAATGGAATATGAGGATTTCAAGGACAATGAAACCCTCGAACTTCTGCAAAAATCAGGTGGCAACGTATTGCTGAGCACAATTGACAATATAATAAACTGGGGCCGTTCAAATTCAATTTGGCCTCTTACCTTCGCTACCAGTTGCTGTGGAATTGAAATGATGGCGGCAGGAGCTCCGCGTCATGACTTTGCACGCTTTGGCGTGGAAGTTTACAGGGCTTCACCCCGGCAGGCGGATGTCATTGTGGTGGCCGGTACAATAGTTCATAAAATGGCACCGGTACTTAAACGGCTTTATGAACAAATGCCCGATCCGAAATATGTTATTGCCATGGGGGCCTGTGCAATCAGTGGCGGACCTTTCTATTACAATTCATATTCAGTGGTAAGGGGTGCGGATCAGGTTATACCCGTGGATGTTTATATTCCGGGTTGTCCTCCCAGGCCGGAAGCTTTGCTGTATGGCATTATGCAGCTTCAGCGTAAAATAAAAAGTGAACATCCGATGGGTAAAAAGCAGACGAACCTGTTTCGGAGAAGATGCGGAAGCACCAGCCAAAATTAAATAACGCGCATGGATAATAACTTACTCAGACAGCGATTGGAAACGTTGGTCCCTGACGCTACTTTTCCCACTAATTCCCAGTATCTCGAAATACTTGTCCCGGAAAGCAGATTCCATGAATTTTGCCTGAATCTGAAGACATTGCCGGATCTTTCATTTGATTATCTGATCAGTCTCACAGCCATTGACTGGAAAGACCATTATATGATGGTTTACCACCTTACATCCACAACATTCAGGCATACTCTTGTATTGAAAATGCGCATTGACAACAGGGAAAATCCGCAGGCAGAAACTGTTTCTGACATATGGAAAACTGCCGAATTTCATGAACGGGAAGTATTTGACCTGTTCGGTATCCGGTTTCTGCATCATCCCGATCTCAGAAGATTATTTCTGGAAGATGACTATGGATTTCCGTTAAGGAAAGATTTTGCAGATGAATCCAGAATGATCGTTAAATAAGAATATGCAGGAAGAAATTGTAAAAAATATCATTTTGGGTGAGGATGAGGACTACATCATCAATATGGGTCCCCAGCATCCCTCCACCCATGGCGTATTGCGGTTTGAAGTATCCTTGCAGGGAGAGCGGATAAAAAAGGTGGTACCCCATTGCGGATATATTCACCGCGGAATCGAAAAGATGTGCGAGCGTGACACCTATCCGCAGATCATTCACCTTACCGACCGGATGGACTATCTTTCAGCCCATATCAACAACGAAGCCGTTTGCCTGTGTGTTGAGAAGGCGCTCGAGGTGGAAGTGCCGGAAAGGGTGACTTATATTCGTACCATTCTTGACGAATTGAACCGTATTGCTTCTCACCAGCTTTGGTGGTGTGCCATGGGAATGGATATGGGCGCACTCACTACGTTTTTTTATGGCCTTCGCGACAGGGAAAAAATATTGGATATTTTCGAGGAATCTTTTGGCTCACGCCTGATCCATAGCTTTAATACACCCGGTGGTTTCATGCATGATATCCATCCCGGATTTCAAAAAAGGATTAAGGAATTCATTACCTATTTTCGCAAAAAGTTACCTGAATATGATCAACTGCTGACAAATAATGTCATATTCAGAGAGCGTACACTCGGCATCGGTGTTTTAAGCAAGGAAGATGCCATTCAGTATGGAGTTACAGGTCCTTCCGGCCGTGGTTCCGGATTTTCCTGCGATGTCAGGAAAATTGAACCCTATGGTGCCTATTCCCATGTTGATTTCAAGGAAATACTTTTCACTGAGGGCGACGTAATGGCCCGCTATAAGGTTAGAATTGCCGAGATGTATGAATCCATGCGCATCCTTGAACAACTGGTAGATAATATTCCTGAAGGCGATTATTCGGCAAAAATGAAAGCTGTGCTTCGTCTTCCTGCCGGTGAATTTTTTCAACGGGTTGAAACAGCACGTGGCGAACTGGCTGTATTTATTGTTAGCGATGGCAACAAATCACCTTACCGGATCAAATTCCGTTCTCCCAATTTTTCTAATTTATTTATAATCAGTAAACTGGCAGAAGGATTCAAAATTGCCGATCTTGTGGCCATCAGTGGTTCGCTCGACCTTGTTATTCCCGATATTGACAGATAAATGACCCGGGACCGCCTGTGCGGTCCTGTTTAAATATCATATATGACTTTAAATATTTATGACTTCACTGATCTCACCCGGAATATAGATGCCGGATTACGGAGTGCCATGTCTCCCGGGTTGGCGGTTTTTACTGAATATCTGATCATCGGTCTTATCTTCCTCCTGTTTTATGCGCTGGTTGGTTTATTCCTTGTATATGCCGAAAGAAGGGTATGTGCATTTATTCAAAACAGGCTTGGACCGAACAGGGTAGGGCCCCAGGGCATATTTCAGACCATCGCCGACCTCATCAAATTGCTGATGAAGGAACTTATTCCGATAAAAAATGCAGATAAGCTGCTTTTCAATATTGCGCCATTTATTGTCATCATTGCCTCCTTTATGGCCATTGCCGCTATTCCTTTTGCAAAGGGTTTGCATGCCATTGATTTCAATATCGGTATATTCTATGTGATTGCAGTTTCATCCCTGGGAGTTGTAGGAATACTGCTTGCAGGCTGGTCAAGTAACAGCAAATATTCCCTTATCGGTGCCATGCGAAGCGGGGCGCAGGTTATCAGTTATGAGCTTTCCGTTGGATTGTCCCTCCTGACAATCGTTGTTTTTTCCGGAACCATGCAGTTATCAGGCATAGTTGCAAGCCAGGCTGATGGATGGTGGATTTTCAAGGGCCATATACCGGCCGTAATTGCCTTTGTTGTTTTTCTGATTGCCAGTACTGCTGAAACCAACCGCGGACCTTTCGACCTGGCAGAAGCTGAATCGGAACTTACTGCTGGTTTTCATACAGAATATTCCGGGATACGCTTTGCTTTTTTCTTCCTTGCTGAATACATGAATATGTTCATTGTGGCTTCCATAGCAGCCACCGTTTTTCTGGGCGGCTGGATGCCCCTTCACTTTGGCAGTGGAAACACCTTTAATCACATAATGGACTATATACCTCCTTTTGTATGGTATATTGGAAAAACAGCAGTTGTGATCTTTATTATGATGTGGTTCAAATGGACTTTCCCCCGATTGAGGATTGACCAGTTGCTGACTCTCGAATGGAAATACCTTCTGCCGATTAACCTGGTCAATATAGTTGTTGTTGCATTCCTGGTCCTGATGGGCTGGTACTTTTAAATTATGAGATCTGTGATTAACTACATAAAAGAGATCCTGTCGGGCGTACGTACGCTTTGGACGGGCATGCGGATCACCGGAGGATATTTTGTCAGTCCGGGAGAGATCGTTACCGAGAAATATCCCGAAAACAGGGATGAACTAAAAATGTTTGAAGGCACCAAAGGCGAAGTGATCATGCCTCATGATGAGAACAACCAGCATCGTTGCACAGGTTGCGGAATATGCCAGATGAATTGTCCGAATGGTTCCATTGAAATTATTACCCGTAAGGAAATGACTCCCGAGGGAAAAGAAGTAAGGGTTATCGACAAGCATATTTATCATCTTGGCATGTGTACTTTCTGCGGATTATGTGTAAAGACATGTCCCTCCAATGCCCTGGCTTTCGGACCGGAATTTGAAAATGCCGTGTTCGACAGGACTAAGCTCACCAAAATATTGAATCAACCCGACTCCTCCATTAAAAAAGATATAAAGTGATGGAAAACAATACTTTCATGTTTTATTTGTTTTCAGCTACCATTCTGTTTTTTTCAGTTCTGGCAGTTACAAGCCGTCGTATTTTAAGAGCCGCGGTTTTTCTTTTATTTGCCCTTGTAGCAACTTCCGGTATTTATTTCATGCTTAATTATCAGTTCCTGGCAGGGGTTCAGCTTTCCCTCTATGCAGGTGGTATTGTTGTGCTGATCATCTTTTCGATCCTGCTTACCCATCACATCAGTCATAAATTTGAACGGCCTCCTCTGGCAAATCTATATTTTGGATTGGTTGTAGTTATTTTGGGCGGCGGATTAACCATATATACCCTGTTGAACTATCCATTTATGGCCAGTACGCCAGCCTGCAACAGAAGTAAACATGCAGGTCATCGGCATACAGCTGATGGGAACCGGGGTCAACGGCTATGCCCTCCCTTTCGAGGTGATCAGCGTGCTGTTGCTGGCTGCCATGATCGGGGCGATAGTTATTGCCAAGAAGGGGAAGTAAGAGATGAGAGATGAGAGATGAAGAGATGAGTAGATGAGTAAGGAGTAAGGAGTAAGGAGTAGAGGAGAACTGATAAAGTTCAAAGTCAGAGTAACATTTTGAATAGCAATAAACAGATAAGAACTAAAAGACAAAAACTAAAAGTGAAGAACGAAATCATCATTCATCATTTATAATTCATAATTCATAATTCAGAAAGATGATTCCAATAACACATTTCCTGGTCGTAAGCACCCTGATGTTTTTTATAGGCATTTATGGTTTTCTTACGCGCCGCAACCTGATTACCCTTTTGATGTCAATTGAACTTATACTGAATTCTGTGAACATCAATTTTGTGGTATTCAACCGGTATTTATATCCTGATCAGTTGCAGGGGCAGTTTTTTGCATTATTTATTGTAGCAATCGCTGCTGCTGAGGCTTCCGTTGCCATTGCCCTGATTATCAATATATACAGGCGGTTCACTTCCATTGAAGTGGATAATGTAGATGAAATGAAATATTAAACTATCATTTTAACCCTGATTTACCAAGTAACGCATGAATTATTCATATACAATTTGGATTGTGCTGGTGCCGCTGGTTATTTTCCTGGTGACCGGCTTATTTGGAGGAAGATTTAAGCCACTGGTTACCGGCATCATTGGTACAGCAGGATTATTTGTGTCCTTTTTTCTGTCGGTTTTCACCGCCTGGAAATATTTTTTCTCTGCAGGTCCTGCACAGGGCGCATTTCAGACAATTATCGGGGCTAAATATACCTGGCTTAATTTAACCGACAGACTCCATATTGACCTGGGTGTACTGATTGATCCCATTTCAGTAATGATGCTTATAGTCATTACCACTGTTTCACTGATGGTTCATATATACAGCCTCGGTTACATGAAGGGGGAACGTGGTTTTGAACGGTTTTTTGCCATTCTTTCCCTGTTTACTTTTTCGATGCTGGGCCTGGTGGTGGCCACAAACCTTTTTCAGATGTATATATTCTGGGAACTGGTGGGGGTATCTTCCTATCTGCTGATCGGGTTTTATTATGAACGCCCCTCTGCTGTTGCTGCATCAAAAAAAGCATTTATTGTTACCCGTTTTGCTGACCTGGGATTCCTGATCGGCATATTGATCCTTTCATATTATACAGGCACTTTTGATTTTTCTGAAATAACAAATCCGCACAGTTCCGTTTTTGCAGGAATTACCTCAGTAAGTTTTATGGGTTTTTCAGTGATCACCTGGTCGATGATGCTGATCTTTATGGGTGGTGCCGGTAAATCTGCCATGTTTCCGCTTCACATCTGGCTGCCGGATGCCATGGAAGGACCAACCCCGGTTTCAGCCCTCATTCATGCTGCCACCATGGTCGTTGCAGGCGTTTACCTCGTTGCCCGCATGTTTCCTGTATATGCCTTTCATACTCCCGGTGTACTTACAGTCATTGCCTGGGTAGGAGGTTTCACCTCGCTTTTTGCAGCGGTAATTGCCTGCACGCAATTTGACATTAAAAGAGTACTTGCCTATTCAACCCTTTCTCAGATCGGATTGATGATGCTTGCCCTCGGGGTATCCGGTTATGGCGGTGAAGAAGGTCTGGGTTATATGGCATCCATGTTTCATTTGTTTACCCATGCCATGTTCAAGGCTTTGTTGTTCCTTGGCGCAGGCTCTGTTATTCATGCCGTGCACAGTAATTATATGTATGATATGGGCGGATTGCGAAAATACCTTCCCATTACTCATCTTACCTTTCTTATTGCATGTCTTGCCATTGCCGGTGTGCCTCCGTTTTCAGGCTTTTTCAGCAAGGATGAGATCCTTGTAGCTGCATGGAACCACAGCCGGATCCTTTTCTCAATTGAATATCTGGTGGCGGGCCTCACTGCCTTTTATATGTTCAGGCTATATTTCGGCATTTTCTGGAGCAAGGAAACACATTATCATCATACTCCGCACGAATCACCGCTGACCATGACCATTCCCCTGATGCTGCTTGCAGTGGGTTCAGCTTTCACAGGATTCATCCCATTCGGAAAACTGGTCTCATCAGACAGGATACCCTTTCATGCTGAAATGCACCTGAATATTGCGATCCCATCTGTGATCATTGGCCTGATAGGAATTCTGCTGGCATTTGCCTTATACAGAAAAGAAAGCAAGGTACCTGCCAGAATATCCGAATCACTCGGATCGGTCTACAAAACCATTTACAATAAGTTTTATATTGACGAAGTATATCTTTTCGTTACCAAGCGCATTTTGTTTAACCTCGTCAGCCGCCCTGTAGCCTGGTTCGACCGCCATGTGGTGGATGGTACTATGAACCTTATCGGACGTACTATAACAGTTTCCTCTGAAATGATCAAGGGATTGCAATCAGGCAAGCTTGCAGCAATATGCCCTTGTTTTTATTTCAGGAACATTGATCCTGGTTCTGATCGTATTGTATAACATGTCATAAGCTTTTGCAATGAGTATTCTCTGGTTTTTTATCCTGATTCCCGTACTGACCATCTCGGCCATTGTTATGACCCGGGATAATAAGTCGGCCCGTTTGGCTGCAGCCTGTGGTATGTTCCTTCAATTGCTGATGGCGGTTACCCTGCTGTTCATGTACTTCGCCGAGCGTAAAAGCGGCAACATGGCAGAAATATTGTTCCTTACCGATCATGTTTGGTTTCAGTCGCTTAATATTCACTTTATTACCGGTGTGGACGGCATTGCTGTGGCAATGATCATGCTTACTTCGGTGGTTGTTTTCGCCGGGATCTTTGCCTCGTGGGAAATGGAGGATCTTTCAAGGGAATTCTTTATATCGCTGATTGTTCTGGCAACTGGTGTTTTTGGCTTCTTCATTTCACTCGATCTGTTTACCATGTTCCTGTTTTATGAACTTGCTGTTATCCCCATGTACCTGCTTATCGGCATATGGGGCAGTGGACCGAAGGAATATTCAGCCATGAAGCTTACCCTGATGCTGATGGGTGGCTCGGCCCTGTTGCTGGTTGGATTATTGGGAATATATTTCAATTCTGCATTGGTTGGCGGACAGCACACTTTCAGCATTATGCAAATTGCAGAAACCCCATTGCCTCTTTCCGCCCAGCGATATTTTTTCCCGTTCACCTTTGTTGGTTTTGGGGTTCTTGGAGCTTTGTTTCCGCTGCATACATGGTCACCCGATGGTCATGCTTCAGCACCCACCGCGGTTTCTATGCTGCATGCCGGCGTGCTGATGAAACTTGGAGGATACGGATGCTTTAGGGTTGCCATGTTCCTGATGCCCCAGGCTGCGCATGAAATGGCCTGGATATTTATTATCCTCACCACCATAAGCGTAATCTACGGCGCCTTTGGAGCAATCTGGCAAAAAGACCTGAAATATATCAATGCCTATTCTTCAGTAAGTCATTGCGGATTGGTCCTTTTCGCGATACTGATGATGAACAAAACATCCATGGACGGAGCAGTTCTGCAAATGATCTCCCACGGACTCATGACGGCCCTTTTCTTTGCCCTGATTGGCATGATCTATGGCCGTACCCATACAAGGCTGATCAATGAGATGGGCGGACTGATGAAGGTAATTCCTTTTATTTCCGTGGCTTAT
Source organism: uncultured Bacteroidales bacterium (assembly GCA_963808745.1). GTDB lineage: Bacteria > Bacteroidota > Bacteroidia > Bacteroidales > UBA10428 > UBA5072. The sequence goes on from CAWEGX010000013.1 coordinate 482,080, forward strand.
GTGATCGCCGGACTTGCCTCCCTGGGACTTCCCGGGTTTCTCAGGATTTGTGGCTGAAATGACCGTATTTATCGGTGCATTCCAGCATCCCGATATGTTTCACCGCGTGGCCATACTGGTTGTCACCACATCAATCGTGGTAACAGCTGTTTATATTCTCAGGGTTGTGGGAATTTTGTTGCTGGGACCCATTAAAAATGATCATTATCTGCATCTTAATGATGCACGGTGGTGGGAAAAGCTGAGTGCCGGTGCATTGATAGTTGCCATTACCGGAATTGGTATTGCCCCGCTGTGGCTGTCAGATATTATTTCAGGAAGCCTCGGCCCGTATGTAATTCGACTGGCACAATCAGTTGCAGGTTTTTAAAAGAAATAAATGATCAAGGGTAAATTATCGTCTGGAAGGTCTAACTATATATCTATCGAAAATGACATTTGCTGATCTCCTCCTGATGCGCCAGGAATTACTGCTTACCTTGCTGGCACTGATTATTCTTTTTATGGAAATCAGCCTGCAGGAAAAGGGTAGGGATACCATTATCCGTTTTTCAATCATTCTGTTTGGTGCGATCACATTGATCGGATTCCTGCCCTTTGCTTCCGGAGAGCTGTTCGGGGGTATGTTCAGGACTAATCCCCTGCTGGCGTCCATGAAAAATATCTTGAATCTGGGCATGTTTATAATCCTGCTTCAGTCGGTTCGCTGGCTTCGCATGGAAACCAACCGCGGAAGGACGACTGAGTTCATGATCCTCCTCATCAGCACCCTGATCGGTATGGATTTTATGATCTCTTCAGGTGATTTTCTGATGTTCTATATCGGTTTGGAATTGGCAACAATCCCCGCTACTGCATTGGCGGCATATGATAAAACAAGCAACAACAGCGCTGAGGCCGGTATAAAATTTATTTTTTCCTCTGCTTTGTCAACCGGGATCTTGCTTTTCGGAATATCCCTGATATATGGCACCACAGGATCAATTTACTTTAATGATGTGGCATCCGCTTTTGGCAGCAGCAGTCTGCAAATGCTGGGTTTCATCTTTTTTATAGCAGGGATGGGCTTTAAAATATCCCTTGTTCCCTTCCATTTGTGGACAGCCGATGTATATGAGGGATCACCGGTTAATATTACCGCTTATCTTTCGGTGGTTTCAAAGGGTGCAGCTGTTTTTATCCTGGTAATACTGCTGTACAAAGTCTTCGGTGTAATCGAAAAAACCTGGGAAAACGTATTGTATATCCTTGCTGTTGTCACCATGACGGTGGGTAACCTTTTTGCCATACGGCAGAATAATATGAAACGTTTTCTTGCCTTTTCATCGATCGCCCAGGCAGGTTTTATTCTACTGGGTATGATGGGTGCCAATCAGGCCGGAATTACTTCTGTCGTTTATTTTATGCTGATTTATGTATTTACCAATCTGGCCGCCTTCGGCGTTGTTTCTGCCATAAGTTTTGAATCAGGAAAAGAAACAATAACCTCATATAATGGATTATACAGAACGAATCCATTGCTTAGCCTGACCATGATGCTTGCTCTTTTTTCTCTCGCGGGAATACCACCGGTGGCGGGATTCTTTGGAAAATTCTTTTTATTTGCCGCAGCTGCAAGCAAGGGCTATTATATACTGGTACTGATCGCCGTTCTGAATGCTACAGTTTCACTATATTATTATCTCCGGGTTATCAAGGCTATGTTTATCGATAAAAATGAAAGCCCGATAACTTATTTTAAAAGTGATTTTATTACCCGTATGAGTCTGGTTATCTGTGTCGGAGGTATCTTTCTGATTGGATTTTTCGGATTTGTCTATGAATATTTTTTCAGGATGACTATGGAATTTTAATCTTCCGTGCATCTAATATGTGAAGCGTAAATTGATACATTGGCATTTTTTTTGTAACTTTTTTATATATTTACGGCTGTCAATGAGTTTACGTTTGAACAGGCTGTTGGAAAAAGTAAACTTTTACAGACATGATTAAAAAAAATTCATTTCCGGACATTATGACCATTATGGGATTTGCGGTCGCGGCATTGTTTCTTGCTTTCGGACTGTATATTTTGTTTTCACGCCAAATGGCAAATGTCCCAAAAGAATTTCGCACGATTTTTGGAATCATCGTAATTTCTTACGGTTTGTTCAGGTCAGTTATCATTTACCAAAAAAGTAGACAACGGAGGAATTCAGATGAAGAATCAGAATTTTAATTTCAGCATTTTCTTCATTCTGCTGCTGGCAATTGCAGCAGCAGGGTGTCAGAGGGGCAAAAGCCATGTCACCAACGAAACTACCACACGCGGCGATATTAAAATAGGCGTGGATGATGCCTATCAGCTGCTGGCAGATACCGAGATTGCAACTTTCCAGAGTCTCTACAAATATGCCAGAATCAATCCGATTTATGCCACTGAAGACAGTATTTTAAAACTGTTCCTGGCAGATTCCGTCCGTTTGATGATCACAAGCCGTAAACTCACCCAAAATGAAGAAGCTTATCTGAAGGAAAATCTGATCATTCCCCGGACTACCCAGGTTGCATGGGATGGCCTTGCATTTATCGTTAATAAATCGAATCCTGATTCCGGATTCAGGTATAATCGGATTAAGGATGTCTTTTTAGGGAAAATAGCCTCCTGGAAAGACTTGAATTCAAAATCGGAACTTGGAAAACTTAAAATTGTCTTTGACAATCAGGGTTCAAGCAACGTAAGATTTATTATGAAAAAATTCGGCATTACCGGTTCCCTTCCTGAATACTGCTATTCCGCAAATACCAATAACCAGGTTATCGATTTTGTAGAAGCCCATCCTGAAGCAATCGGAATTATCAGTGTGAACTGGATCAGTGACAGAGATGATTCAATTACACATGCCTTTCTTAAAAGAGTGAAGGTCATGGGAGTTTCCGCAGAATTTGATCCTGAGGGAGATGACTTTATTAAGCCCCATCCGGCCTTTATTGCCGATAAATCATATCCTTTTATACGCGAGGTTTATACAATCAGCCGGGAGACATTTTCCGGACTTGGCCGGGGTTTCATTCAGTTTGTTGCCAACGATCAGGGACAGCGGATTGTTTTGAAAATGGGTATGGTACCGGCTACAATGCCTGTACGGTTAATTCAGATTAGAAAAGAATAAATAGTTTATCACTAATATGTACATGAAATGAAACCGATTATTATTTTATTAAGTTGTCTTATTTCTTTGAATGCGTTTAGTCAGCAGGATCTTAGTACTGCCCTGAAATTGGCAAATAGCGAGCAATATGAGGAAGCTGAAAAGGTATTTCAGGATTTATTGACAAAGGATGCTTCAAACGGAGATATTTATTATTATTATGGCGAGACCTTCCTGAGGGATTACCTTTCGGATACATTTTCCAACTCGCTGGATGAATTTGCCCAAAAGGCAGAACAGTTATTCCAGAGCGGAATAAAAGCTGCTCCCGGCAATGTTCTGAACCAGGTGGGTATGGGTGCTGTAACCCTGATGAGGACCAGCGATACCACCAAGGCAATTCCGTTTTTCACGCAGGCAGAAACAGCTGTGCCGGTAAAAATGAAGAAAAAAGACTATACTCCCCAGCAGGCTGTGATTCTTACCAAACTTGCCGTGGCACAGTTATTCGGGAAAGTTCACCGGTATAAAGCGGCTATTGATTATCTGAACAGGGCGAAGGTCATCAATCCTATGGATCCCAATATTTACCTGGCATTGGGTGAGGTTTACATCAGGATGAATGATGCTTCCAATGCACTGTTTAATTATAACCAGGCCTTGAATAAGGATCCCAAATCGCCCCTTCCCAAAATCAGGATCGGTAATATTTATATGAGAGTACCGAATCTGAATGCCGCTCGTCCTTATTTTGAAGAGGCCAAGGAGATCGACTCCACATTTGCACCTGTATACAGGAGTCTTGGTGAGCTTTATACACTTGCCGGCCGTTATGACCTGGCAAAAGAAAACTACCGCAAATTTGTACAGATGTCGGGAAATACCACTCCTGCGAAAGTCAGGTATGGTAACTCCCTGTTCCGTGCAAAGGATTACGAAGGTGCCCTGGCCGTAATCAAGGAAGTATTGCAGGTGGACCATTCCCGTAACTACCTGAACCGTCTGGCTGCTTATTCATCGTACGATAAGAAGCCACAGGATCTGGAAGGAGCAAAAGCCTTTAGTGAAGAATTTTTCAAAAATGCCTCTGAAGAAACCATCATTCCCAGAGACTATGCTTATTATGGCCGTACCTTTACCGACTGGCCAAAGAATGATACTGCAATGCAGAACAAGGCTTTTGCACAGCTGAAAAAAGCATATGAACTGGATCCCTCGGACGGCACGCGTTTTGTCGGAGCTTGCCATGGACTATTACTATGCCCGCCGTTATGAGGATGCAATAGCTATGTATAAACTGAAAGCCGAAAAAGGCCTTGCAGCCCCGAGTGATGCTATGCAGATAGGGAAAGCATATTATTCCATGAATAATATAGAAAAAGCGGATTCTGCCTTTAAAGCCATCGTTAGCACAAATCCGGATAATATGCAGGCTCATCTTTATTTAGCCAGGACAGCCTCAAAGGTTGATTCAACTTCGGAACTGGGTTTGGCCCAACCCGAATTCCTCAGGGTAATTGAACTGACCAAATCCGATTCTGTAAAATATAAGGCAGAATTGTTTGAGGCGTTCTCCTACATGGGGTATTATCTGATGCAAACGAAAAAGTATGATGAGAGCAAAGGATGGTATAACAGGCTGATCAATCTTGATCCAAAAAATAAGGACTGGCAGTTGAAGGGATTGAGTTCCCTTGCATTGATCGCTTATAAGGAAAAGAACTATCCTGAGGCCAAAAGCCTTTACCAGAAAATGCTTGTGCTTGATCCTGGTAATGCGAAGTTTAAGGAGGCCATTGTAAATCTTGACAAAGTAATTAAGGGCGCTGCCAAGAATTAAGAAAATAATTGTTAACTTGATGTAAATTTGGTCGGAACATCTTATTTTTATTGATAAGTTGTATTAGTTTTTAAAAAATTGCTTTCTTTGTAGCCTATAATAATAAACCATTATTAACACACTTAAAATAACAATTGAACATGAAAGGACAATCTTTAGCTGAAGCATTAAAATCGATATTCGTTATGGCGGTTATCGTGCTGTGTTTGGTAGCTGGTTACCTCATTTGGTCACAGATTATGGGTAATCCGATTAACTTCGAAGGTGGTAATCCAGAAGGAGCTGCGCTTCCTGGAAACTATCTGGGTATAATTTATAAGGGCGGTTTTATTGTGCCTCTGCTAATGGCCGTAAACCTTATCCTTATTACATTTGTTATTGAGCGTTTCATTATGTTGTGGAAAGCCAAAGGCCGTGGAAACCTTACCGGTTTTATCCGCAAGTTGCAGTCTCTTCTGAATGAAGACAAGATTGAAGACGCAATCAAACTCTGTGACAAGCAGAGAGGTTCACTTGCAAATGTAATGAGAGCCGGCTTACACAGGTACAGGGATTTGCAGGCTGACAAGAGTTTGCAGAATGACCAGAAGGTTCTGGCCCTTCAGAAGGACCTTGAAGAAGCTACCGCTCTTGAATTACCGGTGCTTTCTGCAGAATCTGGTTATGATGTCAACGATTGCCTCAATCTCCGTGCTTATCGGTCTTATCGGAACAGTACTTGGGATGATCCGTGCTTTCGGTGCTCTTGCTACTGCAGGTGCTCCTGATGCATTGGCTCTTGCAACCGGTATTTCAGAAGCTCTTATAAACACAGCATTTGGTATCACTGGTTCCACCCTTGCCATCATTTTTTACAATTACTATTCAACACGTATTGATGGTATGACGTTTAAAATTGATGAGGCCAGCTTCAGTTTAACACAAACTTTTGCTTCTACTTTGAAGAAATAAAGATTGTTCGTGTTTTTTTTGACAGAAAAGAAGTAGAACTAATAAACTAAGAAAAGCAAAATGGGAAAAATTAAAATGCCATCAAAACCACCGAAGATCGATATGACTCCGATGGTGGATTTGTTTTTTCTTCTACTCATCTTTTTCATTTTGACAGCCACATTTCGTTCACCTGAGGCGGTAACGGTTGATACACCCAGTTCGATTTCAAATAAGGTTACGCCTGAGAGACACATCATAACAATTCTTGTTTCAAAGGATGACATGGTCTTTTTTAATGTTGATAATGGGATTGACACTTCGGAACATCTCCGCGGCAAGATCCTTCAGGCAGTTGGCCAGCAGTATCAAATTAAATTCACTCCGGAAGAAATTAAAAAATTCGAAGGGATGAGTGCATTTGCTTTACCGATGGACAAAATGAGAGCCTGGATTGACGAGAAAGATTCGAAAAACCGCGATGCCATGCATACGGGAATGCCTTTGGATTCAACTGATAATCAGCTCATGATGTGGGTCAGAATGTCGCGTTTGTATAATTCCGAACTCGAAGTTGCCATTAAGGGCGACGCAGCCTCCGATTATACAACCATTAAAAAGGTGATAGATATATTACAGGATAATAATGTCAACAAGTTTAACCTGACTACGAACCTGGAAAGTGTTGACGTTGATATTGATAATCTTTAAAGATTTGTAACATGGCTGAAATAATTGCTAACGAAGGCGGCCACGGTAAGAAAAAAGGTAAAGCGCGTGCAAAAAAGCTCGGAACCCATATCGACATGACGCCGATGGTGGACCTTGCCTGCCTGTTGCTTACTTTCTTTATGCTTACCACGGCTTTTAGTAAAGCGAAGGTAATGGAGATAGTGTTGCCTGAAAAATCAACGAACAAGGATGAAAAACGTCCTGAAGTTGATGATAAGAGAGCTTTAAATATCATTCTCATTCAGGGCGATAAGGTTCTTTGGTATAAAGGATTGGCCAATCCCACCAAACCACCGCTTCCTGTTCTTACTGAAACTGATTTCAGTAAAGATGGAATACGGCGTGTTCTGTTGGAACGTAACAAAACTCTTTTTCTCGAGATCGAGAAAATGAATAGGGACGTTACTGAAGGCAAACTTGTTTTACCAAGGGATACTGTTACTGCTCGCAGAAAAAAGATGATGACGGATGACAAAATCGGTCCCGTCGTTCTTATTAAGGCTGCTGATGATGTGAAGTACAGGAATATTGTAGATATCATTGATGAAATGGCTATTTGCAATATTGCCCGCTACGCTCTTGTAGACATAAATGTTGTTGAAAAAAAGATGGTTGCTGACTTTTTAGCCAGCCAGGCATCCGGAGCCACCAGTAATAAATAAATGCTTAATCTTATCTGAATTATGGATAATAAGAAACAAACCAGCAAGGTGGTCTCGCTTGATGACATTGTCTTTGAGCACAGAAACAAAGAATACGGAGCATACGTGTTACGCGGAAAGTACAGGAAATACCTGGCTATCGCGTTCCTCATATCCCTGTTCGGAGTTTCGTCCGGCGTTGCTGTGCCTTTTATCAAGGCCTATATGAATAAGGACAAATCGGTTGTACTTGTAAAAGAAACCGTGGCAGAAATGTCCAATGTTAAGCAGGATGAGGATATTCCTCCTCCTCCGCCTCCTCCTCCGCCCCCTGCAGCTATGGAACAACAGGTGAGATATACTGCCCCGGTTGTTGTGGATACGGTTAAGGAAGATGTCCAGCTTGCCATTGTTGATGATGTCAAAGAAACGACATCGAACGAACCCGTTCCGGAAAACATCGAAGTTGTAAAGGAATCGGAACCAGTGATTGTTGAAGAGGAACCTGCTTTCGTATTTGTTGAAGAACAGGCGACTTTCCAGGGTGGTGACATCAATTCCTTCAGGGACTGGGTTCAGAAAAATCTGGTTTATCCTCCCGTAGCTGTTGAAAACGGGATCTTTGGCAGGGTAACTGTACAGTTCGCTGTCAGTTCCAAGGGTGAAGTTGTTGACGTTAAGATTTTACGCGGCGTTGACCCCTCACTTGACAAGGAAACCATCCGTGTGATCAATTCCTCACCCAAATGGGGTGCAGCAAAACAGGGAGGCCGGGCTGTAAAACAACAGTTCGTAATTCCTGTGATCTTCATGCTTCAGTAATAGCCGATAGATTTGAATATAATTTGAAACCCGGTAGATTTTTCTGCCGGGTTTTTTTTTATCCAACTGCAGGCGTTTAATTGCGTCTTATAACTGGTATCCCAAAATTTAACCACAGAGACACAGAGTTTTCACAGAGTTTAACGTGTATTTATTATTCTGAGGTCACAAGAGGAATCTCATTGCATTCGATTAACCATTTCAGCAAACAGAATTACTCCATCTGCGAGATCAGCGAGATCTGCGAGATCTGCGAGATCAGCGAGAGAATAAAGCCCCGTTAATCAAAATTAATCTGCGAAATCTGCGAGATCTGCGAGAGAATAAAGCCCCGCAAATAATAAATAATCTGCGAAATCTGCGAAATCAGCGAGAACCTTTATTATCTCAACATCTCCAGGAACTGATCCTCCGAAATGATGGGGATGCCCAGTTTCACGGCTTTGTCTTTTTTACTGGGTCCCATGCCTTCACCCGCTACGATGAAATTGGTTTTGGAGGAAACACTGCCCAGGTTCTTGCCTCCATTTTCCTCAATCATTTTTTGCAGTTCATCCCTGGAGTGTTTTTCAAAAACTCCTGAAATCACAAAATTCAGATTTTTGAGTTTTAAAGATTTTGGCTGAAGTGCATCACCTGCCAGTTCCATTTGCACCCCGGCCTGGGCCAGGCGACTGATAACCGTTCTATTGGCTTCATTTTCAAAAAAACGAAGCACACTGCCCGCAATCACTTCCCCAATTTCCCCCACTTCGATAAGTTCTTCAAGCGATGCCCTGGAAATTCGTTGCATCGACCGGAAATGGGAAGCCAGCTTCTTCGCCACCGTCTCACCCACAAACCGGATACCTATGGCATACAGCACCCGGTCAAAGGGTATATTCTTTGATTCATCAATGCTTGTCAGCAGGTTTTCGGCTGATTTTGCTGCAAACCGTTCAAGCCTGATCAGCGTTTCCTTTGTAAGTGTGTAGAAATCGGCAACATTCAGCAACAATCCATGATTGTATAATTGTTCGATAGTAGCCTCTGCCAGCCCGATATCCATCGCCTTGCGGCTTACAAAATGCTCCAGCTTCCCCTTGATCTGGGGCGGACAACCTGAATCATTCGGACAAAAATGTTTGGCTTCACCCATCAGCCGGACGAGCTCAGTGCCGCATTCCGGACAATGTGTAATAAACTTCACCGGCTGTGAATCCTTCTGCCTTTGGTCATATACAATTCCGGTAATTTTCGGAATGATCTCACCTCCTTTTTCTATGATCACCATGTCGCCGATCCGGATATCCAGCAGTGCAATCTGGTCTGCATTGTGCAGGGATGCTCTTTTCACAGTAGTTCCTGCAAGAAGCACAGGGTTAAGATTAGCGACGGGAGTTATTGCTCCTGTGCGGCCCACCTGGTAATCAATTGTAAGCAATTTGGTGGTTGCCTCCCTTGCCTTGAATTTATAGGCAATCGCCCACCTGGGAGACTTGGCCGTAAATCCCAGCTTCTGTTGCTGCCTGTATGAATTTACCTTGATGACGATCCCGTCGATGTCAAAAGGCAGTTTGTCCCGTTCCCTATCCCAGTGATCAATGAATGCATACACCTCATCCAGATTCCCGCATAAACGGATATATTCGGGTATTTTAAATCCCCAGTTTCTGGCTGCCATCATGCTTTCATAATGGGTATCAAAAGGAAGATTTTCTCCCGGAAGGTAATACAGGAAACAATCCAGTGGCCTGCGGGCCACCAGGGAGGAGTTCCTTATCTTGAGAGTCCCCGAAGCCGCGTTCCTGGGATTGGCGAATGGCTGTTCATCTGCCCTGGTCTTTTCCAGGTTCATTTGTTCAAAACCTTTGTGGGGAAGAAATATCTCACCCCTGATCTCAAAATTATCGGGACAGTCTTTTCCTTTTATAACAAGGGGAATGCTCCTGATTGTCTTTACATTGGCTGTAACATCGTCTCCCTTTTCCCCGTCACCACGGGTTATGGCAGCGGTAAGTTTTCCATGTGCATAGATCAGGCTAATGGAAACGCCGTCATATTTCAGTTCACATACATAATCAACCTGCTCGGTAGGAATCGCCTTTTTAATTCGGATCGCAAATTCGTTTATTTCTTCCCTTGTATAGGTATTGTCCAGTGAAAGCATCGGGTACTGGTGTTTTACCTGGGCGAACCCCGATTCTATATCGCTGCCGACCCGCTGACTGGGAGACATTGGATCATATAAGGAAGGATTTTTCTTTTCAAGTTCAATTAATTCATGCATGAGCCGGTCATATTCCTCATCCGTGATTTCGGGTCTGGATTGGACGTAATACAGGTAGTTATGATGATTTAACTTTTCCCTGATCGTAATTATTTTTTCTTCATCAGTCATCGTATATCCTCTTTTGTCAGCAATTTATGAAAATTGGATCAACGGGCAAAGTGACTTTCATTAAATAACAATTTGCGCAAAATAATTTCACGGAAAGCTAAAGTTTTTCCTATATTTGTTCACGTTATGGTTCCGGAATTATCATCGTAATTCCGGATAATAGGGAACCAGGTGTGAATCCTGGACAGTACCCGCTGCTGTAATCTCCGGAATTGTTTCCGGCAAACCACGCCACTGACCCGACATGTCGGGATGGGAAGGCGACCGGAAAGGAGAGAGTCAGAAGACCTGCCATGATCTTGGAATGTTCGGGATTAAACAAAAATTGTATGTTTAAATCAATTTCATTTTTTGCTGCATTACTTCTGGTTTTTTCTCACACTATTTCTGCGCAGACAGGTGAAATGCCCCTGAAACAGATTCCCCAGGTCACCATTGTGGAAAACAACAAAGATTATTTCTCCGATGACAATCCAACTTATTCCATGGATCATGCATCGCATCTCAACCGCCAGCAGAATCTCGGTTACCTGCTTGAGCGGGAATCCCAGGTGCTGGTCCGGTCATATGGAGGAGAGGGTTCGCTGGTATCGATGTCATTACATGGAACCGGCAGTAACCATACTCAGGTTAGCTGGAATGGGTTTCCTTTGAATTCACCTACTACCGGCCAGGCTGATCTTTCCTTAATTCCCGCCAGTTTTATGCAGACGATTGAAGTGATTAACGGGGCTTCAGGCGCATTGTTTGGAAGCGGGACATTTGGGGGTTCAGTTAATATGGGCAATGAGGCCGACTGGAATAATAAGCTGGCCATGGAATATACGATTGGAACCGGAAGCTTTGGGTCTTTCACCAACAGCTTGTTTTTGAGAGCAGGTAACCGCAAGTTCCAGTACCATGCCTCGGTTATTTCAGGCAGGGCTGAAAATAACTATGGTTATCGTGATTATTATAAATATAACTCCCCTTATTCAACGGCGACTCACAATGCATATCGCTCCTGGGGTTTTATTCAGAATGTCTACCTGAATTTCGGAAAAGGGAACTATCTGGAAGCGGGGATCTGGTATCAGCATAAAATGAAGGAAATGCCCCCGCTGATGGGGTACTATCAACCCGGAAATGCAGTGCAGCGGGATAGCCTGTTCAGGTCATACATCAGCTACCGAAAAACCACTGAAAAATCCATGCTTGTCGTTAAGTCTGCATGGTTCTCCGACTGTCTGAATTTTACCGATAAAGTAGGCGTTGAAGATTCTGCCTATTCACTTAATTCAAAAATATCGGCCAGCCGGCTGATGAACGAGGCTGATTACAGGTATTATCTGTCACCGTCTGTCATTTTGGGCGGGGGAATGACCTATTATTTTTCCCAGGGTCATTCCTCAAATTATGGAGGAAACGTTACAGAACATGATTATGCCGTATATGCGAATATGAAGATCAGGTTGAATGACCTGATTCTGAACACCGGCGTGAGAAAGGAATTTTATAACGATATCAATCCGCCATTTCAATATTCAATCGGTTTACGTTATAAGGCAACCGACAGGCTGATCCTCAGGTCTGCTGCGTCGAGCAAATTCAGAAAACCTACCTTCAATGAGAAATACTGGATTCCGGGAGGAAATCCGCGCCTTAATCCGGAAAAAGGATGGGGCGGGGAAGTGAGCGTCGAATGGGATATATTGGGTGGAAAAGATGACGGACCCAAACTGAAATTCCTTGCTAATGCCTATTTTCAAAATATTGAGAACTGGATTCAATGGGTTCTGCGTGATTCCCTTACACCTGTTGAATATAAGAATGTGCATGCCTGGGGATTGGAGAACCGGGTCAATTTTGAATTTCCAGCCGGACAAATAAGACTAAGCGGTTTTATGGCCTACATCTATAGCCGCTCGGTAATTGTGGAAACTTACGACCATAATGAATTGTACGCAGGAAAGCAGCTGATGTACATTCCGAAACACAGTGGAAAAGCAAGCATTATGGCTGAATACCACGGCATTTCCATTGGAGCAGGAGGTACATATACCGGGAGTCGTGAAACAATTGAAACCGAAGATCCGCTTCTGCGGCTTGAGCCCTATGCATTGCTTGATGTGGTTGCAGGGATCAGCCGTAAGATGTTTGGCATGAACTTTACTTTTTACGGTCATATAGACAATATTCTCAATACCCAATATGAAGTGATCCGGTCTTATCCCATGCCCGGACGATCGTTTCATCTTGCCCTTACCGTGGGGTTAAACAGGAATAATCCGGAATAATACACACTAAATTTACTACTATGAACTTTATCAGACATTTATTGCCAGTGGCAATATTCACCGTATTCCTTTCATGTGAGAAGTCAGAAAACAAAACAGAACCGGATGGTTATTCGCAGGGAGTTTATATTGTCAATGAAGGCAGTTTCCAGGCAAGCAACGGATCCATCAGTTATTTTGATCCCTCGCGAAATCTTATCATTAACGGAATCTTTGAGGCAGCAAATAACAGGCCCCTCGGTGATGTGGTGCAATCAATTTCAGTAGCGAATGATACAACCGCCTATATTGTAGTTAATGGTTCAGGAAAAGTAGAAATTGTGCGGTTGAAAGATTTTATGACCATTGCACCTCCTATCCCTGTTGTTTATCCGCGATATTTTATGCAGGTTTCAGAAGGCAAGGGTTATCTGACTGCGGGAAGTATGCAGGGCTGGATCTATATTATTGATCTGGCAGGGCAGGATGTGACCGATTCCTTGCAGGTAGGATATGGACCTGAAACCATGGTAAAGCTGAATGATCAGGTTTTTGTGGCTAATAGCGGAGGCTGGGGGCTTGACTCAACATTGAGTGTGGTAGACTGCATTACAGATGAGGTTACAGGTCAGATACAGGTAGGAAAGGTCCCGCTTGATCTGACGCTCGATGCAGAGACAAACGTATGGGTTTATTGCAAGGGTTATGCCCAGTATAACTGGGATCCACCCTATGACCTGATCAGTGAAACAGATGCCCTGCTGCAAAAAGTGGATCATGAGACGGGTAACATAATCTGGCAACAGGCTGTGGGGAAAGCCGGAGATTATACAGCCACACCTCCCAAAATGGCCATCTCCAGAGAGGGGACCAGGCTTTTTTACCTTCGTCCCGATGGAGTTTATGCCCTTTCAACTGATGCTCCGGTACTTTCGGCGACACCCCTGATTCCAGGCAGTTTTTATGGAATTGAGGTTAATCCTGATGATGGCAATGTTTACCTGTTTGAATCCTCATTCACAGGAAATGGCAGTCTGAAAATATTTGACCTGATGGGGAATCCGGTTGCCCAGGGCACTGTGGGAATTGCACCCAACGGGGCGGCGTTTAATTATACCTACCCGGTACCGAATAACCGGTGGTCGGTAATCGGTGGTCGGTGGTCGGTAAAAGGAAATACATTGTAGAGACAAGGCATTGCCTTGTCTCTACGATTTCCGATTACGAATACCGAATTCATCAAATCTTCGGTAGTTCCCAGGGTGCCCTGTATTTCGCCTTCAGATATTGATTGGCTGCATCGTCTTTAATAAACTGTGAGTTTTCGCCGTCCCAGTATAACCGGCGTCCGGTTTTGAATGCGATGTTTCCCAGGTTGGCAACCCGCGCAATATTGGCTCCGATCCCAATGTTGGCATGGGGTGAAAGGCTCTTGTCCTTGATACAGGCAATAAAATCCTTCATGTGATTGTCGAGTCCGTTTCCATGCTGTGGTTGAAGCTTTACGGCTTCAATCTTGGGTTTATTATTTTCTTTTTCAGGAATTACCTCCCATCCTCCGCGGTCTACTACCAGTGTTCCATTGTTGCCTACAAAGCCAACGCCATGTGAACGTCCATAATAGCCACCATCAATCCCGATACCATGATCCCATAGTAGTGTGAAGCCATCAAATTCATATAAAGCCTGGAGCGTATCAGGTGTTTCACAGGCGTCATCAGGGTATGCATATTTGCCTCCCATGGCCATGATCGATTTCGGAGAACTTACCTTCATACCATAAAGCGCATAATCAAGAATGTGAACCCCCCAGTCTGTCATCATGCCACCGGCATAATCCCAGAACCACCGGAAAGTAAAATGAAAGCGGTTGCGGTTAAATGGCCGCTCAGGAGCAGGTCCAAGCCAGAAATTATAATCTACACCGGCAGGAACAGGTTCATCGGGAACCACGGGCACCGATTTCATCCATCCCTGGTATGACCAGGCGCGCACTGTACGGATTTTTCCAAGTTTGCCCGAGTAAACATAGGCTATCGCATCCTGCCAGTGATCGTCGCTCCGCTGCCACTGACCGATTTGCACTACATTTCCGTAACGGCCGACAGCCTTCTGCATCAGGTTTATTTCCTCAATTGAATTGGATAGTGGTTTTTCGCAATATACTGATTTACCTGCCTGGCATGCATATATAAAAGGAAGGCAATGCCAGTGGTCGGGAGTGCCAATGATAATCACGTCCAGTTCCTTTAATTCAAGCAGTTTTCTGAAATCACGGAAAAGGGCTGGTTTCTTACCCTGAATTTTTTCAATTTCGGCTGACCTCTTATTCAGCACATTCTCGTCAACATCACAGATGGCGGCACATTCCGTATTAGGCTGTTTCAGGAATGCCTGGATATCGGCAAATCCCATTCCGTTCAGTCCAATTACCCCTGCAACCAATTTTTCATTGGCGCCAAGCACACTTCTGAAACCAGTGAAGGGAAGGGTGGTATACAAACCTGTTCCGGCAGCCACCAGCACTGAATTCCCGATAAAATTTCTTCGTGATGTAGTCATGTTTATATTAGTTTAATGTACGGATACCTTAGCAAGGTAAATATTTTAATTGGCATTTTTATCCGGGTTTCGCATAAAAATCAACGCAACATCTTTAAATTCACACCATGAATCTGCACTCCGGCACGCATCTCAAACTGTTGCAACAGGTAATCATTACCGGGTTACTATTTTGCTTTTCAGCGTTGCACGGGCAGTTAACCCGTCCGGGAAGTCCGTTACCATTGAATTATCCGGGATTGAAAAATCCTTCCCTGTATGAATTCAGTGTTTCTGAACAGGAAAAGAAACAGGCCGCAGGCATTCCTGAGGACCCGAGATTGAAGCCCGCCCGCTCGGGTATGATGATTGAAACTGATTATAATCCGGGCAATTCAGGTACCTGGGATACTCTGTCCGATGGTATGCGGATCTGGAGAATAGCTTTCGGGGTGAGAGATGCCAGGTTGCTGAATCTTTTGTTAAAGCCGTATCATGTTGAACCGGGTGTGAAAATATTCCTGTATGATTCATTGCAGCAATATATCCTTGGCGCATTCACTGATTTGAACAATAAGCCTATCCAGGTGCTGGCTACCGGTTTTATACCCGGAGATATGCTGATTTTTGAGCTTCAGGTGCCTTCTTATATAAAGAAGGATATTCATCTCACCATAGCCGCGATAGGTTGTGATTTTGCAGAAAAAGCCGGTCAAAAACAATTAAAAGACGGATGGTTTGGGTCTTCAGGTGATTGTAATGTGGATATCAATTGTAACACCGATGAATCTGTTCAGAAGGTAAAAAATGCGGTAGTCAGGATCGTTTTTCTGGGCGATGAACGCTGTACCGGTACCCTTTTGAATAATACGCGTCTCGATGGCCGCAATTATATTCTCACAGCCAGCCACTGTATTAATACCGAAAATGAAGCCAATACTGCACTATTTTATTTTACATACGAGAGTCCCTATTGCAGTGGACCCGACGGATCAAATTCCCACTCGGTTTCGGGTGCAACAATCCGGGCTGGCAGCGATAAAATGGATTTTACCCTTCTTGAGTTGCTTGATCCTGTTCCCGTTAATTTCCATCCGTATTATGCAGGATGGGATAATACATCAACTGCTCCTGCATCTGCATATACGATTCATCATCCCCAGGGTGATGTAAAAAAGATCAGCATTGAGACAGAACCGCTGACTGTCACCAGCTTTGGAGATAAATTTGACAAGAATAAACATTGGCTCGTTAAGCACTGGGAAAGCGGCACAACAGAAGCCGGCTCCTCAGGCGGGGGAATATTTGATTCCGGACATCATCTCAGGGGTTCACTTACCGGTGGCGAGGCTGTGTGTGGCAATTCAGTAAATGATTATTTTCAGATGTTCAGCCATGACTGGAAAGATTACCCGGCCCCTGAAAACCAGCTGGCCTACTGGCTTGATCCACTGAATTCACGGCCAAATACACTTGAAGGATTCGATCCGAATGCTGCTTTCTGGGAGTCGGGCGATACCCTGTCGAACATCGGTGAAGAAGAAGATCTTGCTTTGGAAAAGACCGCTCTTACCTGGGGATCCTGGTCGGGTCACAATTCATCGCATACAACACAATTTGCTGAACATTTTGTGCATACTGACAAGGAGAGGGTTCTTGGCATAATCCTGCATGTATCTCAAAATTACGTGTCATCGTCTTCATCGCATATGTTGCTGAAAATCTGGCTCGATGAAAAAATACCCGGATCGGTAATTTATCAGAAAAGTGTACCCCTTGCCGATCTGTCGCCCAATTCAGTACAGTTTATTGAATTCGATAGCATCGTACCCGTTGCAGATTCATTTTTTGCCGGTTATGAACTTTTCTATGACAGCCCGGTCGATACATTTTCAACCTATATGGCTGCCAACCGACCTGTAGATACATTGAATTCCGCCTATGTATATAATAATGACCAATGGATCTCTCTCAATGAATTGTCCCTCGGACTGATCCGTTCATCTTTTGCCGTTATGCCAGTGGTTTTTGATTCGGTGGCTTCTTCAGATCCGGTCCCATTTACTGAAAAAATAAGGCTTTATCCAAATCCGGCAGATGATTATTGCTGGCTTGAATTTAAAGAACTGCCTGAAAGTCCGGTTCATCTTACCTTGTATAATCTCCAGGGCCAGATCATCCGGGAGCAGGATTACGGACCTTACCAGCGATCCATCAGGATTGAAACTTCGGGTTTGGGTGAAGGGATTTATCTTGTCCGGGCTGACCATGAAAATGTAATTAGTTCGGCAAAACTGCTCATTATCCGCTAGACTTCTGTTTCATGGGATTTTTTCCTTCCTAAAAGGTAACTTTTTGGTTTATTGTTAGTATAGATTGATGTATCACAAATTGGAAACCATGCCAAGGTTATTGATATCTGTATTTTTAATCGCTTTCTTTTCAGGAATCAGTTCTTTTGCACAGGAAAGCGAACGCTTCCTGGAGGTAAGGGGTACTTCGGAACTTGAAATGCAACCCCTGTCAGGTGCCACAGCAAATCTGTATGAAGGAACTAACAAGATACAAAGCATCCAGACTGCTTCGGACGGAAGTTTTTCCTTCAAGCTTGAAATCAATAAACAATATACAATCGAGGTGGTAAAGGACGGACTGGTAGGTAAAAGGATCAGTTTTAATACTGCCATGCCGGATGAAGAAAAAGGAAAATGGATGAATGAGTTTTCAATCGGCCTTGTAAAATTTTGTGATGGTGTAGATTATTCGGCACTGAAAGAACCTGTGGATATCGTAAAATTTGATCCCAAGCGCCGCCAGTATGTATCTGACAAGGACTATGTGGGCCGCATGAGACCCAAAATTGAGAATGTGCTGGTGAAATATGACCAGTGCATGATGGATAAGTATGAGGCGGCCCTTAAAAAAGGCAATGAGGCTTACCAGCAAAAGAATATGCAGGAAGCCATCGCTGCATATAAGGAAGCACAGGAGATCTATCCGCGGGAGACTTTTCCCGCGAAACAGATCAGTGAAATCAACAACCAGTTGAACAAACAGCAGAAATCAGCTGAAAATTCACAAAAACAGGAACAGGAAAATGCCTTAAAACAGGAACAGGAAAAACAAAAACAGGAACAGGAAAAACTAAAACAGGAACAGGAAATTCAAAGACAGAAACAGGAAAGCATTGAGGATAATTATAACCAGGTACTTGCCAAAGCCAGCGTTGCCTATACACGCAAGGATTATACCGCTGCAAAACAATATTACCAGGAGGCTTTGAAAATTAAACCGGCAGAGACCCTTCCGAAATCGAGAATGGCAGAAATAGAGACCATTCTTGCAAAAAAAGCTTCGGAAGATGCGAAAGTCAATGAGGTAAACAATGCATACAGATCTGCCGTAACAAAGGCAGATAGCCTGATGAAGGCTAAAAATTACCCTGCGGCACAGGAACAATATGCCAAAGCCTCACTCATTAAGCCAGGTGAAGCTTATCCAAAAACAAAGTCGCAGGAAATTGATCACATTAAAGAAGCAAATGCAAGGGCGGCTGAAACGGCGAAAAAAGCCAATGAAGAAAAGGAGTACCAGGCAATCGTTGACAATGCTGATGCATTGTTCAAAGCAAAAAGCTATGATGAAGCCAAAGCCGCTTATAGCAAAGCCCTGGCCTTAAGGCCCTCGGATCCGTATCCTTCGCAAAGAGTTAAGCTGGTTGAAAACACGCAGCAGGCAGAAAAACAAAAGACGCTTGAAAACCAGGCATTAAAACAATATAAAGAAGTTATCGCCTCCGCCGATCAATATTTTGAGGCAAAGGAACTGGATAAATCACGCGAGGCATACACCCGTGCACTGGCCATCAAAACTGATGATGAATATGCAAAATCCAAAATCACTACGATTGACAACATGGTGGCTGCTGACCAGGCAGCACGTTTAAAAGCAACTGAAGACGGATATAAAGCAGCTATCGGAGCAGCCAACACGGCCATAACGCAGAAGACTTATCCACAGGCAAAGGAATACCTGCAAAAAGCGCTGACTATTAAACCGGGTGATGCATATGCCACAGGCAAAATAGCTGACGTGGACAAGATGATCCTGGAGCAACAGAAATCCAGGGAACAGGAACAGCTTGCAATAAGTCAGTATAAGGAAGGAGTGTCTGCTGCTGACAGGTTGCTAAATGCAGGTGACCTTCCGGCAGCCAGAAAGGCCTACTCTGATCTATACAAAATTAAGCCGGGGGATCCCTATGCCAGCCAGAAAATTTCAGCAATCGATGATCTGCTTGCTGCCCAGCTGGCTAAGAAGCAAAAGGATACCGATGAAGCCTATAGTAATGCCATGACAAAGGGTACCGGCCTGATGGTGCAAAAAGACTATGCCAAGGCCAGTGAGGCATTCCGGCAGGCGCTCACAATAAGACAGGGAGACCTGAATGCATCGAACAAATTAAAGGAAGTTGAGATGCTGATCGCCCAGGAACAGGAGAGGGTAGCATCAGAAAAAGCAAAAAAGAAAAGTTACGATGACAACATTGCACAGGGTGATCAATTTATGACGCAGAAGAACTATTCAGGTGCCAGGCAATCATTTGAGGAAGCGCTCATGACCATGCCGGGTGAGTTGTATCCGCGGCAGAAACTGGATGAGATCACTCAGATTATGAATGAACAGGCACGGATCCAAAATGAAAAGCAGGCTGCAGAAAATGCATATTCCATTGCAGTCATCAGTGGCGATAAATATTTCAAGGCAAAAGATTATCTTCGCTCTAAAGATGAATATACCAGGGCATCGACATTGAAGCCTGAGGCCGACTTGCCGAAATCAAGGATTGCAGAAATAGACAATATCATCAAAATACAGGAACAGGCGCAGGCGCAGGCTAAGGCCAGAGCAGACGCTTATACCAGGGCTATGAATGAGGGAAACATGCAATTAACGGGTAAAAATTATGCTGCAGCAAAAAACAGCTACCTTGAAGCCCTTAAGGTAATGCCCGATGATAAGCTGGCTAAGGAACAGGTCGCCCGGATCGATAAAATTTTACTCTCAGCCAAAAAACCTGTTGTTAAAAAAGAGGTTGTCGCCAGTGCACCGGTTGAAAAGCCAAAGGTAAATAATGCCCTGGGTGAACTGAATTTCAAAACCGAATCTGAACGTCAGAACTATCTCGATGATCTGAAAAAGAAGTATCCTCCAGGCATTACACTTGAAAAATACACTGAACAATACAAGGAAATCCTGCGGTACATTATAATTCGTGAAGACAAAGCCCAGGAATACCGTCAGGTTAAATTCCTCACATACAATGGATATCAATATTCAGTAAGCGGTAAACCGATAACCCAGCAGTATTTTCAGAGCCAGGTAAAAACCCGGCAGGGTGAAAGTTTTCAGGAAATTGATATGCAATGACAAGGATCCCTGCTGTTTTTATTGAGTTTAGGTTTGCTGTTACCGGGTTGTAGCAGGAATAACACCGGAATCCCGTCTTTTCAGGATAAATCCATGCAGATTGTTAAACCTGTTCGCTATGCGAAAGGATTTACTATCCGGTCGAACGGAAAAAATGTGCTTATCAAAGTTGTGAATCCGTGGCAGAATGCAAAGAATGTTGAATACTCCTATTTACTCAGCGATACCCTTCAAAAATCCAGCATTCCGGATGAAAACCACTGTTTAATAAAAACGCCGGTGACCAGGGTTGTATGCTTATCAACAACGCATATTGGTTTTATTAGCTTTCTAAATGAAACCGGCTCCATTGTCGGTGTATCGGGAAAAAATTTCGTAGCCAGTGAGATCCTTCAGGATAAAATTAAACAAAATCAATTGCCTGATGTGGGATATGATGAAAACCTCAATTTCGAATTGATCCTCAAGCTCAGGCCCGACGTTGTTTTTGCTTACGGGGTAAGTGGCAGTATCACAAATACAGTAAGGAAATTAAATGAAATGGGAATTCCCACCATTCTTATTGCTGAATATCTTGAGGAAGAACCCATGGCCAAAATGGAATGGGTAAAAGTATTTGGTGCCTTATACGACCGGAGCAGCCTGGCTGATGAAAAGTTTGATACGGCTGACAGCAAATACCAGCATCTCCGTCTTTTGGCAGCGGGGGCAAATAACAAACCTGCAGTCCTCCTTGGACTTCCCTGGCGAGGTAACTGGTTCATTTCAGGTGGCAAAAGTTATGTTGCCCGGTTGGTTGAAGATGCAGGTGGAGAATATATTTTTAAACATCTGGATTTTAAGGATAGTCGCCCTGTAGCATTGGAGCAGGTTTATGAGCGCGCGCTGGGTGCGGATTTCTGGCTAAATACAGGTGATGCACTTGGCAAAAAGGATCTGTTTTCCGTGGATGACCGGTTTCGAAATCTGCCCTGCATTAAACGGGATCAGATCTTTAATAACAATAACAGGATCACTCCGGCCGGGGGAAATGATATATTTGAATCGGGTGTCGCAGAACCTGAAATTATCCTCTCCGATTTAATATACATCTTACATCCGCAATTATTACCTTCGCATCAGTTAAAATATTACAGGAAACTGCAATAAAATACCGATGGCTGAACAATTGGCATCCCTTGATGCAAACAGAAAAATCAAATCCTGGTTACTGATAATACTGCTGAGCATTCTGCTTATACTGTTATTTCTGGTCGATCTGCTGACCGGACCTGTACATATTCCTTTCCGGAATATTTTCACGCTTTTTTTTCACGCTGATGCCGGCAATGATGTATGGCATTCCATTCTGTTTGAATTTCGACTTCCAAAGGCCATTACAGCAGTTCTGGCCGGATCCGCCCTGGCAATCAGCGGACTGCAGATGCAGACTATTTTCAGGAATCCGCTGGCAGGACCGGATGTTTTGGGGATCAGTTCGGGTGCAAGTCTTGGTGTTGCACTGGTTGTTCTTGGATTCGGCAGCTATTTTTCATTTAACAGCTCTGCGGGATTAAGCAGCTGGCTCCAGATCATTGCTGCCTGGATTGGCTCCGGGATGGTGCTTTTTCTGGTGATGCTGGTTTCATTGCGCGTCAGGGATATAATGACAATACTTATCCTGGGAATTCTTTTTGGCAGTGCCGCTTCAGCCCTGGTGAGCATAATGCAGTATTTCAGTCATCAATCAATGCTTAAGGCTTTTGTTGTTTGGTCAATGGGAAGTCTGGGTAATCTTACAGCGCCTCAGCTTCAGGTACTGAGCATTAGTCTCCTCATCGGATTTCTTTTATCGGTTTTCTCTATCAGATCACTTAATGTGCTTTTGCTGGGAGAAAATTACTCACGGACTATGGGGGTAAACATCAAATTCATCCGATTTATCGTATTTGTATCCACAAGTATATTATCCGGAAGCATCACCGCATTCTGCGGCCCCCTGGCTTTTGTTGGCATCGTTGTTCCCCACCTGGCCAGGATGTTATTTAAAACAGCGGATCATAAACTGTTAATGCCGGCATGTTTTCTACTGGGCGGATTGCTGATGCTCCTGGCAGATCTGATTTCCCAGTTTCCCGGATCACAGTCTGTTCTGCCAATTAATTCAGTCACCGCAATTCTCGGAGTTCCTGTTGTGATCTGGGTAATTATGGTTAACCGCCGCTTTGTAAATGTCAGCTAGAATTGGCCATATGGAAGAAGCTGAACATATCATTCTCAAAATCCAGGATTTATATGTTGGCTATGAGCAGCATGCCAATCCGGAGGAAGGCATTGTTTATGGCCCACTGAATACAGAGATCCAGACTCCTGAAATGATTGGAATAATTGGAAGGAACGGAATCGGAAAAAGTACCTTATTGCGCACCATTACAGGCATTCAGCATGCCATAAGCGGCACGATCATGATCAGGGGACAGGAAATCAGTAAAATTTCAAGGTCAGACAGGGCCAGACTCATCAGTTATGTTTCAACTGAGGCAGTTCATGTGCAGAATCTGAGGGTAATGGAACTGGTTTCCATGGGACGGTTCCCGTATACCAACTGGTTCGGAAAGCTTACCAGGAACTGACCAGGACATTATTGATGATTCCATTGAGCAGACCGGAATTAGCCACCTGTTGGAAAAGCCGGTTTACCAGTTAAGTGACGGAGAAAGGCAAAAAGTAATGATTGCCCGTGCACTGGCACAGGATACTCCTGTTATCATTCTGGATGAGCCAACGGCTTTTCTTGATCTGCCGGCACGGCATGAAACTATGCGTTTGCTGAATAACCTTTCACGCCATAAAAACAAACTGATCATTTTCTCAACTCATGATCTGTCCATTGCCATGGATGAAGTGGATAAACTGTGGCTGATGACTGATGAAGGCTTAATGGAAGGCGCACCCGAAGATTTGTTAATGAACCAGGGATTTC
Organism: uncultured Bacteroidales bacterium; assembly: GCA_963808745.1. Lineage (GTDB taxonomy): Bacteria > Bacteroidota > Bacteroidia > Bacteroidales > UBA10428 > UBA5072. The sequence continues at coordinate 505,744 of CAWEGX010000013.1, forward strand.
GTAAATTGTTTAAGAATTCTGATCTGGATTTTGATGCCAGATCTTTGGTATTCAGATTCAGCAGGGATTTAAAAAGACGGATAAAGATCCTGGCGAGATGAAAAATATATTATTTTCACCAGGAAGGCCATGGAAAGAATCGGATTCAAAACAACTAAAAATGAAGACACAGATTACACAATCACAGTAATATCCGACAATACCATTCCTGTTTGGCAGGTCACTGGCCCAAACCTGCAGAGATCCTTCAATTCTATCTACCAGCTGACCTCATTTTTCGACATGAATTATAGGGATTAATTAATTACTTTCTGATTTGTCATGATATCCATTCTTATTCCCGTATATAATTGCAATATTGTTTCTCTTGTTAATGAGCTTCATAACCAGGCATCTATTGCTTCTGTTGCCGGTTGAAATAATTGTGGTCGACGATTGTTCTTCAGAATTGCTGCGGGACCAGAATAAAGACGTCAAAAAATTGCCAGGAGTTAAGTTTACAGAACTTGAAAAAAATATTGGCCGGGCCAGCATACGGAATAAACTGGCCGGCATGGCAGCCTTCCGACCTTGTTGTTTATGGACTGTGATTCGGAAGTTCCCTGATCCTGATTATATAAAAAAATACCTGCCTTATTGCGGTAAAGATGTGGTGGTTTGCGGAGGCACGGATTTACAGGCCGGTTCCTCCTGATGAACCTGAAATGATGTTACGGTGGCTGTATGGAATAAAAAGGGAACAGTTACAGGCGGATGTAAGAAGCAAAGATCCTTACCATTCATTCATGACGAATAATTTCCTGATTTCGCGTTCTATTTTATCACAGATCCAGTTTGATGAGAGTTTGGTTCAGTATGGTCACGAAGATACATTCTTTGGTTTTGAACTGGAAAAGAAGGGTATTCCGGTAATTCATATTCAGAATCCACTTATCCATGCAGGTCTTGAGATTACAAGTGAATTTCTGAGAAAGACAAGCGAAGGAATTGAAAACCTTGTTATCCTTGTTGTCCAGGGTAAAATAGACAGGGAGGGATTTGAAGATATCAGAATACTTCGGGCGTATGATAAAATTTGCCGTTTTGGACTGGTTAATCTGTATCTTAAGTTCTATTATCAGTTTGAACGCTCTATCCTGAAAAACCTGATGAGCATCAATCCGAATTTGTTTGGTTTCGACCTCTATAAACTCGCTGTACTGGCAAAAACAATCAGGAAGTACAAAGTGCCGGCTGAACTGTTAAAAAGTCTTTAATTTGAGATTTAGCCTGTAATTAAAGGCAATGATAAAGGAAGTGAGAGGGTCGGGTACCAGTCTTTCATGATCGATCCCGTATTTCAGACTGAATTCATGTATTTTTCCCGGAGAATAGGTAATTCCTAACCAGGTTCTGTTGCTAATCATTTCCATCTGATAGCTGATGGAATTTAAAAACAGTTCCTCTTCAATAAAAGGTGTAAGTGGCATTGTTTTGAATATTATATGCTACAATGAATTTATGGCGGTTAACGAGACTACTGAGTAAATTGTCCTCATTACTGTTGAATTCGATCCTTGAGGATTGCAGGCGCAGGCGATATCCCAGTATAAAACGCCCTGTCGTTTGTTTTAACAGCTATGTCAGCATACAGTCCCTGCTTCCACCGGTAATCATCGGGAGTTTTCCAGTTGGCCTCTATCCTGTAAAATAATGCAGCCCTGAAGTATTTATTGAATTTATAACTGACTCCCAGGTCATTGATTTGCCTTTCCATTTGCGTGCAGTTTTCCTTGAACCGCACTTCCTCTTCCAGCATTACCTTCAGGCTTTTACTTAATTCAAGGTCAACATTGGCAGATGGCCAGAATTGAAAATCCTTTTGCTGAGCCTGTAAAGCAGGTATGCAAACTAAAAGGAGAATAAAAAGGAACAGGGAAACGCGGCGTCTTACTTGTCATACAATTATCTTACTAATCATCATCATCATTATCTGCCTGCCGGTTATAGGCACTGTCACTTTCATCTGCCATGTTGATCTTGCCCCTGATTTTCATAATAGTAAATAATGATGCGGGCTGTATCCCGCAGGTAATCAATTCTTCCAATTTCAATCCGGTTAATTTTCAATCCGGTACGTGCCTCAAGGTCCTTTTTCAGTTCTTCCCGTTTTTCAGGTACGATCATATCCACCTTTTCATAGATGATGTTCTTGGAAGATTCATGTTTTAAAAGCCATAATTTTTCCAGTCCGTAAATAATGAAGATCAGGACCGCATTGGTAAACAGAAGTTCCGCCCAGCTTATTTTTTTGTTTACAAGTGCGTTGATCACTGATATTCCAATCAGGATAAACAGGTAGGTCATTTCCTTGATCGGAATGGAATTGGTTCTGTACCTGAGTATGCCAAATATGGCAAACAAACCGAAGGCAAAGCCAATCTGAAGCTTGACGCTTTCAAGCAGAAAACAGATGAGGAATATTAGGAAACTAATCAGAAGAAAACTGAATAAATAGTCTTTTCTTCGGGTAACCGGATAATAAAGATAGCGGGCAATGAAGACCACCACACATAGTATTAAGGATGAATCTGAAAATGAGTTCGCTAAAACTCGCCACATGGATGATGTCAAGACCAAAAACATTAAAGTCCTGTATGCTAAGCAGTGAATTCAACATGGCTTAATTTATTTATTTGAAGAAGTATTTGTTTAAAATTGTTGTTTTTCGACATGTCATTCAATAACGATACTCCAACGCAATATTTACTTATTGAGGTCGGCCTGATGTTGTTTTTTTTCAAAGCCTGGTAGATCAGGCTGGTCTTATCTGCCCGTGCCTGCTTAATTTCAATAATCACCAACCCGTTAAGAAAAATATTCCTCGACTTGTCAGTAAACGAAATATTGAAATCGGTGGTAACCCTTTCTTTCAATCCATGATCAACGAGGGTAAACCGGTTAAAATGGTTGACAACGGTGCATGCAAGTTTGCCCGGATTATACGGGTGTATGTTTTTCAATAAAACCTGCAAACGACTGATTATTTTGGTTTTGATACTTAATTCTTTCTTTGATGATCCGGCCTTTGTTTGATCTGAATTTTACCTCCAGAAATCCAAGCTGTGATTCAATATATTCCCGGTGCCTGACTTTAAAACGGGTGAGTCTGCCATTATGATGGTCATAAAACATATTCAGGCTGGGTGTATCAAAATATTCGGTCTGATAGCTGAAAACCCGGTTGCCATCAATCGTAAGTACTTTATAATTTTGCGTTAATTGCGGAAATATGCCTGTGAACTGTTCAAAGGGAAGAATAAATTTCATGTCAATGCGGTCCATTAGTTTAACAGCATCCATTTCATCCAGCGATATCGGATCGAACTGGCTTGACTATTGAACGTACCGTTTGCAGAGAGGACATTGACATGAATTATTTGATTTATTGCAGAATGACGATGTCTTTTGCCGAAACTGTTTCTTTTTTTCCTGATATGCTGGCATTCACAAGTACAGGGATCAGGTGCTTTGTAGGATAATTTGCCGAATCCTTTGAATATGCGTAAATTTTATAGTTGCCTTCCCGCAGATAACTGAACTCATACGTTCCGTCATAATTCGTCGTTACCTTATCACCATAAACAGGATCATCACCGTAAATGATAAAAACCTCTTCATCCGTCGCATAATATTGTTCTATTAATTCAGTAAAATTAGTATTATAATCCCTTATAATTACCTTTCCTTTAATGGAAGAAGTACCTCCAATGCCTTCGTCCTTCTTGCAGGAAAAAGCAACCAAACCCAAAATAACCAGGAAACAAAGCGAATGTCTGACGTGTGAATTCATAAAATTGAAATATCTAAGTGTAAGCTATAACGCTGTATTGAACTCTTTAGTTACAAATTTCAGGACCATTATAACCGGCCAGTACCTATAAATACAGCTAAGTGTACAGGATACCCTAATTGCCTGCAATAATAATAACTATTTTTAATTATTTTTGAATAATCACAATAACAAAATTGTACCTGTTAAGGCACAGATATGTTAAGGCTTTTGTTCATAATCGGTTCCGGTAGTTTTATTGGTGGCATTGCACGTTTCCTGATATCCCGCTATGTTCAGAACCAGGCGCTTTCCACATTTCCCTACGGGACCTTCCTTGTAAACCTGGCAGGGTGCTTTTCTGATTGGTATTTTTTACGGACTTTCTGAAAGGGGAAATCTGATGAATGCTGAATTGCGGATGTTTCTGACCGTAGGATTTTGCGGCGGGTTTACCACCTTTTCTGCTTTTGCCAATGAAAACATAAGTTTACTGCGTGAAGGAGATTTCTTTTATTTTGCGCTCTATACTTCCCTGAGTGTCTTTTTAGGCCTCATGGCAACCTACATGGGCAACCTGATCATAAAAGCGCTTTAATATGATGGAAACTGGAAAAGAAGCCAAAGCTAATGCGCATATTTGTCAGTTCAACTGATAAATTCAGACATTCTCCGCTTATACGAAGTGATCGTTTATGCTGCCAAGCGTTATGGAATGGCCGGAGCCACGGTATTGAAAGGGGTCATGGGATATGGTGCCAGCAGTTCAATCAGTTCCATGAAATTTTTTGAACTGTCGGAAAAATTGCCCATGATCATTGAGATTGTCGATACTGCAGATAAAATTGATGAGTTTACAGAAATCCTTCTGCCGTATCTTGAAAAAATTCAGGTATGGCTGCCTGGTCACCGTGGAAAAAGCGAACGTAACATTGTATAAAAAGGGACAGGGAAGCAAGTAGGGAATAGGGAGTAGGGAGTAAGGAGTAATGAGTGAAGGAGCTGAGGAGTGTCATGAATCCGCATAACCGTAAGATCAGGACATGCATTGCTACAATACTTTCTACGGCAAATCAACTGAACAACGAACTGCAAAAAATCGACAAAACTGCAAACCAATTTTACTTACGCATCAATACGGGCATATTTTGCATGCCTTTCAATGAATTCTCTTCTGGGCGGAACATCATCGCCCATCAGCATGGAGAATACCCGGTCAGCTTCAGCGCCGCTTTCAATGGTTACCATCCGCAGGGTTCTTTTTTCAGGATTCATGGTTGTTTCCCAGAGCTGCTCGGCATTCATTTCACCCAGACCTTTGTAACGCTGAATATGCACGCTGCCTTCCTTGCCTTTGCCAAGTTCTTCCACAATGGCTTTGCGTTCTTCTTCGGTCCAGCAATAGCGTTCTGTTTTGCCTTTTTTTATCAGGTAGAGGGGTGGGGTAGCAACATATAAATGTCCGTTCTTGATCAGTTCTTCCATATGCCTGTAAAAGAAGGTCATCATCAGGGTGGTAATATGGCTTCCGTCAACATCAGCATCCGTCATGATGATCACTTTATGATATCTCAATCCCGAGAGATTCAGTGCCTTGCTGTCATCATCCGTACCAACGGTTACACCAAGGGCAGTATAAATGTTCCGGATTTCCTCATTTTCAAAAATTTTATGCGGCATGGCCTTTTCCACATTCAAAATTTTGCCGCGCAAGGGAAGTATTGCCTGGAAATGCCTGTCACGGCCCTGTTTGGCCGTTCCGCCTGCAGAATCACCCTCAACAAAATAGATTTCAGTAACCACAGGATCTTTATCAGAACAATCCGCCAGTTTGCCCGGCAAGCCTGAACCCGACAAAACACCTTTCCGCTGTACCAGTTCACGGGCCTTTCGGGCTGCATGGCGTGCCTGGGCAGCCAGAATGACTTTCTGCACAATGATCTTGGCATCCCTGGGATTTTCTTCCAGGTAATTTGACAGAGCAGTGGATACAGCGTGATCCACAAATCCCATCACTTCCGAATTACCCAGTTTTGTTTTGGTCTGGCCTTCAAACTGCGGTTCCTGCACCTTGATGGAAATAACAGCAGTAAGGCCTTCCCTGAAATCGTCGCCGCTTATATCAAATTTAAGTTTCGAAAGCATGCCTGATTTTTCAGCATAGGCTTTCAGCGTGCGGGTAAGTCCTCTTCTGAAACCGGCCAGGTGCGTTCCCCCTTCAATTGTATTGATATTATTTACATAGGCAAATACATTTTCCGTGAAAGAGGTATTGTATTGCATGGCAACTTCAACCGGAACTTCACTTTTCGTGTTTTCAATGTTGATGATCCCGGTAAGTTTTTCACGGTTTTCATCCAGCATGGCAACAAATTCGGAAAGTCCTTTTTCAGAATGAAAAACTTCTTCCCGATATTTCGGATTCCATTGCCATTATCCTCAATTTCCCGCATATCGGTGATCTTTAAATAGATCCCCTTATTCAGAAAAGAAAGTTCCCTTAAGCGGGAAGACAATATTTCAAAATTATATTCCGTGGTTGTAAATATGGTGTCATCGGGTTTAAAAGTAACTTCAGTCCCCGTGCGGTCACTGGGTCCAATTTCAGTTACAGGATACATGGGTTTTCCGCGTTCATATTCCTGCCTGTATTGCTTACCGTCACGATAAACATTAACTTCCAGGTGGGCCGAAAGCGCATTCACGCAGGAAACGCCAACGCCATGCAATCCACCGGAAACCTTATAGGAATCCTTATTGAATTTTCCGCCGGCATGCAATACAGTCAAAACTACTTCCAGGGCGGAACGCTGTTCCTTTTCCATGATACCAACAGGAATGCCCCGGCCATCATCAGCCACTGAAACCGAACCGTCTTCGTTAATGATAACATTGATATTGCGGCAATATCCAGCCAGGGCCTCATCTATAGAATTGTCAACTACTTCATAAACCAAATGATGCAAACCCTTCACACTGATATCTCCGATATACATTGCGGGGCGTTTTCTTACAGCCTCCAATCCTTCCAGAACCTGTATGCTATCTGCTGAATAATCGTTTAATTTTCTTATTTTCCATGAAAATCTCCTCTGCTTCTTCTAAATTATTCATTGTCATAATATATTTATTTCGCGCTCTGGAATAAGAATTTCAGGCTTTTTTAAAAGTATTGCAAAGATACAAAAAATTATCCTGATAATTTTAGTTGAATTATTTAATAATCAAGATATTATCAACAAAAAATAAACATGATAATCCCCTGAAACGGAGGAAATTAAGCAGGATACTGGATGGTCGTTAGTTGATAGTTGATAGTTGATGGTCATCGAAGGAGGGAAACTGATCTCGATTACTGGATACTAGGATTACAGGAATACTGAATACCGAATACCAGTATCTAGCATCCAGTATCCAGTCATCCGTATCACCGATTACCGATTACCGTTTACCGGTCAGATCTTCCAGTTTTTTCCTAAGCACTTCAATTTCCTGGTTCAGCATTTCTTCATGTGTTGCAGATTCTTCCGCAAGTTTGATAAGCTCATCCTCACGCCTCGCTGATTCTTCCTGCGTAGCCATGATTTCCTCCAGGTTCATCCGCAGCTGTTCTTCACTTTCAGCCAGTTCCTTTGACTGCATAACGGAATGTTCAATGAGTTTTTTCAGCTTGGCATTGGCTTTTTCAGTACTGATCGTGGAAGTAAAGGATTCCATCAGTTTTTCAACAAAGGAAACCCGGTAACCTTTGATTTTTCTGAAAGAACCGATTTCAACAACTCCGATGCACTGATCATTATTTTCATTGGGGCGAACAGCAGGTGTTTCAGATATTCTGTCGCCGAGTCCGGACTTCAGTACTGTATATTTTTCAGTAATGTTATCAATTTCAAGGAACTGTTGGCTTTTATAGCATGTTCCAATATATCCTTCACCCGGCAGAAATTGCTGGTTGATCCTTTCTGCACCAAATGCATAGCTGGCGACCAGTTCAAGTACCGGGGCATTTTCATCTTCATCATTCAGGAGAAAAACTCCGCCCTGCTGAGCTTCCACATAATTCACAAGTTCCTTAATAAACACCTGGGATAAACTGGAAATACTATCCTTATTCTTGCTGATAATGTCGGAGAACAATCCCAGGCCTTGATTAAACCACAGCAGGTTTTCCTGGTCTTTTTCGCGTAAGATCAATTCCCGCTTCTGGACCACAATTTCTGCATGTTGCTTTTCAAGCTGGCTTTGTGCTTCCTCCAATTCCTTTGAACTGGCCTGAAATTTTTGTTCGAAAATCAGCTTCTGCTGCTGGGCCACGTTGATCCGCCTGCGAATCAGATAATAGGTGCCATAAAGAACAATTACGATAAAAAGCAGCCGGAACCAGAGGGTTGCCCAAAACGGAGGCTTAATTTTGATTTTAACTGAAAGTCCCTTTTCATTCCATATACCATCTGCATTGGATGCCTGCACCCTGAGATTATAGGATTTGTAGGGCAGGCTGGTATAGGAGACAAATCTGTCGGGTCCCCGCATCAATCCATTCCTTGTCAAATCCTTCAAGCATGTACCTGTAATGATTTTTACCGGGATTGGCATAATGAAGGGCCGAAAAATACAGGGTAAAATTATTCTGTCTGTAATTCAGACCGGATCTCTTTTACTTCACTGATATGCTGGTTAATGGGAGAGTTCCGGCCAGGAGAAACCAGGCGGTTACTTACCTCGAAAGCGGAAATGATAATTTTCGGAGCAACTGAATCCTTCACAACCCTGTTTGGAAAAAAGCAATTAAAGCCATATTGACCACCAAAAAACATTTCCCCGGCATTGCTTTTAAAATAGGAAGTACCATTGAATTCATTGCTTTGCAGCCCGTCTTCAATGCTGAATTGGTTTATTTGCGCCTTTCAGGATTAAACTTGATAATGCCATTATTTGTGCTCAGCCATAAGTTCTGTGCATTATCCTCCAAAATCCCATAAATAACTGCTGTAGATAATTGACTTATATTTTTAAAATGGGTGAATGTCTTTTTCTCAATGTTAAATTCATCAAGTCCTTTACCATACGTGCCGATCCAAAGATTACCCTTTTCGTCTTCCATAAAAGGACAGTATTTCATTATGAATAATTGTACTGCTGTCCTCATCATTGATGAATATAATGGATAAATCCCCCGGTTGAGGGATCAAATTTATTCATCCCAAAGTCGGTTGCAAGCCATATATTGCCTGATCTGTCGCCATAAATGCAATATACTGTGAGATTGCTGATCGCATGCGGATTTGCCGGATCGGGAACATACTGTTTAAATGATTCTGTGGCAATATCCATAATCGTCAGGCCTTTGTCCGTGCCTATCCATAGTTTTCCCTTATCATCCGGAAAAATGGCATAAATCTTGTCGCTTGTAAGTGAATTGGGGTTTCCGGTCTAGGGATCTGTAATTTTTAAAGCGAACCGGTTTACGGTTTTCATTGAGAATAACCTTGTTCAATCCTTCATTTTCCGTTCCGATCCACAGGGTTCCTTCAGGATATTCCTTAATTGACCTTATTTTGTTGCTCGAGAGGCTGTTTGGATTCCCGGGTTCATGAAGCATCCTGGCATACCTTTTATTCTTGCGATCAAGTATATGCAATCCGTCTGTTTTTGATCCGATCCACAAAATACCCTCTTTGTCCTCATAAATGGGATGGATGTTTCTGAAAACAAGTTTTTCAGAAGAATATGGCACATAATCATACAGAACAAACTTGTCCTTTTTGGGATTGTATTTGTCCAGTCCGTTACTTCCCACCCAGATAATCCCTGAATAGTCCATGAAAAGGGAAAGCACTTCATTATTGCTCAGACTGTATGGATTATTGTGATCATATGTCAGATTCATGAACCTGCCTGCCTGCGGGAGATATATATGCAGGCCGCCACCATATGTTGCAATCCATATATTCCCTTCCCTGTCTTTGAGAAGTGCTTTCACAAAATCGTTCGCGGTGGCAACGCCCCCGTAAAAATTACCAAAGTTTTTGAAAAAATCAGTACCGGCTTTCATTTGGGCCAGACCGTTTTCAGTCCCAACCCAAAGATCCTTGTTCTGGTCGATAAGCAGGGAGGTAACCTGATTTCCCGGCAGCGACTGATTGTTTGATTCCTCTTTGAGATAGGAGGTACGGATTTTTTTACCCGGTTCATAACGGTACAGGCATTTGTCCGTGCCGATCCAAATTGGATGAATCCTGGGCAAATGACAGGACAGCAGAATGGGTGAGCGGTTCAAGTACCGGATCTCTTTTGAGATTAATAAAACGATAGTTTTTCAGATCCAGAACAGATAAGCCCTTATCGGTCCCTATCCATAAGCGATTGTCCGCTGTGGGCATAAGCGCATAAACAATACTTCCGGTAAGAAAAGCAGTATCATTTTTTCCGGGCAGGTAATGAATAAACCGGTCTGATTTTCGGTCATATTTGTTCAGTCCCCCGCCATTGGTACCAATCCAGAGATTGGATTCGGCATCCTCGCAAATCGACAAAATACGGGGATTGCTTATACTAAACTGATCATTTTGTTCAGGTTTATATACCTCGAAGGAATAGCCGTCATACTTATTAAGTCCGTCTTCTGTTCCGATCCATAATATTCCGCGTGAATCCTGGAAGATACAGTTTGGAGAACTCTGTGATAATCCATCTTTAATGGAAATATTATCAAATTTTATATTGAGATTGTCTTGCTGAGCCCCTGCATCAGGAAATAAGAGAATGAAAACTAAGGATACGCAAGGCAGGTAAGTTTTGAAAAAACAGGGTTTTGGAAAAGTCATAAAGTTTCGATAACAGGATATGAAATAAAGCATTAAAATAGAGATTTTATAAAGAAATGCAAATATTTTTGCAAAGATATTTGAATTATAATAGCTATTTTGGAAAGCACCATGATATGTTGATAATATAATAATCGGACACAGAGGGAACCGGAATTCGTTAAATTTACAGCATAATTTACTTTATGTACCTGAAAACGGTTTCATTGCTAAATTTCAAAAATATCGGGGAAGCTGAAATATCATTTTCTCCGAGGATAAATTGTTTTGTGGGTAATAACGGGGTTGGCAAGACCAATCTGCTGGATGCCATCCATTACCTTTGTCTGTGTAAAAGCTATTTCAATCCTGTAGATACCCAGAACATTAGCCACAATAAGGAATTTGCCGTTATTCAGGGAATGTTTTCCGAAAATGGAAAGTCGGATGAAATATTCTGCAGTATTCATCATAACAGGAACAAGGTATTTAAGCGGAACAAAAAGGAATATGAAAAACTGGCCCATCATATCGGCCTGTTTCCTGTTGTGATGATCTCTCCCGAAGATACCTCACTGATCATGGAAGGGAGCGAAGAACGGAGAAAGTTCCTGAACAGTGTGATTTCGCAATATGATAAGCAGTACCTGGAGGACATGATCAGTTACAACAAATTGCTTTCACAGCGGAACCGCATGCTTAAAGATTTTCAGTCACTCAGGAACTATGATGATGAAATGCTGAAGGTATATGATGATCAGATGATCCTTCCGGCCGAAAGAATTTTCGCCCGCAGAAATGAATACACGGATAAAATGATACCGATATTTCGCAGGTATTACAGTTTAATTGCGCCCGAAAACGAAGAAGTGGACATGCAATATCAATCCCAGCTGCTGGGCATGGATTATGGCGGATTACTGGCTTCTTCGCGCGAAAAGGACCGTATTATGCAATACACCACCCAGGGAATTCATAAAGATGATCTGTTATTGAAGCTGAACGGATATCCGATGAAAAAAACCGGCTCACAGGGACAGCAAAAGACTTTTCTTGTGACGCTGAAACTGGCACAGTTCGATTTCATTAAAGCCATGAACAGGGCATTGCCAATTTTGTTACTGGATGATGTATTTGACAAATTTGATGAAAGCCGGGTACGGCAAATCATCAAACTTGTTTCGGATGATCATTTCGGTCAGATCTTTATTACACATACGGATGAGCAGAAAATGAAATCAATACTGGAAGAAATGGACACTGATTTCAAGTTGTTTCATATTCAGGACGGGAAAGTGGTATCTTAGCGATAATAATAATTAAGCTATGCGTAAAAGCAATACACAGCCCATTGAAAATGTGATCAGGGAATATCTTAAGGAAATGAATATCGACCAGAAACTAAAGGAGGTCGGCATTGTTTCCCAATGGGAAAAACTGATGGGCAAAACAGTGGCAGTAAGAACCAGCCAGATATATATCCGGAATCACATCTTATATATTCATGTAACCTCCTCTGTGCTGAAAAACGAATTGACTGATGATGCGGCAGGCGATCATTGAAAAAATAAATGAAGAGGCAGGGGAGAAGATTGTGGAGCAGATTGTTATCAAGTAATTATGAATCTGATGAATCTGATTGAATCTGATTGATATGGCTGACGCGGCTGACTGCAAAATTCATAATTCATAATTTGTCATAATTCATCATTGCATATTTAGTACCGGTTCAGCCACCTGTATCGTCTGGCGTTATCCCCAAACTTTACTGCGGCCATAATTTCATGGGATCCGAAGGTTCGTGCACCGATTGCATTAAATGTATAATCAAATGCATAGCCGAAATAATACCGGTCAACACGCAATCCGCCCATAATAATAAGGGCCGAGCCTTTACCATTGAAAGTTTCTTCCACGAGGCTGTAACTGCCTCCGCTCCGGTAGGAAAGTCCTGCCCAGTAGTTTTCCCCTGAATATAAGTTTTGACATTGATATCAATCTGTGCAATAAATTTCTCGGTGGTCTTGAATAAGAAAGAAGGTTCCAGAAGCAGGTCCCTGCTGATCTCAAACCGGTAACCTGCGGTAGCATAATAATGCCTTACCATTTGAAATCCCGGGCCATTCTCATCACCTCCCAGGTTCAGCCGGCTTTGGAAAAGCTGCATGGCTGAAACGCCGGCATAAATATGTGCATCGGAATAATATACCCCAAAATTGGCATCCGGGATAAGTGCTGATTTTTTTGTATCCAGTAATAGCTGGTCATCCGCATTAAGCAGTTTCATTTTGCTTTCATCAATACGGAATTGGAATCCGCAAAATGAAACACCAAATGATAACTGAGCTGAAGGAAGGGGAATATGATAACTGTAGGTACCCTGGAACCCGGTACGGTTGAAGGCTCCGGCCATATCGGTATAGGCATAGAGTCCATAGCCGACCCGGCCGCTTCGTGACATGACCCGCTTCCGTTTTTTGATGGAGGCGGATCTTGAAATAAAGCTGTTTCTGAGCATACGTGTCTGGGCGCTGACGGCATAGGTGCCGGGCGCATCCTTCAGTCCGATCCATTGCTCGCGGGCGGTGATGTTAATGGCCGTATATCCTTCATGTCCCGCCACGGCAGGATTAATAAGGAAGCCATTCATCATATACTGGCTGTATACGGGTAATTGCTGTCCGTGAAGTTGGTACCCCAGGTACAGAATAAAAAGACCGTCAACAGCCATTTATATGTTTTGAGTTTTATCATGTCCGGTATCCTCAGTATCCATCTATCTCCAAATTTAAAACTTCAAACCTTTCCAAACTTCACCTCAAACCTCAAACCTTCAACTTTTCACTACCTTATCAAATTCACATACCCGGTGACAGCCTTCGTATGTGCCACTTTTATATCCAGCACATAATAATAGGCATCCATGGGCAATTCTTTACCCGACATGGTTTCACCATTCCACGGGTTATTGGCCACATCGGTCGTCCTGTATATCAACCGGCCCCAGCGGTCGTAGATTTCCAGCACGGCATCGGGAAAAAGCTCGATATTGGGGATGATCCAGGTGTCGTTCTGTCCGTTCTTATCACCGGGTGTTATGGTGTTGGGAATGTTAGAGAACAACAGGTAAACATCACATACTTCAAGGATCATGGTATCTGCATCCCACACAACCTTTTTCATCGGTGACCTCAACCCATAAAGGTTCATCCTCTTTGCGATCTGCGTCAACGATTACGGAGCTGCTATTATCGCCGGTTGACCAGTTATAATAAGCAAAATTGCCGGCATCCACCAGCAATGTTGAGGTCCCGCACAAGGCAGTGTCCTTTCCCAGATCTACTATGGGCAGGGGATTTACAGTAAGAAAAGATGAATCGTAATCCGCGCAGCCATCCGTACCGGTGATTTTTACCCACACATACCCGGGATTTCCGGTAGTTAATGTGGAACTGGTACTGCTGTCGGACCATAAATAGGTAATGCTGGTTAAGTAGCTTGTTTCTGCATCAAATGTAAACTTGTCATCCTGGCAAACCTCTTCCTGATTTCCAATATCAGCAACAGGCGCCTGTATACTCAGACTTGCTTCAACCGGAACACCGGCACATCCATATTCGGTGTGTTCCGTAACTGAAATACTGTGATTTCTTCGCTGATAATCCCATCGCAGGATGATGGTATCATTTCCCGCACCGCTCACGATTGTTCCGCCATCCACAACCCAGTCGAAAACCGAATTCGGCATTCCCTGCACACCATAAGACTCCATGCTGCCGGCACAGGCGAAAGGCAAGCCCTGGCCATACCCCAGCATGGAGCTTATGATAAGCAATAGGGTTATTGTGGAATAACGCATAATCTGGAAACTAAACTGTTCCGGTGAGAGATGGATTAAACGTTATGATTAATATGCGAAATTGTTAGGTATATAATAGATCGGACCAGTTGCAGGAGCAGGGTTGACTATACTACATAATGATTGAAATGAGTTGCATCAGATGCAAATGCATAGGTATTTACTCCACCGCTCGATGATAATCGGATTTCTGGGAAATGGATGAAATAACTCCGTTTGCAGCAGCAGCAGGAGCATCGGTTGCTTTAACCAAAGTATAGGTATAACGGGTACGTAATCCATTACGAACTGCAAGTGGACGTGTATTGAAAGTACAGGCATAGGGCGATGCAGCTCCGGTCAAGTGCCGGACTTTCAATTTAGCTGTGGTTGGGAAATCTCAAAGTATCATGCATTTAACACGGCAGCTCCGATTACAGCATCAGCAGCATCAATGTTTTCAATTATCTGGTGAACCGCAAAAGCATAACCGGCCCAATTTTGGAGGAACGGCCTCCAGTAAACTCATCGTAATAGTATTGGCAAGCTGATTTCCGCATGATCCTGCTGCCGGAGACTGCTGTGGTTATCGATACCTGGGGAGGAGCAACCACAGTTACATTCATAACGGTTGGGGTGGCATCAGCACAATTACCAAATGCATGCAGGAGATTGTTCAGCAACGTTAACTAAATAATTACCGGTAGCGGTATACGTAATCTGAACATAGTTGGCAGGCTACCACCAGGCTTTGCAGTGGCCATCAAGCGGAGCAACCGTCCAGTTCCACAAAAAGCCAGCTGTTAATGCCCATGCTCCGCCTTGAGTGTAATTGGGGTGATAGACAGGGTCTGGTTTAGCATAGTATCCCATTGTTGTTGAACCAGCGGTTTTTAATGTTACATAATCAACCGTATCCGGCACGAGTCACATTGGAATCATACCTTTTGTAATCGTCATTTACAAAATTGACTTGGCCGAACACGCCAGCAGAGATCAGCATTGCCGCAGCAACACCCAGAACAGTTTTAAAAAAGTTACTTTTTTTCATGAGATTAATTTAAATTATTGGTTATTTACTCTATTGCCTATCCCTTATCTTTCGCGGATAAGGAATGTATTTACATTGTTAGATTTGTTTAAAACATTGATTATATCGTAATTCTGGACGAATAGTTACATTTTTTTGATTATTTGTTGGTTTCAATGGACGATGAAATTCATTGATCTGATCTTATTTTCCTTATTTACAGTCAGTTAATCTGCTATTCAATTCCTTTTATTCTCGCACCAGCATTGACGAAGAACTGCTGCCAGGTAACCCATAACATTCCTTCAAATTAAGCTATAAGCATAGTAATCCTAATTAGTCACAATTTCAGTACGAGTCCCAGTCACTGTTTCAGTCACAGTCACAGTCACCAGTCACACTTTCCTACGGATTAAAATTGTTGGGTACATAATACGCAGGACCTGTTTCCGGCCTTCTATAGACATGAACAGTTAATTGTGTTGGGGCAGTGGCAGTGCAGCCATTGGCATTTGTGTAATTCACACTGACAGTCTGGTCACCGATCGTTGACCAGGTTATGGTGGCAGTTGCATCAGTAGCCGTTCCTCCGGAAGTGATGGTTCCACCGGTTACACTCCAGGAATAGCCTGAATTTCCGGCATCTGAACTGTATATTTCAATTGCCCCCGTACAAACAGCAGTGGTTCCGGTGAGAAGCGGAACCGGATGGGGATAAACAGTCATAGTAAGCGTGGCACTTGTTGATTGAACAACCGGAAGCGTTGGTGACCCTCACATATACTGCATCACCGTTTGAAAGCGATGCTGTTGAATAGGTAGTCGTGGCACCATTTTGTACTGAGGAACCATTTACAAAAAACTGGTAATTCGTTCCTCCGCCAGCCGTAAATACAATGGCTGTTCCTTCACAGAACCTGTTGTCGGCATCATTGCTTGACAAGTGTTGCGGTCGGTACCGGATTAACCAGGACAGAATTTGTATCCACAACACCCCCTGTGAAACCGGTTAGTCGATACCTTCCTGCCGCTGCAGTGGTGAGCGTATATGGATTGGAAGATGTTGTCACCGGCTGATTCGCTCCTCCGTTGATATTATAGGTAAATGAATAGGATCCGGCAGTCTTTGAAAAAGCAATTTGAAGGTTTTCTCCAACGCATTTGTTTGTGGTATTGACAAAACTTGCCTTGGATTTTATTGCCGAAATCGATGCCAGGGTATAATCATGTTGGTCAAGATTCATTTTGCCTGTTGTTTGGGCCGAACCATTGTAATTGTCTCCTGAGGCCGAAGTATTTTCTTCAATCCATCGTGATGTACCTGTATTATATTCCGCTACACGGATATCGCTTAATCCATTTTGTGTGGTAAGCGGGGTGATATCACTGGAAGGATCCCACCGTAATTTTACATAAGCTTGTTTTCCGGCGGGACCGGTAATACTCCAGTATTCAGTTGAACTTACTGCGGTAAGGGGTGCGGTTACTGCCACAGAAGAATATCCCGAATTAAAATATTCACCTTCCCATGTTCCGTCACTGACTCCCAAAACTGTGGTTATCCCATAGCGGGTTCCCTTACCTGTAGGGAAAATAAAATCATTTCCTCCAAATATACGTTTTGAAACAGGCCCGCTGACATAGGAAGAAGAAGATCCTCCATCAGGAACCACCGTTGAATTTCCATTCAGCATGAACAGTTTATTGGTTGCTGATGTATTGATAACCCCATTTGTCAGTAGTAATTCTCCGTCGAGTTCAACAGGACCCTGAAGGGACAAACCCAGATTGTTATTGATTTCCAGATTATTAAGCTGGTTAGTGCCTGTAAAATTACCATTGGCGCCGCCCATGCTTTGAAGTGCAGTACCCGCAAATACCAGGGTCGCATTTGACCCTGTTCCACTTGAGAAAGTAGTTGCATTGAGGCGTTGAATGGTACCAAACAGGGTTATTTTGCGGTTATATACATCGTTTCTCACATCCGGGCCATTCATTTTCAATGTGTCGCAAACAACAATATTTTTGTCGGGCAATACCCTGTCCCCGGTTCCTGTTAAGAAAAGGTTATGCAAAGTATCGATCCGGTCGGCAACAATTGTATAATCGGTACTTCCTCCATATTCAAGGGTTCCGCCACTGCAGCTAAAGAATGGATTGAAACGGCCAGCCGGAAGGGTAGGGCTTTCAAGGTAAAGTTTCCCGGTACCCATGACAGTTCCCAGGTTATGACCATAAGTAGTTCCAACATCCAAAATACCATTGATCGTTGTACGGTAGGCAAAACGTTTGTTCCCGTTCGTGGCAACATGGTCACCCGGGCGGATAATCACGATAAATCCGTTGGGACCGCCTGCAGGTGCAACCGGAGTCCAGATATTTACATTGTCCCAGTTTCCGTCTCCGTTACTTGTGTACACAGGCACCTCATCAGGAATTGCAGCATCTACGCCTGCTGTATATTCTCCGCCAATGGATGTGGTACCCGAGGGAAATTGAAAACTTATAATATTATTCGTTTCATCTACATTATCAGTTGAAGGTCCTGCCGCAGCTTTGCTCCAGTATATTCCAGGAGGTATCACCAACCTTGCGGCTACATAATTGCTTTCCGTACCCCGGATATCAGCAGTGGTGTAATTTAAATTCAGATTTCCTTCAAATCCGGATAATCCACTGCTTTCAACTTCCCAATAATATTGCAGCACGTTATTCGGATCGGTTACCGTCGGATGCCTTTCATTGATTACATTGACACGTATACTTCCTCCTGATATATTGCTGATTGTAAGATCCGCAGGAGTATATTTTCCGGCAACACCCAAAGGAAAGGTGAACGAAGTTGCACCTGCAGTGAAATACTTTCTGATTCCGATATTACTGAAAACCCCATCGGGCTTAATCATTTTGTTCACACCGAAACCTGATCCAACAATACTACTGTTTATTCCCAGTGTCAGCAGATACTGATTAACACTTAATATTCCATTGGTAAGCAAAAAATCCTGTGTCAGGCTGATGTTATTCTCCATTCTTGCACCGGCAGCATTGTTTAATTCCAGTCGTCCGAAAGTTCCTGATCCGGCAATGAGCTGAAGTGAGGTACCATTTAACAGCAAACCACCAGAGGCACTGTTTCCCGAATGAATTGCATTGTTGGTGAGGTTTCCCTTAATGTTCACATTGTAGGTGGAAGTGGCAAAAGTTCCGCTCAACAGGGAAAGATCATGATTAACCGTTATGTGGTTTGATAGGGTTACTGACGTAGATGGCTCAATAACCAGATCATAAAACTGCGTTGAAGAGGTTCCATTCAACAATTGGGTGATACCATTTAAAGTGGTGATATTGGCACCGCTTGTATAGGTTCCGTTATTTGTGAAATTTCCCTTTACAGTGACATCCAGTCCATTTGTATTGAAAATACTGTTGGATGTGTTAATCAGCAGGTTTCCGTTCAGTTCAAGTGCATTTACTGACTGCATGAAGGTATTTGCAGCTCCGGTGCCGTCGAGGGTAAGGTTAAAAAGAGGTATATTGGAATCAAATTTAAGGGTCTGAACGCCGACATTCGCAGTACCTAATAAAATAGTTCCCCCGGTAACTGATCCGGAAGAAGGCCTGATATACAGATCTCCATATGTGGTTCCGCCACCTCTTACAATGGTGAGTGTTCCACTGCTCATGTTGAATGAGCTTCCCGAATTAACCACTTCAAACTTGGCCCGGGTGGCAAGATGAGCGTTTCCATTGATTATAACGCTTCCACCCGATTGGGAATATACAAGCACGCCGCTTGTAACGATTGAACTTCTCCTGATCTGTCCATTTACAATAAGATTGCCTCCCCGGATATCAAGTTCAGAAGAACCTGATCCTGAATATTCAATGTCGTTATTATTATTTGGACCTGCTGAAGGACCTACATACATATTGCCACTCACCAGCGTGATTTTACCATTCAGGTAGACGTCATTATTATTCACATTCCCATTTCCCAGGTAAACATTGGCAGAACTGTTGTCTATGTATAATCCTGCTGTAGAGGGAATTGTAAATGCACTGGTTGTGGAAATATTAAAATTACCGCTCCTCATAAACCGGAGAGTACCATTTGTCAACGTCAGCCAGGCATCTGAAGGGGTGGAAAACGTGGCGCCTGATATATTAACCGTTAAGAGTGTGGTTTGTGAAGATCCCTTGTTTACCGTAAGATTTCGAAGGGTGGTACTTCCTGTACCGGTAAATACTGCATCCGAGGATCCGGTAAATGTAATATCACAACTTCCGGAGTTATTGAAATTGACTGTGCCGTTATTTGTAAAATTGCCTGTTAAGGTTATCGTGTTTGTGGTGGTGCCGGTTGCCTGGGTATTGAAAACAGCACCATTGGAAACAGACAAATTACCTTGAATGACAATATTCTGGGAATTGCCATTCCTGAATTGGAGATTGCCGGTATTTACGGCAAGGTTTCCTTGTATCGTTAAAGTGCGGGATGAAGCAGTATTTATTCGTGCCATGCCGGTTCCGGCACCTTCAACTGACATATTTCCGTACAGGGTCAGATTTATATTGGGCATGGTAATGAAACGGCCTGTTGGTGTATTGATGATCAAATGCCGGTAATTATTTAGCGGATCAGAAGAACCTGAAAGGGTGGGGATTGTAAAATCTGATCGCATTATTGTAATACTCTACAGTGCCACCCTGCGGTCCCCTGAATTCAGAAAAATCGCCGGATGGAAAAAGGGAAGCCGCTATTCTGATTTTTCCGCTTCCATTTACAGGATTGGTTACCACCCCAAAATTAAGGGCATCATAAGCTATACAATTCAATACTCCGGATTTTTGAATCTGCAAGATTTCCGCAGGTATTATCCATTGTTATCGCAGGTTACAGTATGTCCGTTTCTGATCACAACAGGCGTATTCTGATCCGGGTCAGCTGAGGTAACAGAACCTGCATTGGTGGTATCTGTCATCCAGGTTGAATTGCCCCTCCAGGCTGCCTGACTGGTAGGAATAAAAAACGGTTACTGCCTGGAAAGGATCATTTGCAGCAGGACTATCATCTCCGGCCGTATAATCACCACTAATATAGGTGACATTATTTGGCCAGTTGATCAGGTCATTCGTTTCATCAACATTCAGCTGCAGTGCCCTTATTCCATGAGAATGTCAATGGATCATATCTGTGCGGGTACATATCCGTCTTCTGTTATGTCCACCTCCGGTAGTTACATCATCTGTGGCGGTTCCGCGGTCGACATACTTGAATGTCTGGCTTATCGTGGCAGCTCCGAAAACAAATCCTGAGGATCTTTCCCGCCAGAAATAGCTTAAACTACGTTGTTTGCCGTTGGGACTGGTTTGCATTTGTTCCGCATCTACAGGGAAAACAGTAATAGATCCATAGGTGGTGGGTGTAGCACTAAGGGTCACTGTCACCGGGGTATATCGCACATCAGTTGGAATTACACCGATGGGAAATACAAATGAATTTGAATTGAACATCTTGGTGATTCCCCTGTCGCCAATATCACCGTTTGTGGCAATAAATCTTGTCGCTGAGAAAGTACCTGCCAATGTACCAGTAGAAGTAAGATTCAGTCCGTTGCTGCCAATACTAAAAATACGATTATTGCTGAGGGTCAGCGTTCCATTCACTGTTATATTGGCTGTAAGTGTTATAGGGTAGGATCCCGCAGCACCATTTGTATTGTTCAGGGTGAGGTTTTGAAATATCCCGTCTCCATCTCCTCCAATGGTTTGTGCAACTGTTCCTGTCAAAGCCAGCAAACCTGATCCGGAATGGGTTCCTGAATTAATTACATCCCAGTATATGTTGAACGTATTTCCCCCATCATTGAATGTGCCATCTAAAAGACTGAAGTTTCCGTTTATAGCAGTTGTATTGGGTGTTGTTCTTGTTACTGTAACCGATCCGGATGGTTTATCAATGATCAGGTTATTGAATCCGCCTGTAATCGCACCATTGTAAGTAAATGTACCCGGTGTTGATCCGTTAAAAGTAGTTGTATTGGTACCAGGCACGTAGGTAGTGTTTACCGGCAGACCAAAATTACCGCCAATTATTACATCATAGTTGTTTGTGGTTAAATTGGCATTTGTACCCGAAAGCGTAAGGTTACCAAGCACTTCAAGAGCCGGATTCCGGGCAGTAACCCCTGCCTTGGTTATATTCGTAAGTTGAACTGTCTGTGTTCCGCTTACCTGGTCAATCGTAAAATTGCCAAGCGGGGCAGCTGAAACCACATAATAAGGATAATCTGTAGCTACTGTTCCGGTTGTAGGCCGGATCAGAATTGTACCTCCTGTTACATTGACATAAGAGGGCATTGAATTCACTTCAAAGGCCCTGCCTATATTGCCTGCATCCCTTCCGCAAACATCAAGGATCTCAATGGTTCCACCCGACATTTCAAATAGGTTTGCATCCTGGTCCACATTGAATGTTCCGACATTCCCGTTAATACCGTTATCTGCCCTGGTGGTATTGAGAGCCACTGATTTCAGACTGGCAACATTGGTAACTCCTGTGACGGTGCGTTGAAATCGTCCTCTCAGGGTAAATGTACCGCCGGTTTGCCTGTAAGCAGTGAGTCCTCCGGAACTATTTGCTGTACGAAACTGTTTGGCATCCAAGGTTCCTCCGTTGACAATAAATTGGGCTGCTGAGGTGGCCCAGTAAATAAATCCACCTGATTCGCGGGTGGATATATAACCATCATCTATCCGGAATGTCCCATATACTGAAAAGGAACTGCAGCCTCCTTTGGATACACCAACCTGTGCATCCGATGCAGCGGTTGTCCCGTAGGCGGCATTGATTTCCCTGTAATCATCCGCGGTTGTGAGGACAACAACATCCGGACCATCAATAACCAAAGCTGCATTTGACCCGATAAAGTAGTCTGAATTGGGTCCGCCTGATAATCCGCCATCACAGGTACCCTCTGACAATGAAGGAATTACAACCAGGCCATATAAACGAAGTGTACCATTACGGATCCACAGCGCTTTTTTGATGATCGGGTTATCTCCGCCATTTTCACCACCGGAAATATTGGCTCCAAATATTCTGAAATAGTTGTATCCGGCTGAATTAACTGACAATGAAAGACTCTGATCGGTTCCTTTGTCAACAACAAGATTATAAAAGTCGGTTGTATTATTACAGGTCAGGGTATTATCTGAGGCAGCCGGTGAAATAAACCGTGGCAGCGCCGTTGTTAGGAAATGCTGTAAAAACCGGGTAACCCTGGTTGGTAAACCGTACTGTTCCGTTATTTGTAAAATCACCTGAAATCACCACACGGTGTGTATTCTGATCATAATAATTTACATAGGGAGCTGTACCACCTGAGATTCCCAAAGGATTGGTCGTGGTTGTCGTATTACCATGTTCCTACTGTCAGGGATGAACCGGAATGAGATTGTAACATTTCCCGCGATCGTCAATTGCCTTCTGGCTGACGAACCATCATTGATCTGATAAACTCCACTTATTACCTGAAGATTCCCGTTGAGTGTGATATTGCTTAACTGAGATGCAATATAGCTGTTGTTTGTAAGATTAATAATAAGGTTATTATAAGTACCCTGGGAGGCAGGAAGGGTAAAGTTGGCGCCATTCTTATATTCTGTTGTACCTCCGCCACTATTGACAAACGTATTTGTGGTTGCTGCCGGAAAGTTAGCTGTTGTTAATTGCAGGGTACCGCTGCCTCTCAATGCAGTAAGCGTATTGGTAAACCTATACGCCCCCATATTCAGAATTCCGCCACTGTTGATGGTAATATCAAGTGCCGTGGTAGAAATATTTGCAGGTAAATTGACAGTTCGCGAGGAAAGAATAACAACTATGTCCCCATTCGCCGGAACTTGAGAACCAACCAGGGTGGTTCCCCCTGGATCTGTAGTCCAGGTATCTATGTTGTTCCAATCACCAGTTTGGTATGAGTAAAGATTTGTTCCATAAGCAATTGCCTGTTTTGCAAACAGAAGCAGAAATAGGATAAATATTCTATTTAGAAATGTACAGATTCTCGTATTGGGCATACAATAGTTTTCGGGTTGTAAGTCCTTATTTTTGATATAAAAACGCTGAAAAATTATTAAGGTTACACTTATTTGATTTGTAAGGGCATAAAGATGATAAAATCATTTCTAATCTAAACGAACTGGTTTATCATTTTCAAAAAGGAATCCCTTTTTAATGGCTTGGGAAGATACTCATCAAAACCACTTTCAAGAAGCCTTTTCTTATCGGTATCATAGGCATAGGCTGTAACTGCAATGACGGGAATTTCCGGTTTCATGATCTTGATCTGGCGTGTAGCCTCAATCCCATCCATAACCGGCATTTTAATATCCATCAGAATGATATCAATATCTCTGCGATTTTTGCAGATATTGACCGCATCAAGGCCGTTTTCCACACGAATGATGGTGAACACTGATTCAGATAAATATTCTCTTACAAGCAGAAAGTTATTTGTTTCATCCTCGGCAATTAAAATAACCTTTTTTGATAAAGATTCATCAACGCGTTTATCCATTTCCTCTGAACCGGATTGGGCGGATTTTACTAACCGGTTCATAGGGAACAGTAAAATGAAAAACGGATCCGATGCCAGGTTCGGAATCAAGCCAGATCCTGCCACCCATCAATTCCACATATGCTTTTGAAATTGACAGTCCGAGCCCTGTACCACCGAACTGACGGGTCACGGTTGAATCTACCTGCCAGAAACGATCAAATATTTTACTTTGAAGATGTTTTGGAATTCCTATTCCTGTATCTTCAATTCTGAAGTATAATTCACCGTTTTTTATGGCACATGAAAACTCAACCCTGCCTTCATGGGTGTATTTTACGGCATTTCCCACCAGGTTGGTAAGAATTTGGATCACCTTAACCCCGTCGGTAACAATTCGTGCCGCATCATCCGGAATATCGGAGTGATATTGAATGGTAATATTGGGATAAAGTGACTTAATGCAAAACTGCTCATACACTGCCCCTATGGCTTGATTAATGTCAATTTCCTTTTTAAAGATTTTTTCCTGTCCGGCTTCCAGCGTGGCCACACTGATGATATCCGTAATAATGGATAGTAACTGCTCGCTGCTCAGGCTGATGATATCCGTAAATTCCTTCCGTTTATCGATTGAAAGATTAGGTTGATTTAAGAAGGAAGAAAATCCTACAATGGCATTTAACGGAGTGCGGATCTCGTGCGATATGTTATGCAGGAACGCCGTTTTTAACCTGTCATTCTCTTCAGCTTTCTCCTTTGGAGGCGATGAGTTCCTGCTCCATCTTTATCTTTTCTGTAATATCATGCACAATCAAGTGCATAACATCTTTTCCAAATGCCCTGATACGACTGCTGTAGACTTCAACATCACGGATACTGCCGTCCTTCAGTTTATGCTGAAACTGAAATTGTTTCTTTTTCTGGGCCCTGGCTTTTTCAAGTTCCTTCCAACGCCTTTTCTGCAGGAAGTGTATTCAGGTTGGTTATTCGCATCTTTTTCAGTTCCGTCCGGCTATACCCGTAAAAGTTACCGGCTGCCTGGTTGGCATCCAGGATTTCACCGGTATGGGCATCCAGCAGAAGCATAACGGCAATATTTTCTTCAAAAAGGCTGCGGTGACGTTCAGCGCTTTCGATGAGCGCTGCCTGGGTATTGTTTTTTTCAATCTTCACTCTGTATTGCTCCAGGGCATTTACTATCGAAGGTCCCAGTCTTTTGATGTATTCCTTGATTACATAGTCTGATGCACCTGACCGCATACATTCAACAGCTATATCCTCATTCAGTGTACCTGTGACAATGATAAACGGAATGTCAGGCAATTTTTTACGCGCGATTTTCAGAGCGGTCAGCCCATCGAATCCCGGCATGTAATAATCTGAAATGATCATGTTGGGCTGGAAATCAGCCAACAAACGGATAAAATCCTCTTGAGACCATACACGTTCAAAAATGCATGATTTCAGCACTTTTGCAATTTCACGCTCAATCAATTCCGCATCCTGAGAAATATCTTCAACCACCAGGACTTTATATACTTCATCCATAAAAGCACTTTTTTTACGTGGAGCACTTTATGCTATACGAATATCCAGATTGGAAGTTCGAATATTAATAAAGGATCAAGAAGACTGCAATTAAAATTGCATGGTGAGTTTCACATTGAATAATCTGCCTGTCAGATAGTTGGGAACAGCAAACATATTGGGCAGGCCTTCCTGGTTGCTTACCGTCCTGATCCATTGATAGGAGGCCATGTTATTAAATCCAAACAGGTTGAATACCTCCAGGCTTATCCAGGCATCACGGATAAAGTTGGCTCCGATCTTCCGGTTTCCGTTTTTATCGGTGATCAGTGATTTTGACAATCCAATATCAATTCGTTTGTATGCCTGCAGGTGATAATACTCTTCAGGTTTATCATAATCCGGTGAGCTGTAAGGTAATTTACTGCCAAAATAAACGGTTGTATATACCTTATAGGAAGGATTACTGGGGAAATAATCCTGAAAGAACAGGCCAAAATTAACCAGCTGATCAGTGGGCCTTGGATAAGACCCATAAGCATCATAATACCTGTCTTCACGGGTTTCCAGAAATGACAAAGATGACCCAGGATTCGGCATTTTTCACGAATTCGCCGTTCAGTTTAAATTCAATCCCCGTTGCAAAACCTTTTGCCGTATATTGTGGAAGATATTGAATATCCACATCATCAACGACATATGGAATGAGGTTATCCAGATGTTTATAATAAGCTTCGGCGGAGAATTTAAACGGCCGCTCCCACATCTGAAAGTCATAGCTTGTACCCAAAACATAGTGTACAGATTTCTGTGCCTTTATATTTGTATGAAGATGTCCATCCGGATCAAGCATTTCCTTGAAAAAGGGAGGCTGATTATACCATCCGACAGAGGCATGAAATGTGATTTTCCGGTCCCAGGATGGTTCAAATGTCAATCCGGCACGAGGACTCACCACAAGCTGATGATTGATATTCCAGTAATTGAACCTGAAACCGTAATTGATGAACAGGGTGGAACTGCCTACCGGTTTTGCCGCCAGGTGCTGGATATACCCTGTAAAGCGAACTGAATTCAGCTGATTGTGCGAAACCGATGAATAACTTAGCAGCACTTCCTGGTCTGAAAAGGGTACTGAATAACCTGCGGAATCAATCATTTCCCATTCCCTGAATTTATTATCCAGTTGCTCGGATTGCAGGGCTACTCCCCAGTTGAGATTCTGATCGCCGGAACGGTATGAGCCTTTATGGGCCAGGCTTAGGATTCTCCCATCAAGGTAATTTCTTGCATGACTTAACATGCCTCCCACACCCAGGTTCAGGATGCTGTCCCCGGCCGTTTCCGATCCGATAGTATTATCAAGCAGATCAATACGGTATTGTCCCAGGATATCATAGGTAATTTCCTCGGATGTTTTATATCCCGATGCGATCAGCTTCAGTGATACATTATCTGCCGGTCTGAAATCAAGAGTTAAGGCTCCCAGCAAGGTGGCAAACTTGTCCACTTCCTGTCCCTCATAAAATACCGTAAAGTTAAGTGCCTGCTGATAGGTACCAAAAGCAGTCTCCCTGCTGTGAGGTATAACCTGGTATTTATTATTGGATAAATTTCCTAAAAAGCTGATTTCCAGGTTATGGGACAGGTCGTAGGTTAAGAAAGTCTGAACATCGAAAAACCTGGGTTTATAGTCCCCTTCAGTTTGGAGGGTATTCAGTAAATACTGATTTGCCTTGTAACGGATGCCTGTAATGTGCGTAAATTTACGGTTGGGTGATCTGCCTTCCAGGTGAGCTGATGCGCCAAGCAGACTTGCCGAAACACTTCCTGCATACTGGTCAGGTCGCTTGTATTTGATATCCAGCACAGAAGACATTTTATCCCCGTAACGGGCATCAAATCCACCGGCTGCAAATTGCACAGAGGCTACCATATCAGGATTCAAAAAGCTCAGACCTTCCTGCTGGCCTGCTTTGATCGTTAACGGCCTGTATATTTCTATATCATTGACATATATAAGGTTCTCATCGAAATTTCCACCCCTTACCGAATACTGGGAACTCATTTCATTGCGTGATGAAGCCCCCAGAGTGGTTAGAATCGATTCAAAATTGCCGGAGGGGAGGGGAATGTGATTAATGGAACGGAGATCGATTTGCTGCAACGCTTCAGCCCTGTCAAAGCGGCTTTGAACAATAACCTCATTCAGCATTTTTGGAAGGGGAACAAGCCGTATGGAAACCCTTTCAGTTGTTCCTGAAGGAACAGCTAATCGGGTTGTATCGTTAAGATACCCAAGAAATGAAGTGACCAGAATAACCTGCTTGTCGGCACTGACAGGGAGCGAGAAAGGATCCGTTCTTGTCCGATGCAATCGATTTATGCGTTGTTATTTCAGTAATAAATGCTCCTACAAGGGGATCATTGTTTTCATCAGCAATAGTACCATTGATGACACCAGGCTCCTGGGCCAAAACCAGTGAGGTTCCACCGAGGATAGACAAACAAAAGCCAAGGAGTAATTTTCTGGTTAGCATGTCTGGCTGGTTCTTGCCTGTTTTATTCTTCTTCCTGGCTTCGGTCATATTTGAAGTCACCGTTTTTAAGTGCTTTAAAGAATTTAGCCCAGGCAAATGGATTCAGGATCTGGTAGGAAGGAAACTGTCCCTGCGTAAATGTCTGCTGATATTGTTTTTCCATGATATACTGGAAATTCGCACGTGCACTGGGTTCGTGATCCATAATTATCTGTGTCCGGATCAGTGCTATATTCCGTCTGGCTCTTTCCATATCATCTGTTGGCAATTTCAGATTTACAAACGCTTCTTTGAAATCCTCATATGTTTTCCAGGGATAAATCTGGGCTTCAGCAATAGCCAGTGTATCCATCCTTAAAACGATATCTTTGTAATAAAATTTTGTTGGAAGGTTTTGCGGAACAACAAGGTATCTGTTTTTATAACCAACAGCAGAGATAAGTATTGAATCCTGTTCTTCCACAACAAGTGAAAAATTACCGTAACCGTTGGTGATGGCTCCGTGATAATTCTGTAAAACCAGTACCTGTGCAAATGGCATGGGCTGTAATAACTCATCAGTAACTCTTCCGGTAAACTGAATCAGTTTTTTATCCTGTGATTGTGCGTTGGCTGAGGTAATTAAAAGCAGTATAGTAAATGAGGCCAAATACCATATGCATATTTTAAGTATGCCTTCCAACTTATGGATTCCCTTCATAAAGGCCAAAAGTATATAAAATAATTGTAAAGTTGCGTGGAAGGGTAGTTGTTAGTTGTACCTTGCTTGTTGTGTAAAAAAATGCTAATTTTAATTATTGGATGATAACAATTATAAAAAACCTAAGTTCGCTATGTTCAGGGAAAAGGATTTGACCCAGTTAAAAGAAAAGGGTGTAACAACCCGTGAAGCTGAATTGCAGATTGAATATCTCAGAAAAGGTTTCCCTTTTATGAAATTATCCAAAGCTGCCACGATTAATCATGGAATTAGTAAACTCAGTGATAAACAACTGCAGGATTTCATTGATGTATATGAAAAAGCCGGCAACCTGGTGAAAATTAAATTTGTTCCGGCCTCCGGAGCCGCCACCCGCATGTTCAAGGCTTTATTTGAATTTGACGAGTTATTTAAGCAGTCGGATTACGACGCCAGAATTTTGTCAAAAGAAGCCTACAAACACGTGAAGGAATGCTTTGACCGGATCAGTGATTTTGCATTTAGCAGATTGCTGGATACAGCTTTGGATAAAAAAGGATACAAGGTAACTGAACTCCTTAAAAAGAAGGATTACCATCATATACTGGCTGCACTGTTGGGAGAAGAAGGACTTAATTATGGCAACCTGCCGAAAGGATTGCTTGCCTTTCACAGGTATGATGCAGAAGTACGGACTGCGGTAGAGGAACATCTTGTTGAGGGCTCGGGCTATGCACGCAATAAGGACAGCCGGGTACTGATACACCTCACCGTGTCTCCGGAACACAGAACCGGTTTTGAGAATTTGCTGAAAAAGGTGCTGAAAAAATATGAAGATACCTATCATATTACTTTTGACATCAGCTATTCAATTCAAAAGCCTTCAACGGATACACTGGCTATCGATGATAAGAACGAACCTTTCAGGGAATCAAATGGCTCATTGCATTTCAGACCGGGCGGACATGGGGCATTATTGGAGAATCTGAATGAACTCGATGCGGATATCGTTTTTATCAAGAATATTGACAATGTTTGTCACGACAAGAATAAGGCAGATACCTATGTTTATAAGAAAGCCCTGGCCGGAATGCTGATCACGTATCAAAACAGGGTTTTCAGTTATATTGAAAAGTTGAATCAATCAGAATCAGTTACTCCTGAACTGATAAAGGAAATCGTTAATTTCCTCAGCACTGACCTTGGAACTACCGTCAATGCCAGGATGATTTCACAATCCGATCAGGTTAAAAGCTATCTGCTCGGTAAACTCAATCGTCCCATGCGTATTTGCGGAATGGTAAAAAATGTCGGAGAACCGGGAGGCGGACCCTTCTGGACCATGAATTCAGATGGCAGCCAGACCCTCCAGATTGTTGAATCATCCCAGGTGGATCATCATGATCCGGAACAGGAAGCGACTTTGCAAAGTTCAACCCATTTTAATCCGGTTGATCTTGTGTGTGGTATCCGTGATTATAAGGGGAAGAAATTCAACCTGATGACTTACCGGGATCCCAATACCGGCTTTATCAGCAAGAAATTCAGGAACGGTAAGCCTTTAAAAGCGCTCGAATTACCTGGCCTCTGGAACGGTTCGATGTCAAACTGGAATACGGTTTTTGTTGAAGTGCCAATGTCTACCTTTACCCCCGTTAAAACCGTTCATGATTTACTGAGACCTGAACATCAACAAAAATAAGATGATTATAGCTGTAAATGCTCGCCTTTTATTGCAGGATAAGCTGGAAGGAATAGGCAGGTTCACAAATGAGACCCTGAAAATTATTACAAGGGATCACCCGGAACACCAATTCATATTTATTTTCGACAGACCCTATTCACCTGAATTTATATATTCTAAAAATGTGACGCCAGTTGTGCGGTTTCCTCCTGCACGGCATCCTGTATTGTGGTACTTGTTTTTCGAATGGTCAATTCCGGGCGTTTTACGAAAATATAAGGCAGATCTGTTCCTGTCGCCCGACGGATGGCTTTCGCTTCGTACGAAAGTCAAGTCCCTGCCTGTTATTCACGATCTTAATTTTTTTCACCTGCCTGAATTTATTCCATGGCATATCCGGCTTTATTACAGGTACTTTTTTCCGAGGTTCGTAAAAAAAGCCAGCAGAATCGCCACAGTTTCACAATTCAGCCGCTCGGATATTGCCAGCCAGTTCAATTATGATCCACAAAAAATTGATGTTGTTTACAATGGAACGAATGCGAAATTCAAACCAATTGGAGAGGAAGAGCAGGTGAAGATCAGGGAAGATTTTTCCAGGGGATGTCCTTATTTTTTATTCATCGGACTCATTCATCCCAGGAAAAATCTGACCAGCCTGATCAAGGCTTTTGATGGTTTTAAGCAATCGGTGAACAGTAATGTAAAATTGCTTGTTGTAGGCTCACGTAAATGGTGGACGCCCGACATGCAGGAAGCCCTGGAATCATCTTATTTCAAGGATGATATTATTTTCACAGGCCGGGTAAAAGATTCCGACCTGAGAAAAATATTGGCCTCGGCGCTTGCACTGGTATACGCTTCTCATTTCGAAGGATTTGGAATTCCAATCCTTGAAGCGATGTATTGTGATATTCCGGTAATTACTTCTGCTGTATCTTCGTTGCCAGAGGTGGGGGGAGATGCTGTTCTGTATGTTGATCCCACCTCGGTTGATTCGATCAGGCAGGCCATGATGGCCATGTTTTGCGATGTCAATCTGCGAAAAGATCTGATTGACAAGGCCCGTATTCAACGTGAAAGTTTTACCTGGGAAAAGACTGCTGATCTGCTATGGAAAAGCATTGAAAAATGCTTCTGATCAGCAGGAAAATAAATTAGAAACGTCTGTTTCCGCCTCTTTCCTTATCTCTGAAACCACCGCCGTTTTCTCTGCCTCTGCCACCTTCGGTTTTTGGCCTGGCAACGGATACAGTGATCACTTTGCCATCATATTCTGCATGGTCAAGTTCTTCAATCGCCTTTTTGGCTTCTGTTTCAATACTCATTTCAACAAAACCGAAACCTCTTGATTTGCCGGTGTATTTGTCAGTAATAACGCGGGCTGAAGTAATTTCACCATATTCTTCAAACAACTGCTTCAGGTCCTCATCATTAACTCTAAAACTCAAATTCGAAATAAAAATATTCATACTAAAAAGGTTAAATGATTACTGTGTTGAGTTTTAAATAGAAGTCAACGATGTATTGATTGTCTGCTAAACTCAAATCGGTGCAAAGCTACAATAAAAATCCGGAAATCATTGATAGTTGCCGTTTTTAAAAACCAGAAATCATGACTGCGGTAGAGGAATGGAAATAATATTTAAACATTTTGCTAATTTTACAGGTGCAATTTAATTGCTTTCTTATTTCATTATTTAGTTTCATAAATCGGTTTGAAAGATGCCATTAACAATTCCGGATAAACTGCCTGCCATAAAGATCCTGGAGGAAGAGAATATTTTCGTCATGCGGAAAACAACTGCAATTCACCAGGATATCCGTCCGTTAAAAATTGTAATTCTGAACCTGATGCCGGTTAAGATAACGACAGAAACCCATATTTTGAGGCTTCTTTCGAATACCCCGCTGCAGGTGGAGGTAACGCTTTTGCATACTACCGCCCATGTTTCCCGTAATACTCCTTCCGATCACCTGAAAACATTCTATAAAACTTTCAGGCAGATCAGAAATCATAAATATGATGGAATGATCATCACAGGAGCGCCAATTGAACATCTCGATTTTGAAGAAGTGGATTATTGGGATGAGCTTAAAGGAAATTATGGAATGGGTAAAACACAATGTCACCTCAACCATGTTCATATGCTGGGGTGCCCAGGCTGGTTTGTATCATTATTACGGAATACCCAAATACCCGCTGCCCAAAAAAATGTTTGGTATATTTCCACACCAGGTAATGAATCCTAAAATACCCCTGGTACGCGGATTTGATGAGGAATTCCTGGCCCCGCACTCACGTCATACAGAGATCAGGAGAAGCGATATAGAAAAGATAGACGAGCTTCAGCTTGTTTCTGAGTCCCCGGGTGCAGGAGTATATATTGTGATGACCCATGAAGGAAGGCAGATTTTCGTAACCGGCCATTCCGAATACGATCCAAATACCCTGAAAGATGAGTATGAACGGGATGTGAAAAAGGGTTTGCCGATTGAACTTCCTGTGAATTACTTCCCTGAAAACGACCCATCAAAACCACCCATGGTGATGTGGAAAAGCCATGCTAACCTGCTCTATTACAATTGGCTGAATTATTACGTCTACCAGGCCACACCGTTTGATATTAACGAGATCAAATAAAGGGACGCAGGGACTGGAGTCATGGACTAGGTGAAATTTCTGACGGAGAACAAAGAAATTGACTGCGGAGATTGCACTCATAATTCACTAATCTAGACATGCAGTGACTGTCTCTCTTCTCCATCATCTATCCTCTACACGATTCTCTTTTTCCTCTCCGCAATCAGTTCCTTGCAATAATCAATCATATCGTAATCGAGATTCTCCCAGGGCATGGGCTTTCTGGCCTGTACATCAGAAAACCTGATTTTGTGGGAAACAGGTTCATTATTGGAGAGTCCGGTTTCCGTTCCATAATAAAGAATGGGAGGCTGGGGGAGAGAAAATTGCAGTTTCAGGGCTGCCTTCAGCTTGTCACGGTTCTGGCCTGCATCATAAAGAAACCGGTTCATGTCATGATTTTCGATGAATGAAGGCAGATAATAACCGGCGGGAAAATGATTGTAATGATCCATCATGGCTGAACGGAGTTTTTGCTCATATAATCCCGGGTCATCTTTCCATGCAATATATTCTGTAATCCTGTACCTGAAAAAGAAATCGAGCACACCATCAAAATCATCAATATATTCCTGTTGGATTTCCCATGGTTTCATTTTGAACATCCAACGCAGATATTTACGGCGGATCTGGATTGTTTTCAGCATATTCCGGTTTATTCCTTCAAGCCAGGCCTCCCCGATCAACACAGCATCAGGGTTGGCCAGATTTATCTCCCTTCTGAAATATTTCCAGAAATCATGTGACGGCCCAATAACATGGTCAAGCCGGAAACCATCAATTCCCAGGGATAACCAATGCTTTGCTGCCCCTACGATATGATCCCTGGCAGGTGCATAATCAAGGTTAATTTTTGGTAGATCCTGAAAATGTAAAAAACACTGTATAGTATTATTTAAATTATTGAAATAAAACCATTTGCGGTACTGGCTTTTGGAGTCATGCAATGCTTTGACAAAAAATGGATGTTTCCAGGAACAATGATTGGGCACAAAATCAAGCAATACCCTTATGTTCAGATAATGAGCCTTCCGGATGAGGTCGGAGAGTTCCTGTTCCGTGCCAAATCTCGGATCGGTTGAATAAAAATCGGTGATATGATATCCGTGATAGGCTGTATTTTTGAATACTGGTGATAACCATATTGTATTGATTCCGAGATCATATAAATAGCTTAACCGATCTGACACACCGGCCAGGTTTCCTCCCATGAACCGGGGCTTCTTCCAGTTCAGGGATACGTCATACCCGGCAAACCGGTCGATTAATATATGATAAACAATGGCATCTTTAAACCATTTATTGTCTGAGGTATCCATTTCTTAATATAATCGGGCAGGGATTGAGGGATGCATCTTTATTTCTACCGACAGTAAATCCCTGACGGGATTTTGATTGTCCTTGTCTCACTTTTCTACCGACAGTAAATCCCTGACGGGATTTTGGTCGTACTTGTCCTACTTTTCACCCGCAATTTTTACTCCGGTGTTTGTTCCTTGTCCCCAGTCCCCAGTCCCTAGTCCCTTTTTATTTTCAGTTTAATCCATTCCCTTGCATTCACAAAGGCCTCAACCCAGGGGGTAATTTCGTCACTGCTGCGGTTTGAAGGATAATTGGCCCAGTTCCAGGGGAAAGTGGATCTTTCAAAGTGAGGCATGATGGCCAGGTGTCTTCCGTCTTCCGAGCAGAGTCCTGCCACACGATAGTCCGATCCGTTTGGATTGCCCGGATATTCATCATATGAATACTTCATTGTGATATGATATTCCTTTTCAGGGGACGGCAGTCTGAACCTTCCTTCTCCATGGGCAACCCAAATCCCCAAGCGGCTTCCGGCGAGGGTTGAAAGCATAACCGACCTGTTCTCGGGTATATCAACAGTAAGAAAAGCGGATTCGAATTTATGCGATGCATTATGCTCCATTTTTGGCCGGTGTTCATGATGCGGGGCAATAAGGTTAAGCTCTGCCATCAGCTGGCATCCGTTGCATACGCCCAGGCTGAGGGTATCCTCCCGCTCATAGAACCGGGTTAAAGTGTTCCTGGCTTTTTCATTGTACAGGAAAGCGCCTGCCCAACCCTTGGCGCTGCCCAATACGTCGGAATTTGAAAAACCACCTACAAACACAATCATGTTTATATCGTCCAGCGTTTCCGCACCGGATATAAGATCTGTCATATGAACATCCTTTACATCCATGCCGGCCATGTATAAAATATAGGCCATTTCACGGTCGCCATTTACACCTTTCTCGCGAATGATAGCAGCCTTTATACCGGATAGGGTCCATTCGCTTAGGATAAATGCCATATTGCGAGAATTTTCCGGTGAAATCGGGGGTTGAAAATATATTCAAGCGGCTGGCTTTTGTAATTTACAAACCGTTTTTCAGCAAGTACCGGACCGCATTGATTCCGGTCCAGCAGGTAAGAAGTTTTGAACCAGGCATCCCGAAGTTTATGAACATTCAGTGTCCATGTTTTTTTCCCTTTGTTAATAACCAGTTCAGATTGCGACGAGAATTTCCCAATCACATTGAATTTTAAATTTTTATCTGCAAGGTAGGAGGATACGTATTTGACATCTTTTACCTGGATGACAACTGCCGGATTTTCACTGAACAGTATTTTAATTGCATCTTCTTCTTCAAAATCATCCAGGTTGATCTGTCATACCTGCCTTTTCACATGGAAAGCACATTTCAAGCAGTGTCACCGCCAATCCTCCTGCGGATACATCATGTCCGGCAAGAATATGTTCTCATTTACCAGGTGTTGAATGGCCTGGAATGCATTGACAAAATACCGGGGATCTTTTACAGCAGGGGTTTCATTTCCCAGGGTATTCAGGGATTGGGCGAAGCTGCTGCCACCCAGTTTAAATGAATCACCGGAGATATCAATATATACAATACCGGCATTCTCATCCGGCTGAATCACCGGTTCAACGGTCTTATCTAAAGTCGGTTATTTCGGCAGTCGCAGAAATGATCACAGTCCCCGGAGAAAAAACTTCTGTTCCATCTTTATATTTCTGCGTCATTGACAAAGAATCCTTGCCCGTTGGAATGTTGATGCCCAGGGCAATGGAAAAATCGCTGGCAGCTTTTACTGCTGAAAAGAGCCTGGCATCTTCGCCCGGTTTTCTGCAGGGCCACATCCAGTTCGCACTTAGGGAAACGCCCACGAATGCCGTCCTGTATGGGAGCCCAGACAATATTGGTAAGGGCTTCTGCAATGGAAAGGATCGTTCCGTTCACCGGATCTACAATGCCTGCGGCAGGAGCATGGCCGATTGAGGTGCCAATGCCTTTGCAATCGGTATAATCAAGAGCAGAAATAGCCATATCGTTCAATGGAAGCTGAATAGTCCCACAGGTTTGCTGATGTGCCACAAGTCCGGTAACAGAGCGGTCAACTTTATTTGTAAGCCAGTCTTTGCAGGCTACTCCTTCCATCTGCAAAAGAAAACTCAGGTATATTTCGAGTTTGTCATCTTCATAAACCGGGTCAGCAAAATGCCGGTTAATTGTAACATCCTGCATGACTGTTTTTGGAGGATTTCCAAATATATCGTCAAGCTGAAGGTCGATCGGAGCGGACTTGCCGTCATTGCGAAAGGTGAATTGCCTGTCCCCGGTAGCCTCTCCCACAATATACATGGGTGCCCGTTCCCTTTCCGAAATTCGCCTGAGCCATTCAGTGTCTTTTTCCTTAAGCACAAGTCCGATCCGTTCCTGTGACTCATTTCCTATGATTTCCTTGGCAGACAGGGTTGGATCGCCGATTGGCAATTTATCAATATCAATGGTTCCTCCTGAATTCTCAACCAGTTCCGAAAAGCAATTGAGATGTCCGCCTGCCCCATGATCGTGGATGGAAATGATGGGATTGTTATCGGTTTCTGCCAGGGCCCGGATGGCATTGCACACTCTTTTTTGCATTTCAGGATTTGACCGCTGCACCGCATTCAGTTCAATGGCATGGCCGTATTCTCCCGTTGCTACTGAGGAAACAGCTCCGCCTCCCATGCCGATCCTGTAATTGTCACCTCCCAGCAATACAATCTTATCACCTGCTTCCGGTGCATCTTTTTGAGTATATGTCTGATTTGTATACCCGATCCCTCCTGCCAGCATGATCACCTTATCATAAGCCCAGAACTTATCATTTTCAAGGTGTTCGAATGTAAATAGACTGCCGCAGATAAGTGGCTGACCGAATTTGTTGCCGAAATCACTGGCCCCGTTGGATGCCTTGATTAGTATTTGTTCCGGGGTTTGATACAGCCAGTTCCTTTCAGGACAAACCTCCCAGTTCCGGCCGCCATCCAGTCTTGGATAAGCCGTCATGTAAACTGCCGTGCCTGCCAGGGGAATCGCTCCTTTGCCACCGGCCATGCGGTCTCTGATCTCACCTCCTGTACCCGTGGCTGCCCCGTTAAATGGCTCAACCGTGGTCGGAAAATTATGGGTTTCCGCTTTCATTGACAGCACTGAATTTACAGGCCGGAGCCTGAAATAATCCGCCTTATCCTGGGTGGCAGGAGCAAATTGCAGTATGGAGGGTCCCTGCAGAAAAGCACAATTGTCCTTATATGCGGAAACTACCCTGTTTTGATTGGTTTTGGTGGTAAGTTTAATCAGCTGAAAAAGCGATAATTCCTGTTCCTTGCCATCAATGATAAAGGTCCCGTTGAAAATCTTGTGACGGCAGTGTTCCGAGTTAACCTGGGAAAAGCCGAAAATTTCACTATCCGTAAGTTTGCGGCCGATCTTGGCAGGAAGCATTTCAAGATAGCTGACTTCTTCAGCACTCAGGGCCAGTCCTTCGGAAAGATTATATGCTGCCATATCATCCACATACCTGATCTCTTCAGGCAAGCGGTGAATGGTAAATATATCCTGATCCAGGTCATCATAAAGCGCCTCAAGCATGGCATCATAATGAGGATGTAGCGGATCGGTCTTTCTGTACATTTCAATGCGGCTGATTCCGCCAATTCCCATGTTTTGGGTGATTTCAACTGCATTGGTACTCCAGGGAGTTATCATTTCCTTTCGCGGACCAATATATTTTCCCGGAATTGTATCCCTTCCCACAGAACCGGCCTCTCCAAAAAGCCAACATAGCTTTTGAATATCCTGATTATCAATAGATTTACTTATGCCAACAGCATAAATGAGCTGATCCCGGGTTTCAAAGAATTTTATCATCCTGTTTTATGAAATGTCTTTCGGCAAAGGTAAGAAAAAATGATTTGTGAGTCAGGCAGATTTAGGGCTTTCAGAAAACATGGAGCTTGTTTACCTTGTTATTGCGGATATATTGCCTTATAATATGCTGTACTTCATGATTGTCGGGGAAAATCTGCACGCAGTCATGGATGATCTGCTCATCGATGGCCGCATATTGTGAAGAGAAATATCCGAATCCGATGTATTTGCCATGTTCAATTTTTATCACTGCCTGTTCATCTGTATTTCTGCCTGTATCCATGATCAGCATGTTCCGGATTCCGAAAAAGTATTTTTCCTGGATCTTTTGTGCCCGCTGGTTATATTCATCAGGTGGCTCCCTTCCAATGCAGGCTCCCTTGCATGCCCCGATCTCATAATGAAAGCAATGATTGGCGGATGGATAAATTCCACAAAGTTTCTGGCAAAGGGTATATTTATCCACGATTGAATTAAGAAAACCCAGCGCTTCAGCCTTTGTGGTAAAACAAACGAGTGGTGAATTATCCAGCTCATCGATTTTTTCCATTGAAAAGCATATATACCCGTTTTCATTAATTCGTGTGAACAAACCGTATCTGAACATCGATCGTCGCTGAGCCCTGTTATAAAGGGGCTTGAACTTTTTTATTTCGTGTGATTCACGCAGCAGGGCTATTAATTCGTTACCCGTAACTTCATAACTGATATCGGCCATCTGTGCCCGCATTTGTATTGCCTTGTTCGTTGAATTGTTAGAGAAATGAGATAGTACCCGATTCCTGATATTCTTGCTTTTGCCAATATATATCAGCTCCAGTTTGGAATTATAGAAATAATATACTCCCGGTTCTTCCGGCAATTTTTTGAAAATCGACGGATCAAGGTCGGGATGAATGTCGCGGGGCAAGTTGGAAGGATTTGCAATAAACGAGGTTTGCGCCATTGATTCGGACTGGAGGAGGATATCAAACAATTTTGCAGTTGCTTCCGCATCACCCATGGCCCTGTGACGGCCGATTATCGGAATGCTCAATTCACCGCAAAGATTACCAAGGCTGTAGGACCTGTGGCCGGGAATGATCTTGCGGCTAAGCCTGACCGTGCATAATTGTTCCCGGTTGAAATCATATCCCAGCCGTTTGAATTCCTGTCGCACAAACCCGTAATCAAAGGCCACATTGTGTGCCACAAATACCGCATTTTCTGTAATTTCAACCAAATGGCGGGCAACTTCATAAAATCTGGGGGCATTGGAAACCATTTCATTTGTAATGCCGGTAATCTGGCTGATATAATATGGGATTTTGCATTCGGGATTGATCAGAGTAGAAAATTCATTGACTACTTTTTTCCCGTCATGAACCAGTACAGCAATTTCGGTAATTTTATCACTCCGTGGATTTCCGCCGGTGGTCTCGATGTCAATAATGGCATACATAGCACCGGTAAATGTAGTGCGATTTCATGTTACAAGATTCAACGGGTTATTAACAATTTACAGTCCCCTTGCGGCAAAAATCGATTTGATGGTGCGGAAAATGAGTTTTATGTCGGTGAATATTGACCAGTTTTCAACATAATCCCTGTCGAGCCGCATCCATTGCTCAAAAGATACGCTGTTACGGAAAGGCTGAACCTGCCAGGAACACGAAATGCCCGGCTTTACGCTCATCCGTTTCAGTTGCCATTCCTCCTGGGCGGAAACTTCATTCGGAAGCATTGGCCGTGGACCAATCAGTGACATCTCACCCCGGATCACATTGATCAGCTGCGGAATTTCATCCAGTCCTGTTTTTCTCAAAAACCGGCCAATCTTAGTGATCCGCGGATCGTTTTTGATTTTAAATGCGGGTCCGTCACTTTCATTGAATTCCATAAGGGCAGCCTTTAATTTTTCAGCATTGCTGACCATGGTCCTGAATTTATAGATATAAAATTTCCTTCCCCGGATACCGACCCGCAATTGCTTGAAAATAACCGGCCCCCTGGAAGTTGCCTTTATCATCAAGGCGATCATCACCAGGAAAGGAGACAATATCAAAAGTGCCGCGGAGGCCATGATCACTTCCATACCCGTTTTCAATGTGTATGACATCCTGTTTCTTGGAGTGGTTTCCAGTGTATTGAACGGAAGTGTTCCGATATAGGTTAGAGAAGGAGAAAGCAATCCCGAATTATCGACTGAGGGCATGGCCAGAAGTGAAACGCCAAACTGGCGGCAAATCACCGAAAGCTCTTGCAGATACCCGTCAGGCAAAGAGGAAACACAACAGACAATTTCATCCACGATGTCATGCCGGAGCAAACTCCGGATGTTGGCTTTAATTGAATAAATCCGGGATCGGTATTGGAATTGTGCCTTGATGGCGGCAGAATCAGTGAGGATATAAATGATCTGAAATCCCCATTCCCTGTGATAATTGATTTTTTCAATAATACCCAGATTTTGATCATCCACGATGATCATAATCTTATGCATGTTTCGAATGGAACTGCCCGAAACGCCTGTGAATTTTGCCTGCCTGATTTTATTCTCTGAATTTACCATAACTTGGTTGGTTTAGATGTCTATATTACTGAGTGTGAATTAAAAGGTTGAAAAATTGTTATGAAGAGGCTAAAATCTGTGACGAGATTTACAAATCTGACCGTAAAGTTGATTTTGACTCCTTATTTTACTTCAGGTGAAGTTTCAGTAGAAGAATGATGACAATAGTCAGTTTCAATGAATACTTTATCAAATACTTTTACAAAAGTGAGTTAGCATATCACTGATCTGAAAAATATTCTTAAGTTTGCTTTGGTTTTCTCAAAAAATACCGATCCAAGCCCAACCCATGTTTTATCAAAAGTTGAAAATGTAAAGCCAGGCTGAAAAATTGATTAACACCCTAAAAATTCATAATTAAATACTTGAATCCCAATAAGATATGGCGGAATTTTTTATGAGAAAGAACGAGTCTTTGGAAGAGATGGTAACCCGAAGAAATAAGAGGTTAAAAGGTCTTTTTTCAAGATTTGGCATAAATGTGCGTTTGGTAGGTGATGATAACAAACCTGCAGTTATTAAAGATGAACAAATTGTCCTTTCGTGTTATGTGAAGAATTTTGATCTCCATTTTACCAAAGAGCCCTTTAGTGACGAAATCATCAAAACCGTTAAGCTAAAACAGGAACCTGAAATTACAAAGTTTGAATTGCTCGAAGTACTGGAACTCTGCGTTCACCGTCCGGTTTTTAAGGTAAAACTTGAATCCAGTGATTTATACCTGGTAGGATATAATTATCTGAATTCTGAAGATGCAGTTGGCCGTTATCCTGTTTTTGCCAAACATAAACCCAAGGTTTATTTCGATTATGAATATGCACAAAGTGTCGCTGAAAATCTGCGAACCGACGGATATAGCGTTACCATAGAATAAAAAATGATTATAGATTGTTAACCCCCGCCAACGGCGGGGTTTTTTTATTTTTCGCAATCCGGATGCGATATTCAGTTTAAGAATCAGTAATTGTTCATATTTTTACGTAGACACACATTTCAATTGATTTAGCTTTGCAGCATGAGACGATTTTACGGAACCTGTTAATCAAGTATAAAACATGCAGCATAAGAACGGGTCGGAATTTGAAAAAGGACAATTTATTGATTTCATATACAATCAGTTAATTGATGGTTTTGTTTATCTCACCACTGATAAAGCCATTAATTGGGAACTCTTTCCTTCAACTGAAAAGAAGATCAGGAAATTGGCGGGCTGCTTTGTTATCCGCGATTTGAATGAAGCTCTTATACAGCATTACGGAGGCAGCAGGGAAACAATTACCGGGCTTACCCTGAAATC
The DNA here is from genome assembly GCA_963808745.1 of uncultured Bacteroidales bacterium. Taxonomy (GTDB): domain Bacteria; phylum Bacteroidota; class Bacteroidia; order Bacteroidales; family UBA10428; genus UBA5072. The sequence goes on from CAWEGX010000013.1 coordinate 547,934, forward strand.
CTATTTTGGAAAATATTTCAAAGATAACACTGAGGCATGGGAGAAGCTGATCAGTGAAGGAATCGTTTTTTCCGAGTTCCGGATGCAGCGTAAGGATGGTTCTGAACTTTGGATTGAAGCAAATTTCAAACTGATCAGAAACAAGGAAAACAATACCATAGGCATTCTGGGAATACAGCGCGACATTACCCTCCATAAATCTGCCCTGAGGGAACGTGAAGAATCCGAGAAAAAAATGAGAAAATTAGCCAGGGTTAATTTTCAGGGCATCGTAATTATTTATTCGGGAAAGATAATCGACGTAAACGATGCCATGGTGAAGCTTACGGGTTACGGACGGGAAGAAATTACGGATAAAAACATTCTGCAAAAGTGTATTCCTCCCGGTGTATACAAATCAATTTTCAAAAATAAATGGAAACAATTGTCCGATGTTTTTGAAACGGTGCTGGTCACCAAAGAGGGTGCATCCCTTTTTGTGGAAATTGAAACGCAGATTGTTGTTTATCAAGGCCAATCCTTGCATGTTTTGGGATTCCATGATATTTCCAATCGCAAAAAGAATGAAGAGGAAATAGCAAAATTGTCCATTGCACTGGATCAAAGTGCAAATGAAGTGATCATTACCCGAAAAAATGGTGAAATAGAATATGTTAATAAGGCTTTTACTACAGTAACCGGGTATTCGGCGGCTGAAGTATTGGGCAAAAACCCACGCGTTCTGAAATCAGGTACTCATTCCCCTGCCTTTTATGAAGATCTGTGGAAAACCCTGGCCAAGGGTAAACAATGGATCGGAGAATTTCATAACCGCAAAAAAAATGGTGAACTGTACTGGGAATCTGCAACCATCACGCCAATTATCAATGAAAAAAAGGATATTGTGCGTTTTATTGCGATAAAGGAGGATATCACTTTGCGGAAAAAGGCTGAGCAAGCCTTATTGAAAGCGAAGAAAAATACCGGTCAATGGTATCGAATATTCCGGGTGTTGTATACCGTTGCGCATTTGATCACAGCTGGACAATATTTTATATAACCGAGGCTATTGAAAGCCTCTCAGGATATGGAGCGAATGATCTTCAGGGAAACCGCAGAAAGACCTTTGCAGGGCTTATTCATCCTGATGACAGGGAAAGGGTAATTGAAGAAATTCACACAAATATTCAGCGATTTCAGCAATTCAATATTGAATACCGGATCATCACTAAAAGCAATTCAATAAAATGGGTATCCAACAGCGGGCGCCCGGTTTTTAATGCCGATCATACGGTCAAATGGCTGGACGGATTTCTTTTTGATATCACGGAAAGGGTGGCTGTACTTGAGGAACTTAAAAAGGCAAAGATGCTGGCCGAGGAGGCAAATCAGGCAAAAAGTGAATTTTTGGCCAATATCAGTCATGAGATCAGAACCCCGTTGAATTCAGTGCTGGGATTTACCGAATTGCTGGAAGGATTTACAAATGATACCACCCAGGTTAAATATCTGAACAGCATCAAGGCCAGCGGAAAGAATCTGATGATGCTGATCAATGATCTGCTCGATCTTTCGAAAATTGAGTCGGGCAAGATGACGCTCCATTTTTCTTTCTTTGATATCCGCCGGATGCTGGATGAAATCAGGAATGTTTTTTCATTGCGCGTCTCAATTAAAGGAATTGGTTATGTGGAACAACTGGATAAGGACTTCCCCTCGGAGATTAAATTTGATGAGATCAGGCTTCGCCAGATCCTTATCAACCTGGTTGGAAATGCGGTTAAATTTACACACGAAGGAGAAATACGCATCAAGGTAAAGGCATACCAGAAACGGGATAAATCCGGGATTAACCGGATGAAGCTTGAAATAAAGGTAATTGATACCGGCATTGGAATTCCCAATGATTCCTTCCGGCTGATCTTTGAATCATTCCGGCAGCATTCCCAGCTCAATTCAAGAAAATACGGTGGAACAGGATTGGGTCTGGCAATTACAAAGAGGCTGGTTGAAGCAATGAATGGAACCATCGGACTCGAAAGTACCCTCGGGAAGGGAAGTACATTTACCGTGGTATTTCCGGATATTGAATATACTGAAATTCCGGTCAGATTTGAAGCTGAATTTCTCTACAAAAATCCATTACTGAAAATCAATTCCGCAATTACCGGCGGTAAAAAGAATCAGTCAGACAGAGAACAAAGCGGAAATCAACTTTGAGAGCCAATGCAATCAATGAAATAGAATACCAGGAGCTTATGAAGCGATTTAATAAGGATCTGGCCGAACAATGGAAATTATTTGAATCCAAGCAACCCTTAAAGGAAATCCAGGTATTTGCCCAGGAGATCATAACCCTGGGTAAGACTTTCAAATTGGGAATTGTTTTGAATTATGGAGAGCAATTACTTTCCACCATTGAAAACTTCGATATTGAAGAGATGCGGCTAAAACTCGATTATTTTCCCGATTTATTGAAACAACTGAAAAAAATTGGCCATGAAAGCAAATGAACAATGTATATTAATTGTTGACGATGTTCCAAAGAATATTCAGTTATTGGGAAGCATTCTCAAAGAGGAAAATTATGAACTCGAATTTGCCACCAGTGGCAAAGAGGCACTGGAATGGCTGAATACAAAGCCATTTGATCTGGTTTTGCTCGATATTATGATGCCTGAAATGGATGGTTTTGAGGTATGCAAGCGAATCAAGGAAAATCCGGATACAAAAGAAGTTTCAGTTATATTTCTAACAGCCAAGGCTGATTTTCAAAGCATCATTCAGGGATTTGAAACCGGTGCAGTGGATTATATCACCAAGCCATATAACCGGAAAGAATTGCTGATGCGGGTAAAAACGCACATCACCCTGCAGATGCAAAGGAAACAACTCGAATTAAGTACTGCATTTGAAAAGAAAATATTTTCAATTATCGGCCATGACCTCAGAAGTCCGATCGGAAATATCAGAACCTATATCGATGCATTTTTGCTTGTGCATGATGAAATGGATGAAAGTACTATCCTACTCCTGAAGGATCTGTATTTGCTTTCCGATAATGCCTTTAACCTTCTTGAGAACCTGATGAACTGGGCCAAGAGTCAGTCGGGTGGCATTATTTGCCGTCCACAGCATGAGAATATACATTCCCTTGTTAAATCGGTTCTTACCTTGTTTGCCATGCAGGCCGACAGCAAGAACATAACTCTTGAATTTGCGGATCATGAAGAGGTATTTGGACTGATTGATCCGGAGCTTATTTCAGTTGTTATCAGAAACCTGGTTTCAAATGCCCTTAAATTCACTCCCCACGGAGGAACAGTGACAGTAAAAGCATATACAGTTAGAATCAGTTTGATGAAAAAAGAGCGGTAATCGAAATTTCGGATACAGGAACAGGCATGAGTTCCGAAATAATAGACAATTTACTGAACAAAAGCATTCATTTCACTACATACGGAACTGACAATGAGAAAGGTTCAGGACTGGGATTCCAGTTATGCAAGGAATTCATTACCATGAACAAGGGTCAGATCACTATTGAAAGTTCACCGGGTGAAGGAAGCAGTTTTCTGATCAATCTTCCGGCTCTGTGACAGGGTTGGTTTGATATTATTGAAAAACTCTGCCACAGGCACAAACACACTTCTGAAAGCCTGATCTACTTCATGATCTATTTTTCGGTTTAATACAGGAAAAGGATTTTCATGAATATATGGATAGGGAAAATCCACAACCCTGATCCTGCCTGAGCGGCTGAATTTCCTGCCAAAAGCCTGTCTTATTCCGATCAGGGGAATGACTGAATCATTTTTAAGAGCCAGGATAAACAGGTTAGAATGGTAGGATTGAAAGGATTTTTCCCGCTCATTGTCATACCGGCCATACCCCAGCATCCAGGTAAATGCTCTTCCGAAACGGTTTTTTTCAAACCATGACTTTAAATCAACGGAATTACCCGCCTTTGAAAGAATTTCCCTGTAATATTTCCAGATACCGGCAAAAGCAACATTATCCATAATGTATTTTGAGACTCCGTTCATATGGCTAAACAGGGAACCACCTGCGAAAAATGCAATTTTTGTATCGGGCAGAAAATCCTCCGGATCACTGAGCATGAGAACCTGCATCATCATGCAACTGATTGAATAAGCAAAAATGTCCGTTCCGGTTCCTTTTTCGAACAAAGGATGTGAACCCTCATAGATTTGCTTCTTCAGTTTAAGTAAATCCCGTGCACTCTGGTAACCCGAAGTAAAAAACCGGAGGGGGCTTTCAGTGAGCCGCTCACTTAAAGACAGATTAATGACAGATGCCAGCTGAAGTTGTGCGTAGGTTTGCCTGCGCATTTCCAAAGGCTCTGCCATTCTGCGGGTATCTGTCCATTCGGGCAAACCTCTGTTTATATGATATGACAAGGGAAACAGGATGACCGGGTTTCCTGTTTTTTCAGCCAGCAGCATGGCACCTGGCAGGTGCTTGAGCCAGTTGCGCTCATTTAATCCGTGAAGGTAGAAAATGGCTTTTCTATGAAGTGACTCCGGATGGGGGATCAGGACCGGATAACGGAATTTAAAATTTTCTGTAATCAGGTTTTTCTCAATGGCTTCAGGCGGCCATAATTCTTCCTTGATTCCTTCTGAAATGAAATCGAAATTGCGGATAATCATATCACTTTCCGGAATATGAATAACATCGTCCGACAGGTTAAAAATGTCCTTTAACTTTTGATAGCACTCAAAATACTCCATTGAACCAATTATTGTTTAAATGCAAAATAACAGCGAATTCAACTGCCATAAAAACAAATGGTTTTCAGGTGCATGCCAAGGGATGGATCATATCCCTGAGGGGTGAAATTATGCATGGTGGGGTGAAAAATGCCAATTGAGTCTGACCCCATTTAAAAATTGCGTACTTTTATTGACAGAAAAGGCTGAAATATGTTGCTCTGGGAGAAAGAAATACCTGAATATTTTACTGACAGGAGGAACATCGTCAGTTTTGTGTTGTTTACTGCGATATTTGCCCTGGTATTTATCAATATTTATGCACCTTTTGGTGTCGACAGCTGGTTAAATGTGACCGATTTTCAGTTGTTTTTTTATTCAAGTATTGTCATTCTCATCGGAATGCTGGTTATTGCCTTAAGCAGGCTGCTGATGTATTTGTTGTCAAGGAAGAAGTCGATCCGTTATGGCGAATATGCTTTTTGGATTTTCGGGGAGATCCTCTCTATGGCTTTTGTATATGCCCTTATCCAACGATTTTATCTTCAGGGACCCAAGGATTTTATGGAGATCTTGCGAAATACTGTCCGGATTACTGCCTTTATTATACTGCTTCCTTATGCTATTTACTGGCTTTATCTATCATTCAAGGAAAAATACAATCTTCTCGAAAAAATGAGTATAACCCGCCCTGGAAATAATGAGAATACAAATGAGGGGAAGAATGCAGTAAACTGGTCAATGATTCCATTCCGGGATGAAAAAGGTATTCTTCGGTTTTCTGTTAAACAGGAAGATCTTCTTTACCTGGAGGCAGCTGATAACTATGTACTTATTCATTACCTGGATGGCAATAAGCAACAAAAATACATGATAAGGACGACGCTGAAGCGCATAGAACACGAGTTCCCTTCGAAGAACCTGGTGAGATGTCACCGTTCATTTATGATCAATATCGATCACGTCAGGACCATCCGTAAAGAAAAAGAAGGGCTGATCATAAATTTTGAATCACCTGTCAACATCACTGTGCCCATATCCAAAACTTACCTGGACGTATTTATCAGGAAATTATCGAATACCGTAAATCCTGACGAATAAAATCTACACCGGAATTATGACTTCATCAGAAAAAAATGTTCTCATCGCCGATGGACAATACCTGATCTCCAGGTCACTGGCTGACTTACTTTCTGAAAAAAATCAATTTATTGTAAAAGAGATTGTTACAAGCCGAAAGGATCTTGAAAGATCTGTAAAGGAAGGCCATTTATCCTTACTGATCATTGATGTAAACCATTTTGATTTTGAAAGCCTGTCTGATCTAAGGAGTGTCATTGGTTCAGGCGCAATACCGGTGCTTGTAATCACCAATTCACTCACGCGAAGTGAACTGGCCGGTCTTGATTCTATCGGGATAAAAAACATACTTTTTAAGACAAGCAGTGAATCGGAGATAATGACTGCTGTTGATCTTACCTTGCAGGGTAAGAAGTTCTATGGCCGTGAAGTCATGGAAATACTGCTTGAAAAAGGCGAATGGAAGAAAGTAGCGCAAGAGAATGCTTCCCTGACAACCGCAGAAATTGAGATCGTAAGGCTCATTGCTGACGGAATGACAACCAAGGAAATTGCCTCCAGGAAAAATGTCAGTTTCCATACTATTATGACACACAGGAAGAATATCTTCCGAAAGGCCAGGGTCAATAATGCTTCCGAATTGGTAATGTTTGCCATCAGGGCCGGAATTATTGACACCATTGAATATCAGATCTGATATACCATAAACACGGTACCTAATATACCGCAAAAATGGGATACTGAGTTTAGCACATATTCCCGATATTTGCATCAGAAAGTATTGTGTTTCTGATCAAATCATAAATCATAAATCCAATCGTAAATCGTAAATCGTAAATCGTAAATCCATTATGGCTTTAGAAAATCTACACTTTGATTCACTGCAGCTTCATGCAGGACAGGAACCGGATCCGGCGACCAATTCGCGCGCGGTGCCTATTTACCAGACATCATCCTACGTTTTCAACGATTCAGAACATGCTGCCAGGCTGTTTGGACTCAAAGAATTTGGCAACATCTACACCCGCATTATGAATCCCACCACTGATGTATTTGAAAAGCGCATCGCAGCGCTGGAAGGTGGGGTTGCAGCACTGGCAACTTCTTCGGGCCAGGCAGCCCAGTTTATTGCCCTTACAAACATTCTGCAGGCAGGCGATAACCTGGTGTCCACCTCTTATTTGTATGGAGGTACCTATAACCAGTTCAAGGTACAGCTGAAGAGACTTGGAATTCATGTCAAATTTGTCGATGGCGATAAGGCTGCGGATTTCGACAGGCTTGTTGATGATCATACAAAAGCCATATATCTTGAGACCATTGGAAATCCCAGGTTTAATATTCCGGATTTTGAGCAGATCGCTGAGGTGGCCAAAAAACACGATATTCCGTTGATCGTTGACAATACCTTTGGGGCAGGGGGGTATCTTTTCAGACCATTGCAGCACGGTGCAAACATTGTTGTGGAATCAGCCACCAAATGGATTGGTGGCCATGGTACAAGTATTGGCGGAGTGATCGTCGATGGTGGAAATTTCAACTGGGGAAACGGTAAATTTCCTCAATTTACAGAACCTTCCGAAGGTTACCACGGATTAAAATTCTGGGAAGTTTTTGGTACCGGAGGTCCTTTTGGCAATATTGCCTTTATCATCAGGGCAAGGGTGGAAGGATTGCGTGACTATGGATCCTCTCTCAGTCCTTTCAACGCCTTTTTGTTCCTTCAGGGACTGGAGACATTGTCTCTGCGTGTGCAACGCCATGTTGACAATGCGCTTGAAATAGCACAATGGCTTTCAAAACACCCCAAGGTAGTAAGCGTGGATTATCCCGGACTTACCACCAGTCCGTATCATGCACTGGCTAAAAAGTACCTTAAAAATGGTTTTGGCGGTGTTCTTGCCTTCACTGTAAAAGGCGGTAAGGATGCGGCCGATACATTGGTGAACAATGTAAAGATGATCAGCCATCTGGCAAACGTTGGAGATGCTAAAACCCTGATCATTCATCCTGCTTCTACAACGCATGAGCAGCTGAGCGAAGCCGAGCAGGTGATTTCTGGTGTTGTTCCAGGTTCACTGAGGCTTTCGGTTGGTATTGAGCATATTGATGATATCAAAAGGGATCTCGACCAGGCACTGAAGAGTATTTAGGGGCTTAGGGGCTTAGGCTTAGGCTTAGGTTTAGCTTAGGGGCTTAGGGTGATAACGTCTTCGGTGTTCGTGCGTTCGAGTGTTCGCTTGTTCGGTGTTATTTTACGTAAAATAATATCGAACGAAGGAACACCGAAAATCGAATCCGAAGACTTTTAAACCGCAGAACTGCAGAACTGCAAACTGCTAGAACTTCATTCGAACATATAGCACTGTTAGATTGTTACATCTCAGAAAGTTATATGTAGATTTGCGTGATGAAGTGGAAGATTTTGCTGAAAGCCCTGACCGGCATAATTTTGTTAGCCTTATTGATAAAGCTGATAACAAGTGTCTATCTGGAATCCCTGGTAAAGGATAAAATTCAGTCCGCACTCAACAAAGCAAGCAACAAATATATAATAGAAATAAGCAAGGTTCATATTCTCTTATTGCAGGCAGGGATAGAGATTGAATCCATCACAATTCATACAGATCCGTCAATTGACACCTATGGAGATCTGAACGGCAAAATATCCTTTGTGAAGATTAGCGGTATACACCTTATACAAGCCTTCTTTCATCACGACTATCATTTCAACCGGCTAACCATTAGCGAACCTGTAATCGTTGGCCGGATACCTTTCCCACGCCATGCGACCGCTGTAGTCCTTTCCCCGTTTAATCTGAGGATAGACTTTGCTTCGTTTGAAAAGATAGGCCTGGATTTACTAAATAAGTCAGATTCAAAGGCATACCGGCTGAAAAATGGGAGTTTAAAAATGTATAACTTCCATATCCTGAAAAATGACACGTTATCGCAACGCATGATCAGCCAATTCCATTTTCAGTCAGAAGAAATTCAGGCTGTTACATCCGACAGCATTTATACAATTACAGCTAAAGGCGTTATCTATTCCGCCCTGGCTAACACATTGGAAATAAAAGATTTTTCGATTATCCCCAATTTTTCAGACAGCAGATTTATGGCCCGGTTTAAATATGAAACCGACAGAATCGAAGCCAGGTTCAAAGATATGTATATACATGATTTTCCGGCAGTGGATTATGTCAGATCAGGAAACATCATCAGCTCCTATATAAAAATCGGGGATATGGATGTCCAGGTTTATCGTGATAAAAGAAAAAAATTCAGGCATTCTATAAAGCCGACTTTTCAGGAGATTATTTACCATTACCATGCTCCTTTGAAAATTGATTCAATCGGAATTTTGCATGGGAATGTCGTCTATACGGAAATGGTTGATGATGCAAGAGCTTATGGCAGGATTACATTCTCCGATATCCATGCCTCAATTTATCAAATAACGAATGATACAGCGTACAAAGAAAAGGAGGCTTTCCTCAGGCTAAACGCAGAAGGAATGTTTATGGATAAGAGTAAGATTAAGGTTTTGCTGAAAGCCAGATTGTATGATAAGCAGAATACTTTCACAATGAATGGAAGTCTTTCGGACCTTGAATTAAAAGCGCTGAATCCTATGCTTGAAAACAGCGCTTTTGTGGTCGCCACTGCCGGCAAAATAGACACGATGAATTTCAATTTTGTTGCCGACAATGTAAAAGCAACCGGTAGAATGAAGCTATTATATCATGGACTGGCCGTTACAGTATTAAATAAGGAAACCGGCGATTCAACCGGAATTAAAGCAAAAACTGATCACCTTTATTGCAAATAATAAACTGATTGATGCCAATCCCCTGCCGGGTAAAGAAGTCAGGGAAGGAGAAATAGATCATGAAAGGGATCCGGAGAGATTCCTGTTTAATTATTGTTTCCGATCCATATTTTCAGGAATCAGGACCACCCTGTTGAAAAATCCCAAAGAAGAAAAAAAACAAAAAGATTAATTTAGGGAAGCCTTATAAGCGAATTCCCATCACGGTAATATCGTCCGTTTGAATAGTTGATCCCATCCAATCGCGAAGTCTTTTTTCAAGCACTTCTTTTTGAACGCCCATGGGCATTTGGTGGATTTCAGCCAGCAAGCTGTGAAACCGTTGCCTTAGAAATTTTTTATCGCGGTTTGCCGCCAAACTGATCCTGAAAACCATCCGATGCCAGATATACTATATCTCCCTTTTCGAAATGAATTTCTTTCTTTGAAAATTTGCCATAATCTGAATACAGGACGCTTACGGAAATATGATCAGCTTCAATCACCTCCAGGTTTCCCCTGATGAATGTAAATCAGGTCATTCATTCCCCCGGTAAATTGTATTGTGCCATTCTTCCTGTCCATTACACAAAGTGCGATATCCATTCCATCAGAAGTAGTAATGGCTTTCCGGTTTTGCTGCAGTGATTCAATCACCTTTTCTCTGAGGGCCGTTACAATTTCATCCGATTCCACAATTCCAAAAACATTGACAATTTCGCTGATCATTGTAATTCCCAGCAAACTCATAAATGAACCGGGAACACCATGCCCGGTGCAATCTCCCACAGTAAAAATAATCTTGTTGTTTATTTCCGTCAACCAGAAAAAATCCCCGCTCACAATGTCTTTGGGTAAATTCAGAATAAAATTTTCGGGCAAAAGCTTATCAAAAATTCTTCAGGAGGTAGGATCGCATTTTGTATCTGACTGGCATACAATATGCTGGAAGTAATATTTGCATTTTTTCTTTCTATCATATCGCGCTGTAATGCGAGTTCATTTTTCTGACATTCAATTTCATTCGTTCTCTATGTGGACTTTTTCCTCCAAAAGAACCTTCTCATGATCAATCTGTGCAATCTCCATTTGATATAGAGTAAGGATCAATATATATGCCAGTACTACCAGAATGCAATAAAACCACCATTTTTTCCAGATTGGTATTGCGGATAACTGATATTGATGGTAAGCGGCACAAGCGTAATATCTCCCATCGCTATCGGATGCCTTTATCATAAATTTGTATTTGCCATTTGAAAGGTGATTATAGATCACCTCATTTTTTCTCGTAATTTCCGACCATTGATCATAACCATCCAATTTATATTGATAACTGACATAGGGACGGGTCTTTTAAACTAATGCCCAAAAAGGTGATCCTGATTTTATAACTTCCCGGGATTAACTCAATATCAGTTGTTTCAGGATCAATTTCATCATTATTGACCAGATTGAAGTAACCAGAAGAGACAGGTGCTTTTTTCCGGGGTAGTTCCATCAGCCGGTCATAGGAATAAAGACCCATATCCGAACCAAACAGAATGATTCCATGATCCCGGCAGACCGAATTCCTGTTGAACTGGCAATCCTCATGTATATCTGTCCGGATCCTGGAGGATCTTTACAGTAAAATCACTCTGTCCTGATCCGCGTGATTCCTCCTCTGTGGCCGATCCAGATATTATTCAGGTCATCACAGGCAACTGAATAACAATAGTCGGATATAAGTCCCTGCCTTGAGTTTAAATTCACAATAGAGTCTTTGTCGATCATAAATACGCCATCTCCGAATGAACCAACCCAAATGCGCGAAGCAGCGTCCTCAGTCACTTCACCCAGCGTCATAACACCTGCCCCGGCAGAAAACTCAATTCTGTTTACTTTTTCATCCCTGATATACGCCAGGGTGCTGCTGTTTGTACTTACCCACAGTGTTCCTTTTTTATCGAGGTATAAGCTATTGATGAAATTATGGGGCAACCCGCCCTGATTGATCGTGTACCAGGTTTTACCCTGGTTGATCGTATTGATCCTGCAAAGTCCCTTCTGAGTTCCAACCCAGACTATTTCACCCCGACCTTTGATTTGCGTGATCGAATTGGCCATTGAATTTTCTCCAAGGGGATATGGTATGATTGTTCCTTTTTGTTCATCCAGGCAGAAAAGCCCGTTTTTAGAGGTTCCGATCCAAAAATCCTTTTCATTGGCCGAATAAATAGCCGTGATGTTATCAACTGGAATCCCATTTCTTCGATCATAAAATTTCAGGATATCTCCTGTTTTCCTGTTTTTTTTCAACAGGCCCTTTTCAGTTCCTATCCATAGATAAGTTCCGCAGGCAAAAACTGAAGTAACATTTTTACCATAAAGTTCATGGTTCAATTCCACCTGTGTGAAAGGAGAGGGGATAATCCGGGTTAAACCGTCGCCGTAATTACCACTCCAGATTATTCCTTCCCTGTCCTCAAATACGGTTTTTACATTGTCGGTTATGAAACCACTTGATTTATTAAAAAAAGTCATTTCAGAACTGACGGATCCATTGAATTTTACCCTGATCAGTCCGTTTCCGATTGTGGCTATCCACAAATCCGACTGGCTGTCTTCAAGAATCTGCTGAATCCCGGCAAAGCGTTTATCTGATGCTGAAATAATTTCCATAACCCGGAAATCATGCTTATTTAAAGTCACAAGGAAAAGGCCATCATTTTCTGTAGAAATATAATATCCCGGTCCTTTTCTTTTCTTTTGGATGCCAGTAATTTTGGTTTCAGGGATATTTTTGATCCGGGTGGTACTTATTATGGTATCTGAACCGGATAAATTACATAACATCAATCCTGCTCCTGTGCCTAAAAGAACTTCATGGTCATTTACAAATTCAAATGTATGAATAACCTGATGGTTACTGAAAGGCTTTGATTTAATGCTGAGGTCGCGAACTTCAAGCCTGAATAAACCTTCTTCATAAGTGCTGAACCAGATATTTCCTTTAGGATCCCTGGCAAAATGGGTTACCGGACTTAGATCCCTTCCCTGTTATTGACTTTACTGAATTTCTTTTTGTGATAATATGATATTCCGCCGTTCATATGACCAAACCATAAATCATTACCGCTAAGGATACTGCAGGTAATGAAATCATCAGCCAGAGAATCATGAACAGTATAATTTTCAAATTTAAAACCATCATATTGTGATAATCCGTTGCCTGTTCCTATCCATAAATACCCGTTGGAATCCTGCAAAATTGAATATACATAGGGTTGTGAAAGCTCCTTTTCCGATTTGAAGCTTAGAAATCTGTAATTCTGGCTATATGCTTTCCCCCCAAAAGGGAAAGGCATATCAGCGGTATGGTTATGAAGGTTTTACAGGTAAGATTCATAATGATGCTATTTTTTCATCATTATTTTAGGGGTATATACCGGAATTCCGCCAATCGGAACAACATAAAACGGCAAAGAAACGCCATATTGATTGCGCACTGCGATCACTACATTGTTATTCCTGACTTGTAAAGATTGATTTTTAACAAATTGAATCTCTACTGTTGAGTTTTTTTCTTCTTCCACAATGGGGAACCTCTTGACAACCCAATTATTTTCCCCGGAAGTTTCGCACCGGATGCCGTTTTTTGCCACTGAAAAAATCCGGATGATACCATCATTGTCCCAGTCGAAATTGGATACCTCAATGGAAATGGTCTTATCATCAATAAAAGGATATATCTGGCAAATGTGTTTCTGGTCATCCGAAAGCCTGAAATGATATTTGTAGGTGAAAAGATTTCCGCCTTCGGGTTGTATATTTTGTGTTGGATTTGTACTCAGAAAATATTTATAAATATTCCCGTCATCTCCCGAAATTCCCTGGGCAATGATCTTGAAAACATGCCCCCTGAATTTCTCAACATATTCTCCTTCTGATGGATTAAAGGGTCCAAAAGTGAACCATTGCTTGTCAAATTTTGGGTCGGGGCCAAAGGATCTTGTGGATAACAAATAACCACTTTTAAAATTTCCTCCCGGATGAATGCTTTGCGATGCCGTATCTGACCAGCAGCCTTTTCCCCCATAAACAGAAAAATTAATGATTGAATTGAATTCGCCCTTTACTTCATCCAGGTTGCCCCCGATATCCGGATCATAATATGCGGATATAAACCGGTTGTTTTTGTGAAGTAGGAATAATGCAAAAAAAGATCTGGCAAAAATCATCATCACCCCATGCCGTACTGGCATTTCCTCCAAATGTCATCAGAAAGGGTATATTCTCATCCACAGCCGGCGCCGATTGCGAATAAGGAAGCAAAGAAACCTGTCCACAGGAATAATATGGTTAGTCCCACTTTAATCATGCAGGAGTGGGTTGTTTTTCATAAATATAAATTCTACGATCATTTACCTGATTTGTTTTGCAATGATTTTTCCTGTTGTTCCGAAAGTGTCATTTCCTCATATGAATCAAAAATCCGCATATTTTTCTGGTAACATTTTTCAGGTATGATTCCCAGGCTGTCTTTTTGTCCCCACAATCCAAGCTGAACAGTATATTCACCTTTTCTTCCAAAGATCTTATTTTCAACGGCCCGCCTGGCCGAAATCCATCTCCGAAATTCCAGAAATATGATTTTGCTGTAAAATCTGCTATCCGGTTTTTATTGCCTGAAATGAAACGGGGTTGATTGACCAATCCGATGTTATCCGAATCAATGATAAGACTGTTCAATATCTTTCAGATCAACCTTATATTCAACTTTGTCGGCAATAGCCTTGCCTTCAATGGCATCCAGAATGGTTAGTTTAACTGTATATTCTCCGGCCCCGGGAAAGCAGTATTTGACTTCTTTGCCCTTCCGTGATTTGTCCCATCCCCAAAATCCCAGCAGTATATTACTGGTTACAGCTATCAGTCAATTGTTGTCTTTCATCATAAAAGGTAAAACAGTAATTATTTTCCTGAATTGTATCACAATGCGCAAATTGGGGCTGAAAAATGTGAAAGCTGAATATATCATCAGTTTTCATCCTGTTGGACGAAAAATATCCCTTTTCAAATGCGGAGTCGGTTATCAGTGCAAAATCATCGGCAATTGAATTTATGGCTGAATCAAGATGGACAGGAGTTATCCAGGTTTCCCGCGATTTGCTGAGTATAAAAGATATCCTTCCCTCCAAATCCCGGGTGTCCGTCAGAAGAAAAAAACAATTTGCCATCGCGGGAGGCAAAGGGAAACGATTCACTATGGGCGGTATTGATCAGAGGACCCAGATTGACAGGTTCCTTCCATTTGCCATCCTTTTTTTCACAGAAATAAAGATCCATTCCGCCATATCCACCTGGTTTGTCTGAGGAAAAATACAGCCTGGTTTCATCAGGCGAAAGCGATGGGGTGGAATAATTGAATTCGGTATTCGTAAAATCGAAAGGCTGTAATATTGGTCCATTTTTCACCGGATAATTCCGCATAGAAAATTCCCAGTTTATTTGTTGTATCGTTCACATTTCCCAATACATTCTCAATCCGGTTATTCCTTGAGAAATAGGCAATATTGCCGGATGAGTTGAATGTAATGGGCCCGTCATTAAAAAAAGTAGTCAGATCAGGATGCCAAAAATCTCCGGCTGTATTCCATCCTGAATTTGTTTTTTTCACAAAAAGGATTTTAAAAAGCCCTTTCTGATTTTCCGTATAGCCTATTATTGATCCGTCGCCCCGGTTGGAGCAAAAAACAAGTCCATCCCTGTAATATACAGGTGAAAATTCATCGGTGATCATGCGAACTGAAAGAAGTTCGTCTTTACAATGAAATTTTCATTTTGTGCATGCAGAATTGAATTCTGAAACAAAGGACAGAAATAGCAAGTATGCAAGCCGAAATTTCAATATCTGTTTCATGGCTCAGAATTGACGGGGACCGATAACATTTCTTTGATAACTGAATATATACCTGATCCCGATCTCATGGGAACCCCCCTTGTATTTTCCAAGAGGACTTAAATCAAAATCATAGGAATATGCCATTCCTATCTGATGGTTTAGCTGAACTTCAAGAATGGCTACCAGGGTATTTTGATTTCGGTACCCGCAGGCAAGGGATATCCGTTCCTTTAGCGCCAGCTTCCAGACTGCAGTCTACCTGAACTTTGCGTCCCGGCTGATATTTCAGCAATACAGAAGGGGACAACGTGAATCGGGGATTCAATTGAAAAGTATAGCCTCCCGTGAGATGAAAGACATTCTTACTCGGATGATCAAATGCCATATGATAATCGCCGGTATTATCATCCATTTCCCGACTTAAAAGAAGAGGAACTGAAAAGCCAATGAAATAATTCCGGGTAAAATAATAGGTTCCCATACTTGAAATTAGGTATGACGGCTGTTCCGGTTCATTCATAAATAGCATATCGCCTCCGCGGACGGAACCAGTTCGTTCCAGGCGGCGTTAAAATGGTCGCACCAAAGCCCAGTCCGAATGCCAGTCCTGGCATTTGACAATTCTATATTGTAGGCATAATCAGCCATTAGATTGGTTTCCTTAAATATGCCCATGCTGTTCTTTATCTACAAACAATCCCAGTCCCATCCGGTCATTGTGGAAGGGAGCATGAGCTGAGAAAGAATAATTTTTCGTAGCGTCTATCAAATCCGGTCCATTGGTCACGGTACAGGGCGGTTGATGCTCAAGGCATCCTGGCTGACCGGCAAAGGCTGGATTTATAATCAGCTTGTCAAAATTATGCAGGTTTGATAACATATTTTATTTGCGCGGTCAGGCAAATCGGTAAAAAGGAGAGTAATATGAAAAGTACAATCCGGTTCATCTATTTTACAATTAAAACCGTTCCTTTTTTGGTCTGGCCATTTTCAAACTTCAATACATAAAAATAGGTTTCCGGCGGAAGCTTGTTTCCTTTGTTGTTTGTGCCATCCCAATGGTCCACTAGGAATGGCTTTCATATTCAATTATTCCCCATTGATTGAAAACGGTTATTTCAAACTGGACGCTGTAATCTCTGATATAGAAGTTATCGTTTATTCCATCGCCATTTGGTGTAAAAACAGAAGGAATAACAAGATCCAAGAACAGTAATCGTAACCTTCGATCCGGATTCACAGGCCCCGTTACTCACTGTCCATAAAAACACATTTTCCCCCAGTGATAAGCCGGTTACATGGGTATTGCGGGGAATCAGGATCTTCTATTTTTCCGGTCCCTGAAACCAGTGACCAGATTCCTTTTTCCTGGGGATTCAGAGCTTCCATTCAGTATCTGTTTCAAAATGAAACCTCATTTCCTGGTTTATGCCGGCATCTGCAGTCCGGCCACGGGAATTGAAACAATGGTTTGACTGGCAGCTATTGCTGCAGACATTACTGTATGAATACTTTATAATTATTTCTCCCCTGTCGGTTGCTTTCAGAATATTATCTGAAAGCAAACCCGGTCCGTTTTCAATTTTAAAAATTACCTCCGGCCGGCAATCCGGTTAAAGTACGCTGATCATTTATACAGAGTGATATTATCACTGCTTGTGATGCTGACTACAGGCAGCGGATTAACAATCACATCGATTGTATCCGTTGCCTCACAATCATAAGATGCCATAATATAAACAGTGTAAATTCCTGACATAGTGGAATCTGCTTCAGCTAAAGACGGATTTTGCTCCCACTTTGAAGTTGGCCGGTCCCTTCCAGCTGTAATCTATGCCTCCGGTTGCTGTAAGGTGGATTGAATCACCCGGGCAAACTGAGATATCGGTTTTTGCCTTAAAAAATTACAGGTGGATTGAAAGAACTGATAAATCGGATCACTCGCCAAATCGTCCATATTTCCGGCACTGCAGTCCGGAATTTGGATAAGGGATTGTTAGGGGATTGCTGCAATTGAGAACCGGATAATCCGGGAAAATCATCAGTGATTTTCCGGAGGGACAGAACCTCCGATAAATACTTTTGGAGGATTGTCATTGCTGATAAATGCACCAAAATGATGGTCATTATCCTTATAAATATTCCCTGTAATAATGAAATATCCATGGGAGGTGATTATGCAGTGTTCATCAAAAAAAGATTACCCCTGACAATTAAAATTCCCCGGTCATTTATCTTAAGATCATTATTATTGTTCAAATATAAATTACCTTTTATGACCAGGGTATCATTTACAATCAATCGAGTTGCCATATTGTAAAAACCAAGTGATTCCTCTACAGTAACATATCCGTAAATCGTGATATTATATCCTGAAATAAATCCTGAGGGAGGAGACCATGCGGGATCCCATGTCAGGGAGTCTTCCCAGTAACCTTTATGATTATCCCGGCTTATATGTTGTGAAAACAGGTTTTGATGTGGAAGGCAACAGGCAACCAGTAAGATAAGGATCTTTGGGATTTTTGTAATCATGAAAGTACTCCGAATCAACGTATCGTGGTTACAATAAGTGTAGGTTTAAAAATTATAACGAAATTTAGGCTGATTGGTTACAAAAAGTACCGTATATCTTGCCTTTCCGGTGATTTTGTAAAAAAAATATTTTCGCAATTCATATATTCCGTGAAAAGGATAATAATGTATATTTATCATAGTTTTTAATTTCAGATTCAGATATTTTCATCCGAATCAGAGCAAGTACAAAATAATCCACATTTAACCATGCAATAATGAAAAACTTATCCCTTATTTTTGCGACCGTTTGCCTGTTGCTGATATCAGGCTGTAAAAAGAACACAATGAGTGAAAATCCATTTTTTGGTGAATACACGACTCCTTTTGGTGTTCCTCCGTTCAGCCAGATCGACACGGCTGATTATATGCCTGCGTTTATTGAAGGCATGAAGAAACAGAAAGAGGAAATTGATAAACTGGTAAGCAATAAGGAAACTCCTACATTTGAAAATACAATATTGGCCTTTGATCGCTCCGGCATGCTTCTTACAAAAGTAAGCAAGGTTTTCTTCGCACTCAATGAAGCCAACACCAATGAGCAGATGCAGGCTATTGCCAGGCGTGTCACGTCCGCTGACTTCAAAACATTATGATGATATTTATCTGAATGCCGGTTTTTTGCCAGAATTAAAGATGTTTATGACAAGAGCCTGGAACTGAAGCTGGACTCCCAGCAATTGAGGGTTACCCAAAAATATTTCAGGGATTTTGAACGGATGGGTGCCAATTTATCCCCTGAAGAGCAGGATAAACTAAGAAAAATAAATGCAGAATTGTCTCTTTTATCACTTGACTTTCGGAGAAAATCTGCTGGCCGAAACAAATAAGAATTTCAAACTGGTCATCACTGATTCTGCTGATCTGGCCGGATTACCGCAGGGAGCCATCGATGGTGCCGCTGAAACAGCTCAGTCAGACAGTGTTAAAGGATGGGTCTTTGCCCTTTCAAAACCCAGCATGATCCCTTTCCTTCAGTTTGCTGAAAATCGCGCCCTGAGAGAAAAAATTTACAGGGGATATTTTATGCGGGGCAACAACGGCAATAAAAACGACAACAATGAAGTGGTTGCCAGAATTGTTTCCCTCAGGGTTAAGAAGGCACAGTTGCTTGGCTTTAAAAGCTACGCTGCCTATGTTATTGACGATAATATGGCCAAAACACCTGAAAAGGTAGATGAATTTCTGATGAAACTGTGGACTCCTTCGTTAAAAATGTCAGAGAAAGAAGTTGTTGAAATGCAGAAAATTATTGATCGCGAGGGAGGCAAATTCAAGCTGCAGCCCTGGGATTGGTGGTATTATGCTGAAAAAGTAAGAAAAGAAAAATATGACCTTGATGACAGCCAGCTCAGGCCTTATTTCAGCCTGGCAAATGTAAGGGACGGAATGTTCCTGGTGGCCAATAAACTGTATGGCATTACCTTTACAAAACGTACAGATCTTCCGGTTTACCAGAAAGATGTTGAAACTTTTGAAGTTAAGGAAGCCGATGGACAACCCTGGGTATCTTGTACCTCGATTATTATCCCCGTGATAGAAAAGGGGCGGGGCATGGTGCGGTGATTTCCGCTCTTCAGTGATAGAAGATGGCAAACGGATTGATCCGATCATGACTCTTGTGTCCAACTTCACCAAACCCTCTGCAGGAGATCCTGCTTTGCTGAACTGGGATGAAGTAACCACATTGTTCCATGAATTCGGACACAGCCTTCATGGTATTGTTTACACAGGGTAAATATTACCGCACTGCCGGCAATGTTCCCCAGGATTATGTTGAATTGCCTTCCCAGGTTATGGAAAACTGGGCCGGCGAGCCGGAAGTGTTGAGGGCCTATGCAAAGCATTATAAAACAGGAGAAGTGATTCCGGAACAACTGATTGAAAAAATTCAAAAAAGCGGATTGTTTAACCAGGGATTTGTAACTGTTGAATATCTTGCTGCTGCCATTCTGGATATGGATTATCACGAACTTATCCGATTCAACGAAAGTGAATGTAGGTGAATTTGAAACCCAGGCAATGAACAAGATCGGGCTTATCAGTGAAATCATTCCCCGCTATCGCAGTACATATTTTGCACACATTTTCGATGGTGGATATGCTGCCGGATATTATGTTTA
Organism: uncultured Bacteroidales bacterium; assembly: GCA_963808745.1. Taxonomy (GTDB): domain Bacteria; phylum Bacteroidota; class Bacteroidia; order Bacteroidales; family UBA10428; genus UBA5072. The sequence continues at coordinate 568,121 of CAWEGX010000013.1, forward strand.
TATCTGGGCTGCAGTGCTCGATGCAGATGCATTCAGTGCATTTAAGGAATCAGGAAATATTTATAATCCTGAACTGGCTGCTAAATTCCGAAAGTATTGCCTGGCGGAATCAGGGAATGACGAGGCCATGATTCAGTATAAAAAATTCAGGGGCAAGGAACCGTCTGAAGAGCCACTGTTGATAAGGAGAGGATTGAAGTAGGGACTAGGGACAAGGGACTGGGGACTAGGTGACAAGCAGGACAAAATGTCTAGTCCTGAAATAGGTTTACAGAAAAAGTAAACTAAAATCAGGATTATGAAAATAAAAGTAAATCAATTTTACGGACGAATTAAAATTGCAAGTAGTCCAGGAGTATTTGAATACAGATCTAAGCCAGGAAGAATTGCAAAAGAAGTATAATATAAGAGGAAATACAATGTATTACAAAATGGATGCGTAAATTTGGACTTGCAAGAACCAAGTCAGGATCAGATTAGAATTACACGCAGCGATGGCAAAACAAAAAGAAAAAACATCTCACGAACAGGAACTTGAAGCAAAGATTAAGAAACTGGAAAAGCAATTGGAACATGAACAATTTCGAACACTGGCTCTGAATACCATGATAGATATTGCTGAGCGGGATCTTAAGATTTCAATCAGAAAAAAATCTGGGGCCAAACGGTAAAGGAGCTACGCGCAAAAGTGTTCAAGATGATATGGATACATTGTGCGACTTGTTTGGTAAGAGTAGGCAAGCCTACTATCAGCAGACAAAATACAACTATAAGGAAGAAGTTAAAGACAGAGATTTTACTTCAATTTGTTGAAAAGGAGCGTAAGTTAATGCCACGGATAGGAGGGCGTAAATTACTTGAGCTGTATCCAACCCCGACTTCCAGAGGAACTTTACTTGGGGAGGGATTCGTTCTTTGATTTTTTGCGAGACAGAGGTTTATTGATACGAAAAAGACGCTATCGGGCCAGGACAACCTATAGCAATCATTGGTTACGTAAATATCCGAACCTGATTAAAGAATTTATACCTGAAAGAGCTCATCAATTCTGGGTAAGTGATATAACGTACATTGAAACAGGGAAGGATTTGGCTATCTGAGCCTGGTAACAGATGCATATTCAAGAAAAATTAGTTGGATGGGAATTAGGAGACAACCCTGAAAGCAGAAACATACGGTAAAAGCTTTACAAATGGCATTAAAACAGTTACCTAAAGGAACTAACAATCTATATCATCATTCTGACAGAGGAGTTCAATATTGTTGCGATGATTATGTCAAACTTTTAAATAAAAACCATTTTCAAATCAGCATGACAGAGAATGGAGATCCACGTGAAAATGCAATAGCAGAGCGGGTTAATGGGATATTAAAAGATGAATGGTTAAACCAAATGAAATTAACTTCAGATCGAGAAGCAACAAGGCAATTAGAGCAAATCATTAGAATTTACAACCAAATTAGGCCACATAGCAGTTTGGATATGAAAACACCTGAATATGCTCATCATATCAATGGTGACTTTAAAAAACATTGGAAAAACTATTACAAAATACAAGAATGATAAAAATGAAACGGAAAAAAATCAATAGCTTTGTCTAGCCCAACAAAGCGATGGCGAAACTTTAAACCATTGCAATTAAAACCGAATGGGGTATCGAACCCCATTTCGGTTTTGCCCAACAAAGCTCAAGCTCATCATTACCCATTACGAATGAATAATATCAAAAATGAATTATTAACCAAAAAAACTGGAGATTGCCTATCGGTTGAAGAAAGAAATGAGAGGTGAGTGGTGAGAGGTGAGAGGAAAAATCCGGGTAGGGATTATCTATTGGTAGAACCATATTGAAGTCAGACCTAATAAATCCCAGAATGATCTATAATCAGTGGTACGTTATTCTCGATTCGAAGGAGCTGAAAAAGGGCAAATCACTCCGGATCAGACGCTTAAATATTGATCTCGCCTTATGGAGAGATCAGGAGAACAACGTGTGTTGCATTGCCGACAAATGCTGTCATAGAGGTGCCTCACTTTCGTGTGGGAAAATAGTCAATGGTAATCTCGAATGTCCTTTTCATGGCTTTCTTTATGATAAATCAGGTAAGGTGACCTGTATCCCTGCCAATGGAAGAAATACTGCTGTTCCGCGATGTGTTTAATGTTCCGTCATACAAAACATATGAAGCCTTTGGATTAATCTGGATGTGGTGGGGCGATGCAGAAAAAAATGACCGGGAACCCTTCTTCTTTAAGGAATTGGCCGACTTTTCGTGGTCGGGTTTTAAAGATCATTGGAACGTTCATTATTCACGGGCAATTGAAAACCAGTTGGATGTTGTGCATGTACCCTTTGTTCATAAAACAACAATCGGCCGTGGTAACAAAACATTGGTAAATGGTCCTGTAGTTACTTTCGAGGACGAAATGATCACCTTTTATGTGAATAATGTGGCTGATGACGGCAAATCAGTTCCGTTAAAGGCTGATGAAATTAAAAATTATACCCGTCTGTTCCATCTTCAATTCCATTTTCCCAATATCTGGCAAAATTTTATCTCTGAGAAGATCAGGGCATTCGCTGCGTTTGTTCCAGTGGATGAAGAAAATACAATTATTTATATCCGGTATTATCAAAATCTGATAAAGATTCCACTTTTAAAAGGCCTGATGAATTTTATAGGGAAAGTATCCAGTATCATAATTCTAAGGCAGGACAAGCGGGTTGTTCTAACCCAGATTCCTAAGAAAAGTGAATTAAAAATGGGAGAGCATTTAATCCCCGGGGATTCACCAATAATTGAATACAGGAAGCGCAGGGAGGCATTACTTGCAGCTTCGGGAGACTGATAGATGGAGGGTTGGAGAGAATGAAGAAAATTATGAATTATAAATTATGAATTATAAATTATATATGAGAATCGGGAATGATTAATAACTGTCTTTAGTATTCATTATTTTAAAGGGGCAAAGCTTTGAAATGTAATATTGCAGAAAAAAAGTAAAACTGAGTCCCACGAACAAAGTGCACGGGTGGATCAAGCGCTGACTAAATCTCGCTAACCCTTGATTTCGCCCTGTTTTATTTCAAGCCATTCGTACGGAACTGACAATCAATCCGATATAACCTTCTATATTTACCGCAGAACGATCTTCGCATTATACATACCTCCTCCCTGCCTGATCCTTACAAAATACATCCCCCTGGCATAATCTGATACATCGATTTGCCCGACGAAATGATCCATGACTGTTGCGGTATTCCTTCCGATAAACCACGATACCGGTTACCGTTACAAGTTCAATCACGGTTTCCTGATCGCCGGTATTATCGATCTCAATGTTTATCCTGTCCTCAGCGGGATTCGGATAAACCCGGGCTGACAGGGTATTTATTTCCTTCAATATTTGTTAGGCCCAGGGACCAGAAATGAAATTGTATCAGTCCAGAGCGTATAGTAATCACTGGAAATTTCTACCATAACGGTTATTTCTGTATTCGGGAGGGCAATCATCAGCAATGTTGTATATAGAATGTCATAAAGCCAGTACTTGTCGAAATTTGCTCCAGGTGCCATGTCGGCAAATTCCAAAGTACATATCAGGTGTTTTTGCGAGAGTAGTATCCAGACTGGTTAATTTAACCCTTATTTTTATCACTGTTGTTGTTAAATCATGATTTCTGAGGATAACTTTAAATCATGATGTTATCGCCGGCATTCAGGGATGGTATCGCTTCCAGTAATAGATTATTCCATCCACCACAACCGGACCAAGGGTGGTGAATCTGACAGCATTGGGTGATGGTACGGCTAAGTGCTCTGCATGCTGTATCTTCCGTGTTTCCAAATGCAGCTTGAAAATATGGCTTTCATCATCCGGCACCGGCCAAACCCTACCCCAGATCCCGTCACCGGCACTCTACATCACCATAGCCCGCCGTCATCAAATAACGGGATGGAGTCTACAGTAATCGTGCTATCCTATGCTGGTGATTTTTACGTTCACAGAAAGCATCATGCTCATTAGGATTTTCAACCTTTGGCAGACAGGGTAATTTCACCCTGTCCCAGGCGTGGCATAACCGGGATTGAACACGTTATTTCATGCGCATAAGAGAGATTTTGTATCCATTCTAGGGCCTTATTTACAACTGCATCTTCCCCATTGGCTGCACCCTCCCGGTTAAACCAAACAGGATCATCCACCGGGAATTCCTGTTGGCTAAGCAAAATATCCAGGATTATTGACATGATAAAAATTCAGATTTAGAATAACCTAATATCCATCCTGGAAAAGATATTAGATCCCAAATATAACTTAAGCTTGCACATGTTGATTTGCCAAAGAATCGCGCCATAGGATGATAGGTCAATCTGTAAGCGGTGATATCACCGCAACTGACGACAATTCGGACTTGTTAAAACTGCTAGGGGTTTGTCATACCAGGACATGGGATTTCCCGGAATGAATAGCAGATTAGGATCCTTGGCAGGGGCATTTGGAAGAGAAGCATTATTTGCATTAATTAATGGGCAGAGACTAAAATCCGTCGGCTTGCAAGCGAACAACATCTTCCAGTGAAGGCTGTCGGATATTGTAAAGCAGTTTAAATGCCCCATCAAATAATGACCAACCCCCAAAAGTATAATCTTAAATCAATGATCAAACCCTCTGTTTTAAAAAGAGATTTCACTGCTTTATAAAATTGCTCGTCCGCACTATATGTTTAGTTCAAACATTCCAGGGTATATAATGAGCTAATAAATAAATGTAACCAATATTTGTTCCTTCAACTAATACCATAGATGACAGCATGTTCATCAAATTCATCAGGATTAGGAAAAGGAACACCCAGAACGGGTAATCTGATTGTTAGACCACATCAGATTCTCCCCATTGTACCATTCTGATCCTTTGAGTGGAACAGGTAGATTTACCAGAGGATATACAGGAAGATGAAGGGTATCCCCTCCTACATATTTGACAATATCGATGGTTTCAAACAAATGCCAGTTCATCCCGGCACTAGCCAATTAATGATATCTTAAGGCGCTCTTTGCCCCTCTGGACCAGTAATATATCGGAATACGGACGCAAACAGTTCATCCACCAGATCCTTCCAGGCAACCCCTTCATAACCCAGCACAACATCACCGGGCTGAAGACCAAGCGGATGGTTTTCCATTACCCTGAGTACAAGCAACGAACTATCAGGTAAAACCGTCAGTACAGCTCCAAAATGATTAACTACAGGAAGGCCGATAACCAGAACTGGAGTCCCTGGATTTAAGCGGTGTAAACAATACTGTTGTATCCCAGGCACTATATATGTACATCGCGCAGATTATATGCCAAACGTCCCATTAGCGCTGCAAATGCGCCCATGCTGGTGGATGAATCAATACTGAGCACGATAGGATTTCTTTATTGAGTCCCACCCCATGGGATCAATGCCCAATCCAATTGAAACCATGCAATTATTTTCAGTGATTACATTTGTATAGGCATTGAAAATAGCAAGTTTCTCGTCCAGGGGAGGTCCCGGCCCCCAGGTGGTGTCAATGATATGTCTGCCAGTCTGCTTTTGACTGGTAGAAAGACTTGCCGTTGTATGCATTGATAGTGCTTTTAAGGTTCGGTTGCATGTGGGTTGCGGGCCTGAACAGAAGCGGGTCCCAGGTTTCTGGTCTTATCTGGCCAATAAGCCTGAACGGCAACTAACCACAGACAAATGAAGAATTGTTAGTCTTTTTCATGGCTTTGGGTATTACTGGTTGGTTGGCAGACAATAGAAGGTAAAATCCATATCCTTAATAGCGATTATGGAAATAAATAGGAAGGATGCATTCAGCAACGATTTCATAGAGCAAAGGTTTGGTCGTTAACGATCGCTGAGAAGAATGCACAACAGGAAGTGAACGTACAGAGTAATTCTTAAATATTAGAAGTACTATAATTTACAACATAATGAAGTCAAAGTCAAGTGATTCTGGTTTATTTTGATGAAAATGTATTGGAGTTGTGAACTGAATTTGTTGTATAGGAAAAATTCATCCAGATAGTTTTTATATATCTTTTCCGACACTCATAGAATTATAAATTATATTGTTCATTCATAATTTATAATTCATAATTCATAATTCATAATTAATTGAATCTTATCTCATTAGCAAACTCACAACTCTCTCCTTAAACTTATTATATGGAGGATACCGGATTGGGATATCAAACAGGTTGGATTTTACCAGTACGGATCTCATATTCGAAAATGTCTCAAAAGATTTTTTTCCGTGATATCTTCCCATGCCACTGTTGCCGACGCCACCATAGGGCAGGTAAGGGGATGCTATCTGCATAACTGTTTCGTTGATACCCGCTGAGCCGCTTTGCGTTTTCCTGAGAAATTCACTGACAAGCTTTTTGTCTCTTGTGAAAAGATAGGTTGCCAGTGGCTTTGGATTTCGCTCAATGATGTCATATACTTCATCAAAATTTTCAAATTCGATAACCGGTAATACAGGACCGAAAATCTCATCCTGCATTACAGGGTCTTCAGGTCTCACATTGTTGAGAATGGTTGGGGCCATAAAACAATTTTCCGGATCAGTATGGCCGCCGGTAATTGCCTCGCTGGTTCCTATCATCTTTGAAAGACGGATAACATTTTCCTTGTTGATGATATGGGCAAAATCTTTGCTGTCCTCTGGTTTTTCACCATAGAAGGACCTTACTTCCTGAATTATTCTTTCAAGAAATTTTGCTTTTATTTTTTTATCGATCAGGATATAATCAGTGCAAATGCAGGTTTGACCTGCATTCATGAATTTTCCCCAGGCAATGCGCCTCGCCGCAAAATCGATCATCGCATCTTCAGCTATTATGCAGGGATTCTTTCCTCCCAGTTCAAGCGATACCGGAATGAGGTTTTCTGATGCTTTTTGCATGACATGTTTACCGATCCTGCTGCTGCCCGTGAAAAATATATAATCGAATTTGTAAGATAGCAGCTGATCGCTTACGCTATGATCGCCATTGATCATTAAGATCAGTTCCCGGGGAAATGATTCCAGTATCTTTTCCATGACTGCAACGGTATGCGGCACTTGCTGGGAGGCCTTTAATACAACACAGTTACCCGTAGCAAGGGCGCCGACCATGGGAAGAAATGCCAGCTGGAAAGGGTAATTCCAGGGCGACAGCACGAGTACCTGTCCATAGGGCTGGGGTTTTATATAGCTATAGGAAAGGAAATGCACCAGTGGTGTCCATACAAATCTTTTTCGTGACCATTTTTTAACCTTCCGGATAGCCAGATTCAATTCCTTCAAAACAAATCTTGTTTCGGTGCCAATGACCTCCATTTCAGGCTTGTGAAAATCATTCCAAAGTGCTTTTTTGATCTCCGGTTCATACTGAAGGATCAGCATCCGTAACTTTTTCAGTATTTTAATCCTGTAATCTACATCGAAAGTAACACCTGTACGAAAAAAAATCCGTTGATTTTCGAGGGCTAGCTGAATTGATTCTTTATCCATTTTTCTTCGAGCATTTTAAGCTTTTCAGTAATTAAATGTGTTGTATTTCCTTCTTTGCAGGGAATAGCATCCATCGCATATTCTGCCAGTGAGGCAATGGTCAGGCTGGGATTAACACCAATATTCCCCTGAATTATTGAGCCATCCATGATATAGAAATCGGGATACCCGTGGACTCTGAGTTTCTGATCCACCACGCCTGATTCCAATGAATCGGACATTGGGCAACCTCCCAGAATATGTGCTGTTGTTGGCCGGTTAAATAGAACTTCAAGTAAAATATTTTGCGGAGTACCATTTACCTTCTTCGCATAATTGTACATCACTTCCTGGCCTACCGGGATGTATGCGGGAATTCTTTTTTGCCCGCTATTATCAATTTTGGTTTTGCCTCCGAAAAGACCGTTTTTCCATACAATTTTCATTGCATTATCCACCGTCTGCATCACAAGGAGAATTATCAAATTTGTTGACCACCGGTTATTGAAAAAAATCTTCGTAAATAACAGCGGATGTTTAATTGTTTTCACAACTAATTTCCAGGTTCTGCCCAAAGTGGAACTGGCATCATCTACGGCAAGCCCGAAAAACCATTTCATGGCATTTGACCTGTCGGGATATTTTACAATTTCTATATGGCTGAAGGTGTCCGGACTGAAAACAGAGGTAATTGCCAAACCGTTATTCAGTTTTTCCGATGCACCCGAAACTGCGCAAAGAGTTTCCGAGTTTGTTCTTACCTCGTGTCCAAGCTTATCTGAAAGTCCGGTAAGTGTTTTGTATTTATATTTCTGTTTAAGTAAAAGATCCAGTGTTCCCAGGGTACCACCAGCCACCACGATTCCCTTTGCTGAAAAGGCTCTGCTTTTTCGGAAAAATGAAGTGACATGCCTGGTTTCAATATGATAAAGGTTATCCCGGAAGACTATTTTTTCAGCCCTTGTTTCAGCAAGAATTTCCAACCCCATTTTTTCAGCAAACCACAAATAATTTTTATCCAGCGTGTTTTTGGCATTCTCCCTGCATCCTACCATACAGCCGGCGCATTCAGTACATCCTGAACGCAGGGGTCCCATGCCATCAAAATAGGGGTCTGATTCATGCGGATTATCGGACAGATTAACTCCCACATAAACGGAATCAAATGTGTTTCCGGCATTCATGTCATTTGAAACCTTCTTCAGCACCTCGTCTTCTATATTCAGTTTATTGTACTTTGTGCGGCCTAACATAAAAGATACTCTTTTATAGTAATTGTCAAGCTTTTCTTTCCAGTTTCCAAATCCTGACCAGGAAATGTTATTAAAAAATTCATCAGGAGGGATATAGAGTGTGTTCGCATAAACCAGACTTCCTCCTCCGACTCCTGTTCCACTAAGAATGCTGGCTTTAGAATAAAACTTGAGTTTTTGAAATCCGAAGAAGCGCAAGGGTGGAATCCAAAGGTATTTTGACAAATTCAGATTGCTTTTTGGAAAATCTTTGCTCTGATAACGTTTGCCCTGTTCCAGCATGAGTACCTTATAGCCCTTCTCGGCCAAACGCAGGCCGGCAACACTGCCACCAAATCCCGATCCTATTATTATAAAATCATAATTATTCATTCAGGAGCGGTTTTGGGAATGAGATAATATTGAATTAATTATGAAATATTAATGATGAATTATGAATGATGAAAAGAAGTGAAAAACTTAAAGATAAAAACAAAAAGTGAGAATCAATGTGCTGATATGCCAATTTAAAGGCAGTGGTGAAGTTCTGCAGTTATGCAGTTTGTTGCAGTTCTGCGGTTCTGCGGTTGGAAAAATCCCGAAGGGATTGTCTGTTGGTAGAAAATGCAGTCATGCAGTCGTTCAGTCTTCCAGTCAAACCTCAAACCTCAAACCTTAAACTGCAAACTTCAAACTGCAAATTAGCACCTTGGCATATTAGCACATTAGCATATTAGCACATTGGCATATTAACTAAACCTTCCAGTTCTTCCTCAAAAACCTTATCCAATTCCCGCTTAAAATATTTCCAATTTCCTTTTCCTTGTATCCCCTGGCTTGAAGTATTTCCGGTAGTTTCTGCAAATCAGCAATGGTATCGATGTCACTGGGGCATTGTTCGGTTCCGAAGGCTCCATCCAGATCAGATCCAATAGCTGCATGATCTGCGTTGCCGGCGATCTGGCAGATATGATCAATATTATCAGCCATGAGCTGAAGGGTGACATGCATGGATTCGGGTGTGGATTTACCCCTTACCCATCCCTGCACCATCATCCAGGCATCCAGGGCCACGCCTATCACCGCATCACGGCGGATAAGCTCCATGATCTGTTCATCTGAAAACTGGCGGTTATGGGGAACAAATACCCTGCAGTTGTTGTGGCTGGCCCAGACAGGTCCGTGAAACAGGTCCATGGTTTCCCAAAAGCTCTCATCATTCAGATGGGTGGCATCCAGTATAATATTCAGCCGTTCCATTTCTTTTATGAGCTCCCGACCCTTTGAGGTGATGCCACCTGCCGCATCAGTTCCCTGTGCATAGGTACCCGGTCCGTAATGGGCCGGACCTACTGCCCGGAGACCGTTTCTATATGCTCTTTCAAGATATGCGGGTGTAACAATGGAGTCCGCCCCCTCCAGGCTCAGTATATATCCAACCGGTTTATCGGTAACGGAACTTTCCCATTGCAGGAGGTGCCTTTCGAGTTTTTCCCTGTCTGTAATCTGCACCATCAGTCCGGCTTCTTCCATGCATTTATACCAGGCCAGTTGTCCCTGCGTCATTGCCCATGCCTGGTATGGAGATTTCCATCCCGGAAGGGGATTGCCCGGCTTAACATGTCGTGCGATCTGTGTGGCAACGCATAATCCGATGTTTCCCTCCCTCATGGATGGCAGGCTAACGGTTCCATGCATCCTGTCGGGCTTATCCTGCATGCCGGTTTCCTGTTTCCTGATATCGTAAACAGGAAGGGTAAGGTCACGGTTCCATTCCAGCGCGTTCATGGCCAGATCGAGATGGCCGTCCATAATCAGATGCATAAGTTGCGATAATCTAAGGTTTTAAACACTGATCATCCTGTCACGGGCATCAATCTGCCATTTTTCCGTAACCATATGGTCACGCACAGCATAGGCAAACGGATAACGGGCCACTGTAGGACAAATATGCCATGGTATGCCATAAATGACATCACCCGGTTTGTATTTTGAGGCCCCGGCCAGTTTAATTACAAGGTGCTCTTCACTGTGGTTGACAAATTCATGGGGTGGCAAACCCATCAACCGTACTCTCGGATGAGGCATCTCTGCAGCAATGGCCTTATGACCCAGATCAAGGCATAGCAGGTTATTATCGGGAAGGCTGACAACCCGGGTTAACAGGACTGCGGCATGCAAAAAATCCAGATCCTTATAATGTTCCCCGTAGCCGGCATCCCAGAGAATAAGGGTTCCCGGACTGGTTTCCACATTCCCGTGTCTTGCATGGATGGGAAATGAAGGTGTTCCGCCTGCGATGACAGCCGGAACCGGAAGCCCGTCTTAGGTTAAGAGTATCAATTAGTTCATTGACAGGCTTATATGCCTTTTCAACGGTTTCTTTTCGTTGATGGATATCCTCATCATGAATATGGCCATCGTATACATGCAATCCACGGGCGAACAAGCCCGGGCAGATCACAAATTTATCTGTACAGATCAAATGCCTTGCCGGGTATAATTCCTGTTCTGTCCATTCCATTATTGATATCCAGCCATACACCCACATTCAGTGAACTTGACATGGCCATGGAAGACAGCTGGCGGATTATTTCCGCATCATCAGCAATCACCGAGATATCCGAACCAGGATATTTTTTTTTAAGACTGAATAACCCGGCCATCTGCGGGCCTACAGGCTGCATGGCCAGGGTTACTCCTCTGCGCCGCATTTTGCTGCCATCTCAACTTCGGAAAGGGTGGAGCATTTGAATTTCTCAATGCCCAATTTTCGCTGCATATTGACAATGGCAGGCATTTTATGGGTTTTCACATGCGGTCGCAGTGTTGAGGGTGCCCCGGCAATAGAAATCATCCTCCGTATATTTTCCTCAATCCGATCGAGGATAAACCAATAATGCCGGGCTGGGAATTACTTCGGCCTGCCCGGTTTCATACCACTGTTTAGTTACCAGTAGCATTGCCCATCAGAAAAGAGATTAGTACAGTCTCAAACATGGCTTCTACTTCAACCGCTATGTTCATGGGCAAAAACATTCCCACAGCACTGCGAACGCCAATGCCGTTATCTTCACCAAACACCTCTGCCATCAGCTCACTGAATCCGTTAATTACCGCCGGATGCTGTCCGAAGTCGGGAGTGCTGTTCACCATTCCCAGTACTTTTACGATCCGTTTGATTCCGTTCAATTCTCCAATCTGCGCTTTGATGGTGGACAACATGGTCAGACCCAACCTGCCGGGCTGCCTGTTTGCCTTCTTCCAGAGTCAGGCTGTCACCCAGCCGGCCCGTGATAAGCGTACCATCGGTGCGCATCGGTCCCTGGCCGGAAACATATAAAAACTTACCAATGATCAGCACTGGTTTATAAACACCAAGCGGTTTGGGCGAGGGCGGAAGGATCAGTTTCAGTTCCTCAAGTCGCGATTCGGGATTTGTATTCATCTGGATTAAATTATTTGGTTTAGCAGCAAAACACCCAGAAGTCCGGAAACCCCCACAATGGTTTCCATGATGGTCCAGGTTAAAAAAGTATCTTTTACACTTAATGTGAAATATTCCTTATACATCCAAAAGCCGACATCATTTACATGAGATAGCATCAGACTGCCGGCCCCGATGGATAATACCATCAGTTCGGCATTAACAGTGCCTCCCGATACCACAGGAAGGATAATTCCTGCGGCCGTTAATCCGGCTACCGTTGCAGATCCCACGCATACCCGGATGACAGCTGCAATGAGCCATCCCAGGAACAAAGGTGACAGGTTTGACCCGCTGAGCCAGCCTGCAATATATTGGCTGACTCCGCTATCCGTCAGTACCTGCTTGAATATTCCGGCTCCCGCTATGATCAGGAGAACCATTGTAATAGAAGTGACCGACCGTGCGATCATATCACTGATATCCTTCATTGACCTGCCTCTTCGCATGCCCAATGTGAAAGAAGCCACAATACGGAAATAAGCAGGGCAATGGCAGGAGTTCCTGTAAAAGAAATAACTTTTCCTGCCATCGTGTCCTTTAACCGGGAAACAGGTTAACTATGGTTGACAGGATAATAAGAATGACAGGCAATATGGCGCTTAGAATACTTACGGCTATGCCGGGCATTTCCTCTTCGGTAAGGACTTTTGGATTGACAAATTCTTTGAGCGGGGTGGCCCTGATCTTTTTTAGTGTTCTTGAAAATAAGGGTCCTGCGAGTATGATCACCGGTATTGCAATGATGATCCCGTAAATCAGGGTTTTGCCGATATCTGCCTTAAACATGACGGCGATTGCGGAAGGTGAAGGGTGGGGTGGAAGAAAACCATGTGTTACCGAAAGGGAGGCCAGCATGGGAATTCCCACATATAAAAGAGGCAGGCCGGTGGCGCTGGCTACTGTAAAGATGAGCGGAACCATGATCACAAACCCCACATTATAAAACATCGGTACGCCAACGATGAATCCGGTGATCACCAGGGCCCATTGAATATACCGGATACCAAACAGGTTAATAAGGCTTGCAGAGATGCGCTGTGCAGCCCCGCTATCCGCAACAAGTTTACCCAGCATGGCTCCAAATCCAAGGATCATGACAAGGGAACCCAGGGTGCTTCCGATCCCGGTTTCAACTGATGCTACAAGGGCACCGGGTTTCATGCCTTCAGCCAATCCGACCGCCAGGGAAATAATGACAAAGGAAATAAAAGTGTCCAGCTTCACTACAGTGATCAGCAGGATCAGCAGGATAATTCCGATAATAACGATCAGCAGAGGCATGCAGTATTCATTTTAGGGTTTTAACAGATTAGTGCCTTCATATGCTAAAATAAAGATTTAAAATCATTTTAGCTATCTCCCTTGTCATGCATCAACAATTCAACTGCCTTATCCATCGAACCTGCAAGAATAACACGATTGGAATTTACAAAGAATATTTCATCGGCATTTTCAATCGTATTCAACCGGTGGGCAATGATTATACGTGTGGTTGATTCAGGTAACTTCTTCAATATGGTCTCAAGCTGTTGCTCGGTAATTGTATCAATATTGGCAGTGGCCTCATCCAGGATCAGTACCTCGGGTTTGCGCAAAACGGCACGCATGAAAGCAATTAGCTGTTTCTGGCCCAGGCTGATGGTTTCACCGCTGCTCAGCACCTTTGTTTCAAGTCCATTTTCAAAGCGATTGAGCAGGTCCTCAAGTCCTGCCCTTCTGATTTCTTCGGTCAGCATTTCCGGGGAAAGTGCCGATAGGGCTTCATGGCCGTATACAATATTCTCTTTTACTGTACCTGTAAACAGAATGGGTTCCTGAAGAATGAATCCGATCTTCTCTGTGCGTTCAGCCGGAGTATATGATCGAAGGTCACGGCCATCCAGCAATATTTTACCCTTTACCGGATCATAAAGACGGGCTATGAGTGAGGCTGTGGTGGTTTTACCACCGCCCGTTGGGTCCTACCAGCGCATATGTGCGGCTTCGTTCCAGTTCGAAACTTACATTGTGAAGCACTTCCTTTCCATTGGGATAACTGAAAGAAACATGACGGAAAACAATATAGGATGAATCACATCTTTCGGGAAGAGTTTCCCGGATCAACAGGTTATTTTCAAGTTTCAGGATCCTTGAAATACGGTCCCATCCTGCCAGCGCAATCTGAAAGTTGGTCCACAAAGCGGCCAGCTGTCGCAGCGGATTATAGAAGCTGACCACATAACTCAGGAAACTGATCAGTAATCCGATCGTAAACTGTCCGGTTGAAATCATATATAAACCCAGAACCAGAACTACCAGTTGGCCTGCATTCGAAAAGAAACTGTATACAGGCATAAACAGGTTATTGGCTAAACCTGCCCTGGTGGCTGTGAGGTAATTCTCCTGGTTTGCTTCTTCAAATTTTTTCCTGAAGTAATCCCTTCTGTCAAAGGCCACAACTACCTTGAAATTTGCAAGGCTTTCCTGGATTTCGGCACTCAGGTTGCCGGTGCTGGCCAGGTTCCTTGCGTTCCTGCTTTTAACCCAGGGCGACAGGACGCGGGTAAAAAGAAGGATCAGGATGGCCGGCAATAATGCGGCACCGCCTAATACCGGATTCAGAACCAGCAGGAAAATACCGGCTCCGGTCATCACAAAAATACTGACCACAAACTGCATCAGCGATTGTGAAAAAAACTGGTTCAGCTTATCCGTATCATTGTTTATCCGGGAAATGAGATCGCCTGCTTTGTTCTCATTAAAAAAAGTAATAGGCAATTCCTGTAGCTTGCTGAAAACGGCATTCCTCAGAATGTACAATAAGCGCTGCCCAACACCACCCATCAGTTTGGTCTGCAGATAGCCAGTAATCAATATGGTCAGGTAAATTGAAAACAGGATTCCGGAAAATACAATAACACCATGATATTGGCGGGTCTGTACATAAGTATCAATCGTGTGACCTATAAGAAAAGGTGCAATCAGCGAAAGAGAAGCACTGATCAAAATAATGAACAGCGCAATAAACAGATTTCTTTTCTCATTGGCCAGGATCTGCACCAGCTTTTTGAGAGATGCCCAGGTTTTTACCGGCTTGCCGCCCTCAGTTTTTCCGATATTAAGATTGTAGGTCATAGTGACTGGTGCTTCGCTGGGAATTATAAATCTGTACATATTCGGGACAGGTTCGCATCAGTTCCGGATGGGTTCCTTTCCCAATTATTTCACTTTCCATTAACAGGATGATCTGTTCATAATCCTCCACTGCCGCAATTTTTTGTGTTACCGATATCAGCGTAATTCCGGGATAATTTGACAGATACATTCTCCATAATTTTTCGTTCTGTTCTCCTGTCCACCCGGGCAGTAAAATCATCCAGCAGCAAGATGCGGGGATTAACGGCAAGAGCCCGGGCCAGCATGATCCTTTGTTTCTGTCCTCCCGACAAACTGGTTCCCCGTTCTGAAATCAGCGTATCCAGGTGATTTGGTAATCCGTTTATAAATCCCTTTAATTCAGCGGTTTCAATTGCTTTTTCAAGCGATTCATCGGTTACTGCATCGTTAAAAGCGATATTTTCCCTTAAACTGAGGTTGAAAATAACACTGTCCTGGAAAACAAAACCTACCTGCCTGTAAAAATGTTCGCTTTTATACCATCCGATGGCGTGATCATCATAATGCACATAGCCTTTATCGGGTTTGATAAGTCCGGTTAAGTAAATACAGCAGTTGCGTTTTGCCTGCAGCTGTTGGTCCGATGATCGCCGTTTTCGATCCCGGCTCAATCAGCAGGGATATGTCCTTGAGGGCCGGTTTTTCACCATAATTCACCCAAATATCCCTCAGTTCAATTTTGCCTGAAATGTATTCTTCCGACGTACCCGTTTCTTCCAGATCAGGTGCCACCAGCACTTCCTCAATGCGCTGATAGGATGCCGATGCCTGGGCAATAATATTGCTCATAAATCCGATGACAATGATCGGAAAGATCAGGATGGAAATATAGGCGTTGAATGCCGCAAAATCTCCCAGGGACATTTTCCCGGCGATGACGAAATGGCCTCCGAGAGCCAGGATTGTGAGCATGGCCATATTGCTCACAAAGGTGATCACCGGAATCAGTGCAGCAAATAGGCTCAGTATCGATAAACCCAGGTCGCGTGAAGTGGCACTTGCTGCCAGGAATTTACGGTATTCGAATTGCTGTGAGTTTAATACCCTGATGATAGCTGCCCCAAGTATGCTTTCATTAATGACCTTGTTCAGCCAGTCAATTACTTCACGGCTTTTCTTAAAGAGAACCCTGACTTTTCGCAGAACCAGGAAAAAGGTACCCCCGATAATCGGAATGATGACCAATATGGCCAGTGCAAGTCGCCAGTTAATCGACAGGAGCAAAATACTGGCTCCAATAATAATAAACAGGGATGAAAAAATAGACACAACCGCCTGTGAAACAAATAATTTAATTGAATCAATATCTGATGTCAGGTTAGTTAGCAGTTTTGAAGGATTTGCATGAATATAAATGCATAGCTCTGCCGTGAAATTTTATCTGTCAGCCTGGTTCGAAGATCTCTTGGCGGCTCTCTCGGATGTGAAAGTCTGAACAACACTCTGAAAATAGCTGAAAATAAATATGAACAACGCCGCCAGGGAGAATTCAATGATCACCAGGTTGAAATCCACTTTTTTAAGAGAATAGGAGTCAATTGCAGAGGATATAATTTTCGGGATCAACAGATTTATCCCATTTCCCAATAGTGCAAACAAGATAAGAAGAATGACCATTTTCCTGTAAGGGATCAGCAATGAAAAAATGGAAGGTTTCTTTTCCTTTTTTGCGGGAGTTACTTTGGATTTAGGAACCATGGTCAGAAAAGCGATTTGATAAAAACAAAGTAACAACAAATTAAGTCATTTGCTGATAACCTGTCTTAATAAATCTTCCTGCATTCCTCTGTCAACATTAATCGGAAAATAGTGTTCTATTTATAACTTAGCGATTTATCCTGATTTCAATTTCGTCATTCGCAGGTTACGGGTTATTCGATTCGATTTTGCATAAACATTACAAAACAGAATATGAAACTTCTGGCGCTTTTACAGGAAAAACTTGGCAAACCCTATGCCGATCTGGAATACCTGCTGATATGCTTCAGGGAAGTACTCGAGGAACAAAACGAGCGTGCACTGGCTCAGACTATTCCCTGGCTAAACGAAATACCTGTTGATAAGGGGCATTACACGCAAAAACAATTGCAGGTTTATTCAATTAGTTTTCAGTTACTCAATATTGTTGAAGTGAATGGTGCCGTTCAAAACCGAAGGAAAAAGGAATCGGATGATCCCTCGGGATTGAACGGATCGTGGGGTAATAACCTTCAGATTCTGAAACAGGCCGGTTTTTCTGAAAATGAGATCATGGCTGGTTTTTCTGAAGCACAGGTGGAGGCAGTATTAACTGCCCATCCTACCGAGGCAAAGCGACCTGAGGTTCTGGAACAGTTCCGGAATCTTTACCTGCTGATTGTTAAAAGGGAAAACAGCACTTATACCCGTACTGAATTGAATCAGATTCGCCATGAGGTCAAACTCATCCTGCATAAACTCTGGCTGATCGGTGAAATTTTCCTTGAAAAACCGGATGTCCGATCAGAACTTGAAAATGTGCTTCATTATTTGAAGAATGTTTTTCCCGAAGTGATACCCATTCTCGATCAGCGGTTGATGCAGGCCTGGAAGGCATCCGGATTCGATATGCAGAATATCAGCCAGACAAATCTGCTTCCCCGCACAACATTCGGCAATTGGGTAGGAGGGGACCGGGATGGACATCCCCTTGTAACTCCTGAAATTACAGAAGAAACACTGATCATTCTCAGGATGAATGCCTTTGAGATAATAAAAGCCAGATTGACAGTTCTGTCCCGTAACCTGAGTTTCTATATTGCACGGGATAAGGTATCAGATAGGCTCGGCGAAAAAATGGCCAATTATCTGAATGCGGCCGGAGAACAGGCTGAAATACTGCGATCGAAATATCATAATGAGGCCTACAGGCTTTATCTGAATCTGCTCATTACCCGTCTGCCGGTTGACAGCAGTCGTGAAAAAGTGGTTGCACTCATCGATGTCCCCGGTTCATACAGGCATTCCGGTGAGCTTATTGATGACCTCACTTTGTTGCAGAATGATCTTGCCGCCCATGGAGCCTCGGCCATTGCCTGGTCAGAATTGCGAGATGTAATCCGCCTTGTGCAAAGTATCGGATTTCACCTGGCAAAGCTGGATATCCGCCAAAACTCGCGGATTCATGAACTCGCCATCGATCAGCTCCTGGCCACGGCTGCCATGGATTTCAGCTACACGGGATTATCCCCGGAAGACCGGCTGAAATTTCTTCTTGCGGAATTGAAATCCTCACGTCCCTTTACGAATTATGCGGAAGAGTTGCCTCCTGAAGCCATGTCGGTCATTCAAACCTTCCGTGTTCTGAAGCGGCATACAGAAAAATATACTACCTCATCCCTTGGAAACATTATCGTCAGTATGACCCGTAATGTTGGTGACCTCCTCATCCCATACCTTTTTGCGCGTGAAACCGGATTATGGACAAAATCAACCGAAGGTCATACCATGGGGCTTCATGTGGTTCCGCTTTTTGAAACTATCGATGACCTGGCCCATAGTGATACAATGCTTGATGAATACCTTTCCATACCCATTGTCAGGGATTCCCTTAATATGCAGATGGAAGCCAGTAACCGTTGTCAGCCCCGCCAGGATGTGATGATCGGTTACAGCGACAGCAACAAGGATGGCGGCATCATGGCCAGCATGTGGAACCTTTATAAGGCACAGGAAAAGCTGTCCGCCATTGGCCGGAAACATGATGTAAAAATCCGGTTTTTTCATGGCAAGGGGGGAACCATCAGCAGGGGAGCTGGTCCTGCACACTGGTTCCTTCGGGCATTGCCCCCGGGCAGTCTTACCGGACAGATCCGCATCACGGAGCAGGGGGAAATAATTGAGAAAAAATACGCAAACCTGCTGAATGCAGCCTATAACCTTGAATTGCTGATATCAGGAACGGTTACTAATTCCCTGCTGCATGGCAGGCAGAATCTTGAGAAGCACATGGGATCGGACATGCTTCAATTCTTATCCGACAGGAGTGCAGGGCACTACCAGGAACTTATTGTGCATCCTTTTTTCATGCAGTTTTTCACCCAGGCAACACCCATTGATGCCATTGAATCGAGTCGAATAGGAAGCAGGCCCAGTCACCGCACCAGGTCACATACACTGGCCGATTTGAGGGCTATTCCCTGGGTCTTCAGCTGGAGCCAGTCGCGTTTCCATATTACAAGCTGGTATGGCATGGGAACAGCGCTGGAAGATTTAAAAGCCAACCATCCTGACTGGTTTAACCAGTTGAAGGAGCTTGTCATCCATGATGTGTTGGTCCGGTATATTTTTACAAATATAGATACCAGTCTTGCCGCCACCGATGAAGAAATTATGGCTATATATGCAACCCTTGTTGAGGATGCTGAATGCCGTAACGTTATTTTAAAGAAGATCACGGACGAGCTTCATAAATTGCGGGAAATGATGGGTTTGATCATCCAGCGGCCGATGGTCGCCCGGCGTTCCAATCATTATTATTCTACCTTGCTTCGTGCTGAGCCGCTGGTTTATCTGCACCGTTACCAGGTAATGCTGCTGGCAAGGTGGAGAAAGCTTAAAGCTGCCGGGGAGACTGACAAGGAAGAACCGGTATTGCTGGAAATTTTAAAGAGCATCAATGCAATTGCAAATGCTATAGGGAATACCGGATAAAAAGCAGTTGACGCCTTCGGCGTCCTAAAATTTAAACGCAAAGAACACAGAGGAATGCGCAAAGTTCGCAAAGAAAAAACTTCGCGTCCTTTGCGCAAAACCTGGCGAACTTTGCGTTAAAATCTTTAAAACACCGAAGGTGTTTAATTCATGAAGACAATCTAAATTTTTGTACTATTTTTAAATAGTCTGTAACTAGATTGTTCAAGTACTATGAAAAAATTATATTGTCTTTCTGTTTTGCTTTTGCCTGCCCTTTATATGCACGGTCAAAAAGCAAATGATTATTTAATTGAAGGAGTCACGTTTAACAAGGTGACTATGAACGACTCATTTTGGAATCCCAGGGTGGAGATCAATCGTACGGTTACCATCCCGGCTTCTTTCAGAAAGTGCGAAGAGACCGGCCGTATAATGAATTTTGAGATCGCCGCCGGCATAAAGAAAGGAAAGTTTCAAACCACCTTCCCGTTTGATGATACAGATCCATATAAGATCATTGAAGGGGCCTCCTTCTCCCTGCAGGTTCATCCTGATCCCGTGCTTGAAAATTATGTGGACAGCCTGATCACCCTGATTGCGAAGGCCCAGGAACCTGATGGCTACTTATATACCACCCGTACCATTGATCCGGCGCATCCCCATCCCTGGTCAGGCACTGAAAGGTGGATCAATGAATCTGTACTGAGCCATGAATTATATAATTCAGGACATTTGTTTGAGGCAGCATCTGCCCATTACCTGGCCACCGGAAAGAGAAATTTCCTGGATGTAGCCCTCAAAAATGCGAATCTGCTTTGTGAGGTATTCGGACCGGGAAAAAGATCAGATGCACCGGGTCATGAGATAGTTGAAATGGGCCTTGTACGCTTGTATCGGATCACGGGAGAAAAGAAGTACCTTGACCTGGCCAAATTTTTTATCGACTGTCGCGGTGCGGCCCGCAACCCGGATAAGGCCTATTCCCAGGACCACATTCCCGTAATTGAACAAAACGAGGCAGTTGGCCATGCCGTCAGGGCCGGTTATTTATATTCCGGTATTGCAGATGTGGCAGCCCTTACAGGGAATATCGAATATACGAACGCCATTGACCGCATCTGGGAAAACATGGTATCCAAAAAATTATACCTGACAGGTGGAATTGGCGCAGTTCATGATGGTGAGCGGTTTGGCAACAATTACGAATTGCCCAATCTCAGTGCTTATAACGAAACCTGCGCCGCTATAGCCAATGTATACTGGAATTACCGCATGTTCCTGCTCCATGGTGACTCAAAATATATTGATGTCATGGAAAGAAGCCTATATAATAATGTGGCATCAGGTGTATCCCTGGATGGCAGACTATTCTTCTATCCAAACCCGCTTGAATCGGACGCAAAATTCAAATTTAATGTCGGCTCTTTGGGAAGGCAGGCATGGTTTGATTGCTCATGCTGTCCCACCAATGTATGCCGGTTTATGTCCTCTATTGCAGGCTATATATATGCCCATGGACAAAATAACCTCTATGTTAACCTGTTCATTGGCAGTAAGACACAGATTGAGATGAGCGGTGGGAAACTGGTTACCGTTACCCAGGAAACACGATATCCCTGGGATGGGAATGTAACTATCAAAATTGACCCCGCTGAGAAATCTGCTTTTAACCTGTGTGTTCGTGTACCCGGCTGGGCGCTTGGCCGTCCGGTTCCGGGTGACCTTTATACCTATAGGTCAGCTACACCGGCCAAATTCACCATAGGCGTCAACGGAAAAAAGGTTAATTATGAAATGAAAAACGGGTATGCAGTTATAAATCGTGCCTGGGAAAAAGGGGACGTTATCAATTTTTCATTACCCATGGAAATTCACCAGGTGGCAGCTAATCCGCAAGTCAAAGATGACATGAATAAGATCGCACTGGAGCGGGGTCCGCTTGTGTATTGCGTGGAAGGAACCGACAACCATTCCCTGAATGACCTGATTTTCACTGATGACATGCAATTGACCACGAATTTTGAACCGCATCTTCTTAATGGCATTCAGGTAATACATGGCAAGTATGCCGGCACTGAGAGATCCGGAACCGGCGTTTATGATTTCATGGCCATTCCTTATTATTCCTGGGATAACAGGGGAGATACACCCATGAAGGTTTGGATATCATCAAAATAGTACTTCAATAACTAAAAAATTTTAAAAAAAAATTGACTTTGTTATTGCTATTAATAAAAACTGATGTATATTTGTACTAGTCATTTAATACAATATACATATACCACAATGATTAAATTTATTTTAGATCCCAAAGGAGGCACCCCCTATTACCGGCAGATCATTGACCAGATCAGGTTTGGCATTGCATCGGGTAAACTGGCAGTAGGGGAGCAGTTACCTACCGTAAGGTCCCTGGCAGTCGAACTCAAAGTGAACCTGAACACGGTTGCCAAGGCCTATAAAGAACTTGAAATCCAGAATATTCTGGAGACATACCAGGGCACAGGCACCTTTATCCACAAAAGTGAGGCGCTCTTGTCGGAAAAGGAAAAGCATAACAAAATGCAGGAAATCTGCAGGGAGTTCATGACAATTGCCTATACCTACGGATTTACCAATGACGACATGATTAATGAACTTCAAAAACAAAAGTAAAATGAAAACAAATCTCATTACCAAAAACTCCTTTAACCCTATCTCTATTTCGATTCTCCTTGTATTAGCCGGAGTGGAGACAGCTTTGTATTATTTTCAGATCATATCTGTGCCCTTATACATTGGTTTGCTGATCTTATCTGTTTTATTGGTTAGTTCCATTCAGATCGCCGACCAGTGGGAAAAAGCAGTTGTACTTCGCATGGGAAAGTATAATGGACTGAAAGGACCGGGCCTGTTTGTCATAATTCCCATCATTGACAGGGTAATCAATTATATCGATCAGCGTATCCGGGTAACCGATTTCAAAGCGGAACAGACTCTAACAAAGGATACGGTTCCTGTAAATGTGGTAGCTGTGCTTTACTGGACTGTATGGGATGTAGAAAAGGCCGCACTGGAAGTGCAGGAATATAATGCCGCCATTGAATATATCGCGCAGACGGGCCTACGGGATATTATCGGCAAACATGAACTGGCAGAACTTCTGCAGGACCGTGAAAAGATTGCCAGTAATCTACAGGTTGTGCTGGACGAAAATACAACCCCATGGGGAATTACCTGCCAGAATGTGGGAATAAAGGAAATTACAATTCCACAGGCATTGGCAGATGCCATGAGCCGGCAGGCGCAGGCTGAAAGAGAGCGCAGGGCAAGGGTTATCCTTGGAACAGCAGAAACCGAAATTGCCGAGAAGTTTGCCAAGGCCAGTGAACAGTATATTAATAATCCGGTTGCACTTCAGTTGCGTGCGATGAACCTGATCGGAGAGGGGCTTAAAGAAAGAGGATCAATGATCGTTGTCCCAAGTTCCGCACTTGATTCAATGAATCTGGGTGTTATTGGCGGATTGGCAGCACTGGCAAAACAGCAGATCATACCTGATGAAAAAGAACATTCCTGATTAATTGTTTATTGACCATCCACATTATGGATTGGTTGTAGAGACAAGGCAATGCCTTGTCTCTACGATTTTTCTCACCTGGTTAAGCGTAAGACTAATATTTTTTCACTTTCATACTTTTTAATTACTTTTGCATTCCCTTTGCGAAAAATGATTTCCGAATTTCTTTTGGCCTTAACTTATTAAATTTTAAATGATAACTGTATCAAATCTGAGCGTTCAGTTCGGCAAACGTATCTTGTTCCAGGATGTTAACCTGAATTTTACCCCTGGCAACTGTTATGGGGTGATCGGGGCGAATGGCGCCGGTAAATCAACTTTTTTAAAAATGCTATACGGTGACGTTGAGAGCCGCACAGGGTCAGTAACATTCGGACAGGGTGAGAGATTGTCTGTTTTGAAACAGGACCACTTTGAATTCGATGAATTTCCTGTACTTGATACTGTATTGATGGGACATACGCAATTGTGGAATATCATGAAGGAAAAGGAAATCATGTATGCCAAAACGGATTTTACCGAAGAAGACGGCATGCGTGCGTCCGATCTCGAAGAAAAATTTCATGAACTGAATGGCTGGAATGCAGAAAGCGATGCAGCCAGCCTGCTGAGCGGATTGGGAATTGAGGAGGAGCTTCATGGAAAATTAATGAAGGAACTGAAGGTAAAGGAAAAAGTAAAGGTGCTTCTTGCCCAGGCCCTGTTTGGAAAGCCTGAGAACCTGCTTCTGGATGAGCCGACCAATGACCTTGACCTGGAATCGGTGAACTGGCTTGAGCATTATCTTTCCGAATTTGAAAATACGGTTTTGGTCGTTTCGCACGACAGGCATTTTCTCGATTCAATTTGCACTCACATTGTAGATATTGATTTTAACCGGATACAGCAGTTTTCAGGTAATTACAGTTTCTGGTATGAATCCAGCCAGTTGGCCCTTCGGCAGCAATTAGCCCAGAACAAAAAGGCTGAGGAAAAGAAAAAAGAGCTGCTTGAATTTATTGCCCGTTTTAGTGCCAATGTCTCCAAATCAAAGCAGACCACCAGCCGGAAAAAAATGATCGAAAAGCTGAATATTGAGGAAATCAAGCCTTCGACAAGAAAATACCCCGGCATTATATTTACTCCGGGAAGAGAACCGGGAAACAATGTACTTACAGTAAAGGATCTGAGTAAAAAAGTTGAGGGTAAATTACTGTTTAAAGACCTGTCTTTTACGGTTCACAAAAACGATAAGATTGTTTTTCTCTCCAGGGATTCCCGTGCAATGACAATACTTTTTGAAATTCTCAAAGGACACGAAAAGGCGGATACCGGCTCCTTCGATTGGGGTCAAACCATTGTCAAGGCCTATCTCCCGCTGGAGAATGAGAAATTTTTTGAAAAGGATATTCCACTGGTGGATTGGCTGGCTCAATATTCAGAAGATACCAGTGAACAATTCCTTCGGGGATTTTTAGGGAAAATGCTGTTTTCCGGTGAGGAAATTTACAAAAAGGCATCCGTTCTTTCGGGTGGCGAAAAGGTCCGTTGCATGATCGCCCGCATGATGATCCGGAATGCCAATGTGATGATCCTGGATTCACCCACGAATCACCTCGACCTGGAATCCATCCAGGCATTCAACAATACCCTGATAAAATTCAAGGGAAATGTGCTGATGTCCTCCCATGACCATGAATTCATCCAAACCGTCTGCAACCGCGTAATTGAAATCGGTCCCAAAGGCATGATCGACAAACAGATGGAATACGATGATTATGTCACCGATGAAAAATTAATGGAAAAACGCAATACCCTTTACCAATAATATCCCAAATTGTTTCTCGCAGATCCCGCGGATCTCGCAGATCATTTTATCCCATCGGGTTATCATGCGATTCCAGATTATGTCATTTGCGGCTTTTTATTCTGCAATCTTGCAGATCTCGCAGTTTATTCTAAGTTTTCGCATCCCCATGATCTGCCAGATTTTTCTTAATTTACCTTCCTTGATTTTGACGAAATAATAATCAAAAAAATGGGTCTTTTTGATCGATTTAAGCGCTTGACACGAAAAGACGGGGCCTTGCCTGAAAAAATACCCGACAGGGCACCTGAAGAGGATATAATGCCCTCAGAAGACATAAGTCGCGAAGACCTCCTGAATAATTTTCTAAGCAGGATCACACCCAGGGAAATTACTCCTTCTCATCCCTATGTTTCCGAATCTCCCGTCAATTTCCAATCCGTTTCTGTGCGCGACTTTCCCATTCTCCCTGTGTCGGGTGACCTGGAGAAGAAGATCACTGAACTGCAGAAGATTGCTGAATCAATTGAAAAAAGAGATCCCGGAGCCACCTCCTCCGAAAATATCGATTTTACAAAGTTCAGGGTAAATTATGCGCATGCGCTTAATCCGGCGCAGCTGGCCGGCGTGATTTCAACCGACAAGCCGGTACTTTGCATTGCCGGTGCCGGAAGTGGCAAAACCCGCGTAATTGTTCACCGGGTTTCCTACCTGATGGAAAAGGGCGTGGATCCCCAGTCGATTCTCCTGCTCACATTTACCCGTAAAGCCGCCAATGAAATGCTCCTTCGCGTGGAAACCCTGCTTCATGATAAAAATGCAGGCAAGGTTACGGGCGGAACCTTCCATTCGTTCGCCAGTTATGTTTTGCGAAAATATGCCAACCTTCTTGAGCTGCCTCCCAATTTTACGATCATTGACAATGCGGATTCAGAAGACATCATTGACCTGATCCGGACAGAGCTTAAATTCAATTCCAAGGATAAGGAAATTTCCTAAAAAAGGCCGCATTTACGATATAATCTCCTATTCCAGGAACAAACAAAGCACAATCCGGGAAATCATACTTAAACAATATTCCGGACTTGAAGACAGGATTGCCGACATCGAACTGATTTACAGGGCTTATACAAAATATAAGAATGCCAGCCATATGCTCGATTTCGATGATCTTATGGATATATTGAACGTATCATTAAAAAAGAATCAGAGATTCAGGGAACTAATGCAGGAAGCCTACCAGTATGTGATGGTCGATGAATTTCAGGATACGAACGCTGTTCAAAATGAGATTGTACAGCTCATTGCAGCGAAGCACAGACGACTGATGGTTGTAGGGGATGATTCGCAAAGCATATATGCTTTCAGGGGAGCGAATTATGAGAATATACTCCGGTTTCCGGCGGTTTATCCTGAATGCACAGTTGTGAAAATCGAGGAAAACTACAGGAGTAACCAGTCAGTTCTCGATTTTACAAATTGCATCATTGAAAATGCTAAAATCGGCTATAAAAAAAGACTGTTTACCCATAATCATAATCACCACATGCCGGTGGTGCATCGTACATACGGACAGGATGACGAAGCAGTCTTCATTGCAGACCGCATCCTGGAGCTTCGCGAACTGGGTGTTCCCATGAACCAGATGGCTGTGCTGAACAGGGCCGACTGGCATAACCGCTATATCCAGGCGGAACTTAGCAAAAGAGGAATACCCTATGTGGTTGTTGGCGGTTTCAAGTTTAATGAGCGAATGCATGTGCGCGACGTGGTGGCCTTTCTTCGTCTCACCTTTAATCCTTCAGATGCCATTTCATGGCACCGCGTGCTTAAGTACATCGGCGGGGTGGGCCAGGTGACCGCAAGCCATGTGATCACTTCCATACAGGATTCAAACAACGAGTTTGCATTTGATATTTTCAGGCACAAAAAATTCTATGACGAATTGTATGAAATGGGTTTGATGTTATCAAGGGCCAGTCAGCCGATATACACACTCACCCAGAAAATTGAAATGATCAGGGACTATTATGAGCCGCTTCTGAAAGCCAGGGAGGATGATTACCTGCAGCGTATGCAGGATGTTGAAGTGCTCATTGACCTGTCAAAGAAGTATAAAAACCTCGATCGTTTTCTTTCGGACTTTGCCTTGGATCCCCCTTCGAAAAGAGTGGCAGATCAGACCACTCCCTTAATAGATGAGGGAGAAGAGAATGGCAAGGTTACGGTAAGTACCGTTCATTCGGCCAAGGGACTTGAATGGTATGTTGTTTTTATTCCCCATGCGCTGGACGGAATGTTTCCCTCCAACAGGGCCACGGATATCGAAGAAATGGAGGAGGAGAGAAGGTTGTTTTATGTCGCCTGCAGCCGGGCGAAGGAAGAACTGTATATTACGCTTCCACGGAATATCTATTCCTATGATGCGGTGTTTCACCTGCCCTCAAGGTTTCTGATTGAAATAAGCAAGGATAAGTATGTGTTGGGAGACAACCAACCACCCTCATGATTCGAGAAGTTTCTTCTTCCTGGCATTATATTCTTCCTCAGTCAGTATTCCTCTTTGCTTTAGATCATAAAGCTTTTCAACCTCATCGGCCGCATTTGTCCCGGCGGAATTTTTTGATTCAGAAACGATGGCCTTTGCCAATTCTTTAGCCTGGTTATATATCTGTGACTTTTTATAATCTTCCTGCATCTGTGTGATGGTATCTTTAAGTACTTTGGGTTTCTCCACATTGAAATAAGTAGTAGATCCAATTTCTGCAGCTGTCTGAATCTGCACGTTTCCGTACCCAAATATGCGACCCCAGAAGGTTTGATTATACGAAACATTGTTAATTTTATCCAGCGGACTTTCTTTGGAATTGTGCGAAAATACGCCATACTCATCAATGACCCTCAGATCTGTAACTACCCATATGTTCCTGTTTCGCTCAACGAGTTTATAGCCGGTATAACAAACGAATATCAATGGAATGATATATCCATAACCCCCAATCAGTATGCCAGCAACAATCGCAGCAACAGCGAGCAGAACAGGCCAAAATAACAGTATCCAGTGTGGTCTGATCACAAGAACGACATTTTCATCTTGTTTTAGTTTTGTTCTCATGAGGTGTTTATTTTATATTTATTTGAACATGAACTATTAACAAATTTAATCAAATTGAATGAACATCAACATTACAACTATTATATTATCCCCATGCCGGAAATAAATACCATAAAAAAACTCCTTGCCGATGTCACAGGTTACATCAAGAGCATGTATATTTGATATGCACGCATATACAACTTTCTGTCCGGACAAAATGCATATGAAAAAAGAAAAAAAGCTTAAAAAAAAGGTCTACAACCGCGAGCTTGAGAAACTCCAGATTGAGTTAGTGAAGCTCCAGGAATGGATAAAAATCAAGGGACTCAAGGTGGTTGTTATTTTTGAAGGCCGCGATGCGGCAGGGAAGGGAGGAGTGATAAAAAGAATAATACAGAGGCTGAATCCGCGTATCTGCCATGTAGTTGCCCTGGGAACACCTACAGAGCGTGAGAAAACACAGTGGTATTTTCAGCGTTATGTATCCAATCTTCCGGCAGCCGGTGAAATGGTACTTTTTGACAGAAGCTGGTATAACCGGGCTGGTGTTGAACATGTAATGGGTTTTTGCACCGATGAGGAATACAGTGAGTTTTTGCGTACCTGCCCTGAATTTGAACGGATGCTCATTCGGTCCGGTATTATATTGATCAAATACTGGTTTTCCGTTTCAGATGAAGAACAGGAAAAAAGATTTCGGGCAAGAATTGAAGACACCACAAAACGCTGGAAACTGAGCCCGATGGATCTGGCCTCCCGTGAAAAGTGGGTTGAATATTCCGAGGCAAAAGATGAAATGCTTAAAGTATACAGATACCAAACAATCAATCTGGTATGTTGTGGAAGCTGATAATAAAAAGGCTGCCAGGTTAAACTGCATCAGTCACCTGTTAAGCATGATCCCATATGATGATCTGACGCCCAAACCGATGGAACTGCCCCCGAGAAAGGACCGGAAAGCTTATGTCAGACCTCCCATTACTGATCAGACATTTGTTCCGGAAGTATATTGAATTCAATTTATTTGGCCTGCGGTTTGGCCCTCAGGTATTGAACCGGCCAGTCAAAATCTTCACCGAATTCATGTGCTGCCATCATATGGCATATATGGATTCCTCAATAGTTCCCTTGCAAAAAAGACAAGGTCGGCACGATCTTCCTGCAATATCTGTTCGGCCTGGCTGGCCGATGTGATCAAACCAACCGTTCCGGTGAGTATTCCGGTTTTCCGGATTGCTTCCGAAAAAGGAACCTGAAAACCCGGACCTGTCGGGATTTTTGCATGGGCTACATTTCCGCCGGCTGAACAGTCGATCAGGTCAACACCTTTTGTTTTAAGCACAGAGGCAAGCCGCACGCTTTCTTCCGGAGTCCAGCCTCCTTCAACCCAGTCGGTAGATGAGATCCTTACAAACAATGGATTTTCAGCGGGCCAAACAGACTTTACTGCCTCCACAACCTGAAGTAACAGGCGTATTCTGTTTTCAAACGTACCTCCGTATTGATCAGTACGATGGTTGCTCATGGGGGATAAAAATTCGAATAATAAATAACCATGGGCACTGTGTAACTCGATCACCTTAAAACCGGCCTGCAATGCCCTTAAGGCCGCCGCTTTAAAATCAGCTATTACCTTTTGAATACCGGTTTCATCTAAAACGGAGGGTAACCTGTCTTCGGGATTGAATGGCAGGGCACTGGGAGCCACAGTCCGCCATCCCCCTTCCGATTCTGAAAGTTGCTTTCCGCCATCCCAGGGTGCGGCACATGATGCTTTCCTGCCGGCATGTCCCAGTTGGATTCCTGCTATGGAACCATGTTCGTGGATAAAACGTGTGATCCGACGGAACCCTTCAATGTGTTCCTCTTTCCACATCCCTGTATCTCCGGGGGTAATGCGGCCTTCAGGAGAAACGGCCGTTGCTTCGGCAATGATCAGTCCGGCACCGCCAATGGCCCTGCTGCCCAGATGCACAAGGTGCCAGTCGTTTGTAAAACCATCAACGGCAGAATATTGACACATGGGGGATACAACGATCCTGTTTTTTAATATGATGTTCTTGATGACGAGGGAAGAAAATAGCTTCGACATGGTTGAATGGTAATTATAATGTAAGTGAAGTTCAGCAAAGATAATCTTAATAAATATATCGGACCAAACATACATATCCTGAACGATGGGCCCGATGTAGTGAGTTTTTGTTTTTCCATTTCTTTTTTTACTTTCACTTTTCTTTAAACATCCAAAATCAATCATATGTATTCGAATAATCACATAGGCGAGAAAATTGCCATGTTGCGGAATCTCAAAAAAATTGGGTCACCGGATTTGTCAACCCGGGCGGGCCTCTCACTGAATCAGTTGGAACTCATTGAAAAAGGCCAGTCAATTCCTTCCCTTGGAGTTCTCATTCGCATTTCCCGCGCATTGGGCATTCGCATCGGAACGTTGCTCGACGACACTGTGAAAGAAGGTCCTGCTGTAATGAGGGCAAAGCGACAGGCAACAGGCCTATAGCTTTTCAACCAGTGAAGATGTCAACCGGGAACACCTGACATTTTTTTCTCTGGCTCCCAATAAAGCCGGGCGCCATATGGAACCTTTCATTGTGGATATTGTTCCCGGAGAAAATAAACTGCTTCCCAAATCATCACATGAAGGAGAGGAATTTATTTATGTGATGGAAGGTAAAATTACAGTAGCCTATGGAACGGATGTAATTGAACTTGAAAAAGGGGATAGCATCTATCTTGATTCAATCGTTGATCACCTTGTAACCACACCGGGTCCCTCAGCCCAGATCCTGGGCGTTGTTTATGTACCGGTTTAATAACTGAACTGATGGAATTATTGGAATATACCCTGGGTGGGATGCTTGAAAAATGGGCATTCGAATCACCCGATCATGAATTTATGGTTTATCCTGACCGGAATCTGAGATTTACTTATTCCCAGTTTAACCACCGGGTTAACCAGCTGGCCAAGGGACTTATGTCTATCGGGGTAAAGCCGGGTGACAAGGTTGGCATCTGGGCAAATAATGTGCCCGACTGGTCGACTTTTATGTATGCCACTGCAAAAATCGGTGCTATCCTGGTAACAGTTAATACAAGCTATAAGCTGACTGAGCTCGAATATCTCATCCGAAATGCGGACCTTCATACCCTGTGTATCATCGATGGCTATCGCGACAGCGATTATGTGAATATGACCTTTGAACTTGTCCCGGAATTAAAGACCTCTGTGCGGGGTGAGCTTGTCAGTGAAAAATTCCCGGTGCTTAAGAATGTGATTTTTATAGGTCCCCAGAAACACAAGGGAATGTATAATACCCATGAACTTATTCTGCTGGGATCATATTTGCCTGATGATGAACTGAATATGGCCAAGGAAAAAGTCAACTGCCATGATGTGGTCAATATGCAATATACTTCCGGTACAACCGGATTTCCGAAAGGAGTAATGCTCAGTCACTATAATATTCTGAACAATGGTTTCGCCACGGGTGAATGCATGCAATATACCCAGGCTGACCGACTTCTGGTTTGTGTTCCGTTGTTTCATTGTTTTGGTTGCGTTCTGGCTATGTGTGCAGTAATTACCCATGGATCAACCATGGTTTTTGTGGAAGATTTTGATCCCCTGATGGTTCTGGCATCGGTGCAGAAAGAAAAATGCACTGCCTTATACGGAGTTCCCACCATGTTCATTGCCGAGTTGAATCATCCCATGTTTGATATGTTTGACCTGAGCAGTTTAAGAACCGGAATCATGGCCGGATCATTGTGCCCGATTGAAACCATGAACCAGGTAATGGAAAAAATGAATTGCCGGGACCTGATCATTGTTTATGGCCTTACAGAATCTTCACCCGGAATGACGGCTACCCGCACAACTGATACGCCTGAAATAAGGGCAACCACGGTGGGTACCAATTATCCGGGAGTGGAAGTTAAGGTGGTTGATCCGGAAACAGGGGAGGAATGTGCTCCTGAAGTACAGGGAGAAATATGCTGCCGGGGATATAATGTAATGAAAGGATATTATAACAATCCGGAAGCCACTGCCAATGCAATCGACAAGGATGGCTGGCTTCATTCAGGTGATCTCGCCGTAAAAACAGCAGAAGGTTTTTACCGCATAACAGGCCGGATTAAGGATATGATCATCCGGGGCGGGGAAAATATTTATCCGCGCGAAATTGAAAATTTTCTGTACCTGATGCCCCAGATCGAAATGGTGGAAATTGCCGGCATACCCGATGAAAAGTATGGTGAAATAGTGGGAGCATTTGTTAAGCTAAGGGCCGGCAAAACCCTTACACAGGAAGAAGTTCAGGAATATTGCAGGGGTAAGATCTCCCGTCATAAAATACCCAGACATGTAATATTTATTGATGAATTTCCGAAAACTGCCAGCGGAAAAATTCAGAAATATAAATTGCGTGAAATGGGACTTGAATATGTGAATTCCCTTTGTTCATAGTCGCTATTCGGCTAATTGCAGCATTTCATGTTTTAAAAATCAGATAACTGGATTATCTTCGGCAAGTTTCCGGCTGTTCCGTGAGATGCATAAAAGATTAGAATCCAGTATTGATGCCAATAGTTGTTAAAAGAAGCAATGTAAAGTTTTTGCCGGATCCAGGCAGGGTAATCGTCCGTTTTTTGTACATCGATGCCGCCAGATCTGCCAATATTATTCATGATGTAACGGGTATGTCGGAATCTGAAGTAAACGATGTCCTGGGACAGGTATTGAGAAATTTCTCCCTGAGACACAGAAACATTTCGAAGATTTTTGAGAAGCATTATAATAGAATATCAGCACTGTTTCCGCAATTAAACCTTGATCCGGGATCCCTTAGTTTTTCACGGAAATTGCTGCTTGGTTCATATTTTACAATGGAATATGCGATCGAGTCTGCTGCTTTATTTAATCCATCCATTATTGAACACCCTGATCAGACTGGACTAAGGGTGGGAGAAAAAAGAGTTATCATCAGTTTCAGGGCAACCGGGGAGGGACATATATCCTCGATTGAATTTCGGACCGGTGTTCTTGATATAAACAGCAATTTTACCCTGGAACCTACCGGAAAAATGATGGAAGAAGCAGAGCATATAAGACGCCATTTATATGATAAGGAATCCTTTAAGAGCAAGTTGGACGAAATGCAGGATTTTCATACTCTCATTCCGCATGATTTGATCATGGATAAATTACCGGATAAATTTACCTATGGCGAATTACGCGATACTGTTGCCACAGCCAGAACTACCCTGCATCTTGCAGCGGACAAAGATTTGCTGTTTAATCAAATTATGTGGCTGGCCTCTTCACATTATGAACTTGAATTTTCCTATGATACCCACATCTCAGAACGGGTTATCTTTCCGGTATCATCTGCTGAAAGTAACGGAATTGAAGATGCCCGTTTTGTCAAATTTACTGAAGATGATGGTACAGATATTTATTATGCCACCTATACAGCCTATAGTGGAATTAGTATACTTCCCAAAATGCTTTCTACCAGGGACTTTTATCATTTCAAGGTTTGGCCGCTCCACGGTGAAATTGCGCAAAATAAGGGGATGGCTCTTTTTCCAAGAAAAATAAAAGGCAAATATGCCATGCTTTGCAGGCTGGACGGATTTAACAACTATATTGCATTTTCAGATAAAATAACCATCTGGCGAGAGGCTAAACTCCTTCAGCAACCCCGTTATTCATGGGAATTTGTTCAGATCGGAAATTGCGGCTCGCCCATCGAAACCGATGAAGGATGGCTTGTGATCACCCATGGTGTGGGACCGATGCGCGAATATGTGCTGGGTGCATCGTTATTTGACCTTGAAAATCCTGCACAGGAAATTGGCCGGTTGAATAAGCCTTTGCTGGCGCCCAATACAGAAGAAAGAGAAGGATATGTGCCAAATGTGGTTTATTCCTGTGGTTCGATAATACACAATAACGATCTGATCCTTCCTTATGCCATGTCGGATTACGGTTCCACCTATGCCACACTGGACTTAAGGGAACTTCTGAATGCCTTGAAAAATTCCAAGACGAGTGCAACTATCACACAATCTACCTGATAATTTTTATGAATTTAAAGGATCTGCATAAATCAGCTGCAACTTTAACGGACACTGAAAAAATGCCTGTTCTCTTTATTGGGCATGGAAGTCCAATGAATGCCATTGAAGAAAATGAATTTGTTGCAGGATGGAGAAAACTTGGCAGGGAATTGCCAAAACCACAGGCTGTTTTATGTATATCTGCCCATTGGGAAACACGGGGAACCTGGGTGACCGCTATGGAAAAGCCGGTCACCATCCACGATTTCGGAGGGTTTCCGCAGAAACTGTACCAGGTGCAATATCCAGCTCCGGGAAGCCCGGAACTTGCCTGCTTAACAAAGGATCTCGTAAAGAAAACCGAAGTAAGTCTTGACGATAAATGGGGTCTTGATCATGGATGCTGGAGCATTATCAGGCACCTTTATCCCGAGGCGGAAGTACCTGTAATCCAGTTGAGCCTGGATTATTACCAGACACCCCAATACCATTTTGATCTTGCAAAAGACCTGTCCTCACTTCGTAAAAAGGGTGTCCTGATAATAGGAAGCGGGAACATGGTGCATAACCTCCGTCTGGTAGACTGGGAAAATATAGACTTAGCTGACTATGGATTCGATTGGGCAATTGAAGCCAGCGAAAAGATGAAGAAGTATATCTATAGAGGGTGATTTCACGCAATTAATAAATTTCAGGTCACAAGGATCTGCCTTTGACCTGGCGATTCCAACACCGGAACATTACCTTCCCTTGTTATATTCACTTGCATTGAAAGGAGAAGATGAAATGATCAGCATCTTCAACGACAAGGCCGTGGCAGGATCGCTTACAATGACTTCCATAAAAATAGACAAGGCTTAGAATTCATCCGATATCGGCAGACAAGTCCAGTATCGAGTATCGAAGCATCCAGTATCAAGCATCCAGTATCCATCATATTATTATCTTTGAATAAATTTTACTGCATATCTGATCATGATGTCCTCAAAATTCTCATTCCTTTTTTTGATCCTGTTTACCGGCTGTGTTACTGAATTTGTTCCTGAGGTGACGGAAGAGAAGGAATTGCTGGTTGTGGAAGGACTTATAACCGATCAGCCGGAAACAAATACAATCACGTTATCCAAATCACTTCCCCTTGGAAAAAAGAGTGAGGCCAGGCCCTTTACAGGATGCAAGGTAAGGATCGCTGATGATCAGGGAAATGCTCATAGTCTGAAGGAAATCGGTGGTGGAAAGTACATAACAGACTCTACTGTTTTCAGAGGCCAGGTTGGCCGGTCTTACACATTGCATATCAGTACAAATACGGGCTTCAATAATCTGACGTACGAATCTGCACCGGCTCGTATGGTGTCTGTTCCGCCGGTTGACAGCCTGTATTATGAAAAGACCATAATCGCGGAACCCTATGAGAATTTCAAAGGCATTGATGGATGTCAGATATACATGAGTACCCATGATCCTGAAAATGTTTGCAAATATTATCGTTGGAATTTTGAAGAAACCTGGAAAATCCAGCTGAATTTTTCAATTGACAATAAGGTTTGCTACATCACTGAAAAATCAAATACAATTGATATCAAGAACACAACGAACTACCTGGAATCCATTATAGAGAGGCATCCGGTTGTATTTATTTCAAATGAGACCGACAGATTGTTGAACCAGTACAGCATCCTGGTAAACCAATATTCAATGAGTGAGGATGAATACATATATTGGGAAAAATTGCAGAATGTGACCCAAGAAACCGGAGGATTGTATGATATAATTCCTTCTTCAATTCCGAGTAATCTCGTATGTAATGAAAATCCGGAAGAAAAGGTTTTGGGTTATTTTAGTGTTTCCGCAAAATCCACTAAAAGAATATTCATTAAAGACCATTTTGCCGGAACTTTTGAACCATATGCAAATTGTATTACCGATACAATTGCCACCGCCAACCCCCCCGGACTTAATGAAACTATCTGGTTGCTTATAGCCCATCCTTGTTCGTTTCCATGTGTAACTCTCTATGAGACTACAACGGATATAAACTGTACCGACTGTACTATCAGGGGTACTACCCATAAACCTGATTTCTGGAAGGAATAAACATGATGAACCGCAGGCAATCAGGGACATCCAACATCGAGACAATCTGAGTATCCAGCATCCGCATTCTAAAAATTTCTTACTTCCCGTCAACAAACCCAACATCGAATTGTTGGCTAATTGTATACAGTTTCCTTACAACAATTCTGGGATTTTCAATGCTCTATTTGCTATTTTTGTTAATATGCCTTTGTTAATATGGATAAATCCAGGAAACTTGAATATGCAGATTGGGTAATTCGCTTTATTTCGATTATCATTATTTTCATTGGAAGCTATTGGCTGATAGCCTGGCTGAATGGTTCTGTAATTCATCAGACTGCTTATGGGAGCCATTCGGGCAAAATTATCATGAAGGCCAATATGTCGTTTTCGCTGGTGCTTTTCGGGATTTCCTTATTTTTGATCGGTTTGCCAGTGAAATCAAGCATTCCGAAATGGATTTCCGGAGCATTTGCCACAATTGTTTTTATAATTGGAACACTCACACTAATTGAAAATGTTTTCATTGTCGATCTGGGCATTGACCAGCTATTGGCAAAAGAACCCATAGGAGCCTGGGGCACAACGAGCCCAAACCGGATTGGCCTCCCCGGGTCATTGAGTCTTACTTTTCTGGGAGCAGGTTTTCTTTTTCTTCTTGGTGGAAAAAGAAAACCGGCCACCGTTATGGGATTAATGGTATGCATTATCAATCTGGTACCTGCATCTGGTTACCTGTTGAATATTGGTCTGTTTTACAGCAATCCCCGACTCACCTCCATTGCCTGGCCAACCGTGGTAGCTTTAATGTTTTCCGGTTTTGGTTTAATATATATTAAACCGGGAAATATTCTTAAAAATCTGATAATTAGCGATAATCCGGGTGATATTCTTATCCGTAAACTTCTGCCTGCCATCATTATTATACCGCTTGCGATTGGTTTTATAATTATCCAGGGAGAGAAATTAATATATTACGATTCAACAATCAGCACAGGTATTCAGGTAGTTATGCTGATTATCTTTTTTACTCTGGTAGCCTTCAGGATGAGAAGTATTATTAATAGAATCAATTCGTCCCGAAAATCAACAGAACTTTCATTAAGGGAAAGTGAAAAAAAATACCGGCTTATTTTTGAAACTGCGAATGAGGGAATCTGGATTACGGATCCTAACCGTGTTACAATCATGGTTAATCAAAGGTTGTCAGAGATGTTTGGATATCCGATAAGTGAAATATTAGGAAATACGCCCACCAAATTTCTTTTTAATGACCAGGAAGACATCAGGCAGGAAACCAGCGATATACTTAAGAGTGGCATAAAGACATCGAGGGAATTCAAATTCAGGCGTAAAGACGGATCAATACTTTGGGCTATTTCCAATGCTTCACCTGTTTTTAACAATAAGGGTCAACTGGTAAAAACGGTTTCCATGCTGACCGACATTACCAAGCGAAAAACAGCTGAAAATGAATTGAGACAGGCACAGGAAAAACTACATCTTGCCCTTGAAAGCGGGAATATCGGAATATGGGAATGGGATCTTAAAACAAACAAAACCAACTGGGATGATAGAATGCAAAAGATGTTTGGGCTTGAACCCGGTTCATTTGAAAATACATATAAAGCCTTTCTAAACCTTGTGCATGAGGAAGATATAATGCATATTGAAAAGACAATTAGTGAAACCTTAATCAATGGAAAATCCTATGTAAACCTTTACAGGACCAAACCTGTAAACGGAAAAATAAAATACATCACTTCAAGGGCAGTAGTAAATAAATTTGAAGAAGGTAAGCCCGTGAGTTTAATCGGGGTTTGCTTTGATGTTACCTGGTTGAGTGAAGAAACAGAACATACAATATTAATGCTGAACGAGGAGTTGCTTCGTTCAAACAAGGAGCTTGAAAACTTTGCCTATATTGCATCCCATGATCTTCAGGAGCCGCTCAGAATGGTTTCGTGTTTTACTCAGCTCCTATCAGAACAATACCAAAGCAGTCTTGATGATAAGGCCCGTGAATATATTTATTATGCAGTGGAAGGTGCCAACCGGATGTATGAACTTTTAAACGGACTCCTTACATATTCAAGAATACACACCAAGGGAAGAAATTTTTCGAATGTAGACACAAACCGTATTATTGAGGATGTTACCAAAAATCTCGCCCTTAAGATAAAAGAAAGGAATGCAAGGATTGACGTGGGTAATCTTCCCGTTATTCATGCGGATGGAACACAAATGATGCAGCTTTTTCAAAATCTGATTTCCAACGCAATTAAATTCAGTCCGGAAACCCCAAACATAGTTATTTCATCTGAAAAAAATGAAGATCATTATATCTTTGCTGTAAAAGACCATGGATTAGGTATTGAATCTCAATATTTTGAAAAGATCTTCAATATTTTTCAGAGACTTCTCCCCAGGGAGAAATATGAAGGAACCGGAATAGGGCTGGCTATATGCCGAAGAATAGTTGAGCGGCATGGTGGAAAAATCTGGCTGGAATCTGAACCCGAAAAGGGATCTACATTCTTTTTCACTATTCCCATGAAGAATTGAAGCAGGATACTGGATAAACCAGCATCTGTTAAATGACATCTGGTATCTAGTTTTCCACCCATGGTGAAGCTTCGGCGGCTCGCTGGGCTATCAATAAACCCTTACTGTCCATATAGGCAATTAGTTCGGATAATGTTTTAGCCGTCAGTGAATTATCGCCGCAGCAGCGTCCATTGATAACAAAACTGAACTTGCGGAATTTTCCGGCTTCATTCGGATTTTCCAGAACAGAACTTAAAGAAAATGTGCCGCTCTCAGTGGGAAGAACCGTCCAGGAGGGTTCAATATCGGAATCTGAAGTTTGTAACCATCCCTCAAAAGTGTTTTCCTTGATGTTCACCTTAATATGCCTGAATAAGCCACCAATATTTTCATAGCCGATCCACGTTCCCTGAATATCTTTCATAACAGCTTGCTCATCATTTATATCAACCCTGGAGCAGGATGTTATAACTACAAGCAGGGCAAAAAATACAATACCTTTTAAAACGTTTGTTTTCATTATGATAATGGTTTTAAAACAATCAATCGGTAAAGTATCTATTTCTTATCGATGTTCACAGTAATGTTTGAACATGATTTTAAAGAAACTGGCGGCAATTTTGGATTCGAGGGAGATGGATATGCGGTCATATTATTCATTTTCAGGTTATTCACCTTTACAGCTTCCAGTGCATAGGTGTAATAGCTTGACTGAACTGCGCCCCAGGCAATGCTTCCCTGGTTAAAATAAACATTTTCAGCATTTTCAATATAAACAACAGGAACATTGGATGCATATATTTCTTTTCCGGCGACAGTATTTGGCCTGAGATCGAAATTTCCCCCGCTGACCTTGTCCAGGGCACTTCTTCTTAAAATGAAATCAAAGTTGCTGAAGTATATATTCTGCAGTTTTGTCTCATCCGAAGCATACATCAGTATTGCATTTTCCCCCACACAGGTAATGTTGTCAAAATGAATATTTTTGACAATTCCTATATGAGGACCCTTTACACCGCGCAATGCCGAAATTTTTATGGGTTCGCCATTTCCCCACCAGTCGCCTGTATGCATTCGGGTTTCAATGCGGATATTTGAAAAATTCATGTTCTGGGCCGATCCTGAATCACGAACAGTGATATTTATCCCGCAATTGGAATCGAAAATGGTAATGTTGTTGAAATTGTAACCCGACATGTGATTCTGATCCCATCCACCGATACGGATGGCGCTGGACCTCGATTGAAGAACACAATCGGATACATTGATATTCTCGG
The DNA here is from genome assembly GCA_963808745.1 of uncultured Bacteroidales bacterium. Classification (GTDB taxonomy): domain Bacteria; phylum Bacteroidota; class Bacteroidia; order Bacteroidales; family UBA10428; genus UBA5072. Next base: position 608,596 of record CAWEGX010000013.1, read on the forward strand.
ATGGCTTCATGATATCCTTATATCCCGGATCGCCAAAATGATGGGCATAGCCTGCCAGGACAATGGCATCATCACCACAGGTAATAATACAGCCGGATACATTGACATTGCTGCTGGAGTTAATATCCAGTCCATCACTGTTGGGGATCAGCAGATTATTGTTGATTGAAATGCCTGTTACCCTTACCCTGTCGCAATGAACGATCAGAAAAGTCCAGTATGGGGCATCCACTACCTCAAAATCCTGAAGCACCACATTTCTGCAATTGCTGAAAATGATCATCTGGTGATACCTGTCTTTTGGCATTACAGGACCATCGCCGATTCCGCTTTCCACTTTCCGGAAATCATATTTTTGACGGATGTAATTATTCACATCGCCCCGGATGACTTTTGCACTGTCCTTGTACATAAATTCCATTCCCTGTCCGAATATTTTGCCGGGTCCGGTTATTGATACATTTTCTGCATCTTCAGTATAAAGAACGCCTGCCAGTTGTTCATTGTGTCGCTGATATTGTGAAAGATCGGTTGTTGCTTTTAATACTGCACCATTTTCCAGATGAAATTCAACATTGGATTTCAGATTCAGAGTACCTACCAGGTATTCACCCTGAGGAACATATACTATGCCTCCGCCATGAACAAAGCAACTATCAATGGCATTTTGGATCTGCAACGTCGTCAGTTCCATACCATTATTTCTGGCACCAAAATCCATCACATTGTAAACAGCTGATTTTGAGGTAAAACTGATGGCTGCAATCAGTAAAATGAAAATAATTTCTTTTTCATCATGTTTTACAATATCATATGTAACAGCCAATTTATGAAAATAATTTCAATTTTGATCGGTTCCGGCCAGACGGAAGGAGGGTGCACTTTTGTTTTGCAAAGTCTTTGCACGGTATCTTAAAATAAAAATAGTAAGAAGGAACACCATAACAAATGCTGCAGCTGCATACCATATATCATTCTTGTGGAACAGAGGCTCATTGCTGCCAATCATGATAAAAGCCGACCAGTAGAATGGATTGGCAGGCCTTACGTTGCCTGTACTCTTTCAGACAATCAATTTTTGCCTTTCTCAGGGCAGCAGCAGCAGGCAATCCCCGCCGAAGATTCAGGCAGAATTTCTTAATTATTATGGAGGCAGAATGGTCATTGATTTTCCATAAGGTCATGACAAGATCATTGCATCCTGCATATTTAAAAGCCCTGCCAATGCTGCTCAATCCTTCGCCTTTCAGCAGTCTGCCAAAGCCTGTTTCGCAACCGCTAAGAATGGCCAGTTGAGTATTCATGTCAAGATTGAACATTTCATCAAGATAAAGCACCTCATTTTTTTCGCTTTAAGTCATCCTGACCTGAAAAGAACATTCCCGATAATTCGGGAATTGAATCATTGATAATTGTATGTCCGGCAAAATGGACTATTTTGGAGGAAATGGAATTTCTGAAGTGCGGTTTGGTTGCATCCTTTCCCAGGTAGGCTTTTCCTTTGAAGATTTCCGCTGCATCCTCAATTTCTTCAACATTGTATTTCAGACTGGAAAGAAAACCAGCTCTTTTGCCCAGCACACGGACTTGATTTAAAGCGGAATTGCTACCGTAAAAGGGCGCAAATCCTGAATAAACATTACCGTGGGAGTTATGTGATATTACTTCGACTGAAAATTCAGCAACCCGGCTGAATATTCATATCTTACAGTGAAATCCAGCAAAAGGTAGTCTAAGTTTTTCATAGTTCACTTCTGATGGATTTTGCGGAAGCTTGCTGATCAATGCTTCGAACGGAAGATAACATAACTTCCCGTCAGGTATCAGAATAAGTTCATCTGCATGTGAGAACTGTGATAATGCGGGTTTTAATAGTTTTTCATATAACCAGAAAGACTGATCGATAAAGCTCTGGTAATTTGCCGGATCATATCTGTTCAGGTTATCGGAATTGTATAAGGCCTGAAGCAAATCATTCAAACACGTATTGAATTCTTTATTTTTGCGAAATACCTTAAAAACGGTTTTATTGCGGTTAAATGCAATGAGGGCTATGGAATTTTCACCATCCAGGTATTCAATCAGTATTTTCCGGCTGGCATATTTTTTAATCTCCTCTAAATCAGGAATTTTATTGCTGTGTTTTACCTGGTAATATTCAGGAAACCGTTTTTCAAGTGTTTTCAGAAATCCGGACGTATTCATTCTGGATTCGTGCACTTTCAAACTCACAATTCCGGATAATTTCAGGATCGGCATTTTGGAAATTCAGTTCATAGAGGTCATTCTGCATTTTAACCAGTTGGCTCTTAAAGTGATATTCCTTATCAATAAGTGTATCAGGAATATTGCCGAATTTCCGGGCCTGGTTTTGGCGTATGGCATCCAGCAGGACCTGGTTTTTGCTCTTTTCAATAAAATGATAAGCAAATGCGATGACAGAATCATTCGGTTCAATCTCATAGGCATTATAACAGGCCTGAATCGCATTCTCGATACATTTTTCTGACATCCATGACAAATAATTCCTTAAAATCATCCGTGGAAATCAAATGGCGGAAGTTCTCAATTACCCGGGTGGTGAGTTGATAAGTGGATAATGTTGAGCTATACAGGTTCCTTTTTGACCCGGTGGTTTGAGCCGCTCCAAATAACGCGTTGGACTTTGTAATCAATAAACCCATTATGATTTTATCAGGATGAATTATCGAGATTTCAGGATTTTTTGATGACAGATTAAGGTAGGTATGAATCCTTATATAGTATCATGAATGCCTTCTGCGTGGATTGAATGGCTTCTTTGAATTTTCCCTGCCGAAGATATGTTTCAGCGATCTTTGATAAAACCTGCGCTTTTCGGGATATATTAAAATTCTTCTCCTTATTGATAATTGATTCAATCTTATGAAAGTAAAGAAGAGCTTCATTATATTTTCCTTCATGAGACAGTCCGTCTCCGTACAACTCATAAACATCAATAATTAAAGGATCACCCGGATGCAGAATTTTCAGGCAGTAACTTAAGTATAGATTGGCAGAATCAAATTGATTGGTCTTTTGAAAAATTTTAGCCATCATTTTATAATTGGAAATGACATAGGGCTTCCATTGTTCCGTGATCTTAGCAGGGACTTTTCGCAGGGCTTCTTTTAGGATTGATTCTGCCCTGGCATATTTCCTGTTCCGGTAAAAGCTTGAAGAGATATACTGCATATAGGTATAAGCATATAAATCATCATTTTCAGGCAGTGATTTTTGCATGAGCTGATAATAGGAATCCACCTTGTCATTCAAACCCATATCAATATATAAATCAGCAAGATAACGAATAGGATTTAAATACCGATGATTTGTCGGGGTGTTTTGTTTCATTTAACCTGTCGATCAGTGAATGAAAAATATCGGCAGCCTTTTTCAGCTCGCAGTTCCTTACATAGTAGGATCCGATCATCATCGTCATCTCCGCCCTGATGTAAAATTGCGGATCAAGGGAATCCAACACAGTGGATTTCTGTTCTATAATAAGACCGCCCCCTAATAATGGCTTCCTTCATTACATCATGATGATAATTCAAATCAGCAATGTAGGCAAGCATGCTCAGGGCGCCAAGGCATATATCCCAATAACCGTCTTTTTCACTTTCCTGAATTACACCTGACAAATATTTCCTGGCCTGATCATAATCATTCAGGAATTTTTGGGATTCTATATATTCATTATACCCGGCCTCAAGATGAGTTCTTTTATCATCAGGCCGGGTGCTGAAACCTGCATTTGTGTAATAGAATAAATAAAAGGCATAACAAGATCAGCAGGATATGCTTTTTCATTTTATTTATCCGTCGCTTTTGGCGGGGAAGGAGGAATTCCGCCTTTCACAGCCATAACATAGGCGACGACAGTGAATACAATTCCTGCAATTAATGCCAGATCAAGGTACCCATGGTTATCAAGTAATGGTCTGGCAATTTTATAAAGTCCCAAAAGGGATACAAGAGACCCAGCCATCAAAAATGTAAAGATAAATAGCCTGGTTTTTGGTGGCGAAGGAGGAATTCCACCTTTTAAGCTGGCGTTTTTTGAGTCAGTCATGGTTATGGATTTAAGTGAAGGTCTTTGATTGTGAAACATATCACTATTATTTTTGTTTAGTAACCTTACAAAACCACTCAAGTTTTGATTTGTCAGATAAACGGCGTCACCTTGTTCAGGCTAGTGATTTCATCATATCCGCCGTCAATCGGAATATTGGTGCCTGTTATATAAGAAGCATATTCAGATGCCAGGAAAGCCGCCAGGTAAGCATACTCGATAGGATCTTCCAAGTCTTTTCATTGGAATTGCATTAATCCGGGATTCCCTGATTTCTTCCTCGCTAACGTTTTTGGACTTTGCCTGCAGGGTGATGAGGTGGTTCAGTCTTTCAGTGTCAAAATTGCCTGTCAGGATTGAATTCACAGTGATATTGTCTTTTGCGACTTCTATGGCAAGTGCTTTTGCCCAGCTGGTCAGGGCAATCCGGATGGTATTGGATAAGACCAGATTTTGAATAGGTTCTTTTACCGACAGGGAGGAAACATTGATTATCCGGCCGAATTTGTTCTTTTGCATGCTTGGTAAAACTTCAAGAGTTGTAAAGCAAACTGTTTGAAACAGCAGGTCAAAGGCCTTCTGAAAATCCGGGAGCCTTTTTTCAAGCACACTGCCTGCTTCAGGACCATTGGTATTATTTACCAGTATATGTACCGGGTGATTTTTCAGGAAGCCGGATACTGTTCCTTTTGAACCCTTCCAGGTCATAAAAGTCCACTTCAACAAAGCTGTGTTTTTGTCCGGAATCGGTATTCAGTTCCTGCAACACTTTTTTAAGTTTGGCTTCATTCCTGGCCATCAGGGTCACATTTGCACCACATTCTGCAAGATGCATGGCAATTGCTTTTCCCAGACCCTGTGTACTGCCGCCGACCAGGGCATTCTTGTTTTCAAAGGATATTTTCATCATTCTGATTTCTGTTAATATTCTGATGTGAACTGCAATTCTAAACAGAACTAAAATACAATTGTTGTGTTTAATTTTTAAAATGACTTATTGCCTGATCTGACCAAAAACCTTTAAAATCATTAAGACATGATAACCAAAATCGTTTTTCTATGTACTCTTGTAGCTTACAGTATAATTGTAAGCCAATCATTTATGTATATTCTTGCATTGAGGCAAGTGCAGCTTAATCTGAAAGCAAGCTCATATACTGAATTTCGAAAACTAATAGATGTAAGTATGAGAAACAACTTCAAGTATGTCGTCTACACGGCATTAATTACCAATCTGTTTCTTGTGATCCTGACATTTCGTAATCCGGGTAGCTTGTTGTTTATTGCAGCCACCATTGCTTTTATCGGTTTAATCACAGACACCCTGCTCATGGTAAAAGGTAATTTACCTGTAAATGATATTATAAATAAATGGACTTTTGAAAGTTATCCTGAAAATTGGTCTGAGTACAGGGAGAAGTGGTTAAACATTTTTCAATACCGCCAGTTTTCCAATATAATTGGTTTCATTAGCCTGTTATTTGGGGCTGTCTTTGGATCGGTAACGCAAGTCTAGCATTATTGCTCCCTGGGGAAGGAATAAACTTAATTCCCTGATCGTGGATTTTATCTGCAAATACAGCAAAAGTCAGTTGACGTTTTCTAAATTTGTGAATAACCAATCCCATTTCTATGAAACAAGTATTTAAATATGCCGGTTATCTTGTATTATTATTCGTTATTGGGTTTTTGATCTGGAGATTTTATAATATTTTAGGTATGGATACTTATAGCAGCTGTAATTTCTTTCATAGGCCAACCTATGGTGCATTTTTTAGGCAGGGTGCATATCGGAAAAATCAGAATTCCATACGCGGTAAGTGCTTTGCTTGCCCTGTTGGTTATGGTAATAATGGTTCTGGGCTTGCTGGCTGTTTTTGTGCCGCTTATAGTTAATCAGGCAGAAGCCATTGCAGGCATAGATGCCAGCAAACTGGCAGCAAACCTGGAGGGACCTTTGCATGGCCTTGACCAGAAGTTACACTCATTTGGCATAATTCCCGAAGGTCAAACATTGCAGAACTATGTTATTACCAAAGCCAAAACAGTAGTGAATCTTGGTAGTGTGGGTGCCATACTGGGAGGGTTTTTTAGTTTCGCAGGAAATATGTTTCTGGGATCGTTTGCCATACTTTTTATCGCATTCTTTTTCCTGAAAGATGAAAATATGTTCGAAGAAAGCTTATTTCTCTTAGTTCCTGTAAAGCATCATACAGCCACGCATAATGTAATTCTTGAATGCAAAAGTCTGTTGAAGAGATATTTTATTGGTGTAATACTTGAGGTTCTTGGTGTAATGACCCTAATATCACTGGCGTTATGGATTTTCGGAGTTGAAAATGCATTACTGATCGGTTTTTTTGGAGGTATAATGAATATCATCCCTTACCTGGGCCCGATCATTGGTTCTGTAATTGCACTTACGCTAGGCCTTACTACAACAATAGCCTCAGGTTCCTATAATGAGTTATTGTCCGTACTGATAAAAATTGGCAGTGTGCAATTAGCGGTTAATTTTATTGACAATAATATTCTGGTCCCCTTGATTTATTCGAAAAGTGTAAAATCACATCCCCTGGAAATCTTTATTGTCATTATCATGGGAGGAAGTCTTGCCGGCTTGCTGGGTATGTTGCTGGCCGTACCAGTGTATACAGTGCTCAGGGTGATTGCCAGAGAGTTCCTTCAGCAATTCAGAGTAGTGCAGAAGCTAACGGAAACAATGGACTGAAGGAGGCTTTCTTTTCTAATTATCAAAATTGATGTTTTCGAAATCAGCCAGTTTCATGGCCTCCTTCCTGTATGTTTTTTTTGACTGGGCTTCGCCGTTGGCTTCACTTATGCGGCTGAGACCAAAATATGCATAAGCTGCAAATTCGCTTCCATACTCACCAAAAGAAGAAATACCAGTGATTCCTGTTTTATAATACTGTTGAGCCAGTTTAAGATCACGATACTTTTTTTCCTGCAAAATGCCTTTCAGGATCATATGTTGTGCCTGAAGATAATTATTTCTCCCGGACTCCCTGGAGGCAGAAATCAGTTTTTCTGCTTCGTTATATTGCTTCATGAATAGGAGATTTTTTATATACAGATTACTATAATACTCATTTTCAGGATATTGTTCGTGAAGCATCCTGTAATAGTATAAACTTTGGGGATAATTGCTTTCAAAGTTCAGATAGATCGATGAAAGCAGGGAATATGATTCACCTCGCAGCACAATAGAATTCATGCATGCCTTTTGTAATTCTTTTATTCCAAGTTCCGTATTTCCGGACCGAAACAGAAGCAGGAAAGGTTTATAAACAGGATATATCCTGGGATAGGCCTCCCGGTAATAATTGTAAGCTCCGGTAAAATAGTATAGATCTGAACAGACGGAGTTCAAATCAAATGCACGCTTCAAATACTTGTAGGAACTTGTTGTAAGAGATATCACCTCCATAATGAGACCATTATCATCATAAAACATCAAAAGCATTCCCCTGGCACATAAATTAGCTAACAAATATTCAGCCTCATAATCCGGATTTTTGTTTGTCTTCGGAAAGTTTGATGCATTTGAGCATATCTTCTTCAAAGGAAGAACGGGAAGGAGAGGTATGAAGCATGGGGTAGTTTTCCCAGTAGGTCATAATTCCTCTCAGAAGGAAAACAATAGGGTGTTCCGGATATAACCTGATAATCTTTGTGTAAACCTCACGGGCATTTTTAAACTGCAGATTATAGATGTAATCCACATCTTCCTTCACCAGGTTTAGCGTAGTTGTATCATGAAGGATTTGTGCATGGACAGAGGCAAAACCCAATGATAATGAGAGCCCAATGCATCTCAAAATATTTTTGAAACTTCCGGGCACTTTTCAATAGATTTAACTCATAAAGTTATTAAAACCAATGGATTAAACTTGAAAAAAAGGATAAATAAGTGGATACTGGAAACTGGATACTGGATACTGGAAATGCGAGCAAAGCGAGCATTCATCTGCGGGATCACGGGATCTGAAAGAGAATTTTATCGGTTATGGATTCAATACGGATACTCCTTAATGATATTGAAAACTCCGTTTATCAGCATCTGAACTGCAATCACCGCGAGGATCAGTCCCATTATCCTGGATATGGCCTTAATAAGCGAGGGTCTTAGCTTGTCGGCGATACCTTTGCTCAGGATAAACAACAGATAGGTGATTGCGCATACAACAGCGAAGACCAGGATTATCAGTATGGTATTCAAAAAGCTTTTTCCCTGTCCCACAAAGTTCATCGCAGTGGTAATAGTTCCAGGGCCAGCGAGCAACGGAATGCCCAATGGTGAGACTGCCATGTCTTCATATGTAGCGTCGGCATTTTTATATTTCGATTTATGTGCTCCGGCTGATTTGCCCTGGAGAAGATCATACCCGATAAAAAAGACAATTATTCCTCCGGCTACCTGGAACGCGGGTAGTGTTATATTGAACAACCTGAATATGATATGTCCGAAAAGGCTGAAAAGGGTAATTATTGAAAAAGCCACCAAAACAGATCTGAATGCGACCCTTTTGATTATTTTCCCGTCTGCATTTCCCACCATGGTTAAAAATACAGGTGTGTTACCAATGGGATTCAATATGGCAAAGAAACCGATAAACACGGTGGTTAACAGCAAGATGACATCGGATATTGAATTCATGATGTAATAATTAATTGTTCTTTGATTTTTTTGCGAAGGTGAGAAATTCTTTGGACTGTGAGGCAAATTATATTCTGGTTTTTTCAAATGCAGGGATTATTAGTGGATCCGGCTCCTGAATTCCCGGCTGAACCATATTCCTCCTTATGTCCTGGTTCTTGAAAACAATCTCCGGAATGTGTTGTTTATCCTGATGAAATTCAATTTCTTTTGATAACCAAAAGGAACAAAGAAAACCAAACCTAAAAAAATACCAAAATGGAAAGACGGGAATTCATGCTAAAATCAGGCATTCTAACTGCTATTGGGATCATGGCACAAAGCGCCTATGGTGCATCTCAAAATGTAAAACTGCCCAATCCTTTGGCTCCCGTTCTTTTACCACCCCTTCCACCCCTCGACCATAAGGGCGGCATGGATATCCGGGTCTGGGTCCGTTCATCCATGACGAATGGATTGTATTCAAACGTTGAAACCGCGGTTGCACCAAAAACAATGGGTCCTCCTCCCCATTACCACAAGGAACTCGATGAGTTAATGTATGTAATTGAAGGCACTGCCAGTATTCTGATTGGTGATGATATTGTGGAAGTACAGGCCGGAGGCTGGCATTTGCGTCCGCGAATGCTTAAACATACTTTCTGGAACGCTTCGGACAAGTCCTTGCGCTTTATCGACATGTATTTCAACCAGCCCTTTGAGGAATACCTGGAAAGTATTTTCCATAAACTTACACCAGAAAATGGGTATCCCGAGGGCTCAGAAGCCAGGAATAAGGAAATGAAAATCCTAAACGAGAAATTCGGACTCGTTTTTCCTTCGGAATCATTTGCCGAACGGCAGGAAATTGTAAAGAGATTTGGACTCAATGGCAAATAATCGACATTTTGATATAATAATTGTAGGAGGAAGTTATTCAGGGCTGGCTGCGGGCATGGCTTTGGGCAGGGCGTTGAGACAAGTTTTGATTATAGATAGTGGCAGGCCCTGTAACAGGCAAACACCTAATTCCCACAACTTCATTACCCAGGACGGAAAAACGCCTGCAGAAATTGCTGCACTTGCCCGGAAGGATGTACAAGGATATGATACAATAACATTCTTTAACGGCCTGGCGACCAGCGGGACTAAAACTGAAAACGGTTTTGAGATTCAGACAGCATCAGGCGAGACTTTTAACGCAAAAAAGTTAATATTTGCAACAGGCATTAAAGATATAATGCCTGATATTGAGGGATATGCCGAATGCTGGGGCATCTCGGTACTTCACTGTCCTTATTGTCACGGATACGAAGTCAGAAACGTGAGAACAGGCATTTTGGGAAATGGGGAATATGGTTTTGAATTTTCCAGACTTATTTCAAACTGGACAAAAGATCTTACACTGTTTACCAATGGGCCATCAACCCTGACAACTAAACAGTCTGCGGATATTCAAAAGCATAATATAAAAATAGTAGAAACAGAAATTGAAAAACTCGAACATATAAACGGGCAACTTCAACAAATAGTTTTCAAGGATGGTACAACATATTCTTTAAAAGCTATTTATGCAAACAGCCGTTTTGAACAACATTGCACTATTCCCAAAATTCTGGGATGTGAATTGACCGATCAGGGATACATTAAGATCGATCCTTTTCAAAGGACCACTGTTCCTGGAATTTATGCCAGCGGTGACAATGTAAATCGTATGCGCACCCTGGCAAATGCCGTAGCAATGGGTACAACAGCCGGAATGACGGCCAATAAAGATATTATTGAAGAAGAGTTTTAATCATGGTCCTGAAGGGTACTGTTTTTAATAAATCCAATATCAGACCCACTGTAAAAGAGAGCATCCATCCAATCACAAATGCGCTAAGTTGAGCAAGTATCAGCATCATTTCCCAGTTTCAGGGATAATCATCCGGAACCTGAATTGGCTATGAATTCCAATTTATGTATATTTACTAAACCCCACTCATAAATTAGAATTATCTAAAAAGCTGAAAAATGATTATTTAAATTCTCCTGTTTGACCACTCTATCGGTAATTGTCATGCTTATGAGCATGTCATGTTCTCAGAAAGTGCAAAGTTTTGAATATGTTTCAAAATTTTACAGGATTCAGCTTACCGACAATGCTCCATTTTTAAAGTATTTCTCGGTGGATGCCCTGGGTAATAGTAAATTAGAACATAATCCTATTCTGTGGAAACAGTCTTTGGATTCAGGGAAATTTGAGATGCATAAAATCTCAAATTCAAAAGTGGAGATTTACAAAAAAGGAGCCACCGGCAAAGCTACATGGGTATTTGATTTTGAAGAGAATAAATTTAGTATAACCTCCAATTACAGGCAGGATAATCCGACAAAAGGCATTGATTTCAGATTTAGCAAACATGAAAACCATACCACGCTTTTGGGGGTGATGGTGGACAAGCAAAAAACCAGGTTACCTGCAGTGCTTCATTTTCCTGATATGGGCACATTCCAGCTGGTGGCCGACAAACCGGGTGTAATTGTTGATTATGATGCAAGTCGCCAGGAAGGAGAGAATTATATTTCGGTGGTATTGCCGGTGGCAACTTCCCGGCAGGTTGCTGTCAGATATACCTTCACAGTGACTTCCATATATCCAGGGTTTCCAGGCGCTGAAAAGAAAGAGTTGGCCGGTTTCAGGCGCAATTACCTCAACCTGTTTCAGGTGAATCCAAGGCTTCAGGTTCTTGCGAATAATTCATGCAGCGATCCATGTGCATTTACCTTGTTTCTTTCATCCATGTTAGCATTGAAAACTCCTGCCCTGGTGGATTCGTTGACAGCACTGGATCTTCTCAGGATGTCAGTGGAACGATATCTGAACGGAATGAAGGCATACGGTATGTATGGTTATAATGGCAGCTGGGAAGGAAAGGATATTGTTGCTGACAACAGCCTTTCAGTGCCTTATGACTATCTTGATACTTACCCGTCCCTGGTTATTTCAGCCTGTAACTATATAAGGGGTTCAAGGGATATAAAGTGGGCAGAGAAATATTATCCGGAAATAAAAGAATGGATAGACAAACAAATGAAAAGGGATTATAATAAAAACGGCTTGGCAGAGTACGAATTAAGTGGTAATTCAGGCTCATGGAATGGGGTGGTGAGACCTGCCAACTGGTGGGATACCATTGGTTTTGGCCATGAGGATGCGTTTAGTAACAGCCTTACCTATGATGCACTGAACCTTATGGTGATGGTGGCAGAGATGCTCAACAGGAATGATGATGCTGAACTATACAGACAACAGGCAAAGAAGCTTAAGGAGGCATACTTTAAGACCTTCTATAATCCGGAGACAGGGGTTTTGGCAGGCTGGAAAAGCAAGGATGGGAAACTGCATGACTACTATTTTCTTGTGGTAAACAGCATGGCGGTTTACTACGGCCTGGTTCCGGAGGATAAGATGAAAGATGTAATGATGACTCTTTGGAATAAAATGCAAGAGGTTGGATACAAAGATTTTACCCTGGGAATTCCGGGCAACCTGGTCTCTATAAGAAGGGAAGATTACACCCATCATGATCCCCGTTGGGGAGGAGGGGAAAAAGAGGATGGCAGCGATGCCTTTCAACGGTATGAAAATGGAGGAGCCTCTATTAACTGGTCATACTTTGTTCTTAAGGCCTTTAGGAAAGCGGGGCTTGAAGAGCAGCTTCAGCAGATAACGGATGGCATTCTTGCGGGCATTGATGCAGGCGGGTTTCAAGGTTCCTGCAATGAGGGTGACATGACCAGGGACTGGAAGACCTGGAAAGGGGAGTGCTGGGGATACGAAGGTTTTCTTTGCGATGGATATCTTGTGCTTTTGGCCTTGAATCCAGAAGATATTTAAACATTTGGCCAGGCTATCTGTTTTCTAACCATCCTGCCCGGGTATTTTTGGGGTTTTGTTAACCTGAAGAACTTATGCAGCTGAAATAATGTAAAAGGATAACCATCATGTACAGAATAAATAAGGAGTTGTCACCAGAACAACACGAAGAACTCCTCAGCGTATTAAAGGCCCGATTCGGGAAAAACATGAACCGCCATAAAGGCCTTGAATGGGCCAAAATACAATCCAAACTGGAGGCTAAAACAGAAAAACTGTGGTCACTCAATGAAATGGAAAGAACAGGCGGTGAACCGGATGTAGTGGATTATGATAAGAAGACCGGCGAATTCATTTTTTATGATTGCGCTGCGGAAAGTCCCAAAGGACGCAGAAGTCTTTGTTACGATCGCGAAGCGCTGGATGCAAGGAAAGAAAATAAACCGGAAAACAGCGCTATGGATTTGGCAGCTGAAATGGGTGTTGAGATTTTAACCGAAGAACAATACCGGGAATTGCAGAAACTTGGAAATTTTGATGCTAAAACCTCCAGCTGGGTGAAAACACCTTCTGATATTCGAAAACGCGGTGGTGCAATCTTTGCTGATTACCGCTATGGCAATATCTTTGTTTATCATAACGGTGCCGATTCCTATTATGCTGCCAGGGGATTCCGGGGCTCACTCAGAGTCTGAAGTATTCTCATACGGGTAAGCATTGGTTATTATTTCTTTTCAGGCATGTTGCGGTTATTGGAATTAAATTATTGATATTTGATATGATCAAATGGCAATACTGAAACATAATTTCAATATTACCGACAATATTCAACTCGATATAATCATGAAAAAGATTTTCATTTCTCTTTTTCTGTACCTCCCGTTGCTTTCGGGACCTTCCGTTATAAAAGCGCAGACTCTTACTGCCGGAGGAGGAACAGACGACAAGGTCATTCATATTCAGCAGGTTTACAAAACAGTTGACACCTTTAAACTGAAGGTTGATATTTTTTATACGAGTCAATCGTTTAAGAGAGAAAATAATACGGCTATAGTCTTCTTTCATGGAGGCGGGTGGGCATTTGGCTCGCCAACTGAGTTTTTTACAACCTGTGAGCGGTACGCGAAGATGGGGATAGTCACTTTTTCGGTGGATTATCGCCTGTCAATTGATAACGGTGTAATTCCGAGCAAGACCATCAGTCCCATCGAATGTGTAATGGACGCAAAAAGTGCCATGCGCTGGGTCCGGGAAAACGCAGGAAAATTTCACATCGACAGGAATAAAATCGTCGCCTCCGGTCAGTCTGCAGGAGGACAACTGGCGTTATCCACGGCAATGATTGAGGATTATAATGAAAAATCAGATAATCTCACTGTCAGTTCCCGTCCTGATGCAATTCTGCTTTTTTCGTCGTGTGTAAATACGGTGGAGGGCTTTTGTGACTATCTGCTGGCTGACCGCAGGAACAAAATCTGGAGCATTTCCCCTACACACAATATAAAGCCGGGATTACCCCCAATGATTGAATTTCATGGGCTGGACGATGATCAGGTGCCTAAATGGACCGTTCAGTATTTTGAGACTGAAATGCAAAAGGCGGGTAATTATTTCGAGCAGCATATGTATGAAGGAAGGAAACATTACCTGGGAGAAGGAAATCCAACGTATTCACGCTACTATGATGATGAAATACTGAAGATCGCTGATGATTTTCTCCGGAAATTCAAGCTCCTGGATTAGTACTCCTTAACGCAACTAAATGGCAGTATCCTTCATCTTGTTAAACATGATAACGCCATTGTGCTTTTTGTAACCTGGGAAATCAATGTGCCAGCACCGGCCTATTACAATTTCTTTATTGATGTAATAAGTGGGAAAATTATATCTGAAGAACCTACAATAGTTTTTTAAACGCAGTTATTTGACTGACCTGGTCCTGGCTCATTTACAGTATATAAGTGATTGCTTTCTTTTTTAATCTATTAAGAACTGTTTGAACTGGTTTAGTTTAAAATTTGTATGCAGATGAATTGTAAAAAAATTATTTCTCTTTTCATAATCATTTGTTGGTTTTTCAATTTACATGCAAATGGTGTTTCGAAAAAGTCAATATTGGAAATCGCACAGAAAGTGGCAGACTGGCAATTGGATCACCCGAATGACACTACAATGCTCGATTGGATTCAAGGTCCGTTTATCAATGGTCTGATGGCAATTGGACATTTGCCCGGAGGAGAAAAATATATTAAGGCAGTCCAGGAAATTGGCTTGCAGGAAAACTGGGGCGTTACTCATACCCAATGGAGGGCGAATGACCTTTGCACCCCTCAATCGTGGATAGAGATGTATGAGATCATGAATAAACCGGAGATGATCGCACCGATCCGGAAGGAATTGGATCAAATAATGGATATTGTTTCAAAGCAGGACAATGGACTTGAATTTGTCGAAAAAAACAACATGAAATGGTCCTGGTGCGATGCGCTGTATATGGCTCCTCCCACTTTCGCACGGATGGGAAAAGTTACCGGGGAACATAAGTATTACGATTTCTTACATCAATGGTGGTGGAAAGTATCGGCATTTTATTATGAACCTGAAGAACATCTGTACTTTCGCGATCAAAACTATTTTACCCGTCGTGAGCCTAATGGTGCTAAGATATTCTGGAGCAGGGGAAATGGCTGGGTGATTGGCGGTTTGGTCAGGGTTTTGCAATATCTGCCTGTCAATGACCCTTTTCGGCCAAAATATGAACAGCAATTACGCGAAATGTGTATCAAAATTAAAAGACATTCAGGGACAGGATGGTTTGTGGCATTCAGGTTTATTGGATCCGGTGGCGCACAAACAGGATGAAACAAGCGGGAGTGCATTCTTTGTTTATGGGATGGCTTATGCCCTGAATGAAGGCATTGTTGATAAAGAAGCCTTCGAACATCCGGTTATGAAGGCCTGGACTGCCCTGTGCACTTATGTTAAACCCGATGGCCGTTTTACAGGTATCCAGCCAATAGGCGATTCACCGGTTGTATATGACGAAAACTATTCAATGCCTTATGGTGTAGGGGCATTCCTTCAGGCTGCCAGCGAAATGTACAGGCTTCAGGAAAAATAAAAGGGTCTCACTTCCTAATTTAAAAAGAGCCCGCTTGCCTGGTGTGATGACTCCAAATAAATCATTTGCGGACAATAAGTCGGTTCAACTTTAGCCTTGGGCCATCCTTCTGAAGCAGAGGAAACACCAAATGCCCACAGGAATATAACGGCCAAAGGTTTTCGTATTATTTTCCCTCCAATTCACTGACAAAAGTATATGTGCCAGACCCCACCTCAAAAACCACCGTACCATTTTCCCTGCTCGTAAACTTAACACCTTCCGCTTTTGCTACAGGCTTACCAGACTCACGAACCGAAGTCGCATCTTTTGCCGGGATAAATACCGTCGCCGTGGTATTGGCGGGAATCGTGACCTCCATCGTCAGCTTCCGCCCTTCGCGTTTCCAATTACTGACAATGCGGCCGTAGGGGGAGTCAAAATGGCCTTTAGCCCATGTAACTTCGGATACCATCTCCGGCTTAATGATGAAATGCTTGAATCCGGGTTGGACTGTATCATTGCGGATTCCAAGGATCGCCCGGTAGAACCATGCGGTGGAAGAACCGCCAAGCGATGGCATTTGAGCCATCCCACCACGCCAGGTTTCCATGAATACCCCGTTCTTTGCAACAGAATAGAAACTGGGATAATCCGTTTGGTTCATAATTCTTCCAACAAGGTCTGCCCGCCCGAGATCGGTCAATCCCTCCAGCAAATAGGGGTTACTAACAAACCCAGTGCTCAAATGATAATTCCTGGCCTTGATATTTTCCACCAGCCGCTGGAGCACCAGGCTCTTCATCTCTTCAGGCACCACCCCCAGAGCCAGTGGCATAATGAGTGAAGCCTGGGAATCATCAGCCCCTGCGTAAAGCCCGGTTGCGGGATCAAGGTACTTCTTATTGAAGATTTCACGGGTGCTTTCGGCAATGGATTTGTAGGTTGCTGCATCCTCATTGTGTCCCAGCAAGGATGAACTTTTCGCCAGGATATCCGCATAACAGATATATGCCATTGTGGAAACCAGAAACGTCGGGGTGCGTTTGGGTGGTCCCCAGCCTTCGATACCAACCTCGATCCAATCCGATGCGCCAGCCCATTCCAATATCCCGCCAGTAGAATCGGCCTGTTTCCTGAGCCAGGAAAAATACAGCTTCATGGGCTCATAAGCCCTTTTCAGTATCCGGACGTCGCCATAGAACTCATATAGCCGCCAGGGAGCATAAATAATCATGCCTCCCCACCAGGGATCGTTCCAGGTATCAACATGACCAACATTCGTAGGTGCGACGGATGCAACACGGCCATCTTCCATCTGAACATCCGCATAATCCTGCCACCATTCCTCATAAAGGGTGGTAGTCTCGGTAAGGTAACTGGCAGACTCGAACATATTCTGAATATCCTCAGACCACCCGGCTTTCTCACGGGTGGGATCCAATGGATAGTTCAGAACATAATTGAAATGGGTATGCTTTCCAATCTGGTGCAGTTCGTTAAACAGCGGGTTAGAGCATTCAAAATCACCGCTCGACCGGAGATCAGCATGAACAACTTCGATGCTGACATCCTCCGGCGCAGGCAGATGATCCAATCCGGTAATGGTGAACTCAGGCCCGATAGTATGGACAAAAAAACGCGGCTCGAGTATCACCTCGTTCGTATCACGGAGCGTGAAATCAATACACACCGGCCCGAATACTTCTCTCATGGCTAGCTTCTGATTTCCCCTGATGGAAACAACATCACCTGGTTTACCTTTGACCCTGATGCGCGGGAATCCTGTATAAACGCGATCAAATATATAATTGTTTCCATCCCTGCGTAGTGCCTTGACAGATTCAAAACGGCGCACCGGAGGATTGCGAAGAGCCTGGAGTCTTCCTTTCGGAGCCCCGGCCAGTGCCACAGGCTTCCATTGCCTGAGCGTATCTTTGAAAGCAGGCAACGCCCATCCATCCTGTTCCTTGTTTAAATCGTGCACTTCCTTGACCCAGAAATCATTGTATCGTATCCGTCCCAGACTGGCTGTCCATGTATCATCGGTGCCCATCATGCAGGATGATCCATCAGAGAATTCCACTTCAAGCTCAAGTAGCAGTTGCGGCATACCTGCAGACGCCTGCCAATCATTCCACCCTTTGGACGGAGGACTGTTATATCCATTCCCTACAATGGCTCCGATGCAGTTGTCACCTTGCTTCATCAAACTCGTTACATCCAGCGTGGTGTAAATCAACCGATATGCCGGATTAGCAAAACGGGGGGCAATCATGAGCGTTTCATCCGGCTTCCGGCCATTGATCAATACATCGGCAAATCCCAGACAGGCAAATCTTACCACAGCACGTTTCACGGGTTTGCCGAGATTAATCTCCTTCCGGAAATAATGCGCCTCTTCTGCCGTTTCGGAAGAGTATTTGATCCATTTGGCCCGCCAGTCTGAAGAGGACAGCAATCCCATGGTCCATGCCGAAGGTTTACTCCACTTTGAGACTTTCCCGTCATTGAACCATGAGCGAACCTTCCAATAGCATTTCTGGCGCGAGACAAGTGTCTTGCCGGCATATTCAATATTAAGAGTTTGATCCGTACCAACCTTGCCACTATTCCACAGATCGCCCTGATCTTTAGCCAGCAGTTCCTCCGAACTCGCCACCAACAAATGATATGCACTTTGTTTCTGATTTCTGGCTTCCGGTCTCTGGTTTCTTTCTTCGATCTCCCAGCTCAGCCGTGGCCGGGCCACGTCAATTCCGAGCGGGTTATTTCGATATTCACAACGCAGGTTAACAATATCGGCGGCATGCAGCGAAGCCAACGGTACCAAAATTTTAAAAAAGCAAGAGCGTAAAATGTGATTCTGTGCATGATTTGTCTGAATAAAAGAAATAACACTATTACTATTTATCCGGCTGTCATAAAGATGCAATAATAAATATCAATAATTCTATTTAAACCATTTTAAAATCTCATTAGCAATCAGTTCATGGCCCAATTCGTTTGGGTGATTAACCTGGGACATGTATTTGCTAAGTTGCTCTTTATCTGCATAAAGGATGCTAAAGGCCTGGTAACTGTCAGCCAGTCCAATTTCATTTTCTGCAGCGATTTTTCGTATCTGATCGGCATGTTTGCTAAGTTCATTAGAGGGATCCGAATAATTGACGGTTTGATCCGGGGAAGGTGTTAGCAAAATCACTTTTATACCTTTATCTTTTGCCAGCTTAATCATCTGATTCCAGGCGATATAAGCCTTCTCAAGCCCGCAACCCCGATCATTCAACCCGTAGTCAATCAGAATCAGGTCGGGTTTGTGAATCAGCACATCACGTTCAAACCGTTCAGCTCCCTGAACTGAATTTTCACCCCCAATGGCTGTGACAATGACATTCACAACCGCAAGCGAATAAATGGCTTTCAACTTTTTCAGGAGAAGGTTAGGATAGGCATGCAGAGTATTTACCTGAGGCGTTTTAAAATATCCGGCAGGAACACTATGTCCATGAAAAACAATGTTAATCGTTCTGTTTTTCGGCCACTCTACCTGCATTTCCGATTTCAGATCATTCAAATAGGTGGCTGTATCGGCAATTTGAGCCTGAGACCAAAGCGCAATAAACAGAACAGGTAAAAAAAGAAATTTCTTCATGTTTACTTTGTATTTATAACTGTTTCAAACAATTAACTAAAATGCTGATTTTATTAACTATTAGAAGGAATAAGAAAACCGGAGAAAGGTACATTACTTTCCGATACAGAAATTCTTAAATATATTGCCAAGTACCTCATCATTAGTGATTTCGCCCGTGATTTCACCCAGGTAATGCATGGCTTCACGGATGTCCTGGGAGAGGAGATCGCCGGTCATGCCGGTGGATAGGCCTGTGGTGGCCCTGTGCATGGCAGAAAGGGCTTTGTCAAGGGCTTCAAAATGCCGGAGGTTGGTGATGATAACATCATTCTCATCTGTGGATACCGCACCGGAAGCATTGACCAGCGCTTGTTCCAGGTGGGAGAGGTGAGTGCCTGACCTGGCGGAAAGAGGAACAATGATTTCCCCGTCATTGAAAATTTTTTCAACCATATCTTGCTTATCGTTGAGCTCTTTGGCAGATAGCAGGTCGATTTTATTTAAAGCAATTATGCATCGTTTCTCCGTTGTACCCGGCATGGCTTTCATTTCATTGCGGAGTCTTACCATTTCATCCGGATCACTGTTGATATCAAGCACCAAGAATATAATGGATGCCTGGTCGATCTTTTGCCATGTTCTTTCAATTCCCAGCTTTTCTATTTCGTCGGTTGTGTGCCGCAGTCCGGCGGTATCAATCAGCCGGAAATGAATGCCCCGGATGCTGATGACATCCTCAATGGAATCCCTTGTGGTTCCCTCAATTTCAGATACAATAGCCCTGTCTTCACTTAACAGCAGGTTCAGCAGCGTGGATTTCCCTGCATTTGTTTTGCCCACAATGGCTACAGGAATTCCATTCTTGATCACATTTCCCAGCGTAAAAGAATCTTTCAGATGCTCCAGCACACCTGTAATTTCATTTAATAATGATTTGAGTTGCGGCCTGTCTGCAAATTCCACATCTTCCTCACCGAAATCAAGCTCAAGCTCAACCAGCGAGGTGAAATGAAGCAGCCTGTCCCTTAGTTTCTTTATCTCTTTGGTAAATCCGCCCCGCATCTGGCTCATGGCCACCCGGTGTGCAGCAGTTGATCCTGAAGCGATCAGGTCGGCTACTGCTTCCACCTGAGTCAGGTCAAGTTTGCCATTCAGAAAAGCCCGCATGGTAAATTCGCCTGCCGTTGCCATCCGTGCACCGGATTGCACAAGCAATTCCAGTATCCGCTTCTGAATATAAGGGGATCCATGGCAGCTGATCTCAATTGTATCTTCACCCGAATAGGAATGTGGTGCCCTGAAAAGGCTCACCACAACCTGGTCCAGCAGCTGGTCCCCATCCACCACATTGCAGAAATGCAGGGTATTGCCGGCTTGTTTTGATAATTCCCCCTTTTCAGCAGGAAGCCGGATGATCTTGTCGCAGATACCAATGGCATCAGGACCGCTGCAACGGATAACGGCAATAGCACCCCTGCCGGGCGGGGTTGAAATGGCACATATCGTGTCGTCTTTTGAATACATTTCTTAATTCCAATTGAAAGGATAAAGGTATGATTTATAGCACTGATTTTAAAGAGTTATGTATCCCGGGCTTTCACTGGTATAAATTTTTGCTATTTATTTTATCCCCTGTACCATAATTCATCGTTTTATTCTATTTTTATCCTGTATTGAAAACAGGTATTATGAGTGTTTTGGTAAACAAGAATTCGCGTGTTATTGTACAGGGTTTTACAGGAGGTGAAGGCACCTTTCACGCAGGACAGATGATTGAGTATGGAACCAATGTCGTGGGTGGCATCACGCCGGGTAAAGGCGGGCAGCTTCATCTCGACAGGCCTGTATTCAATACAGTTGCTGATGCAGTAAAGCAAACCGGTGCGGATACCACAGTAATTTTCGTTCCTGCTGCCTTTGCCGCGGATGCCATCATGGAGGCAGGCGAAGCGGGGATCGGTGTGATCGTTTGCATCACCGAGGGCATTCCTACCCAGGATATGGTGAAAGTGAAGGAATTTCTGAAAAGCAAAAATGCAAGGCTGATCGGTCCTAATTGTCCGGGTATAATTACCCCCGGCGAATGCAAGGTGGGAATCATGCCGGGATTTATACATAAAAAAGGCGGCATTGGTATTGTATCACGCAGCGGGACCCTCACCTATGAGGCAGTTGACCAGGTAACCAAGGAAGGCATGGGCCAGTCGACCTGCATTGGTATTGGCGGAGACCCGATTATTGGCACATCCACACTGGATGCGATCCAGCTTTTCATGAATGATCCGCAGACCGAAGGGATCATTATGATCGGGGAGATCGGGGGCAGCATGGAACCTGATGCAGCCCGCTGGATCAAAGACCATGGCACAAAACCGGTGGTAGGATTTATTGCCGGTCAGACGGCACCCAAAGGAAGAAGGATGGGTCATGCCGGCGCCATCATAGGAGGTGCGGAAGATACGGCTGCAGCAAAAATGAAAATAATGCGGGAATGCGGCATCCATGTTGTGGAATCGCCGGCTGACATTGCGAAAACTATGGTTCTTGCTCTCAAATAATAATTCATATGGAAGTTAAAGGTACGGCCCTTAAAACCACCCGTGATTTTATCAAAACTAAATTTCCAGATCAATACGACCAATGGCTGGATTCCTTACCAGCCGATTCAAGAAAAATATATACTTCCACCCTGGATGCAACCGCCTGGTATCCTTTTAAGGAAGGATATTCAATTCCTGTAAATAAAATAATTGAACTCTGTTATGATGAAGACATTAGAACCGGCGGAGAACAGATTGGGAAGTTACAGTGCGGAAACGGCACTCAAGGGCTTTTATAAAGTATTCCTGCTGATTGCCTCACCGCAGTTTCTAATGCAGCGGGCATCCAAAATATTCACTACATTTTATAATCCCAGCCAGGTAGAAGCGGAGATCACCGGGCCTTATAGTGCCATTCTAAGGGTTGTTCAGTTGGAAGATATTGATGAGGCGGTTGAATACCGCATTGCAGGGTGGATCAAAAAGGCACTGGAACTGGCTAATTGCCGGGAAGCCGGATATGAAATCAAAAAATCGATGGCAAAGGGGGATGCGGTCACGGAGATCCATTTTTCATTGGTTGTAGCAATCATCTCGCGGATCTTGCGGGCTTTTGTTCTCGCTGATCTCGCTGATCTCGCAGATTTCGAGACGCCTTACTCATCTCTCCCTACTCATCTCTCATCTCTACCGATAGATAATCCCTAGAGGGATTATTCTTGCTCGTCCCTAGTCCCCAGTCCCTTGTCCCAATTATTGCTCCAGCACCTTAAAATTCCATTTTGAAAAATCGGTGCTTTTTTCCACTTCATTTTCGAGATCATCCGGAAGGGAAGGGAAAAAATCCAGTCCGGTTGCTTTTTCAACTTCATCCACTGACACAGCAAAGGATTTTGCAGCGCCATTGGCCGTATTGCTCCGGAACAGGAATCCAATGGCCCTTTTTCCGTTTACATCCAGTACAGCCTTATAATACCGGGTAGGTATACTCACCTTATTAGTGCCGAATGTAAAAAAAGGCACATCGGTAAGTACGGGACCGGTTACGATATACAATGTGTTGCCTTCTTTTGCCCATTCCCGGATCAGCTTTTCATTTGCCTTCCAGATGAAATGGTTGAAAGCGGGTTTCTGGGGTACAATGTTTGTCATCATGAAACTTTCTTCCACTGCTTTTGGCGAAGTAAACATATCTTCAACAGGCACAAGCTGTGCCATGATAAAAGGCGCATCCTTATAATCCTTGGGAACGGCTGAGCCTGTGGAAACAAGCGGATCGGCAATATATTTATCCTTGAACGTTCCTGTAGCCTTTGCCTGTTCAGGAGTAAGTTTATAGGCGATCCAGGACGGGAGTTCGTATGGTTCGCTGTATGAAAGGGTAAACAGGGTATGAACTACCTGCTGTTCCCGCGAAGCCTGCGCAGGCAATTCATAATTCTGGGCAATGGAAGAAAGGCTGACCAGGCATGCAGATGCCAATAGGATGGATTTCATTGTAAATGTTTTTTTTTAATACGTAAAAAATGGATTTTTGTTAGGGACGGTTGTCGTAGAGACAAGGCAATGCCTTGTCTCTACGAATCATTGTTCATGGGCAGATATCCGGTATCAATACCTCGGATCCTTCTGAAACGGCAATTTCGCCATTTTTTCAACGGTGATGCTGGGAAAGCCAAATTCCTCGGTGACGGTGCCGAGAATAAGGTAAACGCCATATCCCCTGAAAGGATAGTTTTTCAATGAATTGGGGAAATTCACGGTATCGAAAAATTCGCCATGGGTATCCAGGAAACAGCCAAAATGCATCCATTCACCTTTTACCGTATGTACATATTTGATGGTGACAAGGTTTCCGAGCATCTTCACCTTTCGCCCCACATACCGGTTGAGATCACCGGCAGCGATCTGCCCGCGGAACGGGGTTATAAGCAGGTCGAAAGTGGTAAGCGTGACCGGGAATCCCAGGAGTTCAATTTCATCATACGCATCTTCAATACGGGTTTGTTCCAGTTCGGGAAGAACAAATTCCCGCGGTTTTTCATGGAAAAGCATGGGCATATCCGTTGACTGTACATTCTTGCCCAGCATCAGGTGGGCATCCCACAGCAACTGCTTCTTTGTTTTTCCGGTGAAGCGGAATGCATCAAGCCGGATAAGGGTGATCAGTTGTTCGATGCCTGCAGGGACACGGGTGATAAAGTCCTCCAGGCTTTTATATTCCCCTCCGGCATCCCGCTGGATGATAATCTGTTCGGCTACCTTTGATTCAAGGTTGGCAATATGAATAAAGCCGACAAATACCTCGCTGCCGTAAATACAGGTCTTGTACCGGCTTTTATTCACGCAGGGCAGGGAAATGGTCGCCCCGCACCGCCGGGCTTCATTAAAATAGACCCAGGTATGGTAAAAGCCGCCAAAATTATTGATCACGGCCACCATAAACTCCTTAGGGTAATATGTTTTAAGATACAGGCTCTGGTAGCTTTCCACGGCATAGGAGGCAGAGTGTGCCTTTGAAAAGGCATACCCGGCAAAGGAAGCCACCTGCCGCCATACTTCGGCGGTGAGGGTATCCGGGATAACCGCGTTCCCTGCAATTTTCAAAGAATTTCCCCTGGATGCGTTCAAATTCCTTTTTCGAACGGAATTTCCCGGCCATGGCCCTGCGCAGAATATCGGCATCGGCCAGGTCCAGTCCCGCAAAATGGTGGCATATCTTGATCACATCCTCCTGGTAAACCATCACCCCGAAAGTCTCCTTCAGTTGTTCTTCCATTACCGGGTGCAGGTATTTGAATCCGCCCGGATTATGGAACCGGTTGATGTATTCCTTCATCATTCCCGATTTGGCAACGCCCGGCCGGATAATGGAACTGGCAGCCACCAGGGTGAGATAATTATTGCAATGAAGTTTTTTAAGCAGGCCACGCATGGCGGGACTTTCGATATAAAAACAGCCGATGGCCTCGCCGCGGTAAAGCCGGTCGTTTACCTTTTCATCCTGCTTGAAATCGGCAATGCGGTGAACATCCACCTTTATTCCCCTGTTCCCGGCAATGATCTCCACGCTTTCATTGATGTGCCCGATTCCCCGCTGGCTGAGAATATCCAGTTTTTCAAAACCGATCGCCTCGGATACATACATGTCGAACTGGGTTGTCTGGAATCCTTTCGGTGGCATGTCGAGCGCCGTATAGCAGGTAATGGGTTCTTCGGATATCAGGATGCCGCCGGCATGAATGCTTCTGAGGTTGGGAAAATCAAGCAATTGATTTCCGATCTGAAAAAGCTGTTCCGTAATATCGTCCCGGGTGATGGCCGCCGGATTATCCACCAGGCGGTCGATTTCTTCTTTAGGAAGGCCGTAGGCCTTTCCCAGTTCGCGGAAGATGGAACGGTCCCTGAAGGTGCTCATCGTTCCCAGGAGGGCCGTATGCTTGCGTCCGTAGCGTTTAAAAATATAGTCCTGCACCTCATCCCTGTCTTTCCAGGAATAATCGATGTCGAAGTCGGGCGGAGAAGTACGCTTCGGATTGATGAACCGTTCAAAATACAGGTTCAGCTCAATAGGGATCAACGTCGGTGATTTTCAGGCAATAGGCCACAATGCTGTTGGCGCCGCTGCCGCGTCCCACATGGTAAAAGCTGCGGCTCATGGAGTACCGGATAATATCCCATGTAATGAGAAAATAAGCCGAAAAGCCCAGTTTATCAATTACTTCAAGTTCATGTTCCACGCGGCGGATGGCCTCCGCATTGGAATTTCCATAGCGGTACTGCATTCCGTCGAGGGCCAGTTTTCGAAGCAACTGCTTGTCATCGTACCGGCTGCCTGTAAACGTACGCTTGTTCTTAACCGTGCTGAAGTCCATTTCCACGGAGCACTCATCGAGTATCTGTTCCGTATTCTGCGCAATTTGCGGGTAATCGGAATAGATGATCCGGGTGAAATCCGGGGGAAGAAAGATCTCTTTGGCGGAGGCCAGGTCGTCGGGTGTAAGTTTGCTGAGCAGGGTGTTTTTGCCGATGGCGCGAAGATGGCGATGCAATACAAATTCATCCGCTATGTCAAAGGTTACCGGCAACAGGGCCAGCAGTTTCTGTTCGTGATAGCGGAACCGCGAAGACACAAGGCGGTTGATATCTCCCGGCCGGATGCCGATGAATTCATTTTCCAGCGGCTTAACGGGAGCGCTGCCGGTGAGAGGATAAATTGTATAGGCATTGTCAAAAGCCGGCGCACGGGGAGGCAAGGGGAGCTTTTCGAGATTATGCCTGGTGAGAAATTCATTTATCTCGCGAAAGCCCTCATTGTTTCTGGCCACAGCCACGTAAAGCAGCTTATTGTTTTCATCCCGGAACTCCATCCCGGCAATCGGTTTGATTCCATTCAGCCGGCATTCGCTGATGAAATCCATCATGCCCGTGCTGTTGTTGATATCCGTGAGTGCCAGGGCCCTCACGTTGTTCCTGCGTGCCGCGGCCACCAGTTTTTCAATGGACATGGTGCCGTAGCGGAGACTGTAATATGAATGGGAATTCAGATACATTGGATATCTGGATACTGGATGCTGGATACTTCGGATGCTGGATACTGGATGTTGATGGGGAGAGATTTTACAGAAAACCTTATTGTCAATAAAGTAATGCCCAAAACTCAATACCTCACCGATGACTTCGGCGGCGTCAGCATCCAGCATCCAGTATCAAGTATCCAGCATCTGTTATTGAATACTGATCACCGACTACCGAATATTGCTTACCGAATACCGGCCCCGGATTTTCCGTGATCAGATAATTCCTGAATTTATGCCTGTCTGCCATGGCATATACCCATCTGGCAAGTTCATCAGGTGAGGCATTTTTCAGATTTTCCGTTATCTCCGCCTCAAACCATCCGTCCTGCTTTAAAAAAAACAACCGCTTGTTCATCGATGAAATGATTATAATATAATCAAAAAATCAGATTATAATATAATCATTTTCGAACATAATGTATCGCTTTTTAACTTTTTTCTGTGAATAGCAGGTACTGGTGGAAATTGAAATTTGGTTCACACTATTTTTTTGATAAAAAATAAATAAGATATTTAAGATATTATATATCTTATTTTGTAATTTAGTGTGTTTTTTCATGTTGTGATTTACGGAGCTTTTTTCAAAATCTTTTCATTTTATAGCCATTTCCATCACTATTTGGTTTTAAACAAAAAATATTAAATTATGGAAACAACAACAATGTCGAAGATTGATGCAAAAAAGGTTGAAGCTTTTTTGGGCCGTGTAGTTACGGATTTTGGAGCTGCAGTTGGTGTAACGCTGTCTTATATGGGTGACAAACTTGGCTTGTACAAGGCCATGGCATATGCAGGGCCGCTTATCCGCGGCTGAATTGGCAAAAAAAACCAGGTATAAGTGAATCGTATGTGAAAGACTGGCTGATCAACCAGGCAGCGGGCGGATATATCGAATATGATGCTTCCAGCGGCAGGTATATACTGCCGGATGAGCATGCAATGGCGCTGACGGATGAAAACAGTCCCTATTATGTAGCCGGGGGATTCCAGGTAATTAATGCCATGTTAAAGAGCCGAGGATCGCATTGAGAGCAATTTCAAGACCGGAGAGGGAATGAAATGGGGAGAACATCATCACGATCTGTTTGAAGGGACTGAGCGATTTTTCAGGTCATCCTACCTGGGTAATTTGCTTAAAACTGGCTGCCTGCTGTCTCCGATATCATGAAACGGCTGAAAGATGGAATTTCTGTTGCCGATCTGGGTTGCGGATATGGAGCATCTACGATTATTCTTGCCGAAACTTTTCCAAAATCAAGATTTATGGGTTTTGACAATCATGCCCCATCCATAGAAGAAGCCCAAAAAATTGCTTCAGCAAAAAAGCTGGACAATCTTACATTTGCAGTTTCCGGTGCACAGGAATTTCATTGGGAAATTATGATTTTATAACATTTTTTGATTGTCTTCATGACATGGGTGATCCGGTCGGAGCACTGAAAAACTGCCTTAACAATTTAAATGACAATGGTCTGATAATGGCATTGAACCGATGGCCGGAAGAGAGAGTCGAGGAGAACTTCAATCCGGTTGGCCGGGTCTATTCCGGAGCTTCCGTATTATGTTGCACTCCCAATGCCTGGCAACCGGCGGATATGCGCTTGGCACCGTTGCGAGCGATGATGAATTGAAAAAGTGGCGTAGAAAGCAGGTTTTACCAGGTTCAGAAGAGCTACTGAAACACCTTTCAACCGGGTGTTTGAAATAAGACCCTGAAGAAGTGACTAGGGACGGGGACGAGGGACAAGCAAGAATACTGCACTGTTTTGACTGCAGTTTTGCAGTTACTGCAGTAATCTTGCATATTACTGCATAACTTTCACTTTTAACTTTTCACTTTTCTCTTCTCGTCCTCGTCCCTCATTCCCACTGCCCGCTCCACCGCCCGTTTCCCATAGCGCTGGCGCATCTTGTCCATGGCCTGGTAGAGCCGCACCATTTCCGGCGTATCTTCAAACAGGTTCAGCTGGGGCGTCCCCTGCACCAGGTGACTGAGTTTGACCCCGATGAGACGGATGAGCATACGCCGCTGGTAAAGGCGGGTGAAAAGCGACTTGGCCAGTTCGATCAGCTTGTGATCGAATGACGTATAGGGAATTCGCTGTTGCAGTGTATGGGTATCGAAATTCGAATACCTTATTTTTACAGTAATACATGACGCGAGTTTCTGTTCTTTCCGCAGTTCCCATGCAATTTTTTCCACCATGCCGACCAGCGTGTTGTTCAGTAGCGCCAGGTCGGTGGTATCCGCATCAAACGTGCGTTCCGAGCTGATCGATTTCTGTTCCCAGTAGGGTATGACAGGCGTGAAATCAATGCCATTGGCTTTTTTCCATATGTCGATGCCGTTCTTGCCCAGCACCTTTTCCATCATCTCAACGGGTATCTGGCTCAGTGTGCCAATGGTGGCCACGCCCATGGAGCGCAGCAGGTGAAAGGTCTTTTCTCCCACCATGGGAATTTTGCTGATGGATAAGGGATTGAGAAAGGGCCTGATGAGGGAGTCGGGGACTTCCTTCTCTCCATTCGGCTTTGCCTCACCGGTAGCTATTTTCGAAACGGTTTTATTCACCGATAATCCCGAAGAAATAGGCAATCCGGTTTGTTTAATGATCTCCCGCCGCAGATCGTGAGCCCATTTCAGGCATCCAAAGAAGCGGTCCATTCCCGTGAGGTCAATATAATGCTCGTCGATGGAAGCCTTTTCATATACAGGCGCACGCTCTGCAATAATGGAGGTTACCACATTCGAATACTTGCTGTAGAGATCCATATCCCCCCGCACAACAATGGCATCGGCACATAGCTGCCGGACCATTTTCATGGGCATGGCCGAATGCACACCATATTTCCGCGCTTCATAACTACAACTGGATACAACGCCCCGGCCCGATGTACCCCCTATTACCACCGGCTTTCCGATAAGCTTTTTGTTGATCAGACGCTCCACCGACACAAAGAAACTGTCGAGGTCCATGTGGATGATGCTGCGCCGGTTAGTATTTTCCGATGGTTCTAAAAAAATTTTCATAATGATTATAAAATAATCAAAAAATGTGATGATAATATAATCAATTTGAATTATCTTTACAAGAGGAATCTTTAAAATTTAAAATCATCGCAGGTTAATTCGTGGTATTGAATATGCTGATACTGGATATGTAATGAGAGAATTTACGAAAACTGATTATTTTGCAAAAATAACACTCAAAACAATATCCGAAACAGTTTCAGAATCCGATCCGGATCCAGTTCATATGACAGCTCTGATCAAACAATCCAGTATCTTAATTAAATAATACTAACATGTACTTCTCCACAAACATCCGCCTCCTTCGCAAAAGAAGGGGCCGCACACAGGACGATGTCGCTTTTGCACTCAATATGAAGCGATCTACCCTCAGCGGGTACGAAAATGAAGTCAGTCAACCCACAATTCCTGCCCTGGTTGCCTTTTCCAAGTACTATGGCGTGGCCATCGATACCCTGGTTAAGGTTGATCTGCGTACACTGGCGGAAAGCCAGCTGTCACAGCTCGAAAGGGGCGGGGATGTGTACCTGCGGGGCAGTAACCTCCGGGTACTGGCCACAACAGTGAACAGCCGCAACGAGGATAATATCGAACTGGTATCGGAAAAGGCCAAGGCCGGCTATGCTACGGGCTTTGCTGATCCGGAATTCATCCGTGATCTCCCTGTTTTCCAGCTGCCTTTCCTGTCGAAACAGAAGAAATACCGGACCTTCCAGCTCAACGGCGATTCCATGCTGCCCATTCCCGACGGCTCATTTGTAACCGGGGAATTTGTGCAGGACTGGAATACCCTCATCAGCGGCCATGGTTATATTGTACTTACTCTTGATGAAGGAATTGTATTTAAAATTGTGGAAAATCTGCTGGAATCGGATCACAGGCTCAGGCTTTATTCACTGAATCCTATTTATGAACCTTTTGAGGTGGGTGTTACAGAGATCAGGGAAATTTGGAAATTTGTAAATTTCATCAGTTCCGAGATCCCCGATCCGATGATCACTCCCAATGAGCTCGTCAAAACGATAGCAGGACTTAAAAAGGATTTTAATATCCTGAAAAGCAGAATGGAAAGAGAAAAAAAGTAGATATTTTAACCCTGTAAAAAGCAACTTTGCTCAAATCCGGATAACCTCCCGGCAAATTCGCCGTATATGGTATTAAATCAATCAAATACCAAAGCTTTTTACCGTGTCCGGATTTCAGAAATATTTTGCTTTTCTTTTCCTGGCAACATTTACCGGATTTGCTGGCATTTCTGCACAGATAATCCGCCTGGAAAGGGGATCGGTTGCTTTTTTTGACAGCCTGGATCACCGGATAAGCGAGCTTGCAGAAGCAGATACCCAAACTGAAACAAGCGCGTGATGTAGCCTATTACAACAAGCAAAGAGAACTTGAACTGACCCTCTTTGTGAAAAATGTTGAGGAATACATTCAGGAAGAGGACCTGGACAATGCCAAAAAGGTTGTTGAATGCCCGGCTGGAAAAAGCTGAGTTCAGAAGAGAGCAGTATACAGTTACTTTTTGCCGGAAATATAAGGATGATGTCAACAACCTGATCAAACAGCAACGGATCCATTACCAGGCTTTGTTCGCAAAAGAGAAAAACTTCAAAAAGGAATTTGACCGGCTGGTGGAGTCAGGAAGCACGGATAACTATCAGAAAACCCTCCGGATGGTTAACCTGGCCCTTAAATACGCAAATGAAAACAACCTGACTGAAACCATCAAATACCTCGATAATTATAAATCATATACCGAAGCCCTTATATTTGATGCAGGTTCTGAATATGATCTGGCTTCTCTTACCGGAAACGCCAAGGAATTTGAAAAAGTCTTTCTACCCCTTGTGGAAAGCGATACCATTGAGGATATCCGCGAGGCACAGTCCCTGATTTCCTATTGCACAAATTACTCCCGGCTAACCGGCTCCCGACTGGATCCGGCATTTTTCGCCAGGCAGGGACTTGTTGTAACTTCATCTTTATCGGACCTGCTGGAAAGCAAGGGCCGGGAAAAAGAACTGGAACGATATACCGACAAGGCTGTTAAGGCCAGGGTTGACTCATTGAATCCCTGTGGTGTATTTAAATGGCATGAACAGATAATCGTAATTGATGAATTCAATCCGAGTTCAACCATGGAAGCCGTTAAAAAAGGCGAAGCTATTATTCATGCCGATAAAATGCTGGCGGCTTATCTTAAAAAGAATAAATTATGCACGTCAGAAAAGGATCTTACATTTGGATACGCCTTCGTGATTCCATATCATTCAGATGCCAAAAATTCCGCTTTCTTTTTTAATTCTTCTTCACAGAAATGGCAGTATATCACCTGCTACACATCGGTTATCGACACAGAATTTACGCAGCATGTAAGCAAATACATGCCACCGCTTCTGTTCAGGGATGAAAAGGATATGGCCTTTAATTAAACCATCCGACTCTCCGTCTGTTAGTATAAAAAATAGCGGAGAATGAACAAAATTGCTGCAATATCACTTATATTTATGGGGATGATTCTGTTTGCATCATGTACCCATGCGAACCCGGTTCAATATTCACAAGAAAAAACTGCAATGACAGGTCAGAAATTAGATACAGCCACTTTTGGAACAGGATGTTTTTGGTGCACCGAAGCTTTATTTGAACAACTCGATGGGGTTGCCTCTGTGGAATCCGGCTTTTCGGGAGGACATGTTAAAAATCCTTCCTATAGGGAAGTATGCACCGGAAACACCGGGCATGCAGAAGTATGCCAGGTTGTATATGATCCTTCCGTTGTTTCATATGTCGATCTTCTGGAAGTATTCTGGAAAACACATGATCCAACAACCCTGAATCGTCAGGGTGAGGATGTTGGCACCCAATACAGGTCGGCTATCTTCTATCATAACGAGGAGCAAAAAGCACTGGCTGAAGAAATGAAGGCAAAACTGGATAAAGCCGG
This sequence comes from uncultured Bacteroidales bacterium, assembly GCA_963808745.1. Taxonomy (GTDB): domain Bacteria; phylum Bacteroidota; class Bacteroidia; order Bacteroidales; family UBA10428; genus UBA5072. The sequence continues at coordinate 641,046 of CAWEGX010000013.1, forward strand.
CATTTGGAAAGATCCGGTTGTCACAGAAATTGTGCCTTACAAAGTCTTTTACAGGGCTGAAGATTATCACCAGGGATATTATGATCAGAACAGCTCCCAGCCTTATTGCAGGGCGGTAATTACACCCAAACTGGAAAAGTTTAGAAAGGTATTTGCTGATAAACTGAAAAAGGCAAATTAAATCCCCTGATAATTATTCCCATAGTTCCATTTTATCTTTTACCCTGATTTTATCATTTCTTAATCTCTGAATCAATCCAAATGAAAAAAATTGGTGATTACCTCTTTTCGAGTTACCTGATGGCCATGATCCTGGCCCTTTTTGCAATATCCATTGGTGCCGCCACATTTATTGAAAATGATTTTGGCAGTGCATCTGCAAAAGCAATTGTATATCATGCTCCCTGGTTTAAATTGTTACTTTTTATCGGAGTGATCAACCTCACAGGTAGTATTTTCCGTAAAAAACTATATACCAGGCCTAAACTGACCATATTTGTGTTTCACCTCGCTTTTATTTTTATTCTCATAGGCGCAGCGATCACCCATTATACCGGATTTGAAGGAGTACTAAGCATGCATGAGGGTGAAACATCCAGCCGTGTACTGACCAATAATGCGTTTATTCAGGTGAAGGCTGGTGACCAGGTGCATGAATTTCCCGCCCGCTTCAGTGCGATGGGTAAAAACAGATTCAGGAATAATTTTCAGTATAAGGGTCAGAAATATGAATTATCATGTATGACTTTTACATCCAACGCAATACCCGATCTGATGCCGGATCCCGCCGGAAAACCCATGGCAGAAATGGTTTATACCGATTCTACCGGCAGGATCAGCATTGTTATTGAAGAAGGTGAAAAGAAATCAGCCGGACCCGTTGACTTTTTCATTCAACCATACTGATGCAGATTCGCTGGCTGTTAAAATATATATGCAGGGCGACTCCCTGGTATGTGATGCACCCTTTGCCGTTATACGCACCGGCATGAGCGACCAGGTGCAGACAATACTTCCGCAAAAAGTACCTTTCCGGTTCATACCCCTGCAATTATATACATTTCGTAATACAATGGTCGTTATGCGGAAATTTTTTGACAAGGCAAAAGTGGAAGCCCGGCCTGTCGAAAAAACCGAAGGAGGAGAGAATTACGATGCACTGGCTCTTCAGCTTACTTCAGCCGGAAAATCGAGCGATTTCACACTTTGGGGAAAAGCAGGGTATATCGGAAATCCGCAAAAGGTATCTCTTCAGAACGATGAGTTTTTCATCAGTTATGGTTCTGTATATGAGAATCTTCCTTTTTCCTTGAAGCTCAATGATTTTATTGTTGAGCGATATCCCGGATCCAAAAGTCCCTCCTGGTTTGAAAGCCGCGTTGAACTGAAGGATGACAGCCGGAATTTACTGGAAAACAGGCGGATTTTTATGAACAATATCCTTAATTACCGTGGTTATCGTTTTTACCAGTCGTCATACACTTCCGACGAAAAAGGTACGATCCTTTCAGTCAACCGCGATTGGGCCGGAACCTGGGTTACCTATACCGGTTACCTGATGATGGCCCTGGGTATGGCCTTAAGCTTAATTAACCGAAACAGCCGTTTCAGGGCTCTTTCAGTGAATAACACCTTATTAAAAGAGGCAAAGAAAGGCCTTGCTGTTTTAATTCTGCTTCTTGCAGTAAATGGATTGTCGGCGCAGGACAACATTCAGAGCAGGCCTTCACGAACAATTGCACCTGAACATGCGAAACTCTTTGGAAGATTATTACTTCAGGACAACGAAGGAAGAATAGAACCTGTAAGCACACTGAGCTCGGATGTTTTGCGAAAATTTTACAGAAAAGACCAATATAACGGACTTACAGCCGAACAGGTTTTTATCGGTATGATGATAGATCCGGAATCATGGCAGCATGAACCCATTATCAGGACTACTCACCCGCAGATACAGGAAATAATGGGAAGCAAAGGAAAGTATTTTTCTTTTGCCTCGTTTTTTCCGGATAACAACTACATTTTGCATACCTACGTGGAAAATGCATTCCGAAAAAAACCGGCTGAACGGAATAAATTCGACAATGAAATTATCCGGCTCGATGAAAGGATCAATATTTGTTACCTGATGTTTACAGGCGATTTGCTGCGCGTTTTGCCCGTTCCGGGAGACAGCAGCCATACATGGTATAGCTACAGGAATATACTGGGGAAAGTCAATTCTCCCGATTCCGTTTTCCTGAATAATATTATTCCGCTTTATGTGCAGGATGTTCGTGAAAGCATGCAATCCGGCAACTGGAAAGGACCAGATGACATTATCAAGGCCATTACCAATTACCAGACCCGTCTTTCGGCAAGATTCATTCCTTCAGCCCGCAAAATATCCACTGAGATATTTCTGAATGAATCCAACATTTTTTCACGCATTTCAAATGTATATGGGATCGTTGGCTTTGTTTTGCTCATCATTCAGTTCATAGGATTGTTTTATACCCGTATTAAACTAAAAATTCCGGTAACGGCTGCTACGATTCTTATTATCATAGCATTCATAATTCATGCAATTGGTCTCGGTATGCGTTGGTATGTTTCCGGTCATGCTCCCTGGAGCAACGGTTATGAAGCACTGACCTATATTGCATGGGCAACTGTTCTTGCCGGGCTGATTTTTTCATCACGATCTATCCATTGCACTTAGTGCAGGCTCCATAATGGCATTCCTGTTACTGGGAACTGCTCACCTGAGCTGGATGGATCCGCAGATCACCAACCTGGTTCCGGTGCTTAAATCCTATTGGCTTGTGATTCATGTGGCAACGATCACAGCAAGCTATTCGTTTTTAGGTTTAGGTGCATTGCTGGCTGCATTCAACCTGATCCTGATGATCATGGTAACCCGGAAGAGTTTTCAGTTCATCGATCTGACAATACAGGAATTATCCAACGTGATAGAAATGACACTGATAGTCGGTTTATATATGCTTACCATCGGCACTTTTCTTGGCGGGGTATGGGCCAATGAATCATGGGGACGATATTGGGGATGGGATCCAAAAGAAACCTGGGCCCTTGTTACAGTACTTGTTTATGCCTTTATAGCACATATGCGCATGGTACCCGGACTTCGGGGGCTGTTTGCTTTTAACCTGGCATCGCTGGCAGGTTTCAGCTCGGTAATCATGACCTATTTTGGGGTGAATTTCTATTTATCCGGACTTCATTCCTATGCCAAGGGAGACCCTCTGCCCATTCCTCCGTTTGTATATTACAGTGTTGCTGTAGTGTTTGTTATTGCGCTCACAGCTTTCATTAATTACAGAAAGATGAACAAGGAGATGAATGACCAGGAGTGTACCGGATGTGTAATTGGTTACTTGCTGAGTTCTATATCCAATGCCTTCATTGACAATCGGATATCAAAAAAGAAGAGCAGGATGGAAATTACAAGTGTAGTAATTCCAATAAACAGCAAAGCTGTTTTTACGTAATCAAAATTCACCTTTGTCATCAGCTGGATCACTGAAACCAGGATTATAATTCCACTGCAGGCTACGCTTAGTACCAGGAAACCGATGCTTCTCTTCAATATAGAGCAGCGACGGTACATCTGGGATACCTGCTTCTGCCTCCTTATATACAGCTCTTTATTTTCTGTAGATGTATTATGCAATTGCCTTGTGCGATCAATGGCATGATTATAGCGGTTAACCAGACTCAACAAGATAAGTCCGACTCCTGAAATCAAAACCAGGGGTGTTACAGCAGCTGAAAGCACTTGTTCAAAGGGAAGAATTTGTACCATTTCAATTATTATTTTTTTAACTCATCTCTCATTTCTACCGACAGTCAATCCCTACGGGATTATTTTTGCTCATCTCTCATATCTCATATCTACGGCAGTCAATCCCTACGGGATTTCTTTCTACTCATCTCATCATCTACTCATCTCTCATTTCTCGTCACTTCTCCCTCATTCCCCAAAAACAATCGCCTCATAAGTATACAACTCCGCTGTTTTCCATCCGTCCCAACCCATGCCCGCCTTATCACGTGAGCAGTGACCGAGGAATTCTTCTTTCGTCCAGCCGGTGCTGGTTGCAACCTGGGGGAGAAAGGTTCCTGAATTATATCCCTTTTTCATATAGATGCCATGCTTTCCAAGAATGATCTCATCAGGTGAATTTATTTTTTTCAGGGGAGTCAATACGGAAATCTCAATTTTAATACTACCCAGTTCATCGGATTTTACAGGATTAAAGCGGGTGTCACGGGTGGACGAAGCAACAGCCATATCCTGAACAACTTTATACAAAGGCTGATCCGGATCAAATCTGCCTATGCAGCCCCGTAATTCCTTATTTTTATACAAGGAAACGAAGGCACCTGCAGGAGTTTTTAATACTGTTGATAAATTTTCGGTTTCTATAACCGGAATTTTTCCTGTTGACACATAATTTTTAATTGTTTCACGTGCCAGTTTAAGCAAGGTAGTCCGGTCTTCATCAGGAATCTGGTAAGATTTTTTTCAGTCTGCCCGGAACTGCTTGCAGATGGGTAGACACCCATTGCACAATATCCTACAACCCTTGATTTATCTCCGACAGACGCATCACCCGAATTTCTGTAATCAATTAATTTGTAGGCAATACCAGGCATTTCTTCAGTTATGTATAAAAGTGTCATTACCGATGTCCAGCCGCACAGACTGGTTGCCAATCCCGGTATATCTGATTTTTCATTTGTTTGAATGGCCTTTAACAGGCGATCAGGCTTATTGGTCAATATCGCTTCAGCAGTCTTATGATCAGCATTCCGGGCATCAGTATAAGCAGGATAATGAGAGAAATCCGTACTGATTACAAAAAGGTTGGATTGATTGAAATAGGGACGAAGTGCTTCTGCAATTTCATGGCATGTAGCCACATTTTGCGTACCCAGAACAATTGGAATAATGCGAAATGGCTGATGTAACCAATACTGAAGGAATGGCAACTGAACTTCAAGGCTGTGCTCATTCATCTGGGCATCGACACGTGTTGTGAAAACACTGAATTTCCGGCATAATTCTTTCGCCAGATCCAGGTTAACCTGAACATCGCCCAGTGGAGTCCTGAAATTACCCAGCGTATAGATGGAAGCGCCATCAAAAGCATACCGGTGGCTGGATCCAATCAGGAATATATTATCAATCTGTCTGTCACGGTCAATCTGCTCAAAGCTTTCAGCTGCCACTGAACCTGAGTAAACATATCCTGCATGTGGTGCAATGAACAGCCAGTACCTTCCCAACAGGTTGAATATCACTTTTTGGTGCAAAGAGATTCTGAAGTTCTTTTTTAAGTTCTGAAGGACTTCCAGGGTAAAATTGCCCGGCCACGGCAAGCTTCCCGGGTTTGGGAATGACAAGAAGATTCCAAAATAAGAAAAATTAAAATTAATATACCCGACAGATTGAAGTTACGGAATAATCTGCTCATGGCAATTCAATATTTATAAATAATAACAAATTTACAAAAAATGTCCCGCATAACGTGTAAAAGGCCAGGGAATCAGAATTAAAATGATTACCAGGCTGAAAGCATAAAACCACAGCAATGTCCGGGCTGAAAGAGCCTCATTTGCGGCCTTTTTCATCCGGATATGACCGATTGTAATCAGGATGACTGCCAGAAGCATGGCAGAAGTGTGTTCCACCAGGAAAAAACGCAGAATTGGACTTCGCATGCTGTCGGAACTGAAAATCACCCTGGGACTTATCAGAAACAATACGATTCCAACAAGTAACTGTAAATGTGCAAAATACATTGTTAACCTGGCAAATAACCTGCCCGTACTTCCGATTCCCTTTTTATCGGACAATCCTGATATTGCCAGGATGATGGAGCCAAGAAGTCCGGTAAGCAAAAGCCATCTGACAATTGAATGCAAATGCCTGATCACTGTGTAAAATATCGTTTCCATAGTTGTTTTATAGATTAACCGGCCAGTTTTCAATTGGTTCAAAAATCAGGGGTCACAGCTGATGAGGAGACCCCGTTTCGATAGTATTCCGTGCATGGAGCATCAGCTCTCGTATTGAATCTTCAGTATAATTGGTGATGTCAATGGGCTTGTGTATCAATAAGCCGGATTTTCCCGGTTTAATATCAATTGTATCTGCAGGCCATATTTTTCCGGTCCCTGAAATGGTTACCGGTAATATCGGAAGACCCAGATCGAGTGCAAGTTTAAAGGCTCCTTTTTTAAATGATCCCATTTCCCCGGTCTTGCTTCGGGTGCCTTCCGGGAAAATTACCACAGAAGTTCCATTCACGAGTTTTCTTTTTGCTTCGTTTAAAGATTCCAGCGCCACTCTGCTGTTTGAACGGTCAAGAAAAATATGTCCCACTTTCTTACTTCCAAAACCCAATCCCGGAATTTTAGCCAGCTCCTTTTTCATGATCCATTTAATATCAATTCCTAACCATCCGTATATCAGAAATATATCATAATAGCTCTGATGGTTGGCGATAACAACATAGGAGATTCCTTTTTGAATATTTTCCTTTCCTCTCACTTTCACAAACATGGGGGTCATGAAAGCATTTACCCTTGACCAGATCACCCCGCCAAAATAGCTCCCGATGCGTTGATTGATGAGGGTTGAAACCAGCACTGCCACAATTCCGAAAAAAAAAGTATTTATTGCGATAAATGGAATGAGGAAAAGCCATTTATATGGCTGATACAAAACATGTAAAAACTTATTATTCACTTCTTTGCTGTAATTTTAAACAAATGTATAAAGAAACTTCAAATAATCAGGTTTATGCTAAAACGAAAAGTCAATGCCCGGGTTAAATGTCAAAGGTGGAATTTATTCACAAATAGAAGAGACATAAAATTCCGATGGCTAAACTTTATCCGAATTTTTTTGTTGCATATTGACAAATATGTTTTTTAATTATACATTTGCAAATAAATTTTAATTAAACATTATGAAAGAAGGTAAAGTAAAATTCTTTAATGAGAACAAAGGCTTTGGATTTATTAAAGATGCAGAATCTGGTAACGAGTATTTCGTTCATGTTTCTGGCTTAGTTGACAAAATTAAGGAAGACGACAATGTGTCTTTTGAACTACAACAGGGTAAAAAGGGATTGAATGCGGTAAACGTGAAACGAATATAATTATTCGAATAATACCTGAGTAAATCTTATGCAAATTGCCGTCAGTTTAAACTGACGGCAATTTTTGTTTTATATTCAACAGGGGAGCCTTTTATCCCGGATAGATAATATTGCTATATTTACGGCAATGCGAGTCAGAAACTGAAAAAATCACTTATGAGCGGGACAAATACCGTTGAATGGATGGTAATTGTGAATCCCAATGCCGGAATTGGCAAGGGAAAAAGAGACTGGGGCACTATTTCTGCTCTTCTCACAAAATATGGCATTTCGTATAAAAATGTATTTACAGATTGTCCGAAACATGCGATACAACTCACACATGACAGTATTCTGCAAGGTTTCCGGAACTTTATAGTTGTCGGGGGTGACGGCACTTTGAATGAGGTGGTCAATGGTGTTTTCAGCCAGACCGCCTGTCCATCCTTGGAAATTGTCCTGGCCATGATTGCGGTTGGTACCGGAAATGACTGGGGAAAAATGTTCGGTATACCGCATTCATATGAGGAAGCCATAAAGATAATCAGGAACAGGAAGGTCAGGCCACAGGATGTGGGCATCGTTGAGTATGTTAATGGAAACCAGCAGGAAAAAAGGCATTTCCTGAATATTGCCGGAATGGGGTTCGATGCCCTTGTTGTTCAGAGAACGAACCTGCAAAAGGAAGCAGGCAGAAATGGGAAGGCCATTTATCTGATAAATCTGTTGCGAAGTCTGATGATCTATAAACCCTCCCATATCGAAATGAAAATGGACGGGCAAAAGATATCAAAGGATTTTTTTACAATCAGTGTGGGCATCGGCCGTTATTCAGGAGGCGGCATGCTCCAAACTCCCCATGCAATTCCCGATGACGGATTGTTTGATATAACTATCATTAAAACAATAGGAAAAGGTGATATCATTCTGAGCCTGAAAAAACTGTATGACGGATCGATCCTGAAGCATCGCAAAATAGAAGGATACAAAGCAAAGGAGATCCTGATTGAATCAAACTCTTCGATATATGTGGAAGCTGACGGGGAGACCCTGGGTAATTCACCGAGTTGTTTCCGGATTCTTCCCAAAAGTATAGGAATTGTATACGAAAATTTTCCGGAATAAGATTGCATTTCCGGAACATTGTATTGCTCGCAGATCTCGCTGATTTCGCAGATAATTGATTACACAGAGATTCACAGAGCAGGCATAGAGATACACTAAGCCAAGTGCACTTTTCCATCATTTTTAACGAAAAATCCAAAATTTTCACAATTTCTTTCAAAAAAGTCATTTCAGGTAAATTTTAAAATTCCCTGAAACTGCTAAAAATGCCCTTTACAGTCATTTTGCATAAATAATCATAAGGTAATATTAATGATATAAAAGTCTGTAAACCAGTACATAATATAAAATATCCAAACTATTTATTTAAGATAAATTCAAATTTTTGCTAAAAACTTAATAATAAATAGAAAATTATAGATATAATTCATTCATTACCAGATATAAAACAAATTAATATAAACTTTTACTTTATGTAATTACTTCCATCTTAAGGGAGTAATAGCGGGATTTAAGTGGAATATTTTGGTAAAATATCGGTTAAAAACATATCAAAAAAGGCATAAGTTACATATGTAACTATAAATAATTACATATGTGAACAATCAATTTATTACATTTGTAATATGAAAGACCGGTTGCTGAAAATAATCAAGCAGTATAATCTGACTTCCACACGTTTCGCAGATGAACTGGGGGTGCAGCGCTCAGGTATTTCCCACATATTAAGCGGAAGAAATCAGCCAAGCTATGATTTTATAGTCAAATTGATGAAGCAGTATCCCGAAATCAATCCTGACTGGCTGATAATGGGCAATGGAAGCATGTTCAGGCCAGCCGCAAAGGAAAAAATCAACATGGAACCGATCTTTGTTCGAGCAGTATTGGAGAAAAATAAAATTCAGCACTGTAGCTGTGGATCCTCCTGTTATAACTGAAGACAAAAAAACAACAAAGGTTACAAATGTAACTAACATACAGCAGATCGTTATTTTTTACCCGGACGGCACCTTTAAACCCTACCTTCCTGTATCGGATGAATAGGTTTTTATCCTATCTTTGTAAAAAAATGCATGTATAAATCGGTACTCCGTCCAATCCTCTTCCGGATTGATCCTGAGCGGGTTCATCACATGGTTGTGCTGGCTGTAAAGTTTTTTGATAAAATACCTGGAGTCCGCCGTGCCATGATACGCTTTACCAATAAGCCTGATCCTTCCGGCGGTGTAACCATTGCCGGGCTGCATTTTCCAAACAGGGTCGGATTGGCTGCCGGATTCGATAAAAACGCCGAGTTTTTCAATGAATTCTCCATGTTCGGTTTTTCTTTCATTGAAATAGGCACGGTAACACCTAAACCCCAGCCTGGAAATAAAAAACCACGACTTTTCAGGTTAAAAAACGAAAATGCGTTGATAAATCGCATGGGTTTTAATAACAAGGGTCTGGAACATGCGGTTAAACAGCTGGGAAAGAGGAACAGCAAGGTAATTATCGGCGGAAATATAGGTAAAAACACCGCTACAGCGAATGAAAATGCAGCTGCTGACTATGCAGCCTGTTTTGAAGGATTATACGATTCAGTCGACTATTTTGCCATTAATGTGAGCTGTCCGAATATTGCAGGCATGGAAAAACTGCAGGATCAGGATTCCCTGCGTGATATCCTGCTTTCCGTTATGAAAATAAGGGCGCAAAAACCCGTAAATAAACCTGTATTCCTAAAGATATCACCTGATCTGACCTTCAGGCAGATCGACGAAGTTATAGCCCTCTATGCTGAAGTGGGACTTGATGGCATTATCGCCACAAATACGACAACTGACCGCAATTGCCTCTCTGAAAAGGCAGATCATTATGGCCCCGGCGGATTAAGCGGAAAACCCCTGGCAAGCCGTTCGGCAGAAATTGTAAGTTACATATGTAAACAATCAGGTGATGCAATACCGGTGATCGGGGTAGGAGGGATTATGGATAAAGATGGTGCAATAGCCATGATCAGGGCCGGTGCAAGGCTGTTACAAGTGTATACAGGGTTTATATATGAAGGACCCTTCCTTGTGCGTGATATTAACATGGCCATTAAGGAATATTTCCAGGCATTTCCGGCAGGAACGGAGCAAAAAAGCCAAATTAATCCCAGGTTATGAATAAAGTCCGATTTCTTTTATCCGTTATATTGTCAGTTGTTTTGGTATCCGGCGTTTTCTCACAGGATAACAATCTGGTGGTTAATCCGGGTTTCGAAGTGTATGAGAAATGTCCGGAGGACTTTACTCCCGAGAACCTTACCCATCGCTTAATTCCTGGCTGGACATATCCGACCAGGGCAACCCCTGATTATTTTAACCGCTGCAGTCCGAAAAATGTTGGCGTTCCAAAGAATTTTGCCGGTGAAAGCGAAGCTCATGGCGGAAATGGCTATGTAGGGGCTATTTTGAGCGGCACGGAGGAGAGCTATCGGGAGTATTTTCAGGGTAAGTTAAAGACGCCGCTTATCAAGGGGCAGAAATACTGTGTGCGCTTTAATTATAAACTGGCTTCCTTTTCCAGGTTTGCAGTGGATCAGATGAGTCTGTATTTTAATGATACTGAAGTCAAAAATGACATAAATGTCAACCTGTCCTATACACCCCAGATCACTAACAAGATTGGTTTGTTTCTTGACAACATCAATGACTGGGAGGAATTTTGCACTGTGTTATACGGCCAGTGGAAATGAATCTTATTTTATTATCGGAAATTTCTGCAACTACGATAATACGAACTATGTTGTAACCGATAAAAATGTTGTGAACCTGCGCAATCATGCCTATGCATATTATTATTTTGATGATGTATCCGTCATAGCACTTGACAATTGCCTCCTTTGTCCCTGTGTGCAGCATGATTTCGAAAGCCGCGTTATCGAAACCCGCTATACAGGAGGAAAAGATCCTTCAACCGGAAAGGTTAAAAAGATTGTTCCCGATGGTGAAATAAGAATTGGCATGCTGGGGGGAACTCCGCCTTACCTGGTGTCATGGAATAATACAATGACCGGTCCTGTCCTGAAGAACCTGCCTGCCGGACAGTACATCTATTCCGCCAGGGATGCCAGCAATTGTCTTTCATCCGATACCATCGTATTTACAGCACCGGTGATCATAAAGGACGATTTTCTTGAGGGATTGAAGGATATTGATGAAGGATCGGCCGTAGTGTTAAAGAATATATTTTTTGAATTCAATAAAACTGCCTTGCTGCCTGCTTCTTATTCCGAACTGGATAAAGTGGCAGGTTTTATGATTGATGAGGATATCAAGATGATCGAAATTTCCGGCCATACGGACAATGAAGGCTCTGACGTCTATAATCAGAAATTGTCAGAAGGAAGGGCTGCATCCGTGGTAACATACCTCGCTTCAAAGGGCGTACTTCAGGAAAGGATGAAGGCTGTAGGTTATGGTGAAAGCAGGCCGGTGGATACCAACCAGACCGATGCAGGAAGGGCGCAGAACAGGCGCGTTGAATTTATGCTTGTTAAAAAATAGGTTTCTGAATGCTTGATTCGATTATAAATTATAATTCATGCATAAAATATTATTAATTCCTTTTCTGTTTCTTGCCCTGGCTGTCACTGCACAAAATTCGAAAAAGGGCTTTAAGTTCCTGGAAAAGGCGGAATATGAAAAATCAGCAGAAGTATTTAAGGAGGTCCTGAAGGAGAAAAGCGATGATCCGGCTGCCTCATTTGGACTCGCCATGATATTTGGGGATGATAAATCGCCTTTATTCAACCTGGTGGATTCATGGGATTTTGCTTTAAAATGTAAATCGAACGAAGAAAAACTTACACCTGAAGAGCTTGAGTACATTGGCGAATACTTTCAAAACACTGAAACACGGATCAGGAGTATACCGGTTAAAAAGAAAATCAATTATGCCATTGAAACGGTTGAAGACAAGCTTATTAAGTACGTCCGTGAGGAAAATAACCTTGAACTGGTATATGAGGTGCTTGACAAATTTCCTGATTACAAGTATCACGATAATGTAATGCACATCAGGAATCAATTTGAGTTCAGGAAATACGAAAAACAAAACACGCTGGACGGTTATCTTGAATTTATTCAGAAATTTCCAGATGCTGCCCAGATCGATAAGGCAAAGCAATACAGGAACCGGCTGGCTTATGAAAAGGCTGTTCAAACGAATACTGTTGAAGCCTATAAAGAATATATGAAGAATTATCCTGATGCCCGGGAATGCAATCAGGCTGTAAAAATGCTAAATGCGGCCGCTTTTCAGCAGGCGAAGAAAGAGAATACAGTCACAGGTTTTGATGATTTTATCCTTCAATATCCTGATGCCCTTGAGGTGGCTGATGCCAAAATACTTCAGAAGGGGTTGCTCTACGATTATGCCAGGAAGATTCATACCATGGAGGCCTATAATGACTTTATAGCAAAATATCCCGACGGCCAGCAATACATTGATATTTTTAACCTGAGGTCCCTGGACAGGGGAATGAAACTTATCGAAACAAGGGGCTTTCCTTCCGGTAATCTTCAGTGGGCACGCAGTTTTGGGTCCGAGGATTCAAAAGAGTTTTCTGCCTGTATGACAATTGATTCATTGAATAATTCATATGCAGGTGGTACTGTCGTGCGCAGTGATACCGGAAAGTCAGATGCCTGGGTAATAAAAACCGGACCGGATGGAAAGATGATCTGGAATAAAACGGTGGGCGAGGAAAATAATGATGAATTAGGTATCCTTGAAAACGGCCGTCATAATGAAATTCTTGGAGTAGGCCATACCTGGCTTGGTTTGGATTCTTCTTCGCGCGAAACATGGATCTTTAAAATGGGAGCCGATGGCGGGAAATTGTGGAGCAAGAAACTTGGCCGGCTGAAGGTAAACTGCCTTCTCATAAGCGGAACGGGTAATATTTACCTGGCAGGATCGGAATCAACAGATACGTCAACCGGAAAATATGCCATAGTGGCCCTGAATGAAAATGGCAAACATTTATGGAACCGAAGTTATACCGGCGACGGTGAACTGGTTAAACTTTGCCCGTTGCCTAATAATTATATTTTGATGGCAGGTAATCACTGGCGGGCTAAGATTGATGCGCGAGGGTACCTGATATCTGAATCATCTTTTGCGGCGACGGATAGCATCTTACATGCGATAACCCTGCCAAAGGGCGAAATAATGTACATGGGTACCAGAAATAAGATTAAAACGGTTTTTATTAAAACAAGCTGGGACAATAAACCCATTTATGATAAGGAGGCATTTCCGCAGGATACCCTTTATTCCGTGCGTTCAATTATACCGGGTGCTGAAGGCCAGATTATCACACTTATGGATTTCGCCGGGCACCAGTCAGTTTCCTGGCTCAGCATAGCCACCGGAACTGTTGTCAGGAGCGTCCGGCTCCCTTCAGAAATGACTATAACCGGCATCCGGAAGGATTATGAGGGAAATTTGATGCTGGTTGCACTGGACGGTGAAATAATTTTGATTAAAAATACAGGAGTTGATTTATAATATACTTGAAAATAAGTAGATTAAAAAGTGGTTGAAATATTTATGCACACTGGTTAAAAAAAATATTGACGAACGTGCATCTTTTAGTGACGAAAATACGTATATTTGTTATGAGTAATTAAATAACCAGCTAAATACATACTACCATGGCAACGTTTTTATTGGTTTTGGTCCCGGCGATCTCACTTTTGGTACTTGCCTATCTGGTTTTAACTGCACCCGAATATCGCGAATTTTAGAACTGTCTTTTTCCCATTAAACAAAATTACAGACCCCGCCTTTGGTGGGGTTTTTTATTTGTTGATTTATTGATTTGATGGACTGTGGTAAGTTTGCTATGATGTCTGCTATAAAGAAAATAGATAAGTAATCCGGCTCCCAGCCAGATCAAAAATCTCAGCCAGTTAGAATGGCCCAGTTTGGTCATCAGGAAGAGGCAACTCAATAAACCCAGCACCGGAATTAATGAAATATTCTTTCTCAGACTATACCAGCCAACCATGGCACTGGCCGCTATAAATATCAGCATGGGTATTTTATCCATAATAAAAATCACCAGGTTACCTCCTGTATTTAAACTCAGGAATCCACGCCAATAATCCTGGTTAAACCTGATATGAAAAGTGAAGATTATAACAAGCAAAGGGACAAGTATGTACCGGCTGTTTATAAAAGGCACCTGATACCTGCTTGCAGGCTTATTTCCTTTGTTATTCAAAATGAGGACTCCGCTGCAAACCACAACAAATGCAAACAAAGTACCGATACTTGTCAGATCGGTTACTTCCGTAAGGTTCATGAACAATGACGGGATAGCAACTACAAGTCCGGTTATTATGGTGGCAAACGAAGGTGTTTTGAACTTCGGATGGATCCTTGAAAAGGCCCTGGGCAACAAACCATCGCGGCTCATGCTCATCCATATCCTTGGCTGGCCCAGTTGAAACACAAGCAAAACACCTGTCATGGCAATAAGGGCGGTAAAGGCGATTATACCACTGATCCAATCAAGCCCCACCTTCTTAAAAACAAAAGCCAGCGGATCACCCACGGCCAGTTCTTTGTAATTGACCATTCCGGTTAAGACCAGGGCGATCAGCACATATAAAACCGTGCAGATAAAAAGGGAGTAAAAGATGGCCTTTGGCAGGTCGCGGGATGGATTTTTGCATTCTTCTGCCGTGGTAGAGATGGCATCAAATCCGATGAATGCGAAAAATACGGCCGATACTCCTTTTAAAACACCAGCTACTCCTTCCGGAGCAAAAGGACTCCAATTATCGGGGTGAACGTAGAATGATCCGGCTGCAATCACAAAAAAGATGACCAGTAACTTAATGGCCACCATGACGTTATTTGTTGTTCTGGATTCTCTTATGCCAATAAAAACAATGTATGTTATAACAGCAACGATAAAAAGCGCCGGCACATCGGCAATCAGCCTGATGTTGCCCATAGCAGGGGCATTTATCCATGCCTGGTTGGCATATTGTACCGCGGAAGGAAGCTGACTTATTCCATGACCGGTGGACAATGCCGTTACGACACTTTTATGGGCATGAAAAGCAGAGAAATAGTCGATTGTGAGGTATTCAGGAATGTGCCATCCAAATCCCCTGACAAATTCGGTGAAATAGTCAGACCATGAAATGGCAACTGCAATATTGCCGATGGCGTATTCCAGCAATAAATCCCAACCAATGATCCAGGCGATCAACTCACCCAGTGAATAATAGGCATAGGTATAAGCACTTCCTGAAACCGGCACCATTGAGGCAAATTCCGCATAGCAAAGTGCTGAAAAGCCACAGGCCACGGCTGTAAAAACAAACAGAAGCGAAATGGCCGGCCCGCCTTGTGCGGCTGCGTTGCCAATGGTTGAAAATATGCCGGCACCCACAACCGCTGCAATACCAAATGCCGTAAGATCCCTGACATTCAGGGTCCGTTTCAAGGATAATCCAGCTGCATCATTCGACTTTACTTCCACCAGAATATCCTGAAGAGATTTAGTGCGAAAGAGACTTCTGGCCTTCATGTGCAGCGATTAATTAAGGAGTGAATAAAGATAGGAAAATTGTGAATAGAATTATCTTTACAAAAAATCACAACTCATATCCGCTTGCCATGATTAGAAAAATCTTCTTTCTGATGGTCTGTTTTCTGCCTGCTGGTATACTTGCACAGGGATTTGTTCCCGGTTGGTCAGGAGATGAAATTATTTCAGATGCTCTTTTTCTGAATACAGGTTTATGGACAAAAAACCAATCCAGCCTGCCTGCCGGTGATACATGTAAACTCTCATCGGATGATGCCCTTCATCTTCACTGGAAATTTGGTACCGGCAGCAGGCCTAAATTTGTTCAGGCATATATCATCCTGGCAAACCCGGTGGATATTTCCGGCATGGATGTTTTCGGAATTGATATCCACGGGATGACGGGTAAAAAATGGGCACGTCATATCGAGTTTAAATTCGAATCAGAAGGCCATCAGGCCGCTTATACCTGGGAAGATCTGGCTCATTTAAACAGGTGGGGTGAAAGACTCGTTGTTTTAAGGAAACAGTTTTCGAATTACCAGGCAATGGACTGGAGTGCAATCAAGGTAATTTCCTTTGCCGTGACAATGAATTCAGGAGATAACACAGATATCGAAGCCGATTCGGGTATTGTTTCGTTCAAAAATCTTATTGCACAGTCAATTGATCAATTCAACAGGGCAGACTCTTTTGAATCGCTTAACAGCATACCGGATGAACAGTTGCAGACGATCAGGGAGAATGCCATTCTGGCAATTGCTAACCGGCAAAAGAACACCGGCCTGCTCACCACATGGATACCGGATGGCTCATCGTGGCTGTATGGACAGGGTTTGGCACTGAAAGCTCTGTGTGAGGAAGGGCAATGGAATAGCGGAAACCCTGCCGATGATTATTCTGATGCTGCAACCAGGCTGGCACATTTTCTGGCCACTCACCAGGAACCCCAGGGTTACTGGCCGCGTGCCTGGAATTCCATCTCCGGAAGTATCCTTGTGAAACTTGAAGGAGACAATACGGTGTGGATGGGTGATTTTCCATGGATCCCTGGAAGCCTGGCCCTGTATTACCGAAAATCAGGAGATGAATCAGTATATCCTGCCATTATAAAGGCCAGAACATTTTTGTACGATCTCATTGACGACAATGGTAAGGTCTATACAAAAAACATGGTAACAGGTTTAAAATCTGAAGTTTCCAATTACGAAGGATATGCAGCAACCTTATTTGGCTTGCTCGAGCTGGGTGACACTGTCAAAGCGAAATTAGTGATGGATTACGTCATGAATCATGGATGGGATAGTGAACTGGGGCTGTGGAAAGAAGGACCCGGATCTTCACGGCCGGTATTGCTTGTCAACGCATGGCTTGCCGCCCTCGCGCGAAGAATGGGGTATGAGAGCGAATCACTCAGTGCCCTTTCGCTGGCAGGAGATCTATTGTATACCAGAGGTCCCGGAGATCCGTATGGTTTTGATGGTATTGGCCCCATTGCCACATGGTATGAGGGGACGCTTTCCTATATTGCCTCAAATGGACCCGGTGGTAATGCTCTTTTCACCGGATTGATCCCTCACATCAATCCCGATGGTACAGTGCCTGCTTACAATGAAAACCTGGGTGCCATCGGTGGCATCTGGGCAGTGGACTGGGCCAGCCTGGATGCAACTTCCTGGCTTTATTTTGCCGCGGCAGGCAGAACGCCATTTGCCTATTCGGGAGCTGATCAGGACATTTTTACGGAAACCAGTTCACCCTTGAATGAATCTTTCAAAATGTACCTTACCGGTGAAAAGCTGCATATAGAAACAGGAAGTACTCAATTGAGCGGTTCGGGTAAACTAAGTGTATACAATGCATATGGTACCCTGACAGGAACTGTTGCCTGGTATCCGGATCAGCATGATATTGATATAAAAAAAATAACCGGGACCAGTTCCCTGTCCCCCGGCATTTATATGGCAGTACTGCAGTATCAGAACAGGACTATTACGCTGAAGCTCCTGTTGACGGATAATTGATCAGGTTCCAAAGACCTTTTTAAGAATTTCACTGGTTCTGGCAACCGGATCTTTTCTGATTTTCTTTTCTTCCTTTGAAATCATCACAAACAGGCCCGCAATTGCTTTATCGGTAACATATGCAGCCAGATCGGGATTGACCTTTTGAACCAGGGGTATCTTATTATAGGTGGTAATCAGGTCCTTCCAATATTTGGTTGCCTGTACCTTGTCAAGCGATTTTTGAATCTCAGGTTTAAACTTCAATCGGAGGTCAGGCGAGGTCGTATTCCGCAAATAACTTGTTGCAGCATCCTCCGGACCCTTCACAATACCGATCGCATCACTGATGCTCATGGCTGTGATTGCATTCACAAATATAGGTTTGGCTTGCTGGGCTGCATCTTCTGCTGCACGGTTGATTGAAAGAATGGCTTCGTCAACCTGCTTTCCCATTCCGATGGCACGCAATTTACTTTCCACCATTTTGGCATCTTCAGGGAAAGGGATTTTAATTTCCGGATTGCCAAAATAGCCATCCACAACAGATACAAAACTTACACTTTCACCGGTTCCTTTCACAAGAGCTTCTTTAATTCCCTGAACAGCTTCACTTTCAGAAAAGCCAGGGCTGGACATTCCCAGCGATTTTTGCGCTTTTTTAAGGAATTGGGCATTTGAACAGGCGGGTAGAAGAAAGATAAAGGACAGTAAAAATAAAGAGACGTTGCTTTTCATAAATATGGTTTTTATTATTATAAGTCAAATTGCATGCCAGGGTTACAAAAAAAATATTATTGATCATTTGAAAAGGGATTGGATTAAAATTATAATTTAGAGCACTGATTCAACTTACATAGCTCTTTACAGGAATTAGCATCCTTTCTATTTCGATCAGATACCTTAAAAACCTGTAGATCTAACAATATTGAAATTGTAAATGTTTCACAATTCATTAAAGACCGGCCTTTCAATTATCCTTTTAATAACTGCCCTGATTCCGACAGCTGCTCAATCTGCTTCCTCCGGAATTGATACAATATACGGCTCTGATCCGCTTTTGTTTAATGGCAGGCAGTATATTTACCAAATTCCTCCCGGGTCAAGCGGTAATCCGTTCTTATCCGGTCCGGAATTCCATAAGGGTTGGATAACCATTGCAGACAGGCAATATCAGCATCTGGACCTGAATTATGATATTGTAAACCAGGTACTTTTGCTTAAATACCTTGATCAGGCCGGATATACAATTGTCATCGAAGTATCGGAATCCTGGCTTACCAGTTTTGGTATTGGGACTTCTGAATTTGAATTCATCCGGCAGAATAACCTGCCTTTTATTTACCAGGTCATACAAAGCGAAAATGTTAAAGTACGGTATCACTGGCAAAAGGAACTGAAACTTGAAAATGTGATGACTTCTGCAGCATATGCTTTTATAGGGCCCATAAAAACCAGTTTGCTGGTTATTCATGGCACGGAATATGAGTATAAAAAAAACAGGGACTTTGTTAAGGCATTTGATCCGGCCATTCAGATACGCATATCGAAATACTTGAAGAATAATAAAATAAAGGTAAACAAGGCTTCAGATACTTCTGTCCGGGCGTTGGTAAACTTCTGTAATACCCTGATCAACCAGTGAGAACATCAATATTCATTTCATTGCTTTTCATTTCGGCATTAGCTCATTCTGCTACCGGAAGGGATACGATCATTTCCATTCACTGCAATAAAGTGGCCTTTTCTGTTTTTTGTTCAGATATTGAACGGCAGAGTGGCATAATCATCTATTATAATCCGAAGGACGTTGATTCACTGAGGATCTCACTGGATGCTGATGGTATAAGTGCTAAAAATGCACTTGAAACAGTTCTGAGGGGTACAGGCCTGACAGTTTCCCCTTGGAATGATAACCTTGTGATTTTAAAGGGAGAACCGCTGATTTCCGGATTGCCTGATTTCCAAAACCCCGTAAAAGAAGAAAATCCGGTTGAAACCGGTAATGTACTGACCGAAAGTGAGGAGCGGTATATCAAAGGCAGAACAGCCAGACAACCCGAAATAATCCGTGTTGGTAAAAGTTCATTCGGGGCAAAACCGGCACGCGTAAAGATACTGGGGAAAATCACAGCCCAGGAGACCGGAGAGCCCATTATCGGTGCTGCCCTGCTGATCGATGAACTGTCCGCCGGCGCCCTTACCGATGCCAACGGATTTTTAACCCTGGCCCTGAAGCCCGGTAATTATAATGTGCGATTTGAATATATGGGATTTGAGAAAAAGGTTTGCCTGATGGAAGTAAATTCTTCTGGTGAATTTTCAGTTGAGATGAAGAAGGCTATTACTCCTATTGATGAGGTGGTTATTATTGGTGATAAAAAAACCAGTGTCATATCAAAGGATCCCGGATTGGAAAGTATTTCATCCAAAACTGTAAAAGAAATACCCACGATGTTAGGTGAGCGTGATATCCTGAAAGTTTCCCAAATGATGCCCGGGATCGTGAGTGTGGGGGAGGGTTCAGCCGGTCTGAATGTGAGGGGTGGCGGATCTGACCAGAATGCATTCTATATCAATAAGATCCCTGTTTATAATACTTCGCATATGTTTGGATTTTTCCCTGCATTTAATGCCGACATTGTGCGCGATTTCACTATTTACAAGGGTTATACTCCGGCAGAGTATGGAGGAAGGCTTTCTTCGGTTTTTAATATCATTTCCCGGCAGGGTAACCGCAAGCTCTTCAACATGCATGCCTCGATGAATCCCGTCACTGCCAGCATGACCCTGGAAGGCCCGATAATAAAGGATAAGAGTTCGATTCTTATCAGCGGCCGGACATCCTATTCCGACTGGATCCTTAAAAAGATCAATGATCCTGTGATCAGTGAAAGCAGTGCCCGTTTCAATGATCTGAACCTCGCCCTGAATTATGATTTCAAGAAGACACAGCTTTCCTTTTTCGGTATAAATACGTATGATTTTTTTCAATTATCCGATATCACGCAGTATGAATACGGCAATCGGGGGGCGTCCTTAAATATAAGGCATAACTTCAGTACCGATATCCAGGCTGATCTCACCTTAATAGGCGCAAGCTACAATTTTAAAACCATTAACACAGAGCAAGTATCCTCGGCTTATAAGCATGGATATAAAATCGATCATTATGAAATCAGGCTTGACTTCAACCATCTTACACTGAGCCGGCATAATCTCGAATACGGAGTCGACTTGCTTCTAAACAAGCTCGACAGGGGAGTTGTTGAACCCTATGGAGCCTCATTGCGCAAGGAGGAATCACTTGGTAATGAAAAAGGCCTTGAAAGTTCTGCATATATTTCTGATATGATCGAAATATTACCATGGCTGAAACTTTCCGGTGGTTTCCGTTATTCATTGTTTGTTCCCCTTGGTCCGCGTGATGTAAATACCTATCAGGAAGGAGCCCCTGTTGATGTCAGGTATATTGAGGACACTATTCATTTCAGCAATAATGAGCCAATCAAATGGTATTCCAATCCCGAATTCAGGTTCTCGGTGAATATTGAAACAGATCCAAAAGGTTCTGTTAAGCTGGCCTTTAACCAGATGCATCAGTCCATTTTTCAGCTCAGCAATACGATTTCGGTAGCACCCAACACGCAGTGGAAAACGGCTGATTACTATTTACAGCCTGCACATGGAAATCAATATTCGGCCGGTGTATTCCGGACTTTCCCTCAAAGCGGCTGGGAAGCTTCAATGGAACTTTTTTATAAACACATTAATCATTTTCCCGAATTTAAGGACGGAGCAGATTTCTTGAGCGGTGCGGGAACTGAAACCCTTATGTTACAAGGCAAACAAAGATCATATGGTATGGAACTCTGGATCAAAAGGAACGGACGGAAGTTAAACGGCTGGATTGCCTATACCTATTCGCGGTCGCTGGTTACTGTTGACGGAGAGAATATCTGGAACAGCATTAATGGTGGCCGGGAGTATCCTTCCAATTACGATATCCCACATGCATTTAATGCGCTGGCAAATTATACATTGAACAGGCGTCTCAGTCTCTCCTCAGTAATAACCTATCAATCAGGCCGGAGAATAACCTATCCGCTTACTATTTACTATGTGGACGGAGTTCCCTATACTGATTATTCCTCCAGGAATCAGTTCAGTATACCGGATTATTTCAGGATTGATGCATCCGTCACCCTGGAAGGAAATTTGCGGAAAAACAAACCCGTACATAGTTCACTTGTTTTTGGAGTATATAATCTGACAGGTCGTAAAAATGCCTATTCGGTATACTTTAAACCCGAATACAACGCATTGAAAAGCTATAAATATTCGGTAATGGGTGTACCCATTTTTACTGTTACATGGCTGTTAAAACTCGGAAATTATGCCTCTGAATAACGAGTGTCTGCTATTCTCCATGGTTTTCCTGTTCCTTGCCGGCTGCATTGAACCCTATTCCCCTAATTTACATGGTGAAGCAGAAGATACCTATGTTGTTTCAGGTGAGGTGACAAGTCAGGAAGGATACCAGATGGTGACTGTTTCAAAAGCTGCTCCGATTGACCAACCCATCTATATTCCGGTTACCGGGGTTGTTTTAAGTATTGAAGATGATCAGGGTCATGTTTTCAATATGGAAGAATTTTCTTCCGGCAAGTACAGGGTCTGGATCGACAGGCAATACCTTCGCGCCGGTACTTCATACCGTTTGCATATCATACTTTCCAACGGTGAAGAGATCCTCTCGGATTATGATATGATGCATGATTGTCCCGAGATGGATTCTGTATATTATAAACGGATGAAAATGATTTCCCCGGAAACGGGCGAAGATGTAGAAGCACTGCAGTTTTACGCCGATTTTCATGGTTCGGAAACTGACAGCAGGTTTTACAGGTGGAGTGCAGTTGAAACCTGGGAGCATCATTCTCCATGGCCTATTGAATTTTATTATGATGGCAAGATAAATGTAGTTAAGCCGCCGGACTACAGTCTCAGCGTCTGCTGGATCACAAAACCATTTCCCCAGGTCTATACATTGTCAACAACCAATATGATCACTAATGATTATATGATGTTGCCGATTAATTACGCCGACAACACAACCACTAAATTGTATATAGGTTACAGTCTGCTGGTTACGCAGCATGCCCTGTCGCAGCCGGCCTACAATTATTGGGAACAGCTGCGGATTAACAATGATCACAGGGGAGGATTGTATGAAAAGCAGCCATTGCCGGTGGCAGGCAATCTGAAAAACCTGTCTGACCCCGGTAAAAAAGTACTGGGATTTTTCGAGGCCTCCGGAACTTCGGAAAAACGCATCTTTGTTGACGGGATCAAGGATATGGGAATTTACTACGATTCAATATGCTCACCTTACCCGCTGGGCAGAATGGGATGGAGGGAATACCCACGCAGTACATGGCCGATATATCTTGTCAATTACAAAGGAGCTAGATTGATCGTGGATGTGAATTGCGTGGATTGCCGGTTTTATGGAGGAGTTCTTGAAAAACCTGAATTTTGGCCAAAATAACATGAAGATCCTGTTTACCCTCTTATTATTATCGCTTTTCACAGGCGCTGAATATATTTCCGCCAGTGGAGCGGACCCTGACCTGCTATTTTTGAACAGGGAAAAAATCCAGTTATTTACTGACAGAAACCTGTATGTCACCGGAGAAGAAATTTTCTTTTCAGCTGCCCTGGCAGTTAAAGATTCCGGGGAATCGGTTATATATGTTGAATTGATCACCCCCGCGGGAGATAAGATTAAAAGCGGCAAATTCAAATCAGAAAAGGGAATCACATCAGGTTGTCTGGCTATACCTGAAGATCTTTTCACCGGAATCTACTATATAAGGGCCTATACGCGGCAAATGCGCAATGCAGGGCCTGCTTCTTATGATTATCTGCCTATAAAGGTCATTAATCCTTCAAAGAACGATATTCTTGTTTCCGGAAAGGAATCCTCAGTCCCGGTCTCATATTTGCAGCCCGATACAGGTTTACTGCGGGTTTCAAACCTTAAATCAACTTACAGCCGGCGTGACAGCGTTATATTTTTCATTGACTTTACAAAAATCCCGGATGATGAAATCAGCAATGTATGCATTACCGTGGTCCCTGAAAATACGCTGACAACCACTGAATTTACTATGCAGGCGGAAGAAAGACACGATAGCTCAGTAGTATTTTACCCCGAAACCAGGGGCATATCCTTAACAGGAACCCTGATTAATAAAGATCAGAAAACATCCGCCGCAGATCACATAGTTAGTTTGTCGGTTCTGGGAGCAAAGGATTTTAGCGCAACCAAAACGGATCAGAAGGGGCGCTTTTTCTTCACGCTACCGGATGATCGTGGCAAGAAAGATATATTTCTGTCACCTGAAGATTATACAGGTTCTGGAATGAGTTTATTGATTGATAACGATTATTGTTCGCTGCCTGTGACTCTTCCGTCACCTGAATTCAAACTTACAGAGGAAGAGAAAAAGACAGCGCTTTCATTGGCAGTGAATGCAAGGATCTGTAAGGAATTTGAGGGATCTGCACCAGTTACCGATACTGGCAGCGTTTATCACAGGCCATTTTATGGGCAGCCGACAAGTACGCTTGTAATGGATAAATTTATTGATCTGCCGACACTGAAGGAATATTTTGGTGAGATTTCACAGGAAGTAAAGGTCAAGGAGAGAAAAGGAAAATCGTATTTTAAATTTTTCGGCGGTGCGGCAGGTATGATCATCAATGATCCATTGGTGCTGGTAGATTGGGTTGTGATCAATGATATCAGCCGGGTACTGGCAATTTCACCGCAAAAGATCCTGAAGATTGAAACCGTAAACAAGCCGTATATCAAGGGTGATCTGACCTACGGAGGTATCATCAGTATTATTTCCAGGGATGGCGATTTTGCAGGGATAGATCTTCCTGCCTCGGGAATATTTGTGAAATATGATTTTTTCTCTCCTTTATGTGCCGGAATAACTGCCATAAAAGCAGGCCCGCATCGCGGATGCAAGGAACACACTGCTCTGGTTGCCGGAATTAAATACGGGTGGTAACCGGGTAAAGCAGGTTACTTTTATTACGGGTGATACTCCCGGACGCTATGTGATTGTTATAAGAGGGGTTTATTCCGATGGCCGTGTTTTCGGTCATTCGGTTGGTTTTGGGTAACCGGTAACCGGTAAACAGTAATCAGTATTCGGTAAACTATGCGCTTAAATAATCAATGTCTGTTATCCTTTATAATAATCCTGGTCCTTGCCGGTTGCATTGAACCTTATGCACCTAATTTACACGGTGAGGCAGAAAATACCTATGTGGTTTCAGGTGAGGTGACCAATCACGAAGGATACCAGATGGTGTCTGTTTCAAAGGCGGCCCCGATTAACCAGCCCATTCATATTCCGGTTAGCGGGGGAGTTTTAAGTATTGAAGATGACCAGGGTCACGTTTTCAATATGGAAGAATATTCCTCCGGTCAATACAGGGTCTGGATCGATCAGCAATTCCTTCATGCCGGCACATCTTACCGCCTGCATATAATGCTTCCGAATGGTGAAGAGATCCTCTCTGATTATGATATGATGCATGACTGTCCCGTGATGGATTCCGTATATTATAAAAGGGTGGACATGATTTCCCCGGTTACAGGTGCAAATGTTGAAGCTTTACAGTTTTATGCGGATTTTCATGGCGATGAGACTGACAGCAGGTTTTACAGGTGGAGTGCCGTTGAAACCTGGGAGCATCATTCTCCCTGGCCTATTGAATTTTATTATGATGGCAAGATAAACGTGGTTGATCCGCCGGATTATAGTCTCAGCGTATGCTGGATCACAGAATCCTTTTCGCAGGTCAACACTTTATCCACGACAAATATGGTTTCAAACGATTATATCATGCTGCCGATAAATTACGTGGACAATACAACAACAAGACTGTATTTTGGCTACAGTGTGCTGATTACCCAGCATGCGTTATCGGAGCCGGCCTACAATTACTGGGAACAGTTGCGGATTAACAATGATCACAAGGGAGGATTGTATGAAAAACAGCCTTTGCCGGTAACAGGTAATCTGAAAAACCTTACCGATCCCGGGAAAAAAGTACTGGGATTTTTTGAGGCTTCCGGAACTTCGGAAAAACGCATCTTTATTGACGGGATCAGGGATATGGGAATTTATTATGACGCGATATGCTCTCCTTACGGATTGGGAAGAAAAGGATGGAGAGAATATACAAAGGGGGACTATCCGGTTTATCTTGTCATTTACAATAATATAAGATTGATCGTAGATTCGCACTGTGTGGATTGCCGGTATTACGGAGGAGTGCTTGAAAAACCTGAATTTTGGCCAAGGTAAACGGTAATCAGTAATCGGTAATCAGTAATCAGTATTCCGTAAACTATGCCTTAAATAATCAATGTCTGTTATCCTTTATGATAATCCTGGTCCTTGCCGGTTGCATTGAACCTTATGCACCTAATTTAAACGGAGAAGCAGAAAATACCTATGTGGTTTCAGGTGAGGTGACCAATCACGAAGGATACCAGATGGTGTCTGTTTCAAAGGCCGCCCCGATTGACCAGCCCATTCATATTCCGGTTACAGGGGGAGTTTTAAGTATTGAAGATGACCAGGGTCACGTTTTCAATATGGAAGAATATTCCTCCGGTCAATACAGGGTCTGGATCGATCAGCAATTCCTTCATGCCGGTACATCTTACCGCCTGCATATACATGCTTCCGAATGGTGAAGAGATCCTCTCTGATTATGATATGATGCATGACTGTCCCGTGATGGATTCCGTATATTATAAAAGGGTGGACATGATTTCGCCGGAAACAGGTGCAAATGTCAAGGCAATACAGTTTTATACCGATTTTCATGGCGATGAGGCTGACAGCAGGTTTTACAGGTGGAGTGCCGTTGAAACCTGGGAGCATCATTCTCCGTGGCCTATTGAATTTTATTATGATGGCAAGATAAACGTGGTTGATCCGCCGGATTATAGTCTCAGTGTATGCTGGATCACAGAATCCTTTTGGCAGGTCAACACTTTATCCACGGCAAATATGGTTTCAAACGATTATATCATGCTGCCGATAAATTACGTGGACAATACAACAACCAGACTTTATTTTGGCTACAGTGTGCTGATTACCCAGCATGCGTTATCGGAGCCGGCCTACAATTACTGGGAACAGTTGCGGATTAACAATGATCACAAGGGAGGATTGTATGAAAAACAGCCATTGCCGGTAACCGGCAATCTGAAAAACCTGACCGACCCCGGGAAAAAAGTACTGGGATTTTTTGAGGCTTCCGGAACTTCGGAAAAACGCATCTTTATTGATGGGATCAGGGATATGGGAATTTATTATGATGCAATATGTGCACCTTACCCATTGGACAGGTTGGAATGGAGACCCTACACCCGTGCTGACTATCCGGTTTATCTTGTCAGATACAATAATATAAGATTAATTGTAGATTCGCATTGTGTGGATTGCCGGTATTACGGGGGAGTGCTTGAAAAACCTGAATTCTGGCCTAAGTAACCGGTATTCGGTAATCAGTAATCAGTATTCGGTAATTGGTTTGACTATTTTTTCTGGGACTTGTTATAATACTGCATAGCCTTAGCCATGTGCTTGTTTAGATCATTGATCCTGGTCTGGTCGGATGGGTGAGTGGATAAAAACTCGGGTGGGGCACCCTTGCTCTGATCCATCATCCGCTGCCAGAATTCAATTGCTTTGGATGGATCATATCCTGCCATGGCCATGAAATAAAGGCCGAGTTCATCTGCTTCACTTTCCTGTGTCCGGCTGAAGGGAAGCAATATCCCGACGGTGGTGCCGGCACCAAAAGCGGCCATAGCTATTTGGCGGGTGGTTTCAGGCTTTTGCTGGAGTGCTGCATCGAGAGCCATTCCCCCAAGTTGAACAGCCATTTGCTCTGACATTCGTTCACTTCCATGGTTGGCAATGGCATGGGATACCTCATGAGACATAACCACGGCAACGCCATTATCATCAACGCAAACAGGCATAATACCTTCATAAAAGGCTATTTTGCCGCCGGGCAGGCAGAAAGCATTGACTTCCTTGGATTGCAGAACATTATATTCCCATGCATATCCATTTAAAAGGTCAGACTGGTTTTTAGAAGCAAAGTATTTTTCAACTGCATGCGGATAAGTTATGGCCGACTGATCTTACAGTATTTACATACTTAGCATTTGAAGAGATCTTATTTTCCTTGAGTATCTGGATTATAACTATCCGTGCCCAAAGCCATGATCTGTGAGGCAGGAATTATCGAAAACTGTTTTCTTCCTGTCAGGGGAACCGTTGCACATTGAACGGCCATAAAAACCACAATGGCGAATGAAATAATTTTTTGTCTCATTTTCTTTAGGCTTAGGGATTTGGATGCAAAATTAATACCAGAATAATATATTAGGCAACACATGAAAGGGATTTAAGTTAGAGGAAGGATACTGCATACTGGATCACTATGGAATACAGAAGGTAGCTATTTTTAAGAAATCAGTAGGGAGAGCGTGTTCTCAAAATTTACCGTGTTGTAATTGCCTTGTTTTCAAAGTTTTTTCTTAACTTGGTTATAGTATGATAGGCTTTATTTGTGAAGTATATTTCAGACTATTGCAATAAGCTTATTCTCAAAGATGAAGTTCATCTGGATGGCCAGTATACCCTTGCTGGTATTATGTTTTGAATGTCTTCAATATGTACGGATCATACCCGGAACATGCTGCTTGCAGGATATAGCCCTGGGAATGGCAGGGCTGATTTCAGGCATAACGCCGATCTTCTTTACAACAAAATCTTAATACTATGAAACAGAAACAGTTTAAAAACGCATGGTGGCGCTCCATCCTCTCCTTTGCTCACCCTGGGGATCTTTGCAATCCTGGCTCTCGGATCACTGGATGAATTCATGAAGTACGATATAAAGCACCTTGGTGAAGGAATCTATGAAGAAACAGACTATTTGAAGGTTGAGGATAATATATATACCCAAACCACTGGCAAACGGGATGATAAAGGCCGGTGGCAGGGGCCGGTAACAATTTTTCGCCACAGCGAATACTCTATCGACCGCACTATGAGGAAGTTACCATGGTGGATGGTAAAAGAGACGGGATCAGCAAATACAACCAGAATTAAACTTATGGTGAAGAAGAGGTAGTAACAAATTGTTATAGTAAGGGTGTGTGAGGTCCCGTGCAAGAAATCAGCAGAAACAAGCCAGTCCGGCAATTCCGCTTACCAGATCCTGAGCGAAGGAATATCCCTGGTATTTCTTAAACCTGATCTGTTTTGGCTTTGACAGCACCTATGTGGAATCTTATCTGGATACCCTGGAAACCCTTCTGTATTCATATGAGTTTGAAGAGGCCGAATTCAACATTTATTATGAGGATGCCCTGGACGTATTGGGGGAAACACCCTATGACAGCATCATAACCCTGCAATCGACCATGTTTCTGTTTCAGGGGCTTGAGGAGATGAAAAATGCAGTGCTCAGGCTGGCCGTGATCGACCATTACCGGTCGGCTGATATCCCGACTTATGATATCGTCACAACCACCTATCCCGGCTATTTCATGGCTTTGAACGATTCGGGGATAATTAAACCAGGATTTTGAGCAATTCTGTGCAGACCTGGACGACAGCCTGACCAGTTACGGATCCCTGGATCAGGAAGACCCATTTTATGTGGACAGCATTGATTCATACTTGTTCAGGGCCCTGACCGGCATCATGAATTCGGAGTTAAAGTCAACCCTGTCACCGGAGGCTGGCTTGTCTCTTATAAATAATCTGCTGCTCAGGAAAGAGAGAGGATTAAGAAGTCTATGCCGGTATTATAACACCAGCTTTAAAACCCCGCTCAGTCTGGCTGCATCTTCAGATGTCGCGCAATATGTGTTACAGGATATGCTCACTCTCTTCATAAGGGGGGATATCATCAGGCAGGTTATGAGGGAAGCGTATCTCAACCGGAACGGCATTGTCAGTTTACCGGTTGTCACCACGGAATTTACGGGTAACGTCTCGGCTACCAGTGTTCACCTCCAGGGCTATGTCATCAAAGACGGCGGTGCCGGGATCAATGACCGGGGTATAGCCTGGGCAGAATTCTATAATCCCACGATAGAAGATCAGCCCTGGCTTCCGGTTCAGGCACTGGTTCTTTCGCACTCCTGGTTGAGGGACTCACCGAAGGCAAGACTTATTATGCAAGGACCTATGCCACCAACAGTGCAGGTACAGCCTATGGCAACTGCATTGAATTTGTCGCTGCTGCTCCACCGGTATTCAGGATATAAACCTGTTTGTCAATGATTTTACGGTTTATCCAAATCCTGCCAAAACATCCGTAACGTGCAGCTTCCGGCTTGGATCGCCGGAAAGAATGACTTTGACAATAATAGATATGAAAGGTCAGCAGGTGTTTTATCGTGACCTTGGCATGCAGCCCCGGGGCGAGAACCAGATCACACTGGATCTTACCGGCCTCCAGAATGGCCTTTACAACTGTCAGCTGACGAACGGAACTGACCATGTCATCCGGAAGTTCGAAGTAGTAAGGTAACAGGCAGCAGAGGCAAGATTTAACAACCAGATTGCCGAAGTAATAAATGTCCTATAATTAATATTATGTTAAATAGAAAAAAACAATATAAAGGGAAGATTTTTCAGGTCTTCCCTTTATTACCGATTAATTTATAGAGCTTTCAATTCCTCAACTACCTGCTTGTACTGATCATCCATTTTCAGCCTGTAGAAAATGGTTTTCAGGGTTTCCAGTGACGCTCTGTCCTTGGAATCAATTTCATGTGCTTTCTGCATAAAAGGAACAGACTGTAATAAAACGTCATCACCTTCCTTTTTAGCTTTCTCATAAGCTAGCATTATCAGTAATCTTGGATGCGTCCTCATATATCTTAACAGCCTTGTTGAAATATAGAACTCCAAGGTTATAAGCTGCATCGAAATAATTCGGGTTAATGTCCAGGCAAGCCTTGTATGAACGCTCGGCATCTTCAAATTTGTTCATTTTATCATACAGTGTGGCTTCTGCAAATGTATAGGAAACATTCTGCGGATCGCCTGCTTTGGCAACGCTCAGCAGCCTTAGCGCTTCGTCAGTCTGGTTGGACGTCAGATAATAATTGATCATCTCTATCAGAATTGACTGATTTTCAGGATATTTATTGAAACCTTCCTTAATTACAGCAACACCCTTTGCAGTATCCCCGCTTCCAAAATAGGACTGTTTACGGAATACATATAAGAACGGATCCTCGTACTTGTTGGCAACAGCTTCTTCAAACATCCTGTTGGCTTCAGTATAGTTGCTGTCTTCCAACGCTGCACGGCCGCCATAATAATAATAAATTGTATCCACCACACCTTTCATCTGGGGCAGCTTATTCAGATCAAGGATCTTGACAAAGTTATCATGTGCGCCTTTATAGTTTTTTTTGTCATATTGGACTACTGCTTCAGTTTCCAGTGCGGCCTTCAGAAATTTAATGGAGCTGGTTATGTCCTTATCTGCTTTACCGTCGGCATTTAGCTTGTTGGCTTCATCCAGGGCCTTGATAGCTTCTCCCAGCGGATCAGGATGAATTGGCTTGGTGTCAACCCAGCTTTCGACTACATCATTCCGGAATATAATATTTACGCGCTCATAAATATAAGTATCGATCTTGTCAGCGCCTTCCTGGCTGGTCTTAATTTCCTGTGGTTCCTTAAAAAAAAGTTTAACACTTACCGGATCCATGCCCTTGCGCAACAGATCGTTATGAACGTTGTAAATATTGATCATGAGGTCTGCCCGTGAGATCCATGTTTTTACCTTTATGTTCTTTTTTGGATCCTGAATATCAGCATCACTCGTTTTCAATTTTTTCTCCAGTCCCGTATAGTTTAAAGCCTGAGTAGCCCCTTCCTGAGCTTTCAGACAGATTGGGGCCATAATGAAAAATGCCATGAGAAACCAACTAATTCGCTTCATTTTATTCGTTTTTAGATTTTAGTTCACGTAAATTATTAAGGTAGATATCAAAAATTCTGCCAAATATAAATTCTATTTACTTATTGTCCAAAAATTCACAATATAATAAGCATTAAAATTATTCGGTAGCTTCTGATGTTTCCGTTTCTTCCAGCAACTCCGGAGAGCCAACCACATCAGTAACGGATGCAATCGAGTCACCCGACCGGATATTAATCAGCCGCACACCCTGTGTGGCCCTGCCCATGAGCCTCAGATTTGAAACAGCAAGCCTGATGGTCATTCCCGATTTATTGATGATCATGATGTCATCCTTATCCGTAATGGCCTTAATTGCGATAAGCGGACCGGTCTTTTCGGTTATATTAATGGTTTTCACCCCTTTCCCACCCCGGTTTGTTATCCGGTAGTCTTCCAGCTCCGTTCTCTTGCCATAACCATTCTCAGAAACAACAAGTATCGATTTTGTAGGATCATTTAAGCATACCATACCAACTACTTCGTCTGCAGGATCGGAATAGCGGATGCCTGTCACGCCGGAAGCGGTCCTGCCCATGGGCCGGACGGTTTTTTCATTAAACCTCAGTGCTTTCCCCGATCTGACAGCGAGCAATATCTCATTGGTTCCGTTAGTAAGCTGAGCTTCGAGCAGGCTGTCCCCTTCCCTTATATTAATGGCGTTAATGCCATTTATTCTGGGCCGGGAATATGCTTCCAGGGAAGTTTTCTTAATAATCCCTTTCCGTGTGCAGAGGACAATGAAGTTATTCCTGATATACTCCGGATCTGTCAGACTTTGCAGGTTGATAAATGCCTTTACCTTATCGCCCTGTTCAATACTGATCAGGTTCTGGATGGCTCGTCCCTTTGATATTTTTGTCCCTTCGGGGATATCATATACCTTCATCCAGAAACAACGTCCTTTCTCGGTAAAGAAAAGCATTGTATTATGCATTGTGGCATTGTAGAGATGTTCAAGAAAATCCTCATCCCTTGTCTCGCTTCCCTTGGAACCCTTTCCGCCACGGTTCTGCGTCCTGAATTCAGTAAGCGGTGTTCTCTTGATATAACCCAGCCGTGAAATGGTGATGACCATTTCATCATCGGCGTAGAAATCTTCCGGGTTGAATTCACCGGCGTCGGGTACAATGCTTGTACGCCGTTCGTCACCATACTTTTCTATTAAATCAGCCAGTTCATCCTTGATCACCTGCATACGAAGTCCTTCATCCGCAAGCAGGCTTTTCAGATAGGTAATCAGTTTCAGCAGTTCCTCATATTCCAGCCTTATTTTTTCCCTTTCCAAACCCGTAAGTCTTTGCAGTCTCATTTCGAGAATGGCCTTGGCCTGGGCTTCAGAAAAACTGAATGCTGCCATGAGGCTATCCTTTGCCTCGTCAGGATTTTTAGATGCCCTGATCAGGCTGATCACCTCGTCAAGATGATCGAGGGCAATCATTAATCCTTCAAGGATATGCGCCTTCTTTTCCGATTCTTCGAGGTCAAACTGGGTGCGCCGCACGACTACCTCATGGCGATGTTCAACAAAATACTTAATGCTTTGTGTGAGCGACAACAGTCGCGGACGACCATGAACAAGTGCAATATTATTAACATTAAATGAGGTCTGTAGCTGTGTTTGTTTAAAGAGATTGTTCAACACTACATTGGATTGTGCTTCCCTTTTGCAAATGATAACTACGCGAACGCCATTCCTGTCGGATTCATCATTAATATAGGAAATGCCGTCCAGTTTCTTTTCGTTGATCAGTTCGGCAATTTTCTTGATCATATCTGCCTTATTGACCTGATAAGGAATTTCATTAATTACAATTACTTCCCTGCCGCTTGATGTGATCTCAATCTCGGTTTTGGCCCGCATCACAATTCTGCCCCTGCCCGTTTCAAACGCCTCCTTAATTCCCTGGTGGCCATAGATAATACCGCCGGTTGGAAAATCAGGGCCTTTGATATGGACCATCAGTTCTTCGGTAGTGATCTCCCTGTTATCGATGTAGGCAATGATGGCACGGCAAACTTCAGTAAGGTTATGGGGCGGCATATTGGTAGCCATTCCCACAGCAATTCCTGAGGCCCCGTTGATGAGCAAATTGGGAATGCGGGAAGGCAAAACGGTAGGTTCCTGCAGCGTATCGTCAAAGTTCAGCTGGAAATCAACCGTATTCTTTTCAATATCTGCCAGCATTTCCTCTGCGATCTTCCGTAACCTGGCTTCTGTATACCGCATGGCAGCAGGATTATCGCCATCCATCGATCCAAAGTTACCCTGGCCTTCCACCAAAGGATAACGCAGGGACCATTCCTGTGCCATTCTGACCATGGCATCATATACTGATGTATCTCCGTGCGGATGATATTTTCCAAGCACTTCCCCTACAATACGGGCGGATTTCTTATACGGCCTGTTTGACATGACGCCCAGATCCTGCATACCAAACAGGACCCTCCGGTGGACGGGTTTCAGTCCATCGCGAACATCAGGTAAGGCACGTGAAACAATAACCGACATCGAGTAATCGATGTAGGCTGATTTCATTTCTTCTTCAATATTGATCGGTATGATCTTTTCTCCTTCAGCCATCGTAAAAATATTCGGTAAATGGTTAATTATAATGTCGCCTGATCAGCCAGCACAACTGGCAGCTAAGGTAAAAATTTCTCCCTGTTTTATCGATTTTTTATATTGTTTATATTAACAAAACCTGTTAAAAAAACGTTTCTAATAAATTCGTATATTTGCATAACGAACTAATCCCCTTGCGGGGAAAAACGAATTTATTTTTTTTATGGACGCCAAGTTTTCGCAACGTATAAAAGATGTTTTATCCTATAGCAAAGAAGAGGCAATCAGGCTGGGAAACAATGAAATTGCGCCGGAACACTTGCTGCTTGGAATTCTGCGTGAGGGTGAAGGGGTTGCCATCGATATTTTGGTTTCCCTCGGTGTGAATTTATATCAGTTGAAAAAAGATATTGAAGCTGTAATTGC
Organism: uncultured Bacteroidales bacterium; assembly: GCA_963808745.1. GTDB lineage: Bacteria > Bacteroidota > Bacteroidia > Bacteroidales > UBA10428 > UBA5072. The sequence goes on from CAWEGX010000013.1 coordinate 675,942, forward strand.
CCCTGCTGTCGGCCCTGTTAAGGTAACCGACATGGATAACGTTCCCCTTCTGAAAACCTCGGAAAGGATATTGAAACTGGTCTATCTGGAAGCAAAATCAATGAAGAAAAGTACAATTGATACCGGGCATTTGCTGCTCGCAATGATCAAGGATGAAAATTCCGCTGTTTCAAGAATACTTTTTGATCATTCAATTGATTATGAAAAAGCCAGGAGGGAATTGCTGAATGAGCATATGGGCGATTCTGAAGACAATGAACCTCGTGCCGATTATCCTCACGAAGATGATGAACCCATGGGCTCATTCGGATCCCAGGGAGGCAAAGGCGGTAATCCCGAACCGGGATCCAAAACCAATTCAGATACCCCTGTTCTTGATAATTTTGGAATAGACCTCACAAAGGCGGCGGAAGAAGACAGGCTCGACCCGATCGTTGGCCGTGAGAAAGAAATTGAACGGCTGGCACAGATCCTGAGCCGCCGAAAAAAGAATAACCCGATACTGATCGGTGAACCCGGTGTTGGTAAATCTGCCATTGTTGAAGGGCTTGCCCTCCGGATCATTCAGAAAAAGGTTTCGCGTGTGCTTTTCGGAAAGCGTGTTGTCACACTCGACCTGGCTGCTATTGTTGCCGGTACAAAATACCGTGGTCAGTTTGAAGAACGCATGAAAGCCATTCTGAATGAGCTGTCGAAAACCTCCAATATCGTGCTTTTCATTGATGAGATCCACACCATTGTGGGTGCAGGGGGAGCAACAGGGTCACTGGATGCTGCCAATATGCTGAAACCTGCGCTGGCCCGAGGTGAAATCCAATGTATCGGAGCCACCACACTTGATGAATACAGGCAGCATATTGAAAAAGACGGTGCCCTGGAACGCCGTTTTCAGAAAGTAATGGTTGAACCCACCTCACCTGAAGAAACCCAGGAAATCCTGAACAATATCAAGGAACGGTATGAGGATCACCATAATGTGATCTATACTCCCGAAGCCATTGAGGCCTGTGTTAAATTAACGACAAGGTATATCTCCGACCGGCACCTGCCCGACAAGGCAATTGATGCGCTGGATGAATCAGGTTCACGGGTTCATATTTCCAACATCCACGTTCCTGAAAAAATCATCGAACTGGAAAAGAAGATCGAGGAAACCAAAAAGGAAAAGATAAAAGCTGTCAAGAATCAAAATTTCGAGAAAGCGGCAAGCTTCAGGGATAAGGAAAAAGAACTCCTTGAACTGCTTGAAGAAGAAAAACTGAGATGGGAAAAGGAACTTACCCGTAACCGCCAGGTGGTGGATGCCGAAAAGGTAGCTGAAGTGGTTGCCATGATGACCGGCGTTCCTGTTCAGCGCATTGCCCTGGAAGAAGGAGTGCGTTTGCTCAAGATGGCTGATGAATTGAGAGGCAGTGTGATCGGACAGGATGAAGCCATTGAAAAAGTGGTTAAATCCATCCAGCGAAACAGGGCCGGCTTAAAAGATCCCAACAAACCCATTGGTACATTCATCTTCCTGGGACCTACCGGTGTTGGTAAAACACAGCTTGCCAAGGTGTTGGCACAGTATCTGTTCGATTCACCCAATAACCTGATCCGCATCGACATGAGCGAATACATGGAGAAATTCTCCGTATCGCGACTGGTTGGAGCGCCTCCGGGCTACATCGGTTATGAAGAAGGCGGACAGCTGACGGAAAAAGTAAGACGCCGTCCTTATTGTGTCGTACTTCTCGATGAGATTGAAAAGGCACACCCGGATGTTTATAATATCCTGCTGCAGGTTCTTGACGAAGGTCAGTTGACCGATAGTCTCGGACGCCGTGTGGATTTCAGGAACACCATCGTGATCATGACTTCCAATATCGGTACGCGACAATTGAAAGATTTCGGCCAGGGTGTTGGTTTTACAACCAAAACTAAACAGGAAACGAGTAATGAGTATACCCGGAGTGTTATTCAAAATGCACTGAAAAAGGCATTCTCACCCGAATTTCTCAACCGTATCGATGATGTGGTAATTTTCAACACACTCACCCGCGAGGACATCCACAAAATTATCGATATCGAGCTGAAGGGATTGTATGCCAGGATCATTGCCATGGGCTTCAACCTCCGCCTGTCGGATGCCGCAAAAGATCATATTGCTGAAAAGGGCTATGATATACAATTCGGGGCACGTCCGTTAAAAAGGGCCATTCAGAAATACCTCGAAGATCCGATGGCAGAAGTTATCATCCGTTCAAATATGAAAGCGGGTGATACAATCTCTATCACTTTCAATAAGAAGAAGGAAACGGTGGACATGAAGGTGGTTCATCCTGATGATGCAACATCTGCCGAAGCCGTTGTTGATGAATCAGAAGAAATGGAATAAGCTGCCAGCAGCTTATTCCACTTCTCCATACAGATCAAATTCCTCGGCCCCTGTAATTTTTACTTTGTAGAATTGTCCGGTATGCAGCTTTTTAAACGCGGCTGATATTAATATTTCGTTGTCTACTTCCGGGGAATCCGACTCTGAGCGCCCGATATAATAATCCCCTTCTTTTCGGTCAATTAAAACTTTAATTGATTTGTTTATTTTATTCAAATTCAAATCTTTGGATATACCTTGTTGTAACTCCATCAGTTCGGCAGCCCTTTCTTTTTTTACATCCAAAGGAATCGAATCGTCATATTTTTCTGCAGCCCATGTATCTTCCTCTTCGGAGTAGGCAAATACGCCCATCCTGTCGAACCTCACTTCCTTTACAAACTGCCTGAGCTCGGCAAATTCTTCCTCACCTTCTCCCGGATGCCCGGTCATCAGAGTTGTTCTTAATGTAATGTCCGGTATTTCCTTGCGGATAAAATCGATCAGCTCATAATTCTGTTGCCTGCCATGATTCCGCCGCATCATTTGAAGAACCTTGTCACTGGCATGCTGGAAAGGAATATCAAGATAATTGCAGATATTATCACGTTCCTTCATAACCCGGATAACATCCCGCGGAAAAGCAGCCGGATAAGCGTAATGAAGCCTTATCCATTCAATGCCTCTGACATCTGCCAGACTTTCAAGTAACTTTGGCAATGCTTGCTGCCTGTATATATCCATTCCATACCAGCTAAGATCCTGGGCAATCAGGATCAATTCTTTTACGCCGGATCCGGCAAGTGATTTTGCTTCTTCCTCTAATGTCTCAATGGGTGTGGAAACATGTTTTCCCCGCATGATCGGAATGGCACAGAAGGCACACTTCCTGTCGCAACCTTCAGAGATCTTCATGTAGGCGTAATGCGGGGGTGTGGTCAGAACCCTTTCCCCTACCAGGCTTTCCCTATAATTCAAACCCAAGCGCTTTATGATTCCGGGCAAATCGTTTGCTCCGAAATACATGTCTACATCGGGTATTTCCTTTTCAAGGTCCTTTTTATATCTTTCAGATAAACATCCCATCACAAAAACGTGCTTTATAAGGCCCTTTTCCTTGGCCCTGATATAGCGCAGGATCGTATCTATGGATTCCTGCTTGGCATCCTGAATAAATCCGCAGGTGTTAATAATAACGGTCTTATATTGAAAGGAATCGGCATTATGGACCACGCTGATAGAATTCGCATCGATCTGTTTCATCAGGAATTCCGAATCCACCACATTCTTTGAACAACCCAGTGTTACAATATTGATCTTATCGCTCTGATCCGGTTTTGTACGCATTTTAAAAAAGCTTTTAGCTATTAGCTTTTAGCTATTAGCTGTTTACCTTTAGCCAACAGCAAATAGCTAACAGCTAAGGGCTTCTTCATGCAAGTTTGCTGTGTTTACGACTGAATAAGAAATAGATCAGCATGCCGAGGGCCATCCAGATAAAAAGTCGTTCCCATGTTTCCCATGGCAGGCCCAGCATCTGGGCAAAACATATCCCGGCGCCAAGGATGGGAACCACAGGCATCCAGGGTGTTTTGAAGGGCCTTGGTATTTCCGGTCTTTTCTTTCGCAGGATAAGAATGCTGATACAAACAATAACAAAGGCAAAAAGTGTGCCGATGGATACCAGTTCGCTCAGGATATGGATTGGCAAAAGTCCGGCGAAAAGGCTTGCAGCAACACCTGTAACAATGGTTGTAACATAGGGTGTCCTGAAGCGGGGATGCAGTTTCGAGAATTGGACCGGCAACAGGCCGTCTTTGGCCATAGTATAGAATATCCGGGGTTGTCCGAGCAGCATGACAAGGATAACCGAGCTCAACCCGGCAATAGCCCCGATTTTAACGAGTGGACGAAGCCAGAACAATGCCTTTCCGGTCTGGTCAATTGCAAGTGCCAATGGTGCCGGTACATTCAGCTGGGTATAAGGCATGATGCCGGTCAGAACACCGGAAACCAGTATATATAAGATCGTACAAACAAATAGCGAGCCAAGGATGCCCCAGGGCATATCCCTTTGCGGGTTTTTCGATTCCTGTGCCGCTGTTGAAACCGCATCGAATCCAATGTAGGCGAAGAATATCACTCCTGCTCCACGAAGTATCCCGGACCATCCAAAGTGCCCAAAATCACCGGTGTTGGGCGGTATAAATGGTTTCCAGTTGGCTGTATTTATAAAGGAGAGCCCAAACCCAATGAACAGCAATATGACAATCAGTTTAATAGCTACAATCACATTGTTGAATCCTGCGGATTCCCTGATGCCAATGACAAGAAGGGTGGAAAGGAACAGGATAATAAATATAGCCGGAAAGTTCAGGATGCTTCCGGTGGCAACCCATCCTTGTCCCTTGATATAGTCAAACGGCGCATTGCACAGCTGGGCGGGAATATTGATATTGTAATCATGAAGGAAACTCACGATATAACCCGACCAGCCAACAGATACTGTGGAAGCTGCAAGCAAATATTCCAGGATCAGGTCCCAGCCAATAATCCAGGCTACAAATTCTCCGAGAGTAGCATAGGCATAGGTGTATGCACTTCCTGAAATGGGAATCATAGAGGCAAATTCGGCATAACAAAGTCCGGCAAAAACACAACCCATTGCTGAAAACAGAAAGGACAATACGAGGGCAGGACCTGCATTGTTTGCCGCTACTGTTCCGGTAAGAACGAAAATACCGGTACCGATAATGGCGCCGATACCCAGGGTGATGAGACTGCCTCTTCCCAGCGTTCTTTTCATGCCATGTTCCTTGTCGAATGCATCTTCAAGTAACTGGTTAATTGATTTTGTTCTGAATAACTGCATGGGAAGACTTTTTAATGATTGAAACTACATCTTTTGAGAAGAAAAGAGTGCCTCGACAAAGGCTGTTTTATCAAATATCTGAAGATCGTCCAATTTCTCACCAATACCAATATATTTCACGGGAATTTTAAACTGATCGGAAATACCGATCACTACCCCACCCTTTGCGGTTCCATCTAATTTAGTAATAGCCAAGGCATTAACCTGTGTTGCTTCCATAAACTGCCTGGCCTGTTCAAAGGCATTTTGCCCGGTAGACCCGTCAAGTACCAATAATATCTCATGGGGAGCATCGGGAATGACCTTCTGCATTACCCGTTTTATTTTTGAAAGTTCACTCATCAGGTTGGCCTTGTTGTGGAGTCGTCCGGCGGTATCAATAATTACAACATCCATATTGCCGGCCTTTGCAGAAGCAACCGTATCAAAGGCAACCGATGCAGGATCGGAACCCATTTCCTGTTTTACAATGGGAACACCGACACGGTCGGCCCAAATGGACAGCTGACCGATTGCAGCGGCCCTGAAAGTGTCGGCCGCACCCAATAATACTTTCTGATTTGCTTTTTTGAAATGATAGGCAAGCTTTCCGATCGTTGTGGTCTTTCCCACTCCATTTACGCCGACAACCATAATGACATAGGGCCGTTCGGGAAGGTCAGTGAAAGTGCCAGTAGGTTTTCCGGAACTGTTTTCTTCCAGTAATGCCGCAATTTCTTCACGCAGGATACGGTTCAATTCCTCTGTACCCATGTATTTGTCGTTCGCAACACGGGTTTCAATTCTTTTAATAATACGCAGGGTTGTATCTACTCCAACATCAGAGGATATCAGGACCTCTTCAAGGTTATCAAGCACTTCCTCATCAACCTGGGCCTTGCCCATGACAGCCCTGGACAGTTTTTTAATTACATTCTCCTTAGTCTTTTCAAGGCCTTTGTTCAGACTGTCCTTGTTTTGTCCGCCGAATAAACCAAAAATTGCCATAGAGTCATATTAAGGAAATTATTCCTGCAAAAAAAAGGCTTTCTTCTCACAAAGAAAGCCATTCTTTACCTAATGTAAAAACGCATTAGTTTTCTGAAAAGAAATCTTTAATATGATCTGCGTGTACAATTTCTTCCTTATATGCATAAGCGCCTGTTTTAGGGGATTTTACCATCTTGATGCATTTGGTAAAAGTCTTGCCTGCGCCGGTTTTTAAGGTTGCTATTACTTTCTTAGCCATGGCCGATAATTATTTAATTTCACGATGTACTGTTACCTTCTTCAGAACTGAATTGAATTTCTTCAATTCGAGCCTTTCGGGCGTATTTTTCCTGTTTTTGGTTGTGATATACCTGGAAGTACCTGGCTTACCACTGTTCTTGTGTTCTGTGCACTCAAGAATTACCTGTATTCTGTTACCTTTTTTTGCCATATCCTGACGTGCTTGGTGTTAAAAACTTTTTATAAATCCTTTAATTTTTGCTTTTTCAAGGGCTTGTTTCAAACCAAGTTTGTTGATGAAACGTAAGCCGGCTGCTGAAACCCGAAGGTCAATCCAGCGGTTTTCTTCCTGCAGGAAAAATTTCTTATCAAACAGGTTCACCTCAAAAGTCCTCTTCGTTCTGCGCTTGGAGTGTGATACATTGTTGCCCACCTGAGCGGTTTTTCCGGTAATTTGACAAATTCTTGACATTGGATAAATCGGTTTATTCGCTTTCTAAAAACAGATCGCAAAGAACGGTATTTTTTTTTAAAAATTCAACTATACCCTGAAAAATATTTATAAACAATCCTTTACCTCATTCCATAACATGAAAAGCGCAGTAATGGCGGCCTTTTGAATATTACGACCCCTGTCATCACTAAAGTTATGAAGACTTGAAATAATCCTATTCTTTGATGCAACTGCAATCCAGGTAGTTCCTACCGGCTTTTCAGGCGAGCCGCCATCCGGTCCGGCAATGCCACTTGTGGCTACAGCAAAGTCGGTTTGGTACCTGACCCTGACTCCTTCCGCCATTTGTTCAACAACTGCCTGACTGACAGCGCCATTGATCATAAGTGTATACGGGCTTACATTCAGTTCGGAGGTTTTGATCTCATTGTCATAGGAGATAATCCCTCCCCTGTAATAGGCAGATGCACCTGCAACGGACGTGATCATGCTGCTTAATGTTCCGCCGGTGCAGCTTTCAGCAAGGGCAAGTGTCATTTTTTTTTCGCGCAGTGTCTTGCCAATTAATTGTTCCAAAGTATCTCCGCCGTATCCGAATATATATTTCCTGATAATATCTTCGAGTTTGCCCTTTTCCACTTCCATCTCCATGATCAGTTCTTCCTTTGGTCCTGTCGATTTACCTGTAAGTCTCAGCCTGAGGATGGCGGGTGAAGGCAGATAGGCAAGCTTAATATTGGGCGGAAGGCTTTCCTCCCAGTCCTGGATAAGGTTTGCCATCAATGATTCAGGTAATCCATGGGTGAGTATGGTAATATGATGGATATTGGGCAAAGTGAACCGTTCTTTCAAACGGCGTTCAATTTCTTCGAAGTAAATGGCCTTCATTTCAAAAGGAACCCCGGGGAGCGAAATAAATTGTTTGCCATCCTTTACAAACCACATTCCCTGTGCAGAGCCGGCACTGTTATTCAGTATTTCGCAATCGGCAGGAAGTTCTGCCATTTTGCGGCCTCTCTCAGTCATTTTTATACCACGGGAAGCCATTGTAGAACGAATTTTTTCCAGTACAACCTGATTTTCCACCAGCCTGGTATTAAAATATTCTGTGAGGGCGGGTTTTGTAATGTCGTCGCTGGTAGGGCCCAGTCCACCGGTCATCAGTATTAACCCGGCACGGCTTTTGGCAGCATCAAGTGCACCAACGATTCCTTCCCGGGTATCGGGAACAGAAGTGATCTGAACCACCGAGATACCCAGTTTATTCAATTCTGTGGCAAGAAATGCCGAATTGGTATCAACTACCTGTCCAATCAGTATTTCATCGCCTATGGTGATGATTTCAGCGTTCACGGAATACGTTTAATAATGAGATGATGAAGAGATGGGTTTCAAACCCATCTCTTCATCATTCGTCCCTGACAATAGCAAATAAAAAAATAAACAAATTCACAGAGAGCGGGAAACGGGATTCGAACCCGCGACCTAAAGCTTGGGAAGCTTTCACTCTGCCAACTGAGCTATTCCCGCATTGAGCCACTCAGGGGACTTGAACCCCCGACCTGCGGTTTACGAAACCGCTGCTCTACCAGCTGAGCTAAAGTGGCAATTTTATTGTCAGGTGCCAAAATTAGAAATAATTGATGATTAGGCAAGAAGTTTTGAAAAAAGTAATTTTGAGTGACTGGTGACTGGTGACTTGTGACTGGTTTATTCAACCGCACTGTCAGTCTCCATTTCATTACAAAGATCATTTTTCCCCCTCATTTCTCATCTCTCACCTCTCATCTCTTCTTACTCCCTACTCCTTACTCCCTACTTCTTCCCCCCAAGCGCCCTCACCCTCTGGAGTAAGGTGGGGTGTGAATAGTGAAAAAACACATACACAGGATGGGGAGTGAGGTTGCTGAGATTTTTGGAGGACAGCTTTTTTAAGGCACCGGCCAATTCCTCCGCTTCATAATTCTCTTTCACATACCGGTCAGCAGCATATTCGTTTCTTACGGGAGACGTAATTCATCAGCAGTCCTGCAAGCAAAGAAATCGGACTGTACAAAATTCCAAAGGCAATCAGGCCCATATGAAAGCTGGGAAGATCCGAACCAAGTGCTGCAGACAATGCAGGATTGCCAATGAAAAGAGACAGAATGTATAAGGTTAACCCTGTCTGTATGATTCCGGCAATCATACCGGTAAGGGTATGTTTCTTTTTGTAGTGGCCTATTTCGTGGGCAAGAACTGCAACAATCTCTTTGGTGGACAGGTCTTTTATCAGTGTATCATATAATACAATTCTTTTCCTCGGTCCCAATCCGGTGAAATAGGCATTAGCCTTGGTCGATCTTTTTGATCCGTCGATCACAAAAATATTATTGAGCCGGAATCCTGCCTTCTCACTGAATGCGTTGATCGCCTCGCGCAATTCACCCTCTTCCAATGGTGTTTGTTTATTGAATAAAGGAACAATGAAGGAAGAATAGAACATGGCCATGAATACTGAGAACACAGTGGCCAGTATCCAGGCATATAACCAGAACAAAGAACCGGTCACCCGATAGAACCACACGATCAGGGCGAGGAGTCCCCCGCCGATGATGGCTCCGAGCAGCCAGCCCTTGAGTTTGTCCATGACAAATATCTTCGGCGTTGTCTTATTGAATCCGAATTTTTCTTCGATAACAAATATGTCATACAGGCTAAATGGAGTGCCCATCAGATCAGCACCCAGGCCTAAAATTGCAAAGAACACAAGGACAATCAATACCGGCTGGGAGGTGATACCTCTTGCCCACCCGTCCACCAGGCTGAAGCCGCCGAGAAACAGCATCAGAAGGATCACAAGAAAGCTGAATGAACTGGTGAGTAATGAAAACCGGTCATTTACTTTTTTATATTCCTGCTGCTTACGGTATTGTTCCGCATCAAATACATCTTTCAGCTCCTCTGGCAGCCGGGTAGAACGATGACGACTGTTCAGATAATCCAGGTATCTCTCCAGGGCAAAATCCACAACCAGGATAACAACAATTGCGATAAATACAGTATTGATCATAAGTTTTTAAACATTTCGGATAAAATACAAATTTAAGCGATAAATCATTTCCCTGTCATCTGGTTATCCAATTCCGCCTTAAACTGGATCCTTTGCTCCAGTATTTTTAAATATGCCTTTGTTCTTTGGGTGCTGCTCAGGCTGTCAGCATATAAGGCCCATTCCCTTGCCTGTTCCAGATCATCATCTCTTTCCCAGGCCAAAGCAAGATTAAATGATGCCCGGTAAGCCAGGTTCTTTTTCGGGCTGCCTGACAGATCATTCCAGATTACTGCAGCCTGATTCCATTGACTGTGGCTGGCCAGGAAAAATGAATGTTTCAGCGATCTTCCGGGGCCTGAAAAAATTATCCGTTGTATGTCATCCCGCCAGCGGGGGCATATCTGCTCCCCCAACCTGTTCCCGGTAAGAACACAGGCATCATACAAAATACCTGAAACATTTTTTACAGGTGGAAGCTGGCCGCAGTTTACCTGCTGCTCGTAATTATTGAAATCCGTGAAAATAAAATCATCTGAAGCCACCAATGAAAAGGGATCATAAAAGCACCATTTGGTATGACTGACCAGATTATAGCGCAGACCACAATATTCCTCTTCACTGAAATAATCCAGAATATCACGGGTAACGGCCTTTTTTAGCAGCAAAATTGCATCTGTTGAATCATGAATGCAGATTTCCCTAAGCTCATCCCAACTGACCACACCCCCGGAAATAAGATTTTCATAGCTCGTGTCTGTCAGGATAACCCGTTTAAATCGGGGTGATTGCTGAATTATTTCATATACCCCTTCCATATAACCCCTTTTGATCCGGTTATAGTCATAATCCGGTTTCAATTTTACATGTTCAATGCTGTCAAATTTACCAGGAGGATTGGGAATACCGGCTCCCGGAAAAAGAGATACTTTTTGGATGGATAGCGGAATTGAAATTTCTGCGGGTTCGAGCACGCTGATGGTGATCCGGGCAGTTGAACACGCAGTGAAGACGAAAAGAAGAAAGGGTAATCGTAAATTTGAAAAAAGTTTTGACTTCATTGGGTTTAATAATGGAAATCACCTGCTGTCACAGATGATTTCCAAATTGTGATACTGCTAAGTTCTCATGCCGCCACAAACACCGAGTACCTGCCCGCTAACATAGGATGAAAGGTCGGAAGCAAGGAAAAGTGCAACTTTGGCCACTTCTTCCGGGGTTCCGCCACGACGGAGCGGAATTTTTTCTTCCCAAAGTTTCTTTACGTCCTCCGGTAATTTATTTGTCATTTCCGTAATGATGAATCCGGGGGCAATGGCATTGCATCTGACGTTGCGTGAACCCAGTTCAATGGCCATTGATTTGGTAAAGCCAATCATACCGGCTTTTGAGGCTGAATAATTGGACTGTCCGGCGTTGCCGCCCACACCTACTACTGAACTCATATTGATGATTGAACCGCCCATTTTTTTGATCATAATGCGCTGAACAGCCTTGGTGAAATTGAACACGGATTTCAGGTTCACATTGATCACGGTATCCCATTGTTGTTCGCTCATACGCAGCAACAAGGCATCCATTGTAATTCCGGCATTGTTGACCAGAATGTCCACTGTTCCGAAATCACCGACAATTTGTTCTACTACTTTTTCAGTATCCGAAAAATTACTGGCATCGGAAGCATATGCCTTGCACTTCACACCAAGGCCGGCGATCATTTTTTCCACTTCGAGTGCATTGTCGTCAAGACGCAAATCGGTTATGGCTACATTGGCTCCTTCATTGGCAAAAGCAATGGCAATGGCTTTTCCAATACCTCTTGCAGCACCTGTGACAATTGCAGTTTTTCCTTCGAGAAGCTTCATACATTAGTTTAATTTAGTTAATAGAATTACCTGCAATATTAACAAGAATAATTCAATTCCCTGCCATCTGTTCATCCAGTAAAGGCTTCACCTTAAGCCGGCCTTCCAGTATTTTCCTGTATGCTGAAGAAGCCGCAGTACTATGTAAACTGTCGGCATAATCGATCCATAATAATGCCTGGTCAAGCACATCATCCCGTTCATAGGCCAATCCCAGGTTAAATGCGGCACGGTATGCCTGTTTTTTGTTCGGGCTTTCTGCCAGCTGATCCCATATAGCTCCGGCCTCCACCCACTTGTCATTTGCAGTTAAGGCCGTGGCCTTTCTTAATTCGCGGCCCGGACCAACATACAGGGTCCGTTCCATATCCTTCCAATGTGGACAAAGCTTTTCTCCGAAAGCCCTGCCCATGACATAACAATTCTGGTACAATACATCTTCAATATTATCCGGATCCAAAAAAGCTCGGGAGCCACGGAAACTGTATCATTATAGGTATAGGATGCAATCTGCTGATGGGTAACAGGCTTGAAAAACATCCATTTTGAGTGATTTAAGAGATGGGAAAGATCCAGGTAATCAGGCTGCCATGAAAAAGAAGCTGCATTCTCACGTGATGTATAACTCACTGCCTTCCATAAAAAAAGAAGTGCATCACTTGTGTCATGGCTGCAAATCCTGTCTACTGAATTCCAGGTAAGGTTGCCATATGACAGCAGCTTATCAAAAGCCGTATCGGATAGTACCACTTTTTTGAATCGCGGAGAAACCGACATTATTTCATATACTCCATGCAGGTATCCCTGCCTGATTTTATTAATATCGGTACTGGCATCAAACCTTAAGTCCGTTAAGCTGTCGAATAAGCCCGGGGTGGCCTGCATCCCCGGTCTGGAATAAATTGTCAATTTTTGAACGGAGGAAGGCAAAATGTAAGTACCCGGCTCCAGCACGCTGATAGTCACTTTGCTGAAGCAAGAGGAAGCTATAATCAACAGGAAAAGAAAACTGACAGGTATGGTTGTATTCCTGAACATTGCTTTGGATTTAACAGGTGGTCGCCTTCTTTTCAGACAACAATCGAATAATTCAGAAGTTAATTCTTGCCATGATTGAAATGATACTTGTTTTCAGTTGGGAACCTTCTCTGGAGTTTGGTTTGGACAAATTTTGGGTGCCCTTTGAATATCCTCCCTCCAAACTCAGGGACCTGGCTTTTCCAAGTTCGAATTGAACTCCCGCTGCGGTTACAAACCCTATGGAGCCGTCCATGGTAAAATCAGTAAAATATTCTGTATAAACTGATTCGCCTCTTTGCTGCTCCGACAATCTGCTGTAGGACTGATCAAGGAGAAATGACATAAACCCCCCTGCTTTCAGATAGGGGTGTATGCTTCCTTTTCCAAGCGTCAGATGAAGAGCCAAAGGAACCTGGATCTCAGAGAAATCTATCAGGATATCATCCTGGAAGGTTTCAATCCCGTCAGAATATTCAGAATAGGCATAATAAGTGTCTGTTACATAGTGCAAACCCAGATCAATTGAAAGCAGGTTGGATTTCCTGGAGAATTTCCGGTTAAAATAAAGTCCGATCGCAGGACGGTAACTCATGTTAAAATCAGCTTCCCGCATGTACTGGGTATAATTGTTTCCCGGGGTGGTCACTGATACAAATTGATATCCCCCGCTAATTCCCATACTCCAAAGGGTACCTTGTTTTAAGAGTGAATTATCCCTGAGCTTATGCACACGCGGTGTCTGATAAAAGCCCCTGGATGCATTCAGCGCCAGTGATGAAGATTCCCTGACCATGGCAGCAATTTCCCTGGAATCATAGTCGAGATTTTTCCCTGAAACTTCCTTGTTTCCCGATTGATTAAGGATCCAAACGAGGGTCTCCTTGAAATCACTAAAATTACCGGCGCCTTCAATGGTATTCATTCCTTTTGCGAGTTCAAATAAACCTGTCTGTTCGGTTTCGAGGTATACCTTGCCTTTGTATTTTCCAGGATTAATATAAACACTGACATTTCCTTTTACCAGGCATTCAAAGAAACTATTATTCCGGCCTATCTTTTTTGATTCAAAATACCGGCCATTTTTAAATCCATAAGCCTTTATCATGGGCGGAGAGTAAGAAAATTCCTTTGCTATTTCAAATCGTTTGAAGAGGCAGGCTTTTTCAAATTTGCCATTTCCTCCGTAATAAACCAGGCCGTTAAGTGTATCTCCGCTATTTTTAATAATGAATCCCGGCTGGTATGATGACTGAGATTTAACCGAAAAACAAAATAAAGCGAGAATGGTATGGATCAAGATTATTTTTTTCATCCTTATTTAGGCTTGTCAAAATTTAAACTTACAAAAAAATCCCAATGTGCCAACAATTGTCAGCTCCTAAATTATTTATATGAAAGATTTATGCAAATATCGAAGCCTACTGGTATCAGCGAGCAGAATAATACATATTTTAGAATCATTAAAATGTCAGTAAAATGAAAAGCAATATATATTTCATGGCATGGGTGTTCTTTTTGATTCTCCTGCTGACGGGTTGTCAGAAAGAGAAAACTGAGTCCCGTGACTATCCCCAGATCAGAACCAGCCCGGTTGACCAGATCACATCAGAAGGTGCGCGCTTCAATGCCAATATTACGAGCGGGAACTCTGAAAGTATAAGTGAATATGGCTTTGTATGGGGCGAATATGATAACCTGAATATCCAGAACTCTGAAAAAGCCACTATGGAAGGTGCTCCTGAAACAGACCAATACTCTCATGAACATCAGTTCCGCCCTGGTGGCTATGAAGGAATATTTTGTCAGAGCCTATGTAAAATCCGGAGATTTAGTGATTTATGGGGATCCTGTTAAATTTATTAGCCTTGGAAGTATGGGTCCTGAAATCACCGATTTTGAACCTAAATCAGCTACATGGGGGGATACCATCACTATTTACGGGAATAATTTCAGTTCTCAGAATTATTTCAATAAAGTACTTTTTGACGAAATCGTTTGTACACCAAGCCAAAGTTCCAGTGAAATGATCAAAGTCAAGGTCCCGAATACCTTGAGCAAATTTTCTTCATATATTTCGCTTGAGATATCAGGAAACAGGACTACCGCCTCTGAAGTTTTTAATCTCTTATCGCCTGTTAAGGTATATTCCTTATCACCAAAGGTTGTTTCATGGCTTGATACGCTGGTAATTTCGGGGGAATTTCCCGCTGAAATACCCATCACGGCTAAAATTGATGACAAAAACTGTACAATTGCCTACAATAATAATGATGAGCTTGGTGTTGTGATTCCGGAATCCCTGCTTAATTATGACAATCCGAAAATTTCGCTGAGATTCAATAATCATTCACTGATACCCGATTCATCATTCACGTTACAAAAACCATTTGTCGGGAATATTGCTTCTTTTAGCGGCAATCCCGGTGATATCATTTCATTAACCGGTTATTTCAATCCTGTTCCGCAGAATAATTCCGTAGATTTTGGAAAACGGCAACCTGGCCAGTATCGTTAATTGCACAAAAAACACCCTTCAGTTTGCAGTTCCGGAAATCAGAGGATCCTTTTCTCAGAATGTTAACGTTACCTCCGGAAATATTCTAATCATTGGCAATAAACAATTCAATTATAACTTGCCCGTAATTTCCGGTACTTCACTGGCATCAGGAAGTCAGTATGAACAGATTACGATTAGTGGAAGCGGGTTCATACAGGATCAGACAAGTGTATATCTTGGGGAATACCAGTTAATAATAACCAGTCTGTCGCCAACACAAATATCGGTTTTGTTACCTAATTCAATACCTAATGGAGTATACAATTTCAAACTGAAAGTCCTGAATCAGATAATCAATTCCAATGTAACTGACCAGGTCAAAAGACCAAGAATAATCGATTTTAATCCAAAAGAGGCAACCTATGGCGATATCATAACCATTCAGGTTGAGAATTTTTCGAATGATCTGTGGGTAACTTTGAATAATGGGAACTCATTGGAGATTACCAGCCAGACAGCTACTGAAATCAAGGTTAAGATGCCGGAATTCGTTCCCCTGATTTCCAATGCAATTTATGTTTGCAACGAGTTAGCCAATGATTTCCTTGTGCTTAAAAAGCCAGAAATAAAATACTATCCGGAGATTACTTCAACAAGAGGCAAGAACCTGGTCATTGAATCAAAATACACCAGTTCCTGGGTGGGTGCGTATGAAGTTAAAATCGGAGATGTTTACACCTATGTTGAAAATATTACTTCTACAAGTTTTGAAATTGTAATACCCTTGTTACCTGCCGGAGTATATTCTATTGATTTGAAAATTGCAGAATATACATTTAATATTACCGATCATTTCACCTTACGGGATACCTGGTCAGTTTATTCTGACATTCCTGCCGGTATTAATACAGGGACACAGTATGCTGCCACATTCATTATAAACAACAAGATACATATTGTGGGTGGACTTGTTAACGGGGAAATGACAAACGAGTCCTGTTTTTTCGATTTCCAAAATAAAACCTGGCAAAATATAGCTTCATTCACAGGTTATCAAAGAGTCCTGGCTGCGGGATGGGCAATTAATAATACAGGGTACGTGGGTTTTGGTCATGCAAATAGTATTGATGCCGAATTGTCAGATGTTTATAAATATGATAGCCAATCTGATACATGGTCGTTACTTGCAAATTCCTTCCCCGGAAAACCGTAGACGATCGCCATTCGCCGTAACAGTAGGAGGAAAGGCATATATAGGTGGTGGCACTAACCAGGAAACAGGCGAACTTTTGGATCTTTTATGAGTTCGATCTGGGTAATGAAACATGGATCCAAAAATCAGACATCCCTGACCTGAGGTTTCGGTGTAAATGCAATTGCAGTAAATGATATAATTTATGTCCAGATGGGCCATTATTTATTGAAATATGATCCTGGTGCCGATTTGTGGACATCGGAAAACATTCAATCGAAGTTCCAACCTACATATATCCGGCTTTTGCGATTGAAAGCAAAATCTATTACTCGACCAGAGATCAAAATCCGGCGATTTACTGGACTTATGATATTAATTCATCATCCTGGCAAAGATTAAGTGATTGTATTTACCCTGCTAACTTTGGAATAAGTTTTTCATATCAGGGTTTCGGTTTTACCGGTTTAGGCTATGACAGGACTATTTTTATTTATGACCCGACGTTGGAACCCTAAAAAATAATTTTCATGACTGCCTCGCTTATTGACTATCAGTTTCGTAAGTATTTGGAATTTCATTAAATTTATTTTCCCAGACCTCCCCCATCACCTTTGGTGCTGTATCCAGGGCGGACCTGGAGACTGAGCCCTATCCTGCTGAAAAAGGTGCGGAAGCGGTAGTTTTATGCGATTATGCCACTGCAAAAGTAAATGATGAATTTCAGATTGAATTCACCAGGCATGTACGGATCAAAATATTCAAATCTACCGGATTGGACCAGGCAAACATTCAGATAGTCTATACCAAATTCGATAAAATCTCTGATCTGAAGGCAGCCACTTATAATCTGGAGGATGAAAAGATTACCACTGATGAAGTGGGTAAAAAGGAGTTTTACTTTGAAAGGGTTAATTCATACTGTTACACTACCCGTTTCTCATTTCCCAACGTTAGAGAGGGGTCTATCATAGAATTTACGTACACCCTCCGACAGGAAGAAATCCGAAGCTATAAGGCCTTTGTTTTTCAACGAACGATTCCGGTACGTCATGTGGAATACCATGCCACTATTCCGGGATTTTTTACCTATACGATCAATCTCAATCACAATAACATGATTCAGCAGAAACATGCCTCGATTCAGGGGTACTATAATACCACGCCGGTATCATTTGACCAGTATCACTGGACCGGCAGCAATCTTGTTCCGTTTGAGCCTGAACCCATGATGCCTGAAAGCGATGAATATTTTGCAGGCGTTGATTTTGTTTTAACCTATATTAAAATGCCGAATGGAGGTTATTTTGAAGAATCGCCCACATATGCCAAACTTTATGATAAACTGCTAATAACCACCAGCCATTTGAGTCAGATTAATAATACCCTTCTTTTTACTTCAAAAGTGAAAGAACTTACGGCAGGAAGGACTTCATCAATTGAAAAATCGCAGGCCATTTACGATTATATACAAAAGCATATGAAATGGAATGGTTATGAGGAAATGTTGCCTGAGGAGAGTTTTACCAAAGCACATCGCGAAAAGACGGGTTCTAATGCTGTCATTAACCTGATGTTGGTCAATATGCTCAGAACTGCCGGAATTACGGCCGATCCTCTTGTTTTAAGCACCCGTGAAAACGGACAGATAAATCCGTTTGTTGCCCTGGCAAACGAGCTCAACTATGTTGTATGCATTGCAACCATTGAGGGGAAAGACTATCTTATGGATGCATCTGACAAGTTTTTACCCATGGGGGAATTGCCCTTTAAATGCCTTAATGGCGAGGGTTGGCTTTTAAGTCCAAA
Organism: uncultured Bacteroidales bacterium; assembly: GCA_963808745.1. Classification (GTDB taxonomy): domain Bacteria; phylum Bacteroidota; class Bacteroidia; order Bacteroidales; family UBA10428; genus UBA5072. Next base: position 694,247 of record CAWEGX010000013.1, read on the forward strand.
CCGGGGAAGATGGGTCAAACTATTAAGCAATGAAAAAAGAGCCGTACAGGAGCTTTATGATTTAACATTAAATGAGGCCGGGGAACTGTCCGGTCATGGGGATGTCTCATTCTCAGGTTATGATGCCCTTGAAATACGCAGGGTGCTACATAACGAAGGTGTAATTGGCTTTCGCGAGGAGAAGATCGCGAAATCAGGTGATTTAACCGTCTCCAACCTGAAATTCTATGCATTGGATAGCCTGAATTCCCCATTACGGATTTCTTTTGACATAAAATTTAAACAGAGTATGCATAATGCAAACCAGATGCTCTTTTTCAAGCCTCTGATCAGTATTTTCGGGAAATATGTGAACGTATGGGTTAAGGATGAACGAAGATTCCCTATTGACGTTGGCTGTCCTTTAGTCAGCAGTTTCAACTGCACCATGCATTTCCCTGCCAATTATAATTCAGAAGAATTACCTAAATCAATGCGCATCAATTTGCCTGAAAACGATGCCAGGTTTTTATTTGGCATTACCCCGGGAACGGATGGCATTTCTATTCTTGCCGAACTTGATCTGCGAAAGACATTCTTTAAAACAACGGAATATTCAGCTGTGCGTGAGTACTATACCCAGGTGAACAAGAAATGTTCTGAAATGATCATATTGAAAAAGACCAATGACAAATAATTCTCCTTTCATGAAAAAAATTCTTGTCATCCTGCTTGCCCTATTTCCTGGTGTTTCCCTTGTTGAAGCCCAGCTGATGTATCCGAGTGATTCGATCCCTTCCTTTTTGAGGGCCGGGGCAAAAGCGGTGATTCGGTCTGAGCAGTTGAAAATACTGATGAAAGATGATAAACAAAGCGAGCTTGAGGTAAAAACCGTTATTACACTATTAAACGAGAACGCTGAAGATTTACTTATTGTTCAGATTCCCTATAACGGACTCACGCAGGTTTCATCAATCAATGCCACTGCCTGGGATGAATCGGGTAAACTCGTCTGGAATCTGAATAAATTCAATGTACGCGACATGCGTGATTTTCAGGGACCAGAATATCTCAGTGATTCAAGGAAAAAGGTTTTTGAAATTCCTTCCTACAATTATCCTTTTACAATATCATATTCCTATAAGGTTAAAATGCCCAATTACTTTCTAAGCGCAGTATGGAATTTTCAGGATGATCCTGAAATGTCAATTCAACAGTCAGGAATACAATTCGTTATACCGGATAAAGCCAATATAAACTATAAGGAACTAAATCTGAAAAATCACATTGACAGTGTGAGGATTAAGAACAAACTTTATCTGACCTGGCAGGAGGAAAATCGTCCGGCACTGCAGGGAAAGAGCATACGCACCTCCACTGATCAAGGAATTACCGGTTGTATATACTGCTCCTGAAAATTTTGATATAAAGGGCTATAAAGGCTCATTCCATAGTTGGCAGTCATATGGAAAATGGGTGAGTCAGCTTATTGATGGCCGGGATGTTCTGGACAAAGAATATGCCGACAAGGCCATGGCCATTGTGAAAGACATTCCGGTCCGCCGTGACAAAATCAAGGCCTTGTATGACTACATGCAAAAGAATACCCGGTATTTCTATGTTGGTTTTGGTATTGGAGGCGCCCAGCCTATTCCTGCCAATGAAGTGGCAAAAAATGGCTATGGCGACTGCAAGGCACTCAGTAATTACATGAAAGCACTGCTTAAGGCAGTAGGAATTGAATCATATTATACACTCGTTAAATCAGGAGATTATGAATTTATACAACCTGATTTTCCCAGCGACCAGTTTGATCACATTATTTTATGTGTGCCTGACAACCAGGATCTGATATGGCTGGAATGTACAAGCCAGACTGATCCATTTAACTACCTTGGCAGTTTTACTTGTGACAGGGATGTATTGGCGATTACTCCGGATGGAGGAAAGCTGTTACGGACACCGGTATATGGATTGGAATACAATAAGGTCAACACCTATTCTGAGATTTCATTACTTACATCCGGTGATGCAAATATTAAAATGCAATATCATCAAACCGGACTTATGTATGACGAATTGTTTGATATCTCGGAAACCAAGCCCGATTTGCGAAAGATATGGCTGGCTGCTCAATTTGAAAATGCTGCTTTTGAAATTAAGAAAGAGGAGTATTCATTTGAAAAAAATACCCCTATTCCTGCAGCTACGGCAAATTTTGAAATACATATAAGAGATCTTTCTGCCAGAAGCCAGAACAGGTTGTATGTCACACCTTCATTTATATCCCGTGCACGGTTTATTTGGGAGGATCCCGGTGAAATTGAATTAAAAACAGCTTATCAGCGGCATGATTCAGTGAGAATTGAAATTCCATTGGGTTATAACACTGAATTTCTTCCTGAAAATAAAACCATTACGTCAAAATTCGGAACCTATTCGCGTTCCATTTCACGCAATGGCAAATACATCTATTATACAAACAACCTGGTAATTAATAAGGCTGAATATCCGAAAGAGACCTACCCGGAATTTTATAATTTTATGAATGAGGTAGCCCTGATTGATCATCAGATGCTCATCCTTAAATCTGTTACCAATTAAGTTATTTCAAACCCCGTACCGTTCTACCCTTGTAACCTGGTAAACCCCTTTGATGGCGGATAAACGGGCCAGTAATACATCGAGATGGGCCGTATCCTTGATGGATATTTTCAAACGGCCCTTGAACATTCCGTCCGCATTATCGAGGTTGATCGAATGCAGGCTTATTTTCAGATCTTTGGATAGCACAGTAGATATGTTATTCAGCATATTCGGATCATTCTCACCCTGGATCGCAATTTCAACTGTAAACATTGTCTGCTTACCCTTGGTGCTCCATCGGGCTCTGACTATGCGGTAACCATATTTTGAAATTAACTGGGCTGCATTTGGACAATTTAGCCGGTGTACCTTGATTCCTTCACTCACAGTTACAAATCCAAATATCTCATCACCGACTATCGGATTGCAGCATTTAGCCAGTTTAAAATCCACATTGGCGAGTTTGTCGTCAATGATAAGGTAATCATCTGTTTTTGAGGCGCTTTCAACCGCTTGCGGTTCAGGCTCTGTAATCAAAGGTTTTTCTTCTGCCACAGTTTCCTGAAGCAGTTCTTTTACCTCACTCAGGTCAATCTCCTCAGCAGCAATCTGATAATAAAGATCCTGCGATATTTTGAGTTTATAGGCTTTCAGCAGTTTTCTGACTGTTTCATCCGAGAAGGATATTTTCCAGTTTTTCAAACGGCGGGTAAGGATCTCCTTTCCCTGCTCCGCCTGCTTTACGCGCACCTCATTCAGCTTGAACCTGATCTTTGTCTTCGCTTTGGATGTAACCACAAAGCTCAGCCAGTCCATTTTCGGAGTCTGGTTTTTTGAGGTGAGTATTTCAACCCTGTCCCCATTCTGCAGTACATGCCGGATCGGCACATTTTTGGCGTTTACACGCGCTCCCGTGCACATGGAGCCAACCTCAGAATGAATATCATAGGCAAAATCCAGCACGGTAGCTCCTGCCGGGAATTTTTTCAGGTCACCTTTTGGAGTAAAAACAAAAATTTCCTTGGAATACAGGCTGAGTTTAAAATCATCGAGAAATTCCCTCGCATCGGGTTCAGGTGTTTCAAGTACTTCCCTTATATGCTTCAGCCATTCTTCCAGGCCCTGCTCCGACTCGAGTCCCTTATATTTCCAATGCGCAGCAAATCCCTTTTCGGCAATTTCGTTCATCCTGCGGGTGCGAATCTGCACTTCAACCCAATAACCACCGGGTCCAACCACAGTTGTATGCAATGATTCATACCCGTTTGTCTTTGGAACGGAAATCCAGTCCCTCAGCCTGAGCGGATTCGGTTGATACTGATCAGTCACGGTGCTGTATACCTGCCAGCAGTCGGCCTTCTCTTTGTGGTGTTCGCTGTTTAAAATAATACGGATGGCAAACAGGTCATATATATCCTCGTAAGCTGCACCCTTGTTTACCATCTTGTTCCATATGGAATAAATTGATTTGGGCCTTCCCAGGATTTCGAAGTCAAATCCCTGCTTTCTCAGGGCTTCTTCAATAGGCCCTGTAAAATCCTCGATGAACTGCTTCCGGTCGGACATGGTTTGGGCCAGCTGCCTGGCAATAGTATCATAGGTTTTCCGGTCGGTGTATTTCAGCGACAGGTCCTCCATCTCCGACTTAATGATATAAAACCCCAGCCTGTGTGCAAGCGGAGCATAAAGATAGGATGCTTCCGATGCAAGCCTTATCTGTTCTTCTTCAGGCATGTTTTTCATTGCACGCATCAGGCTCAGTTGTTCCGCTATTTTGATCAGGATCACCCTGACATCCCCGGCCAGATTCAGAAGCAGGTTCCTGAAATTTTCCGCCTGCGGGGCCATGGTCTTGTTACCTAATTCGTAGATTGAATTCAGTCCCAGGGTAATGACCGCAACGGGTTTGCCAAATTCTTTTTCGATCTCAGCCTGGCTTATTCCTTTTTTCTTGAAAACCCGGATGAGAAATATGCCCAGAACAGAGGTCATTCCAAGGCCGATTTCCTTTACTGCAATTTCAGCAATCTCCATAGCAGATATAATTTCCTGCTGTCCGGCATGGTCATCCTCATTTCCGAGGATTTTCACCATCCTGTCAAAGGCACTGCGCAACTTGCTATAATCCCTGATCTCCTTACTCTTACGAATAAGCCTGAGCAGTTTTTCAAACTTGTTTCTCAACGGGATTATATGTTCCGGCACTCTATTCTGCATGCTGTAGTAACATTTAGAACCGTCCAAATTTAGCGCTTTTAAGTAAATAATATTTAACTTTAGTACATGATGGGTCGACCGAATTCTGGCATGATGCTGATTTTCACCATCGGTTTCTGCGCGATTCCGGCGCAGGTAATACTGATGCGTGAACTGCTCATGGTTTTCGGAGGCAATGAGCTTTTCATCGGATTGTTCCTGGCTGTATGGATGCTGCTTACTGCTGCGGGGTCTTATCTGGCAGGCTTCCTGAGGCTGAAAGATGCCCGTATTCCCTATTTGCATGCTGCTTCTCACAGTCCTTCCCCTGATCTTGCTTTTTCTACCCGATTTAACCAGGAATTTCCTTTTTGAGCCCGGTATTGAACCCCGATTGACAACCGAACTTATGGTTACCTTCATTTTGCTCCTGCCATTTTGTGTACTCTCCGGATTTCTGTTTGCCAGTCTGGCAGAAAAAATGTTGAAGGCAGGCGAAAAGAAGATGTCCGGGAAAATCTATGGAATTGAATCGGCAGGCAGCATGGCCGGTGGATTGCTGTTTAGCTTTGTCCTTGTTTATTTTTATGATAATTTCAGGGCATCCGGGATAGTAACAATAACCGGATGCCTTATGATTCTTGGGGGTTGGAAGGATTATCAGGCGAAAATATCTGATTTTCATATTCAGCATTGTTATCATGCTGTTTGGAATACTTTCCTTTTTCGTCGGGAACAGATTTGCCAGGAATTATTTGTTCCCAGGCCAGCAGTTAATTGAAAGCCGTGATACGCCCTATGGCAATCTTTCCGTTACCCGTACAGGACAACAAACAAATGTATTCGAAAACAATACGCTGCTGTTTTCCACAGATAATCAGCAGTCCAGTGAGGAATCGATTCATTTTGCCCTGGTGCAGCATGATTTTCCTAAAAATGTTCTGCTTATTTCCGGCGGTATTACGGGACTTACAACTGAAATCCTTAAATATCCTTCAATTGATACCATCGATTATATTGAAATTGATCCACTTATCTTTGATATTGGTAAGAGATACACCCATTCGCTGAAGTCTAGCCACATTAAGCTGATTACCGGCGATCCGCGGATTTTTCTTCAGCAAACAAAAAGGAAATATGATATTGTGATTACTTTTCTGCCGCCACCTTCATCATTTTACATGAATCGTTATTATACCCGGGAATTCATGATGCTTGTGAAAAGCAAAATGAACGAATCCGGAGTATTTTCATTTTCACTGCCATTGACGGTCAATTATCTGAATGAAGGATCTGTGGATATGCATTCTTCACTCCATAATACATGCCGGTCTGTGTTCAAAGAGGTCCATATTTTTCCCGGATTAAAAAGTTATTTTGTTGCATCTGATCATAAACTAAGTCGTAATATTTGCCAGATCATTGAAAATAAATCTATTCAAACCGATTATGTGAACTTTTACTACATGGATGAACCTGATATGGAAAGGAGGTCTCTGAGCATCACAGGTCAGCTTAATTCTAAAACAGAAATTAATGCTGATTTTAAGCCAACTGCCATTGCTGCATTTGAGAAGTATTGGCTCAACCGCTTTCAATTGAGTATCAGTTCATTTAAGATAGCTGTCATGGTTGTTTTGTTTTTGATTTTCCTTGGCATGATGTTGGTTTCACCGATTCAGGGTGGGATGTTTGCAGCAGGTTTCAGCAGCCTCTTCCCTTCAGTTGATCCTGATCCTTGCTTTTCAGATCGTTTTTGGCTACATTTTTAAAACGATTGGCCTTTTTGCGGCCATATTTATGATGGGGCTGGCCCTGGGTGCAATTTTGCATAACAGGTATATGAACGGGGCCGGGAAAATGAATCACGCGCCGGAAGTGAATAATGTAGAGATGGGTTTGAAACCCATCTCTGCATCGCAACCGGGAAGGTATCATCAAATCTACACCCAATTGTCCCTGGCGGCAATCGCATTCACCATTCCGGGTTTTATATTATTGGCACAGGTTATCAATGACCACCCAAATTTGCTTTTCCTGATGTTTCTTTTCCTTACCCTGGCTGTTTCGGTTGTTACAGGGATTACCTTTTCGGTCTTATCCGGTAATCCGGAAATCAGCCACGGGGGGAATATCCGTCATATCTATGGAGCTGACCTGGCGGGAGCTTCACTGGGCGCTCTGGCTACTTCGCTTCTGTTTATACCTGCTGTAGGTATCAAAATGGCTTCATGCCTTGCAGGACTTCTCAATGCAGTGGTTATTTTTAACACTCTGTTTCGTCAAAAAATTCTCCCGGGAAGATCAAAAAAACAATATTTTTGATATTCATTATGTATGTATGGATAAGAACTCCGGCATCAGGCAGAAAAGGGAATTCATTAAAAAAGGGATAATCTGCGGAGGAGCAGTCGCTTTGTCGGTGAATGCCGGCCCGACTATTTTCGCAGGATCCGGAACTAATAAAGGTAAACCAATGGAATCTTCAGATAAGCCAGGTAGATTTAGCAAGGAAGCCCGTTTCCAGGTTCAAACCCCGAAAGGTGTCCGGTGCATGATTTGTCCGAATGAATGCAGTATTCCGGAGGGTGCGGCCGGAGATTGCGGAAACCGTAGAAATTTCAACGGAACGCTTTTTTCAATTGCCTATGGCAATCCGTGTTCGGTGCATATAGATCCGGTTGAAAAAAAGCCATTATTACATTTTTTTCCGGGAAGTCTCGCATTTTCAATAGCCACAGCAGGATGCAACCTGGTCTGCATGAATTGTCAGAATTGGACAATTTCGCAGACAACGCCGGATAAAACCATAAATGAAGACCTGATGCCTGATAAGGTTGTTGAAGGAGCATTGGCCGGTCGATGCAAATCTATTGCCTATACCTATTCAGAACCTGTAACTTTTTACGAATATACCTGTGATACGGCAAAACTGGCCCGGTCCAAAGGATTGAAGAATGTTCTCATTTCCGCTGGATATATTCATGAGCAGCCCTTGCGTGAAATGGCCATGTATATTGATGCTGCAAACATTAATCTGAAATCTTTCAGTGATGAGATCTATACAAAGCTTAACGGCGGCAAGCTCGAACCCGTGTTGAAAACATTAAAAGTGTTAAAGGAAATGAAGGTATGGCTTGAGATCACAAACCTGGTAATCCCGGGCTGGACCGATGATCTGACGATGATAAAAAAAATGTGCGAATGGCTTCATGCCAATGGGTTTGATAACAATCCACTGCATTTTAGCCGATTCCATCCTGAATACCGTTTGACCCAGGTTCCTTCAACTCCGCTTGAGACACTCATTAAGGCCCGTAACATTGCACTGGATGCAGGATTGCATTTTGTTTACATTGGCAACGTGGCAAATACGGATGCTGAAAATACAAACTGCCCCTCCTGCCATAAAACAGTTATTGTGCGGAAAGGATACCGCATTTTGCAAAACGACATCGTTTCCGGGAAATGCAGGCATTGCGGGCAAGTCATTCCCGGTCACTGGTCATAATTTTCATACCTCACATCGCAATGAATTTGCAGTCTGATTCCCGATACACCCTCGAGCAGGCCAGGATGCAACTGGGTGATAGCAGTCGTGCCCTGTCCCTCCTCACTGCCAGCATGGTGTATGAAGATCCCTCCCTTTTCGGGGTTTTTATTGAATTGGCCCTTCAGGATGAGAAACATTACGCTGAGCGTGCAACAAGGGTAATCTGTATTTGCAGCCATAGCTTTCCTGAATTATTTAAGCCTCACTGTTCAAGGGTTATTGCTGCATTAAAAAATCTCACAAGCGAGGGAGCCATGCGGAATTTCCTGAAAACGCTGGCTGAGGTCCCCGTCAGACTTACAAAAAAAGATAAATCCATCCTGCTCAACCAGTGTTTTGACTATCTCGTGTCCAATGATTATCCTATTGCGGTGCAGGTATTCAGTATGCAGATCCTGTATAACCTGAGTGGTGAAATCCCTGAAATCGGGGAAGAACTATACCGTATTCTTGAGGAGAGGATGCCTGACGCCTCGGCCGGATACCGGAGCAGGGCGAGGAGGATTATACGGCAGATGAGAAAGAATCAGTTCCAGGTAGTCGGTGATCGGTAGAAATTTACGATATACGATTACGATACGATCGCGGAGCCATCAGGTATTGTAGAAAATTTCTTCGGATCTGCAGTTTTTACGGCCACAATGGCCTGATTGCAATAACTGTGGGTGCAATCCACGGAGCAGTTCCGTCCTTACCTAATCCTATTCTATAAGTAACTCCCTTAATTCCTTTAACAGTCTGTGCAATATAATCCGGATTTAATTTTTCAATTTCCTCATAGGAGCTGAATCCATAGGATACACCTACTGAATCCAATTCAAGTTCCGCCGCAGCCTCGATATCATAATATGTATCCCCCACAACCACCACTTCCCAGGGATCGCGGATACCGTTTCTTAAAAGCAGTCCGGATACCAATCCCGTTTTTGCGGCATGATACCCGCTGTAATCGGCCCCTGCCACATCCCTGAAAAAATGCAATATTCCGAAGTTTTCAAGCACTCGTTTTGCATAAGCCTCATATTTCGAAGTTGCCACGTAAACAGGGGTTCCGGTCTGGTTGAGTTCCTCGAGCAAATCACTGATGCCCTCATACAGTTTGTTTTCAAACAGTCCCCTTTCGCCGTAGTATTCACGAAAAGCGTGAACGGCTTCATCAATTTCCTTTCCCTGCAAACCGAATACATCCGCAAAACCTTTTTGTAGTGGCGGACCAATAAGGGTGGCCAGTATATCCGCATCCGGCACATTTAATTCAAGTTTTGCGGCGGCATAATAATACGCATTATATACTCCCTCGCGGGGATCGGACAAGGTTCCGTCGAGGTCAAAAATGATGTGTTTGTAAAGGGCTCCCATGGAATACGCCTGGATTTTAATTAATTTTGGCAAAAGTAAAAAACTGCTGATGCCTCAAACGCTGGGCAAATATATCATCTTTATCGGAATCATCCTGGTGGTGGCCGGACTTCTGCTTCATTTCGGAGGTGACCGGCTGAAATGGCTTGGCCATCTGCCCGGAGATATCCGTATTGAAAAAGAAAACTTCCGGTTTTATTTTCCAATTACCACAATGATCATCGTCAGTGTATTGTTAACACTGATCGTTAATCTCATAAAAAAATTGTGGTAAATAATTACGCCTGCTTATATCCATAGTGATAAATCTCACTGAATTGTTAATTTTGGAATTCTGAATCATTTATAACAAATAAATTAACACTATTATGGGAAAAGGCGATAAAAAAACCAGACGCGGAAAACTATTCCAGGGCTCATTTGGCGTAAGAAGACCAAAGAATAAACCGGTCACTGCCCCGGTTGCCGTGAAAAACACCAGGGAAAAAGAAGCAAAAGAAGTGAAAGAGGTAAAAGCTGTAAAAGAGGTAAAAGAAGTTAAGGAAGTTAAGGAAGTAAAAGAGGTAAAAGAAGTAAAGGCTGCTGTTCCCGAAGCAAAAGCCCCCAAAGCCGCTCCCGCCAAAAAGGAAGCAAAACCGAAAAAATCAGAAGAAGCCGCTTCATAGCATGAGCAAGGATCTGAAATTTGAAACACACTGTGTGCGGACACAGGCAAAACGTTCCTCTCATAAAGAGCACAGTGTACCTATATTTGAAACTTCAAGTTACATTTTTAACTCGGCTGAAGAAGCCAGGGCGGTATTTGCAGAGGAGGAAGAAGGAAACATCTATACCCGTTTTTCAAATCCCAATACAGACGAATTTATTCAGAAGCTATGTGCCCTTGAGGGTGCCGAAGACGGAATTGCCACCGCATCGGGAATGGCTGCGATATATCTTAGTCTGAATGCCCTGCTTCGTCCCGGCGATCATGTTCTGGCCAGCCGGCAACTTTTCGGAACCACTCACCTTCTGTTCACACAGGTATTGTCAAAATGGGGGGTATCTCACACCTATGTGGACATGAGGGATCAGCAGGAATGGAAGGATAATCTCCTTCCAACCACCCGGGTGATTTATACAGAAACACCTTCCAATCCCGGCATGGACCTGGTAGATCTGAAATGGCTGGCAAAGTTTGCTGCCAAAAATGAACTCTATCTGATCGTGGATAACTGTTTTGCAACACCCTATCTGCAGAATCCCATTCCGATGGGTGCTGACATGGTGATCCATTCAGCCACCAAATTCATTGACGGACAGGGAAGAACAATCAGCGGTGCTGTGCTGGGCAGTAAAGATATTATCAAAGAGGTCAGGACGCTTTCGAAAATTACAGGTCCCACAATGTCCGCTTTTACTGCCTGGCTGCTATCCAAAAGCCTGGAAACGCTGTCCGTGCGGATGGAAAGGCATTGTGAAAATGCGCTCAAACTGGCCAGATTTCTTGAAAAACATCCGGAAGTTAAATGGGTAAAATACCCCTTTCTGCCCTCCCATCCGCAGTATAAGCTGGCGAGGAGACAAATGAAACTCGGCGGTGGTCTGCTGTCTTTTGAACTGAAAGGGGGAGCCGGCAGGGCGCGGAAATTCCTGAATGCCCTTCAAATGTTGTCGATTACCTCCAACCTTGGAGATACCCGTACCACCCTGACAAATCCGGCCACAACTACCCATTCAAAACTTACAGAAGAGGAACGGAAAGCCTCAGGGATAAGTGATGGAATGATCAGGGTTTCAACCGGACTTGAACACATTGATGATATTAAGGCTGATTTTGAACAGGCCATAGAAAAATCAAAATAGCAACCTCAAATTTCCTTCTTATGAAACGCCGTAATTTTCTAGCCACCACTGCCGCAGCTGGTGCAGCTGCTATTGGTACAACGCTTGTTCAGGCCTGTTCTACCCCGGCTGAAAAAAAGACAGGGCAGGAAGAACCATTTAAGGATGAATTTGAATTGAAGGAAATTACCATTCTTCAATTGCAGAAGGATATGCAAAGCGGCAAATACACTTCTGAAAAACTGGTTTCCCTGTATCTTGAGCGAATTCAGAAGCTTGATAAAAGCGGACCTGAATTAAACAGCGTGATAGAACTAAACCCGGACGCACTTTTACTGGCAAGAGAACTCGACAAGGAAAGAAAATCAGGCAAGCGTGAGAAGTTCACTTGCATGGAATTCCTGTTCTGATAAAAGACAATATTGATACGGCAGATAAAATGGCGACTTCGGCCGGCTCTCTTGCTCTGGCAGAATCTCATGCCCAGCAGGATGCATTTATTGTAAAGAGGCTCAGGGATGCAGGTGCAGTTATCCTCGGCAAGACAAACCTGAGTGAATGGGCAAATTTCAGGTCAAACCGTTCATCCAGCGGCTGGAGCGGCAGAGGCGGCCAGACGGTGAATCCCTATGTGCTTGACCGCAATCCCTGTGGTTCGAGTTCAGGTTCAGGGGTGGCCGTATCTGCTAATCTTATGCGTGGCGGCCATCGGGACAGAGACTGACGGATCCATTGTTTGTCCTTCCTCAACCAATGGGATTGTGGGTATTAAACCGACTGTAGGCTTAATCAGCCGCAGCGGCATAATTCCCATTTCCCACAGCCAGGATACTGCAGGTCCCATGGCGCGAACCGTTTCGGATGCAGCCGTAATGCTTGGTCTGCTGACCGGACTGGATACAGGCGATGAAGCGACCGCAGCTGCACAGGATAAAAAATCAGAAGATTATAGCAGGTTTCTTGATGCCGATGGTCTAAAAGGAGCCCGCATTGGTGTGGCAAGGAATTTTTTCGGATTCAATGATATGGTTGACCAGTTGATGGAAGAAGCCATTAAGGTTATGCGGGAAAAAGGGGCAGAAATTATTGATCCGGCAAACATTGAAACTGAGAAAGAAATCGGGGATATTGAATTTGATGTGTTGCTCTTTGAGTTTAAAGACGATTTAAACCGCTATTTGTCTAATTTGCCGGCCTCTGTTGCCAGCAGGAGTCTGACAGACCTTATAGCCTTTAATGAAGCGAATAAGGACAAAGAAATGCCCTGGTTTGGACAGGAGCTTTTTACAATGGCAGATAAAAAGGGACCGCTGACCGATAAAGTTTACCTGAAAGAAGTTGCAGATCTGAAAAGGCTTGCCGGAAAAGAGGGAATTGATGCCACAATTCAGAAATACAAACTGGATGCTATTATTGCTCCCACAGGAGGTCCTTCATGGAATACCGACTGGGTAAACGGTGACCATTTTTCGGGAGGAAGTTCCGCCCCTGCAGCCTGTGCCGGTTATCCCGCCATAACAGTTCCGGCAGGATTTATATTCGGGCTTCCTGTTGGAATCACATTTATGGGCACCGCCTGGAGTGAACCGGTACTGATCAAAATTGCCTATGCATTTGAACAGGCTACCAAACACCGGAAGGCTCCTGAATATAAACCCCGCCTGGTATGATTATTCTTCCAGCGTACTGAGATCTCCTTCAGGCAAACCTAAAAGCCGGGCTTTCAGGACCCGCCTCATGATCTTGCCGCTTCGTGTTTTGGGAAGCGAATCTACAATCTTTACCGCTTCCGGCCTGGCAATCGGTCCCAGATGATCCACAATATGCTGAACCATTTCATGCTCCAGTTCGCGTGAACCATCAAATCCCTTTTTCAAAATGGCAAAAATATGGATCGAATTTCCTTTCAGGTTGTGCGGAATGGCAACAGCAGCGGCTTCCGCAACGGCAGGGTGACTTACCATGATGCTTTCAATTTCAGCTGTTCCCAGCCGGTAACCGCTTACTTTGATCACATCATCAACCCGGCCGATGATCCAGTAATAGCCATCTTCATCCTTTTTGGCCGAGTCCCCGGTAAAATACCAGCCCTGCTTTGCATATTTCTTCCAGTATGTTTCCACAAACCGTTCCGGATCATGATAAACACCGGCTGTCATTCCCGGCCATGGAGATTTGATGACCAGGTTCCCTTCCTCTCCTGTCTTTACTTCATTGCCATCATCATCCACTATTCCCATTTCATTGCCAAAAAATGGTTTGGTTGCGGAACCGGGTTTTAAAGGGGTTATGGGCAACGGGCATATAACAAAACCACCGGTTTCAGTCTGCCACCAGGTATCCATAATCGGGCAGCGTTCCTGCCCGATATACTTATAATACCATTTCCAGGCTTCCGGATTAATGGGCTCCCCGACGGATCCAAGCAGACGCAGGGAACTGATATCATTACGCTTTGGCCAGGATTCCCCGAAGCGCATCAGTCCCCGGATTGCAGTCGGGGAAGTATAAAGGATATTGATCCCGTATTTTTCAACCATTTTCCACCACCTGTCAGGATAAGGATGATTGGGTGCTCCTTCGTACAGCATGATGGTTGCACCGTTCATAAGCGGACCATAAACAATGTAGCTGTGTCCTGTTATCCAGCCCGGATCAGCGGCACACCAATAACGGTCTTCAGGTTTAATGTCGAACACCATTTTAATCGTGGTGGCAGTATAAACACTATACCCTCCATGGGTATGCACCAGGGCTTTGGGTTTCCCGGTTGAACCGGAAGTATAAAGCAGAAACAGCATTTCATTCGAATCCATGGGCTCTGTGTCGCATTTATTTCCGGCAATGGGAAGGCCCTTCAGATCATGATACCAGTAATCCCTGTCGTTTTCCATGTAAACATCCTGTCCGGTTCTTTTCACCGTAATGCATATTTCCATGGTGGGTGACAATTCCATGGCTTTATTCACAACGCTTTTCAGTTCAACGATTTTTCCCCTGCGGTATCCGCCGTCGGCAGTGATCACTACACGGCTGTTTGCATCGTTTATCCGGTCGGCCAGGGCTTCGTGACTGAAATCCGCCGTATACCACACTATGTGCAGCGCCTATTTTGGCACAGGCCAGCATGGCAAATATCTGTTCAGGAATCTGGGGCATATAGATTGTGACAACATCTCCTTTTTTAACCCCCATGCTTTTCAGCACATTGGCGAACTGGCAAACCTCACGGTTCAGTGCATGATACGAGAAAGTTCGCAGATCACCGGGCTCTCCTTCCCAGATCAGGGCCAGTTTATTTCGTGTTGCCGTAAACTGGTGCCGGTCGAGTGCATTATAAACGATATTTGTTTTTCCGCCGGTGAACCACTTGTAAAACGGGGGATTGGAATCATCCAGCACCTTATCCCATTTTTTGAACCAATGAAGTTTTTCAGCCTGTTCCGACCAGAATTCCTCCCTGTGTTCAATTGAATAGACGATAGGCCTTTTCGTATTCGGTAACATTGGCATTTTTTACAATTGATTCGGAGGGATAGATAAACCGGGACGGGTTATTTTGATCCATGATATGAGGTTGTTAATGTTTGAGAGTATGATATCCCGAATTAAACAACCGCATGATTATTTTTGTTCAGGCACGTTCTGCTTAAATCGATGAAATAAATCGAAATGAAATAAAACAGCGGACTTGTAATGAGAATTACTGTAACGGCCAAAACGTAATAATTGATCCGCATGAAATAATGAAACGGGCTGAAAGTATCCTCTGAACGAAAGACCAGTGAACGGAATGAGAATACGAGAAATACACTGCTGACCATGATAAGTGCAGCGCTGATGACTGAAACCGGAAGACTGCTGAATGAGACGATGACTGCAGTAATGGATGTAAGCAGGATCCATAAAAAGATATTTTTCTTTATCCGGCTGTTCGGACCAGCGTTCGGTAATGGATGGCAGTCCGGCTTCGGTATATTCGTCGTCCGTACTTTATGGCCAGAAGATAGAAATGGGGTACCTGCCATACAAAAAAGAACAGGGCCAGGATGAGCGCCGGTATGCTGAAAAGGTGTCCTCCGGCCGACACCCAGCCTACCAGGGGGGTATTGAACCAATAACTGATCCCGGTATGACAGCGTGGGGGGTAATGCGTTTCAGGTTGGTATAGATCAGGTTATACCATACCATGGCCAGTAACCCTAAAATGCAGAGCGGCTATTCCGGAACTGAAATAAAGGATCAGTCAACCAGCCAGTGTTTCTGTCAAAAGCAACCGATCAGCAGCGGCTGACAAAAGAAATTTTGTGCGCCGGAAGGGGTCGTTTCCTGGTCCTCGACATCAAAGCATCAGTGCGCCTTTCCTGCAGGTGATTGAAAACAGAGGATCCGCATGCCAGGAAGAAAATACCCAGCGTGGGCAGAAGAAAGCCGGGATCATAACCCCTGGCAGCCAGAATATATCCTGTAATGGTGGTAAAGGCAACTGCAACAGTTATTTTAACCTTGCTGAGTTCGAGTATGACAGATAAGTAGCTTCCTGATTCGTGTCGGGTCATTGTGTTAATTTGTCCTTGGAATATTGCTCGGGTGCAGGGGTCAAAGATAGCCAAATAAAAAGGAAAGCAGCAAGGACAAGGATGCCGATTCCGGCAGAATTGACAATCAGGCTGAAGGATTTATTGGGAGCGGCCGGGTCATAATTCAGACAATACATCTGATCCTTCATCCGCGATGCATCGGTCAGTTCTCCCCTGGCACCGTTCACGGCAAGATGAAAATGCATGGGCAGGATGAAGGTTCCGTAAAAATACTGGCTGATCTTTCGGTGCGGAGTAATCAGGATAGTGGCCGCAGAATGCACAAAATCATTGCCGGTGCGCTTAAATTCCCAGCCTGCAGCATCTGTCAGTGTTTTGATGGCATGTACTGTCGGCAACATAGAATTGCCAGTATTTCTGTGCGTTTGGATTGTGCAGCGTTCTCATATATGAGGCCTTTTTTGATCTTGCCAGGCTCACAGGCTCCTGGTAATTGACACTGATGGTGATTACCTGGTAGTCTTTTCCTATCTGAAGATCCGATTTCTGGATTATTTCAGCAATGCCGTTCATCACGGGACTGCAGAGCCCCGGGCATTTATAATATACAAATGAAAGCAAGGTAGGCCGGTCAATCAGGTCTCCAAATCTCACCTGCACTGAATCCTCATTGGTGATCATCACATTTTCCGGAAGGATCTGCCCTGTTCTTTCCAATATACCATAGGTTTTATCCTGGGACCACACATTTCCTGCCAACATCACGGCGCAAAAAACAGATATGTATTATTTTCCGGACCATCCGAGTCATCTTTGGTTTTTTCGACTAACAGAAAATGGACACAAAAGTTCAAAGCCCATACAGGCCTTCCTTAATCTCCTCTTTGAACATTACCAAACCATGATTGTTTTTACGAAATGTTTATACACTATAAACGGATATTTTTCTCCTTTTTAATTATTCCACACATATATTCAATTAAACTTAATTTAAACGATATGAAAACTTCTTCAGATGTTCAGGTACAGAAAGAAAAAATGGTTGATCCGATGCATATTTTGCAGACGGGAATGGGATTTTTTGGTTCAAAAACGCTTTTAACAGCCGTTAAGCTGGAATTATTTACCATACTGGCTTCCAGGCCGTTATCAGGACATCAGATTAAAACCGAATTGGGTTTGCAGGAACGTGGCCTGTATGATTTTCTGGATGCCCTTGTTGCCCTGGGATTTTTGCAGAGAACCGGGTATAAGGATTCCGCTGTGTATTCGAATTCATCAGATTCGGATCTTTTCCTGGATAAATGCAAGCTCTCATACATCGGCGGAATTCTGGAAATGGCCAATAACAGATTATATCCTTTCTGGAACTATCTTGAAGAAGGATTAAAGACAGGTATACCGCAAAATGAGATCAGAACCGGCAGAACAACGTTGTTTGAAGAAATTTATACGGATAAGGCAAGACCCGTGAATTTGTAAATGCCATGGGAGGCGTGCAAACAGGGAATTTTATACGTTTTGCGGACGAGTTTTGATTTTTCAAATTATCATACACTATGTGATATCGGAGGAGCCGGTGGCCAATTGTCGGCACACGTGATATTGCATAACCCCATATGAAATGCATCTCATTTGACCTGCAGGCAGTGGTTCCCATTGCCCTTGAAAATATGAGCAAGATGGGAATTGCCGATAAGGTGGAGATCCGGGCCGGTGATTTTTTCAACGATCCCTTCCCCACTGCCGATGTAATAACAATGGGAAATATACTTCACGACTGGAATACCGAAGCAAAAGAAACTACTGATAAGCAAAGCATACAAAGCCCTTCCCAAGGGAGGATCCCTGGTTGTCATTGAAAACATCATTGATGATGAAAGGCGGGAGAATGCGTTTGGGCTATTGATGTCGCTGAATATGCTGATTGAAACGGCCGAGGGATATGATTTCACAGGCGCGGACTTTGCAGGCTGGGTCAAGGAAGCAGGATTTGAGAGAACCCACATCATGCCATCTGACAGGGCCTTCCAGTGCAGCTGTTGCAGTCAAGTAGACAGACAATACCTGAGATCAGCGGGTAAAAATAATTCTCGCTGATCTCGCTGATTTATTTCAAATCCTGCATGGTGATATCTCACAACCCTTTTTAAAGGTAGAAAACTCCGTAATGGCGACATTATAGTAGCATAATTCCGCTTCCAGGCAGCTTTTTGAGTTTATTTATTATATTTTTCAGTGTCAATTACATACTGCCTTGTCAATAATTAAATTCTCCATGTTAGGATCACTGCAAAAATTCCACGTAAGGGTGCCTACTAAATGATTTCCTTGATCCCCATTTGCATTGTAATGCCAGGTAATAAAGCAGTTATCATAATGAAAATGCCTTTGGCCCCTTTCTTTGTACTCAAAAACTTCACCCGTTTTCTGACTCTGTCAATTTTCCCTCGCACTGATAGATACACCAGATATCAGTCCCATCTGCATAATGCCATATATGGTGAAATTTTATGGTGCCTCCTACAAAATCAACAAGCTCTCCGTTACAATATAATGGAGTAAAAAAAGGAATTGTCAATTCGAATCTAAACGATACAGATTTTGTCCCATCAGGGACAATAGGTTGTTGAGCAAACAAGCTGAGTTGTTGCAATGCCTAATAAAAGGCACAACATTAAACAATGTTTTTGTTTTCATGGTTACTTGGTTTTGATTAATCATAGAAGGTTTTGGGATACGATTCTGTATAGATTGGTATAGGTTAGAATCGAGCGGGATCATGATGATTGAATTTAGAAGAAATGATACTGAAGTTAAGGCAATATGCTCCCTGTTACATAGCAATTAAAAAACATCCTCTTAAAATTATTTTACAGTTTGTTCAACTTTTAGGTTGAATGTTAGCCATGAAACAAGCTCCATCTGCAAGAGCATTAAATGTATTACTATCCCAGATCATTTTCATCAATAATGGTTATCGGGATGGGTATGGGCCAATGCATAAGACCCATTTCATTACTATAATATACATTAAAGATGTCATACCGGATTTCGTATGTTCATATATCTACCTGAACAAAAACAAGTGAGGGCATAATCATCATACAAGGCTTGACCAGTATCTAAGATCTACTCCATTCCAATAATAAATCCGGAATATG
The DNA here is from genome assembly GCA_963808745.1 of uncultured Bacteroidales bacterium. Lineage (GTDB taxonomy): Bacteria > Bacteroidota > Bacteroidia > Bacteroidales > UBA10428 > UBA5072. Next base: position 713,449 of record CAWEGX010000013.1, read on the forward strand.
TAGTAAATTCGTTGTTCATGATTTTAACATGTTACTTCGATATTTGCATTTAGTACAAGCCCTTGGATATTTTCGATAAAAATATTACCTCCTTTTTCACCAAAGCTAAAATTACCGCTGTTACAGCCCCATACACAAACACCTTTCGAGAATTGTTGAAAACTTACTGTTTGTGATATCTGCATCGATATTGCAATCTCGGGAGCTACCGTATTTCCTAAGACTTGCATATCCGGGACGAATTTTGCACCGTGAAAGGAATTATAGGGATAATCGATCACCGGTCCCTGCCCATCTGATATCCTAATCTGAAAGGCTGATCACCTCAATATTCTTAAATTTGACCACCGATGTACTTACTGGCTGACATAAAATCAGCAGAATAGTCGGAGAACAACAGCATATTCATCTCTTGAGTGCCTAGCTAGAATAATCCGTTCGGACAGAACTGTTGGCCATTAAAATTGATCGATAACATTCGAGATTTCACAACAGGAGGTTGAGCTTGGGAAGTTAATCCAGTAAAGAAATGCAAAAAAGCAGAGAAGTAATAAAAACTCTAAGTGTTTTCATGGTTATTTGGTTTTGATTGAACATAGAAAGTTTTGGGATATGATCTGTTTAGGTTGGTATAGGTAAAACAAGCGGGATCATGATGATTGAATTCAGGAAGAAATCATACTGAAGTTAAGGCAATATACCCCCTGTTACATAGCAATTATAATAACAGCCTCTTAAAGATTATTTTACAGTTTATTCAACTTTCAGGTTGATACCCTGAATTTGTAATAGAATTATTTCTCAAAACGGAATATTTCCGGATAAATAATATGTACTAAATGCTTTTTAATCGTCTATTTTTTTTCTGCAACGGTCTTTTCTTACTTTCTCAAGATGAGCAAATATATAGTACATTGGGAAAGGAGCTGATTTCCAGGTTTCTTCAAGAATTTCCAAAGCTTCCTTAACTTTTCCCTGTTTATAGAGTCCCCATCCTTTGTTATCCATATATTTATAATATTCGTATCGATTACTTGCCAATTCAAGTGCCATATTCTATAAGTCCCAAAAATTCATTCGGATTCCGGTTATTATCACGAAGAAAACAGGCCAGGGCATTCAGTCTTTCCGGATTCTCCGGTTCCAGTGAAAGCGCCTGACGATAAAATTGTTCGGCTTTATCCTTATAACCTGCCTCATCGTAAATCATTGCAAATCCCTCGGTAATATCTGCTTCAGAACTTGATTCTTTTATCTTGGCAGACTTGTATTTTTCAATATATTGGTTTGCTGAAATCGAATCTTTTTCAGTCAGTGCCAAAACAGCCTGGTTGAAGAGTATATATGAATTATCAGGCATATCCAGGTCCCACTTTTTATAAAGTCTCTTTTCTTTTTTATATTGTCCGGTTTTATGATAGCAATATCCAAGCCCTGAAAAGTACCAGTCAACTTTTACACCCCATTTATGATTTATTTCATTTGCCTTTTCTAACTCGGAAATTGCTTTATCATATTGTTCAATTTCAATGTAACTAATCCCTAATATATAAGCAGTACCTGGTAATTGGTCATCAATTTGCTGAAGCTGCTTCAGGTATTTAATCCCTTCCTCAGGGGGTTCAAAGCTATAGGAATATGCCCAATTTGCCCAGAGCTGCTGAAAAATGGGCCACCGGTCCCTCTTTTGGTAAACCTTAAGTACCCACTGCAAATCCTTCTCGTGTATACCTTGCATTGCATATACATTTGAAAGTCCAAACATGGGATCAAAATAATTTGAATCGATAGCCAGGGCTTTAAAATACCAACCCTCGGCAGCTGACAAATCCATGTTGTTCTTAGCCCTGTCACCATAAATAGAATATCTGAATGCTTCCGGAGATTTAGTAGCGAGGGGTACCAGACCATACATTGGATTTTCTTTTATTAATTTAGAGATTATCAGAAAGTCTTTTATCTGAACAGTGAGCGTATCGATCATCTGAAAGATATATTCCTCTCTGAATGGTTTTTCTGTTCTGAAAGACTGAATAACCGCTTTCGATTTTCTGTTAATCAATTGTGCATCTATCCGCACCATGGGACCTGCCTTCACTATGGTGCCGTAAACAAATATATCCGCATTGAGTTTTTGTGAGATTATGCTGGCAAAATCAAGTGAAAGGGTAGCGTTTTTCGTAAAACTCTTGTCCTGAAAGAATGCATTTACAGATTCTTTCTGTCTGACATTGAGCTCTCGGGTGTTGGAAAGGGAAGTAATCAAGCTCTGCTGAATCCCATCCTGCCAAATATTCCAGATGGTGTCCTGGGTCAAATTTTGAAATGGTATTACTACAATAGAAGTTTTACCAAACTTCAAAATTGGAATATTCTGGGTGCCTGGTTTGATGGTTAACGGATATACAAAATATATGACTGCTGCCACGAATAGGGAAAGAACCAGGATGCCGGGCAGTGAAAGGATGATATCCTTCCATCTTGCCTTATCTTTTTGTTGATTGGTAATATCTGGGGTATGAAAGCCTTCTTCCTCACTCTCCGCACCCCCTTTTTTGACTTTCCCGGGAGGATAGCCAAAGAATTCATGGAAACATTTATTAAAATAAACAGGACTGTTGAATCCGACTTTGTAAGTAACTTCAGAAGCAGTTAATCCCTCATTTATGATCAGTTCCATCGCCCGCTGCAAACGCACCTCACGAATAAACTGATTAACAGTTTTCTTATTAATTGCATGCAACCTTCGTCTTAAACTGTAACTGGCAATCCCTGAATCATTCGCAAGCTCTTTTACCCCGAAATCTTCATTTTCCAGGTTTGCCAGGATGATATCGGTAAGTTTTCTGATAAATTTCTGATCAGCGGTTAGTGACGTTTCCATTTGTTGTCAATTACCTGTCACGACAAAATGATGTTGTAGATGACGTTATTTTTTACGGTTCATGGACTCTCTGGCCACAGCCTCCTCAGATGTCCTGCAATTGTCCGCTTAAGGCATTTATCAAGAATTGATCGTCCTCTGGCTTGACAGTTGCCGCAAAGAAGAATAAAATCATGCCCGTAAAAAACAATAAAATCATTGGCGGATTGTCATTTATCCCAATCAGCAATGAAATCACAATTAACGAGATTGTTGTCAATATAAAGACTATTGTTTTCCTAAGATTGCAGGCATCGAACCGGGAAAGGAAATGGTTTTTCATGATTCGAGATTTGTGTTAGTAAAGTTACACCGACTTAAAACTGAAGTCAAATTTTTTTTCACCACATAAATACTAAACATCGCCTCAGATAAATTTTGATGTGGTAAAATACTTTTTGTTTATTTAAACATAAATTATTCAATAAAATGCCCTGAAATATCAATCTCAGGGCATCCTTCTATATTGTTGTATATGAAGTTGGTCTATTTTATTTTTACAAATTTTAATTCTGATATTTTTACACCTTCTGCATTAAGTTGAGTCCAGTTCATTTCTTTGGCACTTACATGAATCATTGCATATTTTGCCCATACTTTTTCAGGAGCAAAATTATCAACGATATCTACCATAAAATTATTTTCGGCCTTAAAGAAGCCAATCCATGTCAGATAATTTCCACTCGAATATAGGACATACCCCTTGAATTTATCTCCCTTTGAATCAAACCCCATATTATTAATATATAATGGGTTTTTCTGGCCCTTAACAATTTGAAAAACATTTATAATAAAGGTTTTTCCATATTGCTGGTAATCCCAGACTTCTACAGTGTCTTTACTTACAGTTGCCTGCCAGGTCCCGATCGATGACTTCATTAACTCAAGCTGGTTGAGTTGCGTTTGTGAAGTTTGCGCCAGCATCCCCATTGAACAAACAAAAAGGAACACCGAAATTGTTAAAATCAGACTGATTTTTTTCATAAAATTGGTGTTTGATTGAAGTATAGGAATAAATAACCATATAATTTACAACAATTTAAGGTAGAAATCAAGTGAATTTTGACCAATGGAAATGATTGGTATTGAAGATTCGGAATTTTCGGAACTCTGCCGAATTCAAGGTTATAGAACCTCCCAAAATATGGAATTAATCCAATTCACCACATAAAAACATATGGCTGCATCGTATGAGAAATGGTGAGGAATATAAATAGGTTAGTTTCGAAATTATTCAATTAATTTATATCCAAGTCTTTATTTTTTAATAAATTCATCTTCAATCAATTTAAGAAATCATCATCATGAAAACGGGTCATTTACTCATAAAAAGTCTAATAGGAACTCTTTTCTTTTTGTTAATACTTTTCATCTGTGCAGGACGAATAAATTACTGGCAAGGATGGTTGTATGCCGCAATTTGTATTATATCAGTATTGCTAAATTCCTTTGCATTAAAAAATAAAAATGAACTTGCCGCAGAAAGGTCCGGGGTAAAATCAGGAACAAAATCCTGGGATAAAATAATACTAGGTTTATCTGCATTCACACTCATAATAATATACATCGTTGCCGGGTTAGATTCAGGCAGATTCCAATGGTCTCCTGAATTTCACCGGGGTATCAATGCAATCGGAGTAATTCTGATTCTATTCGGAGAAGTAATTTTTCTAATGGCACAAAAACAAAACAAATTCTTTTCAAGTCTGACCCGCATTCAAACGGACAGGGGGCATACTGTATGCGATACCGGAATTTATAAAATCATACGGCATCCGGCATATTTCGGAAATATAATTACAGCCATAGGAATACCATTGATCCTGGGGTCTCTTTGGAGCTTTATACCATCTGTCATTTCTGTTTTCCTGATAATAATAAGAACATCTCTTGAAGACAAGACTCTCATGAATGAGTTGAATGGTTATAGTGATTATGCTTCTAAAACCCGATACAGATTACTCCCATACTTCTGGTAATTAGAATCTCCACATAAATTGCAGTGCAGCGTTTTTGGTCATTTTCGGCTCATCGCTCCCTGCCTGCCACCTTTTGTCAGTATTAATTTTTGAATGCATGAATATACAACTGGTTACCACAAAATCTGATCTGAAAAGATTCATTGATCTTCCTTACAGGCTATATAAAAATGATCCGATATGGGTGCCTCCTTTATTGGATGAGCAATTCGGGCAGTTTGACAGGAAACGTAATCCAACACTTGATCATTGCGAATATGCGTTGTTCCTTCTTGAGGAAAATAACAAAGTGATGGGACGTATCGCCGCTTTCATTGACAGACTGGCTTTGGAGACGTGGAAGGAACCGATCGGATTATTCGGTTATTATGAATGTATTGAAGATATAACAGCATCTGATCTTCTCTTTGAGACCGCTGCAACCTGGCTCAGAAAAAAAGGAATGACAAAAATGAGGGGACCATGGAGCTTTGTATCGCAGGAATGGGGATTGGTTGTGGAAGGCTTCACCCCATCACCGGTAGTTATGGCACCCTATAACCCAAATTATTATATTGATCATATAGAATCTTTTAACTTAAAAAAAATCAAGGATCTCCTGGTTTATTATATTTCGATAAAGGAGGGTTACATCATACCCGACAGAATAATGACTCTTACAGATGATGTAATAAAGCGATATGGGATAAATGTCCGTCAGGTTGATATGAAGAAATATGATGAGGATGTAAAGATTGTTATTGACCTGCTGAACAGGAGCCTTGTCAACAATTGGGGGTATACCTCAGTAACAAAGGAAGAAGCAGAAGCTGTTGCGCGTGATCTGAAACCCATTATTCAGCCAAAAGGTGTAATTTTTGCAGTAGATCCAAAAGGTAACCCTGTCGGGATAGCGATTGCTCTTCCTGATATAAACCGGTTATTGAAAGGTCTGAACGGACATCTTATTCCCATTCGGATGGCTTAAACTTCTCCTTGGTATACCAAAATTACATAATTACCGTCTTTTAGCCCTTGGAGTTGTTCCGGAGTACCATGGGAAAGGTATTGACAGTCTTTTATACCGGGCTCTGTGTGAGTCGCTCCATACACCTGAAACAAGTGTGGAAATCAACTATGTTCTTGAAGATAATGCCCCAATGAATAATGCTATTCATAAACTCAATGCAAAGCCATTGAGGAAATACAGGATCTTTGAGAAAGAATTATAATGGAAAGACTGCAGCCTCAATAAATGACCTGATCAGAAAGTGTAAAATTTCTCCCTGTTGATTGCTTTCTTAATTGATTTAAGTCTATCTTAATTTCCTGGTATATAGGATAGATCTGGTCGGTACCAGCCAGTTTTATATTCAATTTTTCTTAAAAGCCGTTCCGTTTCCTGCCATAATTTGTTTGGTTCCTCTCCCATTTTCTCAAACTCCTTTGCTCTGGTGGATGCCATGTCAATTTCGTTCTTGTAAGTCTCACTCCATATGTAAAAAGGAGTCTCGGTGCCAAGAATTCCTTCATACATATTCCAGCCAATAGTAATGTTGTATTTTTTAAAGAGAGCCACCCATAATTTCCAGTTATCTTCAAACTCTTTTTCAAATCCCCCTTTTCCATAACAATATCCAAAACGGAAATATGGAAATTCTTCAGGTTTAAATATTTGACCAGCAGGAACATATGACAATTCGGATCGCGTGGCCAGTATTTGGGGTAAAACATAGTTGACAGTTCCCTTAAACTCCTGATTATGATTAAACCCATCGCTCTTTTCAACCTCGGATTTAAATTTGAACCATTGGGAAGACAAATCGTCGAACGCCGCAAAATTGTCAATAAACGTCACCCAGTAGTAATAATAATCTTCTGTACTGTAAACATAATAAGGAGTAGCATGGTTGGATTTCTTCATCAATGCTACCTGTTTTTTGACGGCATTCTGGTATTGCTCTGCCTGAGATGGTATAACGCTGTTTGTCCATACGACAAGCAAACGGTTTTTGCTTTCATCCTGTGCAGAACTGATTAGAGAAATTGAAAGGATCGATAAAAGCAAAAGTGCTTTTATGAGAGCTTTGTTTTTCATAATAATTGTTTTTGGGTATGGATATGGTTAAAGAAGTAAAAATTTAATAGTTGAAAGCCACTCGAATAAAGTTACAATAACTACTCATTTGCAAAGTCAGGTGAATATTGATGGTGCTGATAAAAATAAATGACTATTTCCAGGTGATGGAATTTTATTCAGCCATTGCCCAGGACTCATGCATATGTATTTGTTTCCAGCCGGCTTGTTCTTTTTTCCAAATTGTTGAAACAGCGTCATTGAATTTGTGAAATTCTCCATTATTAAACAAGATCTCCCATGTTGTTTTATTCGTGGTAAGAGCTAATTCTGAGGTTAGTGCAGTGACTTTAATTTCAATAAGTTCAACCTTCTGATTTTTTCTCATTGAAAACCAGTATTTTACAGAATCTACCCAGGCACTGCGTGTTGGAAAACTATTAACATTGGAATTGACTGAAATAAACTCATCCTTACTGAAATATTCAGACAATGCATTAGCATCCAATTGATTAAGAGCAGAAATTATTCCATCATTTTGAATTTTTAACTCTTTTTCAATTGAAGCTTTTTGCTCATCAGTTAATTCGGTTTTTACCTGGCAAGAAGTATTTGCCAATAGCACAATTACATAAATCATCCAAAGGTACTTTTTCATGGTTTTACGTTTTTTTATTAAATATCAGTTAGTTATTCTTTCCTTAAAGAATTTGCTTACAAAATCTGAGATTAATTTTAATTCACAAAGACCACTAAGGTGCCCGCAAGGACTTCCCACTTTCCAAAACAACATTACCCAAATTCGCTATTTGCAGCTTTGGCTGCCCTGGGAGAGAAATAACAGAAAACCATGTTGGTTAACCATCTAGTCAATTCCATCTGTTACGATCTGCCTTTTTCACCTGAAGGCTTTAGCCCACCGACAGGACAGGTTCTCAGTGTGTAAATCGGTATATGTATAGAAACCGCTTCCGACAAGAGCCACATTAAAACGAACAATGGAGTAGAAGGAAATTCTCAATTATGTCTTATTCAAATAAAGCAAGAAACCCGCCTGAAAGGGGAAGTGATCAGGCAGGTTTCAATACAAGGACACAGAATTTACTTCAACCGGACATATACTTCAGTAGTATATCCTTTCCGTAGTTCGTAACTATCAGCATTGTCCGAATTTTGTTTTTGAAATAAAGTATCATTCCGAATTTCAAGTAAAGCTTTGAACCTTGTACCAACCAATGGTTTAAGAAAACTGTATAAAATATGTTCCTCATACTTGTTTCCATCAAGTTTGTAAGTTCCTCCGCCATAGAGATCCCAAATAATTGTATCCTGCTGATCGTGTCCGACATAAGTAAAGTATTCTTTTGACCATGTTTTGATTTGGCCATTCCTGACCATAGCCGTAAAACTGGTGTCAGCAAATTGAAACGAGTCAACCCTGATTAATCTCCAGGCACCTTCAATAGGAGCTTTCTTTTCCTGGGTACAACTAATGATTATTGACGAAATAATCATAGCTAAAAAGATAAGTTTCTTCATTTGGTATGTGTTTGGTTAAGTGATGGTACTAATTAACCATATAATTTACAACAATTTAAGGCAGAAGTCAAGTGAATTTTGAAAAATAAATATGGCCATTTTTTAACATTCATCTTCTTCCTATCCAGTGATCAGTTTAGCTTAGCCTGGAATAGGGTGCGAGTATGTAAAAGTCACTGTAGTAATTCAATGCATGATAAACTTAAGTTTATCAAATTGTCCTACCCCATTCATCTAAATGAATAATTTTCCATCCCGAAGATTCTTTTTTAAATATGAATGAAGCAGCATGTATAAAATTGTAGGTTTGTCCATCTGTAAAACTAATCTTCCAGTTCGCAGTCCTGTCAACGAGTACATAATCTGCTGAAAGAACTGAGACTTTTACTTCCACGTTACTTATCTCCTGCTTTGTGCGTTCACTAAACCATGCTCTTGTTCTATCAACCAGTTCTGTTTTTGTCATTATTGGTAATTCAACACCACATCCATGAAAACCCAAGAATTCATCAGAACTTAAATAGACAGCATAGCCCTCAACCTCAAGTTTTGCGATTGATGCGTAAATTTTATCTATTATACCTAAGATTTGCTTTTCAATTTCTGCCTTTTGCGAAGTAGTCAGAGGAGGACATTTATTATCACATGCAGAAAAAACTGTCATTACAACAATACCAAATACTAAAAATGGTTTTTTCATAATGTTAAAGATTTATAATTCTAAATTTAACAACGTCAATCCTTAAACTTATCAAAAGCCCCAAAATAGCAAGCTTTGTCATAGAATACGAAGATAAAAGCGGTGCCGGTCCAAATCCGGCCAAATGTGGTCAGATTGTCCGGCTTTTGCACCAAGAGCAGTGGAATAGCCTTTTACTTGATGGCAACTGATTCAACGACCTCATTGAGGTCTTTTCCAGCCATCCCCATTACATTTGAGATAGTTCCCCCGAACATTTTGCCCAAGAGTCCAACATTGAGATGAGAGACAAAAACCTGACCTTCCTTGTCTTCGTAGACTCCAAACTCCAGAGGCATGAAGGCTGTAACACCTCGATTCTTATCATCAGCAAGAATTTTTGAAACGTAGCGTGGATTACAGATGTCTTATGCTCCCGACTCGTTCAAGAGTGACGAAAGCTTCAGTGCTCTTCTGAAAGTCGTTCACAGTTAGTGCATGCCAGTCCTGTTTCTTCAAGAGAGTTTCACTCAAGGCAGTAACAGTCTCGTCATAACTCAGTTTACTCTTATGCTTAACCAGCATTAATAAAGGCATAGTGAACCATACGATGAGTCCCATAAGAGCCATGCCGACTAATACCCAAACAACTGCTTGTATTATGCTCGTATTCATTTTACTACCTCCTTTTAGTTTAGGTAAATGGATAAGATTAAAATTACTTTAGGTCAATTGTATGATAAAATTTACACCAAAATAGAACCAGAGTCAACTAAATTTAAATCACCGCATTTTAGCTCCTAGCAATATCAGACGAAAATTATTGCGGTAAAATAATAAGTTAATTATTTGTATAGTAGCGCTTTATAGCAATAAACTTAATGGTTTAATTGTCTTGATTGATTTTAGTCCCTTTCCCTTCAAATGCTTTCCACCAGTTATTATCCTTCAAATTTTCACCTTTTACCACAAATGACATCCAGTCATCACTAAAATTCCATGTCCATCGTGAAACTTCAACTTTTCCATTTGGATAATACATTGCGCCATTTTCTATGCAAGTATATTTTATCTGTAAATGTGGGTGTTGAGTTTAACCAAGTTCCATCATCATAAAAAAATTTGTCATACATATTTTCTTTACAGGGTTGTAACCTGTTATCTCAAGCCATAATGTGTAAAGTCTTTTGTTTTCCATTGGTGTAAAATCTCAAGTGCATAACCATTTAAAATCCTGTGACCTGTAAGGGTCCAATCTACATGATAGTAGGGTGCGGCTATATTGTCTCGTGCTTCTCCTTGAATGTTCCAGATTCCTGACCAAGCATTTAAAACATTATATTCAGACCCTGCTTTGGGGAATTCTGTCTGCGTGGTTTGTGCCTGTATTCCCTTTGCATAAAATAAGAGGATTACAGCAATAATTATTATTACCCGAATTGCCTTCATATCACCTATTATTAAAAATAATTCTGCTTATTTTCCATTCCCCATTATTCTGTCTTTTCCAAATTGAAATATGTTTCCATTTGTTTTCGACCGTTACTGAGTCCTTTTTTGTTAATGACGTCAAATTAAAATAGCTAATATCATAGGCTAAATTTCTTTCACTAACGACTTCAATTACTTCTGATGAACCCTTAATGAATTTAACATTTTCCAGCAACGTCTTTGTTGATTCCAAAATTTCCTCTTTTCCATCAATAATTGGGATGCCATCTTCAAGCATTTTAGCATCTTCTGAATAAGCATCAACAATTCCATTGAATTTCCATTGATATAGTCCTGAATCATTTTATCAGTATGTTTTTGAGCAAACTCTTTGGTAAAATCTGTTTTTGGAGAATTACATGCTAGCAACAAAGAGGTTTAGAAAGATAGCATTAGAAAGAAATCTTAAAAAAGCCTTCATATGGGTTAGATTTTTCAGTGGTTAGTATTAAAAATATCTGATAGTCAATAACATTGATACAATGTTACATCCGTAAGAAATCAAAGTCAGGTAATTTTATTTCACGACATAATTAGTAAATGCTGCCTCTGAAAAACTTTGAGGTGAATAGATAGATAATGATCTGTAATAAAATATATTATGATAAAAATGAATGCTCCAAATATTAATATTTGGAATGTCTTATATAAATAAAATTTATTGTTTAAATGATATCCAACTTTTGAATACTATAATGATACTATTCTAATCTCTTCCATTTCTCAGTATTCGTATATATATCAGTTGCTCCCTGCGGAATGTAGGTCAAAACTAATGTATCATTTTCAAATTCTGCCTTAAATGCAACTTTACTTCCAATATTTGAGGGGAGATTAAAGTACATTTCTGTTTCTGTATATACTCCATTTTCAAACGTGTAAGTACCTCCATTGAATCCAGCGTACCAAAAATCCGATATATTAATTGTTGTGTCCTGCCAGACAGTGGAAAAGTACTTTTTACCAATTATTTTCATGTGATTACCATGGATTGATAAAGGATAATTTATAACGGTATCCCGGGTTACAGCTTTGCCTGATACAAGCTGCCAGCAACCTTCAATAGGGGATTTTTTTTCCTGAGTACAGCTTCCGATTACTATTAAAATAATCATACTTAACAAGATATTCTTTTTCATATGATTGGATATTGGTTATGAATTGGGAATTAAATTCCAGCTTAGCCTTTTACTTTACCAACGATCTTACTTCCTGGCAGCCCTTTCAATCCCAACAGCTTTGTGGCTTAATTTAGCAATTAGCGATGGGGAAAGTCTACCCATTATCCATGCCAATTTGGCTCTGCCGGGAATAACAATGATGCTTTTATTCTGCTCAATCGCCCGCAAGGCTTTTTCAACTAATAGATGAACAGGATAAGGAGGTCCGACTAAATTAGTCAGGAACCTTCTTGTGTCAGGATACCAATGTGTATGGGTGATTGGCTTCGAATCCAATATGGGTGTATCAATGGGTCCAGGACAAAGGACACTAACCTTAACACCATATTTAACAGCTTCAATCCTCAAACTGATGGAAAGCCCCACAATAGCATGCTTTGTCATAGAATAAGGAGATAAAAGCGGTGCAGGTCCAAGTCCAGCCAAAGAGGCAGTATTGATAATATGTCCAAAACCTTGATTAATCATTAGCGGATAAGCTGCCAATACGCCATTCACCACACCTCGTAAATTGGTATTTATTACTCGATCCCAATCTGCAACAGGAATCTCGAATGCCTCTCCACTCAAACCTATACCTGCATTGTTAAATAGGAAATCCAACCTTCCAAACTTCTTAAAAGTGTTATTTATAAGTTCGCTCACAGCCTTGCCATCCGATACATCAAGCTGGGATGAGATGGCTTTTTCGCCGCATTCAACAGCCACATTAGCAGCAGTTTCAGGGTGGATATCTGTTATAATAACTTTTGCACCACGCTTAGCTAAAGTGACTGCGAATTCCCTACCAATACCGGAACCCCCTCCGGTAATTAATACCACGGATTCTTCCCAAATTGATTTTTTCATAGGATCTGGTTTGATTATAAAATGGGAATTAAATACCAGAAGGTCAATTGTATGATGAAAGTTACGACAATTGAAATCCTATGTCAAGTGAATTTTGACAAACTGGAATGGTTAGCCCTTCCAATTCCTCTCCTTTCGTTCCAGCCAACAATTTGACTTAGCCTGGAATAGGGTGAGACTTTTATTAGTAGCCAGTCATACAATCCACCATCCCAGTTGAGATCGTCAATCCTGGGGCTTCTAATGAAGCGTCATAGGCTTTCAAGCGGGATGCAGATAGGACCCTGTCAGAACTATGGTGTCGGTATACTCCAAATATCTTTTGAAAGTTTCCAGGAACCATCAGAGTCTCTGTGGTAAATATGAATTCCATTCCCAATTTCGATGATGGGTTCAGTATTTTCCTTCAGTATTATAAAAAATTTATAAGAATACCGATGAATTGCCCAGTCCCCTCCTATATAATATTCCTCATTGGATACACTCGCAGTAGATTTAAATGCACTGAAATATGGACCGAAGAAAGTATGATACCAAGGAATGATTTTGTCTCCAATAACAGGTTCAGAACCTGCAGGAATAATCTCTGCATTGTTACCAACATATTTCGGCAAGTAAGCATAAAATTTTGCAGAATCTCTGGAAGAAATTAATTCAACGAATTCTTTGAAACGAGCCTTAACCTTTTCAAGATTAATCTCGTCATCTTCTTGTGTTTGTTTTGTCGTAGACTTACATCCAGGTGATAAAAAAGCAAGACAAAAGAAAATAGTTGAAATTAAGGTTTTCATACGATCTGGATTTGGTTATGAATTGGGAATTAGATGTACCAAAATGTTAAATCTTGGGGTAGGTAATTGATACTAAAATCTGTGTTAAATGAATTTCAAATCACTTTTTTCTGAGAAGCTATAAGTACAATTGAATGAATTTTATTACTTCTTTTTATTGGTTGGCTTTAGTTCCATGCCAAGTTGTGTCATCATACCCATTTCATCTTCAACTGCCCAAAAATTGGTCACTTTATTATTAGCAAACTGAAATATCTGAATGCCTTTATATTTAAATTTTGCACCGCTTGGTTTCATTTCCATAAATGGGTTAGTAAATGTTCCTGAATAGGATATCCTGAAAATAACTTTATCATCAGCGGCTATAATATCTTCAAATTCATGTTTATAGTCCGGGAATGATGTGTAAAACATTTTTATGAGCGGCTCAATATCACCAAAAGAAATAGGGTCACCAGACTCATAATAGATATTTGCATTGGGAGCAAACAAAGCTCTTAGAGAATCCAGTTGAACAGCATCAAGGTGTTTGTAAAACTTTTTAGCCAACTCAATGTTTGTGACCTTTAATGTTTCACTTTGTTTAAACCTCGACAGTTCATCCCTGGTTTGCTTTTCTTGGCAAGAAAACAATACCATGAGTAGAACCAGAAAAATAGGTCTAGTTTTCATTTGATCAGGGTTTGATTAAAACTTGAGAATTAAACGCCAGAAGGTCAATTGTATGATGAAATTTACGACAATTAGCTGGCGATGTCAAGAAGATTTTGATAAATGGAAATGCTCAACTTTTGCAATTCCTGTCCTTTCTTTCCAGCTATCAGTTTAGCTTCGCATGGAATAGGGCGAGACTTTTGTTAGTTTCCAGTCATATAATCACCACTATGAGTGAGATCGTCGATCCTGGGACTTCTAATGAAGCGTCATAGGCTTTCAGTACAACATCCTTACCCGGATTGTTCCTTCAATGGATTTCAGTTCATTTAAAACACTTATGCCCAGGTCGCTGTCTGTATCAATAATGACATATCCTATCTCGGGATCGGTTTGAAGGTATTCCGCAGCTATGTTTATTCCCTTGGAAGTGAACAGGTAGTTTATTTCTTTCAGCATCCCGGGAACATTTTTATGGATGTGCAGGAAACGCTGGACATCATGATTCGGCTGAAGGGTAATCTGTACAAAGTTAGTTGCTCCTATGGTGGAGCCTGTATCGCTGTAGTTCACCAGTTTCTCTGCCACCTCAATTCCGATGTTTTCCTGGGCTTCCCGGGTACTGCCTCCCACATGAGGCGATAGTATGACATTATCGAACTGCTGCAGTTCGGAAATAAAAGAGTCGCTGTTTGCAGCAGGCTCCTCGGGAAACACGTCCAGTGCGGCACCCAGTATGTGTCCGGATTTCAGTGCTTCGGCAAGTGCGGGAATATCTACCACGCTGCCCCTCGATGCATTCAACAGGTATGATCCCCGCCGCATCATCGACAATTCCCTTGCCCCGATCATATTCCTGGTCCGTGGCGTTTCAGGAACATGCAGCGTGACCATTTGGGCAACCTCCAGCAGTTTCTCCAGGGAACTGCAGGCAATCGCTTTTCCAAGACTGAGCTTTTTTTCGATGTCGTAATAATACACGTTCATGCCCATTGATTCGGCCAGGCCGGAGACCTGTGAACCGATATGACCATAGCCGACTATCCCCAGGTTTTTACCCCTGACTTCATAGGAGTGGCTGGCTGATTTTAGCCATTTTCCCTGGTGGGCTGCGGCATTTTTTGCAGGAATATCACGAAGCAACATAATACACTCGGAAATGACCAATTCCGCAACCGAACGGGTGTTCGAAAACGGCGCATTGAATACAGGTATTCCCATCATTTTTGCAGCAAATCCGTCAACCTGGTTGGTACCAATGCTGAAACATCCGATCGCAAAAAGTTTATCCGCCTGACTCAGCGCGGCTTTATCGAGCTGTGTGCGGGAGCGGATACCTATTATATTGGCACTCCTGATGTGGTGATTGAGTTCATTGGCTTCAAGGGCATCAGGCAACGAGTGTACATTAGTATATCCGTTTGCCCTGAAATATTCCAATGCACTCTTATGGATGCCTTCCAGCAATAATATTTTGATCTTCTCCTTTTGAAGGGAATATTTTTTTGACATGACAATTATTCTATGGTATTATGATTTTCGATAATATCGGCGATTACGGTTATGAAGGAAGATTTCTTTTTTGATTTTGATATATCCGGCCAAGATAATAATTTTTGTGAAACAGGACAATATTGACTGGGACAGGCATTTCCTGCTTATATTTTAATTGAAGATCTGTGTGTAAAATCGTTGAAAAACTGTAAATTCGCAGTGTTCAGACTTATTTTTGACATACCAGTTGAATTTAAGTCTGGAGAATGAGGGGGCTGCTCGCTACAGCTCCCTTTTTTATTGAAGAATAATCACTGTATATTAATTAGTTTTAGCAGCATCACTCCATCACAAACAACCAATCTACCACCCCACCCGAGATCGTCGATCCTGGGGCATCTGGTGAAACCGTGGGTTGAAATTATATAAGTGTAATTCTATTTTACACTCCCCACTGCTCAAAATTCACTTGACTTCGACTTTTGAGAGCTGTAAATTAGGATGATATATTACCATTAGCTACCAACAAAACCCCAGAGTTAAAGCAATGGATCCTCCTTAGTATTAATTTAGGGAAAATGATTTTTATACCTAATTTGCTGAAAAGTAATGAATACAGAAAATAAATAAATCTTTGTTCATTATCCTCCATAATGAAACCTAAATGTATGATTTCACATGTATATATTTAATCATGATTTCTCCAGCGTGCCATGCCGATAATTCCGGCTAAAACTCCTGCAATGCAAACAATTACCTGTGACCAGGCTATATCTTCAGTTAATTGGTGAAGTATATGCATTTTAACCAGAATATCAATTCCTACAAACCAGATAAGTACAACAAACAGGATGAAGACGACACTCATGATTCCATAGTATTTTGCATTTTCCCAGGGACGCAGCACACTATAAAAAAATAAGAAAAATCCTAACGAAAAAAATATAATCAGCCAATCCCTGCCTTTACCTTCTCCAACAATTGAGATTACAATTAATAATACAGATATTATAAAATATATTAATGCTTTTTTCAGGCTGCCAGCCTCGAATCGGGAAAGGAAATTTTCCATGATCTGGGATTTATGATACTAAAGTTACTATACCAGGAAAGCGTTGTCAAGGAGATTTTGACAAACAGAATTGCTTAGTCTTTCCAATCCCTCTCCTTCTTTTCCAGTTATTTGGTAATGCTTCAACTGAAATAGGGTGAGACTTTTATTAGTCCCCGCCACCCAATCTACCACCCCAAGTGAAGATCATCGACCCTGGGGCTTGTAATGAATCATTATAAGCTTTCCAGCCCTGGCTGCGGGAAGGAATTCCTTCCGACAAGAGTTATATCTGACGAAAATGATGTGGCATAAACATAGCGGCATCTCCTATTGTGGGATAAATATGCATACGGCGTCCTACTATTTATAGCTTTGAAGGAAATGTCGCAGTATCAATGTCGGAAATACTTTGATTTTTAATAACAAACAACTTTATTTATTGCTTGCCTTTACAGCATCAATAAGCATTCGAGTAAGTTCAGTATTGCCATCCTTGTATCCATAAACCTTTTCCATCAAGGGACATGTACCGGATGTAATTATATTTCCATCCTTAATAACACCCCTTCCACTATAGATGCCATCATTTAACATAGGGTACATACTTGGATTTGAATCCTTTTCGTCTTTAAAAGCAAATTTTTTACCCTTTAAAACTCTCGCTTCTCCTAAAATCAAAACTCCACCTATTTGAGCAGCTATAGGCTTACCTTCGTTTGCAATCTTTTTAACAAAAGTGACTGCTTCAGGTTGAATGGTATTTCTCGCCATACAAGGGAACATGAAACCTGCATAATTCTCAATATTTACTTCATCCAATTTTAAATTTGGTGTCATGGTTATTGAATGAGTTTTAAGGAATTCGCCTGATACTGTCGCAATTTCGACTTCAAAGTCGGATTCTATATAAATCAATTTGCTCATTAATTCCTACCTCATGAACGAGCATATACAATTCCTTGAGGTTTGCCATTACTTTTATAAAGAGCAGAACCTGATATGACCAAGTTTCGACTGAGTAGTTTGTGCCTGTATTCCATTTGAACACAATAACAGGAATGCCACAATCATAGTGGTTACAAGTAATGTTTTCATAGTATTGGGTTTTGGTTATGAATTGGGAATTAAATACCAGAAGGTCAATTACATGATGAAAGTTACACCAATAAAAACCAAATTTATCTCGTTATTTATCCTTCCATGAACCATTTAAAATGACATCTATCCTGCCCATTCATTAAAGATTGGTCAAAAATTATATTAAGATTCGGATTAAATGCTTTTGTTTTACCAAACTCTCGATAACAGATTCCAGCATAACCTATTTCTGATGCATTTGCTTCAGTAAATGTTTTTGCCCAAAGACATTCAGTATATGTTATCTCAAACTCATGGTTGTCTTCTTTTAATATTTCACATGATATTTGATATTTATAATCCTGGCATTCCTTTTTTATAATTTTTACCCATTCTTTAAGAGTTCTCTTTGAATAGTCTATTTCACTATTATCATTTATTTCATGACATTTTATCTGACGACTTTTTTAACATTTCTATAAATTTCTCATGACCAATCTGATACATAAGGTTTTTCATAGCAGGAATATAAGATTCTTTGTATGCAAAGTCAAAAACTTCGTTGAAAGACATTTGTGAATCATGAAGAAATTTATGTTTATCACCTGTTATTATAGAATGTAACTTTTTATCAGAACCAATTAAATTCAAGGGAGCAAAACAGCAGAAAGCACATGAAGAGAAAGTTTTAATTAAAAACTCTCTCCTGTCATTTTTATTTGAGACATCATTTTTCATGATTTTGTTTAAGTTATCATACAAATTAGAGGTCGTATTTTGCAAAGTCAATTATGATGAAGGTGTAGCTGTAGAACTATATGGTTAAGATAAAGTGTCATTATACAGAAAAATTCTGGGTAAAAAGAACGGATTTGTTCAACTCCCCATCATGCTTATCGTCAACTACAAGGACAATCCATGAATCAGAACTACGGCGTCGGTATACTCCAAATATCTTTTGAAAGTTTCCATGAACCATCGGATTCTCTCTGTAAATATTGAATTCAATTCCTTAATTTCAATGTTGGGTTACAGTATTTTCTTTCAGTATGGTCATAAATTTAAATGATTACCGATGAATTGCCCAATTACCATCTACATAATTTTCCTCATTGGATACACTTGCAGTAGATTGGAATGCACTGAAATATGGACCGAAGAAAGTATGGTACCAAGGAATGATTTTGTCTCCAATAACAGGTTCTGAGCCTGCAGGAATAATCTCTGCATTACTACCAACATAATTCGGCAAGTAAGCATAAAATTTTGTTGAACCCTCTGCATGAAATGAATTCAACGAATTCTTTGAAACGAGCCTTAACCTTTTCAA
This sequence comes from uncultured Bacteroidales bacterium, assembly GCA_963808745.1. Lineage (GTDB taxonomy): Bacteria > Bacteroidota > Bacteroidia > Bacteroidales > UBA10428 > UBA5072. The sequence goes on from CAWEGX010000013.1 coordinate 732,546, forward strand.
GAATAATCTCGTCATTTTCTGGTGTTTGTATTGTCGCAGACTTACATCCAACTGATATAAGAGTGAGACAAAAGAAAATAGTTGAAATTAAGGTTTTCATATGATAGGGTTTTGGTTAAGAATTGAGAAATTAAAAACAGAAGATCAATTATATGACAAAAGTATATCATCAGTTATAAGGCGATGTTAAGTGAATTTTGACAAATAGCAATGGTTAACCAAACCAATGCCACTGCATTACTTTCTAGCCATCAATATAGCTTCGCCTGGAATGGGATGAGACTTTATTAGTCCCCAGTCTTACAATTACACTCCATCTGGAGATCGTCGATCCTGGTGCTTGTAAAGAAGCATCACAGGCTTTAAAGGGGGACAGCTTGCAAGAATCTCCTCCGACAAGGGTTACATCTGATGTAAAGGAGTGTGGCATTATATCATATAAATAACTGAACACATTATAGTGTAATTACAATTTTATATCCCTCTTCTCCCTATGGTCATTTCAAAATTATGACCATAATGAACAGCAATTTCTTTAAATACTGCATTAGTAAATGCTGTATAGTCTTCAACAGAACAGCCAAAAAGAACACCCTGATTTTCCAGAGGTTTATACAAAGATGAAATCATAACTACTAATTTATCATTTGACTGTTCTATAATCTTAACACTGTCAGCCGAACATGCCCAAATATTTAAACAAAAATGAACAAATGGCTCAAATCCCCCATTTTCATCCCAAACAGGGACAAACACTGCTCCCTGTTTCTTACCTAATTCCGCTGCTGACATCCCATCATTTTTTGCAGCAGTGATAAAACCTAAAATGTTATTGTATAACAGCATTCTGGTTACATTATATTTCTGTTCCAAAGTCGGAACTGGCACTGAAAACTTTGTCTGAGCACTTGCTACATAAACAAGCAAAAGAAATACTGTAAATAGGCAGAGTTTTTTCATGATTACTGGTTTTAATTTAATGAAATAATCAGATTAACTGCTTATTAAAGGTACAACTTCAAACAAAACAAGTCAATTTTATTTTTCTCACCACATAACAACTTACTGCTACATCACAGATTCATTGATGGGGAAGAAAAATTACTAACTAACAGGTTATTAATCAATTATATAATAATTAAATCCTCGGGACAGATTTCCAAGAGTTGCTTGTAGGTGTTATTATGAATATTATTCCAATTTATTTATGAAGAAATAGTCATTAAATAATTAATCATATCCTCTAAAACGGAATATGCCAATAATTCCTACAAGAACTCCAATAGGAACAATCAATTCAAAATATTCGCCAAAGTCCTTTCCCAAATTTAATTGCCACTTTGTCAGAATACCAATTCCAATACCCAGAAGCATAATAACTATGAAGATTATACACATAATTCCATAATATTTTGCATTTCCCCAAGGACGCAACAATGCATAAAAAAAGAAGGCAATTCCGAAAGGAAACATTAGAGCCGCCAAACTTGAATCTTCTATGCCCAATACCAGTGAAATTATGATTAATGAGAGTGCAAGTATAAAATGGATTAATGTTCTCCTTAGATAATAGGCATCGAACCGAGAAAGGAAATGATTCTTCAACTGGGTAGGATTTTGGTAATTAAATTTACAACAATGGGAGGGCGATGTCAAGTGAATTTTGACAAACTGATATAGTGACCTTCCAATTCAACTCCAAAATTTCCAGCTTCCAGTTTAGCTTCACCTGGGACATTGTGCGAGTATTTAGTCATCAGTCATATACAATCACCACCAATCCATGTGAGATCCTCGATCCTGGGGCTTGTAATGAAGCACCATAGGTTTTAAAGCTGGCTGTGGGCTGGTACTGCCTCTGACAAGGGTTATAATTGAAGAATAATGAAATGATGAAGGCACAACCAATCTAACTCCTGAAACTAAACAGAACACTCCGTCTTACCGAAATTGTTTGTATTGTTCTTTTCCCTATCCTGTCATTCAATTATTATCTTGCCTGCGTAAAAATTGCCAGTGTCATGTAATGTATAGAGGTATATCCCTCTGGGCAAATTACTTATATTTAGTTGCATATTTTCTGTCAAAAGCTGGTCCAATACCATTTTACCAAGCAGATCATACAGTTTAACTCTTATAGAGGCAGAGAAGTTTGTTATGTCGAAAACTATATATTCTCTGGCAGGATTTGGGTAGATATTTATTCTGTTGTTTACTTTATCAGGCTTTAAAGATGTTGTAATACAATCAGTTGTAAAATACACATTCGGACTGCCGGTGGTATCAACATCAGACATATTGCAGGAGGGAAAGGCATTTCCCATACACAGACTTCATATAAAGTTGGCATGTCAGATTAAATACAGAGACTATTAAATTATGTATTATTAGAAACATCCAGACTGGTTAATTGGTTATCATCAGCAATACAAATATTTAAAGCAGTATTATTAGAAACATCCAGACTGGTTAATTGGTTTTTATCGCAATCAAAATTGTTAAAGCAGTATTATTAGAAACATCCAGACTGGTTAATTGGTTTTCAGAGCAATACAATCTGTTAAAGCAGTACAACCAGAAACATCCAGACTGGTTAACTGGTTTTATGGCAATACAATAATGTTAAAGCAGTACAACTAGAAACATCCAGACTGGTTAATTGGTTAACATAGCAATCCAAATACTGTTAAAGCAGTATTATTAGAAACATCCAGACTGGTTAATTGGTTACTCACCGCAATTCAATACCATGTAAAGCAGTATTATCAGAAACATCCAGACTGGTTAATTTGGGTTATCATCGCAATCCAAATATGTTAAAGCATATTACCAGAAACATCCAGACTGGTTAATTGGTTATCACCGCAATCAAATTTATTAAAGCAGTATTATTAGAAACATCCAGACTGGTTAATTGGTTGTCAGAGCAATGTCAAATTGTTAAAGCAGTATTATTAGAAACATCCAGACTGGTTAATTGGTTATAGTCGCAATACAAATATGTTAAAGCAGTATTATTGGAAACATCCAGACTGGTTAATTGGTTATCATCGCAATCCAAATATGTTAAAGCAGTATTATTAGAAACATCCAGACTGGTTAATTGAGTTAAACCGCAATTCAATTTTGTTAAAGCAGTATTATTAGAAACATCCAGACTGGTTAACTGGTTACATTGCAATTCAAATATGTTAAAGCAGTATTATTAGAAACATCCAGACTGGTTAATTGGGTTATAAATAAGTCATTGCAACCAATTTAAAGTCACATGCAATTCAGAAATATGCAGACTAGTTAATTAGTCAACATCCAAACTGGTTAATTGGTTAGTAACTGTGCAATCCAATACAATTTCTAAAGCAGTATAATTAGAAACATCCAAGACTGGTTAATTGGTTAACATAGCAATCCAAACGTGTTAAAGCAGTACTATTAGAAACATCCAGACTGGTTAATTGGTTATCCCCAGCAACCCAAACAGTGTTAAAGCAGTACAACCAGAAACATCCAAACTGGTTAATTGGTTATATACCGCAATATCAAATCTAGTTAAAGCAGTACAATTTGAAACATCCAGACTGGTTAATTGGTTTTCCATAGCAATAAAGAGTATCCAAATTTACAAATGCTTCAATTCCTGTCATATCTGAAATACTTCTTACCACTAACATCTAATTTCTTTATTGTCCTCGCATTCAGCATAGCTGATTTCCCCATCTTCATTTGTATCCACTCCCACTGATATCAGGGCATTTTTAAAATTTGCATCGGGTATGTTTACATTCTGAGCATTAGAAATAGATGCCATCGCAAGCATCAGCAGCGATAAAATTATGGATTTTCATGGCTTTAGGATTTAGGTTATGGGAACTGATTAAAGAGTAGTTAATCAATTGTATATTAAGACCTAAACATGAAGTAAGTTACGACAATGGGAGGGCGATGTCAAGGAGATTTTGACAAATAGAAATGGTCAGCCCTTCCGATTCCTCTCCTTTCTTTCCATCTATCAGTATTAACTTCGCCTGGAATAGGGTGAGACTTTGTTAGTTCCCAGTCAAACAGTCTACCACCCACAGCTGAGATCGTCGATCCTGGGGGCTTGTAATGAATCTGCAAGATAATTTTGGCAGGAATTGGTAGAATTTTGCAACTTTCGACTTTAGGGATTTTCTAAAATACTCCTTAATATATTTCATGCACCCTCTTGGTCAAAATACACTTGACTTCAGCCCCTATATATTGTAAATTTGATTTTCCTTCTATAAGCTGTATAGGTATTAATTCGCAAGTATCTAACTAACCCCAGAAATTAATATTATGAAAAAGTTCATATTTCTTTTATTTGCTTTGTTTTTGGTTTCCAGCAATAATCAAATAAAAAGCCAAATTGAATATGGATCAAATTCCTCTGGTGGAAAGTATATCAATATAAATGACATCATAGTTTATTATGAGGTTTATGGAGAAGGAGAGCTATTGTTACTTTTACATGGTAATAGCGGTTCTATTGAAAACTTCATTTACCAGATACCTGAGCTTTCCAAACACTTCAAAGTCATTGCAATTGACAGTAGAGCCCAAGGGCGTACTTCTGACTCTGATAAGGAGATTACATACGCTCTTATGGCTTCAGATATGTCCGAACTTATTGACAAATTGAATCTGGGTAAAGTCAATATTGTAGGATGGAGCGATGGGGGTAATATTGGATTAGAACTAGCTTTTGCTTCATCCAGAAAAGGTGCTGAAGGTTATCACTTTCGGTGCGAATTACAATCATGAGAACTTTCTCGGCACCTCCGGACAGTGGTAAAATGAATCCTAATGATCCTTTGATTGCTCGGACTTATACTATGATGAAAAGATATGGTACCTCATTTGAGAGGCTTTCACCTAACCAAGAAAGAATACCAGTTATAAGAAAGAAACTTGAAGGATTAATGGAAAAATACCCGAATTTTACTCCTGACCAATTAAAAACGATCAAAGTTCCATTCCTAATTGTTGTTGGCGATCATGACCTAATTAACCTTGATCACACAACATCTTTGTTCACAAATCTTCCAATGTCACAACTTCTAATTGTCCCTGGCGCTTCTCATTTGGTTCCAGCCGAATATCCTGAATTAATCAATAGTGAAGTAATTAAATTTTTGAAAACCCCATACAGAGATATTGATAATTATTATTTTTTTAAATTAGAATAAAACATAACTGATATATAAAAAAAGTGGGATTCTTCCACTTTATTTATTGAAACAATTAAATTATTGTAAGATGCCTCTATATATCTAAAAATTAATAGTATAGGAATTTTCTCTGGCATGAATTCATTAAGAATTGTTCAAAATTGAGCAAAACCTATAGAAAATATTACAATGCTATAGGAATCTGAGATGTTCCGAAATATTTTACGGGTTACGGGCAGGAACCACCTCCGACAAGAGTTTCATCTGAATAGGTTGATGAAGGGAGGTGGCAGTTAAATAACAATGAATTAACGTATTATATAGTGTAAAATGCCGTTATGATAAAATACCGGAATAGTTGTTGGTTAATATTTTAATAACTGTCTATATAAGTATTTAGTCAGCTGAGATTCTTTAGATGCAAATTAATTTATTCTGCCCGAACGTATTTTTCAATAGAGGTATAATTCTCCATTACTCGTCCGGTAGAATCATTGGGGTGCGCAGTTTGATAAAGAGTATCGTTCTTAATTTCCAATAAAGCTTTGTATTTTGTATTAACTGAAGCTTTATCGTTATGGTAAATAATCTTTTCTTCATAATCATTACCATTTAACGTATAAGTTCCACAGCCAAACACATCGATGTTCGTAGTATCTGTTTTCATACTCCCGGTAAAAGACCAGTAATTCTTAGTCCATATCTTAATCTGGCTTCCGAGCTCAGGACTAGGATCCTGTAATTCGTAATCGTATCACCAGATATCCAAGTAAAACCCACCATATTCCAGACTCCCTCTACAGGGGATTTGATTTCTTGTTTCTTGGTACAGCTAAAGATTATTAACGCGAAACCGACGGCAAGGAAGGTAAATTTTTTCATACGAACTAGTTTAATGATTAAATAATAGTTAGTTAAATATGGTTACAAAAGATACAACAATAAAAAGCCAATGTCAAGTATATTATGTATATAGTAAAGTCTGTATCAGAAAAATCATTAGAGAAAAAATTTTCGAACCTCCTATTCGGGCATTCGCATCCTACCTCCCCAAAACACCCCCCGTTCGTCTTGGCGGATCTAAGAAACCCCGTCGGATCTAAAAATAATAACATTTAAATCTAAATTATTATGGTAACAATTAATTGAAACACAGATTGAAGAATGCACGACAATAGAAGGACTTCGGCACATTTTAGTGAAATACCCTTCCAGCAATACTGTCCCTTCTGAGTCAGACGTGAATATTACAAAGAAGCTTGTGGAAGCAGGAAGGGTGTTGGAAGTGAACGTGCTTGATCATATTATTCTATGCGCTGACCAGACTTATTATAGCCTGTCGGATGAAGGAAGTATGCAATAGGAATGATAATATTTGCCTGTTAGAAAATAATTGCTTTGAATAAAGAGTAATGATTAATCTTTATACTACATTCGTATAGACAACCATGCCAAATAATACAGAGCAAGTGTCCCCAAAGTGTCCCCATTGACCTCTGTAAAAACCAAAACCCGCCATTACAGCGGGTTTCAGATGAATCGGTCGGTCCGCGGGGGATCGAACCCCGGACCCCATGATTAAGAGTCACGTGCTCTACCAGCTGAGCTACGGACCGATTATTAATTGCGCTGCAAATTTAGCAATATTTCCAATTCTGCAAGTTTATTTTTAAATATTGGCAAATATCCTTTCACTGCGGCCTGAAACCCTTAATTTTGGGGCAATGAAAGAACTCGACCACTGTATGATATGCCCCCGTTACTGCGGGGTAAACCGCAATATGGGAAAACTCGGTTATTGCCGGACGGGCGCAGGATATCACATCAGTTCCATCTGCATTCACCATGGCGAAGAACCCGTTATAAACGGCGCCAATGGCATCTGCAATATTTTCTTTTCCCACTGCAACCTGCAATGCATCTATTGCCAGAATTTTCAGATCAGCCGGAACAAGGGACTTGCTGAAGAAAGGATCATGACACTGGAAGAGGTGGTTGAAAGTGTCATTGCCTGCATGAACAAGGGAGCTGAGGCAGTGGGTTTTGTAACGCCATCCCATTTTGTGCCGCATGTGAGAGCAATTATTGAAGAGCTTCATTCCAGGGGATTTTACCCGGTCACAGTTTACAACAGCAACGGATATGATACAGTAGAATCTTTAAGATCCCTGGAAGGCCTGATTGATGTATACCTGCCTGATCTTAAATATGCAAGTGCTTCCCTGTCCAAAAGTCTCTCAGATGCTTCGGATTATCCCGAAGTTGCAAAAAAAGCCATTGCTGAAATGTACAGGCAGAAAGGCAGTTCAGTTATAGTAAGTGATGATGGCCAGGCTGTAAATGGATTGATTATCCGTCACTTAGTGTTACCCGGACAAACGGACGACAGCATTGCCATTTTAAAATGGATTGCGGAAGAACTATCCCCTTCCCTGCATATCTCCCTGATGTCTCAATACTATCCGACATCGTGCATGATCAACCATCCACAATTAAACAGGAGAATAACGGAAGAAGAATATACCGTGGTGGAAAAAGCCATGGAAGAGCTTGGATTTTATAACGGCTGGATACAGGAAATGACCAGCGCACATGATTATAAGCCGGATTTTTTGAGGGAGAATCCTTTTGAATAGGGACAAGGGACTAGGGACTAGGGACTAGCAATGAACATTCCGGTGAAAGTAAATTCAAAACGTATAGATGGACCCTCTCGTCCACCTGTTAATTATCTTCTACCAACAAGTAATCCCTGCCGGGATTTTTCTTGCTTGTCCCTAGTCCCTCAGTCCCTTGTCCCTTTTACTTCATTTTCTCGAGATTCTCCATTCCCTCAACATTCATGGCACTGCCGAGTTTGGAGATATTTTTCATATCGATTTCTCCCCTGGATGCTGATGAGCGCACTCCCCTTGCCTTCCTTTCCTCCTACTACAAGAAGAAGTTCGGCAACCTTGTTATTCACTTCACGGGCATAAAACCTTACATTGGAATCCTTATCTTTTACCACCATGATTTCCTTATATACATTAGATGGCAGGATCTTCATGATTTCCTTGTAAAGGTCCACAGTTACAGGTGTGAGACGATCATCATCGGTGGTCAGTATCCTGATGCTGGTAAGTTTATTCATTACCTGGGCAAAATCATCCTGGGTCTTTGGATCTGCCTCATTATTCCTGAACATATCGAACATATATTTTGAAATGTAGACCGTGGTAAATCCATCCTGTTCGGAATATTTATCGAACACCTTATCCATTACACTTTGCGCCCGGGAACCCATGGTAAGCATCAACAGCGTCGTAATAAAAGCAATTGTTTTCATGATCCTTATTTTTTGAGATTCGATGATTGATTCATAAAAGAAACCCGGTTCAGCATATCCATGCTGTGATCAAGCTTCTTCAAAGATTTCAGGGGTTTTGCCCCTGCATTTATTTTTGATACGGCATTCAGGGGCTTCATGCCCTGGTTCATTTTTTGTGAAACATACAGCAGCGTTTTTTGCGCTTCAGCATAAGCCAGCTGAGGATCAGAAAATGTATCCTTTTCCTTATGCCATTCTTTATTAAGAACTATAACACCTGAAATCCCAATTAATACGGCAATTGTAGCTGCAACAGCAAGCCGGGTGATCCAACGCGATTTATGTTCATGCAAGGGAATCTCTTGTTGTGCTTCAATCAGGCCTGCCAGCCGGTTTTCGAATTCAGGATCAAAGACCAGCGGTTCACGCCCCGATTTCAGCAGAAGAAATTGTTGCTGCAAGGGCCGGAGCTTTGAGTCGATTTTTTCCCCTGAAAAGTAATCAAGCAGCGCCTGATCTTCCTCCAGGGTAGTTTCGCCTTCAAAGTACTTTTCCAGCAGCACCTGTATTTCTTTGATATCCATATTCATTATACTTTGTAAGTTCTTCTTTCATCCTGTTACGGGCCCTGGAAAGGCTCACCCGCAACGCATTTACATTTGTATCCATAATTTCAGCAATCTGCTCAAATTCAAGTCCCTCAATATCCCGAAGCTGGATGATCAGCCGTTGCTGTTCCGGTAAGTTTTTCCAGCACTGTCGACAGGAGTTTGAGCCGGTCCTTTTTTTCCATTTGTTTTTGCGGGTTTTCATCTGCTGCCAGCCTGTCAAACCCTTTTTGATATCCTTCGATGTATACAGGCTTTTTAGCTTTCAGCCTGTCGAGGCACCAGTTACGGGTGATCTTCATTGAAAAAGCCTCCAGGCTGCTGTAATTCTCCAGTGAATCCCTGATCTTCCATAATTTGAGGATGACCTCCTGAACGGTATCTTCCGCTTCACCGGTATCATGCAACATTTGAAAGGCAAAATGGAGCAGCTTTTTGCTCATCGGAAGTACCAGACTATTGAAACGCGCTGCATCCATTTTTATGGGCCTGTATCTTTTAGAACCGGATTATTTTGCCTTTTCCAGCATTTTCAATTGTTCAAATCCATTAATCTGGCATTTCCCGCCCATGTCAGCCATTTCGCTAAGCAGCATATCCCCTTTTGCCTGGATGAGCACATTATCATCTTTGCCTGTTACCATTAGCAGTAATTCACTTATCCGTCCCCCGTTTTCCTTTACAAGGATCACTACATTCTGATCTGATTGCTTTACTGTCATCATTTCCTTGTAAGCCTGCTTGTCGAGTTTGTCATACACTTCTGTTTTGAAGTCGGGTACTGCGGTGCCATCGCTTTTTTCTTTTTCACGAACCAGGATCCGGAGTGATGTGATTTTTGACTGAAAGGTGGTATCATGTTTTTCCTCTGCAGCCTTGGTAAACATGTTCAGCATGTCACCGGAAAGGGTTACTACTGTAAATCCTTCTTTTCCGTCGTATTTTTCAAACGCTGCAGTTACGGGATCCTTCTGTGCAAACACTGTGCCTGCAAAACAAGCCATCGCTAAAATAATCAATCCTTTTTTCATATTGATCATTTTAATTTATTGTTATCATTATCTATATTCCATGTAAAGGCCTTCTCTTTCAAGACGACCATCCACAGGAAATATTACATGATTTCCTGCAAAATAAAATTATCTTTACTGTTGTGTACAATATTTTTATAAAAACCAAAACCAACTATTATGAAAAAATCATTGACCCTGGTGGCATTTTTATTTGTCGTTATTCAAGTGTTTCAGGCTCAGACAGCGGATGATGTAATTAATAAATATTTCGAAAGTGCTGGCGGGATAGATAAGTGGAAAAGTCTGAAATCGATGAAAATGACAGGTAATCTGGCCATGCAAATGGGAGAATTTCAGTTTACAATTTACAGGAAGGCTCCGAATAAATTTAAAATTGTGTTAAACATTCAGGGTCAGGAAATTGTACCTCAGGCATTTGACGGGGAAACAGCCTGGATGATAAATCCCTTTGCAGGTGGAAATGGCCCTACAAAGGTACCTGATGATCAGATCCAGGCGGTTAAGGACGAATCGGAATTTGAAGATCCGTTTATCAACTATAAGGAAAAAGGATTTGAGACCAGCTATGAGGGCACTGCCGATGTGGCCGGCGCACAGTGTAACGTAATTAAGATGGTCAAGCATAAGGGTGTTGAAGGACAGGAAATGTCTTCAAATTATTATTTTGATACAGCAACAAACCTGCAAATCATGGTGAAGCAAAAAAGTGCCCAATCCATGGGGCAGGAAATCGAAATTTACATGAGTGATTACCAGGAGATACCTGACGGATTACTCATGCCTTTTGTCATGGACACACAAATGCAGGGAAAGAGTGTTCAAAAGCTGACTTTTACTGCAATCACGGTAAATGAAGAAATGCCGGATGAGCTTTTTAAATTTCCGGAGGAAGCGCCAGTTGCTCCGGCAACAACGAATTAAATCATATCCACTGGAGATGGATAATGTAGAGATGGGTTTCAAACCCATCTCTACATTATCTTATGTATTTGAAATATTTTGCAACTGCATTTATAAAAAATTCCGGTGCCCGACTGGGTCTGCCAGTGGCCGCATCCACAAATGCAAGAACCGTATTGCCCGTGCATATCAATTGTTTATTCGCATTCCGGATTTCATAATCTATATCCAGTTTCACTACAGGCAGTATATTCAGACACGATTTTACCGTAAGTAATTCATCATAGAAAGCCGGACTTTTGTAATCAACTTTCAGACTGCGAACCGGCATGATAATGCCGTTCTCCTCTATTTCCCTGTATGTTAATCCAAATAAACGGATCATATCCGTTCTTGATACTTCAAAATATTCAGGATAATGACCATAATATAAATATCCCATTTTATCTGTCTCTCCATAACTTACGCGGATGGTGGTTTCACTGGAAAACATAAAATTGATTTACGATTTACGATTTTGGATTTACGATTGTAGTTTAATGAGTTTAAGTTCGAAGTTTATGGTTTGATGTCTGAAGTTCCTGTTGGAGATAGCGGCACAGGAGGTTTGATTTCTGTAATGCGGGCAAGCGGGTGTTTCAGGTTCCCTTGCCATTTTACGATAGGCAACATGCTCAACCAACCTGGGTGCAATACGTTTTACGATGGCTGTCATTTTTCCTTCCAGTGTAAGGATTACAAGATTCCTGCGCCGTTTAATTGCTTTTATCAGGGCAAGTGCCACTTCTTCAGGCATCATCATTTTTTCTTCTTCCCTGGGTGTAAATCCCTGTGGAGTGCCATCTGCGGTGAGTGCCTTTTTCCGGATATCCGATTTTGTAAATCCGGCGCACATCATCAGCACGTGCAGCCCATTGCGAAGGTTTTCAATCCGCAGCGTTTCAAGAAATCCATGCAGGGCATATTTGGAGGCAGAATAACCCGTTCGGGCCGGAAGTCCGACAATGCCGGCCAAAGATGACATTCCAACCACTGTTCCTTTGCTGGCGATCAGGTATGGCAGGGCATATTTTGTGCAATTGCACGGCTCCCCAGAAATTCACATCAAACAGCCGTTTCAGCACACTGATCTCAACCTCGCCAAAAATCGCACGCATGGATATCCCTGCATTATTGATCAGAATATCAATGCGGCCATATTTTTCTATTGTTTTCTCAATCAGTATTCTGCAATCGGACTCAACGGTTACATCAACATAAAACGAAACTGCTTCATAACCATTGCTTTTCAATTCGTTTTCAATATCCTTCAGCAGATCTGACCCTGCGGGCAGCGAGAACTACTTTGGCACCTATCCGGGCAAATTCCCTGGCTGTCGCCAGTCCGATTCCCGATGAGGCTCCTGTGATTACCACAACTTTGTCCTTCATAGGAACATGGATTGAGCGATAAAAGTAATCATAAAGAGAATTCCTATTGATGTTTCCGCGGGATTTTTGTCACCAAATGTTAAAACTTAATGGTAATTTTACCCGGGTAAACACGTCAACATGATTGGTACCAATCAACCGCTTGCAGACAGGATGCGTCCAAAAGACCTCGATGAATATGTCGGCCAGGAGCATCTGGTTGGCGAAGGGTCGATATTGCGCACCAGCATTGAAAGCGGCAATATTCCTTCATTTATCCTGTGGGGCCCGCCGGGGGTTGGTAAAACCACCCTGGCAAGGATCATTGCCAACCGGTTGAAACGTTCTTTTTACCAGCTCAGTGCTGTGCATTCAGGTGTAAAGGAAGTGCGTGAGACCATTGAAAAAGCAAAAAGCCAGCAATTTTTCAATAATCCCTCTCCTATCCTGTTTATCGATGAAATTCACCGGTTCAATAAATCACAGCAGGATTCCCTTTTATCCTCCGTTGAACAGGGAATCGTAACCCTGATCGGTGCGACTACGGAAAATCCATCTTTTGAGGTGATCTCCCCGCTCCTTTCACGGTGCCAGGTATATGTGCTGAAGCCGCTGGGAAAGGAGGACCTGTTAAAGATTCTAAACCAGGCACTGGAGAATGGATTTTTATCTTAAACAACTGAAGGTTGAACTGGATGAGACGAATGCCCTTCTGCGCATGTCGGGCGGTGATGCACGGAAGCTTCTGAATATCCTTGAACTGGTGGTCAGTACCCTGGTGGCTTCAAATCCCGGATTCACTGAGGTTAACCGATCAGGTGGTAATGGATATTGTACAGGAAAAGATTGCCTTATACGACAAGGAAGGTGAACAGCATTACGATATCGTTTCGGCCTTTATTAAATCCATGAGGGGAAGCGATCCCAATGCAGCAGTATACTGGCTTGCCCGGATGATTGAGGGAGGCGAAGATCCAAAGTTCATTGCACGCCGGATGGTGATTCTTGCTTCTGAAGATATCGGACTGGCAAATCCCAATGCCTTGCTTTTGGCTACGGCTTGTTTTGAAGCGGTTAATCTGATCGGGTTTCCGGAATCAAGGATCATCCTGTCTGAAACCGCCCTTTACCTTGCCACCAGTCCCAAAAGCAATTCCTCTTATATGGCCATCAACGATGCCATCGAACTGGTAAGAAAAACCGGGAATCTTCCGTGCCCCTCAATATCCGCAATGCCCCCACTAATCTGATGAAGGATCTTGGATACGGTGAGGGTTATAAATATGCCCACGAGTTATGAGGGAAATTTTACCCATGAAGAGTTTCTTCCTGAGGAAATCCGCAATCAGGTAATATACGATCCCCAGGAAAATCCAAAGGAGTCAGAAATAAAGAAAAAGCTTTCCATCATGTGGAAAGACAAATACAATTACTAAGAACAAAATCTCTATGGAAACTACTCCTATCCATTCCACAAATCCGGCATGCCCAAAGTGGTAATTTTTTTCTGATCGCCGGACCATGCGTCATCGAAAACAGGGAAATCTGTTTTGATATTGCCAGGAAGGTGATCGAAATAACGGATAAACTCAATATTCCGTATATCTTCAAAGCCTCCTATAAGAAAGCCAATCGTTCCAAAATCGATTCTTTCTCCGGCATCGGTGATAAAGCGGGACTGGAATTACTGCGCGACATCCGGAAAGAGTTGAAAATCCCGGTTCTTACGGATATTCATTCGGCCGAGGAAGCCTATTTTGCTTCCCAGTATGTTGATGTTCTTCAGATACCTGCTTTTTTTTGCCGGCAAACGGATCTGCTTGTTGCTGCCGCCAAAACCGGCAAGGTCGTGAACATTAAAAAAGGACAGTTCCTGGCTCCGGAATCCATGAAATTTGCTGTTGACAAGGTCGTTCAGTCAGGAAACAACCAGGTAATGATAACCGACAGGGGAACCATGTTTGGTTACCAGGATCTGATCGTTGATTTCAGGGGTATTCCGGAGATGAAGAAATTTGGATTTCCGGTTATTATGGATATTACCCATTCACTTCAGCAACCCAATCAGAATTCAGGGGTGACCGGCGGAAGGCCTGATATGATTGAAACACTGGCCAAAGCAGCTGTAGCTGTAGGGGTTGACGGACTTTTTCTTGAAACCCATCCTGAACCCGATGCTGGCCAAATCTGACGGTGCCAACATGCTCAGGCTTGATCTGCTTGAAGCCATGCTGGAGAGACTGGTGAAAATCAGAAAGACAATTGTGGATATTGAGGAATAAAATCAGGCATAAAGATTTAAATATTTTGATTTTTTTTTATACAAAATGTTGCAGATATTAATCTAATTATTATCTTTACGTGTCATTAACCCTAACGATTGACCCATATTAGCAGAGAGCCTGTACGAAAGTGCAGGCTCTTTTTTTATCTCACTTCCGGTTATTTTTGGCGTAATAGGTACAGAGAAATAGAAGATTGATCCGCCATCCTGTTTTGGATTCCAACCAGATATTTCCTCCCATCATTTCAGCAATTTTACGGGCATAGTAAAGGCCCAGCCCGGTGCCGCCATATTTTCTTTTGGCCGATTCATCCAGCTGCCTGAATTTGTCAAAGATCACTGATTTGAATTCCTCCGGTACTCCAATCCCGGTATCATCCACATAGAAAATCATATTGTGATGATTCTCATGTGCATCCGAAATGAATGGAGCCCTTGTTTGTGAATTTTACTGCATTGTCGAGCAAATGCCACAATACCTGGTGCAGTCTTACCGGATCGGCATAAATGGTTGGGTGTATTGATATTTGCCTTATCCTGGATGATTTCAATGAATGGCTTGTTTTTCTTGGCCATATTTTCAAAAATAGGCTCATTCATTTGAGACAGGATCTGTTCGGGATTCACCGAGGACGGATGCAACTGCAGACTTCCTGATTCAATTCGTGAGGTGTCGATCAGGTCCTCGATCATATTCACCAGTATCCGGTTATTCTTGATAATCTGGTCATTATATTCCTGTTTCTTCTGATGTGAAATATCTTCCCTGAGAAGCAGTCCTGAAAACCCGGTAATTGCATTCAGGGGCGTACGGATCTCGTGGCTCATGTTGGCAATGAATGCCGATTTCAGTTTATCGGATTCCTCTGCCTTTAGTTTGGCAATCTCCAGTTCACGGGTTCTTTCAACTACGCGTTCTTCAAGGTTTTCCTTAATGGTCAGTAATTCCTGCTGTGCCTGTGTCCTTTCATTCACTTCCTTGGTAAGCTTGTCATTCGCTCTTTTGAGTATCCGGCTATAATACACATATACCACAATGATCAGGACGGTCAGCAATACGATGGAGGCCAGCCCGATGGTGCGGCGTATCATGTCACGCACTGCTTTTTCCCTTTCGAGCTTCAGGTTCTCAATCTCTGCATCCTTTAATTTGGTTTTGTACCGCAATTCAAGCTCGGCGATCTGCTCCTGCACTGTCTGGTTAAACAGCGAGTCATGCAGAACCTCATATTCCTGCTTTTCGGCATAGGCGCTTGACATAAGTCTCTCAGCCCATAATAGACATCGGCCAGTAATCGATGGCAATCAGCTTCATTTTCAAGCAGCGAAATTTTCTTGGAATAAGCCAGTGAACGTTGCAGAAAAGTTTTTGCCTTTTCCATATTCGCCCCATTTTATAATAAACAGAACCAATACTTATAAGGCCATATGCAATACCAAACTGGGAATTTTCTTTTTGAAAAATGGCCAATGCACTATTGTAATAACCAAGTGATTTAACGTAGTCACTCTGATCTTCATACAGGCTTCCAAGGCTAAGATACAGGGTAGCCATTGAATTGCTGTCGTGTAGGTTTTCATAAATTCTCAGTGACGACAGATAATAACCCAGGGCATCTTTGTATTTTTTCTTATCTTCATAAATATTACCGATATTTTGCATCACACCTGCTTCATCAGGTCTGTTTTTCAATATTCGATGGAGATCAAGTGCCTTTTTATAATAATTCATCGCCTCCTCGGGACGGTTCATTTCAGCATATAAAACACCGATATTCTGGTTGCATTTTGCCATGATGGCTGTCTGGTTCAAGGCACTGGCAATGTGCATAGCGCTATGAAAGGACCGGATGGCTTCGTTATAAATCCCAAGGTTGTAATTGGCCAGTCCTATGCGATTATAACAATTGGCCTTGGCAATTGAATCGCCTGTTTGAGTGTATAGACCCAGTAACTGATTGAAATGGATAAGTGATTCGCGGTATCTTTCCGTGTCAAAATAAAAATTGCCGATGATATCGAGTGCCTTTGCTTCCAGGACAGTTGCATTATAAGCCCTTGCAAGATGAAGTGCCTCCTTGGCCAGAACAATGCAGCTATCGTTTTTCAGGGATTCGAGATAGGCGGCCTGTGCAATTAATTTTTCGACTTTTTTCTTTTCGGAAGCCAGTATAGGTCTGTCGGATGATTTATCATCAACAGGAAAGGCAGATGCCATTGAATGCAACAGAAAGCAAAGTACACCTGCAATATATAGTCTCCGAAAAACCATGCGAGATTTTTTGACTTACTCTGAAATAAATACGAAGATTATTACCATATCGTTATATTTTCATCCGGTAATTTAAGTAAATTTTGATAATAACTATATTATTCCCGATTGAAGGCTGTTAAAAAACAAAAAAAGCAGTAAACCTATAAGCCGGATTCTGTTTCCGGTATGCTTGCACATACTGGTTTTCCATCATTTGTCTGGTCGATCTACCCCCCGGTATCGGGCGAGCAGCCCTCAGGCACCGGTATACGTGATCTTTCAACACGTAAGGCGGACAGCCGGCGATGTTGCCATCACCGCTGGCAGGCTCTTACCCTGCCTTCTCACCCTTGCCTGCGAACAGGCGGTTTTTTTCTTCTCCGCTGCTATGCCCTCACGGACATCTTCCCTTTCAGAAGTACGTTGCTCTTTGTTGTCCGGACTTTCCTCCCCTGTCATGCATACGAATATGCATGAAAAGAGCGATGGAACGGTCTACTGCTTTTTATTTGATATTAAATGAACCATGGTTGCTCCAAATCCATATTCACGAAATGAGGCATCCTGAAATAAAAATTCCGGGTATTTCTCCTGTAATTCCTTTCTTATCTGCATTTTCAGGGTTCCCTGTCCCACCCCATGTATAATGACAAGTTTACGGCATTTTTTGCTTATTGCCTCATCCAGTGCCGAATGGAACCGGCTCATCTGAAGGGCGAGAATTCCTGTTAAAGAAAACTGGCTCTTCTGAAGGTCCTGTTCGTCCATATGTAAATCTATCTCCATTATTTCAGAGTCAGGCTCGCGTTTTCTGGCCTGAGGGGGCAGTGATGAATCTGCCTCTGATTTCTGCATTTTTACCTTTTCCGTTACCTCAGGATCTCCCATGGGATTAACCCAGTCGTCTTTGCCTTCAACCAGAAAGAGAATGGCCTTTTCATCAAAAAATGCATTTTCCCTGTAATAACTATCCTTGCTGAAATTTACCGGATGCAGGTCTATCATCGTGTCCACCGGTTCTCTTCTGAAGTACCTTCCCTTGCTCAGCCATAAAACCTGTAAATGGAATGCGGAAATCTTGCTGAGGGCAGTCTGGCTAAACACTGAAATCAGGTTCTTGGTTTCAGATTCAATCATACCCGATGAAAGATGGTATAGATTACCGCCTTCTGATGTCCCCAGCGAGTAATACGCGAAGTAGGGTGAATCATTGATCAGGTAACAGGCCAGCTCGCTGCTGAAAACCGGGCCAGGCTCCTCGGGAATGAAGCCCAGCAGCATATTCACTGAAACACCCTGTGCAACATTTCCAGGCAACTGCTTTTGCTCCTCACGTGCAGGTTTTTCAACCTCTTTTATTTTTTGGGTAGAAACCACTTCTTTCACTGGTATTTCTACCTGTGGCTCATCCTTGTCTTCAATAGAAAAACTGCCGGCATGTATAAGCTCTTTTGAAGAAACGGGAATTTCAAATCCGTCGCTTGTCTGCACAACGACAATCCCATTATCATTCACCCTGTTCACAATTCCCCCGCCAATATCATTCAAAAATCTAACCTTGTCACCGCTTTTAAATTTAACTGCCATACGCTTTCCATTTAACGACGGCAAAATTAATTAATTTTGAAGGCTAAAATGACCGGAAGTGAAACCATTTGAAAATATTAGCCTTTCTGATTATACCTATACGTTGCCGGATGACCGCATAGCTGCTTTTCCGGTAGAAAACAGGGAGGAATCGCTTCTGCTGGTTTGTGAAAATGAAGGAAACATCCATCATGACCATTTCCGGAATCTGGCCGATTATCTGGAGGAGGGTGATCAGGTTGTCTTTAATAACTCCAGGGTTATCCCGGCCCGGTTGATCTTCACGAAAAATACAGGCTCTAAAATTGAATTGTTCTGCCTTGCGCCATTGGATCCCTTGCGGTATGATCTGTCTCTTAACAGCAAGGGTGGTTGCATATGGGAATGCATGGTCGGAAACCTGAAACGGTTTACAGACAGGCATTTGCATCTTGAGGTCAGGATGATGGGCCGGACAATCCGGTTGCATGGCCGAAAAGATGAAACAAAACGGAAACCTGGCTGAGATAAGATTTACCTGGCAACCCGATGGAGCCACCTTTGCGGAAATATTATCTGCCATCGGGAAAACGCCGCTTCCTCCTTATATTAAAAGGGAACCTGATGAAAAGGACCGTGAACGTTATCAAACCGTCTACTCCAAAAAAGAGGGATCAGTGGCTGCCCCAACAGCGGGTTTGCATTTTACGGACCGGGTGCTTGATCAGCTTAAAAGCAAAAACATAATCTTTCATGAAGTGACATTGCATGTGGGTGCCGGAACCTTTCAGCCTATCAAGGCGGATTCGCTGCAAAAACACGATATGCATGCCGAATTTATACAGGTTCCGCGTGATTTTATCCGTCAAATGGGGGAAATAAATCAGCCTGTGGTGGCTGTTGGTACCACTTCAGTGCGTACCCTTGAATCGCTGTATTGGATGGGCGTAAAGGTGCTTGAGCAGGGAATGATCCCGGCGGAAGAGCTAAAACTTGCGCAATGGGAAGCCTATGAACTCGGTCAGGATGTAAGTATCCGGAATGCCTTTCAGTCACTTGAAAAATGGCTTGATCATTACGGGATGAAGGAATTGTTATCCTCTACCCGGCTGATGATCGTTCCGGGATATCGCTTCAGAATGGTAAAAACCCTGATTACCAACTTTCATCAGCCCGGCAGCACTTTATTGCTGCTGGTAGCCGCATTTATGGGAAATTCCTGGAAAGATGCCTATCGTTATGCACTTGACGAGGGCTTCAGGTTCCTCAGTTACGGTGACAGTTCGATCCTGTTCAGCAAACATGACTGACCTCAGGACATCTTTGAAGCCAGGAAAGAGCTGAATCCGTCAATATCCCCGGGAGTGGTATCAAAGGAAGTCATCCACCTTACCTCGGATGTGACTTCATCCCACACATAGAAAAAGTACTTTTCCTGTAAAGCAGCGACCAGGTTAGCCGGAATGATCGCAAAAACTGCATTGGCCTGAACCTTCTGGGTGATCTTCACCCCGGGAATAGAGGACGTTTTTTCATATAGCAGTTGTGCCATCTTATTGGCATGCATGGCATTGGTTCGCCAAACATCCCGGGTCAGATAGGCTTCAAACTGAGCGCTGATGTATCGCATTTTCGAAGCCAGCTGCATGCCCTGTTTCCGGAAGTATTTGAATTCGGCCGACATGCCGGGTTTCAGGAATACCACGGATTCACCGAACAGCATGCCGTTTTTGGTACCGCCAAATGAAAGCACATCAACTCCGGCATCAGTTGTGAATGCCTTAAAAGGAAGATCCAGGCTTACTGCCGCATTGGCCAGCCGTGCACCATCCATATGCAATATCATATTGTTCTGATGGGCCAGATCGGCCAGCGACCTGATCTCTGAAGGAGTATATACAGTTCCCATTTCCGTTGGCTGGCTGATTGAAATCACCCGGGGCTGGGCGTGGTGTTCAAATCCAAATCCATGCAAATGTTTCCTGATGCCATCCGCTGTTAGTTTTCCATCCGGAGTGACAACGGGCAGCATTTTGCATTGAGTGAATTTTTCAGGAGCACCGCATTCATCTACCTGGATATGGGCAGTTTCGGCACAAATGACCGAATTAAAAGAACGGGTGAATGAGACCAGGGAAAGCACGTTGGCACCGGTGCCTGTGAGCACGAAAAACACTTCCGCAGCACTGCCAAAATGATCCTTGAATGCCGTTTCGGCACGATGTGTATACTCATCATCACCATAGGCTACCACATGGCCTGAATTGGCTGCGGCTATTGATTCAAGCAGCACAGGATGTATTCCTGCATTGTTGTCACTGGCAAATCCGCGCCGTCCTGTTGTTGTCATATCTGAAAAAATTAGGACGGCAATTTAGCCATTTTTGGCAAAACCGGAACTTAATTTTTAGCGACGCCTGAAGAATCAGGCACAAACTCGAGCGACAATGAATTGATACAATACCGCAGTCCGGTTGGCCTGGGCCCGTCTTCAAACAAATGTCCAAGGTGCACCCCGCAATTGGCACAGGTGACCTCTGTCCGGATCATACCGTAACTTGTATCCCTGTGAAAGGCCAACCCGGATTTGCTGTGCATATCATAAAAACTGGGCCAGCCGCTTCCGGAATCGTATTTTGTCTTTGAATCGAACAAACGGTTACCGCATACCACACACTTATAGTACCCGGGTTCATAAAATTTGTCATATTTTCCAGTGCCGGGCGCTTCAGTGCCTTTCAGAAAGCAGATGTTATATTGTTCCTCGGAGAGCTTAGCTTTCCATTCGGATTTTAATTTGGACATTTTTTCTTCCTGACCCATATCGGTTTCGTTTTTTGGTCCTTTTGATGAACAAGCAATGGCAATGTTTAACAGGATTGACAGGATGATGGTTCCTCGCATAACGGTGTTTTGATTACAATAACAAAAATGCGAGGAATTGGTTGAAAGGAATAAATGCAGAAATATCTTACAAACAACACCGAATAATGAATCGTACAGAATAATGCAATTGCTCTTGTCTCTTATCAGACTCCCGATATCTGGACATGGTATTTTCAAAATTTATTTTAGACTGGTTAAACATTTATAATCACCGGCTCTTTCAATTTCTTCACCCTTCCCTCAATCAACCTGTGTATTTTTTTGTATGACGGCGGAGGACCGGTCCAAATCCGCTTTCCATTGATGAACAAGGCATCCGATATACCCCAGTATTTGAGAATCTCGTGATCAACCGTATGATAAACATTGAATTCTATCTTATCCTGGAATTCAATCACAGCCCTCTTGGTTCTTTCATATACAGTGTTTTGTGCCGGACACCAGCCATTCATGAACACACTCACATTAACCTTTCCCGGAACAAGGCCCGGAAGTTCTTTCCCTTTCATAAAACGTGGCGGCACAGCATCTGTCGTGAATGGCTTCCAAAGCAACCGCATCATACCTGATTTGTCAACGACCTTGTATCCCTGCTTTTTAAACCACCAGGCACGCATAAAAAAGGGCAAAATTATTCCCCATGTCACGAGGCCCTTGCCTCCTAACTGCCGCACATCAGCTTCTGCCGCCTGCAATAAAGATTTTCCGAGTCCTTTTTTCTGAAAATTGCCGATTCCCTGGCGGTGACCATGCACCCAAATGCATAAAACAAAATACAGATCATGACCTTCCACCGATGAGATTTCCACCGGCAGATACTGGATCATTCCACAGGCTTCTCCCTTATCATTCTCAGCAATCTTTACCCTCAGTCCCTTATCCTTCATTCTGGCATACCAGCACTCTTTATGATCCCCGGCTTCCCGGATTTCGTTTGACCAATCTTCGAGACAACAGAAATATTGTCTTTCATGAATGTGAGACAGGCTGACTATTTTCATGGCAGATAAATAATACCTAATATACACTATTTTAACGTTTTTCGCAATAATTTTCATTTTTTCAGGTTAATATTTTACTTCTGTTATCCAACGTTATAGACAAAAAAAAGGCGTATCTGCAGGTACATTTAACCTTTCTGTGTATTATTGTCAGCATTCTCATTGCCTTGTGTAACTTTGCACCTTTAAATCGCATCATGTGTTTACGGATCATAAGAAAAACATTTTGGCATTCATAAACAGATCAGCGGCATTATTGCTGTTAGGGCTGTCTTGCACAATCAGGCTTTCCGGCCAGTTATCAGAAGGCGGCATACCGGTATCGGTGTCACTTCCGGATTTAAAATCAACTGCCAATGTACCGCAATACGGGCTTAAACATATGAACAGGCATGCATTGATTGAAGAAGACAGGAAACGCCCCACTCCTTTCAGATATGCTGTTTTTGAAGATGTAAACATCAACCTGAAAATTGATGGCCGCAAAGATATTCTACCTGACAGGTCCGGCACAATCTGGCGCCTTAAAATTGAATCTGACAGCGCCTATTCTATCCAGCTGATCCTCCGAAAATTCGTTATTCCCATGTGGTGCAAAATTGTTCGTTTATAATGAGAATTTGACCCAGATAGCGGGTGCCTTCACCGGCATTAGTATGCAGAAGGATTCCACCTTTGTTATTGCTGATATCATTGGAAACAAGGCGATTATAGAATATTTCGAGCCCATGGGTACCGATATTCCCGGTGAAGTGGTTATCGGAGCTGTGGGAAAGGCTTATAAAAACATATATGAACTTGCGGGCGAAAGTGATTATATCGGTGTGAACTGTCCCGATGGTAAGGATTTGCAGGATGTGAAACATTCGGTTTGCAAAATCACCTTCAGGTCAGACTCAAGTTCTTATCTGTGTTCCGGTGCTCTGCTGAATAATGCCCGGAACGATGAAATACCTTATTTTCTTACAGCCAGCCATTGTATCAGTACTTCGGCTGAAGCCTCGACACTCGTTGCCTATTTTAACTATGAAAAGGAAGGATGCAATGGCATAGCCCTGACCGCCCGCACACTTTCCGGTGCAACTCTGCTCACCAGTTCGCCTGCATCTGATTACACTTTGTTACGTCTCAATAATAAGCCTACTGCACCTTATCAGCCCTATTATGCAGGATGGAATGCAGAGGATGTGCCTTCCGATCATGTTTCAGGAGTTCATCACCCGGAAGGACTGACCAAAAAACTGGCCATTGACAATGATACAATCACAACAAACTCAGCCACAATTCAATGGCAGGGAAGTCCCTCCTCGCCCGTTGCAAGCCACTGGGAGTTGAAGTTTGATGTGGGAATGACAGCAGGTGGCTCTTCAGGATCGCCGTTGTTCAACAAAAAAAAACAAATTATCGGACAACTGCATGGCGGGGACAATATCTATGATTTATACGGAAAGTTCAGCTATTCATGGTCGCATCCGGCAACACAATACAAGCGGTTAAGTTTTTATCTTGATCCTGACAGCACCGGGATCACGTCACTCGGTGGCCATTACCCGCCTACCAATGCCCCTGATGCTTTTATCGCCGTACCGGTTTCAAAGGTATGTCTTCAGGCCCCTGTGAAATTAACGGATTATTCTGCTTTTGGCCCCTATACAAGAAACTGGACTATCAGCCCATCGACCTATGCTTTTTCAAACGGAACGGACAATTCTTCGGCCAGTCCGGTTGTTCAGTTCCTCCAGGCCGGAACGTATTCAATCAAACTTAAAGTTACCAATGCGCATGGAGTGGATTCAATGAAACTCGCAAATGCCTTCCAGGCCGGGACTTCAATTGATGTAGGCATCAATTCTCTGCCTTCAGGTGAATCGTGTTTCTGTAACTTTGATCATTTTATTGCCTTTGCAAACGGCGCCACGAGCTATGTGTGGAATTTGCTGCCAGACAGTGAAGGTAAGGTCAGCCTCGATCAGGAATAATGGCGATACAGTTTCTGTAAGCCTGGTTCCGGGTTTCAGGCCAGACTCAACAGTGACAGTTAATGTTCAGGTTACCGGCACCCAGGGAAACTGTTCCGATACAGCGAACCTTTCGTATCTGCTGATCAGGCAGGCGAATGACAGTTTAAAAAATGCGACGTTGATCAATTACGGGAAATCAATCATTTACTCAAACAAATGTGCGACTGTTGAAGCGGATGAACCCGTGCCACCCCATTACTCATGCATAACCCAGTATTCCTGGTGCGATGAATACGGTACCGGTCTGAATATTGTGGAGAACAGTGTCTGGTTTAAGTTTGTTGCAGCACCGCAGGGGCATATCACTATTTCCTCATCCGGATTTGATAATGAATTAGCCTTGTATGATGCAGCCAGCTATACTGATATTCTCAACAATAATTATACTATTCCTGCAGCAAATGACGACCGTTCCACCAGTGATTTCAATCCGCTTCTCAGGGCTGTAAAGGTCACCCCCGGCAAAACATACTGGATTCAGGTAGATGGAAGCGGCGGTGGCCTGGAGGACAATTTTTACCTTCAGTTGACTGCCCTTGTGGTAACGGATGTGCCCGGAACCGGGGAAGATGAATTTGTTGTTTATCCTCAACCTGCAACAGATGTGGTTTATGTTAAAGCAGATGCATTTCATTCGGCACCGGTTCATATCAGTGTTTATTCATTGGTCGGCACACTTATTGAAGATGAAACGTCAAATCCATCCGACGGGGTTCTGACAATAAATACAAAATCGTGGGATAAAGGCGTGTATATTTTGAAAATCGGCTCCGGTACCGATGAATTCATTACACGCATTATAAAATACTAATTGGCTCAATGACTGAACGAGAAGATCTGTTGGGTAAAACCTACCCGGAAATCAGGAAAATTGTTGAAAACCTGAAGATGCCCGGGTATACCGCCGCGCAGATTACTGACTGGCTTTATAAGAAGGGTGCAGACTCCTTTGATCAGATGACAAACCTGTCAAAGGAAGGACGCAAATCCCTTGAAGAATCGTTTTATGTTGGAAGATCTCCTTCATCCGGCGTCCAGGTATCTTCCGACGGCACCAAAAAATACCTGTTTCCGGTCAGATCAGGTAAACATATTGAAGCAGTCTTCATTCCCGAGGCCGAAAGAGCCACACTCTGCATTTCTTCACAGGTCGGATGCAAAATGGGCTGTGTTTTCTGCATGACCGGCAAACAGGGATTCCAGGGAAATCTTTCAGCGGGTGAGATCGTTAACCAGATTGCATCACTTCCGGAAAGAACCGCCCTTACCAACTATGTATATATGGGCATGGGAGAGCCTTTGTCAAATACGGAAAATGTAATGAAGAGCGTTGAGATCCTGACTGCTGATTACGGGTATGCGATCAGTCCTTCAAGGATCACAATTTCTACAATTGGCATGCTTCCGGGTCTCGAAGTAATGCTTGAGCAAAGCAAATGCCACCTGGCGATAAGCCTGCACACTCCGTTTGAAGAGGAAAGACTGCGCCTTATGCCGGTTGAAAAACTCTATCCCATAAAAAGGGTTGTGGAATTTCTGAAGAAAAATTCACCGGGAGGACAACGCAGGATTTCATTTGAATACATCATGTTCAGCGGCATCAATGATACGGCAAAGCATGTGAACGGACTGGCAAAACTGCTGAATGGACTCCGTTGCAGGATCAATCTTATCCGGTATCATCCGATTCCCGGGGTTGAGCTTCAATCCTCAAACGAGGAAACCGTTCAATGGTTTAAGAAAAGGCTCAATGAAAAAGGAATTCTGACAACAATCAGGGCATCGAGGGGCCAGGATATTTTTGCCGCCTGCGGTATGCTGTCAACCTATCACAAAACTGTCACCGGCTAAACGGGGACCCTATTTTGTCATCGCTTCATTCTTTTGCAGGATCTGAATGGCTTCCGTTGTACTTATCTTTCTACCTGCCTGATAAGCTACCACAAAGGATTTTTTAATGTTACATTCACGGTGTGTTGCTTCCGCTTCATCAAAAGTTTTATAACGGCCAATGGAATATTTATACCAGTCATCCTCAAAAATCATGTCAATCTTCAGATCACCTCTGTACACGGTATTGAGGTATTCATCCGTGATGGGCATGGTATGGGCTGCGATCTGCACCTTGAAAATAATTTCCCTGAAAAGTGAAGAATCCACCTGGACATCTCTGATCAACCGTGGCAAAAATGTCAGCCGGAGGCTCATGCACAATGGGGTCTTTCATTACGGCAACAATCTGCTCAAGGGTGAGATCATTTTCCCAGCCATAATTGTATTCAACAGGATAATCGGCACAAATCTGCATTTCTCTTCCCTGGTCACGAACGGCCAGCTTTTCAAGATTAAGCGCATCTTTCATTATTCCCAGCGAATATTCAAACCGGTCGCTTTCCAATACCTGTTGTCGCCTGATCAGAGACCGGTTCAGCGTCCTGGTAGCTGTTCCTTCATAGTATTTTGCCTTTTCCATGCCGGTTGCACGGTGATTGTTCCTGATCATCTTTTGCCAGAAATCATTAGCCTTGTCCTTAAAAACCTCGTAAATCAGATTATGTCCCTCCTTATATAATTCAGAGCTTTCAAACAGGTGCTTCAGTGCACTTTGGTAACCATCAGATACCCTTTCTTTTATTTCAACCGGGGTAAGGGCGGCAAACTCCTTTTCAGCTTTGTCCTTTAAGGCTTCTGCTTCATTGAGAATTGAAACACCACGCTCCAGTCTTTTTTTCTTCACCCGACTGAAATTTGATATTCAATTCACCCGTAAACTGCTCTCTGGTTACCTGGGCGGATGTTATACTGCCAAGACTCAGTCCTAAACACAGAAGGACTGTAGTAAAAGCAAACATTGCATTTTTCACCAGGACATCATGGATCTGATATGTTATATTACTGGTTATTAATATTTAGAAACGGCCCTCTGTTTATGTGTTCCCGTTTTATCACCGTTTTTGTGTTATACGATGTAGTTATAGAAAAGTTAAAAATCACTAATATTGCATCAACAAATAAAAAAAATTAAATCACCTCTTATGAAAAGCGGATTTTATATTCTCGCAGTTTTATTGCTATTAAGTCTGTCCGTCAGGGCTCAGAAATTATATACTGTTTCCGGGGGTGAAATTATATTCCAGTCAGCCAGTATTGAAAAAAAGACAGATGGAGTAAGTACCAGTGTAAACACTAACCTTCGTTTCACCCTGTTTTTTCATATTGGCGAATATTTGCATTATGATATTACCGACAATATGGGTATGTTCTCCGGGCTTGGAATCCGGAATGTTGGGTTTATCACGGAGGAAGATTCGATACAAGGATAAATACAGGACATATAACCTGGGAATGCCGCTGGCCATTAAATTCGGCTCCTTTAAAAAAAATCTGTTCCTTTTCGGCGGCGCCGAATATGAATGGATGTTTCATTTCAAACAGAAAACATTTGTCGAGAATACCAAGACGAAATATACCAGCTGGTTCAGCAACCATACACCGGCCTTAATCCCGTCCGTTTT
The DNA here is from genome assembly GCA_963808745.1 of uncultured Bacteroidales bacterium. GTDB lineage: Bacteria > Bacteroidota > Bacteroidia > Bacteroidales > UBA10428 > UBA5072. Next base: position 760,527 of record CAWEGX010000013.1, read on the forward strand.
CGTGGGACTTCAGCTTCCCGCCGGATTTCCAGTTCAAATTCAGATATTACCTGGATAATTATTTGGAGGAAAAATATACCTACATCTCCGCCCCGGAGGGCTATAATAAAACACAGGTATGGTACATTTCCGTTTCCTACCAGATAAGAAATAACAAAATAAAGGAATATAAACCCATATCCACAGATATGGCCATCAGATTAAATGGTCAACAGATCCGGACCCCCAGAATGAAAGCAGCACTTATCATATCTATTATTTTTCAGTTACTTGCTGCGTTTATTGCGCTGGGGCTGACGCGTCAGACAAAATTTAACATCAGCTGGGTTCTTATTTCAATTGCTTTTTTACTGATCGCCCTCAGGCGCATACTTGACCTTGTCCCTATCTATTACAAGGAGTTTCAAAGCGACATTTACATCATCGACCGGTTGATGGGGATTTTCACCTCGGTATTCCTATTGCTGGGGGTGATTTTTATCCGCCGTCTTTTTAAATTTCTTAAAAGAATTGATGACATACGAAGGGAGTCGGAAACCAGGGTTTTGCAGGCCATAATGCAGACCGAGGAAAGAGAGAGGCGCCAGTTGGCAAAGGATTTGCATGATGGCATCGGCCCCCTGCTGTCAAACATTAAAATGTCGGTCTCTGCCCTCGATAAATCGCAGATAATCGGTTTTAACCGCACTGTGGTGGATAACATCAGCACACTGATCAATGAGTCCATCACGGCCCTGAAATACACGTCAAACAACCTGAGTCCGCATATTCTCGATAATTTCGGACTGGCCAGTGCTGTCAATTCATTTACAGAGAATATCAACCGGCTCGGGAAAATTGAAATAACCTTCAATAATAATGTTGAAAACATCCGGTTTGAAAGCCAGATAGAAACGAACCTGTACAGGATCATCTGTGAATTGTTTCAGAACACGGTAAAGCATGCCAATGCCAGTAAGGTTTCCCTGCTGGTCCATTTTAATGAAGGCAGGATCATCGTTCAGTATTTTGATGATGGATTGGGTTTTGATCCGGAGGATGCCATCGAAAATGAGCGGCATGGGGATCTCAAATATGAAATCAAGACTTAAGGCACTCAACGGTGAAATTGAATTCAGGCGGATTCAGCCACAGGGCATGATGACAAGCATAGTGCTTAAAACAAAGCTTAAAACAGCAGTGCATGGAAAAACTTAAATTATTGATTGTTGACGATCATAAGCTGTTCCGTGAAGGGTTGAAACTGCTGCTTGCGAGCCTCGAGGAAGTGGGTGAAATCTGGGAAGCTGCCGATGGGGAGATTTTTCTTCAGATGATAAAAACGGTTCATCCCGACCTGGTGCTGATGGACATTGAAATGCCGCAGGATCAATGGAATTGAGGCAACTACCAGGGCACTGGAACAATATCCCGATCTGAAGATCATGGCCCTGTCCATGTTTGGTGATGAAGAATATTTTCAGAAAATGATTGATGCCGGCGTGTGCGGATTCCTTTTAAAGAATTCTGATTTTTCGGAAGTAAAGAAGGCAATTACGAATGCGGTGCAGGGAAACAATTATTTCACCGAAGAAATTCTGTACAAACTGGTAAACCGGTTCAAATCAAGGTCGCCTGTTCCGGAACCCTCCCTCACCCTTTCGGACCGTGAGCAGGAGGTGCTGTTGCTCATTTGCAAAGGTCTTTCCAACCAGGAAATTGCTGAACAGCTGTTCATCAGCAAGCGCACCGTCGACCATCACCGTGCCAGCCTCCTCACCAAAACCAATACCCGCAATGCTGCCAGCCTGGTGATTTATGCGATTAAGAATAAGATGATTGAGGTGTGAAGAACAGTGACTGGTGACTGGTGACATAGTGAATGGTAATTGCACGGAGTGCATCTGGAAATTAGATTTTAGATTGTACGATTTGGCTGGAAAATCCCGCAGGCAGTCAATGTCCGTAACAATTGCTTGTCAGCTCGTCACCGAGTCACCAGTCACTAGTCACTTTCTTCAGGGCCTGATACAAAATCTCCACCGGGTGCAGCGCATGAACACCTGTTCCATCAGCAATCTGTTGCCGGCAACTGGTTCCGGATGCACCGATGACCGAACCGGGCAAGGCATTCCGAACGGCAGGGAACAATACCATTTCGCCGATTTTCATAGAAAGGTCATAATGTCTTTTTTCATATCCAAACGCTCCTGCCATGCCGCAACATCCTGATTTTATTTCTTCTACAGTATAATTTTCAGGAATGGTCAGCATCACTTTTGACGGCTGGGTGGATGCGATTGCTTTTTGCTGGCAATGACCATGCAGGTGAATATGCAGTTTTTCATCGGTGAACTGGTCCCTTCGTATGCGTCCTGCCTCGAATTCCTTGGCAATGAATTCTTCAATGGTAAAACAGAATTTCGAGATTTTCCGGGCATCATCCCGTAATCCGGCACTGGCCAGTTCAGGATATTCATCCCGGAAAGTCAGCAAGGCAGAGGGTTCTATTCCCACAAGCAATTTCTTTTCATTCAGTATCGTTGAAAAATTACGGATATTCTTGTTGGCAATTTTGCGTGCTTTTCTCAACAGGCCTTTGGAAATGTAGGTTCTTCCGCTTTCGGTGGAAGGAACAAAATGAAGGGTATAGCCCAGACTGTGGAGCAGTTTTGCAGCCACAATCCCCTTTTCTGCATCCAGGAAATTGGTAAATTCATCCAAAAACAGGACAATTTCAGGTTTGTTATCCGAAGGTGACTTCTCTTTGCCATGGGAATAGCCATTCTTTTTAAGCCATTTTTCAAAGGTGACAGTCGACAGCAGGGGCATTTTCCTTTGTGCTGCAAATCCCAGCACTGTCTTTACAATACCTGAAATAAATTCATTTGAAAACAATGCATTGTAAACAACCGGAAAACGCGAATTGATCTTATGGATCTTCCCGATGTGGGCAATCAGCCAGACAGGAAGTGAAATCCCCTTTTTGTCATAATAATGCTGCAAAAACTCAGCCTTAAGCTTGGCCATATCCACATTCGACGGGCATTCCGATTTACATCCCTTGCATGACAGGCACAGGTCGAGAATATCGTACACCGCATTGATATTGACCGATTTCACCTTGCCGGTATCGTTCAGGTATTCGCGCAGCATATTAGCCCTGGCCCGGGTGGTTGTTTTTTCATCACGGGTTGCCATGTAACTTGGGCACATGGTACCCCCCATAATGGCGGTTTTACGGCAATCGCCCGAACCATTGCATTGTTCGGCATGTCGCAAAAGTCCCTGGGAAGAGGAAAAATCAAAAATGGTTTGTTTTTCCCATGGAGAGACGGATTCCCTGTACCGGAGAGAGGTATCCATCCGCGGAGTATCCGTGATCTTTCCCTTATTAAATACACCGTGCGGATCCCAGGTATTTTTCACTTCCCGCATCAGTTCATAATTATGCTCTCCGACCATAATAGGGATGAATTCACCGCGCAACCGTCCGTCCCCGTGTTCCCCGCTCAGCGAACCCCTGTATTTTTTAACCAGCAGGGCCACTTCGGTGGCGACCTTACGGAACAATACAACCTGGGCAGGATCTTTCAGGTTCAGTACCGGCCGGAGATGCAATTCCCCGGTAGCCACATGGGCATGATAAACACAGCTCAGGTTATAATTCTCCATGATTTTCTTAAAATCACGGATATATTGCGGCAACAGATCGGGCCTGATGGCGGTATCTTCAATCAATGATACCGGTTTGGCATCACCCGGCATGTTGGACAGAACGCCAAGTCCGGATTTCCGCAGGGCCCAGACCTTATTGATATCAGGCCCGGTGACCAGTGGAAAATGATATCCAAGGCCAGCCTGTTTCAATTCAGTCTCCAGCAGGATCTTGTCTTCCATCAGCTCTTCCATCGATTCACGGGCAAATTCAACGATCAGAATGGCGCCCGGCTTTCCTTCCACAAAAAAGCGGTTTTTGCGCTGTTCAATATTGGCCTCGGTGCAGGCAAGGATGGTACTGTCCATCAATTCAACAGCACCCGGCTTGTGTTTCAGGCAAATGAGATTTGCCTCGAGCGATTCTTCCAGGGTATGAAAGTGAATGCATACCAGTCCTTTGATCTTTGGGGGCAAGGGAACCAGGTTCAGCTCAATTTCAGTAATAAAGGCCAGTGTTCCTTCTGAACCGGCCAGCAGAGTTGAAAAATTAAAAGGGGAACCATATTCCTCAAAAGGATCTGTATCGAGCAGCAGATCCAGGGCGTATCCGTTGTTTCTTCGATGGATCTGCGGATCGGGAAATTCACGTACGATTTCTTCCCTGTTTTCAGGCTTGGACAGAATATCATAAATGTTGCGATACAATGAACTTTCCAGACTGTCCCCACTGTTTTGTCATGGAATTCTTCCGTTTCCAGAGGCCTGAATTCCACCACGGAGCCATCGCTAAGCACGGCCCTTACCTTTCGCAGATGATCCGTGTACTTCCATAAATCAGGGAATGTGCCCCACAGGCATTATTTCCCACCATACCGCCAATCATGCACCGGTTTGAAGTGGAGGTTTCCGGACCAAAGAAAACACCCTGTTCAGCCAGTTTCAGGTTAAGTTCATCGAGGACAACACCAGGCTGCACGCGCACATATCCTGCTTCCGGATTAATTTCAAGAATACGGGTAAAATACTTTGAAACATCCACCACAATTCCATTTCCGACTACCTGTCCGGCCAGCGAGGTTCCGGCTGTTCTCGGTATCAGGGTAGTATTATTTTTCACTGCATAACGGATAAGCAGCTGTATATCCTTTTCATCACGCGGCATGGCAACAGCAACAGGAACTTCCCTGTATGCCGATGCATCCGTGGCATATAATAGCCGGTGGTAATATCATGAAAAAGATCACCGGCCATTTCTTTTGCCAGCAGATCAAGTGGATGTGTGTTAGTGGCTGTATTCATCAGCTAAATTGTTCAATTAAGTTTTTTCTGTTTTTCCCGTTTAAAAACAGGATCGGGCAAAGTTAATAATTAACTTTGTACGATCATCAGGCCCAATAAAAACATGGTGTTGATATTTATCATCATAGTTGAAAAAAAAATAGTATATTTTTCAAATCGCTCGATTCCAAGCCATAAATTATTGTTTCCTTTGCAGCGAAATCTTTCTTTTTTCGTTACATTTATACTATATTTTTTAACCTAAATATTAGATACACAATGAATTTGATTGATCAGATCAAGGAAAATGCCAGGAAGAACAAACAGCGTATCGTCCTGCCTGAGAGTTATGAAGAACGTACTTTAAAGGCTGCTGATCGCATTCTGCAGGATGGAACTGCCGAAATCATACTTCTTGGAAGGCCGCAGGATATTCAAAAGCAGGCTGCCAGCCTTGGTTTAAAAAATATCGGAAAGGCCACACTGATTGATCCCCTCACCAACGAAAAACGTGATACTTATGCAAAAATGATGACTGAACTGCGGAAGGCAAAAGGACTTACAATGGATCAGGCATTGGAACAACTCAACAATCCGCTCTATTTTGCCACCGTAATGATCAAATATGGTGATGCAGACGGCGAGGTGGCCGGAGCGGATAATGCTACAGGCGATGTATTGCGGCCTGCCTTTCAGTATGTAAAAACATTGCCCGGCATCAGTGTCGTATCGGGAGCCTTTCTTATGTTCTTAAAGGACAAGGAATATGGTGATAACGGACTGATGGTATTTGCCGATTGTGCGGTGCATCCTAATCCAACCGAAAGGGAGCTGGCTGAAATTGCGGTGGCTACAGCAAAAACAACCCGGTCGATTGCTCAGATAGAGCCCCGGATCGCCATGCTGAGTTTTTCCACAAAGGGAAGTGCCAGCCATGAAATGGTGGATAAGGTGGTAAACGCAACCCGCATTGCAAAGGAAATGAGCCCGGGCTTAAAAATAGACGGTGAATTGCAGGCTGATGCAGCCATCGTGGCTTCGGTGGGATTGAAAAAGGCACCGGGAAGCGAAATTGCCGGCAAGGCGAATGTGCTGATATTTCCCAGCCTGGAAAGCGGAAACATCTGCTATAAGCTGGTGCAAAGGCTCGGCCATGCTGAGGCCATCGGACCGGTATTGCAGGGAATGGCTGCCCCGATAAATGACCTTTCAAGAGGTTGTTCAGTGGAAGATATTGTAGATCTGGTGGCTATAACAGCCAATCAGGCAATCGGCATAAAATAAAAGAGTTAAATACAATTCAAATTAGATAATATGGCAGAATTGATTGTTGAATCGATTGAAAATTACGGTCTGAGTCAGAAATCCCGTTCAGCCACCTTGTTTTCAAAGGTAGGTATCGTAGGATGCGGTACGGTGGGACAAAATATCGCCCTGCTCATCAGCCAGAAGGAACTGGAGGCAGTATTTATTGAGCTGTCCGATGAAAAGGTGAGTTTCGCCTTACGCCAGATCGAAGAAGAACTGGATAATATGATTGGCCGGTGGGGAATGACACCCGGCGAAAAGCGGGCTATTCTGTCGAGGATCTCAGGATATGTCGGATATGAGCATCTTGAGGGAATGTGATCTTGTTATTGAGGCCATCCGTTCAAAAACCCGTGAACAGCGCGTTACCTGCCGCAAGGAGGTTTTCAAGAACATTGAAAAATTCACTAAGCCGGATGCGATCATTGCCACAAATTCCACCACAATTGCCATTACTGAATTATCTTCTGAACTGGAGCATAAGGAAAGATGCGTAAGTCTTCATTTTCTTACCAATGCCCCGGGAGCTAAAATGATCGAGGTGGTCAGAAGCCTGTACACTTCAGATGAGGTATTTAACAAGGTAAGCAAGTTTGTGACCATGCTGGGAAAAGAGCTGGTGCCTGTGCAGGAATCACCCGGACTGATCAGCATCCGGATGTTCGTTGCCATGGTGAATGAAGCCTGTGAGATACTGATGGAAGGTGTTGGCACAAAAGCAGATATTGATACCACTATGAGGATAGGCCTCGGATTATCACTGGGACCATTCGAACTGGCTGACAAGGTAGGCCTCGACAAGGTGGAACGATGGATGGATAACCTGTATGGTGAGTTCGGAGATATCAAATACAAGGCTTCTCCCATCATTAAGCGGCATGTGCGGGCACACCAGTATGGACGGTCATCCGGACAGGGATTTTATGTGTATGATGAAAGCGGAAGAAAGATCGGATAAGCAAAAGGATTAGAATTATTGAAATAAAAGATAAACCAGGATACATTATGAAGGTATTAGTATTGAATTGTGGCAGCTCATCCATCAAGTTTCAGTTGTTTGATATGCAAAAGGATATCACCCTGGCTAAGGGAGTGGCCGAAAAAGTAGGAATTAAGGGTTCATTTGTGAAGCTGGAGAAAGAAAACGGTGACAAGGTCAGGTTTGAGGGGGAGATTCTGGATCACCAGACTGGGATTGAATATATCCTGGGAATTATTACCAGTGGCAAACATGGCTGTATTAAATCTCTTGATGAGATAGATGCTGTTGGCCATCGGGTGGTAAACGGAGGAGAAAAATTCAATACCAGTGCGCTGATTACAGATGAGGTGCAGGCAGAAGTCGAAAAGTATATTGACCTGGCCCCCCTGCATAATCCCGCTAACCTGAAAGGTGTATATGCCATTAAGCTGCTGATGCCCGGCAAGCCGCAGGTTGCAGTATTTGATACTGCTTTTCACCAGACGCTGCCAAAACATGCCTTCATGTATGCCATCCCCTACTCTCTTTATAAAAAATACGGTATCAGGAAATACGGATATCATGGCACCAGTCATTATTACATCAGCAAAAGAGCGTGTGAAATACTGAATGTGGATATCAAAACACAGAAAATCATAACTATCCATCTTGGGAATGGCGCTTCCATGGCAGCCGTGAAAAATGGCGTATCAGTTGATACCTCCATGGGATTTACTCCTATTGAGGGATTGATCATGGGCACGCGTTCAGGTGACCTGGATATCGGAGTGCTTACCTACATCATGGATAAGGAAGAGATCGGCATTTCACAGGTAGGTACACTGGTCAACAAACAAAGCGGAATGCTGGGGATCACAGGTATTTCGTCTGATATGCGTGAAATTGAAGATGCTGCATTTAAGGAGAAGAACGAACGGGCTATGCTGGGCCTGGAAATGTATCATTACAGGGTTAGAAAATACATTGGCGCTTATGCAGCAGCCATGGGTGGCGTTGATATCGTGGTATTCGCCGGAGGTATTGGTGAAAACGGTCCTGAAACCCGTGAAGAAGTGTGCCAGGGACTTGAATTTCTCGGTATTGACCTGGATCTGGAAAAAAACAAAGGATTGCGTTCGAAAGAAGCCGTGATCAGCAAAGAAGGCGCAAAGGTAAAAGTCATGGTCGTTCCGACAAATGAGGAACTGGTAATTGCCATAGATACGATGAGAATTGTTAAGGAGATGAAATAATCATCTAAATTCATGCAATGTGTGAAAAGGCTGGAAGATCTGGTTAACATGGCGGCGAAGAAAGGCCGGCGCACGCTGATAGTTGCCGTTGCCCAGGATAAGGATGTGCTCCTCGCCGTAAAATCAGCTTCAGATGCCGGCATAATCAAACCCTTGCTGGTCGGGGATCCGGATGAAATAAAGACAGCGGCCAAAGACGCAGGATTCGATATCTCAGGTATCGACATATTTCCGGTTGCAGATAAACAGCAGGCCTGTAATATGGCTGCAGGCATGGCAAGGGATAATAAGGACTCCATCCTGATGAAAGGGATGGTAACTACCGGCATGTTAATGAAAGCTGTTCTTGATAAGGGAAACGGACTCATGACGGGCAGCCTGCTAAGTCATATTGCTTTTTTTGAATCCCCGTATTATCATAAGCTCATCTGTGTAACGGATGCAGCATTAAATATCAGTCCCGACCTGCAGGAAAAAGCCGGGATCATCAATAATGCTGTCGATGCCCTTCATCGGCTGGGAGTTGCCTTACCCAAGGTAGGCATACTGGCCGCTGTTGAAACAGTCAATCCAAAAATGGAAGCCACTATCCATGCAGCCATGCTGGTTGCCATGCAAAAAAGAAATCAGATCAGGGGATGCCTGATTGACGGACCCCTGGCCCTTGACAATGCAGTTTCGGCTGAAGCTGCACATCACAAGGGAATCGTTTCGGATGTGGCCGGTGATGCAGACATCCTGCTGGCACCTGATATCACATCCGGCAATATACTTTATAAATCCCTGATCTTCCTTGGGGGCGCAGTGACTGCAGCCATGATTGTCGGTGCGTCAGTTCCGGTAGTGTTAACCTCCCGCTCTGATTCCGACAAGAGTAAATTTTTGTCCATTGCCCTTGCCGCGGCCATGGAATGAGGTTATCATCGGTAAAAACTTAAAAATCTGATGTATGGATCATAAAATTCTTGCCATCAATCCGGGATCAACTTCTACAAAAATTGCGGTTTACCATAATGCAAAACCCGTTTTTTTGAAAAACATCCTTCATGATCCGAAGGAACTGTCAAAATATAAAAGAATAAGCGATCAGTATGAATTCCGGAAGAATATCATTCTGAAAGAATTAAAAAATTCACACCTGGATATTGAAGATATTGAAGTGATTGTGGGACGTGGAGGGCTGATCCACCCGATCGAATCAGGCGTATATAACATAAATGACCGTTTGCGGCATGACCTGCTCGAAGGAGTGATGGGCGAACATGCCAGCAACCTGGGTGGTTTGATTGCCATAGATATTGCCAAAGACCTGCCGAATTGCAAAGCATTTATTGCTGACCCGGTTGTTGTGGATGAATTGCAGGATGTCGCCCGGATTGCCGGCCATCCACGTTTCCAGCGTTTTTCCATTTTTCATGCGCTCAATCAGAAAGCCACTGCCCGCGCCTATTCAAGGCTGATGAACCGTAAATACGAAGAACTGAACCTGGTCATTGCCCACCTGGGTGGTGGTGTGTCGGTGGGAGCGCATCGCAAGGGAAAGGTTATTGATGTAAACCAGGCGCTTGACGGGGAAGGGCCTTTTTCGCCCGAGCGTTCAGGTACACTGCCTGCAGGAGCACTCGTGAAGTTATGCTATGAGGGCACCTTACACTGGATGAAATGAAGAGGATGATCACCGGCGAAGGGGGTTATGTGGCTTACCTGGGAACCAACAGCGCATATGAGGTGGAGTTGCTGGCACAGGAAGGTGATGAAAAAGCCAGCCTGATCCAGGACGGGATGTCATACCAGATCGGAAAAGAAATAGCGTCCATGTGTGCTGTGCTGCATGGCGATGTGGATGCCATCATACTAACCGGCGGTATTTCGCATAATCCGATGGTAGTGGAATATATCAAGAAAATGGTCTCTTTCATTGCGCCGGTCGTGATCTATCCGGGTGAGGATGAAATGCATGCCCTGGCCATGAACGGACTGATGGTGCTGAAAGGTGAGATCAAACCCAAGGAATATGACGAGTCAACCATGGTGAATGTAAAACTTCCGTGCTGGGATTCCAGGGACAGGGAGAAGGATGAAATGATGAAGTAGATGGGACTATGAATTAGGGACTAGATGAAAATCAAGTTAGGAATTGATTGTCGATAGAAAAGATGGATGTGTAAGTATCCAAATATATATTGATACATGATACACGACTTACTGAGTTACTGAATTACCGATACATCCGGTATCTTTCAAGGATTTACCAGAGACACGGGAATCACCTTCCCTCTCATCTGTTTGTGTGCCGTGAGGGCAAAATGACCAATAAATTCCGCCATTTCTTCGGGTTGTAAAGGGGCCTTATATCCCGGAAAAGCTTCCTCAAGCATTTCAGTCTGAACCGAGCCAAGAGCCAGACAGTTAAAGGCAATGGATGAATCCTTGTATTCCTCGCTCAGGCATTCCGTCATACATGCAAGTGCCGCCTTGCTGGCACTGTAATAGCTCAGTCCGGGATACTTTACACTTCCCTGGAATCCGCCCATGCTGCTTATATTTACCACATGCGTCATGCCTATCCTGCCCATGTATGGCATCAACTCACGGATAAGAATGGAGGGGGCAAAAATATTAACCCTGAAAATCCGTTCTATTTCATCCAGTGTCATCTGTGGAAAGGGCTTGTTTATCAGGGTACCGGCATTGTTGATGAGAATGTCGATGTGCCGTATCCGCGGCGGAATTTTTTTAATCAGTGATCCCGGATTAACAAGGAAGTCATCGAGATCAAAAACAAGCGGATGGAGAACGGAAGTCTTGTGCAAGCCTGCACATTCAGTGGCCAATTGTCCCAGTCCCTTTTTATTTCGTGAAAGGGCGAAAATTTCGGCATCTTTCTTGCGGGCAAAGTATTTGGCAGTCTCAAATCCAATTCCGCGGCTTGCCCCTGTTATTACGATTACCATATGAAAATTGCTTATGAATTAGTATTTTTGACCCGATTTCAATATAAAGATAACAAAGAAGTATGATAAGCAAACTCACAATATCCATTATTGCCTTTCTTGTATGTTCTCTTTCATTATATGCCCAGGTTGAAGAGCCTGTTCAGTTGAGGGTAAGAAAAAGCCTGTGGAGGAAAAACCGAAATTCAGTGACCGGCTTATATTCGGAGGGGATATTGGTTTGAGCGTGGGAACCTATACCTACATCAATGTCTCCCCTGCCGTTGGTTATCGTGTTACTGACAGGCTGGTTGTTGGTCTGGGCCCGATTTATATATATGAAAATTATAAAAATTACAATTTTGAAAGCTCAATGTATGGAGCCAAGGTAATTACTTCCTTTACCGTATTGCGGGGAACTGATATCAATCCCAATTTTCAAATCGGAAACCTGATTCTGCATCTGGAAAATGAAGTACTGAATATAGAGCCACTAATGTATGATAGTTACGGGCAGCCTGTATTCGGAAGCCGGCAATGGATCGATAATTTTCTGATTGGCGGCGGTCTGAGCCAGTCGATCAGCTCCAGATTCAATGTTTCCGTCTTGATTCTCTGGGACGTTACAAACAACATTTACTCACCTTACAGCAATCCGATATTTAAGATAGGATTCGGATTTTAAGAGGCTACTAGGCTATAGGCTATTAGGGGCTTCATTAGCATATTAGCATATTAGTTCATTAGGCATATTGAAAAAAAGCCTGTCAGATCTCTCCAACAGGCTTAATTACTTAGTGTCTTAGTGCCTTTGTGGCACTTGCTATCTTTATGGTTACCTGAAACTGAATCCCAGTCCTGCGGTAAACACGCTGTAATTAGCCCAGCTATAATCGAAATGAATGGTAACAATAGCCATTTTAAACCGCACGCCAGCATTAAGCCTGGGTTTTGTTACGCTTCCATCCTGGTTTTTAATTTCCATATCGATGGGATCAGTCAGGGCTACCACAACGGGATCTGTTCCATCCAAAGCCACGGATGGATAATCGCCTTTGAGCTTCAGGTTAGTTTTTGAAGAAACAAATCCAATCCCGCCATAAACGCAGATCACAGGAAAATTTCCTGAGACGATGAGATTGGCAGTATGGCTCTGGGTAATAAGTGTCATCCACTGATTATCCCAGGCACTGCTGGTTGAACCTGGCAGTCCGCCGGCGCCGATCTCGTCGGGTGTGATATTGATATCAATATTTGCATGCAATTTTGTATAGCCATACATGACCGAAAGCTCTAAGGCAGGGAGTTTCTTTAATCCGGGTATCCATTGTTTCAGATCATGTTTGCCACCGATTCCCCAGAATCCGATCTCATTGCCCCGTGAACTGATATTTGGCATATAGCGTACCATGACTTCAGTGCCCTTTATCAGTCCAATCCCGGCCTGTACCATAGGGGTTGGCACATAATTGGTATTCAATCCTTCGGGCATGCGAAAGGCGTTCTGTGTATATCCTTCAATATTATAGACAATTTGCGGACCCTCCGTGTTATCACCGGCGATGGTCGGTGTGATATTATCTGCCTGATCGGCCAGTTTCAGCGTGGTCAGTTTGGAATCATCAATAGCAAATTTTTCGTATTTGCCGGGAATGATGGCAATATTTGAAGTGAAAGTGATATCAAATCCACCCAGCTTATGGGGTTCGGCATTATTATACCATCCGCCGCCCAGAGCAGCACCAAAAGCATTCACAGCAGGTGCAATATAAGGTTCCAGCAGAAGCTTTGCATCTTCCGGACCGCCGGCCATGAATCTGCCGATTTCCTCGATCTGGGCAAAACATATGGGTTGCAAGGCAAGAACTGTGAATAATAGGAATGCTATTCTCAATCGATTTACTTTTTTCATGATGCTCAAGTTTTGGTTTTAAAGTTGTTTTTTGGTCCTGTAATTGTTAGTAATTCCAAAGTTATATATTCTTTTTACGGTGAATCCGGCGCTTTGTTCCATCTGGACTCAAAATTAATCACGGATTAAACTGACAAAATGTTTAAAAAATATGGACTTATTTTTTCTTGATTGAGAATTAGATACTATATTTGCAACTCTTTAAAAATAACTGGTAAGATACATTACCGATTCAGTAGCTCAGCAGGTAGAGCACATCCCTTTTAAGGATGGGGTCCTGGGTTCGAATCCCAGCTGGATCACAAAACAAACAGATGCCCCCGAAGGGGCATTTTTTATTTGGGGACGCCTTGAAAGCATTTTTCATGCTTTCAAAGGCGGAGTCAAATAAAAAATGAAAGCAGCGAAGCTGCGTGCACTGTTTGTTTTGTGGCTAATCCCCCCGTAGCGATGCGGATCACGCCAGTAATCCCAGCTGGATTACATTTATACCAGGATATAATTTTTTTTATATCCTGGTATTATTTTTATGATCAGGTTTTGAACCAGAATGACCATTTGACCTGGATAACTTGTTATGCCGATTATCTTTCTTTTGCCACGCTGCCAATACAGGATACATCTAGGCAATATTTACTGACTTGCCATTTTACAATGATATACGCGGGTTACTATTTCATAATTGGAGGAGTTGCGAACTCATTTTTTCTTATTTTTATATGGACTTGCCAAAGTAAGGTGATGGGAGAAAGAAAAACCAACTTATGAAAAGACACCTGTTCCTGACCATCCTGTTTCTAACTTTTCAGGGTATTTTAAATGCCCAATCGTTTATTGGTGTAAAGGGCCGAAACATCATCTCTCCTGATGGAAAACCTCGCATCGCTCAGATTCAGCAACCTGAGAACTTTATTTTGGTACAAAATTATTCCAACGGAAACTACAAAGACTGGGAAGAAAAAGTAAAAGCCCGACCCGACAATGTAAGAACGCGGGAGGCTTTGGCACAATACCTTGAAAACTGCAGGAAATCAACTGTTTATCACAAAGTCCTGAATCTTAACTGATAGTCTGAACTATGAAACGTGTTTTTTCAATAATGCTCATTTTACTGGTTCCCATCCTGGTATCAAGGAGTCATGCCCAGACGAAAACGAGTCAAAAAGCTGGAAACTGGATTTCGATTTTCAACGGTAAAAGCCTTGATGGCTGGACGCCTAAAGTAACCGGATATAAATCCGGTGAAAACCCCTTGAACGGATTTCGGGTGGAAAATGGAATCCTGAAAGTGGATTACAGCCAATTTGCCGCTTTTAACGGGCGGTTTGGGCATATTTTTTACAAGGAAAAATTGTCGTCATTTATGCTGCATGTGGAATATCGTTTTGCAGGAGAATTATTACCCGATGCTCCTGCATATTGTATTCGAAACAGCGGTGTAATGGTTTGCTCGCAATCGCCCGAAAGCATGGATGTGACCGGGAACTGGCCGGTTTCGATCGAAGTGCAATTGCTTGGCTGTACCGAAAACCTAAAACAAACCACGGGCAACATCTGCACTCCCGGAACAACCATTTCATACAAAGGTTCGCCTACCAGCGAGCATTGCATCAATGCCAGTTCGAAATACTACAACAACGGTGATTGGGTCAATCTTGATGTTGTTGTTCGCTCCGGAAAGGAAATAATCAACATCGTGAATGGCGATACGGTATTGGTCACTTCAGATCCCAGGGTCGGCGGATTTCTGCTTCCCGAAAACTATCCGATTCCCGAAGGAACACTGCTGAAAGATGGCTATATTGCTCTTCAGGCAGAAGGTCAGCCCATTGACTTCAGAAATATCAGACTGAAAATTCTGGATGACAAAATAGCCACTGCAAATAAAACGGAAACTCCTCCCAAGCCAACCGGACTAAAAGTAATTGACAATTTCGACAACTATACAGGCAACGAACCACTGGCGAAAACCTGGTACAAACCCGGTCATGGCGCACCAAATACACGGACGCTGGAACCAAATATCAAAGCCGGCGGCAACTATAGCCTGAAATGCGAATACACCACCACTCAATCCGACAACAAGTTTTATGTGCCATTCTGCCGGGTGGATAAATGGGATTTGAGCGGCTGCAATGGAGTTCAGTTCTGGTTTAAACCGGATGGCTCGGGCCGCGAAATGACTTTTCAACTGAACATTGCCAGCAAAGAGGGCAAGAATATCCACGATTTGTGGGAATACACTTATCTTACCGAAAAAGGCAATACCGACGGACGATGGGTGACCATTCCTTTTTTCAATCTGAAACACAATACCAAATATGCCGATGCTCCGGATGTCAGCCCAACTTTCAAACCTGAAGCTGTGATTGAGGTAGCCTTTTATATTGGCGGACGAAACGACGAACCCGGTAGTGGAACCGTGTATTTGGATGAAATTTCCGGAGCAAAACTTCAATTTTAAAGCAAAAAAATGAAAACAATCTATCTTTCTTTTGCCCTTTTTCCTAATTTCCTTTTCCTTTTTTGGTCAACCTATTTCACTGCACCCCCAAAACCCGCATTATTTTCTGTATCAGGGAAACCCTGTTGTTTTGGTCACTTCATGCGAGCATTATGGATCGATCATCAATCCTGATTTTAATTTTGATTTGTACCTTGAAACCATTCACAAAGAAGGATTTAATCATACCCGGATTTTCATGGGTGATTATGCTGAGTCAAAGGAAACTTTCTGCATAATTCGCAATTCATTGGCTCCGGAAGACAGAAAATTTCTGACTCCATGGGTGCGAAGCAATCAACCGGGAAATGCTCTGGGCGGGAATAAATTCGACCTGGATCAATGGAATCCGGACTATTTTGCCCGGCTTCATCGGTTCATGCAAAAAGCGAACGATCTGGGAATTGTGGTGGAATGTGTCCTGTTTTTCGAAGGCATGAGCTGGGATGATATGCCTTTGAACAAAAATAATAACATCAACAAAACCAATGCCATTAAGCCCAACGAATACATGACACTAACCAATGGCAATATTCTGGATTATCAGAAAAAATATGTTCTGAAGCTGATAAACGAACTCAACCGCTACGACAACCTTATCATCAACATTGCCAACGAGCCCTGGTTTTTCAATCAGGAACACGAAGGATTTTCGAGCCCTGCCCGCGATGAAACCAAAGCCTGGATAAAGGAAGTATCGGATTGGATTGCAACTGAAGAGAATAATCTTCCGAAGAAACACATTCTGTCGGTTGACTACTGCAATGAAGGCAGAGTAATCAGCAAGGAAGAGCTGGAAAAATACTGGACGAACATATCGGTTTTCAATCACCATTACGACAAGGATGCTGTGTCGGTCAGGTCAAATTATCAAAATATTCCGCGAGCCTTCTCCTTCAACGAAACTGGCCTGATGCATACCTATACCAAGGCATACCGGATTCAGGGCTGGCGGTATCTGATGAGTGGCGGTGCCTTGTATAACAACCTTGATTTTACCTTTCAGGTGGGGCATGAAGATGGTACCGGAAAAGCCGAATTCAGTTGCGACGGCTACAAAGGTAGCGGCGATCCGAGAGTCCGGAGTGAAATCAGTGTTCTGGCTTCATTCTTTAAAACCATCGACTTTGTGCACATGCGTCCGGCACAGGATATTTTTGTGGTTTACTACGGTGACAGGGATTTGTATGCCCTGGCGAACGACGGTAAGCAATATGTCATTTACGTTGAAGGAGGAAAAAATTCCTGGTACCGGATAAATATCCCGTTTGGAAAATATAAAGTGGAATACATCGATCCGGTATCAGGAAGGAAAATTCTGGAAGAAGTGCTGGAGCACTCCAAAGGCGATTTTCGGCTCGATGGTCCTGATTACGAGGATGATCTGGCAATAAGGATAAATCTTTTAGAATAAACGGGGCTGCATTTTAGGCTAGAAACAAATCTAAACTAATACCATGAACAAAACATTTTTAACTGCAATCATTTGCGGCATGCATGCCCTTTCAAACTATGCAGCTCATAACTCCATTTCGGGAATGTCTTCTGATACTAATATTGTCATTTATAACTTTCCGCGAATTTGCCCGCAAAACAACGACTTCAAACTGAAAGCCAATGGCCAGGAGATTTTTGTTTACCAGACTTCCGCCGAACCATTTGCCGCATTTTCAGGTTCAGGAATTGTCCATATCGAATTAGAGACAACACAATCCAACCTAAACATTGGTATTTCTCCAAAAAAACTCGGTATTGTTCCCAGGTTCGATGGCAATAAAATTAGTTTCGATTTGCTTTCGGGAACAAATGTGGCACTTGTGGTTGAGGGCAAACCCATACTGTTTATTTTTGCTAACAAAGTAGCCGAAAACGTTCCATCGCCAAACGATAAAGGAGTTTACTATTTTAAAGCGGGACAGGTTTACGAAGTGGGCGAGCTTCGGTTGAAAGATAATGAAACACTTTACATCGAAGGTGGAGCGGTCGTTCGCGGTTGCGTGCGGGCAACTTCTGCTAATAATGTCCGGGTTGGTGGTTTTGGTGTACTCGATGGAGGATATTATCGTAAAGGAATTGATAGCAAACGCTCAATCGTTTTTGAGAATTGCCAGAATTCGGTTATTGATGACATCATTATGATTGAACCATCATCGTGGATGATTGTATTGGGCGTCTGCAACAATGTTTCCGTAAGAAATGTAAAGGAACTTGGTTCACAGGGAAGTACTGATGGCGCCGATATTGTAGGATCTAAAAAAATCCGCATTGAAAATTGCATATTTCGAAATGGCGATGATTGCATCGCCATTAAATCGCTCGACCTGCGGAGCCATGGATCAGCTACAATTGATTTTACAAGCGACGTGGAAGATGTTGAAATTACCGGTTGCACTTTTGTGGCCTATCTTGGTGGCACAGCACTTGAAATTGGACACGAATTGCGCACGGCTTCAATTAAGAATATACGTTTCATCAATTGCGACATTCTTGGTGTTCATGGGTTTGGAGGTGTATTTGGAATTCATAATGCTGACAGGGCAATTGTAAGCGACGTGCTGTTTGAAAACATAAGGGTTGAGCATCATTATAACAAATTAATCGACCTTAAGGTAATAAAAAGCATGTGGGGCAAAGATGCTGAACGTGGCCAAATCCGAAATGTAACTTTCAGGAACATCAATGTAGCTTTATCTCAATATAATCCGGGTTATTCTGTTTCTTTGATCGGTGGTTTTGATTCAGAACACACTGTTGAGAATGTTACATTTGAAAACTTCAGGGTAAATGAAAAGGTGATCAAATCTGCCGACGAACTGGATCTATACATTAAACAAGCCAGTGGAATTAATTTCAGATAAGCTCAAAATTGCAAAAGCCTGATGGCTTAGCTCCACGGGGAAGATACATAAAGCATAAATCAATATATTTCCAGGCACATTGCCGAAGCCCCTCGAAACAATCCTTACACTCCGCGAAACGGTGACTCAGAAACAAACTGGATGGGTGTTTTATTAAATTTCTTTTTGAAGCAACGGGTAAAATAGCTGTGATCATTAAACCCTACCAGCGTGGCAATTTCCGAAATACTGTAGTCCTTGTTTTTCATCATTCTGGCAGCTTCGGTAATTCTCACATTCCGGATAAACTCGTTGGGTGACATGCCTGTCAGGCTTTGAATCTTCCGGTAAAGCGTGGAATGGCTGATATGAATTTTTTCGAGCATCATGGTTACATTGAATTCCGGATCCTCGATTTTTTCCATAATCAATCCGATAATTTTCTTCATTAAATCAACATTGATCTGCGACAATCCGCCGTGGTGAAATTCTGATGGAATGCCAACTGAGTATTTTTCTTTTATTATTTCCCTTTGTTTTTTAAGCGAGTCAATCCTGGCTTTCAGCAATTTCAAATCCAGGGGTTTGGCGATATAGGAATCTGCCCCTGCCAAATATCCTTCATACCGATCATCGTTGGTAACTTTTGCTGTAAGAAGGATAATCATGATGTGGTTGAAATTAAAGTCATCCTTTAACTTTTTGCACATTTCAAATCCATTCATTCCGGGCATCATTATATCACTCACAATCAGATCGGGATGCAGTTTACAGGCGGTTTCAAACCCGTCGATCCCGTCTTTTGCTTCAAATACTTTGTAAAATTTTAACAGATGTCTGCAAATCAGCTTTCTCAAATCATCATTGTCTTCCACTACCAAAACGCAAAAACTTTTGTTTGCCGTCAGCCGGTCCGCGTAATCTGAATCCGGAATATCCTCTGTGTCCATGACTTCGTCAAGAACAACTTTAAATTCACTCACCGGATGGTTCGGTAAGGTGCTTTGCTCCTCTTTCGCTTCCTGCAGATTCTTATTAAGCGGAATCCGGATTGTAAACACGCTGCCTTCCCCTTCATTATTGCTACTCACATTAATTGTACCCTGATGCAGATCAACTATATTTTTAACCAGATGAAGACCGATACCTACCCCAAAAGTCCTTCCTGTAACTGAATTCACCTGGTAAAAACGATCGAAAATGTGTTCAATTTCCTTTTCGGAGATTCCAGATCCGGTATCCTTTACGATTATTTCCAAAAACTCCTTTCCGGCGGTTTTCAAAACAGAATATTCCACCTTTATACAACCGCCTTTATTTGAATACTTGAAAGCATTACTCACCAAATTGGACAAAATGGTTTCAATTTTTTCCACATCGCAATAAATGGCCTTTTCTATTTTCCCGGTGACAGAAAACTCCATGTTCTTTCTTTTTGCCATGGGAAGAAATAACTCCCTCAGCTTTTCAAATACTTCATCAATAAAGGTAAGTTCAATATTAAGCCGCATATCTCCTGATTCTATTTTCCTGAAATCGAGAAGCTGCTTTATCAGTGTAATCAGGCGGTTTACGTTCATCCAGATTGATTGCAGGGTAGTTTTGTCCACACCCTGTTTGTCATTCAGTTCTTCTATTCCGCACGAAATAATGGATAATGGGGTAAGTAATTCATGTGACACATTGGTAAAAAACCGCAACTTGAATTCGTTTATGTTTTCGTTTTTCACCCGCTCCAGTTTTTCAATTTCAAAAGCCTGTTTCATTTTCAGGTTATTCATTCTAAACCAGAAAATCAGATAAAGAATTGACAGGAAAAGGAATACGTAAATGGTTATCGCCAGTTTTGAAAAAAACGGGGAAGGCTTTACGATAATGGAAAGTTGAACCGGTTCCTCATTCCAGATCCAGCTGTTATTGGCTGCCTTTACCAAAAAGGTATATTTACCCGGAGGAACATTTGTATAAACTGCTTTCCGGTTGTTGTAATCCGACATGATCCAGTCATTGTCAAAACCTTCCAGCTTATGCATGAATTTGTTGTTTTTTGATTGTGAATACGATAAAGCCGAAAAATTCACTGAGAAATTATTTTCCAGATTCGAAAGAACAAGCCTGTTATCTTGTATTCTTTCCACTTCAACAGGTTTATTGTTGATCTCAATTTTGGTAACAACTACAGGGGGTATGTATAGATTTGGCTGAAATTCATTGGGATTAAACCTGTTAAAACCATGGATCCCGCCGATATAGATCCTGCCTTCCTTGTCTTTATATGAGGCCCCCATGTTAAATATATTCCCCTGCAAACCATCCTCGACAGTGAAGTTCTGAATATTCAATTCCTCATTGTCAACTACAAGCCTCACCAGTCCTTTATTCGTGGTGGCCCAAATTGCATTGGAATTGTCGGGGATCAGGCTGTAAACCGTATTGCCGGTGAATTCAATAATTTTTGGAAAATTTCTGAAAGAATTTGTTTCACGGTCATATTGTATAATCCCGTTTGTACCCGTGCCAATCCATATTCTCTTCTTATCATCTTCCACAATCACGTTAATCGTATGGCTATTGTCTTTCAGTGTAGAAAGCCCAAAATTGCGGATCGTTTCAAATTTCAACGAAGTATGATCCTTTAAATCACTTGTCAGCCGGCTAATACCCCCATCTTCCGTTGCGATCCAAAGTACATGCTCCGAATCAATTAATATCGATGTGATGTTTTTACCGCATATTGAATTGGGATCCTGGCTTTGGGGCAGATATTTATAGGTGTCGAATTTGTCAATTTCATGATTATAAACCAGTTTAATTAATCCTTCACTGGTGCCTACCCATAGGCAATTATACCTGTCTTCCGCAATGCAATTGACCGAATAGGGCGGAGGACCCTGTGAGAAATAGTTTCGTGGAATTATGTTCTCTAATTTACCCGTTTTTCCATCCTTTTTATAGAGACCCAGATAGCGGGTTCCAAACCATAAATTTTCGCGCGAATCTTTAAAAATGCAAAACACTGAATTGATTTCTGAGGTAAATTCATTATAAACAGGCAGTTGACTAAATTCTTTGAATGTTCTGGTTTCCAGATTATACAAACCAATACCCAATGATCTGATCCCGAGCAGCAATTCATTTTCATTTTCCGGATAAAAGCAATATACAACCTGACTGGTTAGTCGTGTACTGAAACTTGGAATATTGAACAATTCAAACTTGTACCGCTTCAGATCGATTTTATTCACGCCCCCTCCCATGGTTGCCAGCCACATCGATCCTGAAACGTCTTGCTTCATGTCATATATTTCCGATTTGGAAGGAAGATCGGTGGTGAGTCCTTCATTATAGGATATGATGGGTGAATTTTTGGCATTTGGGTTCACGATGATGCTTAATCCATTGGAAGTTCCAATCCAGATTGAGTTGTCAGGCGATTGTTCCAACGAAAAAATAATATTATCACAAATACTGCTAACCTTGTCTTTGGTATTCAGGTAAAAATGATTCAGGTATTCAATCGACTTATCCGTGATCCGTACCTTGAACAATCCTGTCTCCCAGGTTCCAATCCAGGTATATCCATTTTTGTCTTCAAGAAAACTCCATATCCTCACCGGATTATTCAAAGCGAAAACATCCTGGCTGATGTAATAATTTTTAAACGAATCCGTAGTTTCATTGTAAACATACAATCCGTTTTCCCAGGTTCCGAACAGAATTCTACCCTGCGAATCTTCGTAAATACACGTTACATTGCCGAATGGCACAGATTGGGGATTATTTTTATTTTCGGCATAGATTTTCATTCTTTTTTTTCAGGATCGTACCTGGCAACACCATGATACGTGGCAATCCACATTCTTCCTTTGCTGTCCCGCAACAAGTCCTGTATCTGATTGTCATTTATATATAAATCCTTACCCGGATCATTTGAAATATTTGTAACCGTTTCGGTTCCCGGATCAAAAATCTGTATGCCAAAATACCTTGTCCCCAGCCAAAGTTTACCATCCTTTGCTACTTCAATGCATTCAAAAACGTTTGATTTAAAATAGGCTTCCCCATTCAACCTGTTTTTGTAAACCTTCACTGTATATCCATCGTAACGGTTTAGTCCATCCAATGTGGCAAACCACATATACCCGTCATTATCCTGAACCATGCTCGAAACAAAATCAGATGACAATTCATTTCTGTCATCAATTCTTTCAAATTTCAGGTTCTCATTCGCTGCTAAACAGAGAGGAATAAAACAAAGAATAAACGTTGCGCCGATCAGGGGCAATGCTATGTTTTCCAAAAAACGGACAAAGAATATTTCAATATTTCTTTTTATTGCCATAGGGTAACAAATATACATAATTTCCTCAACCCCCTTCAATGACAAATTTGTACCAAAATCTGGTCTGTATGTTTTAAAAAAAAGTAAGTAAGCGAATTTGACCGATTTATCATAGAGATTGACAGAAATATTTAATAGTTCCCGAAGGATTTGAAGTAATTTGGAATTGTCAATCTTCGGATCTTTTCCTTATGGTTGTCATAAATACTTTATTTTCTATTTCTAAACTACTAAAAACTATCCTATGAAAAAAGTATTACTACTTCTTTTGACCTTTGCAAGCCTTTCCGGATTTGCCCAATATCCGAAAGGCATGACTGACATTACCTCAGCACTTGCTGCAGGCGATGCTGGTTTTGCGCTTACAACAGAAGATGATCGAAGCGGCACTTTTAAAAGTACCCTGGTCATTATTGGGGACAATATGTTTTTTACTGCCAAAAGTACGGAAAGCGGCGACGAACTTTATGTAACCGATGGAACCCTTGAAGGCACCAAACTGGTTATGGACATTAATCCGGGAAGTGGTGATGCAAGTCCCCGTTATTTGGTTTCACTGAATGACAAATTGTATTTCCAGGCCGATAATGGAACTGACGGAGTTGAGCTTTGGGAATCAGATGGAACAGAGGCAGGAACTAAAATGGTGGCTGATATTTATGCCGGTGCAGAATCATCCGCTCCTGATATGTTAACTGTTCTGGATGGAAAAATACTTTTCAGAGCGACTACCGTGGCAAGTGCTGCTGACGGCAAAAAATGGCTGCACATTTATGATCCCGCAACCGAGGTTGCAAGCCTTGTAAGTGATATTCAGGCCCGGTCTGAAGGTGATGCAATCATTCCAAGAATTCAGGTTGATAATAAGCATAAGGTAGCTTATTTTATTGGCGAACCTGTTGGAGAAAATCAGGAAGTATATAAAACCGACGGGACGCCTGCAGGTACCGGGAAAATCATGGATGTTACACCCGAAGCACTGGGAAGCAGTAATATTCAGTGGATTTATGTACATGATGATTCCGTGGTTGTATGGCGGCAAAAAACTCCAAGGAAATATGCCGGTGCCGACAGTGTAAATTATGTTCAGCACCTGAGTGAACAAATCTGGATATCCGGCGGAACAGCAGCCACTACCCGACTGCTTTCACATTTTGACAAAAACGTGGATATCGACGGGAATGGAACAAACACGCAATTTGCATTCCCTGTAAGCTGGAAGGGAAAATTATATTTCCGTGCCGATAATGGTGTAAACGGGGTTGAGTTATGTGTTTCTGATTTGACAACAGAAGGGACACAGCAGGTACAGGATTTAAATCCGGGTGTCGATGCAAGCTGGCCGGAAGATTACGCGGTATACAAAGGATATCTTTGTTTTGACGCAAATGCCGGAAATGGCAATGAAGGAGCCGAGATACGTTATCTGGACGACGCCGACAACACGATTAAATTGTTGACTTATGCCTGGCCGGGAGATGACGGTAGTTGGTCAAAAAGAACGACTGCCTTCCAGTACAACGGGGTTGATTCTTTGATCTATTTTGTTGGAAGTGGCCCGTCAACAGGTGGACCTGAGTTATTTGTCGCCTCGGAGTTCGGAAGCCAGGCTGAATTGGTTTATGCATTGGACCCCGCCGGTTCTACACCGCATAACCTTAAATCGTGGAAAAATGCCCTGTATTTTACATCGAACAAGGTGACCCGGTTATTCCAGTATAAGTTTACCGTGGCACCCAAGATAGTTGCCGAAGGGAAAATATTCTACGACTATTCAAACATGCAGGACACCATTAAAGTAAAAGTGGCAATTGCCAATCCCGGGACACTTACAAACAAGGTGTTGAAAATTGAACCCAATGATGACTCCGAACTGTTCAAAATAGGCAAAACAAAAGACGGAAGCTTCGGATTTGCTCCGGTTTATACAGCGAATACGGGTATCGACTCATTCTATGTTGTTGCCAACCATACAAAATTGAATCTGGATGGATTCAAATTTGCAAGCACCTTACGGATTGTACATCTTGAAATTGACACGCTGATAGTCGGAGAAAGGGTTGTACTTGAACCCGTATTCCGCAATGAACTGATTTATCATGTTGACCTTGGAAATACTACGGATAGTATTGATAATAGTGTCGATACGCTGGGATCATATCAGTCAGTTTTCGATCAGATGTATGGAACAGACGCAGTTACCGGCAAAAACTGGGGTTACCTTACAGATGGCTGGGGCATACTAGCTTCGGGTAATAAATGGAGTACCATGCGTGAGGCTAACTATCAGGCCAATCCCGAAGGCCAGATTTATGATCTGGAAGTTGAACCGGGTGACTATGTTGTTCAGATTGGCTGGTATGAAAACTGGGGAACCAGAACCCAGAATGTATCTGTAAACGGTGTAGAAATGATCGCTGAAATAGTATCTCTGCCAGGTGATTACCTTGTAGAACAATTTGAAGTTACTGTGGCCGAAAATAAACTTAGCCTGGCTTGGGAGTCACTAAATGCAAATAATGCTTATTACTCATGGTTTAAAGTGGGCAAAAAATGTACCGGCGATGATTGTGCTAACCAGTGCTTTGATCCGATGTGCAGATTAAGGTCTGAATTATACAGCGGAGAGGTGCCGACGGGCAAACATGATGTATCGAAACTGGCTGCCCCCGTACTTTATCCGAATCCGGCTACTAACCTGGTCAATATTTCCCTGGATATCAATGTATTTAATTCAGTTCAGGTAGTTGACATGACGGGTAATACTGTTTTACACACAAACATTGATAAGAGCATTACACCACTCAATGTTAGTGATTTGCAAAACGGGGTATATTTTGTCAGAGCCATTGGCAAGGGAGGGATTCAAACACAGAAACTCGTGATCTCCAGGTAGTTTCCTAACTTCCTTGAGGAAGATTATTCCTGACAAAGGGGTTTCTCATTCAAAACCGGGCAAAGTCGGATATTTTATTTTTCGTGGAATGAAATATTCGGCAATGCCCGGTTCATTGACTGGAATTATTGTGAGATAACTGCTTTGCGTTTCTTTAAAAAATTAAAACAGAAGCTTATGAAACACCCATGCAGTATACCGCACATACACATAAACAAATTATGGGTGTTCCATCCGTCCTGCTTATTTAATCCAGGATGTATATCATTGAATATTATCTAATTAAAAATTCGTACGGATGAAAAGAATAGCATATCTATTCGTGGCCGCATTTTTTCTTTTCCGGATCAATGGTTCTGTATTTTCAAACAGCCCTGAAGCATTTATTGCCACTCAGAAAGCACAACACACGGTAACGGGCCGGGTGATTTCAGGCACTGATAACCTTCCAATGCCCGGTGTGAATATTGTGGAAAAGGGAACGCTGAATGGCACAGTTGCAGACCTTGACGGGAAATATACCCTTACTGTATCAGGTCCCGATGCCGTAATCGTATTCTCATTTATGGGTTTTACCACACAGGAAGTAAAAATTGATGGCAGAACCCAAATTGATGTGGTGATGGAAGAAATGATTGAAACGCTTGATGAAGTGATAGTTTATGGATATGGTATTCAGAAAAAAGCAGATGTTACCGGGGCAATTTCAACAATAAAGACCAAAGAGTTAACCTCAATTCCTGTAACCAATGTTACTACTGCCATGATGGGCAGGGCTTCCGGAGTCCAGGTCATTCAGAATTCGGGTTCACCGGGCGCTATGGCTTCAATCAAAATCAGGGGAACCGGAACCATTAATAATTCCGACCCATTATATGTTGTGGATGGTTTTATTACTGAGAATCTGGATTTCCTTAATCCCGATGATGTACAGGACATCCAGATATTAAAGGATGCCTCATCTTCTGCAATTTATGGTGCAAGGGCTGCAAATGGTGTGGTGATTGTGACAACAAAAAAGGGGAAAGAAGGAAAGCTGAGAATTGACTTTAATACCTATTGGGGAATTTCCGATTTCTGGAAGCAACCCGATATAATGAACAAATACCAGTATAAAGATTTATATGAAGCAGCACATGGCGGAGCGCAACTTTTAACTTCAGCCCGTGATACCCTCCTTTTTAACGAATATGCCGCGGAAGACTGGATGGGTCTCATCAGCCAGAAAGGAATGGTCTCGAAATACAATCTCCAGGTTTCAGGGGGAACAGAAAAAACCAAATACATTATCAGTGGCTTGTACAGCAAAGAAGATGGCATAATTAAGAAATCTGACCTGGAAAGGAAGTCGTTTCGTGTGGGCATCGAAACCAAGCTTACTAATTACATGAAACTGAATATAAACAGCATTTATACGAATAGTCTGAGAGGGAAAGTAGTGGAAGGTGAATACAATATTTTCCAGTATGCTTTAAACACTCCCCCCAATGAGACTTTGCAGCCTCCCGAGGCATTTAACTGGAATGGAGATGAATTGGTTTCCGTGAGAAATGCTCTGTCATGGAATCCCTATACCCGGTTATGGTATGCCGATTTGAATGAAAATGCCAACCAGTTCATAAACAATCTGGAACTGACCATCAATCTGGGCAAATCCTTCATCCTTACCACACGTGCAGGATTGGACAAATACTACAACAAGAATGAGGACTTCAGGAAGCGCTATTCTCCTGACATTTATCAATATTACGACGATATCAACTATGAAGATAATACCTATCAGGAAGAGCAGGTGAACAAAACAAAATGGCAGGTTGAGAATATTCTTTCCTTCAGTAAAACATTAGGAGAACACAATCTGAATATGGTTACTGCACTGGCGTTGGAAGGCTATAAAAATGAGTATCTGTTTGCCAGAAAATCAATGGCCCCCGGTTACAGCACGGTATTTCATTCGCTGGATGCAGCCTATTTAAGCCCTACAAATTCAGACGATCACATTAGCTGGACTTCTGTCGGAATTCCTTTCAGAGTCGATTATAATTTCAAGCACAAATATTTTTTCCAGTTTAACTTCAGGGCGGATGCCTCTTCCATATTCAGTGAAGGAAACCGCTGGGGTTACTTTCCATCCTTTTCAGCGGGCTGGACTTTAACCGAAGAAAACTTTCTCAATAAATTCGATTGGTTAACCCACCTGAAAATAAGGGCAAACTGGGGCACCTCCGGTAATAACCGCATCGATGAGACTGCCAGTTCTACGATAATCAGCACAAGCAATGTTTTTTATGCCTATAGCAGAAATACAATGTATAGACCTGCCTGGAGTGCCAGCGGTATGGGTAATCCAGACATATTATGGGAAAAAACCAGTGGCGGTAACATTGGATTGGATTTTGGATTATTCAATTACAGTATATCGGGCTCTGTGGACGTGTTTTTAAAAAAGACTTCCGATATGCTGCTTAAACTACCCATGGTATTATCGAGCGGCATGCCGGGATCGGAACCCTGGCAAAATGCCGGTGAAGTGACCAATAAAGGATATGAGCTGACCCTCGGCTGGAAAAAGAGAATCGGGAAGTTCGATATAGACATTAACGGGAATTTTACGAAAATCAGTAACGAAGTTACCAAACTGGGTGAAGAAGGAAATCCCGTGTGGGGAGGATACCTCACCAATGCAAGCTTGAATACTTTTTCAACGTACACTGCTGTCGGACACCCTATCGGGATGTTTTACGGCTGGAAAATAGACAAAACAAAGTACAGTAATGGCATATGGCACGAACAGGACAGGGAAACCCTTGCTTTAGAGCCCGTTCCGAGTGAATACACAACGCCCGGTGATTTCATTTTCATGGATTTAAACGGCGATAATAAAATCGATGAAAATGACAAAACCTATATAGGTAATCCCAATCCCGATTTCATGTATAGTATGAATATGACATTTCGATACAGCGGTTTTGAGCTTACCTTGTTTTTCCAGGGAGTCTCCGGAAATGACATTTTCAATGTTCAGCGATACGATTTTTACGGATATCATGGAGATAATAATGCCGTTCAGGGTATAATTGAGAAATCATATACAACCGAAAATCAGGATGCCCCTTATCCCAGATTAACCAATACAACTGACTATAACCGCAATTACCGGATTTCGGATTTTTATATTGAAAATGGTTCGTATTTGCGGTTGAGAAACCTGCAGTTTTCCTATACATTTCCAAAAAAGATTACTGAAAAACTCAGGCTGGGAAACCTGAAAGCATACATAGGAGGGTATAATCTGATAACCATAACCGGCTATTCGGGTTTTGATCCTGAATTAGGAAACGAAAGCAATACATTCATGGGAATCGACCGTGGAGCTTATCCCCAGGCGAGGACTTATGTGGCAGGAATTATTTTGGACATTTAACACGGGAAACAATGAGAAATAAAATACTATCATTCATACTATTTCTTACCCTGTCAACAGGATGTGAAAATTTTCTGGATGTGCAAATGGAAGGGAAAGCAACCGAAGAGGATTTCTATTCAACGATAAATGATCTGCAATTATCGCTGAACTCGGTATATACTGTGCTGCGAAGCGCTGATTTCCAAAATACACTGGCACTTATCGGCGATGTTTTAAGCGATGATTTTATCTACCAGGTCTCATTGTACACCAACTTTGGCGACGATGGCCTAAAACTGCAGAACTTCAACATCACGTCAGAAAATAACTGGGTTCGTACATGGTACACCATCAATTACAAAGGGATTTATAAGGCAAATCAGTTGTTAAGTCACATTAACGACAGTATTCAATTGATATATGTTGAAGGAGTAGATGATACCGACATCCGTCGCTGGCAGCAAATTTACGGCCAGGTACTGTTCCTGAGGGCGTATTATTATTTTAACCTGGTCCGGACCTTTGGCGGGGTATCCATTATCCCCGAAGTTCAGGACATTGACAACCCCGCAGTACCACGTTCCACGAAAGAAGAAACCTATAAGTATATCGAAAAAGACCTGAGAACCGCCTGTATTTTGTTGAGTGAATATATTCCGGACGCAGATTATGGAGAAATCAGTCAGTATGCAGGTTTGAGTTTGCTGATGAAAGTCCTTATAACACAGGCGACCCAGGGACAAAGATCTGAATTTTGGGAAGAAGCCAGAAAGATCGGCAAGACTATCGTTGCAAATCACGGCGATCCATCAGCCTTTCTTACCTACAACGATGTGTTGAAATTAGAGAAATTCTATCCTGAATTAACCTGGGACCAATGGAAAGAAAAATTCAAGCTGGAGCTGAGAGTTGACGACTTTGAACAGACTGAAATGGCAAAACCGAACGGAACCGGAGTTTATCAGAATTTTGCCACAATGAGTCCCAAATACGGACTTACTCCCTGGCCAAGTATGCTGAGGGTAGATTATCAAAACCTCACAGAGAATAAAGAGCCCATATTTGCGGTTTTAAGTATGACCGCAACGGGCGTGGATCCTGGCCAGATAAACCTGTTTAACCAAATCGATGATTTGTACAATACTATATTTTGCCCTTCAAAATCGTTAATGGATATAATGACAAATGAAGGAATCGATCCGAGAAATTTTTACGGATGCTATTCCCATAATATGCAGCCCATCGGTTATAATCCTCCTGAATACAATGAATATTGGGGAGGCGTTTTTACCGAAAACTATCAACGGTTTGTCAAGTTCTTCCTGATTGCCAATACGGAGGTTCCTCCCGGAGGAGGTGGCTCCCCGCGCAACGTCACCTTGCTGCGCTATTCTGATGTTTTGCTGATGTATGCCGAAGCGCTGAACGAAACCGGGGACGGAATTACTCCCATCGATATTATTAATGATATCAGGGCAAATCTGAAAGCCTCCATTCCGAAGATTGACAATATTTTCAAATATGAGCTCGAATATGGCCCGTATGTTTATGTTCGCGACAAAATTCAGGCTGAACGACGAAAAGAGCTGGCCGGTGAACGCGAAAGATATTTCGACCTGCTTCGGTATGGCACAGCCGGCGATGTCATCACTGAAGCCTACAAAGCTGAGGTTGCCAAGTCAAAACAATACCTGAACTTTGTAAAAGGTGTACATGAGCTGTTGCCAATCCCGCAGGTAGAGATTGAACTTTCACATGGTATCATTAATCAGAATCCGGGGTATTAATTTTACAACTAAAATGATGAAGAGAATTATTCATAATACTATCGTTCTTGCATGCCTCCCGCTCTTTATACTGGCATGCAAAGCTGAATATGATATTTTTGAGGAGCCTAAAGCAGAAATGGAGCTGAGCAAAACTTCTGTGGATATTCTTGAACCGGTTTACATAAAAAACCTCGGGAAAGGTGAAACCTTTGCGTTCTGGCCCGGTGATGAAGGACAGGATTATTCAAAAATTGCGGACTCAAGAAACACCGGATTACCCCCAAACAGGGGAATTGACTTTGAATATACCTACCTGCGCTCAGGTAATTACACCATCACAATGATTGCATCAAGTTTCAACGAAGAAACCGGGAAACTTGTTCAGAAGATAAGTACTCAACAAATTACGGTAAACCCCGGAAACAATGGAAATAACTTCACCCGGTTTGCCATCGACAATGCCCTGGCAGGATACAGTCCCGAAGGAATTATTGAAGGAAACAAGATATCGATTCCGATCGGATTCATAAACCGTGTCTCGGGAATTTCCGATAATGACTATGCCGTGCTGATCAACAAAAGGCCTCCTCTTTTCAGTGCCAACAGCTCATCCGCTAAGGTCTACAGTGAGGAAGGAACGCTGCTGGAGGGAAGAGGCGACGACAATTACCAGCTAAACCTGCTTGATGTAAATACCCTTGAGCCTATAATCAGGAAATTCACTGTCGTTCAGGATGGTTTACCCAATGAATATGCTGTTGCAGCTCTTTTTTACCCTGTAATTTCAGATCTGAAAGTTCTTGGTTTTACGGCAAGTGAATATTCAAAAGATGGGATATCCACTGTCTCTGAGGATGAGATCGAAAAACTTCAACTGGCATATCCGGGGCAGACTTTCTTTGGCGTTTTTCTGATTGGCGTGTCAACCGATCAACTGAAAACCGCCATTCTGGATTTTACACTTACCGAAGGAGCCACACTCCACTTAAAGGCTACAGGTGAAGAAATTATCAGCGGCATAACACCGGTTGATATTTCCACAACCCCGGTCGATTTTGAAATCATAAGAACGGTGGAGGGTTTTAGCATTACTTCTGAATTCGAAATTTATTCAACTGTTTTCTAAATCGTAACCGATGAAAATTGGCAATATCCCTGTTCGTTTTTGTACGGGTACAAATTCGGACAGGTTAAAGGTCGGATTCAATTCTTTGCCCAAATAATACCTGCATGTTAAAGTTTCCGATAATTTCCCGGGGGTTATTCCTCTCTCTTTTCATCGTTGGAAAAATAGCAGGAGCCCAGGATTATGTGCAACCAGTTGCAGATTATTCGTTTGAGAATAATCAGGTAGTGGATAATTCAGGGAATACTG
Organism: uncultured Bacteroidales bacterium; assembly: GCA_963808745.1. Classification (GTDB taxonomy): domain Bacteria; phylum Bacteroidota; class Bacteroidia; order Bacteroidales; family UBA10428; genus UBA5072. The sequence goes on from CAWEGX010000013.1 coordinate 792,939, forward strand.
CGCTTTATCTGCGCAACAGCACAAGCTTATTTGATGACCCGGCAAGGGGTAAAGTGCTTCGCTTTTCTTCAACAAAAAAAAGCTATGCCGTTTTAAACAAACAACTGCTTCATTCAGATAGTTGTACCGTTTCTTTCTTTTTCTATTGGGAAAATGAAGGGGCAACCTCCTGGCATCAGATTTTCGAAATTCACAATGCCGAAACCGGTTCGAATCTGTATTTCACTCCTCAAAACGGCTGGGGAGCCAATCAATGTTCGTTAATAAGCGATTGCAAGGAATACGGCACCTATGAAAATGTGGATGCCCGCCAGCTTTCAAAAAATGCCTGGATGCACATCGCTGTTACATTCAATGGAAAACTGGTGTCAGTATACATCAATGGCCAACCGGCTTCAAAGGGGTATACCATGTTTACACCGGATTTAATTCATGGCGATTCGCTTTTCTTCGGGGGGAATCCCTATCGATCGGATAACTACTATATTACGGCCAGATTGGATGACATTAAGATATTTGATGTTGCACTGTCTTCTAACCAGATTCAGGCTTTAAGCACAGGGGCAGAAATCCCTGAACCGACAGGTTCTCAGACGGTTTGGGAAGCTACAGGTTCTCCGCTTCAGGTGACAATCGATCTGAATGCAAAAAAGCAAACCATCCGGAATTTTGGTTCATCGGATGCCTGGAATACCGAACAGATTGGTAAGTACTGGCCCGCAGAAAAGAAAAATGAACTGGCCGGACTGTTGTTCAGTACCGAAAAAGACGGGAATGGAAATCCCAGGGGTATCGGATTATCAGCCTGGAGGTTTAACATCGGGGCCGGAACTGCAGAGCAGGGCAATGCCAGCAGGATCAGCAATGAATCGAGGCGAACGGAGGGTTTTCTGAATTCCGATAGTGTAACCTATGACTGGAACAAACAGAACGGACAGCAATGGTTTTTAAAAGAGGCTGCTACCCGTTACAATGTTCCCTGTATAATCGGGTGGGTAAACAGTCCCCCTGTTTTATATACCAAAAAAAACCTGGGATTCCGCGATTTTGGCACGCCCATGTCAACCATACTGAAGACTGAAAATTTCGATCAATATGCCCGTTTCCTTGGCGATGTGGTGGAACATTTTGAAGGCGAGGGCGTGCATTTCGATTACATCAGCCCGCTGAATGAACCTCAGTGGGGCTGGGCTCCGGCAGCAAGCGGGGGAACCGTTGACCAGGAAGGAAGCCCGTGGACGAATCAGGAAATTTATGACGTTGCCAGGGCGATTGACAATGAATTTTCGGCCCGCAGTATCAGTACAGAAATATTCTTATCTGAAGCAGGAAGTATTGCAAACCTGCTGAGAGGAACAGGTCATGCTGATAATCAACTGACCGTGTTCTGGAATGTGAATTCACCTTTGTCGCTTGCCGGCACTCCAGCCTTTTCGAACATTGTTTCCTTTCACAGCTACTGGAGCGATTATGGCAGCCTGCTGGTGGATGAGCGCAGTACCCTCTTCGAAAATGCCATGGCATTAAATCCTGTGCCGGAGCTATGGCAAACCGAATACTCGCTTCTGGGTTCAGGTTACCGTGAAGGGTATTCAGGCTCACAGAAATTGTCTGAAATGGATTGTGCCCTTTCACTTGCCAAAATCATTACAGCCGATCTGAATATTGCGAATACAAGCGCATGGCAATGGTGGACCACCTTTGAAAAAGGAAAACATGCCGGAGAATCGAGGTTTTGTTTAATTGAAGCGTTTACCAATACCGGCAAGAACAATGGGGAGTTTCACCTGAACAAATTGTTTTTTGCACTGGGGAATTTCTCTCATTTTATCAGGCCGGAAATGATACGCATCGAAACCACCCGTTCTGATGAATTAAACCTGACAGAAACGTATCAGGATGTTGTTATTACTGCTTACACAGACGATGCAGAAAATCAATTGGTTATGGTGGCGGTCAATTTTACCTCCGAAGCCAGGGCCATTACCTTTTCGTTTGCAAACGCGGCCGGTAAAACAGCAAAAAATCAATCCCTGTTTCTAACCGACGAATTTTCAAATCTTGCAAAACAGAACCTTGATTTATCATCGGACAATTTTGTCGTACCTGCACGTTCCGTGGTTACGTATACCGCCGACCTTGAAAACGGTACTACAGGTTTATCCGATATTGAAAAAACAGACTTTGATGCATTCCTGAATGCCCAGGGTGATGAGATTGTGGCAGCTTTCAGTTCCGGGAGTGTATTTCAACAAGTTATGCTGTACAGCATTTCAGGGAACCTGATACAAATGAGGGGAAGTTGAGCCCGGGCAAAACGAAGTGGTTTTCCCGGCATCAGATTTATCAGCAGGCGTTTATCTGGTCTCCGGAAGGGGTGATCGCTCTGCGCAAACAAGAAAGATCATTATAACTAAAAGATAAACCTTAACCATCTAAAAATAAAGTCATGTCAGAAATCAGGATTAACAAAATCATTTTAACCTTCTTCCTTGTTATTCAGATCGGTTCACTTTATGCACAGGGATTTGGGCAATCAAAAACAATAAACGACTGGAAGTTCAATTTGGGAGATGTTAAATACGGTGAAAATGAACTGCTTGACGATTCAAAATGGGAAAATGTGCAGGTACCGCACGATTGGAGCGTGAAACAGATTGCCAGTCCCCATTATGCAAGCTGTATGGGATTTCTGCCTGGCGGAATCGGCTGGTACCGTACAAAAGTTACCATTCCTGCTTCAACGTCGAACAAGCGTTTCTATGTATATTTCGAAGGGGTTTATAACTAACAGCGAAGTATATTTCAACGGACGCTGGCTTGGTAAGCATTATGACGGATATACTTCGTTCATGTACGATGTCACCCCATATGTTAAACCCGGAAAAGACAATATACTGGCTGTAAGGGTAGATCACAGCAAAGATGCTGATTCCCGCTGGTATACGGGTTCAGGAATATACCGGCCGGTAAGGCTGGTTGAATCAAACAATACCCATATCGATTTATGGGGTGTATTTTACCGTTCTGAAGCAGTGGATGAGAAATCAGCTGTGATCCATGTGGAAACCACCCTTAAAAAAGAAAGTCCTCAATCTTCCGTAATTGAGATCATTCATGAACTCCTCAATAAAGAAGGGAAAGTGGTTTCATCCGTAAGAAAGAAATTAAGCAAGTCAGATTTTAAGACATTTACACAAAATCAGACTTTGACGGTAAAGAATCCGCAACTTTGGGGAGTTGATAATCCCTACCTGTATCAACTTAAGACCACCATTACTGAAAATGGCAAAACCGTGGATGAAAGTATTGTGAAGTGTGGGCATCCGTTATTTGAAGTTTGACCCTGACAAAGGCTTTGCGTTGAACAATAAATGGATGAAGATAAAAGGCGTCTGCCTTCACCATGATGCCGGTGTGCTTGGAACGGCCGTGCCTGAAATTGTATGGAAAACCAGGATTCTTCAACTGAAAGAAATTGGGTGCAACGCGATACGGATGAGTCATAATCCACAATCAACCGAGTTGTACGACATGTGCGATGAACTGGGAATGCTGGTCATGGACGAGGCCTTTGATGAGTGGGAATTTCCGAAAAAGAAGTGGCTTGTAGGCTGGAATGTCGGGGATCCGGGATTTCAGGGAGCTGCCGAATATTTCCGGGAACATGGCAAGGAAACCATTACTTCTATGGTCATGCGCGACAGAAACCATCCCTCGGTTTTTATGTGGAGCATTGGTAACGAAGTCGATTACCCGAACGACCCTTACACGCATCCGATACTTGATAAGGAAGGGATCGGACAGTATCATGTATCCGGATATCAACCCGGCCAACCGAGTGCACAACGGTTGGGAGATATTGCCACCGAACTGGCCGCGGTGGTGCGGAGCCTTGATGCATCGAGACCGGTTACTGCTGCCCTGGCGGGCGCCGTTATGTCGAACGAGACATCCTATCCGCAGGCACTCGACGTAGTTGGCTATAATTACACCGAGTACCGTTACAAAATCGACCATGAAAGATTTCCAAAAAGGATACTCTACGGTAGTGAAAACCGGCACGACATTCAAGCCTGGAAAACCGTAACAGAGAATGATTTCATTTTTGGCCAGTTCATTTGGACCGGTGCCGATTATCTGGGCGAATCAGGCACCTGGCCATCGCGGGGTTCTTCTTCAGGGCTGCTGGATCTGGCCCATAATATTAAACCCATTGGCTTCTTCAGACAATCGCTTTGGAGCGATAAGCCCATGGTTTATATTGGCACTGTGAGAAAAACAGGAAGGGCTTTTCATAACTGGTTTGATAGCAAAAAATCGTGGAATTATCAAAGCGGCGATTCAATCAGGGTGGTTTGCTACACCAATTGTGATGAAGTTGAACTGTACCTGAATAATAATGTTATTGGCAAACGCCAAAAACGCAATGCGGAAACAGGAATAAATTACTGGGATATCGCATTTCAACCCGGCGTATTAAAGGCATTATCCTATTCCGGTAATGTTAAATCATCTGAAGACATTGTATTGACAACCGGATATCCTGCTGCCATAAAGTGCACAGCTGTTAAGGATAAACCAGCGGGTAAAAATGATGTTACCATGCTTACCCTGTCGGTAACAGATGCCAATGGAAACCAGGTTTATCTTGCCGACAACGAAATTTCCTGTACGATTACCGGTGCAGGCAAGCTGCTCGGCATGGAAAATGCCTCCAATTACCTCTCGGTAAACATGAATGATCATGTTCGCCGATGCAAAAACGGCCAATTGTTAGTGTATATTCAGGCTACAGAAGACACGGGAGAGATCATTGCAGAATTCGAGTCTCCCTTTCTGGAAAAGAATAAGCAGGTCATTAAAATTGGACAGTAAATTTTATTGTAATATAGGCTATTATCCATCCCTAAAAAATTCATCCATCACTTTTTCTTAATCCGGAAAGTATTTCCATCGATATTTCCTCAATGGGCTTATTAGTAACGTCTATCTTCGTCCAACGGGCCTGGCGTTTAAAGATACTGAAGGAATATTCCAGCTCTTTCTGAACATAAGATGGTTTTGCATAATCCCCCAAATTTCCGCCGAGATGCTTTTCACGGACTTTTCTTAGTTCGGCAGATGGTCAGGAGAAGTGGTAAGACAGAATACCCGTTCGGGGGGAATCCTGAATAGTTCTTCCGGTGGTTCTATTCCCAGGACGAGGGGAATGTTGGCTACCAACCATCCCTTATGGGCCAGGTAGATACTGACCGGTGTCTTAACCGTTCTTGACACACCCAGAATAACTATTTCGGCCTTATCCAGCTCTTCAATCCTTTGTCCGTCATCATGCCGCAAAGTATATTCAACTGCCTCAATGCGTTTGAAATAGGGCTTATTCAATTCATAATATATACCCGGCTTTTCAGAGGGTAAATGGGAAAAATGATGTGAAAAATGAGCCAGAAGGGGCCCTATCAGGTCAATGGTTTCAACATCATAAAGACGGCCCTGTTTATTAATGACATCACGAAGTTTTTGGGAAACAACGGTAAACACTACAAGACCTTTTGCAAGGCTGGCTTCGGCTATTATTTCCAGAACTTCATTCTCGGTATTTATCTGAGGATATATGACGGTCTTAACCTTAATATTCTCAAATTGCATCAAGGCTGCATTTAATACCTGTTCCGCAGTTCTTCCGGTTCCGTCGGAAATGATGAATACTTGTTGAATCATATAATATATAGTTATAGAAAGACTAATGATAACTGGTTCATCACAAAGCTTCGTAACTAAGGTAAGAATTTTGAGAAAACAAGCCCTCTATTTTCCCCGCCAAAACCGAAAGAGTTAGAAATCGCAGGATTAATATTCACAGCCCGGGCTTATAAGCATTGTGTCTAAACTCATAATACTAATAGAATATCCGGACAAAATTCATTTTGCATTGAGGTTAATTTTGGAAGTTGATCTGATGAATGAAAAAAATTTATTATTATTATAAGGCATATTAAACACGAATATATTTTTCATTCAATTTAAGTTTAACCCTAAATCCAATACAATAAAAATGAAAATATTTTTTACGGCAGTACTAATATTTGCAGGACTTTTCACAAATATCCTCCTGGCCCAGGATACAGAAAATGAAAATCCATCAAAATTTTCTCCCGGGGTTGATTTCTACAGCAGTTACATCTGGCGTGGTTCAAAACAGGGAACAGGCCCTGCCGTGCAACCTTATCTGGAATTTGCCACAGGCGGATTGACCCTTGGGGCCTGGGGTTCCTTTGATGCATCCGGGTATCAGTGAAACTGACCTTTATGCATCCTATAGTTTCGCCTTTGGTTTGAGTCTGGGGGTAACTGATTATTATTTAACGGATCTCGATTATTTTGATTATTCGGATTCAACAGGGAGTCATGCTTTTGAACTGACTGCCGGTTATGAAATAAAGGGACTGAGCCTCAGTGCAAACGTATATTCTCAATCAGGCAGGTGGCGTTGAATCGGAAGGGGGCGACATATACCTGGAGGCGGGCTTATGCATTTAAGTATTTCGGCATTTTTCTGGGAGCCGGAAATGGCTGGACCACTGCCGACGGTGATTTTGCCGTTTGCAATATCGGAATCAGGGCGGAAAAGGAAATTAAAATAACCGACACTTTTTCAATACCCCTTAATGGCCAGGTGGTTTTTAATCCGGATAAAAAGAGTTTATTTGTAGTGGTTGGATTTTCACTTTAGTCTTTACGGGCGAAGAGAAGCAAACTCCCAACCTCCGGCATTTCTTCGCTCGCAATGCCTTCTCTATCTCTTCCTGCTCTGTTTCTTCTTTTTACTGCGGAATTTTTTCACCAGGCGGTATACCGGCCATACAGCGATCAAAATAACCAACCCGGCTATAATGAAGATCATCCTCTTGTTCAGGTTATCGCCCCTGGCACGGCTCCACATCTCAAGCACCTGGTCATTTTTATCAAGAAAGTCATGCAGCAGGACACAACGTTCCACTACACTGATGTCAGGATACTGAACGGAATTTACCAGCAGACTGTCGTTTCCCGGGCCGAAGAAATAGCTCAGGTTAACGGTTTCGGTAGAGGGTGGAATCAATTTGTGCATCCCGTATTTCAGGGGTTCCCACTGCGCTTGCAATAGCCGCTTACGTCCATATTGCGCAAGGCAATGTCGGGCTGGCAAAGGTAATTCAGAAAATAACTGGCTGCTTTTACATTGCGGGCGTTTTTGGGAATCACCCATCCGTCAAACCAGATATTGCTGCCTTCATGCGGCACTGAATAATCAAGAGAAACATTCACTTTGGCTGCTTCTTCAATGGCCCATACAGCGTCACCGCTCCAGGCATAATTCATCCAGGCCTCACCCTTGGTCATCATTTCTTTGCCAAAATCAGCTTCCCAGCCGGCCAGGTTGGGTTGCAGCAACTTCAGCTGCTTTTCCACCATGGCTATATCTTCCGGTGTATGATCGTTGGAAACATCATACCGGGTGCGTTTCCCCGATTCAATTTCCGTATGAAAACCCCAGATGGCAGCCACATTATAGACATCCCAGTAGTGATCCTTCATCAGGATTTTTCCTTTATTTTTCGGATCCCACAAACAGCTCCAGGATTGAACCTCCTCGGGAGAGATCAGCTTTGTATTATATAAAATTCCTGAAGTGCCCCACATATAAGGAACCATATAATCCACGGCCTTTTTATCGGGCACACTGAAGGCATCCATCCGGTCGAGCAGAAAGGGCGAGATGTTTCCAAGGAAATCACCTGTCTTCCCAAAATTGCGGTCGATGGGCAGCAGCATGTTTTGTTTCAGCATGCGTTCAATAATGTATTGGGTGGGACAAACCAGGTCGAAATCTTCTTTGCCCAAAGCAACTTTTGTGTACATTACTTCGGCCATGTCAAATATCTGGTACATAATCTCCACATCCTCACCGGTTTGCTCCTTATACCATTTTGGAAATTCCTTCAACAAGTCCTCATCGATATAATCGGCCCAGTTATATATTTTCAGGATTTTTTTCCTCGACTGGTCGTTTTCCTTGCAGGCATTAAAAACGAATACAACGGTCATCAGCAGAATAATCGCTTTAATGACGCTTAAAATCCTGGGTAGTGTAAGATGTTCTCATTGCTTTTCAGGTTATTTTTTTTGCAGCTCTTTGGTTGATAATGATCAGCAGCACGAGAACAGTGATAAAAATGATGGCCGAAAGGGGCCTTAGTGCCGGTGTGAGTCCTCCTCTTCGTGCATCAGCATATATATAGGTTGAAAGGGTTTCAAGTCCTTCGTTACCAATCGTAAACAGGGTAACTACAAAATCATCGATCGAAAGGGTAAAAGCCAGAATAAAACCACTGATCATTCCCGGTTTCAGCTCGGGAAGCATAATTTTCCGCAGGGCCAGAAAAGGCGTGGCGCCAAGATCCAGTGCGGCTTCATACAGGTTGGGATTCATGCGGCGCAGCCGTGGCAATACACTCAGCACCACATAAGGCGTGCAAAAGGTGATATGGGCCAGGATGACCGTTGTATAGCCCTGCGAGATTCCAAGCCACACAAAAAGCAGAAAAAGGGATATGGCTGTAATGATATCCGGGTTCAGAATGGGGATCGAGTTCACCATTTGAACAGCCTTTTGCTGGCGTGGCTCAGGTTAAAAATGCCAATGGCAGCCATGGTTCCCAGCAATCGTCGAGACAAAAGCAGCGATCAATCCAATGATCAGCGTATTCCACAGGGCGCTGGTAAGCGAATGCTGCACCCCGCCCTGAAAGAGGGAAGTATATAATTTAAATGAAAATCCTGTCCAGTTTCCCAGTACTTTTGCTTCGGTAAAGGAGAAAATGATGATGATAAGGATTGGAGCATAAAGCATCACCAGCAGAATTCCCAGATAGGAAGATGCAAAGATTCTCTTCATCAGAATCAATCCTCCTTCCTCGGCTTGCCTGTCACTTCCCTGGTTGTTAAGCAGTGAAACAAGCTGATCAGCACAAGCATCACCAGTGAAAGGGCAGCGCCATAATTCCACATGCCGTTGTAAATATTCTCCTGCAGGGTGGTACCAAACAGTTTGATATTATTGATGGTAAGCAGTTCAGAAATGGCAAATGTGGAAATAACCGGCATAAAAACCATCATAATACCACTGTTGATGCCGGGAACCGATAACGGCAAAACGGTCCGGAAAAATACCTGTCGCGGATTTGCTCCCAGATCCTGTGCTGCTTCAATCAGGTTGGGATCGGTTTTCTGAAGGACATTGTAAATCGGGTAAATCATAAAGGGAAGAAAGTTATACACCATCCCAAACAACAAGTGCGCCTTCTCCCAGCGGCAACCTGAGAAAGTCAAACAAGTGCCACGGTGGCCAGCGTACGGATAAGAAAATTGATCCACATGGGAAGAATAAAGAGCATCACCAGCAAACTGGCCCTGCGGGCTTCCATCCTGCTTAATATATAGGCTGCAGGATAACCTATTAGAAGGCATAGAATAGTGGTAATCATGGCTACACCAATCGAATAAATGAGAATCTTCAGGGCCTCCGGATGCATCATAAATTTCCGGAAATTGATGAAAGAAAAACCACCTTCTTCGCTGGTAAAGGCATAATAAACAATCAGTGCCAGGGGAACCAGCACAAAAAACAAAAGAAAGAGAACATAGGGTATTGACCAGTTCCTTCTCCGTCCGAAAAATGATAATAATTTCTTCAACACGCGTTCATGGATTTATTCATTTTCAATCTGAATCGATTCGGGTAAAATGCTGATCCCTACCCGGTCGCCATCATCCCAGATATCATTGGTGTCAACAAAAATATGTTCGTTCCCTTCGGTCAGAATGGTGAGATGATAATGATCGCCCTTATATAAAATAAAGAATACAGTTCCGCCATAGCATTCCGTCTTCCTCGTTATCATGCAATACCACGTTGTTGAAATCAATCTTGACTTTCACTTCAGTTCCGCTTTCAAATCCCCGGGTATCATTGCATTCAAAGGTGTTTCCGAGAAATCGCACATGTGATTCGTCTTCGATGATGCCCTCAAAAGTATTGCACAGCCTTTCCTTTTTCATTACCTGGATGTCAAAGGGTTTGATGCGCATTCCGACGGTGTCGCCTGCATCGAAACCATTATAATCCTGAATCATTATCTCAAATCCATCGGGCGTATTAACCATCATTTCATAATGCACTCCTTTGAAAATGCTTGAGGTAACCTGTCCGCTAAACTGCGCTGCATCCAGCTTCTCGAAAATATAGATATCCTCAGGGCGAACTACTACATCAACCGGCTCATTGGGACTGAATCCCTTATCGACACATTCAAACTGGTGGCCGGCAAATTCCACAAGGCAATCCCCGATCATCACTCCGTTAAGAATGTTGCTTTCGCCGATAAAATCAGCCACAAAGGAGTTTTCCGGTTCATTATAGATCTGTGCAGGCGTGCCGATCTGCTGAATTACGCCTTCCCTCATCACCACAATTCTGTCACTTAATGTAAGCGCTTCTTCCTGGTCGTGCGTGATATATACAAAGCTGATGCCCAGTTTTTTATGCATGGCCTTTATTTCCATCTGCATATCCCTCCGCATTTTCAGGTCAAGTGCAGCCAGGGGTTCGTCGAGAAGCAAAACATCAGGTTCATTCACGATGGCACGGGCAATGGCAACACGCTGTTGCTGTCCACCCGAAAGGGTATCCACATCGCGCTCCTCATAATCGGTCATGGTCACAATTTTCAGCACCTGCATCACCTTTTTTTTGATAACCTCTTCCGGCAACTTTTTCAGTTTAAGTCCGAAGGCAATGTTATTATATACATTCAGGTGAGGGAACAGTGCATATTTCTGAAAAACGGTATTCACGGGCCGAAGATAAGGCGGGGTAAAGGTCATATCTTTTCCGGCAATGGTTATTTTTCCTTCGGAAGCTTTAAGAAGGCCGCCGATAAGCCGCATCAAGGTGGTTTTTCCGCAACCCGAAGGACCCAGAATCGTCACAAATTCCCCTTTCCGGATGGAAAGGTTAATATCCTGAAGAACCATCTTATCTCCAAAAGAATGAGACAAGTGCTCAACAGTGATGATATCATTATCCGTCATTTGCTCGTATGGATAAATAAAATGTGCTAAATAATCAGTAGATGGACTATGTTAAAATTCAAATGAACTACCGTCAAAAATAAATAATTATATGAATTTTGATTCGGGTAACCATTAAGTTTTTTATCGAAGGAATATCATTTGATTTCGAGTGAAATGCAACTGAAAAAAATAACGCCTGTGTACTTGGATGTTACCCGTTATTCCGGCATAACATGTCTTCAGCCAGCAGTTATTTGATCAATTGTTCACACAATTATATCCCAATCAAGATCAGTAAAATCCGAGATGGTATAAAAACATCCGTTGCGCTTTAATTCTTCCTCCGAATGAGAAGTGGTTATTCCAATAACTTTAATACCGGCATTCAGTGCTGATTTAATGCCACTAAGAGAATCCTCAATAACCAGGCAATCTTTGTTTGTCAGGTTTAACTTCTTTAAGACTAATTCAAAGATTTCAGGGTCAGGTTTTCCTCTGGCTATCTCGTGTCCACCTGTAATGGAATAAAAAAACGGCCGGATTCCCAATTCATCCAAAATGAAGTCAATGTTTGGCATATCCCCCATGGTGCCCAAAAATGACATTAAAACAGAACTGAACTTACCTTAATCCGCCGATTTATTTTATCTTTAGTAATCCTTCTGCTTATAGTTTAAAATCATCCTGCCGGTATGAAAACACACTACTTGTTTTCGGGAATATTTGTCCTTTTTTTCATGTTGACAATTTCCTGCAAAAATGGTCCGGTTCAGATTTACCCTGCAAATCCTCATTATTTTAGTTATAAGGGTCACCCGTTTGTTCTTATTACCTCGGATCATCATTATGGAGCTGTGATTGACCAGGATTTCGATTTTGCAGAATATTTAAAGTTCCTGGCAGATAATGGCATGAACCTTACCCGGATTTATCCGGGCGGCATGTTCGAACCTGCCGATAAATACCTGAAAGGCAATCCGCTGGGACCCCTTCCCGGCCGGCAACTCCTTCCCTGGGCAAAATCGGAACAGGCCGGAGCCAATCCTTCCCTCGCAGAACCGGGAAAGCCATCATACAAATATGATCTTGATACCTGGAATGCTCAGTACTTTATCCGGTTGAGGGCTTTTGTGGAACTCGCACGCAAATATGATATCATCGTTGAGATTCCGTTCTTTAACGGCATGTATGCCGATTGCTGGCCATTAATGGCCATGTATCACGAGAACAATATTCAAAATATCGGTCAGTTTGAAGCAGCAGATTGCGGATTATTTACCACAGCGGATGATCGGAATAAGCCGGTTATGAAATATCAAAAGGCATACATCCGGAAGATTGTCAAAGAACTGAATGCGTATGACAATGTTATTTATGACATTTGTGATGAGCCCTCCCTCCAGGGTTTGCCGGATGGCAGTATTATTGTTAACCCCGACAGTATCATTTCTCCCTGGATACTTGAGATGAAGGACGCATTCATTCAGGCAGAAAAATCATTACCAAAAAAGCACCTTCTGGGACAAACAGTGCAAAACCTTTCGCCGGATTTCTCAAAAGAATCCTGGTGCGAATGGCTGCCCTGCGAGTATGTAAAACCTGCTGAAAAGGCCCTGAATCTGGATTACCTGGCAAACAAACCCATTGTTAATGTTGAATCGAATTATTTCGGGACCAGTCTCACAAAGGATGCTTATACCGCTGATGCCGTCCGTATTGAGGGATGGTGGTTTATGCTGGGCGGAGGAGCCGGAAATATTAACCTGAACGGGGAATATTACAGGGAAAATGAATCAGGGCTTTCCATTACAAAGAATCAGATTGCACCACAGCGGAAAATACTGAAAGATTTCATGGACGGGCTCGATCTGTCGGGATTGACAAGATTCACAAAAATCAGCGGCATGCATGAAGACGCCTTTTGTAACGGTCTGGCAGAAGATGGGAAACAGTATGCCTTTTATCTTTTTCACGGTTCCCATGATAGAGAATGGGGAGCCAACTTTGTTCCAAAACCCGGCAATTACATTGATACACTTACCCTAAATGACATTCCCGAAGGAGTTTATTATATTCAATGGTATAATCCTGTATCCGGAGCTGTTATGAGTTCTGAAAAGCAAAACTGGAAGGGAGGAAATTTTACCGCTGTTACCCCGCCCTATTCCCTGGATATAGCGTTAAAAATAAGCAGCCATAAGTAAATATTGCTTTGAATAAAATCCGGGGCATTGTCCAATGCCTGATCACTCTGCCAGCCTATTCAATCCCTTCAAAACATCCTCCTGAAGAATCCTGTTCATTTTTCCGGGTTCTTCGAACAAGGGACTGTGGGCGGACTGTTCAAATGAATAAAATCCCTTTACAGGTGCTTTTAATTTTTCAAAATAGTCCCTGGCCAGGGTATAGGATACGGTGTAATCGTAAATGCCATGAAAGAAGTAAACAGGAATATCAACCGAAGGTACCTGTTTGGCCATATCCGTTGCAAGCATCTCATTCCAAAGTGAACTAATGCCTGAACGTGATTTACCTCGCCACATATTTACCTTTTCGGTAAACGTATAATCGCGGCATGCCAGCGAGGGCAGGAATATTCCCGTGATCACCGAATTCATATCATGGGTGGTGCCAATGCCAAGACGATGCATGGCCGGATCCCGCAAAGAATAGTATGCATCCGGAATTCCGTTCATGGTGATTTTAGACGCCTCAAATTTCTTAACCATTTTTCTGTTTCCTTGCTCTTTGTATTTCCTTAGCATATATTCCTGCGCCAGCATTTCAGATTTGAGCTGAAATGACATCTGGGACACTCCAACATATGCGTGGTATAATTCCGGCATTTTCGCGGCCGCCTGTATTCCGATAAAGGTACCTCCGGAGTGACCCATGAGATAGATCTTGTCCTGTTTAAATCGATTCCTGAGGTAGTTTGTGACCTCCCGGGTGTCAGACAACATCTGCTCAAGGGTCATCGTCTCAGGCGGAATATTGGCACTGTATGAGATTCCGGAGCCCCGCTGTTCCCACCACACTACGGTAAAAATATCTTCCAGGCCTGTGGGATATTTTTTAGTAAGAAAGAAATCAGGCATACCCCCGTGGAGGTAAAGAAGGACAGGATTGGAAGAATCCCTGCTTTTAATAAACATGCCCTGCTCCACCCCATTGATATCGAGATGGATTTTTTCGGAAATGCTTCCTGGCAGCGGATTACCTTGCCCATCCACAAAAGGAAGTGGCTTGCCCGGACTTAATACAAGCAGCAAACCTCCCAGAATGAGCATGCATCCTGCCAGGATTGAAAGAATGATCAGCATTATCCCTCCTCCATTTCGAATGATTGTTAGCACATAAAACTGCCTCATTTAATATTGCCTTTTTTATCAGGACCCGCCAAATGGTGCATGGAAACCCTTGAAATTCCAGTCACCCTGATAACAACTCAAAAATATCAATTTTGATGAAAACCACCCATCATAGAGCCCTCCTAATGTGGATATTTTTTTATTAAGATTTTAGCAACAAAATCATTGCTATTTTGTTAATATATAATCCTTTATACCTATTAAACCAAACTTAAAAAAGGAGGGATTATGAAAAAGAATCTTTTCATGATAATTCCAGCGGTATTTTCACTTGTTCTTTATTCATTTAGTGCAAGTGCGCAGGAGGAGATATATATTAATTCAAAAATGAATCATGTATTGGCCGACACTTCTTTTGTTCATGCAGTGGAGATTACTCTTAAACCCGGAGAAATAACCGACCTGCGTACCCGCCCTGCCTACTTTTTTTATGCACTGACCGATGGAAAACTAAAGGTTTATCGTCCTGGTGCCAAGGATGAAATGTTCGATCTAAAACATGGCTATGCAGTAGCAAGCGGGCCGGAAGGCAAGCATGTAATTGAAAATGTGGGAACCAAGACTGCAAAATTTCTCGTAGTAGAATTAAAGGAATATCCTTATACTTCCCAGAAATAAAGCAGTGGGTCAGCGGTAAATGATTAACCTGCGAATGCAAACCAGAGTTGTGTAGTCAGAAAACATACCAGAAATCCCAGTACTATTGGAAGGAAGGTTGAAACCAGGGTCCATTTCACACTCTTGGTTTCTTTGAAAATAGTATAGATTGTGGTAGAGCACGGATTATGCAACAAACTGAACAGCATTAGATTAACACCTGTCAGCAAGGTCCAGCCCCCGGCCTGCAAGATATTCCCGGTATCTGCAACTGAATCGAGTTCAAACATTACGCCTGCACCGGAACCTTCGCCGGCAATCCTGGCACTCAGTACGGTAAGCATCAGTACTGTGGGAATAACAATTTCATTTGCAGGAATGGCAATGATATATGCCAGTAAAATAACGCCGTTCAGTCCGAAAACGAAGGCAAAGGGATTTGACCAGTCAATAAAATGTTCCGCAAGGCTAAGATCCCCGATGTGGATGTTGGCTACCAACCAGATCACCAAACCGGCAGGGACGGCGAAAACAATCGCCCTCCATAAAACAAAAATAGTACGGTCTATCAACGAGGTATACAGGGTTTGCAAAATTCGTGGCGGACGGTATGGTGGCAGTTCCAGACTGAAGGCAGAAGCCTCACCCTTTAACACGGATTTGCTCAAACCCCATGAAACGACAAGACTGAAAAATATCCCCAGCACGGCTATGCCCACGACTGCACCGGCAGAAACTACTCCCGCCAATTGGGCAGGAACGATGCCCCCGATAAAAATGGAGGCAATCAGGATTTGTGTTGGCCAACGTCCGTTACACAAGGAGAAATTATTGGTAATGATGGCTACCAGCCTTTCCCGGGGGCTATCGATTACCCTGGCTGCAATAACACCTGCTGCATTACAGCCAAATCCCATGCTCATGGTCAGGGCTTGTTTCCCATGGGCTCCAGCCTTCCGGTAAAGACTATCCATGTTGAAAGCTACCCTGGGCAGATAACCAAAGTCCTCCAGCAAAGTAAAAAGCGGAAAGAAAATGGCCATTGGAGGCAGCATAACCGAAATAACCCAGGCCATGGCAAGATATGCACCATCAATGAGTACCCCACTGAGCCACCAGGGCATACCGATGGAGGCAGCCGCATTTTTCAGGATGGGATGCATTGTATCGATTAAGAAAGAAGCTATAATTCCTGATGGGACATTTGCGCCCGTAACTGTCAGCCAGAATACGATTGCCAATAACAGGAACATAAGAGGGAATCCAAGCCACCGGCTTGTTACCAGTTTATCTATTTTCAAATCCATGCTATAGGCCTTCTTTTCGTCCTTCATCTTAACCGTTTTTCGGGCTATGCGTGAAGCATCTTCGTAAATAGATTCAATGACGGTATCGTGAAAATCTACGCCAAGTTCCCATCTTGCGCTATTGGCCATGGAGAGGATCTTTTCCCTGTCCTGTAAGGAAGTGTTTTCCATTGTTGTTTTTTTTATTCCTGAATTGCTGTTACACCCGACTTTAAAGTTCCCAGATCACCGGTCCGTATGGCTTCAATTATTGTGTTATCACCTTCCAGCAAACGCAGTGCAACCCAGTTAAGATTGGGGAGATCCGGAAACTGTTCGGAAAGCTGCCTGGTCAAAGTTGATATGGCATGGTTAAGTTTGGCAGACCGGCTTTTCATTTTATGAGGCTGGCATACATATCTGCCCGAGGCTACTTCATCAATGGCATCTGTAAGTTCCTTCATGCCCTCTTTTCTGCGGGCTGCAGCAGGAATCACCGGAATGCCCAATTCCCTGGACAGGGCTCTTATATCGATCTCAATCTGGTTTCGGCGGGCCTCGTCCATCAGATTCAGGCATAATATGGCACGGTCAGTGATTTCCAATATCTGCAGTGTAAGATTCAGGTTACGTTCAAGCCGGGTGGCGTCAACCACAATGACCGTCACGTCAGGTTGTCCGAAAAGGATAAAATTCCTTGCAACCTCTTCATCAGTACTTGTAGAGAGAAGAGAATATGTTCCCGGCAGGTCAACAACTTTGTAACGTTTGCCTTTAAGTGAAAAGCCCCCTTCTGCACGGGTAACTGTTTTTCCGGGCCAGTTTCCTGTATGCTGGTGCAATCCCGTCAGGTTATTGAAAACGGTACTTTTCCCTGTATTTGGATTGCCGGCCATGGCGACAACATAATCTACCTGTTCCATATTAAGACCAAGGCGGATGAGGTTATCCGTATTATGTACCGGGCAACTATCACAACTATGCTGAGTACTCATTGCTTTTAATGTTTTTCTTTTGAATAAAAATCATATCGGCTTGTTTTCGCCTTATGCCAATTGTGGCTCCCATCACACGATAACCAACAGGATCACCCGAGGCACTTTTCATTTCGGCCGATATCAAACTGCCGGGAACGATCCCAAGATCCATAAGCCTTCTGCGCTGCTGTCCCCGGCAATTAGGTGAAATGCCTGCAATTTCTGCCTTTTCCCCAATTCTGAGCGATGAGAGCGACATATATTTTGGAGTCAATGACGGCTTTCCACTCATCAACTCAACCGTTATATGTGCGGCAAATAACGGTGTTAAAACACATTCCTCACCATCGGCAGCAAATACGACTTTCCCTTCATCTGTTGACGTAACATACACCTGCATACCCGGGTAGAGTCCAAGAACAGCCAATTGTTCATAGATGCTTCGGGGCTCGTCTTCAATATGGATGATCCGGCCTATTTGGCCTTCTTCCAGGCAACTGAGCGGCCGGCCTTTGGGGGAAGGCAATTCGCCTCTGCTGGTAGGTATGGGGTCTCCATGCGGGTCAAATACCGGGTTGCCAATCTGGGCTGCCAGTTTTTCCGTATCCTCTGATGTCACCCGGTGTTCCAGCCAGTCAGCTTCCTTATGCCAGTCGGTTTGAGCTATATTGGTTTCATCCGCCAGGTAGCGTTCCCATATCCGGTGCACCCTGATAATCCTCAGGGAATAAGATCTTCCTGTATCCGTTAATGATATGGCGTGGTTTTTCATCACAGTCAATCCCATCTTATGGAGCCGGCCAAGCAATATAATTGCCTTATCACCTTTGATATTCAGGTTGCCGGCGACACTATTCATATCACATGCAATGCCCTTGTATTCGCAATCAAAAAGGTATTTGAGCGCATCTTCAAGCAATACCCTGTCATGCATCATCTTTATCCTGAAAAATTGTGCAATCAATCCCTTTTTAGGCCAAAAGACCCAAATAAGAGTTGCACCTGCAACCATAATGGTAAATAACAGCCATCCCGGCCTGATCATCAGTAATAACATATTCATTGGATCGGTATTTGCGATTTCTTCTTCCTGGTGGTCCTTTTAATATACAGTGTCCCGGCAATTTCTGCATTTAATAAAATCCGGGCATGGTTTATCTCTATTTCGGTCATTCTGCTTTTGATATACTGTTTTTTCACAAAAAGAACTGAACCAACTGTCAGACTGTTTGCATGGCAAAAATCAAAGAATTCCTTATCAGAACTGGATAGCCGGGTTATTTCGTATTCTCTCCCCGGATCAGCAGATGAAAGTAACATACTCTCATTATCCTGAGAAATAAATCCCTGCTTATCGGGAATCGGATCCCCATGCGGATCAATTGTAGGATTTCCGAGAAAGAGACTGATTCTTTCTGACAGAAAATCGGAGGTCAGATGCTCAAGCAATTCCGCTTCACGATGAATTTCATGCAGGGATAAGTCAAATACCTGGTGAAGAAAGGTTTCCCATAAACGGTGTTTACGGATCACTTTTAAGGCGACTTTTTTGCCTGAAGCAGTAAGTTTCAGCGCTCTGTATTTTTCATAATCTATCAGTTTCTTCAATGCGAGCTTACGTGCCATATCTGTGGCAGCCGCATTGCTAATACCAAGCGTCCTGGCAATGGAACCCGGTTTCGTGTCAAGGGTTTCTTCCTGTTCTGAATTATATATGGCTTTTATGAAATTTTCGGTAGCCATAGAAACAGTATTCGCCATCACTAAATAATTTTTTAAGGTTACTTAAATCTTAAACAATTGTACCTGAAAAAAGTTTAATTACCCGGCTCGGGAATTTACTCCGGTTTACAATTTCATGGTAAAAGAAGAGGATAATTGGACTGGCAATTTCAAACTGCCGTCAAAGGTTTTGATATTCAACTTGTTTATTCACTTCATTCAGCGAAAAATCCACAAATATTGTACATCCTTTGCCAATAACACTTTCGATCCTGAAATTTCCACCAAGTATCCTGATCCGTTGGCGGATATTTATCAGTCCCATCCCTTTATTTGACTCTTTGCAGGCTGGATCGAAGCCCTGGCCATTATCATGGTATACAAGGGTAATATTCTTCTTTTCTGCAGAGTAATTGAAGGCAATTTCAACGTGTGTCGCATGCGCGTGTTTCAGCGTATTATTAATTAATTCCGTGGTAATGCGATATAAAATAATTTCATAAAAATCGCTGAAGCGGACATGAGAATTATAGGTGAAATCAATCATCAGCTTATGAATCTTATTGATGCCTTTGGTGAATTCCAGTACGGCATTCACATATCCGAAATTACTGAGATTAAACGGAGATAAGCCATGCGCGACCTCACGCATGGTTTGGATGGCAATTTTGATATTTTGCTCGCTTTCTTCTGCTATGAATTTGACTTTTTCAGCATCACTCGTCTCAGACAAGCTTTGCATATACATCTTTATTGTGGAAAGCAATGGCCCCAGACCATCATGCAGTTCCCTGGAATAACGGCTTCGTTCTCTTTCTTCAATTTCAATTGAATTGAACACAAGTTTTCTCTCTGCCTCAACAAGCAGCTTAATGCTTTCCATAAGCGAAACTTTGGCCTGGTTTCTTTCCGCAATGATAGAGGTTATCACTATGGCAATAATTGTCAGAGAAGCGATATAAAGCTGAAAAATAAGAAAGCGAATATTCATTATTCCATCCGGAAAAAGGTCAATATCATCCATAAGATTGAACAGCATAACAGCAGCCAATAATATCAGTACCAGGGTAACTATCTTCATGTCAAACCTGAGAATTGCCCAAATGATAAAAGGAAAGCTCAGATAGTTGATAATAAATGAGAATAAAATACCATTTTTGGAATAGGGAAACAACAATAGGTTTGAGCCAAATAATGCCCCAAGCAGGATTGCAATCTCAATTCCCCGTTTCAGGCTGAACTTTTTCAAGTTCCAGGCTGACGGAGATACCCAACTTACGATGAATGGGACAATCATAATGTTTCCAACGCCATCTGCCACCCATGATTTTACTATGCCTGACCAGAAATCGGAACCCTGGGTATAACTGGTTAATCCAGAAACCAATATTGAAAAAAAACCGTGGCATAGTATAACTGAAAACAGCAAATACATCAGGAAGTTTTTCACTTTAGAAAACACAAAAGGATTTGCCACAAAACGAAGTAACACCCAGGCACTGATCAGGGCGTCCCCACAGGAGAGCAATGCGTATGCAATTTTTGTAATGAGGGATGTTTCAGTCTGCAGATTGGCGGAAATATCAGCAGCAAAAATCACAGCAATAAGAAATGGACGCTGCCTGGCGGGAGTTAATAAAATGGCTGAAATATAAATACCTATAGGAGGCCAGGCCAGGGCAGCGCCATTGGCATCCAGAAGATAGGACAGGCTAAACGAATCAATAAAATAATAAAGAACTCCCCAAATGAGGATCCGGAGGGTACTCATGAGAAATTTCTTATTCAGCAGTCTTTGAAGGGAATACAGTTGATTGACGATCATGAAATACATGAATCAGGCGTTTATTGCTAATTATACCAGGTACAAGCCGGTCTAAATCTTTTATTCAAAATTATCTGATGCTGATTTGGAAAGTTCTAATATAAATATTTCCGGTACAAAAACAATAGATTATTTTGCTAACCCCGCCATGAATGGCGGGGGCAATTGCATTCTACCAATCCGATTTGAAGCGATAGGTCCCTGATCCCAATTGATAAACAGCATAATTATCCTGAGCAAAGAGGAATTTTATTTCCTTACGGCTTCGGATATTGCGGTTTCCTTCAGTAATGCTTTTTATATTTTTTGAAGGCACATATACGGTTGCAAGGGAATTACAGGGGACCGAGATATCAAGATAGACCGAACCCTTTTCCTTTTTCCAGGAGCTTTTGATCTTCCCTTTAATTGTATTCAATTCTCCTTCGGCAAAGGTTAAATCGTTAACAATAAACGGATGGATCGTGAATTTTTCAAATCCCGGTCCCTCAATATCCGGAAGGATTCCCAGAATGTACTTATAAAACCAGGAATCAACAGATCCCATCATGGGATGGTTATGTGAATTCATGGCTCCCCCCGTTTCAAATTCCCATCTTTCCCAAAGGGTTGTTGCCCCATTCGCAAGCATATATCCCCAGCTGGGATAGGTTTCCCGGGTTGCAATTTTATAGGCAGTTTCAACCTGACCGTGTTCTGTAAGCATTTCCAACAGGTATTTTGTGCATAAATTGCCGGTGGTAAGATGATTATCATGTTTCTGAACATCAGCCACCAGGTTGTTTACCACTCCGGGGATTTTATCCTTATCCACAATTCCCAGGAACAAGGCAAATGAATTACAGGCCTGGTTGTTGGTTCCGTATCCGCCTGCCTTTTCATCCCACCATGTTTTGTTAAAGGCCACCGCTGTTTTATCCGCCAGATCTGAATAATATTTCTGATCGCCTTCATTACCCAGCAATCCGGCCATCCTGGCAATAATCCTGCTGCAATAATACAGGTAACCTGTCGACATGAGTTTACCCGGTGTGAATTGCGAAACCGGACTGGAACCATCCACACCAAAAGCTATAGGAGGGGACCAGTCTCCATAGTAACTGTAATTGACAATCCCGTTTTCAGTTCTGGAATTCAAATAATCAACCCAGGCTTTTAAACCCGAATAATGCTGTCGGATAATTTCTGCGTTGCCATAGAACTCATAGCTTTTCAATGCCAGCAACAGGTAACTGGCGCATACCGGATCAGCCGGCCTTGCACCATACCTGTACGGAGCCGTGCAGGTAATGGTACCATCCGGTCCCTGGGTATCTTCCACATCATCTATAAACTTGGCATAGAACCTTGAAAGATCAAAATTATACAGTGCCTGTTCAATTCTTACGGTGAGATCATTCAGCCATCCCATGCGTTCATCCCGCTGAGGACAGTCTGTTGGTACACTGTGCAGGTTACTAGCTTCAGTGGCCGCAACCATTTTGTGAATGCGATTTAATAATTCGTTGCTGCACTTGAAATTTCCCGTCTGGCTAACTGAAGAGCGGACTATTTTGATCTGAAAGTCACCCGGTTCTGGCCGGTATGGAAAACCTTCAACCTGTATATACCTGAATCCATGGTAGGTAAATTGTGGCTCCCAATGTTCTTCCATTCCTCCCTTTAAAACATATACATCCTTTGCCTCTGCCGATCGAAGATTCTCCTGGTTAACCGTTCCATCTTTATACAATGCTTCAGCAAATTTCAGGGTGATCTCGGTACCTCTTTCTCCCTTCACTTTAATGGATGCCCAGCCTGCCAGATTTCGTCCGGCATCAATAACATATATTCCCGGAACAGGCTCCTTAATATCCACCGGTGTGAGGCTGTCCATAATCCGGATGGGTTCCATTTTCTGAGATACCATCCTGCCTCCGGGCGGATCGGTTATATTCGCATAGCCCCATTTCTTGTTGATAAAATTATCCGGCAATGTATAGGAAAACAATTCCTTACTTTCTTCCCTGGCATCATAGTATTCTCCATCGTAAATACTCGATTTGATAATGGGCCCTGTTGTCACGCTCCGCATGGAAGGCGATGTAATAATTTCACGGGAGCCGTCGGTGTAATTCATTTCAAGCTGTATCCGTAGTTTTGGAATGCCGTACCATCCTGGTCCGACTGAAACGGTTACTACATTTTCCTTTTTCAGGAGACTGGTAATATCATAGGTAGAATAATATACCCGCTTACTGTATTCACTGACAGCCGGATCCAGTTTTTGATCCCCTGCCTTTCTGCCATTGATGTTCAGTTCGTAATAACCAATTCCCGAAACATAGGCTCTTGCTGACTGAAGCTGTTTGCCCATGCTGAAAATCCCTTTAAAATAGAGTGTTCTGCCCGTTCTTCCGCCATTAAAACCAATCCAGTCTCCCAACCAGTCCTCTCCTTTCAACAATCCCGTTTCAAAAAACGCCGGTTCACTCCACTCGCTCAAGGTACTCCTTGAATTCCGTATCCTTACCTTCCAGTAATATCGTGTACGGCTTTGAAGCTCCGGTCCCGCATATTTGATCCCTGCGGATAAGGAGGATGCGATCATTCCGGTTTCCCAGATATTGCCCTTATTATCAGAAAGTGCTTCAGGTGAATCCGCGACGATGATCTCATACTCTTTCTGAAATGTTCCCCGGTCTGCGGATTCAATGCACCAGCTTAGCTGGGGTGCGGCGACATCCATTCCAAGCGGATTGATGGCATATTCGCATTTCAGATCAAAGACCTTCAGACTGGTCCCTGGCTCTTTGACATATCCTTTAATTGAAGCACAAATGACGAGTAAAACCGTTAACAGGCTCAGCTTTGTTTTCATCTTTCGTTATTAAAAAAGTTTCCTCAGAAATCTGGAAGTTTCAATGGCATCATTTTGTGAAATCAGGGTCTCAATTTCATTGTAATGCTCATCTACTATCTTTTCGAATTTTTTAACCCATAAAATGCTTTCGGCGATTGCTTCGGCACCGTCTTCGCGGTAGGGATACTGATCCATTGAAAGCCACCCTTCGTATCCTGTTTTTTTAAGCCAGAACAGCAATTCGATATATACAACGGAGTGAACATTTCCAACGATCATATCGTCATCCCAGCTTCCGTGATTGTCGTTGAAGTGCATATGGAACAGCATATTCCCTGCCCTCTTTGCCAGCACAACAGCTTCAGCAACATTTTCGCCGGCAACGAAACTATGCCCGGTATCGATGGTAACACCCACATTTTCACATCCTGTTTCTTTGGCTGCAAGGATGGTATCGGCCATTCGGCTATGATATGAAAAGTTCCTGGGTTCTTTTGGCTTATATTCAAGGGCAAACCTGAGATCGGAATATTCAGTGGCCAGCTTATATGTGGATTCTTTCAGCCATTCTCTTTCCTGATTGTAATCTGCAGTGAGAAGGTAATCATAGCCATCCTGTCCCAGCCATAAATTCATGGTTGGGCAGTCGATCAGCCTTGCTATATCGCACATCTGGCGAAGATAATCCAGTGCCTTTTTGCGGGTGGATGCTGAAATGCTGGTAATGCTTCCCCTGGCATACAGTGGATCCGTAAATGTATCAGGGATAATGGAAGCACACTTGAAATCATAATGACCAAGTTTCTTCTTCATTTCTTTCGCATTGTCCGGACGGATGTCCCAGGTACCCACCAGCTCAATGCCTTCGATATGCGGGATCTTTTCTTTGGCAATTGCCAGCATTTCATCAGATGTTGGATTGTCTTTATAGCCTTTACAGAACCTGTCGCAAGTATTGCCCAGGTTGCCTAAGATCATGGAGTATTTGTTTTTCATATAAATAAATTTTAACTCAAACGTTTGAGTAATTAGTGATTATTTCATTTAATGTTCAATCAGGGTCGATGGAATGATGACATGCCGGAATTCGTCAATATCCCTGTTTCGTTCAATTTCATCACGTATCAGGTTGACGGCTGATTTACCGATCTCAAAAGGCGATTGATTAATGCTTCTGTAAGGAACCCCCAGTTTTGCCACAATATCGTTATCCCCGAATTCTGCAAGCAGAAAGTCACCAGGAATCCGGTAACCGGCATTGAGCAATGTTTCACCGGCACCCAGCGCTACCAGTCCACCCATGCACACTACCCCATCGGGAACAATCCCTTTTGCAAGTAAATTACGGATATGTAATTTGGAGTCAGTTTCATCAATTTTGCAACGCATGACAAGCTGTTCATCATACCCCATCCCTGATTCTGCCAGGGCATTTGTATAACCCCGGAACCTGTCGGATGCGACAGACATTCCCTCCGTGGGACCCATGTAGGCTATCCTTTTTTTCCCGCTTTTAATCAGGCTCATGGTTAAATCATGCGATGCACTTATATCATCGATGGTTACCCGGCTGGCCTTGACTTCCGGAATATACCTGTCATAAAAGATGAGGGGAATTCCCTGGTGTGCTATATTATTCATGAGGGAAACATTCTGCTTTCCCGGAGCGGCATCAATTAAGATCCCATCCACTGGCAGGGAAGCGAAAAACTCCAGGTTTTTCCTTTCAATGCGCTCATTGTCATCATTCAGCAGCAGGATCGGCATATAGCCATTCTCTTCGGCACTTTGCTGAATACCTTCCAAAACCTGGGAATAAAAGGATAAACGGAGATCAGGAATGATGACTCCCAGCATATGGGTACGTTTGTTGATAAGGCCCTTGGCAAGAAGATTTGGCCTGTAACCTACTTCAAGTGCGAATTTCTGAACTCTTTCACAGGTGGATCTGGCAATATCAGGTTTATTGTTCAGCGCTTTAGAGATGGTGGATAGGTCGAGTCCCAACTCCTTCGCCAGGAATTTTAATGTGATTTTTTCCTTTTTCAATATTTGAGTTCTCAAACGTTTGAGTAACAAATTTAATAGTTTCTTCCAGATTTAAAACTTATCCTTTAAATAGTTTTGAAACATTTGTAAATTCAAAAAATGACACAGATATCAAACCTGAATGGTGAATAACTTCCTTTAAGCGGCCTTATTTGACATGAATTTAATGGCTATATTTATTTGGAAAAATATTACACCCTGTTGCCGGGTGTGTTGGTCGTTAAACTTAACAGATTTCGCTATGAAAAAAATCGCCGTTTTTACCCTCGCCCTATTTATAATGGCCTCATGCACAGTTAAAATGAAAGAGCTGTCAAAAATTGAAGGCTACTCTATCATGAATAAAATTGATTTCAGGAAATACAGTGACAAAGGATTTCTAATCACCCCCGAAAAGTATTCCGGAGAGTACCATGCTGTTGGAATAATCGATTTTATTAAGATGCCTGCAGCAGTTTATGTGAAAAGGACCAAACTGGATGAAAACAACAAGCCGGTTACTCCTGAATTTGGCCATCCGGCTGAAATAGAAAAGAACTGGGTGCCGGAGAACATCAACATGGATGCTGTCCTCGAGGAGCTTTATAAACAATGTGTAGCCCTGGGTGCTGATGCTATTATCAATTTTAGTGTTGAATCCAATTCGGTTCTGCATGGCGGCATTACGAATCCTGTTACCATTGAAGGAGTTAGAATAACCGGATTTGCTATAAAAAGAGGGAAATAACCTCAGTAAGCCGTTGAATCAATATCCAGGCCTCGTGTTCCCCTCAATCGCTTCAAAAGGCCTTCTTTCTCTGTAATAGATTTGAAATCTTTCACATATGCCTTTTCATAATCAATCGTTGGATGTGGTATACCCGCTTGCACAGGTTGTATCGTATCATACACAATGGGTATAAAAGCCACATCCTGACTTACAATTTTTCGGGTAAAACGGCGCAACATTTTAGTCTGGAATGGATCTGAGGCGAGTGCAACCGCGGAGAATCCCAGCCTTTTGGCTTTTTTATATGAGTAGTATATATTTTCCGTGCTGTGCTCTGCCTTTATTTCTGTGTAAATATTCTCTTTGGGTATGCCCAGTTTTTCGCCATACATGGCCATAATTTCTGCTTCACGGTAGGGTGAATAGACAGCTGATCCGCTGTACATCACATTTTTGGCAATTCCCTTCTCATACAGATATTTTGACCAGAATACCCTGTCTCTCATTGTTGCACTCCATTTCGCATCTTCAAACGGAACTCCCGGCACCACAATCATATCATACTTCTTATTAAGGGATTCTTCCAACAGATGTTTGGTTGCTTTTGAAGAATACGCGCATGAATTCAGGATAGGAAGAACTAATGAAAAAACAGATCCAAACCAAAAAGGTCTTTTAATTAACATCTTTATCATATGCATAATATTACAACCAAATAAACTTATGATGGTTAATATAACAGATTGTTTCCATTTTAAATAATTTATCTGACTTTTTCAATGCGGAAAGTTATTTCAGGGTTGGCAGTCACTACCGAAGGGCTTGTTTCCTACTGGAAAATGGACGAAACCAGTGGCACGACAATAACTGATTTTGCCAGTGGCAACAATGCAACAAGGCACAATTCAACCATTAATTCTGTAACCGGTAAAATTGACGGTGCTCATTTTTATTATTTTGATGAAAGCACGGAGGTAGGATGGACGCATAAAAACTTAACCACCGGAATCACAGAAGCTCCCTTGTGTAAATGCATTTTCGTGTCATCGTACAAAAAACTCTGCTTAATCCGCATAAAAATATTTACTGAAATCGAAATCAGAAATTAAAAAAGTATTATATTTGCATTGAATAACTATTCAATCAATATATAATGTCAAGAAACAAGGAACTGAATCAGATCATTAAGGATGAACGCCGGGAACAAATTCTGACAGCCGCTTTAAGGCTATTTGCAACAAAAGGCCTTGCTGCAGCCAAAATGTCCGACCTGTCAAAAAATACAGGCATTTCACAGGGATTGGTATATCATTACTACCGCTCAAAAGAAGAATTATTTACAAATCTCGTGGATACGGCAATTGAGAAAATGAATACAGCGGCAGTCAATCTTGAAAAACTTCCCTTATCGTCGAAAGAGAAAATAATATTGGCTGTTGATTCTTTGTTAAAGGGATTTAATGAAAATGCCAACACTTCAAACTACTATTTTCTCATTACACAAACTGCCTTGTCCGATGCATTTCCCCAGGAAGCCAAAGATATTATCCGTGCAAAGAACAATATTAAGTACGATGTGATGACGCGGATTTTCAAACAGGGCCAGGAGGAGGGAACGGTTAAAAATCATCATGTCAGTGAAATGGCCACCCTTTTCTTTTCCACAATGAATGGACTGGCACTCAATAAAGCTATTTATGGAGCGGATTTCATCATGCCGGACAAAAATATTATCCTGAGTATGTTTTTAAAGGAATTATGAATGATGAATTATGAATGATGAATTAAGAATTATGAAATCATGCAAAGCTTAAAAAGTAAATTGATTCTGACATTGCTGTTAAACAGTCACCTGTTTAAATTGCAATTGAAACGCAAACCTTTTGATCCATCGCCGGAAGGAATTCAACGCTTCAGGGAACGCACCGAAAAGGCGGGTAAAATGTTTGGCCGGTTACCTAAAGAGATTGACATTGAACCTCTTTCCATTGGCAATCGATATGCCGAATGGGTTAAAATTCCGCAGACCGCCAAAAACAAAGCCATTCTCTATTTCCATGGTGGAATGTACCTGTTCGGATCGCCACAGGCACATCGCCAGCATGTGATAAAATTTGTAAAAGGCTGTGAAATGAATGCTTTGGTCATCGATTACCGGCTGGCACCTGAAAATCCTTTTCCCGCAGCACTTGATGATGCCCTGCAGGCTTATGACTATTTGCTGGCACAAGGTTATGATCCGGCCAATATTGTTTTCGCAGGTGATTCAGCCGGGGGCGGATTATGTCTGGCCACCCTGCTGGCATTAAAGGATAAGGGTCTGCCCTTGCCTGTTGCGGCTGCAGTGCTCTCACCATGGACTGACCTGATGCTGACGGGTAAATCCTATCAAACCAATAAGAAAATCTGCTTCTCGCCTGACGGTTGTGCGGAAAATGCCAGCAGGATGTATGCAGGTGGCCATTCCAGGCAAAATCCGTATATATCTCCATTATATGGCAATTTGAATGGGCTTCCGCCACTGCATATCAGTGCCGGAGGCAATGAGATCCTCCTGGACGATTCAGTTCATTTTGCAGAGAAAGCAAGGACAGCAGGAGTTGAAGTTATGCTCAGGACAGACAGGGGTATGTGTCATTGTTACCCTGTATTCGGTGATTTGTTCCGGGAATCAAAACTCGCCCTGGCAGAAATATGCCAGTTTCTAAAATTCCAGTCAAAAAAAGAGTTGCCTTAGTTTGAGTTTTTCCAGGTGTAACCATGCGGCCAGGAGGCAGTAGTCTCGGAAACTACAGTATGACAAACATGACAGGCGTTTTTATGTTCCGGATTTGTTCCTCCGTGTGTTTCTGCAAATTCACCACCCACACCTTCACCTCTCGAATTGTCATGGCAAACACCACAACTTCCGATGGTCTTTATTTTGCTTCCCTGGTAATGATCCGGCTGATAGTTATCTCTTGCTTCACGCGAAGGATACATGGCGTGCGGGCTACCGTGGCATGCTGTGCAGTAAATACTCCCATGACCGGTTGAATTCCGGTAAAGGGCATTATTTGTCTCAACCCCACTGACATCTGCATGACATGTCGCGCATTTCGGCTCAGTGACCCAGGGGACTCTGCCATTATCAATGGTGGATGCCACATTGGCCAAATCCCCATGGCAGCTGATACAATTACCGTCATTACTCGTGCCCATATGGGCAAGGCTCCTGCTGCATTTGGTCGTTGCACCGGGGTGGCAATCATAACAGCTTGCATCTTTTGAAGCATGGAATCCATGAATGGCCTGGGATAAATATTTACCGGATGATCCTGGTCCGTTTGTGCCCAAGGCGGGACTTCCATGACAACTGGCACATAATACAGGTTTCTGGTTAACCAGGTTTGTACCTAATGCATTATCATGAGATGTAAGAATATTTGTAAAAACACTTGATGGACCTTCGGAATGGCATTTTGCGCAGTTTATTTCGTCGGATGTAGGAACAGTTGCCTGGGTTGTTGCCAGTAATTTACCCGATCCGTCTTTAACATTTATCTCAATAACCTGGAAAGGATCCCAGACACCGGCATCATTGACCGGGACTACCGGCATTCCCTCTGCAATAAAGTGATCGGAACTGACGGTCATTGTTCCTGCCAAAGCAGTGCCTGTAAGCCCTATATCATTGGCAGGAGGTGTACCCCCGAACAATGCTGTAAAATTTGTCCAGAATCCGCCATATTCCCTTTTTCCAAAGGAATAAGTATTATTTACAAGACTGTATTCAACAGTCAATCCTGTAGTAATTATTTGCGGTGGATTCCCACGCTTTACAACCTGGGCCTCCACGGTATTGTAAGGAGGAAGAATCACCAATTCATCATAGGTTGGATTCAGGCAGTGCATGCCCAGGTTATTCCAGGCAAAGACAATATACTCATTACTGGTAATCGGTGTTGAAGTGGTGTCCTTCTGACAGGAAATAGCTAATAAAGTAGTCACTATCAGAAATAAATGTGAAATTTTCAATTTCATAGCGTTATATAATATATATCATTTCCCCATGAACAATATCGCCAGGACAAAAGTCAGGTTACATTGTTAAACATATTAAAGTTAATCAAAAAATCTGTGATTTCAATAACAATAGCTCGCTGACCGGATTAAATTTATATCTTTCGTGAAGCTTTAATACATATCATCATGAAGAAAATACTTACCTGTCTGCTAATAATCTCCGGAATTATGAAAATTTCATCCCAGCAACCTTCCAATTATAAGAATTTCGAAGTTTCGGTTTATACCAGGGCTTATGAAGTAAGGGAGATGGCCGATCAGAAAAAACTTGAAGAAACCTGGAACCTGATTTCACAACAGGTTAAAATTGATAAGATCTATCTTGAGACCCACCGTGATCAGATCATAGTTCCTGAAAAAACCCTTGAATCCGCTATTCAGTTTTTTTAAATCGAAAGGATTGAAAGTTGCCGGCGGCATAACATTTACAATCAATGAAAGCAATAATTTTGAAACATTTTGCTTTTCAAATCCCGAGCACCGAAAGAAGGCAAAGGAAATTGCCGAATATACGGCAAAACATTTCGATGAGTTCATCCTCGATGATTTCTTCTTCACCAGCTGCAAATGTGATCTCTGCATCAAGGCCAAAGGTGACATGAGCTGGACCGATTACCGGTTAAAACTGATGACTGAAGCCGCCCGGGAACTGATCATCGATCCTGCAAAGCAGTGAATCCCAAGGTTAGAATAGTGATCAAATATCCAAACTGGTATGAGCATTTCCAGGGGCTGGGCTTTAACCTGGAGACAGAACCCAAATATGTTCGACGGTATTTATACCGGAACGGAAACCCGGGATGCTGTCTATTCCGATCAGCATCTTCAGCCCTATGAAAGTTACCTGATCATCCGGTATTTCAACAGCATTGCTCCCGGCAGAAATGGCGGCGGATGGGTAGATCCTTTTGGAAGCGCTTATCTTGACCGTTATGCCGAACAATTCTGGTTAACCCTGTTTGCCAAAGCACCTGAAATTACCATGTTCGACTACGGGTCGCTTCAAACGCCCGATTCAAAAGCAGAGCCGTGCAGCCTGGCAGGGAACCGGAACAAGCTTTGATTTTGATGCCATGATGAAGCCAGTCCCGCTTAAAGACGGAAAAACCGTTCAGCCAACAACCATAGCCCGTGCTGCCGGAATAACATTCGAACAGGTGGATCGGTTTCTGGGTCTTTGGGCAATCCGGTAGGAATAAAAAGTTACAGGCCCTTTCATGCTACCGGTGAGGATTTTCTTCAGAATTACCTGGGAATGATCGGTATTCCGATGGAACTTTCCAGCGAATTTCCCATGGATGGAAATATGATCCTGCTTACCGAATCGGCAAAATTTGATCCGCAGATAGTCCAAAAAATAAAGGATCGTTTGCAGGCAGGCAAAAATGTAATGATCACCTCTGGTTTGTTAAAAGCATTGCAGGACAAGGGAATTGCCGATATCGCCGAATTAAGATGCACGGATCGCAAGGCCTTGGTGACTGATTTCAAGGCTGGCTGGGGACCGTGTTTCCAAATCATCGCAGGAAATCCTTATTCCGCAGATCACCTACCTTACCAATGATTCATGGGAAGAAGTTTCTGCCATTAAAGGAGCTACCGGATGGCCGATTGTGCACCGTGCCCAATATTCAAAAGCAAATCTGTATGTATTAACGATTCCGGATAATTTTTCCGATTTGTATCAATATCCTCCTGAGTGTTCTGAACCGCATCCGGTCAATCGTTTCCGGCGATCTTGATGTAAAGATGGAGGGCCCTTCGCAGGTCAGCCTGTTTTGTTATGACAATGGAACCTTTATTGTGCAATCTTTTTTACCGGAACCTGTAACTGTGAAGATCCTGGTCAAGGATCCTGCCGTCCGGATAACCGATCTTCTGTCAGAAGAAACCATCGAAGCTATAGCTGTAAAACCTCGGTTCCCCGCAAGAGAAGTGTTTCATATCATAGTTGTGAAATCACTGTCAAACCTCATTCTTATAGGGTATTTGGAACAAAATAATCCGGGACAATCCCGACTAAATCATGAAAAAATATTATAACCTTGATAAAAGCGTACCTGGAACTGCTCCGGGAATAGAGCACCGTGAAATTTCGAATTTTCCCGGTGGAAAAGGGCTAGCAAGCATTTTCTGCGTAGACTATTGCCCGGCTCAATCATCCATGCAGGAAATTCATAACCTGGAAGAATTCCTTGAACTGCATCGGCCCGACTGGACTACCGTTCGGTGGATCAGTGTCAATGGTTTGTCAGATATGCATGTTATGAAATCACTGGCTACAAAGTATGATCTGCATCCCCTGGCCATTGAGGATATTCTTCAGAAAACCCAGCGTCCCAAAGTCGAATCTTATGGTGGTGAAGAAAGTGAACATATGGCCCGATTGTTCATTGTAACTCATGCGCTTCAAATAAAGAATAATCATTTGCACAATGAACAGGTTTCAATATTTCTGGGCCATAACACGGTGCTTGACCTTCCGGGACGGTCCCGGCACAGAATGGGAATCAATACTCCAGCGGTTAAAAACCAAAGGTTCACAGGCTACGCACCAATGATGCCAGTTTTTTGGCTTATTCATTGATAGATGCAATCATCGACAGCTGTTTTCCAATTCTTGAAACCTATAGTGATAATGCCGAAGAATTGGAAACCCTCATACTTGAAAAATCACGTCCTGACCTGATTAACAATATACATCAGCTCAAGCGGGATCTATTGAGATTGCGATGGGTTATCTGGCCCATGCGGGAGGTTATTTCTTCACTTCAGCGTGATTCGCATGAATGCATCAGTGAAACCACGCATGTATATCTTAGGGATTTATATGATCATATAGTTCAGCTGATAGATTTAATAGAGACCTATCGTGAAATTGCGAGTGATTTAACAGACACATATATATCCTCCGTTTCCAACCGGATGAATGAGATAATGAAAGTTCTTACATTGATCGGAACTATTTTCATTCCCTTAACATTCCTGGCGGGAGTGTATGGAATGAATTTCCGTTACTTTCCCGAATTGAATCTTGTTTGGGCATACCCTGTATTCTGGTTAATTTGCATTGCTACTGCCGCCTTGATGGTGTTTCAGTTCCATCGCCGAAATTGGTTATGACAGGCTGCTATTTTGAACTTTGTTGCCCGGGGCAGGTTTGATTAACTGATAATATCACCTGACTTTTATACTGATATTCTTTTGTATTGCTGGATTTTAGGAGTCGTGTCCATAGCCAATTCCTTAATTTCAGGAGCATTCTTATTACCCTGAGTTGTATCGTTCAGGAAATTCTTATCCGGCATCAACACAAAAAATGTGAAAAATCCCTGGGGATTGTCATGATAATGTCTTTCCGTTACATTCATTACGTTGCCTGGATTTAGCAATCCTGATACAGATCTTGAAAAAAATATTACCGAAAGGAATATTGACAATACCAATGGTGGCTTGTCATTCCTTTCTCTCCCAGATAAAAAATATATATTTTTCATCTTAGCTATTTTTAAAGAACCCGATACTGTCTAACTTTACATGTTTACTGACTTTTACCCCATTAGTCGCAGAATTAAAAAAAATGTCAACAAAAAGAAACATTCTTGTTTGTATAATGCAATGTTTAGTAAGCATATGAATGACAATGAGATCATACAAAAAATAATCCAGGGTGGATCTCATATGGAAAAATGCCTGGAAGCTTTTTACAACGAAAACATCAGGTTTATCCCCGTGATGGAAAAAAAATACGGGTTAACCCGGGAAGCTGCCATCGATGCATATACAGATGCCATAATCGACTTTAAGGAACAGGTAAGAAACCGTCAATTCCAGCATAAATCCAAATGCTCAACTTATTTATACAGCATTTTTAATAACAAATGCATTGACATTTTAAGAAAGAAAACGACTTATACCTTAACAAATGATTTACCTGAAAACATGAAAGACCAGTCACCGGATATTGTTCAAATGCTTACCATGACAGTAGAGAAGAAATACCTGGATAATCTGATGGCCATGCTGGGATCAAGGTGCAGGGAAATATTAATGGATTGGAATGATGGATATAGCATGGATGAAATAGCTGAAAGAAATGCTTTGCTCAATGCCAATGTAGCCCGAAGCAAACGGTATACTTGCCTTCAGCAGTTATTGGCCCTGGCAGGGAAAAGCAGGCCAGCCGATATTGAATAATTAACCCTTAGATATTAAAAAAATGAAAGTCGATCTCGAAATACTTGAAAATTTTTACGAAGGAAGAATGAGCAATTCAGAACGGGAATCGTTTGAAAAACTCATCACCGCAGATGCACAGGCAGCAGCGGATCTGCAGAATTATATCCTGTCAAGAACAGCTATTGCTTCTGCTTCCAATGACCGGCTTAAAACAACATCTGCTTGAAAGCGGAAAGGTCTTGAAAATATCTGATCAAAGGAAAATCCTTTTACGCGATATCTTGCCATTGCTGCTTCCATTGCCATACTCACGGGTCTCGGCTGGGTAATGTTCCTTTGTTCATCCGCAAAAATCCCCTGAAGAAATCTACTTATCTTATTACCAAAGGCCTGATATCAGTGAATTTACCGTAAGGGGTGAGGATAATGATTCCAGCCAGTTATTCTGGGACCGGGGGCTGGATTATTATGCAAATCATAAAATTAAAAATGGCGGCAGCAGAATTCAATAAAATGATACAGGATGAATAAAACAACTTCCGCATCAAAGGCTTACTTTATGCTGGCGCTTTGTTATATGGAAATGAATGAATACCCGAAAGGCGATTCAGACATTTGAACGGGTAAGTGACCAAAGCAATTTCGTTTATATGAAACAATATTACAGCGCCCTCTGCCTGATCAGGATGGAAAAGAAAAAAGAAGCGTCCGACCTGCTCCAGAAAATAGTCAGGGATCAAAATCATCCATACCGTAAAAATGCAATCCGCATTTTACGGGAATTATAACAATCCGATCTGTACTAAAACTTATAGGCAATGCCAATGGCAAGTACTTCCTTGAACTGAAGCCGCGGACCTTTTTCACCGCTTTCAATTATCCCGTTGTCGTTCTTGTCTTCTACAATCTTTATGTCATCGTCATATATCATTTCCGTGGAAATAGTGGCCGAAAAGTACTTATTCACTTTCATAGACAAGGAGCACTTTCCAGTTTACATCGATGTTTCTGGGGATTATTCAGATAATTTGAGAAAAGATCAAGGTTGGTTTGAATGGAAATATTTTCCATCAGATCTTTTTTAGCGAAAATTCGTAAATATCCGCCGAACTCACTGAACACATTCTCTCCCGCGTTTAACTCCAAATGCGCCTGAATCGGATAAAGCCTGGTCCAAGTACAAAGGTAAATTTGCCGGTGAAGGGGGCTAAAAACACATCGAAGTTATCACTTGGCCGGTATTCAGCTACCCAGGGCACCCAGTAAATATCCGGGTGCCATGAACCTGGAAATCATTACACTGTCATTGGGATAATTGTAACCCTTTGCAAACTGGGTTTTGAAATCAACCAATCCGGCAATATAAAAATTTTTGGCTGCCTTATAACCGTACTTTGATGTAAACGCAATTTTATCATCTGATCTTCCACCAATTGGCATCGCCCTGCTTCATTGAACCATAAGCCAGATCAAGAAAATTTTCCCAGAGTGAATTGCCCTTTTTATATTGATCATGAAGATTCAGCAAACCGTTGAGCGCAATTGAACTTTGTCCGCCGGCTGCCCAATTGGTTAACGAGGTCTGCGACATATTTAAATTGATCATTCCTCCGGATTTCCATCCTTCAATGGAATCAACAGTCTGGGTCTTAAGCTTCTTTTCAGCATCAGTTATCTGCGCATTGCTCCATATAAAAGGCAAAAGCAAACTAAAAAGTAATAACGTTTTTTTCATAATCAGGATTTAGGTGTTAAATGTCTGTCTTTTAATAGGTGTTCATTGGATAAGCAAAGTTACATAAATCAAAATATTGTAAAAACTGATACCCCTTTAAATATTTATCCGTCAATACACAGTACTTTTATTGTCAAAATGATCAGATATATAAAGCGGCCTGCAAAAACATGAAAAAGTACATTGTATTTTTATGTTTGTTTTTGAACATGGCAATGCAGGCCCAGACAGTACGGGTGGCAGCGGCCAGCAATCTCAGGTATATCCTCGAAGAGATAAAGATAAAATATCTTGAACAGAATCCGCATACCACAATTGAAATATCCCTGGGAGCATCCGGTGCTTTGACGCAACAAATCATCCATGGTGCACCTTTTGATTTTTTTATGTCAGCGGATGCCCGTTTTCCCGAAAAACTGAAGGAGGAAGGATGTACGTCCGGAGATATCAAAACATATGGATTTGGTAAATTGGTTTTGTGGAGCAATACCCTGGATGTTTCAAAAGGAATGACCATACTGGCGGAAAAAAAAGTACACACGGATTGCCCTGGCAAACCCTGAAATTGCCCCATATGGTGAAGTAGCCGTCCAGTGTCTTAAATACTATAAGCTATATGATGAATTGCAGTCAAAAATAATATATGCCGATAACATTTCACAGGCAGCCCAGTTTGCTGAAACAGGCAATGCGGAGGCAGCTCTTATTGCCTATGCACTTTGGTGCTGGGACCCGAATTAAAAAATAAAGGAACCTGTTTTATTCCTGATCCCAAAAGTTATAATCCTGTTGAACAGACCTGTGTTCTTTTAAAGAACAGCATGGGCAATCCTGAAGCGTTAAAATTTATGAACTTTGTATTGAGCAATGCCTGCAAACCTTTGTTTGAGAAGTATGGTTTTCTGTGTGAGACATGGATAATTAACCATGAACCGGATTGAAGTAATAATAAAACAGGTTATGAATTCCGGCGGCATCATCATGGTGGACATGGAAGCAGCCGGACTGACCCTGACGGCTTTGCTTATCGATGCACCCCATAATCCCGGCTGGCTTAAACAGGGTAATCTGATCTATGCTGTTTTTAAGGAAACGGAAGTATCCATCGCAAAGGATTTTTCCGGCAAAATAAGCCTTCGGAATAAGATTCCCTGCAGGGTGAGCCATATTGAACGGGGAGAACTAATGAGTATCATTCATCTGACTCGTAATGGATTGTCAGATTGCAATCGGCTATCACTACCCGGTCAGTTGACATGCTTGACCTGAAAAAAGATGATGAGGTTACGGCCATGATAAAAGCCAATGAGATCACCTTAATGCAAAAAATGTAAGCGAATGGATCACGAATTCTTTATCACGCTCTGGATCACCTTTAAACTGGCTATCGCTTACCACGATGATTTTGTTTTTCATTGGTTTGCCTTTCAGTTACCTGCTTGCCTATTCGGATTTCAGGCTAAAACCATTGGTGGAGGCCCTGGTAAGCATGCCGCTTGTTCTGCCGCCCTCTGTATTGGGATATTATATTCTGGTTGCATATAGTCCAAGATATTTTTTTGGCGGATTTTCTGAACAGGATATTTAATGTCAGACTGGCCTTTTCTTTTGAGGGCATTTTAATTGCCTCCGTTATATTCAGCCTTCCTTTTATGATACAGCCCCTGCAAACCGGTCTCAGAGCGCTTCCCCGGTCAATTAAGGGAAGCATCTTATACGCTGGGGAAATCAGGAACGGTTACTTTTTTTCATGTTCTCTTGCCCAATATCAGGCCTTCCATAATTACAGCCCTGGCATTGACCTTTGCCCATAGCATCGGGGAATTCGGCATGGTACTGATGGTTGGAGGAAATATGCCGGGCATTACCCGTGTTGCTTCAGTGGCCATTTACGATGAAGTGCAGTCATTAAATTTTAATGCGGCCAATAAATATGCCCTGGTGCTTTTCGCGGTATCATTTGTATTGCTGGTGTTTATTTACAGCATTAACAGGAAACACGATACATGGAAAATGATCTGATCGAAATAGATGTTGAAAAGGAACTGGTTTCGTCACGCGGCCGCATCAATCTGCATATCCGGGCGGAATTAAAAAAAGGCGAATTATTTGTCGTATTTGGGGATTCAGGCGCAGGTAAAACCACATTGCTAAGGATCCTGGCGGGTTTGACCACGCCGGATAAGGGATATATTAAAATGGGCTCGCAGGTATGGCTTGATACACAGGCAGGAATTAATCTGCCGGTGCAGCTCCGGAATATCGGATTTATGTTCCAGGAATATGCCTTGTTTCCCAACATGACCGTTTTTGAAAATATTCTGTATGCCCAAAAAAAGAAGGAAAAGCAACAGGCAGGGGAATTGATTGAAAAATTCGGATTGTCGGAATTTTCAAACCGCAAACCCGGAAAATTATCGGGTGGCCAGATGCAAAGAGTAGCCCTGGCAAGAGCCCTGGCCCGACAACCTGATTTTCTGTTCCTGGATGAACCTTTATCGGCCCTGGATTCAAAAACCCGAACTCTTTTGCAGGATGAAGTATTAAAAGCCCATGAAAATCAAAACACTACCACTTTTCTGGTAAGTCATGACCTGGCAGAAGTTTTCAGGCTGGCGAAGAAAGTACTTAAACTTGAAAATGGCAGGATATCACTGCTATCGGCCGTCCGGATGAGATTTTTATCGACAATCATATCAGTGGTAAGGTACAGATTACCGGAAAGGTAGTGAAGATTGAAAAATTCGATACCTTTTATCTGATTACTATTGTGACCGGATTAAATCAGATCCTTAAAGTTACCGCATTTCAAAACGATGTGGAAAATCTGCATGAGGGGGACCAGATCATCGTGTTTTCAAAAGCATTCAACCCCATCATCATGAAGCTTTAGGCAAAAAAAATCCCGCAGAATAATATCTGCGGGACAAAGCAATAGCAAATTACGCTGTCACTATAATTACTTTTTCTCGTCTTCATTGGTTTTCAATCCCCACACTTCAATCTCAGCCTTTTCATCCTTGATGTTAGGAAGTGTATTATAATCGAAGGTAATTTTCTTTAAGCTACGCTCACCACCGTTCAGATCATAAGCATTGCTTTCCATGTCAGGACCTATTGGTGAATTCACAGCTATATTCTGATTATCACCTGTTTCGTAATACACCTCTACATCTTTCAAATTAACAGGTGCATCATTTACCTTAAACTTGATGGACGAAAATTTGTCGGCACCCAAGACTGTGATTTCATCTTTGTCATTCTTAAAATCAATTGTCCTGGATCCGATCTTATGCCAGCCTGTTTTATCACTGACTACTACCGATTGCGCATTTACTGAGCCATAAACTATAGCCATGGCCAGTAAAACAAACATTGTTATTCTTTTCATTGTTTTAAAATTTAATTACTATTAACGAATATAAATACAACTAACGATTATAGATCAGCGAAAAGCCTTCTTAGTTCATCTTTCGATTTTCCAAGTTTTTTTTGAAGTCTGCCCAACAACTCATCTTCCTTTCCTTCTGTGAAGATAAGATCATCATCGGTAAGGTTTCCATATTGCTGTTTAAGCCTACCTTTAAGCTCATTCCAGTTACCTTTAATTACTGTTGTGTTCATGATAATAAAATTTAGTTACTATAATAATTCAGATCAAAATTAGACCCATGAGCACTGGAATGTGTTACATAATAAATAAAAAGTTGTTACATAATTCCGGTCTCTCCCGC
This sequence comes from uncultured Bacteroidales bacterium, assembly GCA_963808745.1. Lineage (GTDB taxonomy): Bacteria > Bacteroidota > Bacteroidia > Bacteroidales > UBA10428 > UBA5072. Next base: position 833,148 of record CAWEGX010000013.1, read on the forward strand.
CCTATTATCCTTTTACCTCGGAAAGACTTGATTATCAGAAATTCCCGAATGAATGACAAGGATTAATTTCTTTTACAACGAAAACCAGTAGGAAATTTTAAGCAGAAATACATTGTTCGGCTGAGTTGAAAACAATTGCTTCATATCATCCCCATAGGCAAAAGAGCCGCTGGAATCCTGGTAATTTCTGCTTTGCGACCATACCAGAAAGATTGTCGATCCCGGCAGGTATTCCCAGCGGATAACCAGATTGGACCGGAATTGCTGAATATTAAAATTGGGATTGGAAATAGAATAGTCCGTTTTTCCATCCAGATCTTCGTCAAAATTAATCTGAGAGAGATCAGAGCCGGAGCTAATGCTATTCATATCATAGCCGTCATACCGGTCATTGAAATGATCCGCATGCGTGTCAGTGATCATTTTGTAATCGGTATATTTTCCGGCTGAAATAAAAGGCTGGCCATAATATTCTATGGTCAGCTCCGGATTGATCGTATAATTTAATCTGAACGTGAAATTGATGGTTTTTTGAACGAGATCAGCAAATATATACCGGGGTTCCCCGTTGAAAGAAGTTGTTTCCACATATTGCAGCGTGCTGTGCTGAGTATATATATCCGGCTCAAAAGAAATCATCATGGCATCCAGCGGACGAATTGTTGCACCAAACGCGTAATCGTTCTCATGGCTGCTGCCTGCATCCCCAAGTCCTGCATAAGCTGCAGCATAAAATGAGAGCTTCTTCGATTGGTTTGTATTAGTGTACAAATTCAAATCCCAGGATCCCGGCATTATCATGGAAGGGCCTCCTCTCAAAAGGGTGGTTGAAAGGTTTTCACTTGTGCGCGTAAATGATCCGTTGATCCTCCATCTATTCTTGAATTGAGAATTGAAATTCATATTTGTATGGGTGGAAAGCAGTTCTCCGCCAAAATTCCAGTACATCCAGTAATTGGTATTCAGATAAAAATTGTTGAAAATTGCGAACGGATCGCGAAAGTAATAAGCTACCCAGGTGCCATGGTGAATAACATCCGAGTATCGCATATAACCGATATCATTGAATTCAAGTCCTGGAGAACGAAGGGTAAGGCTTGTTTCAAACTGAATTCTTTTTTTGCTGTTATCTTCCCAATTTAAAGGTTCCGCCATAACCCGACAGGGAAGTCAGCGAAGAATCAACCGACAGATGAGTGAGCATCAGGTCGTTGATAATATCTGGCAGATGCAGATTGTGCTGTCAGCATGGCATCGGTCTTTCCTTTCACATTACTGAATTCAGCATTGCCTGCCAGATACCATGTCCGTTCCTTCCAGTTATGCTGAAAATCAATGCCCCCTGTATACGCTGAATTATTCAGAAAATTCATAGCAGGATTGTTTATATCCCTGTTTACTGCGGTAAATAATACCGCCCAGGACTGTTTCACCTTTATTGAAATCCTGTTGCACGCGTGCCACAAAATAATTGGTCAGAGGTTCCACGCTTTCCTTACGCCGGATCACCGGCGTTGTCAATTATCGCATTTTCATTGGCAGTAACACTTTCCTGGATCCCTATGGACAGTCCTTTCCTTGTTTTTCCTGATAATTTTAGAGCAGCAATAATAGTTGAAGCATCAGGCATTTTCACATATTCACCTTCCGGGTTTCAGGATAATAATGCGGATATCTTCCAATTCTGCGCGAATAAAAGAGATTATCTGCATACATGTTACCAATGACTATCGTATTCGTTGGCTGAAACTGGTATATATTTTTGCCTTCGACAAAAAACGGTCGCCTTTCAGAAAAATAGGTTTCAAAAGCAGTCAGGTTAACCTCCGAAGGATCTGCTTCAACCTGTCCAAAATCAGGATTAATGGTGAAATCGAGGGTAAAATCATTTGTGATGGCTACTTTTCCGTCAAGTCCACCTGAAATGGAACCTGATCTGCCGGTCATAAATGGATTTCCTTCCTCTTCGGCAAATCGCTCAAGCCGGCCGACCACATATGGCATCAACTCAATCTGTCTTTTTGGTTTAATATTTTTGATGCCCTGCAATTCTCCAAACAAGTGCACTAATACCAGGTGATCCCTTGGGAATAAACTGCCAGGTGGACCTTTCCTGAGAGCGGTAAATGCGGCGTGAAACCTGGATTCCCCAAATATGTTCCGTTTTTTTCCCAAACCGCAGCTGGCTGAAAGGTATCCGCAATTCGGCACACCAGCCCTTATCGTCAATGGATGATTTCAGAAACCATATTGGATTCCAGCTGTCATCCCAATTGTTTCCATCCTGCGTTATTATTTCATCTCCTTTAACCCCTGTTGAAGTAGCCGTAAATGAGAAGGCGGTCTGTTGATCGAAATAACTGTCGATATCAATTTCAACCCTGTCGCCATCGAAGTTATCCCTGCTGGAAATGATTTTGCTGATCTTATCCGGTTCTGTATCAAATGCCCGTATGAATACATACAGGTTGTTATCGTCATATAAAATTTTAAAAGCTGTTTCCTGTGTTGGCGGTATATTTTCATAAGGCTGTATTTGAATGAAATTTCCTCCCCATTCAACCTGGTTCCAGCAGGAGTCGTTCAATAATCCGTCAATTACTGGCGGTGCCTTGGTAAAAGCAGTGGAATATATTTTTTTTTCAATTGTCTGAGCAGAGACAACTGATATCAGAATAAATAAAAGCACACTTGCGGCTAAGCCTTTTAACAACAGTTTCTTCATGAAGTATTACTTGTAATGGGTATACTTTAAATACCAGGGGAAGGCGGAATGGTTACAGGCAAAAGTATAAATTTTTTATCTCGCTTTTGCCAGCGTGGATTGATGTTGCATACAATACTTATTATTCATAATTTAGGTACATCCTATTGATCAAAGAAACCAGAATGCCAATTCATTTGCCTCCCGACATGGCCATAACGCTGGAATATCAGGGATGCCAAAACAGACTGGCAATTTACATCCAGGCATGCAAGGGTAAAACCTATTAGGCTTTATCCATCGATTGAAACTTGACACGACAATAGCTATATTTAGAAAATAAACATAATCGCCTTATGATGGAAAAAATAATTGATTTTAGTATCAGGAATAAATTAATTATTATTCTAATTACCTTAACCATTGCAGCTTTTGGAATTTTTGCCGTTTTAAATATACCGGTGGGTTCGGTTCCCGATATTACCAACAATCAGGTACAGGTAATTACAACTTCCGGTAATTTATCGACACAGGAAATTGAGCAATTTATTACCGCACCGGTTGAAATGGAGATGGCAAACCTCCCCGGAGTAAAAGAAATCCGGTCCATATCAAAATTTGGAATTTCATTGGTTACAATCGTGTTTAATGATAAGATTGGGCACTTATCTGCCCCGGCAATTAATATCCGAAAAATTAAAAAGTGCTTCGGCAAATATTCCCGCAGCTTATGGAGCTCCTGAGATGGGTCCTATAACTACCGGCTTGGGCGAAATATATCAATATGTAATCGATGTAAAACCGGGATACGAAAACAAATACAGTGCAATGGAATTACGAACCATACAGGACTGGATTGTAAAACGCAGATTATCAGGCATAAATGGTGTTGTGGAAATCAATAGCTGGGGTGGGTATTTAAAACAATATGAAATTGCAGTTGAACCCTTCCGACTTAAAAGCCTCGGGATAACATTAATGGATGTTTTTAATGCACTCGAAGCAAATAACAATATTTCGGGAGGTGCTTATATTGAAAAGACAAATCAAAGCTATTTTATCAGAGGTGATGGACAGGTCAGGTCATTAAATGAAATTGAAAATATTGTTGTTGCAAATAATTCCGGCACTCCTATATTGATTAAAGATATTGCAAGGGTGCATTTTGGTTATGCCAACCGCTTTGGGGCAATAACTGCAAATGGAAAAGGAGAAACCGTATTGGGTCAAATAATGATGCTTAAAAATGCAAACTCGAAAGAGGTAATTAACGAGGTTAAGAGCCGTGTTGCCGAAATTCAGAAAAACCTGCCGGAAGGTGTTTTTATAAATCCAATACTGGAAAGAAGCGAATTGATATCAGAAACATCTTTTACAGTTGTTGAAAACCTTATACTTGGGGCAATCATCGTAATGATTACTGTATTCCTGCTATTGGGGAGTATCCGATCTGCACTGGTTATATCATCAATGATACCCCTGGCATTGCTTTTTACCATTTCGATGATGTATATATTTGGCATAGATGCCAATCTGATGAGCTTAGGTGCACTCGATTTTGGAATTATCATTGATGGAGCTGTGATCATTGTGGAGTACATTGCACTTCGAATAATGGTTCTGAAAGATGATATTTCAGCGAAAACGGGCGATGAACGGAAGTTGCTTATGGACAAAATATCGTTTGAAGGCTCTTCAAAAATGATGAAATCAGCCATTTTCGGACAAATAATCATTCTTATTGTCTTTATTCCGATTCTTTCCTTAAGTGGTGTGGAAGGTAAAATGTTTCGCCCCATGGCATTGGCATTCTCCTTTGCCATTATAGGCGCAATGATTATGGGATTAACCTGGTTGCCTGTTGCATCTTCACTTTTCCTGAAACCCCGAAAGACTGGGAAATGGAATATTTCAGATTGGATAATGCGAATAGCATACAATTCCTATTTTCCGGTTATAAAATGGTCATGCGGCCATAAACGAATTGTGCTTGGGGTGGCCATTATTTCATTGGTTTTTACAGGTTTATTGTTCACAAGAATGGGCGGTGAATTTGTTCCCACACTCGACGAAGGGGATTTTGTAATACAGCCTGTATTAAAAACAGGCACTTCTTTGTCAAAAACCATTGAGATGACAACAAAAATGGAAAATATTCTTATTAAAGGCTTTCCGGATGAAGTGGAACAGATCGTTTCCAGAATAGGTGCTGCTGAAGTTCCAACTGACCCTATGTCGATGGAAGAGATAGATATGATTATTAAATTAAAACCAAAGGATAAATGGAAAGCAGCCAAAGACAAAGAAGAACTGGCTGATAAATTTAAAGAAGCATTATCCATCATACCGGGGGTAGAATATGAGTTTACACAACCCATAGAGATGAGGTTTAATGAATTAATTACCGGTGTAAGATCAGATATTGCCATTAAAGATATTTGGTGAAGATCTGGATTATATAAATCAAAAGGCAATTGAAATAAAGAATTTAATTTCCGATGTGCCAGGTGCCAGTGATATAATATTGGAAAAGACATCGGGCTTACCCCAAATCAAAATAAGCTACAACCGGGAAAAGATTGCTTATTATGCATTGGATATAAATACTTTAAATACTTATTTATCAGCTGCATTTGGCGGGAAAATAAGCGGAGTGGTTTTTGAAGGCGAAAAACGATTTGACATGGTTATGCGTTTTGATAAGCAAAACCGAACCGATATTGAAGATATTCGCCAACTGCAGGTTCCTGTTTCTAAAGGAATTCAACTTCCTCTAAGCGAACTTGCTGAAATAGAGTATACCGAAGGCCCTGCAAAAATTTCGCGAGAGAACACACACCGCAGGGTGGTGGTCAGTGTAAATGTACGAAACAGGGATTTGCAATCGGTAGTAATGGATATTCAAAGCAGAATTGATAAAAACATTAAACTTGCCCCTGGAAATTATATAAGTTATGGCGGACAATTTGAAAATTTAAAAAATGCAACCAATCGTTTAATGCTTGCAGTTCCTATTGCCTTACTGTTAATTTTTATTTTCCTGCATTTTGCCTTTAAATCATTAAAGGATGCCATCATGATTTATATTGCTATTCCACTGGCTACGGTAGGCGGTGTACTGCTTTTATGGCTGCGGGGCATGCCTTTCAGCGTTTCAGCAGGGGTTGGTTTTATTGCTCTGTTTGGCATTGCGGTGTTGAACGGAATCGTTTTAATCGAACACCTCAAAGAATTGCAGCATCAGGGATTATCTATGCGCGAAATTATTATGAAAGGCACAAAGGAACGGCTTGCGACCGGTAATGCTAACGGCCGGTGCGGCTGCAATGGGTTTTTTGCCTATGGCAATTTCAACCGGTGCAGGGGCCGAAGTTCAGCGTCCACTTGCCACGGTTGTTATAGGTGGTCTTGTAACTTCTACCATGCTAACTATGATTGCTTTACCACTCCTGTTTGAAATATTTAACAGTGTAATTGGAGTCAGATTTTTTCCTTTGCGATTTATTCGATCAAAAAGTACAATCGTATTATTATTGCTGCTTATTCCGGTTACCGTCCGGCAAGGCACAAAGCAATGGCTTAAGCTTAGACAATGTTGTTGAAATAGCCCTGCAAAATAACAAAGAAATTGCAGCGTATCGTTTAAAAATGGATCAATCCAGGCTTCTCGAAAAAACAGCATATAGCTTTGATAAAACAACTTTTGCTTACGGAACCGACGAAAATAACATAGCCAGTAACGGATATCCGCTTAAAGTTTGGGGTGTTTCGCAAAACTTCAAGTTCCCGACATATTACATTGCTGATAGCAAAACGAAAAAAATTGAAACCTCCATTACCGCAACAGAAGTAAATATCAAAAAAAATGAATTGATTCGGGAAGTTTCAATTGCATATTTTGAATATCAATCACTCCGAAATAAGGAAAAAATATACAATACGCTCGACAGCCTTTATAATCTGTTACTCCTTGGCTCTGAAATAAGATATACCAAGGGAGATGTGAGCAATCTGGACTTGATGAATATGAAAGTCAAAAAAAATCAGGTTGAATTTGTGGTAAAGTCGATCAAATCCGATATCGATAAGGTTTATTTTAAACTTAAAACTTTAATGAACTATCAGAATGATTTTGATATCAATTTAACCATTGAAGTTTTACCGGAAATATCAATTTTGATCGATTCAATACCAGATTATCAACTATTTATACTAAATAATACCTTTTCTGAAGCACTCATTCAAATAGAAAAACGCAGCTTACTTCCTGATTTTTCGGTCAATTATTTTTTGGGAACAAACTGGTATTCCAATGCCCTTTACTATCAGGGTTTTGAAGTTGGATTGGCTGTACCGATTCTGTTTGGCAGCCAAAAAGCAAAGATAAATGCTGCTAAAATAGCCTATAATTCTCAAATATTATTGGCAGAAAATGAACGGAACACTTTAAATAGCAGGCTGAATGAACTAATTAAGGACAGGTTAAAATACAAACAGTTGATCGACTACTACAATGAATCGGCAAAGCTTTTAAGCGATGAAATTTTGAGAACCTCCATAAAAAGTTACGAAAAAGGAGAAATAGGCTTTTTCCAATTCATAAACAGCTATGAAACTGCCGTTAATATCCAGATTGGATTTATAGAAAATATCTTTCTCTATAACTCAAAAAGCTTAGAATTGCAGTATTTCACAAAATAAACAAGTTGCACCATGAAAACAAGCACATTCTATATCATAATTTTGGCCATCTTGATGTCAGGTTCCTGTAAAAGCAACAAAAATCAGGAAGAAAGCAAAACAGACTTTGTTGAGATAACCAAAGCTCAATTTACATCAGAAAACATGGAAATGGGAAAGCCCATTCCCATAACATTCTCCGAATTAATAACATTTACCGGAGTTATTACCCCGGCAGCCAACGGCAAAGCCCTGATCAGTTTACCGGTTATGGGCGTGGTGGATAAGATATACTGCTCAATAGGTCAGCATATTACCAAAGGACAATTGTTGTTTGATATCAGCGGTACTGAGTTGATTGATCTGCAAAAAGAATTTGCCGAATCCGCAGCTATTCTTAAACGATTAAAGAGTGAATATGATCGGATAAATGAGCTATATACAGAAAACATTGGATCTCAAAAAGAGCTTATTCTTGCTGAGAGCTCATATAAAACAGAGAAAGCCCGATATGAGGCTCTAAAATTGAAACTTGACAAAATTGGCCTTGATATAGATCAAATTGAAGACGGTTCGTTTTATAAATCATTTTCCATAAAATCGCCTATCAATGGTTACATTTTAGCTATTGATGCAACAATAGGGCAGTTCATTGAGAGGCAATCGGTGGTAGCCGAGATTGTTGATGCTGATCAATTCCAACTAAAAATCTCCGTATTCGAAAAGGACGTAAATAAGCTTAAGATGGGTCAAAACATACTTTTTTATGTAATGGATGATAATAAGAAACCCTACAATGCCAGGTTAAGTGCTATTGGAAAAGCCATCAATAACGAAACAAAGGCCATTGACTGCTATGCTGACTATGAAAATCATGGCATTACGAACCTTGCAAACAATCAATTTATTAAAGGTCAGATTGTTGTCGATTCATTTTCTGCAATGGCAGTGCCTTTTGGTGCTGTTATAAAAATTGAAAACGAAAAATATATTCTGGATCTTGAAAAAGAAACTGATAAAAGCTATTTTTTCAATAAAATAAAAGTAACTACCGGCGCTGAGAATAAAGAGTATGTAGAATTAAAAAACCTTCCTGACATTAATAAACTTATTATTAAGGGAACATATAATATCCCGGTATTCTGAAATCGACTTCGATAATCGTGTACAACTAGCATGGCCTTTAGCATTTAGCTTTTTGCTGTTTGCCAGGATGTCATTTTATAAGAATTTGCAGGAATTTTTGAAGACTAATAGCTAAAAGCTAACAGCCAATTGCAATAATGTCATAAAATGTATTAATATTGCTTTACCTAAACAACCCAATACCCATTAATTTATTCATCTGATTTGTATCATACTACCGTGATATAAATTGGTTATTTTTGCAGCGGTTTTATACAGGAATAAATCGCTTATTATTACAGTAACACGTTATATAATGGATAATATTACAAAGGAAAAGGTCTTGCGTGTTTTAAGAAAGGTTACAGGCAGAAATATTGAACAAATAAATTTGGATACTGATCTGAAATCACAGTTGTCCCTGGATTCAATTCAAATCGTAGAACTGTTTGCTGCGCTTGAAAATGAGTTATCGGTAGAATTGCCATTGCGTTTGATGACTGTAAAAACCGGCAAAGCCTTTCTGGAATTGCTGGATACAGAATTGAACAAATAAATTCAACCCTCCATGGTCAGTAATCAATTGATCACCAATCTGAATTTCAAACAGATCTTCTTCAGAAAGAAAAGATTTGATAAGAAATTCTTGACCGAAGCCATTGATCATTTGGCAGGATACCTGGCATCAAATATTCAATCGTCCTCTCCTTTTATTCTGATGGCCACTTACAGCCATATTAAATCGCTGATTGCCTATTATGCCATACTGAAAGCCGGTAAGATCCCGGCTATTATGGATCCGGGAAGTAAATCAATTGAACTGACAGAAATAATTGAAGAAATAGATCCTGCTGCTATCCTGTTTCTGAATACAAATGAGATATCCTTTCATTATGAAGAGGAAATTATTTTCAGAAAAACAAAGCCGGGTTTTATCATTAATTCCGATTTGTCAGACGTTGTAACCCTGGCATTCACCAATGCTGAAGATGGTTATTCAAAAGCAGCCATGCTCACTGAAAAAAACCTGTTATCTGAAGTTGCCGCACTGATCAGCACAAACAGGTTAAATGAACAACTCGGTTACCTGTGCCCTGCTGCCATTCTCTCATTTATACGGGCTGGTCCAGGGCCTGCTTGTCCCCACTCATGCAGGTTCCACAGGAGTTATCATTGAACTTGATATTCTTAAAATTAATGAAATAGCAGAGCAGATCAGATTTCACAAAGTAACTCATTTATATACGGTTCCATCGCTGTATTACCTGTTCAGTAAAATTCCGGGTATTGAAAATGTGGTTCGCGATGTGCAGGAATTTTATTCAGGCGGGACACAGCTTACTTCTTTTATTTATAATTGTTTTTATAAAAAGACATCCCGGAAAATACGCGAAGGATACGGGTTAACTGAAAGTTCACCCGGAGTTTTACTGGATTACAGCGGGGAAGAACCTGTTGTATCGAGTATTGGCACGCCAATGCCTGGTTGTGAAATTTCAATCCTCGATGAAAATGGAAATGTTTGTCCTCCTGAAGAAAAAGGAGAAATATGCATTAAGGGTGATATGGTATTCAAAGGATATCTAAACCATGATGATGCCACCAAAAGCATTTTGAAAAACGGATGGCTCTATTCCGGCGATTATGGCAGGATGGATCTGCAGGGAAACCTCTATTTCTGCGGGCTTAAAAAAGATATGATCAATGTTGCCGGTAATAATGTATACCCGAAAAAGCTGGAGCGAATGATCAAAATTAACAGGATGGTCAGCGAAGTCAGCATATTCCGTGAAGAATCGGTGCTGCAGGGACAGGTAGTGGGAGCAACAATCAGGTTATATGACAATTCCTTCCATCAGCAAAGTGCCGTCAAAAATTGGTGTTTAGAAAACATCAATAATATATTGCTTCCGAAGATCTGGTTATTTGAGTAAACAAAGAATCTTACTAATTATTCCCTTATGAATGGTTTCGACTTTGAACCCAGTGAATTATATAATACAGTAAAGCATTTACAGAACAACGGATGTGCCTTTCAGTATTTCGAGGATACTGAATTACAACGGACGAACGATAACAGTAAATAATAAAAAACTCTTACATTTTGCCAGTTGCAGCTATTTGGGACTTGAAACACATCCGGATCTCATAAATGCTGCCATCGGGGCCCTGAATAGATATGGCACTCAAACTCCAAGTTCCAGGGCAATGGTTTCATCCCCGTTATATAAGGAACTGGAAGAGAATTTAAAGCTTGTATTTCCCGGATATGCCATTGTTACTCAAACGGTAACCCTGGCGCATTGTTCTGTTTTACCCCTCCTGATAGGCGAAAAAGATGCCATTATTCTCGATGCGTACGTGCATAACAGTGTGCGCATGGCCAGTCAGTTATGCAAAGCAAACGGGACTTTCATTGTTTCCTCAAAGCACAATGACATGGAACATGTAAAATATCTGATATATCGACTAAAAAAAGAAGGATACAAAAAAATATGGTATTGTGCTGATGGCATTTATAGTATTCATGGAAATTTATGTGACATAAAAGGCCTGCATTCCCTGTTAAATGAGGAAGATGGATTTTATGCATATGTAGATGACGCACATGGTACAGGATGGTGTGGAAAAAATGGTTCAGGTTATGTAATTGGAGGTTCGGGCTTCATGAGAAAATGATCGTTGTCGAGTCATTTGCAAAGTCAATGGCAGCATCGGTGGAGGCATTATTGTTACCTGATAAAATTCTTGCAGAATTTATAAATCTTACCGGCCAGACAATGATATTCTCCGGCCCGATTCAGCCTGCAATTTTAGGTGCATTAATAGCCAGCGTAAAATTGCATTTGTCTGATGAAATTATCCCCATGCAAAAAGAATTGAAGGAATTGATTAATTATTTCAGAATCACCTCCCGGGAACTCGATTTACCCATTACCACAAAGGATGATACTCCCATTCAGTTGCTGAAGATTGGAAGTATGGAAAAGATGTACAGGGTATTAACGCAGCTTATTGCAGAGGGGATATCTTCCGATGACTGCCAGTTACCCGGCTATCGCAAAAGGAGAGGAAGGTATCCGCATTACGCTCACCCGACATCTTACAAAACAGGATATAAATGGTTTCCTTCAGAACATAAAGGAGATTATCGAAATTGAAAAATAATTTCCAAGTTGGCTGAATCATAATCTTTACCTGTATGCAAATTAAAAGGACTATTAAAAAAATTGCGCTGATCAGTCCCAAAACTCCTCTTCAACAGGAGAATCCTGAAATATATAACATGTTTCAGCGAAACAAGGAAAGGCTCAAACCCTGGCTCGCACCACCGTTGAATTTATTGACAATTGCTGCCCTTACTCCGGGTAATATTGAAATCAAGGTCATTGATGAGCATTATGAAAACATAGATTTTAATGAGGCCTTCGACCTGGTTGGCATAACTGCAATGACCCAACAGGCATTCCGGGCCTATGAAATTGCCGGTGAATTCAGAAAAAAAAATATTCCGGTTGTGATGGGTGGAATTCATGCATCTGTGCTGCCCGATGAGGCTTTGCAGCATGTAGATACGGTTTTTATAGGAGAAGCTGAAGACACCTGGAGAATTTTTCTGGAGGATTTCAAGGCCGGCCAGGAAAAAAGGACATACCAGCCACAACATCATTTTGATTTATCAATGGCCCCGGTACCAAGATACGACCTGCTTAACTTCAGTGCATTTAGGGATTCAGACAGCTATTTCAATTATATTCCTATCCAGGCTACCCGCGGATGTCCCCATGACTGCAGTTTCTGCGTAGTAACCAGGCTATACGGAGGAAAAATCAGAAAAAAAAGCATAGCGCATGTTGTTGAGGAAATAGAATATCTTCAGAAATTCAATAAGGATTCACTGATCCTTTTTGCTGACGATAACCTGTTTGTAGATAAGATATACGGCAAGGAGCTGTTAAAAGCACTAATCCCCTTAAAAATAAAATACTTTGCCCAAACTGATATCAGTATTGCCGAGGATGATGAATTGCTTCAGCTTGCCTATCAAAGCGGGTGCCATATCGCATTCATTGGCTTTGAAAGTCTCAGACCAGAAAGCCTGGGAGAAATCAACAGGAATAAATGGAAAATGAAACAGGTTGAAAAATACACCCGGAGTATAAAAAAAATACAGGAGAATGGAATTGTGGCGTTTGGAGCTTTTGTAATCGGTTTTAAGAATGATGATCTCACCGTATTTGAAGAAATCAGTGATTTTGCCATACAGAATAATATGCCGGGACAATTTACCCTGGCAACTCCTATACCTGGCAGCAGGCTATACCAATCACTGAATGAAGACGGTAAATTATTTAATACGGTGTTTTGGAACGAATGCAATTTTTACAATCTCGTTTTCAGGCATGATAAAATTTCGAGAGATCAGGCAGAAAGTTCACTGATCAATCTGTATGAGACTGTTTTCAATGATGAGAATACGCTTAAACGCCTGATGTACATGAAGAACATGTACAAAAAATTACCCCCTCGCTGGATGTAATAAATATTTCAAAGATCAGTAGTTCTTATTGCTAACAAAATACATCAGGCTTCGTATAGTAAAGGTATTTTGTTGAATTAACCACGGTTTATGAATAGATTCTTTATCTATTTTGTCCTATTTCTGTTATCAGCAAGCAGCATAAATCTATTTGCGGCGGATACTCTATTTATCAAAAAAAACCTTGATAAAATTGAAATTTACAGGAATTTATCCATACTGGAAGATCCATCCAAAACATTGACTATCAAAAATATTCTTAAAAATAGTCAGAATCTTGCTTTTTATAATAACCTTGAACCTAAACTCAATTTTAAATTCTCAGGATCAACATATTGGTTACGGTTAACCATAAAAAATACTTCCCGGACCCCAATACATTATTTGCTGGAAATATCCAATCCCGATCTGGATTATGTTAATTTTTATGAGGTTCGTCGCAACAAGATCATTCGTTCAATAAAAACAGGCGAATTAAAGGATGTTAAATCCCGTGAAATTTATAACAGGAATTTCCTGTTTCATATCACGCTCGATCCGGGATATATGCGTACCTACTATCTGTCAATAAACAACAATTCACATTCATGTTCCATTCCAATATCCTTAATGGAACGTTCCTATTTTGAAAAATTTAACAACAAGACTGATGCTTTTAACTGGTCCATTTATGGATTACTCATCTTTATAGTTATTTTCAATATTTATCTGTTTAGAGCTTTGAGGGATAAGGTAAACCTCTATTATTCCCTGAGTCTGCTCTTTGCAGTCATTACTTTTTTGCATTATGATGGATACCTGTACCTGGTAAATCCTTCACATATTATTGAAAATCTGAAATGGATCAATCCCAGCCTGTATACTGTATTTATCCTCTTATTTACCCGGTCATTTGTTACTAATGATGACCGGTTTGTGAGAATTAACAAACTTATCAATCCGTTAATAATTATTGTATTAATTGTTCCGGTCGCTTATAATTTTCCATATCCGTTCTCCCTGATTGCAGATATTGGCATTCCTATACTGGTGATGATCGCATTCATTTTTATCATAAAAATGACTGTTTCTGCATACCGGAGAGATTACCTGCCTTCACAGCTTCTCATACTGGCCTATGTGATGGTTTTTTTGGGACTTCTCATTCATCAGTTAAAGGAGTTTAACGTAATTACGCCCAATTTTTTTACCATTGATGCGATTAAAATCGGGCTGACCCTTCAAAACATCATTTTAACCATTGCGGTACTGGAACGGTTCCGGATACACCAGAACAATGACAAGCAAACCATTGAAGATAACCTGCGGAAGATAGAGATACAAAACAGGGAACTGGAGATTATCAATACGGAATTGGAGAAATTATCCATCGTTGCCAGTGAAACAGATAACAGCATTGCCATCTATGATAGCGGAGGCAGATTGGAATGGGGGAATGCAGGTTTTGAGAAGTTATATGAGGTAGGTATTAATGACCTCATTATGGTGAAAAAAGACAAAATTGAGGACGTTATTCCCAATCCCAATATTCACCAATATCTCAATAATTGCAAGGAAACTCAACTACCTGTTGTTTTTGAAACGCTGGTTTTTACAAAAACCAAAAAAGAAATCTGGGTTCAGACAACCCTGTCACCTTTTATCCGCAAAAAAACGATTTTCAAGATCATCGCCATTGACTCGGATATTACAAGCCTGAAAAATTACGGCAGGGAACTCGAAATTGCCAAAGAAAAGGCTGAAGAAAGCGATCGCCTCAAAACAGCGTTCCTGCACAATATCTCTCACGAGATCCGTACTCCAATGAATGCCATCATCGGATTCTCAGGTTTGCTCAGTGACCAGAATGTTGAAGCGGAAAAACGCACACAATACACTGATATCATCGTACAGAGCAGCAATCACCTGCTTTCTGTTATCAATGACATCATGCGAATTGCCAGCATTGAAGCGGGTCAGGAAAATCTGGCCGAAAGTCAGTTCGATCTTAACACTGCCCTTGAATATCTGCATGAGCAATTCTGGCTTAAGGCCAGGGAACAAAATACAAGCCTCGAACTGAGGGTCAGTCTGCCTGAAGCGGAAATTGAGCTTATTGCTGATGAAACCAAATTAATACAGGTCCTGGCTAACCTGATTGACAATGCGCTTAAATTCACTAATAAAGGTTCCGTTACTTTTGGCTATAAAATCAGGGAAAATGAACTCGAATTTTTTGTGCAGGATTCTGGCATTGGCATTGCACCGGAATTGCACCAGGAAATATTTAAACGATTTCACCAGGTTGAAAGCACAAATACCAGGAAATTCGGAGGATCCGGACTTGGCTTATCCATATCCAAGGCCTATGTTGAATTGATGGGAGGACGAATTTGGGTATCTTCTGAGCTTAACCAGGGATCTGTATTCTATTTTACGATTCCTTACAAAACCGCCAGTAAGGATGGGTTCCTCATAACCAAAGCAATTTCGGATTCTGAATCTGATTTAAAAAGCCGGAGAACCCTCCTGATTGCAGAAGATGAGGAATCAAATTTTAATTTATTGAAGGAGCAGTTGTCAGGCCTGAAAGTCAATATTTTAAGAGCCAAAAATGGTGCAGAAGCTGTTGAACTTTGCAGGACAAGGATAATTGATCTAATATTAATGGATATCAAAATGCCGCTGATGGATGGGTTTATGGCAACCAGGAAAATAAGGGAATTCCTGCCTGATATACCTATCATAGCACAAACGGCATATAATACAGAAGCTGACAAGGAACTTGCCTATGCAAGCGGATGTACCTCCTTTATCAGTAAACCGCTCAAAAAGGATGTGGTGCTGTTAACAATCAATGAATATCTTCCTGCAGAATAAAGAAAGGTCAATCTATAGCAATAAGGTGGTAATATCGCTTTCGCATTATTAATGACAGATGAACCCGAATTAACTCCCTGTGTATGTATCTTTTTTTATCAATACATGCAGCGCATTTAATAATTTGACGTCTCTATTTTAAATTCAAAAACATATCCTATGAAAAAAATAGTTCCCAACATGGCTGCCGTTATCCTGTCGGTACTTTTTGGCATGATGACGTCGTGCATTTCATCGCAGTCCTTTATGAACATTAAAGGCAGCGGTCCATCCATAGCCAAAGACTTCCAGGTGTCAGATTTTCATGGCATTGATGTATCCCATGGCTTTGACGTTGTTCTCGTGCAGGGAAATTCGGAAGGGCTCACATTGACTGTACAGGAAAACCTGCTTGAATACATCACAGTTACTGTAGACCAGGGAATTCTGAAAATATATTCTGATAAAAATATTATGGCCACGCTAACCCATGAAGGCAAGGATCACATTTAAGGATATCAATAAACTGAAAGTCTCCGGAGGAGGTGACGTTTCAGGTGAAACACCAATCAATGTTCAAAAAATGGACATAGGAATGAGTGGCGGGGGTGATGTCAACTTCAATCTGAATGCCGATGAACTGAAATGTGGCATCTCGGGAGGCGGAGATTTAAAAATCGATGGAAATGTAAAAAATTACAATCTTGATCTGACTGGTGGCGGTGATGTAAGATCGGTAATTAACGCTGCGGCTGAAATTGATTGCAGGGTTTCCGGGGGTGGAGATGTAAGGATTACAAGCAAGGGCAAAACATCGGATGCCAAAATTGATATCAGCGGAGGAGGTGATCTTACCATGGAACTGAATGCGGATAGATTGAAATGTTCACTTTCAGGTGGTGGTGATGCAACACTGAGCGGACAAGCCGGAAACGTAAATATCAGCCTAAACGGAGGAGGAGACATCACTGCACGTAATTTACAAACCGGTATCCTGGATTTCCAGGTAAGCGGCGGTTCCGATATTCATGTGAATGTATCCAAAGAACTGACAGGCCAGATTTCAGGTGGCGGTAATGTTTATTATACAGGTAATCCGGCTAAAGTTTCTGTTGATACAAGGGGCGGATCAAAAGTGGAAAGAGAATAGAAGGTATTTACGAATTATGAATTATGATTTCTTGATGATGAAAATTGTAGAGACAAGGCAATGCCTTGTCTCTGCAAGATGTTGCCTTTGACCGATTACTGATTACCAATTAAAACCGTTTTCCCCGTCTTAGCCGATTCCCGAGCCGCATCCAGAATTCTCACAACCATTAAATTATTTTCGAGAGAATAGGTCCTTTTTTGGGAATTTGTATTTTTCCACGCAGATACATCTGCAAAATAGGAAAAAGGATCGTCGTAAACAGGAATATCCTTTGTAGTAACCAAAATGGAATGTTCCCCTCCTGAGTTTACTATTTCGGAGCCGCATGAAAGTATTGTTTATGGAAATGATATATCCTGTTTCACCATAAACCTCCATATCCTTTCTGCCAAAAGGCCAGTTCCAGGAAGCCTGAATGATGCACTGGGCAGAAGGATAATTAACCAATATAGTCGCATCATCGTCAACCTTTGGATAAATCTCCGGTTTGAACTGGCGGGTGACAGCTGTGACTGAAACCGGGTCCTCGTTTTGCATTAAATACGTCATTAAATTAGCGCCATAGCAGCCAAAATCAATCAGTGCCCCTCCCCCGTTTTGAACTGGATCTGTAAGCCAATCAAGGAATTCCTTTCCACACCCGATTTCTTTTGGTCCTTCATGACCATCATGAATGACCACTTTTCTTATTTTACCCAGGTAGTTGCTGTCGTTTGTCAGTTGCCAGGTTTTTTCCGTGGTTGGATACCACGAGGTTTCGTAGTCTGTGAGGATTTGAATATGGTATTTTGCGGCCAGTTCAGCCATTCTTTCAGCATGTGCGTTATTGGTAGCAAGCGGTTTTTCAACCATTACATGAATTCCCCTTGGTGCACAGGCTTCCACAACCATCATGTGTTCATAAATAGAACCAAAGGCAGCCACTGCTTCAGGCTTAACGGCATCCAGCATTTTATTCAGATCGGAATAAAATAGATCAGACTTCAGGTTATATTGTTTTGCCAACCGTCTGCAAGTTCCTTATTTGGCTCATATATACCCACCAATTCAATATCTGTTTTCCCTTTTTAGCCCTGTCAAGGATAAATGCGGCGTGACCATGAGTTAAACCTGCGACAGCCAGGCGTACAGGTGCTTGTGCTGGTGATTGCGCCTTTGAAGAGGTTATCTGAAGCATACAAAAGGCAATTACCAGGATAAAAAACGAAGTTTTGATCATAGGGGTATAATTTAAGCCGTAAGTTAAAATATTTTCCCCAAACATCCAGATCTCCCATATTTCGCAGATGGATGCTCGCTTTACTCGCATTTTCCATCCCTAAATATATCCTGTTATTCATTTTGGGGTAAAATGGCTACATGCCGAGGGACTAGTCCCTAGTTCTTACAGTTATATAATATAGTATCGATAGTTACCTGATGATAAAAATCTTCTATATCGGCCTCTGTATATTTCCTCACTGCTTTGCCATTACAATCCAATAATGTCGGGATTACAATCCCGTTGCAAACCGGGTCAGTTAATGCCAGATAGAAAACCGGCTGGTTATGGTAAATTCCCTGTACAATTGAAACCTGGCATGCACAATTAGTCAGGGAGTCTTTCATTGCAATTAACCAACTTATATTATCAATTGGATTATCTGTATTGCAGGCATTTTCGGTCACCTTTTCATCTTTGCTGCAATTTACAAGGAGAATGGATGTAACTACAAAAAGGAATATTTTCATCACAACTAATATAAGATTTATATTGAACAGATGAAAATAACACCCGAAAGGTTGCTTTATGGCCGAACCACAAAAATTTTGCTGTCAAACCGTGCGAAGGGTACAGGTAAGTCAAAGATGCTATAGGTCTTCGCAGTTGTATTTTCATTCGTATTTTATTACCTCTGTAGGGCAACTTTCTGCTGCTTCAATGATTTGTGCTTCAAATTTATTGAAATCGACCCCGGTCTTAACCACCATTTTATCCGGAATCGCAAAAACTTCCGGACAAACCATTTCACAAGCTCCGCAGGAAATGCATTCATTGTCGCTTTCATCCAGCCACACTCTCCTGATTGCCATATTCTGTATTTTTAAGTTTTTAGAAAACTTTATTATTCAAAACAATTGTCCTGAGTCAAATCAAACCAACAACTTATATAAAAGTTCAATCAAATTACGCAACCTTTTTTTGTAGATTTACATCTGGTATAAAACCAACCCGAAAATGAAAAACAGATTGTCCGTTCTTCTGCTTTTTTGCCTGTTCATAGCCTTATCCTGTGAAAAGGAACAAACTCCGGAAGTTGAAAATGAAGGAATGCCTTTAATCACCAAAGAGATATTCTCCGATGAATTATACAATGAATTTACCTATAATGAGCAGAATCTTCTGAAAGAAAGGAAGTCCAAATGGTTTTACACGCTGTATCATTATAATGCAAACAACCGGTTAACCAGCTATCGAAATGTATGAGGATCCGGGAATATATAGCAGTAACTGGGCAACGGCAGAGGCTGCAATGAACAGAACAGATTGGGTAACTCCTGAGAATACTGAAATATCCGGCAAAAGCACCTTTTACAATATCAGAAATCAAAATCTTAAATCTATAACAGTATTGAGAATTCCCGGCGGAGATCAAAATAATTCGACCTTTCAATATGATAATAATGGAAGGATTGTAAACGAGGTTTTTTACTCTGTAATGGCGAAAGGTTGACGGAAGAAAGTATATACTTATGATGAATATGGAAATGTGAGCAAGGAGGAGCAGTATTATCGGCGAACCGTTAATAAGTACAAGATCATTTGAATACGACAATAAGCATAATCCGTTTAAGGTTTTTAACATTTGCTGACACCGGGAATTTATACAAATGAAAATAATATTATTAAGGAAACCTAGATCCTGGCCGATAATACGATCCAGACATTGATACGGTACAGGTGACAGAATCCATCTACGAATACAATGACCAGGGCTATCCGGTTACAAAAGACGGATTCATCCGTTATGAATACAAATAAGGCACGCTATCCTTATATTTGCAGGGTAATTTCCGGTTATCCACATGAAAGAATCCCTTCAGGAGGAGAGACGTAAAATCATCCACCTTGATATGGATGCATTTTATGCTTCCATTGAACAACGCGACAATCCCGAATATAAAGGCAAGCCGGTTGTTGTCGGCGGACTACCCGACGGCAGAAGGGGTGTAGTTGCCACCGCGAGTTATGAAGCCAGAAAATACGGAATACACTCGGCGATGTCATCAAAAAGGGCGTACCAGCTTTGTCCCACGGCGATTTTCCTGCATCCCCGGTTTGATGCCTACAAGGAAGTTTCCATGAAAATGCGGGAGATTTTTTCGAGGTATACCGACCTGATTGAGCCATTGTCACTTGACGAAGCCTATCTTGATGTAACCTGCGACAAACAAGGCATCGGCTCAGCCATTGAAATCGCAAGGCAGATCAAGGATGCGATCAGAAACGAACTAAACCTCACTGCGTCAGCAGGCGTATCAATTAACAAGTTTGTAGCCAAGATTGCTTCCGACATGAAAAAGCCGGATGGTCTTACTTTCATCGGTCCTTCCAAAATAGAAGGATTTATGGAAACACTTCCTGTGGAAAAATTCTTTGGTGTAGGAAAAGTGACTGCGGAAAAAATGAAAAAAATGGGATTGCATACCGGTGCCGATCTGAAAAAACTTACTGAAAAAGAGCTGACGAAATATTTTGGAAAAGCCGGCAGGTTTTATTATTATATCGTGCGGGGAATTGATGACAGACGGGTTGTGCCGGACAGGGAAACCAAATCAGTGGGCGCAGAAGACACTTTTGCTTACGATCTGACAACATTGGAAGAGATGAACAAAGAGCTTGAAAGGATTGCGGAAACCGTATGTGACCGTTTGCAGAGACATAAACTTTCCGGGAGAACGGTTACGCTTAAAATTAAATATAGTGATTTTAAACAGATAACACGGAACCGGTCATTTCTTCATCCCGTTGATGACCATGAAATGATCACTGAAACGGCAAAACAGTTGCTTGCCATGACAGAAACGGAGGGCAAAGCGATAAGGCTATTGGGGATAACGCTTTCGAATTTCGGGGAAGTGCAGCCGGTGAACAGGAAGGTGGAGGATACAGGGCAGCTGAGGCTGTTTTAGTCACTCAGTTCCAGCCAGCGATCGGTTTTTTGATCTATAAGGGCTGATGATTTCAGCAATCCTGTGCGATTTGGCGATCAGTTCATTGGTTTCAAGATTACCATGGCTTAGTAAAGCTTCAAGCATTTTCTTCTCCCCTTCCAAAGTTTCAATTTCAACCGTGAGCTGATCCAGTTCCCTTTTTTCTTTAAAACTAAGTTTCCTCTTAACCGAATCATTTGCTTCTTTTATTGTATTCGCGGTTATTTTTAGTCGAGGCTGCTCTTCACTCCGGCGGTTCTCAATCTCCTGTTGCTTTTGGGATACGCGGTAATCGCTGTAATTTCCCGGGAAATCATACACGGCCCCATTCCCTTCAAAAATAAACAGATGTTCTACCAGCTTATCCATAAAAAACCGGTCGTGTGATACGATGATCAGGCAGCCGCCGAAATTGGCCAGGTATTCCTCAACCACATTCAGGGTTACAATGTCGAAATCATTGGTGGGTTCATCCAGCACAAGGAAATTGGGATTCCGCATCAGAACAGTCATCAGGTAAAGGCGCCTTCTTTCCCCTCCGCTTAATTTTTCTACCTGCACATAATGCATCTCAGGTGTAAAAAGGAAAAAATTGAGAAACTGGGAAACATTCAGCTGACGCCCATCAGCCAGGGTGACCACCTCGGCAATGTCACGCATGATATCAATCACCCGCTGGCCCGGTTTGAATTCAAGACCCTGCTGCCGATAATAGCCATAAACAACTGTCTCTCCCTGATCGATTTTACCGGAATCAGGCTGCATCTGGCTTGTAATGATATTTAAAAAAGTAGACTTCCCTACCCCGTTTCTTCCAATAATACCGACTTTCTCTCCTTTCGTAAAGGTGTAACTGAATTTGTCCAGGATGATCGTATCATCAAACTTTTTGGATATCTTGTCAAGAATGAGTATTTTCTTACCCAGCCGGGCAGTCTGCACATTCATTTCTACCTGGCGGTCGTTACGGCGGTATTCTGATTGCTCTTTCAGGTCGTAAAACGCGTCAATACGATATTTGGCCTTTGTGGTGCGGGCTTTTGGCATGCGACGCATCCATTCAAGTTCACCGCGAAGAAGGTTTTGTGCCTTTTCTGTTGTCAGTGCTTTATTGAGAAGCCGCTCTTCGCGTTTTTGTAAAAATTCAGAATAATTTCCTTTGTAGGAATACACGGCTCTTTCATCTATTTCAATGATCTCGTTGCAAATGCGATCAAGAAAATACCGGTCGTGCGTTACCATCAGCAAGGTGATCTGTGACTTGGAAAGGTATTCTTCAAGCCATTCAATCATATCAAGGTCGAGGTGATTCGTGGGCTCATCCAGAATGAGAAAATGAGGTTCATTGATCAGCGCCACAGCCAGGGCCAGACGTTTAACCTGGCCACCTGAAAGGGTACCAACCAATTGCTCTTCATCATTCAATCTGAAAACTCCCAGCATTTGTTTGATTTTGGAATCCAGGTCCCATGCCTGGTGAAAATCCATTTGTGCTGTTGCTTTTTCAAGGCCTTTATTATCATGATGGTGAAGCGCCAGTTCATATTTCCTGACCGTATCCATCATTTCGCCGGGTGATCCGTATACTGCCTGGAAAACAGTAAGACTCTGATCGAACGTTGGATCCTGTTCAAGATAGGCTGTTTTTATATCCTTATTAATATAGTAACTGCCTGTATCAAAGGAATCTTTACCGGCAAGGATATTCAGCAGGGTAGTTTTTCCGGCACCGTTTTTGGCAATAATGGCAACCTTCCTGCCCTCGTAGACGCTAAAAGTGATATTACTGAAGAGATTAATATCTCCAAACGATTTAGAAGCATTTTCAATTAACAGGTATGTACTCATTATTTTTACTTAAGGGAGACAAAGATAGTATTAAAACAGCCGGAGAAAACTGGCGGGCATTTTAGAAACAAAGCGCATAGATTCTCTCGTTTCCGGGTGAATAAATGCCAGAACGCCGGCATGTAGTCCAAGCCGGCCAATAGGGTTGGTTCCTGTACCATATTTTTTATCACCCACAACCGGATGACCGATACTTTGCATATGCACCCTGATCTGGTTTTTCTTACCCGTTTCAAGATCAACTTCGATCAGGGAATAATCCCTGGCCGTTTTTAACACCTTGTAATGAGTAATTGCCAGTTCACCCTTTTCAGGGTCATTTGTGACATGCATAAAATAGGCCGTGCTCTCATACAGATAGGTCCTGATCGTATCCGCCGGTTTATTAACAACACCTTCAACCACTGCATAATAGGTTCGTTCTGTTACGCTGGTTTGCCAGCTGTTTTGCAGAAGGCTTTGTATTCTTTCACTTTTTGAAAAGAGCATTAATCCGGAAGTATCCCGATCCAGCCGATGGACAACAAAGATTTTATGATTAGGATTATCTTTCTTGACATAATCGCTTAATATACTGATGGCAGTTTCCCCATCCACGCCTGTTGATACCGACAACAAGACCTGCACTCTTGTCAATTACGATGATATGATCATCCTCAAATACGATATGTAGCTTGCGTTCGATTTCCTTGCCGGGACTTCCCTTCCTTTTTATCATCACCTGCTGACCGGGAGTTAACGGATGGTCGAACTGTGAAACAGCCTGGTTATTGATCCAGATATGCTTGTTGCGAAGAAGAGATTTAATATTATCCCGGCTTTTGTTTTTCAGGTTCAGTATGAGGAACTTCATTAAAGGAGAATCCTCTTTTACCTCCAGAATCATGTCATCCAAAGCCTTGTATTCCTTGCTGAAATTTCTTCTCCCGGGCTCTTCCATGCATTACATTTAAATGAAATGCAAAGTTGATTAAAAAAGTCGAGTTTCGGGAAAAAGCTGTAATATTTTGGAAACCTGCCAGGTTTTACAACGTATTTTTAACAAACCAGACAATTACAATATTTTTCCTATTTTCAGGTCATTCAAATAAACCACTATTTTTAATACAATAATTAATTTCTATGACTTTACTTTTCAGACCATCCGGGATTATTATTGCGGTCATCCTGTTTTCAGCCTTTATCAATGCCAAATCCCAGACCAGTTTTGTATGGGGCAGACAATTTGGTTCAACCGAAGAGGATTACACCCTCAATCATGTAGTCGACAAATATGGGAATATCTATGTAGCCGGTAAAACAAAGGGCAGCATGGATGGACAGAACCTGGGTGAGAATGACGGATACATCATCAAAATCGATAGCTTATCCAATACAATATGGACAAAACAGTTCGGCACGCCGCAGAATGATGATGTGCAATGGTCGGCTATTGATGAAAAGGGTTGCGTTTACATCACAGGAATTACGCCCGGATCAATGGAAGGAAAGAACAAGGGGAAGGAAGATATATTTGTTGTAAAATATAGCCCTGATGGCAACAAGGTCTGGACCCGGCAGTTTGGCACCGATAGCACCGATATGGCACAGGGTATCTATGCTGACAAAATGGGAGGAATCTATATTGCCGGCGGCACCATGGGGATACTTGGAGAAAAATCCTTTGGAAGCATGGATGGATTTATCATGAAAATAGATGAAAATGGCGAAAAGGTCTATGTGAGTCAGTTTGGAACCAGCGGAAACGATAATGCAGTTGGAATTTCAGGTGATGGAAAATCCTTGTTTATATCCGGAACAACCTGGGGCGATTTAGGAGGCAAAAACCAGGGCCTGATCGAGCCTTTGCCGGAAGTTTTTCCACCGATGGCAAACCCGTTAGATTCATTCAGTTCGGAACGGCCGGTTTTGATGTCGGTCTCCAGATCATATCAGATGACAAAAATAATTTATATGTAGGCGGTTCTACATCAGGCAATTTAGAGCAGACCCAGCTAGGTGAAGGTGATTGCTTTCTTACGAAGATCAATTCCGGTGGCGAAGTGGAATGGAGCCGGCAATTCGGTACTCCGAATCACGACGGCATACGGGGAATTGAATTCAATAAGAGAGTATCTGACAATATACTGATCAGTGGTGTCATGAATCTTCCGCCCGCCAAGACTTTTATGAGAATGTACGATCCTGAAGGCGATTTATTGTGGGAGAAAATATTTCTGGGGGCATCGGGAAAAGATGTCACCCTGGCAGACAATGGCAATATTTATCTCCTTGCCTTGACCGGGGAAAACATATTTGGCAAACTGATCGGCGTAACAGACGTTATTCTTGTTAAGATTAAACTTGACAGATGTTTTATGAATCTTTAACACCAAATTTTTTCTTAAGTCTCTCCAGTTTATGCTCTCCGTATGCCCTTGTAATGATAAGGGCAAACAAAACGGGTACGATAAAGATTCCGAGGAACGTGGCGGCCAGCATACCCCCAAACACGGTCCAGCCGATTGTCTGGCGGGCCACGGCGCCGGCTCCCGATGCGAATATAAGGGGTGAAACCCCAAAAATAAAGGCCATGGATGTCATCAGGATTGGACGCAGGCGCAGCTGAACTGCTTCGAGTGTTGCCCTGGTGATATCCATTCCGCAATCCACCCGGACTTTTGCAAACTCCACAATCAGTATTGAATTTTTCGCCGCAAGCCCGATCAGGGTAATTAAACCGATCTGGGCGTACACGTTATTGCTCAGCGAATGATTAAAGGTAAGGGCGAGGATCGCACCAAACGCACCCAAGGGAACCGCAAGCAGAACAGAGAAAGGAACCGACCAGCTTTCATAGAGCGCTGAAAGAAAAAGAAAAACAAACATGAGCGAGATGAAAAAGATCACCAGGGTTGTATTCCCTGCAATGATCTCTTCACGGCTCAGTCCAGAGAATTCATATCCGTAACCGGCCGGCAGAACTTTATCCGCAACATCTTTCAGCACCGTGATTGCCTGTCCGCTGCTAAATCCTTCCGAGGCATTTCCATTAAACTCTGCAGAACGGTATAGATTGTAATGTGAGATCAGCTGTGCATTTTCCGTTACCTCGTAACTGATCAATGTACTTAAAGGCAGCATCTCTCCGCGGTCATTCCGGACAAAATAGTTGCCAAGCTGTTCAATATTTTTTCGAAATACAGTATCTGCCTGGGCCACCACCCGGAAATTCCGGGAATATTTTGAAAAATCGTTGATATAACGGCTGCCAAGGAAAGTCTGAAGCGTAGAAAACACTTCTGTAAGGCTTACGCCCATGAGTTTACATTTTTCACGATCAACAGTAATCTCATACCCCGGTGTGTGTGCCGTAAAAAATGTAAAGGCATTTGCAATTTCAGGCCGTTTATTGGCTTCTGCCATAAAATTCATAGCAACATCTTCAAAGGCATGTATGTTGTCGGTACTTTCCCGTTGCTGCAGGATAAAGCTGAATCCACCGGTTCTTCCGAGGCCCGGAATAGCAGGAGGTGGGATGACCACGATCCTTGCTTCCCTGATCGAAGCAAATCGCTGCTGTAATTGTGCGATCATTCCGGCGAGCTGCTGAGATTTTGATTTTCGCTCATCCCAGGGTTTAAACTGACAAAAAATGGTACCGCTGTTGGATTTGTTCGAAAAAGAAACCACATTCAGACCGGCTATGGCTGCATAATGCCCAACCCCGTCAATTTCGTCCAGGATGCTCATCATCTTTTGCAATACTTCTACTGTTCTTGTTGTTGATGATGCTTCGGGAAGTTCGAAGGTAATAAATACCCGGCCTTCATCTTCTGTTGGAAGAAATCCTGTGGGCTTGTTTTTGAAAAGAAAGAATGTGGCCACCAGCAAAAGGACGAGAAATATGACAATATACCTGGCATGGCGCAATCCTTTTCCTACCGCCAGAGTATATTTTACAGTGATTCGCTTAAACCACAAATTAAAACCATTGAAAAAGCGGTTGGGAGGTTTTTCTTCAGAGGGCATGTGGACCCGTTTAAGCATAATGGAACACAGGGCCGGGGTGAGTGTGAGGGCTACAAAGGCGGAAATGAGAACGGAAATGGCAATGGTGATGGCAAACTGCTGATAAAGCTTCCCTACGATGCCGGGGATGAATCCCACGGGAATAAATACCGCGGCCAAAACCAGTGCGATGGCGATAACCGGACCTGAGATATCTTTCATGGCCTTATAAGAAGCTTCCCTCGGCGACAAATGCTCCTCATCAATATTATGCTGAACTGCCTCTACAACAATGATGGCATCATCAACCACAATGCCAATGGCCAGCACAAAACCAAAAAGAGTCAACGTGTTGACAGTAAAACCGAGGGGAATAAAAAATGCAAACGTGCTGATGATCGACACAGGTATCGCCAGGATGGGAATCAGGGTTGCCCTGAAATTCTGCAGAAAAAGAAAAACCACCAATGTCACCAGCAATAATGCAATCAAAAGGGTTTCCACCACTTCATGGATGGAGACACGAACTACGGATACCGTTTCAAACGGAATACTGTAATTTATATCAATTGGAAATGATTGTTTCAGGTTATCAAGGGTTTCCACCACTCCCCGGGCGGTTTCGATGGCATTGCTTCCGGGACTCTGAAAAATGAGCAGGAATGAAGCCCGTTTCCCATCCACAAAACCGCTGCCGGAGTATTGAAACCTGCCCAGTTCGATGCGGGCCACATCATGAAGATAAACTATTGACCGGTCAACTGTATTGGTCTTAATAATGATGTTACCAAACTCTTCTTCTGATTTCAACCGTCCGTGAACAAACGCAGTATACTCGAAGGCCTGTTCCTTTGGCTGCGGTGAAGAGCCAACTGAACCTGCAGCCACCTGAATATTCTGTTCCTGCACAGCTCTGATGACATCACTTGCTGTAATTCCCTGCTGAGCCATTTTATCAGGCTGAAGCCAGAGACGCATGGAAAAATCCTCTGCCCGGGTAAATGCATCCCCCACCCCTTTTACACGCAATATGGCATCGCGAATAAAGATATTTGTATAGTTATCAACGAACTTGATATCATGTGTGCCCTTGGGTGAATAGACCCCAACCACCATCAGGATACCGGGATTACTTTTTCTCACTGTAAGTCCCAGGCGTTTAACATCATCAGGCAATTGTGGCAAGGCACTATTTACCCTGGTCTGAACATCCATTGCGGCAATGTTGACATCCGTTCCCAATTCAAAATTTACATTCATTCCCAGGCGTCCATCACTAGTGCTGTTCGTTGATATATAAGTCATACCCGGCACCCCGTTTACCTGCACTTCCACCGGTGTGGCCACCGTTTCCTCTACTGTGGCAGCGTCAGCACCCGGGTATATTCCCGACACCTGTACCACAGGGGGAGTTATGGACGGATATTGGCTAACAGGTAATTTAACAAGGGATATTAAACCCACAAGGGTGATCACTATGGAAATGACAATGGCCGTTATGGGTCGTTTTATGAATGTATTGGATATCATTAAATTCTTTTTTTGGCAGATTTATTCCTTCTTTTTGTCTGTGTCCGTCTGATTGACATTGACGATCGCTCCGTTCCTCAGTTTCTGTATGCCGTCAGTCACAATCTGCTGACCTTTTTGCAAACCCGCCGTCACCACTACCCGGTCTTTGAATTGAGCACCCAGGGTAACTTTCGTCTGCGTTACCTTTTGACTGTCGACAACAAACACGAAGTATTCCGACATTTGTTCAAGCAATGATTTTGAAGGAATCACCAGTTGACCCTGATCACTGGCATTGAGAACATGAATTATACAACTCATCCCGGCGCGGAGTTTCTGGTCATGATTCGGAAAAACAAGACGAATACGGATTGTTCCTGTCTGCGGATCGATGGCCCGGTCAATGACCTGAATTCTGCCTTTCTCGCTGTATAAAGATTTATCAGGCAAGGAAATTTTGAATGTAGAATCATTTTGTGGCCTGTTTACCCTGAATAACTCCTGGAAGTTTCCCAATTCTCTCTCATTGATCACAAAATCAGCTCCCATGGGATTATCGGTTGAGATTGTATTTAGTAGTGTTTGACCGGGAGAGACCAGCGAACCCATTTTTACCTGTGAAATTCCGATGGTTCCATCAAACGGCGCCGTGATGAGTGAATAGTTTAAATCAGTTTGTGCCCTTGCCAGTCCGGCTTTTGCTGAAACAAGCTCAAGCCCGGCATTCTGCAGATCAGTCATTGCATCCTCGAGTCTTTGTTTTGCAATGGCATCCTGCTCACTAAGCTTTGTATACCTGTCAGCATTGCGACGTGCCCTTTCTTCATTGGCAGTTGCTATATCCACATTTGCCTTAGCCTGATTGTAGGAAGCTATGTATTTGCTCCGATCGATCTCATACAATTTCTGACCTTTCTTCACCGTACTTCCTTCTTTAAAATAGATGCCGGTTATAAACCCACTTACCTCACTCCTTAGTTCGACCTCACTCAGGGCTACGATGGATCCCGGATAATTGGAATAGAAACTGACCTTTTCTTCACTTACTTCAGTCACATTCACAGGAATTCCTGTTCCGGCCGCATCACCAGCATCCTTTTTCTTACATGCATATAGCAGTATTGAAATAAGCAATAAGGCCGTTAATAATTTTGAAATTTGCCGGTATGTGACTTTTTTTCTCATATTTTAATAATTAACTGAAATGTTACCCAGTGCATTTTCAACATCAATTTTACTCGATAGCAGCCTGTAGAGGGCATTTAATTGATTAATGCGGGAAGTGCGCAAATCGGTTTCTGATACTATCACTTCCAGGTATGTTTTAATTCCCTGATTATACTGCAATCTTACTGTACTGTATACCTCACTGGCAATCTGAGCGTTTTCAAGGGCTGCTTCATAAGCTTTGAGATTGCTTTTGTAAGAAGCCATGGATTGCTCATATTCTGTGGTCATCCGGCTTTTCATGTTCAGGGTATCCAGTGCCATTTCCTGGTATTGCAGGTTTGCCCTTTTCACTTGCTGAATCCGCTTTGTGCCCTGGAATATTGGAAATGAAAGCCTTAACCCGACAGACGAATTTGGAAAATCACTCCTGTACAGATCTACTAAAGCATCACTCTGGTAAACCAGGTTATAATTGGCGTAGGCGGATAATTCCGGCAAAAACCCCAGCTTATAATAATCCGCATTCGACTTTTGCAATTTCAGTCCTGTGACCAAAAGCTGGTATTCAATACGGTTATGATAATCCACTGCATTGAGCGTATCGATCCATGAATCCTTCATCATCCGGATGCTGTCATAGGAAATTTTCAGCGGCTGGTCAGGAGGATATCCGATTAGTTCCTTCAGATAGGCATATTTTGCTTTTATCTCCTCGCGGGTGCCATACATTTCGGCCTTAATATTATTAAGTGAAATCGAAGCCCGCTGATAGTCGATTTTATCACTGGCCCCGACCTCATACTGGCTGCGGGCATCCTTCATGCTTTTTTCCTGACGGGCAAAGTCTTCCTGCAAAAAATCCATTTGGGCAGTGGACAGTAAAATATCATAATACGCCTTGCTAACATTCACAACGAGTTGAATTTTACTTTGATGCGTTGTCTGCCTTGACCTGAGCCTGTAATACTTTGCTGTTTTGCCGGCAATGAATACATCACTGTTAAAAATCTCCTGGTTTGCATTTAACTGGATGGCAGAGGTATTTTTCACCCCGGTGGTGATCTCTCTTTTTGGCCCCTCGGGATTGGAAAGATCGGGGAAGATGGTAACCGGTTGTTTAATATATTTCTGGAAGCTGCCGGAAAGATCAATTTGGGGAAGCCAATCGGAAAGTGCAATACCAACATCGCGCCGGCTTATCTCTTCGTTGATCTGCAACTGTTTTACAAGCGGCTGATGATCCATTGCATACACAAGGCAGGTATTGAGATCGGCACTGTCTGGGATTATATCGGGCTGTGACTGCGAAAACAGAATGTTCTGTAAGGGAAATATGCCTGATATCTGCATAAACATACCCAAACAAAACATAGTACTTCTTAATATAAATTTGTTGAATTTTGATGGTAACATATACATTCAGAAACATTTATCTTTTGCATATAACACAATTTGGCTTACATGCAGTGAACCTTTCTCTACATTATCATAAAAAAAACAAAGCAAACTGAATTAAGTTGAGCTGAATTCATTTAAAATCATCGTATAGCACTAATGCAGGGCTTTTCACATTTTTTAACCATTTTTAACAGGTATCCGGATAACCAAATAGACAGCGACCTGTTTATTCTGCCTAATACCTGTTAATTTGAAAAACTGGTGGTTATATATTTTATTGGCGGTATTTTCTTTAACTGATCTTTATGGTCAGAACCGGCCTGTGCCGATGGTGAACTTTGCAGGCTTTGAACCCTATCTGGGTGCAAAGTCAGATACTGTTTACGTGATCAATTTCTGGGCTACCTGGTGCGGACCTTGCCGGCGTGAACTTCCCGATATGGAAAAGATCCACCAGGATTATTCCGGTAGGAAAGTCAGGGTATTGCTTGTAAGCCTGGATTTTCCGAATCAGCAAAAGGGCCTTCAGCAGTTCCTTTCATCAAATCAGATCACAGCACCCGTAATATTGCTCAATGAACCGGATGCCAATGCCTGGATTGACAAAGTGGATCCTTCATGGTCGGGCGCGCTTCCTGCCACTCTTATTTATAAAGGAAAAGACCGGTTGTTCTTTGAAAAGGAACTCACCTACCGGGATGTTAATAATTCAATAGTTTCTCTTAAACCTTAATATGTAACATTATGAAAACAATTCTGTCATCATTCTTACTGATACTGGCTGCCAATCTCATTTGCCGAAGGCTATAAAGTTGGTGACCACGCTACGGATTTCAAACTGAAAAATGTAGATGGCAAAACGGTCAGTCTGTCCGACTTTCCAAATGCCAAAGGCTTCATTGTGGTGTTTACCTGCAATAATTGTCCATATGCCAAAGCATACCAGGACCGGATCATTGCACTTGATCAGAAATACAAGACACAGGGTTACCCGGTCATTGCAATCAATCCGAATGATCCTGCCGTTGAGCCGGCTGATTCATATGATGCCATGGTAGTGAAAGCCAAAGACAAGGGATATACCTTTCCTTACCTGTTTGATCCACAGCATGTGGTTTATAAATCATACGGAGCAACCAATACGCCCCATGCATTTGTATTAAACAAGGATGCACAGGGTAAGCTGGTTGTAAAATACATAGGTGCAATTGATGATAACTACCAGGATGCTTCCGCTGCAAAGAAACCTTATATTGAAAATGCTGTGAAGGCACTGCTTTCAGGAAAAGATCCTGAAACCAGCATGACAAAGGCCATAGGATGCGGCGTTAAATCAAAATCATAAGGGGTTCACCTCTAAACCTTATATTATGTACTGATGGGTTTGAAATCCAACTGTGCAATTACATTAACAATTATCGGAATCAAAAAACAGGGCTGCAGTTTGCGGCCCTGTTTGGTTTGTTTAAAAAGTAAATTTGAATCATTTTTAAGTACTCATTTATCACAATACAAGGTTAAATTTTTTATTTCGATGAGTGCTCGCTTTGCTCGCATTTTCCATATAAGTTTTTTATTGTGGGGCAAATCTCTCACCTCTCACCTCTCACCTCTCACCTCTCATCTTACTCCCTTACTCCCTGCTCCCTCACCCCATCAGCCAAATTACTATCTTTGTCAAATAACAAAAACATTCCTATGAACGACCCGCATAATCCCGAACCGGAAATCAAGAAGTGGATTGCTCCTTCTTTTATTCTTTCGGGTATTTGCTGGTACCTGTCCTGTGGCTTAAGCGGAGATTCCTGGTTCCTGCTTTGGCTGGCTCCTGTTCCGGTATTGATTGTGGCTTTGGATTTATCCGGCAGGAAGGCATTTGCAATATCCTTCCTGGCTTATCTCATTGGCCGTATAAGCTGGTTTACATATCTTATTACGGTGGCTACCATCATCCCTGCCATCCTATTTACATTGTTGCTTCCCTTGATTTTTGCACTGATCGTAACCGTAACACGCTGGATAGTATTGAAAACGAAATTCCGGATTGGAATTTTTGCCTTTCCGGTTTTTTTTACAGCATTTGAATTTCTGCTGATTAGTTTCTCGTCAGACGGAACGGCAGGCAGTATCGCATACTCCCAGGCAAATTTTTTGCCTGTCATTCAGATTGCCTCCATTACAGGCATTTTGGGGATCACTTTTATTGTCACACTGATTCCTTCTATTCTTTCAGTCGGCTGGTATCATCACAAAGAAAAGAACCGGTTCAAAATGGCACTGTTCTCAGCCATGGCCATTACATTCCTTGTATGTTTATACGGCAGTATTAAGGATCAACAATAAGGAGGAAAAGAAATCCATCAGAGCGGGATTGGTTGTGCTGGAAGAGAGATCATCATTATGTGACTGATCACCCTGTGCTGAAAGATGAATTGAATACGGTTGCGATTTATACCGACAGTATATCCAGGATTGCTGAAAATGGGGCTGAACTGGTGGTCCTTCCGGAGCGGGCATTCAATATCAATGCAGAAACCGAACCCGGTATAATGCAAATGCTTGACAAATACAGCACGGAAAAATCATGTTTATATTATAACAGGATATACCAATTTCAGAAACAAACCTTCAAGGAATTCTGCCCTGGTGATCGATCCATATGGTAATATAATATGTGATTATAACAAGGTTCACCTGGTGACCGGATTTGAAAATCAGTTTGCGCCCGGCAATGAAACCGGATTATTCTATACTCGAAGGATTGCAGGCCGGCACTGCTATTTGTAAGGACCTTGATTTTCCGGTTCACCTGAGAAAATATGGCATGAAAAATACTCAAATAGTATGTGTTCCAGCCTGGGATTTTGTACAGGATGACTGGCTTCATTCAAGAATGGCCATATTGCGGGGTGTTGAGAATGGATTTTCCGGGGTACGTGCAGCCCGGCAAGGCAGATTAACAATCAGTGATTGTTATGGACGTGTTAATTCAGAAGCCTCCGCTACCCATAAAAAAAATATCACACTCCTCAGTGAAGTTACCCTTCTGAAAAAAAACACCATTTATTCCCGTTTCGGAGATTGGTTCGGTATAATGAATCTGGTTGCGGCGATCGGTTTGATTTTGTTGCAGATCTGAAAAAGTAGATCCCGCTGATTCTTCGCTTACCGTGGGTTTAGCACCCACGGTTATTACAATCTTAGGTCCACTTTTTAACCAAGGCATAACGACTCTTCGTGCAAATCTCTGTGCTACTCGGTGGTTAATATCTCAACACACTGGCGCAAACATTTATCATTTCTTCTTTATAAAATCTTAATGCCTACCATAATTCCTTATAAAATGCAAATACATTTTGCTGCAATTTTGTATTCAATATAATTAAATAAAAATGAAAACATTCAAAGCGTCCCTGTTGGTTGTTACCCCAACCGCAACTGCAACAGGCTCTGGTCCGGGAGGATATGTAATCGGAGCAGTGATTTCCCTGTTAATTCTGCTATATCTTATTTATTCCCTGATCAATCCTGAGAAATTCTAATTCACATGAAATCACCAGACATCATTCAAATCATTCTTTTCCTGGCATTATTGATCGTTTTGTCACCCCTGTTAGGAAAGTTCATGGCCAGGGTATTCATGGGTGAAAAACATATTTTGAAGCCGGTATTTGGCTGGCTCGAAAGAGGAATATACCGGTTAGCCGGTATTACAGTGACTGAGGAAATGAATTGGAAAACATTCACCTTCAGTTTACTTATTTTCAATATTGGCGGACTGTTGTTTTTGTTTTTGCTTCAGTTCCTGCAGGCTCATCTGCCACTAAATCCTGAAAAGTTGCCCAATGTTTCATGGCACCTTTCATTCAATACGGCCGTGAGTTTCGTAACCAACACCAACTGGCAGTCATACAGCGGCGAAAATACAATGGGTTACCTGGTGCAAATGCTTGGACTTACCGTACAGAATTTTGTGAGTGCAGCAACGGGTATTGCAGTATTACTGGCATTGATGCGCGGACTTACCAGAAAGACCACAGAACTTCTTGGAAATTTCTGGGTTGACATGACCCGGTCAGTTGTTTACGTGCTATTGCCTTTTAGCATTATTCTGGCCTTTATTTTGGTTGGACAGGGTGTGGTCCAGACCTTTTCACATTATGCTCATGCAACCACGCTCCAGGGTTCGGAACAGGTAATTGCCCTGGGACCGGCTGCCTCGCAGATTGCCATCAAGCAACTGGGGACAAACGGCGGAGGTTTTTTTAATGCCAATAGTTCCCATCCTTTTGAAAATCCGACACCCTTCAGCAATTTCCTGGAAATGTTTGCCCTGATCATTATTTCTTCCGGACTGGTATTCACTTTTGGTCATTATATGAAAGAAAGACGCCAGGCCTGGACGATTTTCATTACCATGTTTGTCCTTTTTGCTGCTGGCCTTTCACTGTCGCTTTGGGCAGAATACCATACAAATAATGTATTTCATGTTTCCGGCCTCATGGAGGGAAAGGAAACCCGTTTTGGTGTGATGAACAGTATTTTATGGTCTGTAACCACCACAGTCACATCAAATGGATCTGTAAATGCCATGCACGACAGCCTTTCTCCGATATCGGGACTCATTGCCATGTTCAACCTGATGCTGGGAGAGGTAATTTTTGGAGGAGTAGGTTCAGGTTTATACGGATTGATCGTTTTTATCCTGCTTACAGTCTTTATTGCCGGATTAATGGTTGGCCGCACCCCGGAATACCTGGGTAAAAAGGTGGAGGCTTTTGAGATAAAAATGGCAATTCTTGCTGTACTGGCTCCCAGTATTGTGATCAAATTGTTTTCCGCCATTGCGTGCTCAACAGCACCCGGATTGGCTGGTCTAAATAATGCCGGACCCCATGGTCTTTCTGAGATCCTTTATGCATTCAGTTCAGCGGCCGGGAACAATGGCAGTGCATTTGGCGGCCTCACTGCAAATACCGTTTTTTATAATGTAATGCTTGGATTCGGCATGCTGATTGGCCGATTCGGAATTATTGTCCCCGTTATGGCCATAGCCGGCAGCATGGCAAAAAAGAAAATAACACCGGTTTCATCCGGTACATTCAGAACCGATAACTGGCTTTTTGTACTGTTATTGATCGGAATCATTCTCATCGTAGGCGGGTTGACATTTTTTCCTCCGCTTGCCCTGGGACCGATCGTGGAGCATTTTTTAATGAATTCGGGTGTCACTTTTTAATTATTATTCCATGAAAAAAAATATAAAATAATTCATTAGGTCATTTATTTAGCAGGGAAATTACTATTCAGGCATTAAGGGATTCATTTATTAAATTGAATCCCGGAACACTGGTTAAGAACCCTGTAATATTTATTGTAGGCATTGGTGCACTGATGACTACAGTGGTAGTTATCTCGGACATTCTGAGCGGTCATTTTTCTTCTTTTAATTTCCAGATCACTATATGGCTCTGGTTTACTGTTTTGTTTGCCAATTTCGCCGAGGCAATTGCAGAAGGCAGGGGAAAGGCACAGGCCAACAGTCTAAGAAAAAGCCGTACCCAGACAAGGGCTCGCAGGCTCGTCAATCTCAAAGAAGAACTGGTATGGGCAACCGACCTGAAAAAGGGAGACAAAGTGGTTTGTGAAGCCGGCGATGTGATCCCTTCGGACGGGGATGTAATTGAAGGGATTGCCAGTGTTGATGAATCGGCCATTACAGGCGAATCTGCCCCTGTCATACGGGAAAGCGGTGGTGATCGTTCTGCTGTTACCGGCGGTACCAAGGTGATCAGTGACCGGATTGTCATTAAGGTTACTTCCGAACCGGGCCATAGTTTTCTTGACCGGATGATAGCCCTGGTTGAAGGGGCAAAAAGGCAAAAAACACCGAATGAGATTGCATTGACTATTCTTTTATCAGGACTTACCATAATCTTTCTCCTGGTGGTGGTTGCCATGCCAGCTTATTTTGGATACAGTTTAAAAGCCTCGGGGATTTCAGCTGAACACAATCTGAGTTTACCTGTGCTGATTTCATTGCTTGTATGCCTTATCCCAACAACCATTGGCGGATTGCTAAGTGCAATCGGGATCAGCGGTATGGACCGCCTATTGCAGAAGAATGTGATTGCCACAAGCGGCAAGGCCATTGAAGCTGCAGGTGACACGGATGTATTGCTGCTTGATAAAACAGGTACAATTACACTGGGTAACCGGATGGCCACTGAGTTTATTCCATCAAACGGAATTTCAAAGGAGTATCTTGCCGATGTCGCTCAATTGGCCTCCCTGGCTGATGAAACACCTGAAGGCAGATCAATTGTCATACTGGCAAAAGAACAGTTCAATATCCGCGGAAGGGATATGAAATCCTCCGAGATAGATTTTATTCCCTTTACGGCTCAAACCCGGATGAGCGGAATTGATCAGAGAATTGACGGAAAACCGCTTAGAAGCATTCGAAAAGGATCCTCCGATGCCATCAGGAACTTCATTTTGAACAATGATGGTTTTTTTCCGAAGAATGTGGAAGAAGTGGTTGATGAACTTGCGCGGCAAGGCGCAACACCATTGGTTGTTGCGGAGAACAACAAGATATTGGGTGTAATTCAGTTAAAAGATATTGTAAAGGGGGGCATAAAGCAGCGATTTGCGCAATTACGGACCATGGGAATCCGTACGGTAATGATAACCGGGGATAATCGTTTAACTGCAGCTGCCATTGCAGCCGAGGCAGGCGTGGATGATTTTCTGGCGGAAGCAAAACCTGAAGATAAGTTATTCCGGATTCGTGAGGAACAGATGAACGGTCACCTGGTAGGAATGATCGGTGATGGTACAAATGATGCACCTGCACTTGCCCAGGCAGATGTGGGACTTGCTATGAATACCGGTACCCAGGCAGCCCGTGAAGCTGGCAATATGGTCGATCTTGACAGCAATCCTACCAAGCTGATAGAGGTAGTAGAAACCGGAAAACAATTGCTGATGACAAGGGGTGCCTTAACAACCTTTAGTATAGCGAATGATGTGGCGAAATATTTTGCCATCATTCCGGCTATTGCCATGTCTCTTTATATTACAGGTTCAGGTGCGGCCCCATTGAGCTCGCTCAATGTGATGAAACTGGCCACACCCAATAGTGCCATACTGAGCGCGGTGATTTTTAATGCCCTGATCATTATTGCCCTGATTCCACTTGCCCTTCGTGGTGTTAAATACCGTCCGATCTCAGCCAACCGGGTGCTGGCACTCAATATTCTGATTTATGGCATTGGAGGAATTATCATTCCTTTCATCGGCATAAAGCTTATTGACATGTTGATTGTTTTTTTGCATTTGCTTTAATTTCTTAGATATGAGAACACAAATTTCGATAGCATTTAAGTTTTTACTTATTATGACCCTGCTGACAGGGATAGTTTACCCGGTATTCGTGACAGGTATTGCCCAGGTTGCCTTTCCTGAAAAGGCAAATGGCAGTTTCATCAAGAAGGACGGAGAAATTCTGGGTTCCAGGCTGATTGGACAAAAATTCGACAGCAGTGCCTATTTCTGGTCACGGCCATCGGCAATAGATTATAATCCGGTTCCCTCAGCGGCATCCAATTTCGGACCGACCAGCACGAAATTATTAATCCAGGTAAACGAAAGAAGGAAAATTTTCAATACAGGCAATAACATACAGGATACCACTTCCATTCCCGTGGAAATGCTATTTGCCTCTGCCAGCGGGCTTGATCCCCACACCTCTGTAGATGCGGTTCTTTTGCAGGTTAAAAGAATTGCCACGGTCAGGAATTTTAACAACAGCCAGGAACAAAGGCTAAATGATCTGATCAGGCAAAATACTGAAAAAAGGCAATTCGGGATCCTGGGCGAGGAAAGAATAAACATCCTTCAGTTTGAATATAGGCCTGGATGGAATAAAATAATATTATTATCAAAAGCTTTATGGGAAATAATTTTTCGACCTTTATATAATATTTCAGGCTAAGTTTTAAATCAAAATATGATCATCCACGAAGAAAACAGGCCAAATCCGGATGAACTTCTTGCCTCATTACTATTCGGAAGATGAAAAAAGCAAACGGGGTAAACTGAAAATATTTCTTTGGCATGTGTGCCGGAGTTGGTAAAACCTACACCATGCTTCAGGCTGCCCATGCAGAAAAGTTGAAAAACAATGACATTGTCATCGGATATGTGGAAACGCATAATCGTAAGGAAACTGCGGAATTGGTAAATGGTTTTGAACTGATCCCTCGCAAATCGTATGAATACAAATCTACCAGGTTGGAGGAAATGGACCTGGATGCAATCATTGCCCGAAACCCGAGGATTGTGCTGGTTGATGAACTGGCTCATACCAATGCTCCCGGCAGCCGCCATGCAAAAAGATACCAGGATGTTCAGGAAATTCTTGAAAATGGTATCAATGTTTATACCACTGTAAATGTACAGCACCTGGAAAGCCGTTCTGATACTGTTGCCCAAATTACAGGTATAATTGTGCGTGAAACTTTGCCCGATGAAATTTTTGAAAATGCAGATGAAGTTGAACTGGTGGACCTTACACCGGATGAATTGCTTCAAAGACTTATCCGAAGGAAAAGTATATACACCCGAACGTTCAGTTGAAGCCATTGAAAATTTCTTCCGAAAAGGAAATATCACCGCCTTGCGTGAAATGGCTTTGCGGATTGTTGCAGACAGGGTGGACAAACAATTGCATGATTACATGCAGCAAAAACGGATCCGGGGTCCCTGGAAATCAGGATTGCATCTTTTAGTTGCCATCGATTACCGACAACAGTCAACCCGGTTGCTTGCGATGGGCAAAAAACCTTTCTTATTCAATGGGGGCAAATATTCAGGCCCTTTATGTTGAAACCCAGCATCAACTCACAAATAAAGAACGTGAACAACTTGACAGGAATATAAACCTGGCAAAACAACTGGGAATATCAATTCCGGATCATCACAAATTATGATATGGTAAAAGCCATTGTGGGATTTGCGGAAAAAGAAAACGTAACGCATATCATTGTTGGAAAGCCCCGGGTCCGGAACCTGCTTTCAATGTTGCAACTGGGGAATTTTGTCAATCGGCTGATCCGATATTCCGGCAATATAGATGTTTATATTCTAGGTTCCGACAGCCAGGCAAAAGATCATTTCAGGGAGAAAGTTGCAATACCCTCCTTCACATCAAATTTCAGGCAATATATCATTACTTCCATCCTGGTAATCCTCACTTCGCTTATTTGCTATCCATTTCATGAAGTTCTGGGATACCAGGTGGTTTCTTTCGGGCTATTGTTTCTGGTATCCATGCTGGCAATATTTTATGGTACAGGCCCTATTCTTCTGGCAGCACTTTCTGAGTGCGCTCATCTGGGACTATTTTTTCATACCGCCGCAAAATACGCTGCATATTGAAAGAGCTGAGGATATGTTAATGCTCATCATGTTCTTTATCATTGCCTTGTTAAATGGCATTTTAACTTCCAGGGTCGAAACCAGGAGAAAAAAATAAGGATCCGGGAAGAACGGACACATGCTTTATATCAGCTCAGCAAGGAACTGGCCAATGCCCCGGCGATTGATGAAGTAACGGATATTGCTGTCAAATATATTCAAAAGTATTTTAAACTGGATTGTGCCATTATTCCTGAAGAACAGAAACTGGACCAGCTTGAAAACCAGGTAAGGCATGAAACAAAAATCATACTTTCAGAAAATGAAATGAGTGTTGCATGCCTGGGTTTTCAAACATTCAGCAAAAGCCGGGAAAAATACGGATACCCTTCCTTCAAGTGATTTGACCTTTTATCCGTTAACAGGAAATTATGAAAATATGGGGGTTATTGCGGTCCAGCACAAAATTGTGTTCTCGCAAGGTGAGGAACAATTCTGGGAATCTTTTCTTTCCCAGATTTCGGGAAAGTATGAACGTGAATTTTTGCGCAATGCTGCCAGAAAAGCATTTGTTCTGAATGAATCGGATAAACT
Source organism: uncultured Bacteroidales bacterium (assembly GCA_963808745.1). Lineage (GTDB taxonomy): Bacteria > Bacteroidota > Bacteroidia > Bacteroidales > UBA10428 > UBA5072. The sequence continues at coordinate 874,317 of CAWEGX010000013.1, forward strand.
GTATAAAACACTTTTCAATTCTATCTCCCACGAATTGCGAATTCCGGTGGCAACCATCATGGGTGCAACCGATACCCTGTTATCCCAGATCATATCCTGAAGAAACACAGAAAAAACTTTATTCAGAGATCAATATCGCTTCCAGTAAGACTTAACCGGCTTATTGAAAACCTGTTGAACATGTCGCGCCTTGAAACAGGGAGGATACAGTCCAAAACCGGATTGGTGCGACGTTCATGATCTGGCAAACCATGTTGCCGAGTCGCTTCGAAGGATGAACTGAGTCCATTTGAACTGTTGATAGTTATCCCTGATGATATGCCCCTGGTTATGATTGATTTTGGATTGATGGAACAGGTATTGCATAATCTGGTGCTGAATGCAACGCAAAATGCTCCCGCCGGAAGCAGGATCAGGCTAAAGATGTTCTATGACAATGGTTATCTCTTATATTCAGGTTATGGACAGGGGTACCGGTTTCCCTGAATCTGAACTGAGCTTCTGTCTTCAATAAGTTCTATCGTGGAAAGGATGCCAAAGCAGGTGGCACGGGACTGGGATTATCAATTGTCAAAGGATTTGTGGAAGCACACAAAGGAACTGTCACAGCGGAGAACAGAACCAACGGCGGTGCAAGGTTTATAATAAAAATACCGGTTAAAATATTGCATGACATCGATGCATAATTAAATGATTTTTAAGATTAATTTTAGATTGCTTAATTTTCTGGTAATAAAAATTATATGTCCGACCATATCCTGATCATTGATGATGAAATCCAGATACGGCGTCTTCTTGATATTACACTTTCGAACTATGGATACAAAATCTCAGAGGCATCTACAGGAAAGGAAGGATTGATCAAGGCAGCCATAGTTCATCCTGTATTAATCATTCTTGATCTGGGTTTACCCGATACCGATGGATTCGAAATTCTTAAAAAGTTGAGAGAATGGTTTCAGAAGCCAATCATTATTCTATCGGTGAGAAATTCAGAAGAAGACATCGTAAAAGCACTGGATAATGGCGCCAATGATTACCTGACAAAGCCATTCAGAACAGGGGAACTGTTAGCACGAATCAGGGCTGCTATCCGTCAGAGCGAGGGCAATCCCGACGATCCCTGCCTCGTCTTCGGGGACCTGACTGTTGATTTGGCGAATCATATCGTCCGAAAGAAAAACGAACTTATAAAACTTACCTCCACAGAGTTTTCCTTATTGGCTTTATTGGCAAAAAATGAAGGAAGAGTTTTGACACATCAGTACATTTTAAAAGAGGTATGGGGAATGGGATATGTGGAGCAAACCCAATATCTGAGGGTTTTTATTGCTCAGTTAAGGAAAAAAATTGAGGATGACCCTGGCAAAGCCTAAATTTCTCAACACCGAATCAGGGATAGGGTACCGGTTTGGAAAGTAATATTCAGGCAAGATGGTACTATTTTATTCTTTGAGGCCTTATCTATTTTTAAGATATGACTGATCAGTGCACTCACCAAAAAGACCAGGAATAGTTCTCCAAAAAACTTCAGCACAAAAACCAAAGGTACTCCGAATAGTTTTATCACCTGAATAAACTGTAAATTTTGGGAGCACAAGTTTATCTGTGCAGCCAGGACCAGATTCAATATGGCTATTAATACATGCATAAAATCCGTTTTGCAATCCGGTTTTGACGATACTAAAGTATTGCATATGCTGTAATGATATTATCAAAATTTGATGCCTGGCTATAAAGATTTTATTAAAATCGGGGAATTCGCTGATTTTTATGGCTGCATTTCAAAATAGGCATATTCCGGCAAGTTGCCAATTCGAATATACCTTCTGGATATCACTTCATGCAGGGACCCCGTCGGGGTGTATGCAGCAACCAAAAGATATCCCCCTGGCTGTTCCGGCAGATCCAACGAAGCCATAAAATCTGTTCGCCCCAGCGGATCAAGCGTATACTTCCATTTTCTTTTCAGATTGTTACCTTTCCCTTTGAATCAAGAAGCTTTATATGAATTTGCCCTGAGACCTTATCCTTTTGATTATTTACACCCGCAAGGTTAAATAGCAGTTCAGAACCCGGTTCATGGGGTGCCACATGTTTCATATACCTTTCATCTGTAAGATTAATGAATACAGCAGCCGGGGCAAAGCAATGTTTAAACCATGCCAGTGTTAAGCCGGGTTTCAGGTCCTTAATATCATCGATAAACCAATCACCGGTATATCCGTAATTATTTGCCAGGTAGCAAAATGCCAGTACACCTGCTATTGAAGTATTGCTCCGGAGCCATTCGGTTTCCAGTTGCAGCCAGTAGGCCTGTAATTCCCTGTTTTGCTGCAGTGTGGAATTAGCTCCCAGGTAATAATTGTAAACATCCACAGTGAGTTTACTGGGTGTGCCGTTTCTCCAGAGCCAGATCCAACCATATTCATTCACCAGCTGAGCAGAGGATGATCTTTCAATTTCCTGCATAATCCCGGGCTTGTAGTCGAGTTTGCCCAGGGGATAGGGATGCTTTTCAAATTCATTGATATCCTGGTTCCATGGCCCCTGGTAGGGATGCGGCTCATCCATTTCGTCCTGCACCATGCTGTTTCCGGTCATGTAACCGGCATCCCATACTCTTGTCGGATCCAGTTTTTTTAATTCCGGAATCAGGATATTTCCTATATAATCATCCTCATTCTCATTGATCGCATCCCAAATGGCAATACTTGGATGACAGCCATCGGTCCACACCCAATCCGTGAATTCTTTCCTTATCTCGTCATTCCATCCGTGATTTTGCCAGTAGAGCCATTCATTCTGAAACATGATTCCGTATTCATCCGCAAGATCATACCAAAAGTCAGGTACAATTCCCACACATATGCGCATCATGTTCCAGTTAAGTTGTTTGGGAATATCAATCAGCAATTTCTTTACCCATTCCCTGTTCCAAACAAGGTCACGGCTGTCAGGATCTTCAAAGAACCGTTGAAGGGTGATATTGGTACCACGCAGTATATATTGATCTCCATTCAGGTAGAAGAATTTTCCATTCCTGCTAAAATCGCGCATACCAAACGAACGGTTAATCCTGTCAGAAAATTTGCCGTTGCTGGTTAGCACAACTTCAGCATCGTAGAGAAACGGTTTTTCAGGTGACCACTCATTGAATTCCGGCATGGGAACGTCCATTACAATTTCAGTGAGGTTATCACGCCTGGTATTGAATCTTGAGGAACCACGCGTCATCTCTTTTCCGGATTTTTTTTCTTTCACAACAACGGTCAGGTTAACCGAATCATTCATAGCATCACCGTAAAATATCTGTGATGACTTGAAATTGCGAACCAATGCCTTTACCTGTATCTTTTTTCCGGCAACATAGGGAAGTACCAGTAAACGGCTTACGCAAAGATCACCGGTAAATGACAACGTCACATCATCCCAGATACCTGGCAGATAATGTTCTTTTTCTTTATCGGTACCTCCTGCAGCTTCGCTTGGCAACCAAATACGATCGCCAATACGGACCAGGATTTCATTTTCAGCGCCCCATTTAACGGCCGCCGTGCATCTGAAATCAACCGGGGTATAACATGCCATAGAGGTACCCATATCTATGCCATTAACAAAAACCTGGGTCACATATTGACTTTTTTTAAGGCAGATTGTGACCTCCTTCCCCTGCATTTCCTTTCCAATGGTTATCGTTTTTCTGTACCAGCTGTAACGTGGGGTATAATCCAGATCATACAGGTTATGCTGATCAGAAGCTACCACCTTTCCGGGCCGTCTCACAAACTTATCGTAATCCTCAATCCCGGGGGAGGCCATGGTGATTAGTCCCGGAACCGGTATGGTGCGGGTGAATTTTTTGGGCGGAAAGGCATCTGTTGTTTGGTCAAATTCCCAGGTGCCATTCAAATTAACAGTTATACGGGATTCCTGGGCAAGGATAAATTCCCCGCTAAGTAAAACAATTATCAATAGCAGAAGAAAGCTGTTTTTCATTTTCACTTGCGTTTTTTGATTTATATAAAAGTAACCATTTTTATACATCCGGTAATTCGCCTTTATGAACCTTTCGTTTAATTGATATATTTGCAATAAAATGCAACTCCTTCAATGAAAATCGCTGTAACCGGTGCTTCAGGGCATGTTGGCACAAATCTGTGCGAGATGCTGATTCAACAGGGTCATCAGCTTAAGGCACTTGTATACCAGGATCTGAAGGGTTTAGAGAATTTACCCATTGAATTTATCCGCGGTGATGTTACCAGGGAGGAAGACCTGGTGACGCTTTGCAGAAATTGCGAAATTGTCATTCACCTGGCGGCATATATCAGTCTGAGGAAAAAGGATCCAAATTGCGGGAGAATTAATGCCGATGGTTGTGTCAACCTGATTAATGCAGCAAAGAAAACAGGTATCCGGAAAATCATTCATTTTAGTTCCATTCATGCATATAATCAGGAACCATTTAATGAAACCCTGGACGAAACTCGCAGCCTTTGTCTGAACAGCTCCATTTCCTATAATCAATCCAAGGCCCGGGGTCAGAAATTGATGATGGAGTCATCTACCCGTGATCTGGAAATAATCATATTGAATCCCACGGCTATCATCGGTCCTGTGGATTATACCCCATCCCATTTCGGTCATGCCCTTCTCCGTTTTTACAGGGGGCAGAATCCCGGGTTAATTCCCGGGGGATATAACTGGGTTGATGTGAGGGATGTTTGCCTCGCGACGATAAATGCAATCGAATATGGAACCGGCGGGGCATCTTACCTGATTTCAGGAAGCTGGCAAAGCCTGAAAACCGTTGTGAACGACATCTGGAAACTTGGAGGACACGCTCCTCCCCGGCTTGAATTACCTATTTTCCTGGCGCAGATAGGTATGCCAATTCTGAATTTTCATTCTTATATCAGCAAAAAGCCTCCATTGTTTACCTATGTTGCGCTGGATACCATAAAAAACAGCCACCGGAATATTTCCAATGAAAAAGCCAGGCAGGTTCTGAAGTATAATCCCCGTTCCTTTGATGTAACGTTATATGATACAATCAAATGGTTTCAGGATAATAAATATATATAATGGAAAGAAGCCAATTTGATCAACTCGTATTTATCTGGATACTCCTTGCCTGTGCAATATTTCTGATTCTTTTAAAAATTCCTGCTCCTTACGGACGGCATTCTTCAAAAAAGTGGGGAATCACTATCTCAAACCGGATGGGGTGGATTTTCATGGAACTTCCGGCCCTGTTGCCATTTTTGTATTTTGTCTTTTCAGGAAAGGGAGAAAAGAACGCCGTTGTATGGACTATCGTTATACTCTTTAGCTTGCATTATATTAATCGTTCGCTGATCTATCCATTCCGGATCAAAACAAAAAATAAAAGAATGCCCCTTGTAATTGTGATCATGGCCGTTTTCTTCAATACAATGAATGGTTTTGTCAATGGATATTACCTGGGATCCCTGCAGCATCAATATCAGAATGACTGGTTCAAACATCCGGTTTTCATTGCCGGATTTGCATTGTTTATAACAGGAATGATCATCAATATGGCCGCTGACAACAAACTGATCCATCTGCGCAAAAACAGTACAAATGGGTACCAGATACCCTACGGTTTTTTATTCAGTAAGATATCATGTCCCAATTTCTTTGGTGAAATATTAGAATGGGGCGGTTTTGCGCTTTTATGCTGGTCGTGGCCAGCTTTTTCGTTTTTCGTGTGGACCTTATGCAACCTTGTTCCCCGGGCGCTGGACCACCATCGGTGGTATAGAAATAAATTTCCTGATTATCCTGAAGAGAGGAAAGCCGTCTTTCCGTTTGTGCTGTAAAATTGTTCTCGCAGATCTCGGAGATCTCGCAGATTTTTTTTCTCGCAATGGCGCAAAGCCGCAAAGAAAAATGTCGTTAAGCTCTGTGTTCTTAATAAAGCAAAGCGCCTCCAATTATTGAATTAACAGTCGCAGTAAAACTCTGCGAACTTTGCGTAAACCTCTGTGCAATTTGCGGTTAAATCCCAAAGCGCCGAAGGCGTTATATATTATAATCCGCTTTCCTGCTATATAGAAGCCTGTAAACAAAAGGATATATCTCGCAGGCAACGCATAGTCCGAAGGCTGCTTCCAAAAATGAGAACAAACCGAGAATTCCTGCTATTACCAAAGCCGGAATTTTAATATTTAGCATATATGAAATTATGATCAGGCTGCATAAAATCAGGCCTATCCGGGCTGCAAATATTTTTGGTCCTGCATTTATCATCAATTCCTTCACCTGCAAGTATTTGACTATGTTTTTGGAAGATAGGGCAACCAGGCTGTACTTCGCCAGGTCGGCTGTCCGTATAAAAAAGTCAATAGCCAGGAAGGCTATAAAAATAATATTTTGTGTGATTAAAAAACCTGTAATTAAAAGAACTGTAAAAGTGGCATTTACTCGGGCAACCCGTTCATTCACTTTCTTTTCGGATATCGGGCAGAGTGCATAGGTCTTCATTTTTCCTGGCTTAGTTTTAACTGCTTTTTATATATGCAAGTTTAGTCACTCCCTCGCAGGTGTGAAATAACACAAATAGGGTATTTTATGTACCGTAAATATGGTAGGAAATGAAGTTCTGCAGTTATGCAGTTCTGCGGTTCTGCAGTCAAAGAGTCGTGTAATCGAAAAAGTGAATGGTGATCAGTGAATTGTTAACATCCAGAAGATCATAATTTTAATTACTGAGAAGATTATTAAGATAACTCAAGCTGCAACTTCAGAACTGCAAAACTAGTGGAGATTTCCCCGAAAACTAAAATTTCAATAACAATGAGATGCCTCCCGGGTAAACGTTTAAAGAGAGGCTGATTGGAGACGGTTGTACCGGGCTGTCACCATATTTTTGAATGTATTTGTTATATTCTTTCATAGCCCGTTTCGGTTGCGAGAGAATCTGGGTTTCCGTAATGGATGTATTTATGGCAAAGATTCCCAGTCCGGCCCAGACACTTCTTTTAAAACCAAGCCACGTAACGAGTCCTGTGCCTAAGTTTACAGCGCTGCAAACTGCATGTGTTTTCCATGAACGGCCGATTTTTTCGTTAAGGGCAATCTGTTGCAATAGTTTTTCAGACTCCGCTAACTTGCTTATTTTATCCGCCTCAGTCACTTCAGGAAGTTGACTTATCCTTTGCCAATCACGGATGGGCTTTACTGGCGATATAAACTGTCCGGCTGCTCCCAGTAAGGTTGTAACTGCTCCAAGTGCCATGTCCTGTCGGGTACTCAGGTCTTCACTTGTTATACATACCGATGTCTGAACGATAGTGGCTGCGCTATATGCCGCCAGCCATCCATACCACCAGCGGCCGGTATTTATTTTTTCCCTGTCGATTATATGCCGTATGGAAGAAAGCCTTTCCACAACAAGTGAATCTGCCGGAATGGATTGTGCAATGACATGATTTGTCGGCAAAGATGCGGTAAGAAGGATCAGCAGAACCATCAGGCACTGTTTTACAAATGTTTTGCTCATTCCGGTAATCATAGGTTAGCTTTCAGTATTTGCCGACATCAGTGCAGATTCCCTGAGTTTGAAACAAAGTACAAGGCTCACCAGCATCAGTATGATGAGTGTAACCAGTGACCTTGTCATGGAACCTGCTGCAGATTTGAAACTATCCATGCCTATAATGAAAACAATACCTGAAATCTGACCCATCAGCAATAACAGACCGTTGGATGTTCCTTCAGGTGCCGGAAAAGCCAGTTCAGCCCCATACTGAAATCCGATCGGACCTGCGCTGAGCAGGAAAAAGCCCAGTATAAACGACGAAGTAAGAATAAGCGTGTATGTTGTGGCAAATGTGATGCCGATCAGTCCAACAATGGCTCCGGTTAATGCCAGCATAATAAAAGGGATCCTTTTCCTGTAATAATCTGATAAGGGAGGTAATACCAAAGCGCCAATAACTCCTCCTGCAATCATGAGTCCCCCGATAATGCCGGCCTGGGTGGCCGAAAACCCGCGCGGCCTTACGATATCCTCAATCCATGTGGCCACTCCATTAAATACACCCAGTCCAATGAAGAAAATAAGCATCAGCCAGACGAACTCAGGCTGACGGATGATCTGCCGGAGACCATCGAAAACCAGTGACCGTTCCTCCTGGTATGCCGGACAAGGGGGCGACAGAGGACGCTCTTTCACAAACACAAAGAAAATAAGAGTTGTTACAGCGGAAGCAGCACCATATATCAGGAGCATTTTCTCCATTCCATATTTAACAGTGAAATATGGCGTTACGGCCATACCAAGCAATATGCCCACATACATCGACAGTGTTCCCAATCCGGCGGCTGTAGCCCTTTCCTGGATGGGAAACCATCTTGCTGCCAGTTTTGTGATCGCGTTGAGAATGAAGGGCTGTCCGATGGCAATTCCGATCTGGGCGATCAATACCAGTGTATAATCGGCAGGAACCAGTCCCCTCATTAAGCCAAATCCGCCGGTAAACAATGCTCCGATTCCAACCGCCATGCGTATTCCGAATTTGTCTATAATCCACGATGCCGGTATGGAGATAACCACATATACCACCATGAAGCTCATCGACAGAAAACCGATGCTGAAATCCGAAACCCCGTAAAATGCTGCAGCATCCCCTGTTATGGGGGCAAAGGTAATCCACATCAACTGGTTGGTCAGCACAACGATCATGAATACTGAAAGCATGATCCAGCGGTAGCCATATACTTTGTAAATCTCCGGTTCCATATCCCAAATTCATTATTATTGCAGGCACCCTTGCCGGCAATCTTCAAACGCTTAAAAGTAGGCAATTTTGGTCTCAATGCAACCAGGGGGATAAGCGGTAAATTTTCTAAATTTGCAGTCAAGCACATCCTTTGCTATGAATTGTATCAAAATCCCGTTAAAGCTAAAAACGAATGCCAAGATTTTCTCTTCACTGAGATCAAAAAATTACAGGTTGTATTTTGCCGGACAAAGCATTTCACTTATTGGCACATGGATGCAGAATGTGGCGCTCAGCTGGCTGGTCTACCGGTTAACTGGTTCTGTTTTTCTTCTCGGACTTGTCGGGTTTATGAGCCAGATACCCATGTTTGTTCTTGCTCCCATTACAGGCGTTTTAACGGATCGATTTGACAGGCTTCGCATCATGACGCTTGCCCAGGTCTGTTTTATGCTTCAGGCCCTGGCAATGACACTTCTGGTTTTCTTTAACTTGATTGAAGTATGGCATATTATTGCGCTAAGCCTGGTTTTCGGTATCATCGGTGCCTTTGATGCTCCGGCCCGGCAGTCGCTTGTCGTTGATCTCATTGACAAACGTGAGGACCTTGGAAATGCCATAGCCCTGAATTCAGCTATTTTTAACGGGGCCCGGCTCATTGGCCCTGCCATTGCGGGGATTACAATTGCCTTGGTAGGGGAAGGCATATGTTTTTTGCTGAACACACTTAGTTTTTTTGCGGTGATCTTTGCCCTGCTTAAGATTAAGGTTCCGTTCCGTAAAATTGTTATTCAGGGTACGAAACTTAAGAAGATATTTACAGACGGATTCAGTTACACTTTCAGGAATATTCCCATTCGCATGCTGTTAATCCAGCTGGCCCTGCTGAGTCTTGTAGCTCTTCCGTTCATTGTATTGCTTCCTGCCTATGCGAAAGAAATTTTGCATGGAAGTGCTGACACCCTGGGTTATCTGATGTCATCCCTTGGCGCCGGTGCGCTGACTGGCTCTATTTACATGGCCTCCAGAAAAAGTGTAATTGGTCTTGGCAGGATCATTTCCCTTTGTTCCAGCATGTTGGGATTAATGATAGTAATGGCCTCATTTTCCCAGAAAACATATTTTTCGCTTATCCTGTTTTACTTTGGAGGATTGTCAATGATCCTCACCATTGCAGCCATAAACACAATGATCCAAACCATTGCAGATGAAGACAAACGCGGACGTGTAATGAGCTTTTATGCAATGGCCCTGATGGGAACCACACCTATTGGAAACCTGATGGCGGGTACTATTGCCAGCGGAATTGGCATTCCATACACCCTGCTTGCCGGAGGTGTAATTACAATTTTCTCCGGGGCCTTATTTGAATTGAAAAGAAAGTCGCTCCGGAAATACATCCGTCCGATTTATATCCAAAAGGGCATAATTCCGGAGCAACAGATTGAAATGTAACAATTGTAAGTTATGACAGAACTGCCATGGCAGCACCGATCATATTTGAATTTTCCATTTGGGCCACAGTAACTGTTACCCCTTTTAGTCCCAGTTGTTCCAGGATAACCGGTATGTGCTTATTAACTATTTTGTAATACGATTCACGGCCGGCTTTCATATGACTCCAGTAGAGACTTCCTTCAGCAAGTACCTGGATCTTCTTTAATTTTGGATTGGCGGCATGAAGGTTTTTTGACAACCCTGTAAGGGAAGCAGCAACCAATTTGGCCGACCTTTCATAAATCTGATACGCCACTTCCACATATTCCGGCTTAAAATCAGCTGGGTTATTAAGCATCTTGCTTAAATCCACTGCACTGAAATTATCATCGAACTTGTCGTTCGGAAAAGCTGCCTTGAAGATCTCACCGAGATACATTCCTGAAACCGCCTTTTCAAAGCGCTGGTTGCCCTTGTTATTCGATTTTGCATCAACCTGTTCATCCAATGCAGTAAGATGCGGCGGATGAAAATTACCTGATTCCAGGTTGATAGGCGTGTCACCGGACCAACCCTTCATATCTTTCAATTTGGGTATGTAAGAGGAGGGTAAAAACGAGGCCATATTGGTGCCGGTACCTACAATGATTCCGATATATGCATCAAATCCCGGGTTCAGCAATCCTGCAAACAGGCTGGTAATGGTATCATTAACCACCTTGATGGCGGTAAAATTATGATTGCATTTTTCATTCATATAGTTCATCAGGGGTTTCCCTATCGGTTCACCCTCCATCTTCGGTATCGCAACGCCTTTGGTCCATTTGATCAATTCGGCATCCCCATCAATCATTGATTTTGCAGGATATGAAAAACAATATCCTATTGGCGATCTTTCTGATACATTTAACCGGCTGAGAACGTCAGCCTGCCGGGCAAACAGATCATCACGGGTAAAGCCCTTTTTCTTCATTTCGGTGATGTCCTTCTCTGCCATGCTGGTGATAGAAGTTTTCTCAGCCACTTCCACTGAGGCAACCCTGAAATTGGTTCCGCCCAGGTCAAATACGGTTGCTTTCCCCTTTATCCCGTCTTTTTTTGGATGAATATAAGTAGGAAGGCATTTGATCTCAGTACCGTCCTTCTTCAGACCAGCCTCTATTTTTCCCGCCAAATCATTTGCTATATCAACTAATTGTGCCGTGCTCAGATCGAATTGATTTTTCATAAATATCGTATTTGGAAATTAAGGTTTAAACGCTAAAAATAAGTATTTTTTTAATATCCCCATTGGCGCATAATGGCCAGGTCCTCTTTCACGGAATCCATCGCTGACATTCCCTGATATGATTCCTGTTCAATGATATATGACCTGACAGAACCGGATTTCGTAGCCATGTCAATCACTTCTTTTGAATTGACGATGCCTTTCCCCAAAATGCAGCTTACATATTTTTCATCACCTTCGGTAGCCGGGATTTCATCCTTAACATGAATCGTCTCAAAACGGTTTGGATATTTCTTCATAACATCAGCAGCAATAGCACCGCCATTGTATAAATTGCCAATGTCAAGCTGCAATGCCACCAGGTCCGGATCTATCTTACGCATAATAATATCGAAAACCGTTTCATTATTGAATTTCTGGCTGAATTCAAAATCATGGTTATGATACCCGAATTTCATCCCTGATTTTTTACACAGTTTGCCGCATTTGTTAAATATATCCAGACAATTATTCAGATCATCATAGGTCTTCCTGAGACTCTCATCCATCCAGGGACTGATCACATATGTTTGTCCCAAAATGGCCGCGTCTGCAACTGTCCTTTTCCAGGCATCCGTAAAGTCCTTTTTCGCACTATCCCAATGATCAACTCCCATCACGGTATGTCCGCTAAGCATTTTCAATCCAAGTCCGTCAATGATTTTTCTAAACTCAGCTGCCGGGTAACCATAGAATTTATGCTCTACATAATTGGCATGTTCTACATTTTTATAACCCATTCCGGCAATTTTTTGCAGGGAACCGAGTGGGTCCTTTTTCATATCCTCACGAATCGAATAAAGCTGTACGCCAACCAGGTCGGGCTTTAAGGCAGAGGCAAAAACCGATTTATTGATAACTGCCGTAGCTGCAATAGCTATTGCGCTGGTTTTAATGAAGGTTCTTCTCGATGAGTTCATATTTATCTATTTAAGTTTCAGATTAGAATGATCAGATATAAAAATACGTATTTTATTGTAAAACATGCCTATTTTATACAAACTTCTCCCTCCGCTGTAAGCCAATGAGTCCCCAAAGCAAGGCAATGACCGAACCGATCATCATAATCAGGCGGTTTTGATGAACTACATTCATCCAAATGGACAGATTCATGTCGGTGGGTATATTGTAAGGATTCAGGAAAAGATTCCATTTGCTTTTTGCCAGTGGCTCGTTCAGGATAAAAAATACGAGTCCGATGATCACCATGGTAACTGCTGCACCATTGCCATTCCGCAGAATTGCAGTAAACAGGAACGTCAGGCAGGAGAGGAATAACAAGGGCACCATCAATTGGATCACCATGCTGAATACAGGGATCCTCACCACGGCAAACCAGGCAAAGCAGGCCATCAGCAGCATGAGGGATACAAGCAGAAACAGAGTAATAACAAAACGCAGGAGATAAACCTTGTAGCGATAATCGGGAAGGCCGAATATGATTTCAAGCATGCGTGCATCCTTGTCATTTTGAATATTATAAACAATCGGATAGAACATGATCAGTATGCCCGGAAAGATGAGCGTGTCATATATGTCTGTCACATCCGGATTTCCTTCTGAAAACAACATGATGCCAATGACCATCAGGAAGAAAAGCCATGCTGCAAGGAGAAAATAGAGAAACCTTCCTGCAAAAATTATTTTCAGGTTATACCGGACAATGGTTCCGACCAATTTAATTTGTTCCGCGGTCCGCATCATTTCAGTTTTTAATCAGCAAACACAAATAGGCATCTTCGAGGTTGGCTCTAACAGATCTGGCGCCTTCAAACGGACATTCATCGGCGATACAGCGGACCCGGATTATTTCACCATCACGCATATGATGAATGATCACGAATTTTTCTTTAAACTGTTCAAAGTCTGCCATGTCCATATCAATCGACCAAACCTTGCCTTCGGCAATCTGCGCCATCTGTACCGGTTCACCAAGATACCTTACCTCGCCGTTCTTTACCACGGCCACCTGGTTACAGGAGCTGGCCACATCTTCGATAATATGGGTAGAAAAGATGACTATCCGCTCCTTGCTCAGTTCAACCAGCAGGTTCCTGAAACGGATCCTTTCCCTTGGATCCAGTCCGGCCGTAGGTTCGTCTACTACAAGAATCCTGGGCAGGTGAAGGAGTATCTGTGCGATACCTATTCTCTGTTTCATACCACCTGAATAGGAACCGATCTTTTCATGCTTGTGTTCCATCATGTGCACGGCATTGAGCACATAATCCACCCGTTCTTCCCGTAATTTGCGATTATACAGTTTTTTAAGGATACCCATGTAATGCAAAAATTCCCAGGCAGTAAGGTTTTCATACATACCAAATTCCTGCGGAAGATAGCCGATGAGACCCTGCAATTCTTCGCGCTTAACCTTTGTGTCAATGCCGTTGATTGTGATCTGTCCGTAACTGGGTTCCAGGATCCCGCAAATAATCCGCATCAGTGTGGATTTTCCGGCACCGTTAGGGCCCAGCAATCCAAACATTCCATATTCAATTTCAAAAGAAACACCCTTCAGCGCTTTGAAGGGAACCTTCTTCTTTCCAATAACCGGAATTAATTGCACGAAACGGTAAAATGCCTTCCGTATTCCTTTGAATCGGCCTGTAAGGCGATTGATGTTGATCTTTTCATTATACAATTTGTCCGATGAGACCTTGATCAATATCAGCAGGTAAGCGACCACCATAGCGGGGATCAGTAATCCGATCAGCTTGTATTTCTGATAGAAAAATATGAAGAGTATTAACGGAAGTCCCCAGAAGGCCAGTTTATAAATTCCCTTCATAAACCTGTTGATCCATTTCATTCGAGGACGTTCCGCATGTAAAGTGGTAAATTTGATAAAGGGGCGGATCAATGACAGAATCATCAGGTACAGGCCCACCGGCAGAATAAATGACCAGAATCCGCTTTCAAGGTAGAAATAGATAAAATAGATCATGAAACCAATGAGAGGAAGAAGCCAAACAGCGTAGGTAAAATCGCGCCATTTTGTGTAGGAAGCAGCCAGTCCGAGCCGCTCCCTGATTTTCAATCCTGATTTCCATTCGCGGACAAACCGGCTGTCGCGTTCATATATTTTCACCAGGTTACGCACCTTAATGTGTAAAGGAGTGTCCTCATCAATGAGCTTCTCATTGGCTTTACGAAGGCTGTTCCGGATAAAATAAATGGTAGCCGGAACCAGCAGGATCAGAAGGATGAAATCAATCATCTTCCAAACGATTGTATCCACCTTAAAGTAGATCAGTAATCCACCTGCAATGTAAATGGCCAGGATTATCAATTTGGTGAGTATATTCTGACTGAATAACCAGTGCAGCGATGACTGAAGGCCCGAGTTCATCGTTGGAATGAACACAAGCGTAAGAAGCGTACTTAGTCCAAGTCCGCCAATGACAGTAATTGCAAACGGAGCACCGATTTGTGTTACATATTCAGCCTTTCCCATTGCCAGCGGAAACAGGGCGATGATTGTGGTGAGGGATGTGATAAGTATTGGGCGCACACGGGCAAGTCCAGCCATAATAAGTGATCGGGACGGAGTATATCCCCTGCTCTGAAGCACATTTGAATAATCGAGAAGAATGATCCCATTGTTGACGACAATTCCGATAAGAATAACAAAGCCCGTGAGGGTATTCGGATTAAGAAGTGAATTTCCTGTTAATATCAATGCAAGCAGGGATCCTATAGCTGCCAGGGGAATAGCAAACATCAGCACAACCGGTTTTGAAAAAGATTCAAATACGGAGGCAAGGATCATGTAAATAAGGATGAAGGCGGCTAATATCAGGAACCGGAAATCACTCAGGTCCTGCTGGTCATGCTTTATCTCCAGGGCCACACCCGGGGGAACCCTCATGCCTGCAAGAAGCGCATCCACCTCCAGCCGGGCAGCAGTGAGCAGGTCCTTGTCATCATTTACCTCATTCAAAAAGGAATATTCAACTTCAAGCTGTCTTTGCTGATTAACTCTTTTTACAGATGGAATCCCATTGCTGAAATTGAAGGAACTGATGCTCTGCAATTCGAACCGTGCCGCATTCCTGCCTTTCACCGGCAACACTTTCAGATCACCCAGGTTCCGTTCCTTTTGCTCTACGGGCTTTTCCATCCTGATCTGGATATCGTATTCATCATTTCCCTGCTTGAATTTCACACCGCTGGAAAACTGCTGGGGAAATGAATTCAGTTCGGCCAATACTGATGATGCAGGAATGTCATACATCGACATCAGTTGTTTATCAAAATCCAGCACAACCTCGGGTTCTGCGGCCGGAATATTAACATTTACCGAATTCACCGATTGCTGTTGTGACAGATAGTATTTCACAAGATTGGCCTGACTGACGATCTGATCATAGTCTTCACCCTTGATGATCACTTTTTCGATATTATTTCCAATACCCAGAAACTCTTCCATGCCCATTTCTTCACCACCGCCGCCACCGAATCTCCTGGCTGAAACAGGCGGATCCCAGCTAAAATTTGCCGGTTCAAGGCCATGCATGCTGTTGAGGATTTCCCTTTTTATTTTGGGTATCGAAAAATTCCGCACCTTTTTGTACTCTTTCTGCAAGGTGATCGTTATTTCGGCCTCTTCTTCATAAATCTGACTGATGATATCCTGCTTTTCCTTCAGTTTCTCCAGGCGTTTCTCCACTTCAGAAACCAGGAGATCAGTATTGGCCAGGGTTGTGCCACCCGGCATGGTAATATAAAAAGTAAGATTAATGATCTCGGGTTCCTGTTTGTTAATAAAGCTAAGCCCCAGGCTGATTATCAGGGTAATGAAAAAAATGCCCAGGGCGCCGATAATTGTCTGGGCAGGCTTTCGCATACCGGTTTTCAATAAAACAAGATAAATCTGAATCAGCCGGTTATGCGGGGGAATCCTGGTAAAACCACCATCGTTTTCCTTTTTCCGGAAACGGAGAAAAACATGGGTGATCATGGGCACCAGCATCATCGCAACAACCATCGAAACGAGCATGGTTGAAATGATGGAGACACCAATATTTTTGCCGAGAATTCCAACAAAGAAATTTTTGGAATAAGCGAACGGGAGAAATACGACAACCGTGGTAAAAGTAGCGGCCAGGATTGAACGCCAGACCTCCGTTGTGCCTTGTGTGACAGCAGTATCTATATCAACACCCTTTGCCGCAAGGCGGTATATGTTTTCCATCACCACCACACTGTTGTCAAGCAACATTCCTATGGCCAGGGCCATGCCCAGGAGTGTCAGACTGTTAATGGAAATTCCGGCTGCATAGAAGAAATTGAATGCACTGTAAACTGAAATGGGGATCGCCAATCCAATGGCCAAAACCAGAAAAACATTATTCAGAAAGATCCAAAGGATAAAAACTGCCAGCAATCCTCCAACAATGGCCAGGTTTATGATCAGGTTGATATTCTTCTCCATGCGGTCGGCAGAATTGTTCTGTATCACAATCTCGATATCCTTGCCCTTCAGCTCCTGGTTCAGTTTTTCAATTTCAGCCATTACCCTGTGGGACAGGTCAATCAGGTTCGACTGTGTATCCCTTGTCAGCTGCAGGGTAACTGCGTCCTTACCGTTTACCCGGCTATAGGTATCCTGGTTCTTAAAACCAAAACGTATACCGGCAATATCCCTTAATTTAATATTGCCCTTTGGCACGATCACCAGCTCACGGATATCTGACAGATCATCGTATTCAGAGATCACGTTCACAAACCAGAGCTGGTTGTCTTTTGTTACCTTGCCGGCAAATGTCCTTGTACGGCTGTTTTGATTCAACACATTTCTCACATCGGCCGGGGTGATGCCATAGGAACGGCAGACATCCTCGTTCAATGTAATCTCAACCGATTTTTCACGACCGCCGAATACAGCCACATTGGCCACCCCGTCAACATGCTGTATGCGGTTTAAAATATTCCTCTCTACCATTTCCCTGACCCGATCCACTCCACCGCTGCCCCTTACCTGGACAGTCATAAGCATGTTGTTCAGCTGCTCTATATCAAACCGGATCACCTGTACATAAAAATCAGCCGGAAGTTTTCTTTTTACCTCCTCAATTTTCTGCATCAACTTCAGATAGGCATATTTAAGGTTGGTATTCTGCCGGTAGGAG
Source organism: uncultured Bacteroidales bacterium (assembly GCA_963808745.1). Taxonomy (GTDB): domain Bacteria; phylum Bacteroidota; class Bacteroidia; order Bacteroidales; family UBA10428; genus UBA5072. The sequence goes on from CAWEGX010000013.1 coordinate 891,905, forward strand.
ATCTGGATCATTCCCTGTTGCTGGTCTGCCGTGGATTCAATCTTCTCAATCCCTTTCAGTGTGCCAATGGCTCCTTCAATGGGAATGATGGCCTGGCTTTCGAGGTATCCCGGGTCCACCTGGAGGCTGGTCCCTACCTGAACAAAAAGGTAAGGTATCTGTGTATTGGGCAATAACTCTACCGCGAGCTGTTTATAGGAAAATACACCCAGCAGCGTGATTGCCGTGAAAAGCATTGTAATGAGTATTTTACGCCTTATAATGAATTGCATATGCGTAAATTAAGCGGATTGTTCACTTGATGCACGTTTCTTTGACCGGTCGAATATGTAATATACACAGGGAATGACCACAAGTGACATGATGGTTGATGCAGTTAATCCTGATATCAGGGCTATTGCCATGGGCGAACGAAGCGCTGCACTTTGTCCTAATCCCAGCGTTAATGGTACCAGGCCCAGGATGGAAGTCAGGCTCGTCATGAGAATCGGCCGGATCCGGTTCTGACCCGCTTTCATAATGGCTTCCCTGAGGGGTAGTCCCTGCGCTTTAAACTGGTTGATGGCATCAACCAGTAAAATTGAATTATTCACTGCAATGCCACCCAACATGATGATACCGATATAGGCCATGATATTAAGCGATTTTCCGAGCAGGAAAAACGCCCATATTGAACCGGCGCCCGCCAGCGGAATGGTGAGCAAAACCGTAAACGGGTGAACAAGTGATTCAAACTGGGAAGCCATAACCATATATACAAGAACGACGGATAGAAGAAGGGCAAAACCGAGGTTTCTCATGGCATCAGTTCGTTTTTCCTCTTCACCGGTCACCTTGATCTCATATTCATCGGGAATTACAATTGAACTTATTTTTTCCCTTACCCGGTCAATGACCTTGTCAAAGGCAACCGTCCTGTCAATGTCACCCGTGACCGTGCCAATCCGGTTCTGATTTATGCGTAGCAATTGTTTTGGGGAAACTGATTTATATATTCGCGCCACCTCAGTTAAGGGTACTTCCTTATCCCCGCTTCTCAGCATAATGGCATTGAATTCTGACAGGCTCAGCCCGGGAAGCCTGACTGTGATATCGCTCAATTCCCCTCCGTTTTCAAACTTTCCGGCATTCCGTCCCATGAGCATATCTTTAAGCTGGGTGGTTATTCCTTCAGCTGTAAGGCTATAATAAGAAGCCATATAGCGGTCGATGACAACATCCATTTCAGGAGCGCCCTGCTCGATACTGGTCTTCAGATTAAAAATCCCGGGTATCCCTGTTATGTTTTGTTTAATCTGCATGGTCAGTGAATCCAGCATTTTTATATCACGCCCTTTCACTTCAACTGACAGCGGAGACTCATCCGTTCCGAGGGTGGATTCGAGCGATGTTTCATTTCGAATAAGAGATATTTCAGCGTCGGGAATGGAATCGGCCAGGGTACTGATCCGGGCAATGAGCAATTCGGACAGGGCAATGGCAGATGGTTTTAACCTGATTTTCACCGAGGCGGTATTCTGATTCTGAAAAACCGATCTTTCCGAATTGGAACTTTCAGATGGTCCGATCTGGCTGTAGATAATGTCGGCTTTGTCGCCCAGAATTTCATAAAGCATCGATTCAAGATTTTCTACAAGTCCTTCCGTGCGGTCAAGCTGCGTACCTTCCTTTAATTTGATGTCCAGACTGAAATCCCCGGTACTGCTTTGCGGGATATATTCGCTCCCGACACGGGGAAGTATGAGAATTGTACCGCCAATGATGATGAATGCTCCCAAAACGACCAGCTTCCTGTGATCGAGCATGCGTGAAAGAAAACCGGCATACCATGAGAACCTCAGAGAATTGGTAGATTCAATCCTTGGCCGGTTGGCATATATCCCATGGAACAGCATGGGGATAACAATGATGGCAATAAACAGGGAAGCTACCTGGGAGAAAGCCACAGTCCATGCCTGGTCCTTAAACAGGGTTCCGGAAGCCCCATGAAGATAAACAATGGGGAGGAATACAACCACCGTAGTGATTGTTGAGGAAATAATTGCTCCGCCCACTTCTGTGGTGCCCAGTATGGAGGATTCTTTCACTGATTTCCCCAGCTCCATGTTCCTGAAGATATTTTCCACGATCACTATGGCATTATCCACGAGCATACCTGCCCCAAGGGCAAGCCCTCCCAGCGTCATGATATTGAGCGTAAGCCCGTCGAAATACATCAGGGCAAAAGTTGCCACAATTGATACGGGCAATACAAAGGCAATGATCACAGTGAGGCCTATGCGACGAAGAAAAACGAAGAGAACGATGATGGCGAGAATGGCACCGACATAAGCCGAATTCCTTAATTCATCGATTGCATTTGTGATAAAGGTTCCCTGGTTTTGCACTACCGTGAACTGGTAACCCGGAAGGGCTTTTTTAATTGATTCCAGGGCTTTGGTGATTTCCTCAACGGATTTCACTGTATTATAGCTGGTTTCCTTATAAATGGACAGGCCGACGCATCTTTTTCCGTTTATGCGGACAATGTTATCGGGCTTCTTGTTGCTGAAACTAACCCGTGCAACGTCGCGCAAAAACACGGGAACGCGATCATTGGCAACGGCAGAAGCAGGACTGGCAGCACCGGAAGCGGAGGAGGCAGTTAACGGCACATTGGCGGCGGATCTGTATGCAACCACAAGATTATCCAGGTCATTCTGGCTTGCCAGGAGGGACGTGCCCTTAATTGTGTAGCGCTTGCCCATTTCAACAATGCTTCCTCCGGAGACACTGCGGTTCATGCTCATGATTTGCTGAACCAGGTTTTCTGTGGTGAGACCATATGCGGAAAGCCTGTATGCATCAGTTTCAATAACAATTTCCTTTTCCTCTGTGCCGGAAAGCGATACTTCGGCCACCCCTTCAAGCCGGATAAGTTCATTACGAATATAATTTTCACCTGTCTTACGTAATTCGTTCATATCCGTGATTTCCGGATTGAACATGGCAATCAGCATTACAGGTGATGCATTCGGATCATGCTGGGTTATTACAAAACTCTGTATGTCCGGATTCTGGCCATAGGCTGAAAGTGCTTTCTGAAGATCGAGAAAAGCATCATCCATATCGGTTCCCCAGTTATACTCAACCTTAATTCTTGCCGCTCCAACCATACAGGTAGAGTACACCTGCGAAACACCTTTCAGCCGGATGGTAAGCGCTTCTATTCCTTCCACAAATTGTTTCTCAACCTCCTCAGGGGGTCTCTCGCCGGCTTTTAATTCAACGAAGATACGAGGTGCATTGATTTCCGGAAGCAGGTCAATGCTAAGCTTCCGGAGGGAAATATATCCCAGCAACAAAATACCCAGGATGATCATGGATATGGTCACCGGATAGTGAACAGCAAACTGCACTATTTTTTTCATATCCGGTTTATTTCAATTCTTTCACTTTGGAATGATCACGAAGTGTCTCAAATCCTTTTATTACAAGCCGTTCATTCATACTAAGGCCGGAAACGATCTGTACATCCTTTGGATTTTCAAGTCCGAATTCCACCACCCTTTCGTAAGCAATGCCCTTGTCAACAACAAATACACTATTGCCCCTTTGCTTTGAAATGATGACATCTTTGGGAATCACAATAGTCTTGTCGGCTGAAGCCACAACGATCTCCCCCTTCACATACATTCCGGGGCGCAGAAGCAATTTCGGATTGTTGATAAGGATGGTTCCCTTATAGGAGCGGGTTTCCCCGTCAATGGCCGGTGAAAGCTGCGATACAATTCCTAACAGCGTATCATTGGCAATGGTGTAATTGGAAATCCTTACAGTCTGTCCTGGCCGGGTTTGGTCAATGGTTTTTTCAGGCAGGTTTATTTCCATAATCAGCTTGCTGAAATCCATTAACTTAACAAGGTTCATGCCGGCATCCAACTTAACGCCGGGAGTATAATAAGGAAGATCGATAATTACCCCTGAAAATGGCGCTTTCACGATCATTTTCTGCAGTCTGAGCAGCGCATCATCATAAGCATACCTGGCATTGATAAAATTGATCTCGGCATTTTTCAGCTCACTCAATGTAACACCACCTTTTTCATAAAGCGTCTGTTGCTTGTCAAATACCTGTTTGGTGATTTCAAGGTTAAGCTTCAGGGAATTTATCTTGATATTGTTCTCATATTCCTGATCCTGCAGCTCTATGATCTCACTTCCTTCTGAAACCCTGTCGCCCAGAACATATGGCCTTCCGGTTGACGGATTGATCCTCAGCATATAATTTCCATTCATCTCCGACTTGAGCTGGACCTCCTTGACCGGTTTCACAGTTCCTGTGATGTCGATAAATTTTTCAATCGACCGGGGTTGAATTTCGGATATTGTAACAGGAACGGTGATGTCTTTGCCGAGATCCTGCTGTTTGCCCTTGCAGCTTCCGAGGATGATAACGGCTATCAAGAGGATTGTTGGTTTATTCATATTGTTAGGTTTATGTTATTCAGTAATCGGTAATCAGTAATCGGTAATCGGTGTTCGGATATTCCTGGATGATGTCCCCCTTCGGAGGGGGCATGGTGAGGACACCCGAAATCCACCCCCTACCCCCGCCAGCGGGTGATACCGTCCCTAACAGCCTATTCCCTCAAATTCCCCTGCACCTCTTTCGGCACAAAACTCGTATTATTTTCAAAATCCCAAAGTGATTGGATCTTCATATTTAAAAGTTCTATTTTATAGCTGATCAGACTATTTACCAGGTTCATCTTCTTTTCCGAAAGCTGGTTCTGATAGCGTCCAAGGTCCATACTTGTAAGATCCCCGCTTTTATATCGTTCAAGGTTTATCTCATAGGTAAACTGAGCATTTTTTACATTCTGCCGGGCCAGGTCCATTTGTGTGCTAAGGTTCTGCAGACTTCTGAATGTTTGCCTGATTCCCACTTCAACGGTGATCCGTTCGCTTTCAAGATTGATTTCTTCAATCCGGATCCCTGCCTGGGCTGCCTTGATCCTGGATTTTCTTTCACCCCAGTCCCAGATGGGAATGTTGAATGTCACCATGAAAGCGGGAGAACGGGTAGGTTTTACATAAATATTGTTGAGGGCGGGGTCCTCTCCTTTCAATCCCATCGAAAGATTCACATTACCGGCAAATTCATTGGTCGATTTTGCCACAGTCAGTTCGTCCTTGCTGTTTTCGAGGCTGATTTCACGCTGCCTGAGTTCCATTCGGGTATTCAAGCCATTTTCTATAGCCTTATCCAGGTCAACAAGTACCTCAGCAAATTCAACATTTGCCTCAATTTCAAACTCCTCATTCAGTGGCTTCCCGATATACTGGCTGAAATTATCCTTTGCATTGGCCAGCTCGACCTCTGCATTCTGCAGGTTGGAAATACTGGTCGCCAGGTTCAGTTCTATCTGCGCCATTTCTTCACGGGCCGACAATCCCCCTTCTACCTTGCTTTTAATGATTTCCATACTGACCTGCTGGTTTTTAAGCTCTTCCCGGGCAACATCTACCGACATTTTACGCTGATACACCATATAAAAGAACTGTGTTACCTGTTTTTCAAGAAACAATCTCTGAATGGCATAGCTCAGGGTTGCGTTTTCAAGAGAAAGCCGAAGCCGCCTCAGCTCCATTTTCAGCCTGTTATAGGTAAATATCGGCTGTGAGTATGCAATGAAAAAATCATTGCTGTATCCCTTGAATTCGCTGTTAACACCGAGAAAATCACTCGTGTTATCCCTGTATGCAAATACGTTGTGGAGCGTAATATTGCCATCCGAAAATTTAATAGGCTGGGAAATACTCAGATCACTGGTTATGCTTTTGCTTTCGGTGGTTACCCAACTCGAGGATTGGGTGTCAAAGGCCTTGTCCTGAACATAATTATAGGGTGTAAACTGAAACCGGATCAGGGATTTTGTTGTCGCTTCCAGAGCATTCAGATTTTCCCTGCTGATTGTCATTGTCAGCTCTGATTTGATGATATCCGGACTGTTTTTAATGGCAATATTCATTGCATCCTCCATGGTAAGAATCTTCTGACCCGGTGAAACAGGGCAGAATAATATACTGCCAAGAATCGTCATGGTAAGCCAGATTCCAGATTTTTTAACGGTATTCATAATTGTATATGTAAATGTTCCGCAATCATATTTATTCTACCGACAGATAATCCCTACGGGATTGTTCTGCTTGTCCTCGTCTCTCTTTCTACCGACAGGTAATCCCTAAGGGATTTTTCTTGCTTGTCCCTCGTCCCTTCTTCCTTGTCACTTACTCATCACCCATTTCACCGCGTCGGCTATGATCATATCTCCCACTGTTTTATTATTCATCTCTACTTTCGCTGAATCCGATGAAAATGAAAAGGTTCCCAGGTAATTCCATCCATCTTCAGCATCAACACTGCTTTTTTTAATTTTTTCAATGCCCTGGTCATGATAAATCAGAAAATTATAATCAGGAGATTTATTGCTTCTTCTCCATACCCCGTTCAACTTGTTGAGATAAAAATACACATCGTAACTGGCCTTTTCCGGCAATTTTGCAACCCATGCGGCACTCCTCTCACCAGTCCCTGCCCTTGTATAACTTGCAGAATGAATATACCTGCCATAAAATTCGGAACGAAGTACAGCCTTCCATTCCCGGGGAGGATTCCATGAATGAATTGATGAATATTTATAGCGGTTGCTTTTAGAGGTTTTAACTATCGATTTCAGATAAGCCTGGCTGGTGGCCTGATGTTCTGTAAATCCATTGTCTTCGTTATCGATGATTACTTCACCCTTTATGTCCCTGGTATCGGTATATGCTATACTGTGGATACCGTCCATCGCATGCACATTCCGGGTTTCCGTAAATCCGGGAAAATTAATGAGCAGGTTATAGGGAAGATTCTTTGAAATATGGGTTACCATTGACATCCTGGCTGGCTCAGTATTAAAAAGAATTCCAATTTCAAAGGATGAACTGCCGGGAACAAATATTTTCTTTGAGTAATCGATCTTGAAATTATCATTATTCCATTCTTCATCTCTGCGGTTCGGATCATTCAGCTCAATATTGAGGGTTACCAGTCCATCGGCATTTTCAGCATTGGTGAGTATGAATTTTATCTGGTACCGGGTGGCCTCTCCTTCCCTCACCTTATAGGTTGTCATATCTTTGATGATGAAGCCGGGAAGTCGTTTTTGATTATACCAGCGGTTTGTTTCATCCACCAGGTCGGCTTTAAACCTCGACTGAAAGATCGAATCAAGCTCTTTAAAGGCAATGAACCGATGCTGGTGTGAATTGATGAGGCGTGTGACTATGGTATCCACATCGGATTCTCCCAGCCGCGCCCTCAGCAAGTTGAAATATTCATTCCCCTTTGCGACGACTATTTCATGAAGATTCACATCTTCCCTGTTGTTGCCTGTGGAGATTAACCCCTTTTTCAAGAGGTCGGATAAAGAAGCCTGCCCCAACTCAATATTGATTTTTTCCGGACGGCTTAAATCTTCGTACCATTGAAGTACTGTACCTGCATCATTATTCCTTTCGCTTACATAGGCCTCAAAGGCGGCATTCAACACCGGCCATTGCTCTGATTGCAGCCTTGTAACAAAACTGAGATATTGGGGGAAGAGCGAAAAGGATCTGTCATTAATATTCAGGTTGTAATCATAATAATTGCCTTCCTTTTCCATGAAGCTGTTCTTTACAAAATCCTTAAACAGGGTGGATTTAATTTCTTCAGGAAGGACCTCTTCGTTATTATTTTTCAGGTCCCTTTCCCGCCAGTACTGTCGTGTTTTGAAGTCGGAAGTACTAAAGATCAGCCCCTTTTCAGGATATAAAACCATTTCCGGCTGAACTGCATCACTGGCATAGTCATATATCGCATTATCGAGCGCAAAATGCACAGGCACTTCCGCCAATATAAACCGCTTAAAAGGATATTTCAGGCCCAGGCTTACCTCATACTCCTGCTTAAGGCCCCGGATAAGTGCTGGTATTGTATCTGCAATTTCAGTAAATATCGGCTCAAAATATTCATGTCCCCTGATTGAATACAAGGAATACTCGACTGAATCAACTTCTACGGAAAACTTCCTGTAATTGCCTATCACCAGTCCAATGGCAGGTAAGGGATATTCAGGTTTAAATGTAAAAATTCCTTTTTCAGGTTCATTTTCCTTTCCCTGTGAAATGGCAGTCAAACCAGGACTGGTTCTTACCGTAAGCTCAAATTTTGTAAAATCAGGCTCATACCTGAAAGGAAAAACGCTGGCATACCCGGTGCCCGAAACAGGATACCATTGGGATTCACGGGTGAGGCATACAAAATTCCGCTGCAAAAAAGCAAACCTCTTCCGCAAGGTAAAAACCTGTATTTTGAAATTATCATCAAAACTGAGTGGGTCCTTGTCAGGATAACACCCGTTTTCATTAATATTTCCTGCATATTGCATGTCAATTTCAAGGCTGTCGCCGGGAGACAGTGGCTTTTTCGGGTCTACCCTGATGATCTGCATGGTCCTTTTGAACTGAGCCTTCTCTTTGTTTATCATCACATTTTTCAGGATCAGTCCGGAATTAAGGCTGAAAATGAGTGTATCCGCCTGGCGGCCAGAATAGTTATAAACCATTAACCTGGCATCAACGGCAATTCTGTTAGCCAGATGTTGCACATCCAGTTTGCAGCTTCTGACCGTGACCCTGGGATAAACTGCGTACCGGTTATTCCGGGCCAGGGTTTCCTGCCTGAATATCCTGCTTTCAAATTTGATCTGAAGATACTGGTAGATACAGTAGCTTCCTGCAAACAGGAAGAAAAGTCCAAAATATAAAGGAAGCCTGGCCAGCCGGGGGGATTGCGGCAGCCTGTTCAGTTTATAGGTGGTAAGGAAAATCAAACCTGCCCCCAACAGGAAATAAATAAAACGATGCATAAGAATTTCAGCCAGGTTGCCAAAACCACTGATGGATGAGTACATCATCGGAACCTGGTAAGCAATAAAATCAAAAATATGGAACGCTTTTTTATTCAGGTAGAAAATGGTCAATGCAATATAACCAAGCAGCAGGATGAATGTAACAGCCTGGTTCTTGATGAGTACCATGATGAAGAATGACAAGCCAAGGATATAAACCAGTGTCGGCAGACTTATAAGCAAGGGATAGGCAAGGTATGGGAAGATCCGCTGGGAACCGGCATTGCTGATAAATGAAAATCCAACTCCGAGTGCCAGTATGATCAGGTTCAGAATAAGAAAAACGGAGAGTATTCCCAGTGTTTTACCAAAGATGTATTCACCGTTTGACATGGACCTCACATAGATCACTTCCATAGTGTCATTCTTCCTGTCCTGCTTCAGGAATTCAGAAGCAAGAAAAACAGCCACAATAGCCTGACCCAGGTTAAGAATGATGAGATTT